>NZ_JAULBC010000002.1:941446-1246882 GCF_041060425.1 Danxiaibacter flavus
ACAAAATCCAAATCAAAATCAGTCTTGATCAGGATTATCGGATTAAAGGATTAACGGGATAATAATCTCACAATCCACTAATCCTCCAAATCCCGATCCGGACAAAATCCAAATCAAAATCAGTCTTGATCAGGATTATCGGATTAAAGGATCAACGGGATAATAATCCCACAATCCACTAATCCGCCAAATCCCGATCCGGACAAAATCCAAATCAAAATCAGTCTTGATCAGGATTATCGGATTAAAGGATTAACGGGATAATAATCTCACAATCCACTAATCCTCCAAATCCCGATCCAGACAAAAAAATCCTAATCAATAAAATAATCTCAATCAAATGAGCGATCTGAATAAATACTCAAAGGTTTTAACACAAGACGAAACACAGCCGGGAGCACAGGCAATGTATTATGCTATCGGTTTTAAAGAAGAAGACTTCAAGAAAGCACAGGTAGGTATTGCAAGCATGGGATGGGATGGTAATCCTTGTAACATGCACCTGAATGATCTGGCTACAAGTGTAAGGAAAAGCATAAATGCAACAGAAGGATTGCTGGGCTTGCGTTTTCACACTATTGGTGTGAGCGACGGTATCAGCATGGGTACAGATGGTATGCGTTATAGCCTTGTTAGTCGTGATGTTATCGCCGACAGTATTGAAACAAATGCAGGCGCTCAGTATTATGACGGATTGGTTTGCATTCCGGGTTGTGATAAAAACATGCCAGGCTCTTTGATTGCGATGGGAAGGTTAAATCGTCCTTCTATCATGCTATACGGTGGAACAATTGCTCCGGGCCATTATAAAGGACAGGACCTGAACCTGGTAAGTGCATTCGAAGCATTGGGTCAAAAGATTGCAGGCAACATCAGCGAAGGGGATTTTAAAGGTATTGTTCAACATGCTTGTCCGGGTGCCGGTGCATGCGGTGGTATGTACACTGCAAATACAATGGCCAGCGCTATTGAGGCTTTAGGTATGAGCCTGCCTTATTCTTCTTCCAACCCTGCTTTAAGCAAGGAAAAACAACAGGAATGTGAAGCTGCCGGTGCTGCAATAAAAATATTGTTGGAGAAAGATATTAAGCCACGCGACATCATGACGCGTAAAGCTTTCGAAAATGCGATCACCGTTATCATGGT
Organism: Danxiaibacter flavus; assembly: GCF_041060425.1. Taxonomy (NCBI): domain Bacteria; kingdom Pseudomonadati; phylum Bacteroidota; class Chitinophagia; order Chitinophagales; family Chitinophagaceae; genus Danxiaibacter; species Danxiaibacter flavus. Next base: position 942,593 of record NZ_JAULBC010000002.1, read on the forward strand.
GTTAGGTGGAAGCACAAACGCAGTATTACACCTGATTGCGATTGCAAAAAGCGTGGATATGCCTTTAACACAGGATGATTTCCAGGCGATCAGCGACCGGGTTCCTGTATTGGCTGACTTCAAACCAAGCGGTAAATACCTGATGGAAGATCTTCACCAGTATGGAGGTGTTCCTGCAGTGATGAAATACTTATTGAGCAAAGGTTTGTTGCATGGGGATTGCCTGACTGTAACAGGAAAAACTGTTGCAGAAAATCTCGAAGACGCTCCAACACTTGACTTCGACCAACAAAAAATAATTATGCCGCTGGAAACGCCGTTAAAAGCTACAGGGCACTTACAAATATTATACGGTAACCTTGCAGAAGGCGGAAGCGTTGCAAAGATCTCCGGTAAAGAAGGTGAGCGTTTTGAAGGAACGGCAAGGGTATTCGACGGAGAACATGACCTGATCAAAGGTCTGCAAAGCGGAAGAGTTCACGCGGGTGATGTTGTTGTGATCAGGAACATCGGTCCTAAAGGAGCTCCTGGTATGCCGGAAATGTTGAAACCAACAGGCGCTATCATCGGTGCTGGTTTAGGTAAAACAGTAGCCTTGATCACCGACGGACGATTCAGCGGCGGAACGCATGGATTTGTTGTGGGCCATATCACTCCCGAAGCGTATGAAGGTGGTTTGATCGGACTGGTAGAAGACAATGACATCATTGAAATAGATGCTGTTAAAAATACACTTACGCTAAAAGTAGCTGAAGATGTAATTGCACAGAGGAGAGCAGCATGGAAAAAACCAGCATTGAAAGCAACAAAAGGTATTTTATACAAATATGCCCAGTGCGTTAAAACAGCCGCAGAAGGTTGTGTAACGGATGAAGCGTAGAAAGGTATCAGGTGTGAGGTATAAGGTGTAAGGCGTAGGAATGAGGTTATTGTACAGAGACGAAGATCCACCTTTCACTATTGACCATTCACCATTCACTTTTATTAATTGATCATCAAGTAATTCATCATTATGAGTAACTCAACCATATTGGACGCAGCAGAAACGAAAAAACAGGTTGCAGAAGCACCCAAAACCATAAGTGGTTCACAAGCCGTTCTTGAAGCTTTCCTGGCTGAAGGAGTGGATACTATTTTCGGCTATCCCGGAGGCGCTATTATGCCTATTTATGACGCGTTGTACGATTACACTGACAGACTGGAGCACATACTGGTCCGTCATGAGCAGGGGGGCATACATGCCGGGCAGGGATATGCAAGAGCTTCCGGCCGCGTGGGTGTGGTGTTTGCGACAAGCGGTCCCGGTGCAACAAACCTGGTTACAGGTCTTGCTGATGCGATGATCGATAGTACACCTCTTGTGTGTGTAACAGGTCAGGTATTTGCGCACCTGTTGGGTACTGATGCCTTCCAGGAAACGGATGTGATCAATATAACCACACCGGTTACCAAATGGAACTACCAGGTTACTGATGCTACAGAAATTCCTTCTGTTCTTGCTAAAGCATTTTACATCGCAAAGACTGGCAGACCAGGTCCCGTGTTGATCGATATCACAAAGAATGCACAGTTGCAGATGTTTGAATATTCAGGTTATACTCCTTGTAATCATATCAGAAGCTACAAGCCAAAACCAACTGTCCGCAAAGAATATATCGTTGAAGCAGCAAAACTGATCAACGAAGCTAAAAAACCTTTCGTAATTTTTGGACAAGGTGTTATCCTTGGTCGTGCTGAAAAAGAATTCAAAGCTTTCATAGAAAAGACAGGACTTCCTGCTGCATGGACCATCATGGGTATGAGCGCCATTCCAACGGATCATCCTTTAGGAGTTGGTATGCTGGGTATGCATGGTAACTATGCTCCCAACGTTCTAACAAACGAATGTGATGTATTGATTGCGGTGGGAATGCGTTTTGATGACCGTGTTACAGGTAGACTGGACAAATATGCCAAACAAGCACAGGTTATTCATTTTGATATTGATCCTGCTGAAATAGACAAGAACGTAAAATCAGCCGTTCCTGTTTGGGGTGACTGTAAAGAGACGCTTCCATTGTTGACCGATTTGCTTGAAAAACGTGATCATTCAGAATGGCTGGCTAAGTTCCGTGAACTGGAAAAGAAAGAAGTGGAAGAAGTGATCAATGAAGAATTAAATCCTTCTACAGAGATCCTGACAATGGGTGAAGTATTAAAAGTGCTCAACGAATTAACGGATGGCAACGCAATCATCGCTACAGACGTTGGACAACACCAAATGGTCGCTTGCCGTTACGCGAAGTATAACAATACCATGAGCAATGTAACTTCCGGCGGTCTTGGCACAATGGGCTTCGGCTTACCTGCTGCAATCGGTGCTAAATATGGCGCTCCTGACAAGACTGTTGTTGCTATCATCGGTGACGGTGGTTTTCAAATGACTATTCAGGAATTAGGAACAATCATGCAATTTGGTGCTGCAGTAAAGATCCTGATCCTGAACAACCAGTTCCTCGGAATGGTGCGTCAGTGGCAGCAATTGTTCCATGACAAACGTTATTCATTTGTTAATATCACCAGCCCTGATTATGTACAGGTAGCCAAAGGCTATGGCATTGAAGGCAAAAAAATTGATCAGCGGGCAGATTTAAAAAACGCAGTAAAAACCATGTTGGATCATGACGGGGCATATTTGCTGGAAGTAATGGTGGGTAAAGAAAACAACGTGTTCCCAATGGTTCCGCAAGGTTGCGGAGTCTCCGAAATAAGGCTTAAATAATTGAAAATGGAAAATTGACAGTTGAAAATTAATCTGTCGGTTGTTCCATATAATTATCATTATCAATTTTCAATTGTCAACTGTCAATTTTAAAAGATGTCAAAACAAGAATTCACAATAACGGTATATACAGAAAACCAGATCGGTTTACTTAACCGCATCGCAATTATTTTCTCACGCCGTAAGATCAACATAGAAAGCCTGAACACATCTCCTTCTGAAGTTGAAAGTGTACACCGCTTTACAATTGTGATCAACGAAACAGAAGATGTAGTTCGCAAACTTTGCCGCCAGATAGAAAAGCAGGTTGAAGTGTTGAAAGCATACTACAACACCAACGAAGAATTGGTTTGGCAAGAACTGGCTTTGTACAAAGTACCGACTGACGTAATTGCTGAAAAAGTAAAAGTAGAACGTTTACTTCGTCAATACGGCGCGAAAGCAGTCGTGATCCGCAAGGACTATACTGTATTTGAAACTGCAGGTCACCGTGAAGAGATCGATACTTTGATCAAAGCGCTTGAACCATACGGATTGATTGAATTCGTTCGCAGTGCAAGAGTTGCCATTATAAAAGCCAGCAAAGGCTTCCACGAAAAGTTGAAAGAATTCGACCAGGCAGAACCGGCAGAAGAAGTTATAGAAAACGAATTCCTGGATAAACAGGATGAAGTGTTCACAATGTAAACAAGTTGTACGTGATAAGTTATACGTTTTACGTTGTGAAAGCATCATGGAAACGGATTGATTTTATTGTTAGAGAAACGTTCATTTAACCACATGCAATACACCACAAAATACATTAGACGAATAAGAGAAATATTTCTCGGGCTGATAGAAGATTTGAGTATTGAGCAATTGAATGAAATACCGGCAGGCTTCAATAATAATATTGTTTGGAATTTTGGACATATAATCACAAGCACTACTGCACTTTGCTATATAAGTTCAGGTGTTGATAAGCATGCAGACAATCCATATTTCGACAAATACAAAAAAGGAACAAGGCCGGAAAGTTTCATAACGGAAGAAGAACTAAATGACTTGAAAAGGCTTGCATTCGCTAACCTGGACAAAATTGAAAGTGATCTGGCGGCAAACAGGTTTGAGCAAATACAGCCTTTTGCTACAGGAACATTCAAGTATGAAATGCACTCGATTGAAGAAGTTCTTACCTGTGCCACCGCACACGAAAGTCTTCACCTGGGCATAGCAAACGCAATAAAAAAACTGGTTACATCAGATTATTATAAACAACAAACACAAACGAACTTGAACCTTGAGAATCTTAAATCTCAAATTTCAAATCTCTCATAAAAACCAATCTCAAAATTTCAAAACAAATAAACCAAAATGGCAAAATTAAATTTTGGCGGAGTGGAAGAAAATGTAGTAACTCGTGAAGAGTTTCCACTTAGCAAAGCTCAGGAAGTTTTAAAAAATGAAACAATAGCTGTTATCGGGTATGGCGTGCAGGGTCCTGGCCAGGCTTTAAACCAACGCGACAACGGAATCAACGTTATCGTTGGTCAGCGTAAAAATTCCAAAACCTGGGATAAAGCAATAGCTGATGGTTTTGTTCCTGGTGAGACCTTATTCGAAATTGAAGAAGCGTTACAACGCGGTACCATTATCTGCTACCTGTTAAGCGATGCTGCTCAGATTGAATTATGGCCAACAGTAAAAAAGAATTTAACTCCAGGTAAAGCATTGTATTTCTCTCATGGCTTTGGTATCACTTTCAACGAGCAGACTGGCATCGTTCCCCCTGCTGATGTTGATGTATTCCTTGTTGCTCCTAAAGGTTCAGGAACTTCTCTTCGCAGAATGTTCTTACAGGGTCGCGGCTTAAACAGCAGCTACGCTATTTACCAGGATGCTACCGGCAAAGCTAAAGAGCGCGTTATCGCTTTGGGTATCGCAGTAGGAAGCGGTTACCTGTTTGAAACAGATTTCAAGAAAGAAGTATTCAGCGACCTTACAGGTGAGCGCGGTACTTTGATGGGTGCTATCCAGGGTATCTTCGCTGCTCAGTACGATGTATTACGCAGCAAGGGCCACTCTCCTTCTGAAGCTTTCAACGAAACAGTTGAAGAGCTTACACAAAGCCTTATGCCGTTAGTAGCTGAAAACGGTATGGACTGGATGTATGCTAACTGCTCCACAACTGCACAACGTGGTGCGTTAGACTGGTGGAAAAAATTCCGTGATGCTACAGCTCCTGTATTCAACGAATTATATGAAAGCGTGGCAACAGGCCAGGAATCTAAACGCTCTATCGACAGCAACAGCAAAACTGACTACCGTGAAAAACTGGAAGTTGAGCTGAAAGAACTGCGCGAAAGCGAAATGTGGCAAGCTGGTAAAACAGTTAGAAGCCTGAGACCTGAGAATCAAAAATAGATTTAGAAGTGAATGGTCAATAGTCAATAGTGAAAGGTGTTGCCTGCTTAATAAACTGGCAACAGCTTTCATTTTGACAAATAAAATTGGCTTTTCACACAATCGACCTGTAAAAAAATTGCAGGTAAGCTTGCATTTTTCACTATTGACTATTCACTTTTCACTATCACTTTACCAATGAACGCTACCGACACCGTGTATAAGCTCAACTTTCACGAAGCCTCTTTCAGGTTGAAGAAAGTCGTGAACAGAACGCCTTTAATGCTTAATCTGAATCTTTCCCGCAGGTACAACGCGAATGTGTACCTGAAGCGTGAGGATCTTCAGATTGTTCGTTCCTACAAATTGCGTGGCGCGTACAATATGATGAGTGCACTGCCTGCAGAAAAAATGCAGAATGGTGTAACTACAGCCAGCGCCGGCAACCATGCCCAGGGATTTGCATACAGCTGCAAAAAGCTGAACATTAAAGGAGTAGTGTTTATGCCGATTATCACTCCCAAACAAAAGGTAAACCAAACCAAAATGTTTGGAGAAGATAATATCGAAATCAAATTGGTGGGTGATACGTTTGACGATTGTGCCAATGCCGCAAAAGCCTATACGGAAGAACATTCCATGACCTTCATCCCTCCTTTTGATGATTATCGTATCATCGAAGGTCAGTCAACCGTTGGCGTTGAAATACTGGAAGATCTTTCCAATATTGATTATCTCTTTGTACCTGTTGGAGGCGGAGGGCTTGCTTCAGGTGTAGGTTCATACTTTAAAACATTTTCCCCTCAGACAAAAGTAATCGGGCTTGAGCCGGAAGGTGCTCCATCTATGTTTGAAGCGCTGAAAGCTGGTCATCCTGTTTTACTGGACAACATTGACCGCTTTGTTGATGGCGCTGCGGTGAAACGTGTTGGAGATCTTACTTTCAACATCTGCAAAGATGTTTTAGATGATATGCGTCTTGTCCCCGAAGGGAAAGTCTGCACTACCATCTTAAAATTGTACAACGAAGATGCGATTGTTGCTGAGCCTGCGGGTGCTTTATCTATAGCAGCCCTGGACGATTTCGCGGACCAGATAAAAGGCAAAACGGTTGTGTGCATTGTTAGCGGCAGCAATAATGATATTGATCGCATGCCTGAAATTAAAGAACGCTCTCTTCAATATGAAGGCCTGAAACATTATTTCCTTATTCGCTTTGTGCAAAGACCCGGCGCATTACGCGACTTCCTGAACTTTGTACTTGGTCCTACCGACGATATCAAGCGGTTTGAATATGTACACAAAACCAACAAAGAAATTGGTCCCGCACTGGTTGGTATTGAATTACAAAACAAACACGACTACCAGGCGTTGATTGAAAAAATGCTTCAATACAACATAGACTTTACTGAGTTGAATAAGAATGATACATTGTTTGGATACCTTGTTTAGCTATGAGCTTTCAGCTGTGAGCTATTAGCTTTCCACCTGGTAGATCTAAGCGAAAACGTCAGCTTCCAAACAAATCAGAGATCTAAAAATCAGACATCCGAAATTAGAAATCAGACATCCGAAATTTCCATTTTCAATTGTCAACTGTCAATTTTCAACTGCTTCTCCTTCTCGCCGTTGGTGCTATCGCCGCAGTATTGCTGCGTAAATTAACTCCATTAGCGGGCATTGCAGGCGCCTGTGTCGGCTGGTTGGTATATTTAGGTGCCGGATATGCGGGAATCGCTGTAATGGCTTCATTTTTTATTTTGGGAACTGCTGCTTCCTCGTGGCAGTATAATAAGAAAGCACGGCTATTAATAGCGGAACAAAACAAAGGCCGGCGAACAACGGGCCAGGTATTAGCAAATGCAGGCATAGCGGGATTAATGGGTTTACTTACAGTTTTCCTTCCACAGTATACTACTTTGTCAGGCTTGATGATGGCGGCATCTTTTTCATCTGCAACCGCAGATACACTGTCTTCTGAGTTGGGAAATGTTTACGGCAAACGATTTTACAACATTCTTACATTAAAAAAAGATACACGCGGACTAAACGGTGTTATTAGTCTTGAAGGCACATTAGCCGGATTTGCGGGCAGTGCGCTCATCGCCGTAGTCTATGTTCTGTTTACAAAGCAGGTCTCGCATTTTTGGATCATCGTTATCGCCGGCACTATTGGCAATCTTACAGATTCTTTACTCGGCGCATCATGGGAAAGAAGACATCTATTGAATAACAATGCAGTCAATTTTCTTAATACTTTAGTAGCTGCACTTTTCTGCCTTCTAATAAGTTTTCTTTAATTTTCTAAATCCGTTCAACTTTTCACATCCTGCGGTGTTGTACTGCTATCCTACTGCATCATTCAAAAAAAAATGAGCCAGCATCGGGACAATTACAGCGTTACCCCATTGAAAAAAATCCTCCTTTTTTTGCACTCCTGTCCAAATTGCCCCTGCTCGTTCGTCATAACCAAGAACGCATAAAATCTTCTTTTATGTCAAACTCAATTAATAGCCTTGCACTGATTATTAATTTGAATGAACGGCTCTTTTTAAACACCCTGGAGGGATTTACAGAGGATCTGGCAAAGGAAAGAATAAGCGACCATAACAATCCCGTTATCTGGATTGCAACACATACCGCATGGGCCAGGTTCAACATGTCAATGTTGCTGGGCAAGCCCATCACCAATCCTTATGCAGGAATGTTTGAAAACTTCAGGCCATATAGCGAATCAGATCAATTTCCTTCGCTGGAAAAGCTCAAAGCTGACTGGCACAATGCAAGTGAGCATGTTAAAGGTGCCATACAAAATGTAACGCCAGAGCAGCTTGAAACGGATGCCCAAAGGGGAAATCCGATTGGAGATTCTACAAACGGCGGCACGCTCGCCTTCCTTGTTCAGCACGAGAGCTACAGTATAGGTCAACTAGCTTTTCTGAAAAAATTCTATACAAAAGAAGCAATGAAATATTAATGATTCCAATTATTGCTAATCGCTTCAATTTGAGCTTTTTTAATATTTATAACAAAATCGCTCTGCCATGAAAGAATTTATGTTTTTTATCCGGAAACAATCTGACAGTAAAACGGAATTGTCACCCGATGTTCACCAACAATTCCTCAAAAGTTGTGAACAATACATTAATAAATTAAAAAAAGAAGGCAGGTTACTTGCTGCGCAACCCATTGAAAGAACTGGTAAAATAATCTCGGGCAATGAAAACGGATGGAAAGAAGTACCATTTAATGAAACACCCGAGGTTATAGGAGGCTACTATCATATTCTTGCAAAAGACGAACAGGAAGCACTTGAAATTGCCAAAGCCAATCCTGAATTCGCGTTTAACAAAAACACAAGAATTGAAGTACGCTCCATCAAAATGAAAGAGGAAACCACAGGTTTCACTTATCCTACTGAAAAGAAATAACAAACCACTCCGGAATATTAAAAAGCTGGTTACACAATAAAAGTTTTCCAGGCAGCAACTCATTATAATTCTTCATCACCAAAAACAATAAAAATGGAAAAGCTATCCGCCAACACCAATGCCTTAAACTGGTTTGAAATACCGGTTACTGACACTGCCCGTGCCAAAAAATTCTATGAAACCATCTTCGATATCCAGATGCAGACGCAAGACATGATGGGTATGGAAATGACTTTCTTTCCCGCGGATCCTGAAATGCAAAATGGTAAAGTATCCGGCGCGCTTGTAAAAGGACAAATGCATGTACCGGGCAAAGATGGAACCATTGTTTATCTGAATGCCAATCCTGCAATTCAAACAGTGATCGACAAAATAGAAAATGCCGGAGGAAAGGTGCTAATGCCCAAAACCAAAATCACCGATGAGATCGGCTATATGGCCTTCTTTACAGACACTGAAGGCAATCGCATGGCACTACATGCAGGCAAATAATTGTTCATAGTTTAATGCCGTTTCCTTAAGGATAATGCTCCCTGCTCAAGTACGAATTACGAAGCCCGCCCGCGCCGAATACGCATACGGACGGGTACGAAGTACTTGATCCTGAGCACGCTGATTTTTCTTAAGCTATTGAAGGAAAAGGCATTGAGTGCAAAGTATCTTATTTAAAACAAGTTTGTCTTTTGTAGATTCTTTAGTATACAGTATTAATTCATCATTTAAAACAACACATAATGGCAGAGTATCTTTTATTATTCAGAGGAGGTAAGGGCATGGACAGAGATCAATCAGCGCAGGAATACCAGGAAGACATGCAAAAATGGGTACAATGGATGGCGAACCTTTCAGCGCAGGGAAAGCTTGGTCCTGCCCAACCTTTAAAACCGGAAGGTAAAGTGGTTAAAGGAACCAGTAAACTGGTTACTGATGGGCCTTTTATTGAAGGAAAAGAAATGGTAGGCGGTTATCTTGTTTGTAAGGCCGACAGCTACGATGAGGCGGTCGAAATCGCCAAACAATGTCCTATTCTTGAAAGCGAATCGGGCATTGTAGAAGTGAGATCGATAATGGAAATGAAAATGTGATAGTAAGTAAAAAGTCAAAATTCAAAATGTGCGAATGTGCAGATGTGCAAATGATTTAACAGAGTTGGCTTAATGGTTGAATGTTTTTAACTTTAGTTCGCTCTCCGGACAGTTTTTGAATTTTGACTTTTTAATTTTGACTTTTTCTATGGCTTTCAACCAAACAATAAGCAACAGGATACGCGAGGCTTTAATTAACGAGCACAATGTTGAAGAAAAACTCATGTTTGGCGGTATTTGTTATATGGTAAATGATAAAATGTGCGTGGGTGTTATCGGCGATGAAATGATGTGTCGAATAGGTGAGGAACGCTATGAAGAGGCCATGGGAAAACGCGGCTGCCGTGAAATGGATTTTGCCTCAAGGCCAATGAAAGGCTATGTTTATGTAAGTGAAGATGGCATGAAAACGAATGCCGAATTTAAATACTGGATCAATTTGTGTCTCGACTATAATCCAAAAGCAAAGGCTTCTAAAAAGAAGAAATAAAAAATGAGATGACGGATCTTCATCGAAAAAGCACTGTGTAACTCTGTGTCTTCTCCTGTATTTCTCCGTGTAACAATAACTACTGTTAAGTACTATCAATAACGAGTTAGAAAGAAAACATGCAGAAATTTATTTCAACGATAAAACAGCCATTTGAGTGAACAATTTAACATCAACAAATTAACTGATCATCTCTTCAGGCGTGAAGCGGGAAAGATGTCGGCCATTCTTATCAAAATATTTGGAACAGAAAACTTGCAGCTATCTGAGGATGTTATACAGGAAACTTTCATTAATGCTATGCGCGTATGGTCGCTCAACGGCATACCCGATAGCCCTTCTGCGTGGTTAATGCGCGCAGCAAAGAACAAGGCGATCGACTTTATCAGGAAGAACAAATTTTCGCGATCCATAGATTTCAGCGATCCTGAAAGAATGTTGTTGCAATCGGAATACACGCTAACGTCAACTATTGATAAACTGTGGAATGAAGATGAAATAACAGACGATCTTTTAAGAATGATGTTTGCATGCTGCCATGAAGAGCTATCAGAAGAGAATCAAATTACGCTGATGCTAAAAATACTTTGCGGATTTTCCACGGCAGAAATAGCAAAGGCTTTTGTTACATCGGAAGACACTGTATCAAAACGCTTATATCGCGCTAAAGAGTTCTTCAGAACAAAAAAAATAAAACCCGAATTTCCACCAGCATCGCATTTAAAAGACAAAACGGGGACAGTACTAAGAACCATTTATCTTCTCTTCAATGAAGGTTACAGTTCAACACATGCTGACAAGCTGATAAGAAAAGACCTGCTTGATCAATCCATGTATTTATGCAACCTGCTCTGCGTACATAGCAGCACTCAACTGCCAGAAACTTTTGCAGCCATGGCGCTCATGTGCTTTCACGCCGCACGTATCAACAGCAGGATTGATGAACACCATGAAATTATATTGCTTCAAAATCAGGACCGTGGCAAATGGGATCGCTCACTGATAGACAAAGGATACGATTACCTGAACAAAGCTGCTTTCGGCAACGAGATCAACTCGTATCACATAGAAGCGGCCATTGCTTACGAGCATTGTATATCGCCGTCCTTTGAACAAACCAACTGGAAAAACATCCTGCGATATTATGACATGCTCGCTGCTATCAATCCGTCTTCTATTGTGTTGTTAAACCGTCTTACAGTAATATTTAAAGTATATGGCGCAGAACAGACATTGAAGGAAGTAGAACAGGCTCTGTGCAATAAAGAGTGGCAAAAAAACTATTTATACCACAGCCTTATGGGTGATGTTTATGCGTGCAAGGATTTTAATAAAGCAAAGGCCTTTTACGAAACAGCAATCGGCATGACAAAGTCTGATGCGGAGAAAAAATTGTTGAACAAAAAAATAAGCCAGCTTGCGCTGAAAACATGATTTTTTTTGAACCATATAAGGGATATAAGAATACAAAAGGATACGCGGTACAGAAGTATGTGAACTGTTCTAATTGATACAAAATTTTGCGCTTATTCTTATAATCCCTTACATCCCTTATATGGTTCAAAAAAACTCGTTTCGGTCAGCTTTAGGCTTTACGCTTTGGGCTTTAAGCTGTATCATGATTCAAATTTCTTCTATTTGTTTTGCATTTTGTTGTTTGCCATTATATAGCATTGCTGTACACAAACAGTTGCTACGATTTTTTTGACAAAGTATCTCATAGTTCACACAGCTTTTACAATTTTGCCAGAAGCCTTCCTCCTGGCATATCTCAGAATAAGTAACCGGCTCAAAACCCAGTTCGCTGTTCATGTGCATAATGGCGAGCCCCGTTGTAATACTGAAGATTTTTGCTGCAGGATATTTTTGACGGCAAATGTCAAACAGCGCATTCTTAAGCATATGAGCGATACCATGTTTTCTAAAATCCGGTTTTACAATCATGCCGGAATTAGAAATAAACTCACCATTACTCCAGATCTCGAAATAACAAAATCCAGCCCATTCACCATTGGTGTCAATTGCAATTACAGCTTTCCCTTGTAACATTTTTTCCACTATATATTCTACTGGTCGTTTTGAGATTCCCGTTCCTCTTGCGATGGCCGATCGTTCTGTTTCGTCCGAAATTTCCGCCGCGTACCTGGCGTCTTCTGCAGAAGCCACGCGAACGACTACATTGGTGTTTTCCATTTCTTTTTTTCAGCTATCTCTTCTATTTAGATGCCAGAATATCTCAACCGTTCCGGTATCAGGCGGATCGCTTATATATCAACGTAATGCGACGACTACGCGATTTATACAACTCATCAGAAGCTTTTTCAAAATGAAAAAACCTTTTCAAAACGGAAGGGTTTCTTAATGAGTCAGAAAACGCCAATCCAACCAAACTAATTGATAATAAATGAATTAGATCACATACTTCGCCTGCGGCACTCATTTTGGCATCCTCTTATCAAATTCTTTTATATGCTAAACCAATACGAAGTACCGGCACTAATAGCAGATGAATTTCCTGAGATCAGAGAACCACTGGCAAAACTTTCAAACAATGGTAACATCACAAAAGTTGTGGAGGTGTTTGCCCGGTACACAGAAGAAAATGTGCATGACCACAATCTGCACATCGTTGAAAAATGTATGAAACTCGCAGACAGGATCTATGTAAAAGGAAATGAGATTGTAAAAAATGCAATTGAGAATGTGTTCATTTTTTCTTTTTCAACTATGCGGCATTTATGCAACCGCGTTGAATGGAGAATTATTCAGGCCAGAATACCTGTAACACTTTACTCAACTTATATAAAGCAGGTAAACCACTCTGAAGACTAAATAAAATTCACAAATATGTTAACAGTACTCTTAATCATCGCGGCACTCATTTGCTTTTGGCTATTTTATAAATCGATAGACTTTTTTGAAAAAATATAAACAACATGATCAACACGCTTCTAATCATCTGCATTGCAGTATTTATTTACCTGCTGTATGTGCTGTTAAAACCGGAAAAATTCTGATGGTCAATGGTCAATAGTGAAGAGTCAAAAATGCAGGCAGGCTTCGCTTTTTCAACTTGCAAAAGTCACAATCAGTTAAAAGGATCAACCTTTCACTCTTCACCATTCACCATTCACTATAGTCACCCAATCAATCACTTAACATGAACACAGAAATAACAGGCATAGTCGTATCGTTCCTTCTTACAGTGCTACTGGCTTTTCCCCTTGGGAAATACATTGCCAAAGTATTTAACGGCGATAGAACATTTACTGACTTTATGAATCCGCTGGAACGCTTTATTTTCCGGCTCAGCGGCATTGATCCTAATAAAAAAATGAACTGGAAGGAGTTTCTCAAAGCAATGCTAACCATCAACCTTGTATGGTTTGTATATGCTTTTTTTATGTTACTGTACCAGGATAAATTGCCGCTGAATCCGGATGGCAATCCTGGCCAAACACCGGACCTTTCCTTTAATACAGCCATCAGTTTCCTCGTGAACTGTAACCTGCAACATTATTCCGGAGAAACAGGTGTAACCTATTTAACTCAAACCCTGGTATTAATGTTCCTTCAGTTTGTTAGTGCCGCAACAGGTATTGCAGCATTAATAGGATTACTGAATGGTATCAAAGAAAAAACAACCAATAACCTTGGTAACTTCTGGAAGATCTTCGTTAAGACGATAACAAGAATCTTAATACCATTATGTATTATCATGGCCGTTATAATGGCTTTTAACGGCAGCCCTACAAGCTATAAAGGGAAAGATACAATTACAACTTACCAGGGAGATACAGTAAGCGTATCACGCGGACCTGTTGCCGGGTTTGTTGCCATTAAACACCTTGGAACTAATGGTGGTGGTTGGTTTGGCACAAACTCAGCCCACCCGCTCGAAAACCCCAACTATCTTACCAACATGGTTGAAATTATTGCACAGGTATTGATCCCGGTGGCAATGTTATTTGCAATGGGTTTTTACATCAGGCGCAAAAAATTCGCTTATGTTGTTTTTGGTGTTATGACAATTGGAATGTTGTGTTTACTCATACCAACTGTGGTTACAGAATTAAATGGAAACCCGGAGATCGCAAAAATGGGCATTGCACAGCCCACAGGCGCCATGGAAGGCAAAGAGGTCCGCTTTGGTCCCGCAGCATCAGCCTACTGGAGTATTGTAACCACAATCATTTCAACAGGTTCAGTAAACTCATTTCACGATAGCAGCATGCCGGTTTCCGGCGCTATGCAGTTGTTGGGTATGATGGTGAACGCCTTCTATGGCGGATGTGGTGTGGGATTCTTAAACTATTATATCTATATCATTATCGCAGTGTTTATATCAGGTTTGATGGTAGGACGAACCCCTGAATTTATGGGACATAAAGTCGAGGCCCGTGAGGTGAAAATTGCAGCACTGGTTACTTTACTTTCAGCGTTCCTTATTAAAGGAGGTGTAGCATTGGCCGCCTATTTTGTGGCACACCATCCGGATATTGCGTGGGCAGTAAAACCATCCGCGTGGCTTAATAATCCGGGTTATCACGGCTTCTCAGAAATGCTTTATGAATTTACTTCAGCAAACGCCAATAACGGTAGTGGATTTGAGGGCCTGGGAGACAACAATACTTTCTGGAATGTTAGCACCGGCTTTGTGTTGATCCTCGCAAGGTTTATTCCGATCATTGGCCCTATCGCCATTGGCGGCATACTCGCAAACAAAAAATACATACCCGAATCAGCGGGAACATTAAAAACAGATTCACTCACTTTCGGTGTAATGACGTTCGCAGTTATCGTAATCATAACAGCTCTGTCATTCTTCCCTGCATTAACGCTGGGACCGTTAGCAGAGTATTTTCAGATAGGTAGATAGGTTTCAGGCATCAGGTATCAGGTATCAGGTCTGAGGCTTGAGGCGTGAGGCTTGAGGCTTGAGGCTTGAAAAAGGCGTAAGGCGTGAGACAAAAAGGATAGACAATGTATTCCTGATACCTGATACCTGATACCTGATACCCCTCCTCGCAATTAAAAAATTTCAGAAAATGAAACGTTCAAAAAATACATCATCACTATTGTCAAAAGAGCTGGTTGCTCCAGCACTGGCACAATCGTTTGTAAAGCTGGATCCGCGAATGATGTACCGTAACCCGGTAATGTTCACGGTAGAGATCGGCACAACGATAATGCTTTTTATCACAGCTTATTCTTATTCCGCCAACGATAAATCAGTCGGAAACTTTGGTTATAACCTAACCATATTTACGGTGTTGTTCCTTACATTGCTTTTTGCGAATTTTGCTGAAGCGATTGCTGAAGCGAGAGGCAAGGCCCAGGCGGATAGCTTACGTAAAACAAGAGAAGATACTCCTGCCAAGAAAGTCTCCGCAGTTGGCGAGATCTTTACAAATGAAATTCATATTGTGCCGTCTTCTAAATTACGGAAAGGTGATATGTTTATCTGCGAAGCCGGAGACATCATTCCGATGGATGGTGAAATTATTCAAGGACTTGCAACCATTGATGAGAGTGCTATTACAGGAGAATCAGCACCGGTCATTCGTGAAGCAGGTGGTGACAAATCAAGTGTAACCGGTGGTACAAAAGTTCTGTCAGACAAAATCAAGGTTCGTGTTACAACAGAACCGGGTGAAAGCTTCCTGGACAAAATGATCGCACTGGTAGAAGGCGCCAGCAGGCAAAAAACACCAAACGAAATAGCATTAACCATTTTACTTGCAAGCTTTACGCTACTGTTTATTATAGTATGTGTTACGTTAAAACCTTTTGCCGATTATGCAAACACAACTATAACAATAGCTGCATTTATATCCCTGTTCGTTTGTTTGATCCCGACAACAATCGGCGGCTTGTTAAGCGCCATCGGTATTGCCGGTATGGACAGGGCACTTCGTGCAAACGTGATCACTAAAAGCGGCAAAGCTGTGGAAACTGCAGGCGACATTGATACTTTGTTACTGGATAAAACTGGTACCATTACCATCGGTAACAGAAAAGCCACTCATTTTTGGCCCGCCAAAAACATAGATTCGAAAACATTTGTAGAAGCATGTGTGCTCGCTTCGCTGGCAGATGAAACACCAGAAGGAAAATCAATTATTGAGCTTGCTAACATAAATGGTGCATCGTTCAACACAAGAGATGCAAAGTTTGTAGGATTTACAGCCGAAACAAGATCAAGCGGTATTGATATGCCCAATGGCATCAGGATCCGCAAGGGAGCTTTCGATTCTATTAGAAACATAGTTGTGCGGGCTGGAAACTCTATTCCTTCCGAAACAGAATTAAAAGTAAAAGAAATAGCATCAAACGGTGGCACTCCGCTGGTGGTAAGCCAGAACCAGCAAGCGATTGGTGTTATTGAGTTACAGGACATCATCAAACCAGGCATACAGGAACGCTTTGAACGCCTTCGCAAGATGGGTGTAAAAACTGTAATGGTTACCGGAGATAATCCGCTCACAGCAAAATACATTGCCGAAAAAGCCGGTGTCGATGATTACATTGCAGAAGCCAAGCCTGAAGATAAAATGAACTACATCAAGAAAGAACAGGCTGGTGGCAAGCTGGTGGCCATGATGGGTGACGGTACAAACGATGCGCCAGCACTTGCACAGGCTGATGTGGGTGTTGCAATGAATAGTGGTACCCAGGCTGCAAAAGAAGCCGGTAACATGGTCGATCTTGATAACGATCCCACCAAACTGATTGAAATTGTTGAAATAGGAAAACAATTATTAATAACCCGCGGAACAATAACAACCTTTTCCATTGCCAACGATGTGGCTAAATACTTTGCAATTGTTCCCGCTTTATTTATCAGCTCTATTCCGGCATTGCAGGCACTAAACATTATGCATCTGAAAAGCCCTGAAAGTGCGATTCTTTCCGCAGTGATCTTCAACGCTATCATTATTCCTCTGCTGATACCACTTTCTCTGCGTGGCGTTGCCTACAGGCCGATTGGCGCAAGCGCACTGCTAAGAAGAAACCTGATGATTTACGGTGTAGGTGGAGTTATTGCCCCTTTTATCGGCATCAAGATCATTGACATGATACTGGGCTTGTTCTTCTAAACGTAAAAAAAAGAAATAAAAGTAACCGGACGAAACATTATCCGGCACACGATAAAATCTAAAAAAATGAAAAAGTATATTTCACCATCCTTACGACTAACATTGGTACTTATTGTACTGTTAGCAGTTATTTATCCGCTGCTTATCGCCGCCATCGGCAAACTAACTCCGGGTGGTGGTGACGGAGAAAGAATTGTAGTGAATGCTAAAGTGGTGGGTTACGCCAACGTTGGTCAGAAATTTAGTGATGACAAATATTTCCAGGGACGCCCTTCTGCAGTTGACTATAATGCAGCAGGTTCCGGGGCAAGTAACAAAGGTGCCACTAACCCGGATTATTTAAAGACAGTACAGGATCGCATAGATACTTTCCTGGTACATAATCCCGGCATCCGTAAGGAACAAATTCCTGTGGAATTAGTAACAGCATCAGGAAGCGGCCTTGATCCGGACCTCTCTCCTCTCGCTGCCAAAGTTCAGGTGAAACGAATAGCTGCGCTCCGTCATATTGACGAAAATAAATTGAATGAATTGATTGATCAGCAAACAAAGAAGCCACTGCTTGGCCTTTTTGGACCAGCTACAGTTAATGTACTCAAATTAAACATAGCACTGGATGCAAGTAAAAAGTAAAAAATCAAAAAAGTTTGCTTTTAGAAAGACAGTTCATTAATTACAACATTGCCAAAAGCTCATAGCTAAAAGCTGATGGCCCATAGCTCAGAATCATGAAGACCAGATTAATTACAACAGCATTAATGCTTACAGGTAATAGCCTGTTTGCGCAAGACAGCACGGAAGAAAAATCGCTCACAATCTCCGGTTACGTAGAAGCATATTACAGCTATGATTTCAACAAGCCGGAAAACAACACCAAATCTTCTTTTTTATATAGCTATAACCGGAATAATGAAGTTAATATTAACCTTGCCTATATAAAGGCAGCCTACTCAACTGAAAAAATAAGGGCGAATCTGGCACTCGCTGCGGGCACTTATGTAAACGCTAACTATAGTGCAGAACCTGGTGTACTAAAAAACATTTATGAGGCAAATGCAGGCATCAGGCTGGCTAAAAAGGCAAACTTGTGGCTGGATGCCGGGATATTCAGTTCGCACATTGGCTTTGAAAGCGCTGTCGGCAAAGACTGCTGGACATTAACGAGAAGTTTAATGGCTGACAACTCTCCGTATTTTGAGACAGGCGCAAAACTGAGCTATACATCCAAAAATGAAAAATGGTTTCTAAGTGCACTTGTATTGAATGGGTGGCAACGCATTCAGCGTGTTGATGGAAATACTACGCCGGCTTTTGGCACCCAGGTTACTTACAAACCATCAGAGAAAGTAACACTGAATTATAGCACGTTTGTTGGTAACGACAAGCCGGATAGCGTCAGAAAAATGAGATATTTCAATGACCTGTATGGCATATTTCAATTCAACGGCAAGTTTTCTGCAGCCGCAGGAATTGATTATGGTCTTGAACAAAAAAGCAAAGGCAGTTCTGCTATGAACACATGGTATTCCCCCGCTGTTATTTTAAAATATACATTTGATAACAAAAACGCGATTGCTGTTAGAGGGGAATATTATAATGATGAAAACGGCGTAATCATATCATCCGGAACACCAAACGGCTTTAAGACATTTGGCTATAGCATTAATTATGACAGGTCAATTTATAACAAAGCTGTCTGGAGGATTGAGGTGAGAAACCTAAACAGCAAGGATGATATCTTTGTAAAGCAGGACAGAAGTCTGACGGCAAATGACCTCTTTATAACAACAGCCCTCGCTATAAGTTTTTAAAATTCAAAAGTAAAAAGTAAAAACTATCAATGCAGTCCTGTTGATGAGTTTAAAAGCAACGTCACAATAGAGGCTTTTGAATTTTGACTTTTGAATTTTTACTTTTTACTTAATAAAGCAAAAAATCAACGCTTACCGATTGTATGGCAAGTGAAAATGAAAATAACGGCGCAAAGCATTTCCTTGAACTGATAAGGCAATCCAGGCGTGGCAAGTTCAAGATCTATATTGGCATGAGTGCCGGCGTAGGAAAAACGTATCGCATGTTGCAGGAGGCACAAACATTATTACGCAATGGGGTTGACGTTGTTGTCGGCTATATCGAAACACACGGCCGTAAAGAAACACACGCGTTGCTGGATGGTCTTCCGGTTATACCCAGAAGAAAACTTTTTTATAAGGGAAAGGAACTGGATGAAATGGACATACAGGCAGTTTTAAACCTCCATCCTGAAATAGTGATTGTTGACGAGCTGGCTCACACGAATATTGAGGGCAGCAAAAATGAAAAACGCTGGCAGGATGTGATGGATATACTCGATGCGGGAATCAACGTGATCAGCGCAGTAAATATTCAGCACATTGAAAGTCTGAATGAAGAAGTGAAGAATATAACCGGCATTGATGTATCGGAAAGAATTCCCGACAGTGTACTGCAACAAGCGGATGAAGTAGTTAATATTGATCTTACCGCTGATGAACTCATCACACGTTTGAAAGAGGGAAAGATCTATACATCCGATAAAGTAAATACTGCCCTGCGCAATTTTTTCCAGGGAGAAAAAATACTTCAGCTGAGAGAACTTGCGCTTAAGGAAGTGGCTTCCCAGGTGGAAAGAAAAATTGAGACCGAGATTCCAAGAACAGGCAATATCCGCGCAGAACGTTTTCTTGCATGTATTAGCAGCAATCACGAAACGGCAAGAAAAGTAATCAGGAAAACTGCCCGCCTTTCTGCTTATTACAACAGCAAATGGTATTTGCTTTATGTACAAACACCTAAAGAAGACGGTGATAAGATCGGCCTGGCTGCTCAACGGCATTTGATCAATAATTTTAAATTGGCGACAGAATTGGGCGGCGAAATCATCAAACTAAAAAATACCAATATTGCGAAGGCGATTTGGGAGGTTGCAGAACAAAAGGGGATAACGACCATTTGCATTGGCAAACCACATCTGAGCCTTGTTAATGTAATTTTAAATACAGCGGTGTTTAATCAATTGCTGAATAAATTGTCTGCTGCAGATATTGATATCGTAATTTTATCATAAAAACAAGCTTAAGCCCAAAGCTGGTTATGATATAAAATTGAGTGCATCGAATGTGAAATTGCAGTAAATCAAACGAGCTGATGCACTGAATAGTTTTAAGCTTTGAGCTTTAGGCTTTAAGCTTCTAAAAATCCTTTATGGCACTTCGTTTAAAAACTAAATTATCCCTTGGACTGGCGTTTCTCTTCGCGGTTATACTCGTGTTCGGCGGCATGGGATTTTTTTATATTAACAGGTTGAGCAATGATGCCGACAATGTTCTTAAAAATAACTATGAAAGCCTTGTAGCGTGCACAAATATATCCAAGTCCCTGGATTATATTGGTAAAGATGCCTCCGCACTGGCAACTATTGAAAGCAATCTAAAAAAAGAAGAGCTTAATATTACTGAGAATGGAGAACAGGAGGCTGTGAGTAAACTGCGCGACAATTTTGAAGCGCTAAAACTAGATATAAATGATTCCTTAAGGAAGACCGGAATGCGGCAAGCTATTGAGCAGATCAATGAAGTTAACCAACAAGCAATTCTGAGAAAAAATGCTGTAGCAAAACGAACCGCGGAGGATGCTAAACTATGGCTCACGTTGATCTTTACAGCACTCATTCTAGTCGTATTTACATTCATTTATAATTTTCCGTCGGTCATTTCCAATCCAGTAAGAGTATTGGCAGAAGGTATTACAGAGATTGCTAACAAAAACTATAAGAAAAGGATCAGGCTTGATCAGAATGACGAGTTTAAAGATCTGGCCAATGCATTTAACGGGATGGCGGAAAAACTGGATGAATATGAGCATAGCAATCTCGCACAAATCAAATTTGAAAAAAGCCGCATAGAAACTATTATCAACCAGATGAAGGATGGTATTATTGGATTTGATGCGAACAAAAACATCCTTTTTATAAACGTTGTTGCGCAAAATTTACTCGGCATAAATGAGCAGGACATTATTGGAAGATACGCTGCTGATATTGCTGTAAGCAACGATCTGATGCGCACGCTACTGCAAACTGAAACCAACAAAAAAGAACTGAAGATATATGCGGACAATAAAGAAAGCTACTTTATAAAAGACATTTTTGATGTAACCAATAATCAGCAGGTGATCGGCCAGGTGATCGTATTACGTAACATCACACCGTTCCATGAACTGAATGAGGCAAAAACAAATTTCATTGCTACCGTATCGCATGAGCTTAAAACACCCATATCGTCCATTAAGATGAGTGCAAGCCTGCTAAACGATACCCGTGTAGGAGGATTAAACGGAGAACAACAGGACCTGATCAAAAGCATTAATGATGATTCGGACAGGCTGTTAAAGATCACAGGTGAACTGCTCAATATGTCGCAGGTAGAAACCGGCAATATTCAACTAAAGCTCCATCCAACGGAACCTGCAGCCATCACAGAACAGGCAATTCAGGCCGTACAGGTGCAGGCTGAGCAAAAGAAAATCCTGATAAGAAAATTCCTGGCAGAAAATCTGTTACCAGTAAATGTAGATTCGGAAAAAACAACATGGGTGCTTATTAACCTGCTTACCAATGCCATCAAATATTCGCCGGAGGAAACCGTGGTTGACATCGGTGCTTTAATGGAAGGAGATCATATCAAATTCTACGTCAAGGATAACGGACTGGGTATTGACGAAAAATATCTGCCTAAATTATTTGATCGTTATTTCAAAGTGCCTGGCACCAAAGAGCGTAGCGGTACCGGTCTGGGTCTTGCCATTTCCAAAGAATTCATAGAGGCCCAGGGTGGCAGTATTTGGGTCAATAGCAGAATTGGCGAAGGCAGCGAATTTGGGTTTGAGCTTAAGGCTGTGAAATGATGTACGATGTACGGTGTACGATTTTAGATGTAATACAATGGCTGATGTCTGATTTCTTCAGGCTCAATCATTTCAATATTTTTCAATCTCCACGTTCGATAGAAAATATTCTTCTTATTCAAAAATCCTGTCAATCATTTAATCCCATAAATCCCGGTCCCGACAAAAAATCCCAATCAAGACAGATCCCAATAAAAAACGTCTCCCCAAAATGAAGAGACGTTTCTGTAAAAAGTTGAACCTATTTTAAACAGCAGCATTAAGCGCCTTCTCATCTTCCCATTTTTTTCTTCCATAGCCAGGGAACACGTGACGTTCGCTGTGATAAGATGAGCGAACCAGCGGGCCACTTTCAACATAGTCAAATCCAAGCTCATACCCAATCTCTCGCAACTCTGCGAATTCATCAGGATGCACAAAACGCTGAACAGGTAAATGCTTTTTGGTTGGTTGTAAATACTGCCCCAAAGTAATTACATCCACCCTGGCAGCTGCCAGATCTTCCAACGCCTGAACAACTTCTTCCTTGGTTTCGCCCAATCCGAGCATAATGCCGGTTTTTGTACGCATACCGCCTTCTTTCAAAATGCGAAGCACTTCAATACTTCTGCGGTATTTTGCCTGAATGCGCACCTGGCGGGTTAACCTTTCCACTGTTTCCAGATTGTGGCTCACCACTTCCGGCGCAGCATCAATCACGCGTTGAATATCTTCAGCCTTACCCTTAAAGTCGGGAATCAGCGTTTCCAAAGTTGTTTCGGGATTTAATGCTTTTACAGCTTTAATAGTATTGTGCCAGATGATAGAGCCTCCGTCTTTCAGTTCATCTCTGTCTACGCTGGTAATAACCGCATGTTTAACCTTCATCAGGTTGATGGCTTCTGCCACACGTTGCGGTTCATCCCAGTCAACAGACTCAGGACGACCGGTGGCAACGGCACAAAAGCCGCAGCTTCTGGTACACACGTTACCCAGAATCATAAATGTTGCCGTTCCTGCTCCCCAACACTCGCCCATGTTCGGGCAATTTCCGCTTTCGCAGATTGTGTGCAACTTGTGTGTATCTACCAGCCCGCGTACATGTTTGTAACTCTCTCCTATCGGTAGTTTAACTCTAAGCCAATTGGGCTTTTTAACTTTAGTTTCTTCTGTATTTACGTTAGAAACAACGGGTAATTCCTGCATCTTCTTTTCTTTTTTGCCTGTCTCTCTATCGATTCCGGCTGCACTGCAGTCGTCATCCATCACTCGACAAGGTTGTTTTCTCTAAACTGTTTAACCGGATTTGGGGTATTTAACAAGCGTGATGCAGCCAACCACTGCTATGGCTCTGAAGCAAAAAAATTATCAAACAGTTGAAAATCAACAAATTAATAAATTTTTAAAATCGCTTCGACTGCTCGCTATCTGCAAAAATAACTTACTTTCTCTTACCAAATGCCACGGCAACGTAAGCGTTAAAGAAGAACTTCTTGGGTTCGGACCCAATCATTTGAGCAATATCCTGTGTATAATAGGCAGCGGTTACGCCGGTTTCTACTGCAGAAAGGAGTTCATTAAAGCGTCCGTAATCGAAACGTAGTGCAAGTCTGGCATGAACGCCGGGTACAAATTTTATCTGGGAAAAACCTTTTGTAAAACCTGCTGCGCCTAAAATATTGGTCGCGTCTATAAACTGGTGAGCCGTCTGATCGGTATAACGGATATCAATTGCATTGTTAGATGCCGAATCTCCCACTGTAAGATAATATGGCTTTAACAATCCCGCAGAAAAACCTCCGCCGTAGATAGCGGAAACGGCGATACCATTTTTGTTGCCCTTGCCGCCAATTAATCGCTGCCCTCCAAGGCCAAGGTTCAAATAATAAAAGTTGTTTATTTTACCATATACGTAGGGATTGCCTATCGAAAATCCGCCAATTGGCGCTCCGGGGGATTTTTCCTCTTTGGGATGTTTGCGCTCGCTAAGCTCTACCCACCACAAGAATGTTTTTGTTACTGTTTTATACCTGCCGTGCTCATAAAATATACCATAACCGTCTGTGCTTAACTTGATGCCGAAGGCTCCCTGCTTGTTAAAAATAATCGTGCCTTCTTCCTCTTGTTTGATCAGTTGATTGACGCGATCTTTCTTCTCCTGCTTTTTCTGTTCCTTGCTGCTGCTCTGTGCATTAACAAACAATGCCGCCATGCTTACCGTTAAAACCAGAATAATCTTCTTCACGTTATGTATATTTGTTGCTTGTAAATTTAGAAAAAACAATATAATGACCTCACAAATTATTTATAAAGGTGATCTGAGAACACAGGCTACACATTTGCAAAGTAATACTATTATTGAAACGGACGCTCCAACAGACAACCATGGAAAAGGAGAACGTTTTTCTCCAACGGATATTGTGGCAACGGCGCTGGGTAGTTGCATGCTGACTATTATGGGTATAAAAGCACGCGATTTAGAGGTAAATCTTGATGGCACATCCATAGAAATCACCAAAATAATGGCAGCGGAACCAAGAAGAATTGGTGGCATAAAAGTGACTTTTAATTTTCCTGAGGGTTTACAGGTTGACGAAAAACAAAGAACAGTTCTTGAAAGAGCAGCAATCACCTGCCCTGTAGCTAAGAGCCTTCATCCGGACCTGGTTCAGGATGTAGTGTTTAATTGGTAGAGAGACATCGCTGATGTCTGATTTGTTGATCTCTGATCTGGGCGATGCGGATTTAACATGCTGACTAAACGCATCCAGCAAATCTCCCAGGAAATGGGATTAAGAATCGCTGATGTCTGATCTATTGATCTCTGATCTGGGCGATCCGGATTTGGGCTGCAGACTAAATTCATCTGGCAAAAAATCGATGATGTCTAATTTGGAACGATGCGGATTTTGGAACGCTAACTGAATTGTTTCAGCAAATCGCCGGGGAAATGGTAATTATAAAAGCAAGCTGTTGCACCGGAACAAATCAGAGATCAACAAATCAGACATCAGCGATTTTTAGCATTTTGCTTCCTACAGCACATCTCAAACATTCCTTCCTGTTGCAATAATTTTTATGCAGTTCAAGTAAGGCCTGGGAATCTAAAGCCGAAGTGCACGAAACGCCTTTTTCTTTCCAGTGCTTTGTTATGTTATTGTCCTCTGAGCGGAGTTGTGATAGCCAGTCGACTGATTTGTCTTTCCAGCGATGCTCATTGTGGTATTGTCCATAACTAAATAATACCGGCGCGATAGTGTTTATGATAATATTTTCTATCATCTGATCGCCAAGATGTTTAGGTTTGAAAGTAGTCTCCTCGTCAAAACGATAATGATAATGCCAGTAATCGTTGGCCGTTATATTCAATAATCCTTTTAACTCAAAAATGGTGTCGGCAGCTTTTATTTTGGAGAACAAGTGAGATGCTGAATAAACCAGGGTAGCCAATTGCGCCAGACGCAATCCGGGAAAATTAGCCGGACGCATTCTTAGAAACACCGGAGAAATAAGCGCGGGCTCCAATCCATGCTTTGCTTTGAGAAAACGGTATTCCCGCTGCAGCATCTGTGGATATGCTTCTTCAAAATCATCGTTTAACAGTCCTGCCTGCCCTAATAAAAGCGCTTCGAGTTGATTAAGCTGACTCTTATGTTTTGCCAGAATATTGATGGAAATACTTTTGGCGATAGATTCAAAAGACTCCATATTCACTTTCACGCCAAAATTTCTGGCAAGCATCCACCAAAAAGTTTCTTCCCAATGATTGCCGCTTTCCTGAAAAAGTTCAAGCACGTTTTGTGACCGTGCAGACAACCGTTCCACAGCCAGTCGCTCTTTCCAGCTCATCCATCCTATTTGAGACAATAATGGTAACTGGTTTTCGCATGCTGAAAAACTTTTACTATTCATCAATGCCTCGTACTGCTGAAGCATAAGAATAGAAACAAGCGGCTGCAGCTCCAGCGATGGCAATACTGATCCGTTGGCTAAAGTCACATCTTTATCATGCTGCCATACAACATGTAGTATAACTGTATTGTAGTTAGGATCTGTATGATGTGAGTGAATGTACCAATGCGACGCTACGAGGTGCAATTCAATGCTTCCGGCAAGAATGGTATTATCTATTTTAATTTTGGCTTCGAGAAAATCCGGCCCCTGGTTATGATTTAGCTGTCCGGGTACCAATACCAGCAAGCATTCATTATTAGTTGTCAGCAGGCTTTTACGATTAAAATATTGGAATTGCCAGATAAACTGGAGTAAACGTTCGGTCATGAGTTTAAGGGTTTAAAGCGGTGAGCTATTAGCTATTAGCTTATTGCTGCGAATGTAGGAAGAAAAAAGGTATGAGGTGAGAGGTTTCTGGTATCAGGTGTCAGGTATCAGATTTCAGATTTCAGGTTTGTGTGAGATTGGCAATGTAAGGACTAAGGCATGAGGTATAGGTATTAGGTAAAAGCCAACAATCAAAAGCTTATATGAAAATGACGATTTTAGAGCAAGCAATAAAAAATATGCACTATCGAAATCCCTTCGAACCTTATGCATCAATCCTCATACCTCATACCTTATGCCTCATACCTGAAACCTGATACCTGACACCTGATACCCAAGCTAACAGCTCATAGCTAAAAGCTCACAGCTTCTCCAGCTCCTGCACCACTCTGCTTACAGGCAAGCCCATTACGTTATAGAAATCTCCATTTACGGACTTTATACCGACAACTCCAATCCACTCTTGTATGGCATATGCGCCAGCTTTGTCATAAGGCTTGTAGTTGTCGACATAAAACTCTATTTGTTCTTGTGTAATAGGATGAAAATAAACATCGGTTATGTCAGCGAAAGCAATATCATCGTTCTCTGAAAGAATAGACACACCTGTGATCACCTGGTGTTTTTTACCGGATAATGCAGTAAGAATGGCAATGGCATCCTCTCTGTCTTTTGGCTTTCCAATTACCTTGTTATCCAAAACAACAATGGTATCTGCAGCCAACACCGGTTGTATGGGAATATCATTTTCAATACAATAGTCCTTAACCGCTATTGCTTTATTGCGAGCAATGAAAATCGGCACCTGTTCAATAGGTAAATCTTCAGGAAAGTCCTCATTGGAATGCCGTACTACAATTTCAAACGGAACTTCCGCCCATTCAAGTAATTGTTTTCTACGTGGCGATTGCGAGGCTAGTATAATAAATGGAAGAGGCATGGTAGTGAATGGTCAATGGTGAATAGTGAATAGTAAATAGTCAAAGGTGAAACCTGTTTATTGTTGGAATGAGACATTCATTTTAAAAAAACTGATCGTGATTCAGAATGCTGTTACCCGTTTCACTATTCACCATTCACTTTTCACTATGAATATATTCTGAAAAAGATCATCGATAGAATTCCCGTAAACATTACCAGTTTTATCAACGAACTTAATTTATGGTAATCTTCGGAACTTACTGCTGTATATAATTTTTTTAGTATCCACAGCAAAGGCGCCACCGTTAGCAGAATACAATAGATAACACTAATCCACCAGCCAAGCCGCAATGCATAGATCTGTACAATAAGCAATGCAGCCACCAGCACTATCAGCCATACTGCTACAAAAACCTTTGTTGCATTCACGCCCCACATAATGGGCATGGTTTTACAACCGTAACGCCGGTCACCTTCAATATCTTCCATATCTTTTATTACTTCTCTGATCAGGGAAATAATAAAAGCAAATCCGGAATAGAGGAAAGTAACGCGTATGATCTTGTTTACATTTAACTGATCATTTGAATCGAAACCCAGAATATGACTGTTCTCGGCCCACGTAATTACCAATATTACCCATGCGGTAAGTAAGGATATTAATACGTTGCCTATCAGAAACTTCTTCTTGAACGAAATGGAATAAATAAACAGAAGGATAACACAGAGAATGTTTGCAAACCCAAGCAGGTATGCTCTTGAAGTAAAATCAATAACAAAACCCATAGCTATCCCCGCAATACTTAGCACAAGATGCCAGATGATGGTCCATCGGCGTTTTATAATTTTTTCAACAACCAATTTATCAGGCTTATTTACCTGGTCAATGTCCAGGTCAAAATAATCATTGATGATGTATCCGGCTGCAGCAATCAGCACTGATGACGCACACAAAAGAAAAAACCTCCAGCCATAAATGTTAGGCACAAGATCGGCTTTGTTAAACGCCGGTAATATTACACAATACAAGAAAAGCACTTGTGTAAGTGCGATAAACACCAGGTTGGGCCAGCGAACAAGTCTGAAAAATGCGCTAACTAACTTCAAAACAATATTTTATAGGGATAAAAATAGGCAACAAATTCTTTTAACCAAGAATTACTGCGCCTTTATATGGGTTTTGAGTTCCCAGCCACCGTTTAATTTTAACACTTTTTCGATCACATCACGAACACAACCTGCGCCGCCGGTCAACGGTGATATATATAAGGAGATGTCTTTTATTTCTATAGCGGCATCTGTGGGACTGCAGGGCAATTTGCAAAGTCTCATGGCTTCATGGTCCGGAATGTCATCGCCCATAAAGAGGGTTTCAGCAGTCGTGCTTCCAATACTTTTCAAGTAATCGAGTAAACAGGCAGCTTTATCTTCCACTCGCATGAACACGTTGGTAATGCCCAGTTTATTCAACCTTTCTTTTACTTCCTGCGAAAAAGCGCCGGAAATAACAGCTACATTGTAGCCCTTTTTAACAGCCAGCTGTAAGGCATAACCGTCTTTAATATTCATACGTCTTACCATTACGCCCCCGGGCATAACCAACAGCGAGCCATCGGTCATTACACCATCAACATCAAAAACAAATGTGTTTATACCTTTAAATATTTCGAGAACGTTCATGATAAGAATACTAAAACGGGTGAATGTTCAAACTAAACATGTGCGGATAATTGCTGTATATCCGCACATGCATATAATTATTTCTGGTTGTCTCTCCATTCATACACCCATGCGCTCTGTATCATTTCCAGGTGTCCTTCGGTAGACTGCTCGCGAGTGCCGTGAAAATTGGGTGTTTCAAGTACCCATTCAAGCAGATCGGTGAAGCGTACGCGATAAATTCTTCCTTCATTGAAATCATCTCCAAATCGCTCATACAGTTTCATGGCAATGTCTTCGTGATCACTCCAGTGAATTGGTGGTTCAAATGTCATATTAAAATTTTTCTTCTTTAAATTATGTAAGCTTTTTGCAAATGAAATTATTCGCCCAGGAACTGTGTTTGGTCGGGAAGTGTTACTTCTATTTCTCCACCACCGTTTCCGCTGAGCAAAATGCACTGGCACCCTAACCTGGATTCAATACGTGGATTTACAGCGCGGTCTATAAAATCTTCTTCTTTATCGCTAATTTCTTCTATCAGCTCTGTTCCTTTATTTACGTATAGATGGCAGGTACTGCAAGCACAAACAGCACCGCAATTATGATGCAATTCAATGTTGTTGTCAAGACATACTTCCAGCAAACTCTGGTCGGATTCAATGTTCGTAAGTATAACCGGATCAAGACCTTTCTGCTCAAAATTAATTTTTACCGTATACATTCATCATTAATTTGGGCTGCAAAGCTATCACAAAACAATGTTTTTCACGCGACTAAATGGATAATACTTGAAAAACAGGCTTTCCCGACATAAATAAAAAACAAACAGGTGTTCGCATTAGAAAAAAAGTGCTAATTTAGTAGTATAAAATTGAGATTTGTTGCTATATTAACGCACTATTTTGTATTATCGGTTGCTTGCTCATAAACGCCCCGCCAGGTTTACCTGCGGGGTTTCTTTTTGGAGGATTTGAGATTGAATGCAAATGGCTGATCTCTGATTTTCTGATGTCTGGTTTCGCTATTGTTGATCGGGCTGATATTCTTCGGGAAACAAGCAGAAGTCGTTACGCGGTACTGTTATCTGGATTTTAGGACCAAAATGATTATTGAATTGATAACTCCCGGCGGTAAGAAATCAGAGATCATAAAGTCAGACATCAGAGATCCATATTTAATCTCAAATCAAATCCCCTCCATTATACTTTCACTCAGCTCCTTGTAAAGGCTTTGTAGTTTGGGATATTCTTCAAGCAAGTGCAAATGCTTTTTTACAGTGATCATGTCGCGACGGATTGCCGGACCGGTTTGCATATATGCAGGATCGTTATGTTGTAACCGCTTTGCAGTTTCTTCAATTAACGGGATAAGATGATTGAACAGCACACCTTCTTTATCGCAAAACTTTTTTGTGAGTGCATATAAATGATTTACAAAGTTGGATGAAATGACTGCGCCGATATGGAGCTTAACGCGCTGTTCGTCGGTAGCTGTGCCCGTGAGAAGTGTTATGGACTGCGCAAATGCCAGCAGGTCTGATATAACAGCATCGGATGACCCATCTATCAATAAAGGAATGTGGGGGATATTTTTGTTCTCTTTACGAATGCTTTGTAACGGATAGATAACGCCATAATTATCGGAAATATTTTTCAGTACATCCCTGCTTACCGAACCTGCAGTATGTGCCACGAGCTTGTCTTTTATCGGCAGGTTGGGTAAAATGGCAGCAATAGCACTATCGGAAACAGCAATAATATACAGGTCCGCATTTTTGTTCATTTGTGAAAAATCGGTAGTTCCATCACATCCTAACTCATTGCACAACTCCTTTACATATTGCTCATTTCGCCCGGCAACCTGTACAACTGTATGTTTTGCCGTGATCATCCGCCCGAGCACCGTTGCCACATTCCCTGTTCCGATTATTACTACATCCATAACTTTGACATTATGAAATCGAAATTAACACAAAGGATTGTGTTTGGGTACTATAAATCAAAAATTGCACTGCTCAGCAAAATATCTGCGAAGAAGGCTGCTGTCATTGCTTTTGAGTTGTTCTGCACACCATTTAGCAGCAGACAAAAAAAGATAGCTCCCGAAATTTTTAAAGATGCTGAAAAAGCGTCTGTACAACTTGATGGTTTAACGATCAGGGGATTTACCTGGAAAAATTCACATCCTAACGGCAAAAAAATATTGATCTGTCACGGCTTCGACAGTTGCAGCTATAAGTTTGAGCAATATGTTATGGATTTGCTCGATGCCGGGTTTGACGTTGCAGCATTTGATGCTCCTGCACATGGCATTAGCGATGGTAAACAAATAACCGCACTGCTATATTATAAAATGATATTGCTGTTAGAGAATACTTATGGCCCTTTTTATGGTATCATCTCTCATTCATTCGGAGGATTGGCAACTTCACTGGCAGTAGAACAGATGAATGGAAGTGCCGTAGAAAAGATTGTACTGATTGCACCGGCAACAGAAAGCACTACAGCCATCAATCATTTTAACAAAGTAATGGACATTAATGAAAAAGTGAGAAAAGAAATTAACGAGCTTATTTACAGCGTAAATGCACAACCACTTGAATGGTATTCCATCACGCGCTCCATTCAGCTCACTTCAGCCAGCGTACTATGGATACATGACGACGGCGACAGAATTTGTCCTTATAAAGATACAAAAATCATCCGCGATATGTCACTCCCAAATATCCGGTTCATCACAACACATAAACTCGGCCACAATAAAATTTATCACGATCGTGATGTGCAGAAGAAGGTCACTGAATTTTTGAAAGAGGTATGAGGTGTGAGGCGTGAGGTATCAGGTGTCAGGTATCAGGTAAAAGCGAATTGTATGGGAAAGCTGATACCAAATACCTTCTGTAATATTACATTTACTGAACCTTGCTCCACACCTCAGACCTTACGCCTCATGCCTTATACCTTACATCTCATCCCCTACGCCTCCTATTACCTGATACCTGATACCTGATACCTGAAAGCTACTTCGGTTGATGCATCATCAGCTTATCAATCACATTTCTTACTTCTTCTACCGGGGCCCTTTCTATCAGATGGGCATGTCGACCCTTCTCATCATTCGTCCAGGTATTGCTTCCATCTTTTTCATCTACATGAATTGTCCCACGTTGTATCGTGTAGAAATCTGCATATCCCTTTACGGCTACCAGCACAGCTGTTTCATCCCAACTCATGCGGCCATCTTTGTCTTCTGCGGCCATAGGTATACTGATACGGAAAACATCTTTCACCGGGCTATTGTGGATTGCATCATTATGAATCAACGGCAAACCGCATTTGATTTTTTTCCCAATCTCAAAACCACTGAAGAGAATCTGCGTGGGCCAATTCTCTGCAACATTCTTTGACGCAGAAGCGTCCTTGTTTACGTTAAATTCATTGCCGGAAGGAAAGCCACCGGCCATACTCACCAACAGTTTTACTTTCTTCTTTACGAGATCTTTGCCGCTTAGCGAAGAATATTTATCAGCAGATGATTGAAGCAAACCTGACAGGTTAGTAAAAAATCCAACTGTAACAATCGTAACACTGTTGTCAGGTTGGGCTGAAAGAATTTTTCTGTAAAGCACAATGGCATCTTCCGCTTCTTCATTTGATTTAAGAGTGTGTGGATACTTAGTTACAAGTGTATCGCTCCAATGCTGCCAGTCGCGTAAACCAACTGCCTTGCCTTTTGGCACACCTACAGGTATTTGCGGTTTCTTAAAATAGGTATTCAACACGCTCAATACCGGGCCAACGTTTACGTAGTTTGTACTGCCGATCGTAGCAAGTATATTGGCATCCCCATTGTCTGCAAACGCGTGCAACAATGTAATGGCACCAACATCATCATAGTCGGGGCCCATATCCGTATCGAAAATAACGGGCACAGGATTATCCTGCCGTGCTTGAGCTGACAATATAGTTACCAGATAAACGGTTGCGATCAGCAAAATTTTCTTTATCATTTCCTTTTGTTTGTGAATCGATCAAAGCTGTTTGTATTCTTTACGTCTTGTTACTTGTTTTTTTCCGGCAGCGCAAAAGCAACATAAGCATCCCCGGATTTAGTGCCCAATTTACCTCCACCACAGGCAACCACAACATATTGACGGCCATTGGCGGAATAGACTGCGGGCGTAGCAAAAGCCGGCGCAGGAAGATTTGTTTCCCAGAGTAACGTTCCGGTAGCTTTACTAAAGGCTCTGAATTTTCCATCTTTTGATGCTCCGATGAACAACAATCCGCCTTTCGTTACAACCGGTCCTCCATAATTTTCCGTTCCGGTAGGAGGTACTCCACGGGCCTTTAATTCAGCCTCCTCTCCTAATGTTGTTTTCCAAACATGTTCACCTGTATTCAAATTGATAGCAGTCAAAGTTCCCCAGGGCGGCGCTATAGCAGGCAGTCCCTCTTTGCTCAAAAACTTAATATATCCGGAGATAGTATAAGGCACATTGCGAAAAACTTCTGCGGCTGTGGGTACTGATACAAATTTCTTTTGCTGATTACTTTTTATATCGAGAACAAAAGATGCAATCGCTTCTTTTTCTTCCTGCTTCAGGTATTGAAATGCAGGCATCATCCTTCTGCCGTGATTAATAAAGTCGATGAAAGAATCTTCGTTCAGCTTTTTATTTACATCAACAATAGAAGGGTAGTTTCCTCCGCCTTTTCTTTCAGGGCCGTGACATGACATGCAATGCTGTTTGTACAAACGCACACCTGCCTTGATGTATGTTTCAGACGTTTGTTTTGTTTTGTCAACATCCAGCATATGTAGAATCCAGGCCATTTCGTTCGCGTTTACATATAACAAGCCGGATTCAGGGTCTACTGCCGGACCGCCCCATTCAGCACCGCCGTCAAAACCGGGAAAGATCACTGTTCCTTCTTTTGATTGAGGAGTGAACATCCCGGTATGGTAAGTTTTCAACCTTGATTTTACATCTTCATAGGATTCTTTTGGTAGGTAGGGATTGATATCTTTTTCGCCAAATGTTTGCCTTACAAACGGTGCAGGCTTTTGCGGAACAGGTTGTGTTGGCCAAAGTTTTTCGCCCACAAGCTTTGTGGCTGTATCTACCGGTGTTTCTTTTATTGGAAAGATCGATTTGCCGGTCTCTCTGTCAAAAACAAACACAAAGCCGGTCTTCGTTGTTTGTGCTACAACATCTACATCTTTCCCTTCATGCTGAATGGTCGTAAGAACGGGAGCTGATGATGGGTCCCAGTCCCATGTATCGTGATGGATAAACTGAAAGTGCCATTTTAACTTACCGGTAGCAGCATCCAGTGCGAGCATGCAATCTGCATACAGGTTCGATCCCAGTTTTTTTCCACCATAAAAGTCCATCGATGCAGAACCAATCGGAACATAAGCTATGCCCCGTTGGTGATCTACTGTCAATCCCATCCAGTTATTGGCGCCACCTACCATTTTCCACGCATCTTTGTCTTCCCACGTTTCGTAACCCGGTTCGCCAGGTTGAGGAATGGTATGGAAAATCCAACGCATTTTACCTGTGCGGACGTCATAAGCGCGAATATGTCCGGGCGCCGCATCCATACCTTCAGACACACGCGTTCCGGTGATCACAAGATCTTTGTACACAGTTGGCGCTGATGTAGCTGTTACAAACAGATCATGAACATCGGCTCCAAGATCATCATGCAAATCAATTTTTCCTTTATTGCCAAAACTTTCGATCAACTTGCCTGTAGTAGCATTAACAGCATGTACAAATGAACCCGCTGTATAAAAGATCCGTTTGTCATCTTTGCCATCTGTCCAGTAAGCAACACCTCTGTTGTTATTTAAAATAAAATGACCTTCTTTATCGCCTTCAACCTGCTCAAACGGTTTGAATACCCATTTTTCTTTGCCGGTTGCAGCATCCACGGCGATCAATTTTAGCTGGGGAGATGTAGCATACATGATGCCATCGACAATGATGGGATTACATTGTATTTGAGAATGCGCAGCCGTATCAGCATCACCTGTATTGTATGTCCAGGCTACCTGCAGGCGCTGAACGTTGGTTGTATCAATCTGTTCCAGCGATGAATATTTATTACCAGTTGCGTTTCCATTTACAACGGACCAACCCGTATAGGCTGATGGCGTTTCGTTTTTACAGGCAACAAAAAAGGATAAGGTAAAAATCGCAACAGTTAGTTTAGCAAATGGAGTGTGGATCATATACGGAAAAACATGTTTATGGTGATTGTTTATCTTTTAAGTACGATTTACGAAGCCCGCCCGTACTGAACACGTTCAGGCGGGTACGAAGTACCTGGTCGCTGGCTGGTTCATTTTGTTGCAACATCTTAAGTAAACGACATTAATCATTGCTGGTTAAGTCGTTTCAGAAGCCGGCATAAATCAATAGGGCCAGGCCGGCTACAAAAAACAGGAACATTGCGGCAAGTAACTTATTTGTTCCGGCGGGTGCATTTATAAATTCCTTCCAGATGAACACACCCCACAACGCAGCAACAAGTGTAGCTCCCTGTCCGAGGCCATAAGAAATAGCTGGTCCCGCTTTGCCTGCAGCAAGCAGATTTAAAGAGTTACCCAGACCCCAGATCAAACCACCGAGAACACCTACCATGTGTGTTGAAAACCGCCCCTTGAAATAAGCTGCGTAGTTTGTCGGCTCACCAACCACAGGTCGCTTCATCAAAATAGTGTTGAAAACAAAATTGCTTAG
The DNA here is from genome assembly GCF_041060425.1 of Danxiaibacter flavus. Taxonomy (NCBI): domain Bacteria; kingdom Pseudomonadati; phylum Bacteroidota; class Chitinophagia; order Chitinophagales; family Chitinophagaceae; genus Danxiaibacter; species Danxiaibacter flavus. Next base: position 978,362 of record NZ_JAULBC010000002.1, read on the forward strand.
AAAGATCCCGACTGAGAAAATAAAAACGGCTGTATAAGGAGTCATTTTACCGGCTTGCGGTTGCTCAAAATTTTCTATATCCATAGAAGCGGCAACAAACCTGTAAAAGAACGACATGAGCAATCCCGCAATCAGCGAAATAACTATCCCCTTTGTTGATACTTTCTGATCTCCGGTGCTTGCTTTTTTATAAGCAACAGCATTAATGATAATGGCAATCGTCACCAATACAACACCTGTAAACAACATAACGGCGTTGCCTTTCTGTACACCAATATAATTTATTAATACGCCCAGAACAAGTGCAAGACCAATACCAATGGGAAACGCCACCGACATGCCTGCAATAGCAATGGCTGCAGAAAATAAGATATTGGCAGCATTAAAAATGATACCACCTATCAATGCACTCACCATATTGGATATATCTGCCTGGTCTAGATCCTCGACGAAACTTCTCCCCTGTTCACCAAAGCTTCCAAGTGTAAAAGCACTTAGTATAGAGAATAGCAAAATACCTGCAACATAGTCCCAGTAAAATAATTCAAAGCGCCAGGTTTTACCGGCCAGCTTCTGTGTGTTGGCCCATGAGCCCCAGCACAGCATGGTTATAAAACAACATAATACCGCAGTGGTGTAGTTTTGGATGATAAACATGATGATGTAATTATGTACAATGTACGATTTTAGATGCCTGCCCGTACCGACGGTACGTTCGGGCGGGTACGATGTTAGATGTATGACGCCTGATGTTTTGTCGTTCGATTAATTTAAGTACGAAGTACGATTTACGAAGTACTTAGGTTCAGCAGCCTATTTTTCACTTTCATCTCACACCTCCTGCCTTCTACCTCACGTCTTTATACCTGCTACCTTATACCTGATACCTGAAACCTGATACCTTACGCCTCACACCTACCTTCCCGCATTTGCATTCACCCCATCGACCGGTTTATCACTATAAATAATGGCGTCTCCTACTTTTATTTGTTTGGCAGCATCCGGCGTCATTTTAAAGACAACAGTGTGTTTTCCTTTTGGCAGATCATACTTCCAGCACAATTCGTAACGGCGGGTGGTATAGCTTTCCGGTAATGATGGCGATTCTACCAGTTTGTCATCAATATATAACTCTGTTTTAAACACTACATCAGAACTATTTCCCCATTTACCAGATTCTCCTTTCAGCGCGAAACCTGTTCCTTCAAATTGTAAAGTAGCTTCTGTTTTTGCATCATTCCATTTTACCGGCATTTTCGCGATAGGAAACAAGCCGTCAAAGCTTTTTTCAAACTTAACGGTGGTGGGTTGCTGTAGCAGTATGGTTATATTGTCACCATTTATCTTTCCACCGTTTCTTTCTATATTAGCAAGCGCGTGTTTCATGCCTGTTTCGTACACATCATTCAGGCTCATATTGGTGTATTTAAACTTGATGCTTTCAGCTTCCTGCAATCCCATTTTCCAGTATGCGGGAATTTTATCATACCCTAACACCGCACCCAGTACACCACCGGCAGTTGAAGGATTACAATCAGCATCCTGTCCGCATCTCGTAGCGATTTCCAACGTTTTTGTAAAATCATTTTTTCCATACAATAACCCGATCACAACATAAGCCGCGTTCACTTTTGCATCAATATTAAAAGGCGCAAAAACACCTTCCGGACAACCAATATCATCGGCCCATTTCTTCTGTACTTCGAACCATGTTTGTTTCCAGTCGTCCGGGTATTTTTTATACCAACCAATCACGTCTTTTATGCATTGGTAAAACTCACTTTGTTGTGGAATAGTTTTCAACGCATCCGTAACAATTGTTTCCATATTATCCGTAGTAAAAGCAAGCGCATACATTGCACCAACATAAACACCGCCATACCAACCATCTCCATAATTCATAATGTGACCGATTTTGTCACTGATGGCAGATGCTGCATTCGGCATCGCCGGGCTCATCAATCCTGCAAAATCACTTTCTATCTGATAATCGATGCAATCTGCATGTGGATTATGTTTCCAGCTTCCGCTTTCAGGCGCTTTAATTCCGTTCAGGAGATTGTAACGTGCAGCCTGGTTGGCATGCCATAACATGTAACCGGCATGTGCAAATGCATTGGCAAAAGAATCGACCGGTGCATCCAGTCCATATCTTTCAAATACTTCTACAAACGTGAGATCCATATACAGATCATCATACAAACCAGGATTATTCACCATGGTGTTTTTCAGGTAACCGTTATACCATTTTAAAGGCTGATAGTCTCCAATAAAAGTGCCCTGGAAGCCAAATTCATAAGGACCACCGAACGTAACCCCGATAGTTTGCCCGGCCCATCCGCCTTTGATCTTATCCTTCAACTGCGCCTTTGTAAAGCTGATGTTTTTTGATTGCGCATATAAGGATGCAGCAAAAAGCCAACAAACAATCGCCAGGCCGAATTTTGTAAAAGCTGAAAGTTTCATTTGACAAGCTTTATTTTTTTATTGATCAATATTTATTTCGTTGCGGTAGGGCGCCGATGATTGCGCACCTAAACGGGTGACCGAGATAGCTGCAGCTTTGCAGGCAAAAACCACCGCATCTCTTATCGTCCTATTTTCTGATAAGGCAACCGCTAAAGCGCCATTAAAAACATCTCCGGCCGCAGTTGCGTCTACAGCAATAACTTTTTCGGATGCAATTAGTTCCCCTTTTCCACCGGTATATAAAAAAGCGCCTTTCGCGCCCATGGTAATTATTACTGTCTCAATACCTTTTTCACACAAAATGATGGCGGCTTGTTCTGCGGATGACATATCAGTAACTGCTATTCCTGTTAAGATTTCAGCCTCCGTCTGGTTCGGTGTAATTATCGCAACATTGCTCAGTAAATCGTTTGTCAATCGCGCTGCGGGAGCAGGGTTCAAAATAACGCTTACACCTGCCGATGAAGCAACTCCGGCAACGTGTTCAATTGTTTCCAACGGCGTTTCCAATTGCATTAATATTATCGTTGCCTGCTGAATTTGTTGTTCAAAAAACTGAATGTCTTTCTTTAAAAGGTTGGCATTTGCGCCAGAGGCAACAGCTATGCAATTTTCACCCTTTTCATCAACTGTTATTAAAGCAACGCCTGACGGATGCTGTGCATCTGTCACCACACCCGAAACATCAATGCCTTCTTTTTGAAACAATTCCCGCGCCTGCTCGCCAAACATGTCGTTACCAACCTTTCCAATAAAAGCCACGTTTCCTTTCAGCCTTGCTGCAGCAACGGCCTGGTTGGCACCCTTCCCTCCTGCATTCATAAAAAAAGTGCCACCCAATATAGTTTCACCTGGCAACGGCAAATGGGTGGTTTTTATCACCATATCCGTATTCGAGCTTCCTACAACAATAATTTTCCCGGCACTTGTTTGTTGCATCATACGAGCAATCGTTTTGATCTGTTTTATGTGATCGACAATCAATATTTTTTTTTAAGAAACATCATCTTTCCTAAGTACGAAGTACGATTTACGAAGTACTTAAGTTCAAGCATGCTTACTGCTCAACAACCGTATCAAATGGATAGCAGACTTAAACCTTTGCTACAGAATCACGATAGACTATTTTTGGTTCAATCGTCACCTTTTCTTCGTTGAATTCAGGTATATCCATCTTTTCTAATTTGTCGAGTAATATTCTGATTGAAACCCTGGCAATCTCATTCACAGGTTGCACAATGCTGGTTATAGCCGGCGCCATGTAATCAAGATAAATGGCGTTGTCAAATGTCACCAGTGAAATGTCCTTCGGAATAATGAGTCCATACTCCCTGATTGCTCTTATTGCACCGAGAGCAATCGTATCACTTAAAGCAAATATGGCGGTTGGCCTGTCTTTTCGTTGCAACAACCGGTGGGTCTCAGTGTAACCATTCTCTTCGCTGAAATTGGTCCCTCCTATATAATATGTAGTCAGCCCATGATCTGCCAAAGCCTGTTGATATCCTTTTGTACGCTGAACATTGGGCATTACGTGATGAACGCCTTGCAAACAGGCAATACGTGTATGTCCATAATTTATTAAATGGGTGGTAAGTTCATAAGCTCCCTGGTAATTGTCGGTGGCTACATACGGAACTGAAGTTGCTTCAAAATACCGGTCGATGCAAACAGTGGGCAGGCCGTTATTGTAAGCTTTTTCAATATGATCGTAGCTGGAGCCTGACGGGGTAACAATAAGGCCATCAATTTGCCTGTCCAATAACAGATCCAGTTCTTCTATTTCAGTTTGTTCATCTTCCCCGCTATCGGTAAGAATAACGGAATAACCTCTTTTTCTAAGTTCATGGTTTACAATGCTGGCAATATTGGAAAAGAATGGATTGGAAAGGCTCGGTATGATTAGTCCGATTGAGTAACTTTTTTGGCGCCTGAGATTTACGGCAGTCTGGTTCGGCCGGTAATTCAATTCCCTGGCTATTGCCTTGACAATATCCTGCGTCTCTTCGCTGATCCTGTATTGCCGGGACAAACCATTCAATACCCGTGATACAGTTGTAATCGACACTTGGGAAGCCCGCGAGATGTCTTTTATCGTGACGGAATTTTTCAAATGCGCAATCGTTTGTTCAAATCTAATAAAAAAATAAACAGATAACGTTTTACGGGTAAAAATTTTGACAGTCTACTGAATATATGGACTTAATATGCTCATTTCTACCAGATTTCCCGTTATCAATAAAATTAATTTAACCAAACTTTCCTTTACCAGCCTCAGTTCTATGGTCTATAACCAAACATTGTCGCCACATTGTCTTTTCAGGTTTTTTTTGCATTTAATCCGATTAATTTAATATTGCATTAGTTGCCGCCAAAAATTAAAAAGGGAAAAATCGAATTTTAATCGGTGAAAATCCTTTTTCGGCCTACTAAAAAATTCAACCAAATAGTAACAACAACCGACAATAATAAACTGAATGGCTAAGAATTTACTGATAGTGGAGTCGCCTGCAAAAGCAAAGACCATCGAAAAAATCCTTGGCAAAGATTTCGAGGTAAAAAGCTGCTACGGGCACATTCGTGATCTTGAGAAGGACGAGATGGGCATTGACATTAAAAACAACTACCAACCCCGTTATATTGTACCGGACGAAAAAGAAAGAGTGGTGAGGGATTTGAAGACACTGGCAAAAAAAACTGACGAAGTTTGGTTAGCAACGGATGAGGACCGCGAAGGAGAAGCTATTAGCTGGCATTTATGTGAAGTATTGGGCCTTGATCCTGCAACTACCAAACGCATTGTGTTTCATGAAATTACCAAGCCTGCGATAAAAAAAGCTGTTGATACACCGCGTACACTGGATATGAACCTGGTGAACGCCCAGCAGGCAAGACGTGTGCTGGATAGAATTGTGGGCTTTGAACTGAGCCCGGTTTTGTGGCGCAAAATGAGCATGCGTAATTCTTTAAGTGCTGGCCGTGTACAAAGCGTTGCGGTGAGATTGATTGCAGAAAGAGAAAGAGAGATAAACGCATTTTCAGCAACAAGCAGCTTTAAAGTTGAAGCGTTTTTTACCGCACCGGATCTGAATAACAGAAATGTAACATTTAAAGCTGAAGGTGCAAGACAGAACAAAGCTGAAGATGCTGAAAAATTCCTGAACAGTTGCATCGGTGCTACATATAAGGTAAAGGATATACAGGTTAAACCGGCAAGAAAATCTCCGGCGGCGCCGTTCACGACTTCTACCCTTCAGCAGGAAGCCAGCCGTAAGCTTGGCTACGGCGTTAGCAAAACAATGCTCCTGGCGCAAAAGCTGTACGAGAGCGGTTATATTACCTATATGCGTACGGATAGTGTTAACCTGAGCGACACTGCTATTAATGATATTAAAGGACAGATCTCCAAACAATACGGCGACAGATACGTTCAAATAAGAAAATATAAAAACAAGAACGAAAGTGCACAGGAAGCGCACGAAGCTATCCGCCCGACTTACATGGAGAATACATCAGTGGATGACCATGATGCGCGCCGTTTATATGAACTGATCTGGAAACGTACAATCGCTTCGCAGATGGCTGATGCTGAACTGGAAAAAACCATTGCCAAAATTGATGTTTCAACCAATCATGCTGAACTGGCGGCACAGGGCGAAGTATTGAAGTTTGATGGCTTCTTAAAAGCCTATATGGAAGATCGTGATGAAGAGGATATTTCCGACGACGAAGCGTCTGATAGCGTCCTGCCTCCACTTACTGCTGGCCAGCAACTTGCATTTAAAGAAATGAAAGCCACAGAACGCTTTACAAGACCGGCACCAAGATACACTGAGGCTTCACTTGTAAAGAAACTGGAAGAACTGGGTATCGGACGTCCTTCGACCTACGCTCCAACCATTACAACCATCTTAAAAAGAGGCTATGTTGAAAAACGCGATAAGGAAGGTGTAAAAAGAGATTTCCGCGTTCTGACATTGCATAAAGATGCGGTGACAAAGCATACGGAACATGAGAATACAGGTGCAGAAAAAGCAAAACTGTTCCCAACTGACCTTGGCCTGGTGGTTACCGACTTCCTGAACCAGTATTTTGATAATGTGATGGATTATGGTTTTACCGCGCGCATAGAAGGTGAGTTTGATGAAATTGCTGACGGTAAAAAGGATTGGCGCAAAATGGTGGACAGCTTCTACCATCCGTTTAAACAGGATATTGAGCATACGCTTGAAAACGCAGAAAGAATTAAAGGTGAAAGAGAATTGGGTGTTGACCCGGCAAGCGGCAAGAAAGTAGTTGCCCGTATGGGTCGCTTTGGTCCGATGGTTCAGATCGGCGATGCAAATGACGAGGAAAAACCGCGATTCGCGAGGCTGAAACAAAACCAAAGCATTGAGACCATTTCTTACGATGAGGCAATGGATCTTTTCAAATTACCGCGCACCGTTGGTGAATTTGAAGGACAGGAAGTAGCAGTAAACATCGGCCGCTTTGGCCCATACATCAAGTTCGGAGAACAATTCATTTCTATTCCAAGAACAGAAGACCTGTACGAGATGGATTTGAACCGTGCAATTGAACTGATCAACGATAAACAAAAGGCAGACGCACCTATCGGCTATTATGAAGAAAAGCCTGTAACGAAAGGGAAAGGAAGATTTGGTCCGTTTATTAAATGGAATGACATCTTTATTAATGTACCTCGTGCCTACAATTTTGATGCATTGTCCGATAATGATATTAAAGAGTTGATAGAAAAGAAACTGGACAAGGAAGCGAATCGTTATATCCAGCAATGGCCAGCTGAAAAGATCTCTATTGAAAATGGCCGTTGGGGAGCATTCATCCGTTTCAACAAAAAAATGCTTAAGCTCGGTAAGAATCCGGCTGGTGGCAAATACACGCCGGAAGAGTTGGCCGAAATAAGCCTGGACGATGTAAAGAAAATGATTGAAGAGCAAGTACCAAACGCCTTTGCAGCTAAAACAAAAGCTGCTGCGAAAAAAGCTCCCGCAAAGAAAGCGGCACCTAAAAAGGCTGCTGCGAAGAAAGCGGCGACGAAGAAGAAGTAGGAAAGCTTAAAGCCTAAAGCACAAAGCCTAAAACTATAAGGGTGAGATTACCCGATGGTTTTAGGCTTTTTTATAACAAGTTGAAAGCTTAAAGCCTAAAGCGCAAAGCCAAAACTGTGGGAGACAAGTTACTCCATGGTTGTGGGCTTTTTTATAACCAGTTGAAAGCTTAAAGCCTAAAGCGCAAAGCCTAAAACTGTGGGAGACAAGTTACTCCATGGGTTTAGGCTTTTTTATAACCAGTTGAAAGCTTAAAGCCTAAAGCGCAAAGCCTAAAACTGTGGGGGACAGACTACCCACTGATTCCAGGCTTTTTTATAATCAGTTGAAAGCCTAAAGTCTAAAACTAAGCGAGATAAGTTATCCACATGTTCCTAGGCTTTAATATCCAACAGGGAGTGATTATTTGTTTATGAGTAGGCGATTGCTTTAGCCTTTGGGCTTTAGGCTTTGAGCTGTTTTATAACCAATTGGGAGTGATCATTTGTTTCTGTGTAGACAATCGTTTTAAGCTTTAGGCTTTGGGCTTTAAGCTTTTTCTATCCGTTATTAGAAATAATTTTGTTCTTGCGAAGACAATTGTTTTAAGCTTTGGGCTTTAGGCTTTGAGCTTTCCCACTTAATCCACACATACTGAATAACTAACACTATGAATTTCAAAAAAAATATATTTAGTTTGTATCAGAAATTACTCCGGACTTAAATGCAAGAAAATAAGGAAATATCAGCACTCTTTACTCTGATCGATGACCCTGATGAAGATATCTTTACCACGGTTTCTGACAGGATCGTTAATTATGGAAGAGGCATTATTCCTAACCTGGAGAATTTATGGGAAAACTCACCTTGCGAAGAAGTTCAGGAACGGATTGAAATGATCATTCACAGGCTGCATTATTCTGACCTGATGCATGATTTGACCGAGTGGCGGGACAGTGCTTATCATGATCTACTTTTTGGTGCATTGCTCGTGGCAAAATTTCAATATCCGGATCTGCAGACAACTCCTGTTATCCTGGAGATTGAGAAAATGCGCCGCAATGTATGGCTCGAATTAAATAGTTTTCTTACACCGCTTGAACACGCCAACGTAATTTCCAGCATAGTCTACAACTATTACAATCTTAAAGGAGTGGAACGTTCTTATTCCAACCCCGATGATTATTTTCTGCATAAAGTTGTTCAGTGCAAAAAAGGCAATTCTGTTTCAAACGGTATTTTGTATTTGATACTGGCCGACCTTCTGGACATTCCTGTAAAAGCAATAAATGTTCCCCGCCAGTTTGTCCTGGCCTTTTTCAACAGCGATTATGATCCGGCTATACATAGGGGGAATCCCAAACAATATATCCAGTTTTATGTAGATGCCACCAACGGTCAGGCCTTTACGCAAAAAGATGTTGAGAATTACCTGACACGCAACAATTTCGAATCTTATCCCTACTACTTTAAACCGATGAGCAACTTACAGATCATACAAATGCTCATTCAGGAACTGATCAATTGTTTTAACGCGCCTCACGTTAAATACAAAAAACAGGAATTGAAAGATCTTTGCGAGTTGCTTGAGCACTGATCTTTTTCTTAACATACCACCTATAATACAATTTTTTCACATCGGCTGCAGAGTGGGAACACTTGTAATTCCATTTATGGCAGGATAATATTTCCTCATGGTTACATGCAAAAATTCCATAACTTTTTGGTCTGCTGTTTGTATTACCTTTACGCAACACTCGCACTCCAATTAACCTAAATTTTTCTTTATGAAACAAACTACAGACAAAAAGAAAGCTCCCAAGGTTGATGTTAAAGTTCAGGCAGCACAGGGAAATGGACACGCTAAACATGAAGCAATTAAGGCAAACCTTGGTTTATCAGAAAAGAATGTAAGAGAAATTGTAAACAGGCTTTCTGTATTGCTTGCGGATGAACACATCCTCTATACAAAAACCAGGAACTATCACTGGAATGTTGAAGGCGATAACTTTATGGAAATGCATAAATTCTATGAAGGCCTTTACGAAAAACAAGCCGACCTGATTGATGAAATTGCTGAAAAGATCAGATCTCTCGGACATTATGCACAAGGACGTTTAAAAGACTATCTGGCAATTTGCAACCTGGAAGAGCAGGAATACACAAATGATCAACGCACGCAGTTGAAGAACCTGTTGGACGATCACGAAACCATCGTACGCTATCTGAGAAAAGATGTACGTGATTTTGATGAAAAATTTGAAGACACAGGCACCAGCGATTTTGTGAACAGGGTTTTACAGGATCACGAACAATGGGCGTGGTTCATCAGAAGTTACCTCAGGTGAGTTATACGTTGTAAGTTTTACGTTATACGTTCATTAAATGGGAAGATTTAAGCTCCCGGAAATAAAGAAACAGGCCGCTTATATTGTTAAGCGGCCTGTTTCTTTATTTACTACATAATCGTAAAAGGTGGAAAACGTACAACGTAAAACTTACAACGTATAACTAACTTTCCAGCGTTGCCTCAGTAGTTATCTTCGTGTTCAACGCTTTGCTGATCGGGCAATTTGCTTCAGCATCTTTTACGCTTTCGTCAAATTTTTCTTTGCTGATGCCTGGTACTTTTGCTTTTAATACAAGATGAGATTCTGTGATTGTACCATCTTCAAGACTTACATGCGCAGTTGTCTCTAAAGAATCAGGCGTAAAGCCGGCGGCGCCCAGCACAAAAGTCAGTTTCATAGTAAAACAACCTGCGTGTGCTGCTGCAATCAATTCCTCCGGATTAGTGCCTATACCTTCTGCAAACCTCGAATTAAAAGAATATTGCGTCTTATCCAACACTCCGCTCTGGGTGGTCAGATTTCCGCTACCTTCTTTGCCTGAGCCGTTCCAAACGGCAGTTGCATGTCGCTTCATAAGTGCTATTTTTTGATTTTGTAAGATTATATTTGAAAAAGAGAATTGAAATTGGCAATAAAATCTGACAAAAGAAAATTAAATGGAAAAGAATTTGATCGGGTGGGCAGACTTTGAAAAGATTGACATTCGCTGTGGAACAGTAATTGAAGTGACTGATTTCCCTAAAGCAAAACGGCCGGCATACCAACTCACCGTTGACTTTGGCCCTCTTGGAATTAAACGTTCTTCTGCCCAGATCACAGATCATTATAATAAAGATGAGATCCTCGGCAGGCAGGTTATAGCCATTGTAAACTTTCCAGTAAAACAAATAGCTAATTTTTTCAGCGAATGCCTGGTACTGGGCGTGTATGATGAAAATAATAAGGTAATTTTATTAGGGACGGAAAGGCCGGTGAAGAATGGGCAGAAGATCGGATAATGTACGATGTGAGGTAAGTACGAATTACGAGGTACGAAGTACGTTAAGTGAAACTGGCTCATACTTATGTAAGATGTCTGGTGTACGATGTACGATGTACGGTGTGGGGTGATGGGATTAAGTACGAATTACGAGGTACGAAGTACGCTACGTGAAACAGGCTCATACTTATGTAAGATGTTAGATGTACGGTGTACGATGTGGGGTGATGTGATTAAGTACGAATTACGAGGTACGAAGTCCGTTAGGTGAGACAGGCTCAGTTTTATGTTTTATGTCAGATGTGAAACAATGTACGGTGTACGATGTAGGTAAACACCTGATACCTGACACCTGACACCTTACACCTCACTCCTTCCCCGCTGAAAGCTGATTGCTGACAGCTAATAGCTAATGGAACTCTACTATACATATTATCAAAGCCCCATCGGTCTCCTGAAAATCGGAGGCTCGGACCACTATATTTCTGAACTCACCTTTGTTGATAATACGGATCAGGTTACGCATGGAGAACCGGGCGTAAGCGAGGTCATGCATCAATGCACGGAAGAACTGATCGAATTTTTTAATGGCAAAAGAAGGGTCTTTGATATTCCTGTTTACCAGCAGGGTACAGAATTTCAACAACGTGTCTGGAGTGAGTTGATCAATATCCCTTTTGGCAAAACAATCAGCTATCTCGATCTTTCCCGCCGTCTCGGCGATCCAAAAGCCATAAGAGCTGTTGCAGCTACCAACGGCAGAAACAATATTGCCATTATTGTCCCCTGCCACCGCGTTATTGGAAGTAACAAAGCCCTGGTTGGTTATGCCGGCGGTCTCTGGCGCAAGAAATGGTTATTGGAACACGAGCTTAAAGTCGCTTACGGCGTGCAAACGCTTTTTTAGCTGTGAGCAATCAGCTGTCAGCTATGAGCTTTTTAAGCGAAGGTTTCACGCGGCGGACGCCAAGGAGCGGCGGTTATGCGATTCGATGATCAATATGTTCCTAATCCTTTAACCGTTTTTTTGCTAAGAAAAATAACTCCCCGGCGAGGCATCTGAATATTTGCATATTTACCCATTTGCACATTCACACATCTACCCCTTCTTCATTTTCAACTGTCAATTTTCAATTGTCAATTAATTAAAAATCATCGCACTCTCCGTACTGTAGTGTCTCCGTGGTTCAACAAAAAAATCCCACCAAAACTGGCGGGATCTTCCTTACTAAACACATTTCTTCTTATTTCACTGCTTCTGCAGACTCATTCCTAAACACTACCACCCCATCAAACACATCCACTAACACCGGGTGTTCCCTGCTCACATCACCTGCAAGAATTCTCTTACTCAATGTGTTCACTATTTCTTTCTGAATCAAACGCTTCAACGGTCTCGCACCAAACTGCGGATCGTACCCATTCTCTGAAAGAAATTCCAACAAATAATCACTAAACTCTAATGTAATTCCATTCTGCGCGACTAGCTTTTTCAACTGATCTAACTGAATCCTGACTATATTCTGTATATCTTTTTTCAACAATGGATGGAACATGATGATCTCATCAACCCTGTTCAGGAACTCAGGGCGAATTGTTTGTCTCAACAAATTCATCACTTCGGCCTTTGCCCTGTCGGTGGCCTGTTCGACGTTGCTTTCATTCACGTCTTCAAAAGCTTCCTGGATCAGGTGGCTACCGATATTGCTGGTCATAATAATTATCGTATTCTTAAAATTCACCACGCGACCTTTATTATCGGTCAAACGGCCATCATCCAATACCTGCAGCAACACGTTCCAAACATCCGGGTGAGCCTTTTCAATCTCATCCAACAACACAACACTGTAAGGTTTACGGCGAACAGATTCTGTTAACTGGCCACCTTCATCATAACCCACATATCCGGGAGGCGCACCTACCAGGCGGGAAACTGTATGTTTTTCCTGGTACTCACTCATATCTATACGCGTCATCATTCCCTCATCATCAAACAAATACTCTGCAAGTGCCTTAGCCAACTCTGTTTTACCAACACCGGTAGTACCAAGGAATATAAATGAACCAATAGGTTTCTTAGGATCCTGTAGACCGGCACGGCTTCTGCGGATTGCATCTGCCACCGCCACAATTGCTTCGTCCTGCCCAACAACACGCTTGTGCAATTCATCTTCCAGGTTCAGCAATTTCTCACGTTCGCTTTGCAACATTTTTGTTACAGGAATACCTGTTGATTTAGCAACGCTTTCCGCTATATCTTCCGCATCAACCTCTTCTTTCATGATCCGCTTATCGCTTATCTCAGAAAGCTGAACAGAAAGATCGGCAATCAGTTTTTCCTGCTCTTTAATCTTGCCATATCTAATCTCAGCTACTTTACCATAGTCGCCGTTACGCTCTGCTTTTTCAGCTTCCAATTTCAGCTCTTCAATACCAGCTTTTGCGTTCTGCACCTTTTCTACGAGTTCTTTTTCTTCCTTCCACTTAGCTTTGAACGTATCCCTTTCAACAGAAAGATTTGCAATTTCCGTATTCAGGTCCTTCAGCTTTGATTCATCATTTTCACGCTTGATCGCTTCTCTTTCAATTTCCAATTGCCTGATCAAACGCTCCATTTTATCCAGCTCTTCCGGCATTGAGTTCATTTCAAGACGCAACTTGGCTGCACTTTCATCAATCAGGTCAATCGCTTTATCGGGTAAAAAACGGTCGGTTATATAGCGATGCGAAAGCTCAACGGCAGCAATGATCGCTTCGTCTTTAATACGCACATGATGGTGCGTTTCATAACGGTCCTTTAAACCACGCAGGATAGATATCGCATCTTCCACACTAGGTTCCTCAATCATTACCTTCTGGAAACGACGTTCCAGCGCCTTATCTTTCTCAAAGAATTTTTGATATTCGTTTAAGGTTGTTGCACCTATCGCTCGCAATTCACCACGCGCCAGTGCAGGCTTTAAAATGTTGGCCGCGTCCATCGCACCTTCGCCACCGCCAGCACCAACCAGTGTATGGATTTCATCTATAAATAAGATAATCTCTCCATCGCTTGTAGATACCTCTTTTACAACACTCTTTAATCGCTCTTCAAACTCACCTTTATACTTTGCACCGGCGATCAATTGGCCCATATCCAACGCAAAGATCACTTTGCTTTTCAGATTCTCAGGAACGTCACCGTTCACAATTCGCATCGCCAAACCTTCTGCAATGGCTGTTTTACCAACGCCTGGCTCACCAACCAAAATCGGGTTATTCTTGCTTCTGCGGCTAAGAATATGAAGAGTTCTTCTTATCTCTTCATCACGGCCAATCACCGGATCAAGCTTACCTTGTCTTGCCAGCTCATTCAGGTTCTTTGCATATTTATTTAAAGCATTGAATTGTGTTTCCTGTGTTTGCGATTTTATGGATTCACCTTTACGTAAATCTTTTATCGCAGCAACCAGTCCTTTTTCTGTAAGGCCGGCATCTTTCAGCAATTTTGCCGTGTTATCATTCCCCTGTAATACTGCCAGCAATAAATGCTCAGGTGTAACAAATTCATCATCAAATTGCTTCAACACACTGTTGGCACGCAACAACACATTATTCAGGTCGCGCGAAACAGTTTGTGCAGGATCAGCAGACGCTTTGGGTAACCGCGTTAATTGATCATTCAACTTATTCTCTACCAGGTTAAGGGTAACATTATTTTTCTTAAGCAGGTATTCAACGGGTGAATCTTCCTGCTCAAGCAACGCTTTCAACAGGTGCTCCGTTTCAATATTCGGATTGTTACCATTAAAAGCCAGTTGCTGGCTTTGCTGGATAACTTCCTGTGCTTTGATCGTATAATTATTTAAGTTCATAGTTATATTTTTTTCCGGCTGCTACCATAATAACCATTTAAAAAAAGTATGGTTTACTGATAGCGCATCGTTTTATTGTTATCTTCAATAAATTTCATTTTATCACACAAAACTCAATCCAACCGTACTAACCAGGAAATTATGGCACAAAAACCCGCACTCATCTGCCTGAAAGTCAGCGCACTAATGACTTTCCTGTTATTTTTTCAGACCGGATCGGCACAATACAATTTTGGGGAGTTAGACAGCAAACTACAATCACATCAAAAAGAGCTCAGCTCTAATGTGGTAACACTTATTTATAAAGGAGACAAGGTTATCTATCAAAAAGAAATGGGAGATTTTAAGGCCAATACTGTTGCGCCGATCGCTAGTTGCAGTAAGTGGTTAACCGCGGCGCTGGTGATGCAATTTGTGGATGAAGGCAAACTGTCACTTGATGATAAAGTGAGTAAATACCTGCCGATATTTAATCCGTATGGTAAAGGCTTTATTACAATCAGGCAATGCCTGTCTCATACTACAGGAATAGCCGGTGAGAAACCGGGATTAATGAGCATTATAAAACTGAGCCGCTATAATTCACTGGAAGAGGAAGTGAATGACTTTGCTTCAAAACATGAATTACAGGTTCAACCAGGTATTGAATTCCGATACAGCGCAATCGGTTTGAATATTGCCGGAAGGGTTTTGGAAGTGATTGCCAAAAAACCTTTCGACAGGATTATGCAGGAAAAGCTTTTTCGCCCCTTGAATATGCGCAACACCACATTTGCGAGCGAGAAAGCGGTTAACCCCAGCGGAGGCGCGAAAAGCACCGCGAATGATTATATGAATTTCCTGGTTATGCTGCTGAATAAGGGCATGTTTAATGGCAAAAGACTCTTATCTGAACAGTCGGTTGAATTGATGCAACAACCGGTAACCAATTTAAGCATGATCAAATATGCGCCTGCTGTTGCCGAAGGTTTTAATTATGCCCTGGGCGAATGGGTACAGGAAGCAGACGCCAGCGGCAAGGCGACCTGCGTTGCCAGCCCCGGATTATTCGGCACATGGCCATTGATCGACACCAAAAGAGGTTATGCCGCAATTGTGTTTGTAAAGACGTTGTTGAACGAACAAAAGAAAGATATTTATATGGATTTGAAGGGATCGATTGATGAGGTGTTAAATCGGTAGAGACGTTGCAGTGCAACGTCTCAATGATGTTTGCCGGTATATTGATGTGTATAGAAACGCCACATAGAGGGATAGGATTTATATAAAAAAAGACGTTGCGTTGCAACGTCTTTTTTTATTGACCGGGTATTTGAAATGTTGGCGACGCTCGGTTGAGAGACGTTGCAATGCAACGTCTCTACGTGTGTTACGCCGAATTTCTTCCCGCATTAATTATCCCAAACGAACAACGCATAATCAATTTTTCATACGTTGATTTAACCTTGTCTGAAATCAAATGTTCATCCAATTGACGCAGGCGGGTTAATGCAAATTGCTGTATGGTAACCAACGGCAATACAATTCTTTCACGCATTTGAATGGACAGCTGATCCACCGGATAGTCAGCCATTAATTCTGTTTTTTCAGAAAGCTTCAGAATGTATTTGCGCGTTAATTCGTATTCTTCATAAATCATGTTCCAGATCTCGCCATACTTGGGATGACCGGACAAATATTCTGTGAGCGGGAAGAAGCTTTTCTTCATAGCCATCTCACAATTATCGATCAGCGTTTTGAAGAAAAGTGAGCGTTTGTATAATGTTGTCAGTTCATCCCATTTTCCTTTTTCTTCGAGCTTTTTCAAAGCAGCGCCGACGCCATAGTAGCCTGTTACATTTTGTTTCAACTGGCTCCATGCCCCAACAAACGGAATGGCACGCAGATCATTCATATTTAATTTAGCAGAACCTCCGCGTTTCGCAGGCCGGCTACCAATATTGGTCTCGGCATAAAATCTCAACGGGCTGGCCACCGCTAAATACTCCAGAAAATAAGCATGATTTTTTAAAGCGGAGTAAGAAGCAAAACTTTCGTCCGACAGTTCTTTTAATAATGCATCTTCTTCAGCTGTTAAGGTTGCTTTTTGTTGGAGAATGTCATTGGTAATACCAGCGTTCAACAATTGCTCAATGTTGTATTGTGCGGAGTCTATCGTTCCGAAATTGGAACTAACAGTTTGTCCTTGTATGGTTAGCTGAATTTCTTTGTTGGAAATATTCTTGCCCATAGAAGCATAGAACTTCTGCGTTTTTCCACCGCCACGCGCAGGAGGCCCACCCCTACCATCAAAGAACACCACATCGATATCATATTTTTTGGAGATCGCACTCAATTCTTCTTTCGCTTTGTAGATGGACCAGTTAGCCATCAGGTAACCTCCATCTTTTGTGCCATCGGAAAAGCCCAACATGATGGTTTGCTTGCGCCCTCTCATTTGCAGATGCTTGCTGTACACCGGATTCTCATACAACGACTCCATTACGGCGGCTGCGCTCTGAAGGTCATCAATGGTTTCAAAAAGAGGAACGATATCAATTTTAAGGTCTTCTTTCTTCCATCCGCCCAGCAGGAACAAACCATAGACTTCCAATACGTTTAATGCGCTTGTGCTATGGCTGATGATATAACGATGGCAGCCCATTTCTCCGTTATATTTCTGGATGGTCTTAACGCTGTCAATAGTTTTTAAGGTGTCCTTGTTCAGATCATTGGACAACTCGTCAATATTGACCTTTTTAGTAACATTTAGCAATGCGTTGATCTTTTCATCATCGGTCATGCTCAGATAGGTCCTGGGCAGTGAGTCTGTTTTTTCAACAATATCACTCAATACTTTTTCATGAATGCTGCTATCCTGCCTGATATCCAGCGAGGCAAAGTGCAAACCGAACACTTCTACTTTACTGATAAAATTATCTACATGATGCAGGAACAGACCGTTGTGTTCTTCAATCAGCACTTTGCGAACGCCATACAACGTGTTCAGCATATCTTCTTTGCTCAAGTCGGTTGTCTGGTCGGTCAGGAAAAGATTATTGTACAGCGTGTCTTCCATTTCCTGCAATACATTCTCAACACCTTTAAATGTAAGTCTGCGTTTCAATCTTCTTACATCATAATAATAACATCTGATGATTCCTTTGCGCAGAGTTTCTGCAACCTTAAGTGTTGTATCGCAGGTAACGAACGGATTGCCATCCCTATCGCCACCAGGCCAGAAACCCATGCATATCAATGGATTTTTATCGCAGTTAATATCCTGTAAGCCGCTTTTCAGCGCAGACAAAATACGTCCAGACGCCTGGTAAAACACGTTTTCCAGGTACCAAACCAGGCTGATGGCTTCATCATATGGTGTTGGTTTTTGTTTCTTTAAGAAAGGCGTTTTACCTAATTGCTGTAAGTATGTATTAACAAGTGCGGTGTTATCTTCAATCAATGCTTTTGAAAGATCATTTAAAATACCCAGCACCTCACCCGGGTAAAACTGCGTAGGGTGTGCGGTAAGCACCAGGCGAACAGAAAAATCCTTCAGTTTTTCGGCCAGTGCTTCTTCATTATGGGTTTGCTCAACTACAGATTGTAGCTGCTTCAGCGTGCCCGGACCGTTTACGTCATTAACTGTGGTAAAAGCAGCATCTTCCAATGCATCAAATAATACCACCTGTCTTTCCGAATATTGAACAAAACGGAACAACAGATCCAGTTGTTCCTGTTCTTTTCCGTAAGAAGTATATTGTTTTAAAAAGGATTCTATTAATTCTTGAGGACTCTGTTTCTTTCGGTAGCCTTCTTCGCAATGAATCAGAAAGAGGGACAATAAAATCCCGGTTTTTTCAATTCTGTGAAATGGTAAAGCGGTAAAAAGACTATTGTACAATTGAAACTTGATACCCACCAGGTTTTTAAACTGCTGCAAGGCATTGTTAGTAGTGATGTCCATAATAATTAATAAGCGTTTGTACGTATGGCAGGCAACCTTTAGTACGCGTTGAAGATACGGTAAAAGTTGAAAATGAGGGGTGTTGTCACGATTTTTTAATACATTATGATTTTATCAAATAGTTACTGGAAGGTGTTTTTATTTGATAAAAAAGGCTGTCGATCCGAAACATTTCTTAGCTGAGAAATAACCTGTTTTAACATCTGCAAGAGTCTCTTTCTACAAAAAAACAGACTAATAATCCGCCCTTTTTGCCGTTTCACCATTTGCAAGTATTTTCGCAACCGCAAATCAATTGGCCGGCGTTAAGCTTTGTTAACCTATTGAGTTTATACCAGCCAATACACAATGACAATAAATAAAATAAAAATCATGGCATACGACGTAATTGTTTTGGGTAGTGGTCCCGGGGGTTATCCTGCTGCTATCCGTGCATCTCAGCTGGGATTTAAAGTAGCAATCATTGAAAAAGAAAGCCTTGGCGGTATTTGCCTTAACTGGGGTTGTATTCCTACCAAAGCTTTACTGAAAAGCGCGCAAGTGTATGAATATATGAAGCACAGCACAAGCTATGGCATTAACACTTCTGGTGTTGAACATGATTTTGGCGGTGTAATCAAACGTAGCCGTGGTGTTGCGGACAAAATGAGCAAGGGTGTTCAGTTCCTGATGAGGAAGAACAAGATTGATGTGATCATGGGATATGGTAAACTGAAAGCTAAAGGACAAATTGAGGTAACCGGCGCTGATGGTAACAAACAATTAGTAGAAGGTAAATATATTGTTATCGCTACTGGTGGTCGCGCACGTGAACTGCCTAACCTGAAAATTGATGGTAAAAAAGTAATCGGCTATCGTGAAGCGATGGTGTTACCTAACCAGCCAAAAAGCATGATTGTGGTGGGTAGCGGTGCGATAGGCGTTGAATTTGCATACTTCTATAGTACATTAGGAACAAAAGTAACTGTAGTTGAATTCTTACCAAGAGTTGTACCTATTGAAGATGAAGATGTTTCTAAAGAATTGGAAAAACAATTTAAGAAACAAGGCATTGAAGTAATGACGAGCTCTACTGTTGAAAGTGTTGACACTACAGGTAACGGTGTTAAGGCACAGGTTAAAAAACAAGACGGTTCTGTAATTACCCTGGAAGCTGACGTTGTATTAAGCGCAGTAGGTGTTGTTGCAAACGTTGAAAATATCGGTCTGGAAGAATTAGGTGTTAAGACTGAAAAAGGTAAAGTAAGTGTTGACAAATATCAGCAAACAAACGTTCCCGGCATTTTCGCAATTGGCGACTGTGCTCCCGGACAAGCATTGGCACACGTTGCTACCAAAGAAGGTATCAACGCCGCTGAATATATTGGTTACCTTGAAAAGAAATATAACCACCAGCCAGAACCAATGGATTACAACAACATTCCGGGCTGTACCTATTGCACACCGGAAATTGCGAGCATTGGTTATACTGAAAAAGCAGCAAAAGAAGCTGGTTACGAGGTTAAAGTGGGAAAATTCCCCTTTATCGCGAGCGGTAAAGCAAGTGCAGCCGGTAACACGGATGGCTTTGTAAAAGTGATTTTCGATGCTAAATACGGTGAATTCCTGGGTGCTCACATGATCGGTGCGAGCGTAACCGACCTGATCGCAGAAGTTTCTGTAGCCCGTAAACTTGAAACTACGGCTCATGAAATTCTGAACGCAGTTCACCCTCACCCGACAATGAGTGAAGCAGTAAAAGAAGCTACTGCAGCCGCTTACGGAGAGGCAATTGATATATAGCTGTGAGCTGTTGGCTATCAACTTTTAGCTACGATGAAAGTTGATCAGCGATTATAAATATTAAGGAGGTTGCAATTGCAACCTCTTTTTTTTGAAGACCGTAAGACAGTAAGATTGTAAGATGTGTAAGAGGGCGGTTTCAGGTGAAACAACATTTTGATTTTCAGCGCTTTCTTATCTTACTATCTTACTTTCTTACTATCTTACACGTCTTTTTTTGGTCTTACGGTCTTACGGTCTTACGGTCTTACGGTCTTACGGTCTTACGGTCTTACGGTCTTACGGTCTTACGGTCTTACGGTCTCACGGTCTTCCAATATGAACTTATTGTTAACACATAGTAAAAATCACAAATCCATTGTACTTTGCCGGCTGAAAAATACCGTGTGTTATGAACAAAGCCTTACAGTGGAATTTAAGGGAGAATCGTTTTGGTTATAACATCTTTGAGCTCTCGCAAAATGGAGAAAAGGTTTTGGCACTTGCTTATGATCCTGATACGCAATCTGCGAGACTTGATTGCGAGATAAGTAAACGTGCTTTCCGAATCGAAAAAGCCGGTTTCCTGAAAAACCGCATCGTACTTAAAAATGAATATGGAATAAACATTGCGCAACTTGCTCCGGAAAAAAATCACGCTAACGAAGGTGTAATTGAATTGGAAGATCAGCGCTTGTTTTATAGCATTAACAGCCTGGTTGATGAACTGGTTGTTTTCAAACATGCTTCGCAGCAGTTTATGGTGAACTGCAACTTCGCTTCTTTGAAAGATGCGCTGGGACTGAAAAGAAAAACCAGGAAACAGTTTGACGAATACTCTCCGCTCCTAATGGCGCTTGGCTGGTTTTTATTCCTGCCATCAAAAGTAGAAGCCGTGGCATAATATTATTACATCATGCATTTACCCGGACAAAAAACGTGATGTTCATTAAAGAACATCACGTTTTTGTTTTTGGTTTGCTTAAATAGCTATTCCTTCTTAACAAAAACAATTCTGCTTCTGTCGGCTTTGGAAATATCATTGTAAAAATCGGCCAATACATTGTAATCGCCGGCTGGGAACGTGCCGTCTTTGCAATGAAATTTTCTTATGTATATAAGCTTGTTACCTTCAAAGATGTATCTAGCCTCATATGTTCCAAATTGTGTTGATAGACTTTTGTCTTTTGGAGCACTTTCAATAACATACCCTTCTGGTATAAATAATACGATAGAATCAACATCTTTAAAAGGATACTTAACCACTATGTCATACTTTCTTGCTGTATCCTTCTTCCAGCTATTAACATAACGAGCTAATATATTTGGCGTTACAAACAACCTTTTTCCAGAAACCGTTGCATATCCCGAGGACTGCAATGTCAGCTTTTCTTTTATCAATGGCTTTTCCTGCTTAACCTCTGTATACTCAAAAGAAGAAACATCATAACTAGCCAAATTAAACTTAGTTTTCAGCTGTTCTAATTGCTCTTTCTTAGAATGGTTATTAATCAAATTACTCAATGCATCCTGAGACTGACAGGCATAGGTTCCGGCGATTGTTGCAGTGAGATTGCCTTCTTTATCGATAATTGCATCTATTGTTCGCGTTTGGAAATTATCTTCCGCAGAATATTTTTTTGTGAACACAACGTGCCCTCCGGCTGCATCGATCAACAATGCATTTCTATTATCAGTATGATACCCAAGGTATCCTTCCGCAACTGTCTGATTGGTACATTCTAGCCAGATACTGTCATTACCCATGGGAACGCATACAGTTGCGTGGTTGAATTGATTGGAAGGGAAATCAACGTCCATGTTTCTGACATTCGATAACGCCCGAATTAACACATAGTTTGCTTTGATGCCTCCTTCCTTTAATAACGCAACCATATAATTTGACAAGGCTTTACAATCTCCATACTTCTTCGCGCTTACAAATTGTGCATCAAATGGCTGCCAACTTCCAATCCCTAACTGTATGCTTATGTAGCGGCTATTCTTTTGAAGATAATCATATAATACAGCGACCTTTTCCCGATCACTGCTTATATTATCTGTTAAGGAATGCACTAGTTGCTTAATGTTTTCAGGCAAAACATCTCTACCCGCATTTAATGTGTTTATAAATTGTCCAAATTCTAGCCAGGAAGTCATTTTGCCCTTGTATCCTTCAATTTCAAATTCTGATGGAGCAAGTAATACAGTAGTGACAATATTCCGAAGCGCAGGCGAATACACTTCTTTTTGTATAGCTTTAACATTTTTTACTTCCCACGTATAGACTCTTTTACTTCCGGATTCCGTTACAACCGGTGTTCCATTATAGTTAATGTTTTTAAAGCGAACAACATAGTCTTTAGGAGCAATAACAACCAGCTTGCTATACTCAACAGCAATACCATCATCTGCAGGTTGAGGATTCCACGATGGTAAATTAAAGATGCCATTTAAATTTTTCTCATCTTCATATTCAACTGTAAATGGGTAAGTCCTGTAGTAAAAATCATGTTTTTTCGCACGAGTATCATCCATTAATCCTGAACCATACAAACTTAAATCTTGCAGATCTTTTTTCTTGACACTTTTAAGCTCTTTACCGGTTGCATCATATAGCGTTCCACTTATGGAACCGAGATCCTGTAACTTATCATAGTAATCATCGAATTCGCAATATTCAACGGCTTCCTCATTGAGAATAGTATATGCATATCTAGTTGAAATTTTTGCGCTAGATGGCGATTTTATCTCAACAACCATCTCCTCGTATCGCTTAACAGCGTTCGCTCCCTTTTTTAACGAGTCTGCTATGGTTGATACCGGATATTTTGTATCACCACAAAAAGCTGCGGTAAAAGCCATTGCAAAAACAAGGCAGCTCAATATATATTTAGTCATTTTCTTATATTTTTTTGAATACAATTTGCTCCCCTTGCTTACTTACAACGAAATTGAAGAAGTCGCGCAGTGTGCTATAATCTTCAGCACCAAAAACAGCTTTATTAAGCTGAATGCGGCTTCTCAATTGAATCGAATTGTTGGATTGCATAATGATGTACTCAAACATTCCATCTGTGTCGTTTAGCTTAACGCGAGCGGACTTTGGCAGTTCATCCACTTTGTAACCTTCAGGGATGGGCATATTGAAAATATAAGTTTCATCTGCGCGGTAAGGCATTTCAACAGGATATTTTCTTTCCGCACTTTCAAACGGATTTTTCAAGGTTGCTTCTGTAAGCATAGGATTAAAATACACAATATCATCACCTTTAAAATCAAATTTCATGTTGTAGCGTACATCAACCGGGAGGTTAAGCTGCTTGATTGAATCTGCGGCCGCATCAGACAATTCCACATCAATCGTCATTCTCTTCTTCAATTCTTTCAGGAAATCATCTCCCTTACCTATACCACCATTTTCACGCAAATGCAATGATTCAAAATATCCCAGATGGCTGGTGAAACTACCTTCTAACTTTTTGCTTTTCCCTTCGTTAATGAAGACCATTGTAGTCTTTTTCTCAAGGAGTGAATCACTCTCCAAAGGCACCAATGCAGGCATAATAGAATCTATTATGCGTGCGCTTTTGTTGTAAAGATTAAGCGGAAGCTTACCGAAACCAAGTTTATTGTTAGTCGCATCCAGCATGTAGTATTGATCATCCACTTTTACCCTGCATACTACATAATTAAATTTATGCAACAGTGGGTAAGACTCACTCGCATAACCATTGTCACGCGTACTCAAAAGAGCAGGTGTAGCTTCAAATCCCTGGTTGCGATAAGCGGCAACTAACAGTAAGTTAATATCACCTACGTTACCACTTTTATCCTGGTAAGCTTTCTTTAGTGTGTTGGTTATATAAAATCCTTCGTGTGTTTTGCAGGTAAAGTTATCTCTGATATATGCGTAGATTTTTTCGGCTTTCTCTTTGTCCGTAGATGCACCAGCGACAGCTGCTTTTAAATCGCTGCTAAGCCAGCCGTTACCGCGGCCAAGAGGTTCTCCAAAGCTTTCATCCTTTACAAGTCTTTCAGCAAACTGGTACCATGTTCCCATAATCTCCTTAACATTTGTCGCAGAGTATTTGATACGGCGCAACTGAAAATCAATTTTTGAAAGATAATTGTCAATTGTGGTAATGAAGCTCTCTCCTTTAATTGGAGGCACATCTTTAATGGCCCATTTTGCTCTTACCGTATTTGAGAAAAGAGTGAATGACTCACTTCTATCCATTGCTCCTTCACCCGGAACCATAATATGATAGGAATCTCTTGAAGACGATACTGTATCAACAGCATAAGGTAAGTAACCCTGCCGGGTAACTACATAGTCAAAGATATCGCTAGGTATGGTTACCGAATATTCACTCCACAGCCTTGGCGTGCTTCCCTGGAAGTTCCATGAACGCAGGTTAGAATAATATGGCGAATTAATTTTATATCTATATTCAATTATAGAACCCTCTTTAATATTCGGGAAGGTAAATTTTCTCGATGTCCAGTTTTTGGAGGCTTTATCTTTAAACAGAGACGCCTTATCCAGTTTTGTGGCTACAATCTTTCCATCTTCGAGGTTATAGGTTACCGCATCAATATCCTCTAATTTTTCTTCGATTGAACCATCAACATACAAGGGTATTTCAACAGTGGCTTCATTATCGAAGCTGTTCTTGTTTAATAAACGCGTTCGTCTTAGCCGCGTAAATATCAGGGAAAAGTTTCCTTTACTATTCCCTTCAAAAACTGTCTCGCCTACATCGGCAAGAATTACTGCATTTGCACTACTGTCAACACTGTAAACGGTTGGGGCAAAATCTTCTGGTTTAATATCGCCAAACTTATATTTAGCTTTGTCTTTCTGAGCATAGGATATCAAGGATAGACAAAGGGCCAAGGGAAGCAGGGCGCAAATTCTGGTTGTTTTCATAAATAGTCAAAAAAGGGTATTTTTTTGCAATGTTAACGGATTTAACAATATCTACACAAAATCGTCAAAAAAATTTGAATAAAACTGATCATACCGCATTTATAAAAAAAACTGCGAATCAGCTCGGCTTTGATTATTGTGGAATAGCCAAAGCGGTATTTCTTGATGAGGACGCGCGCCGTTTGGAAGCCTGGTTATCAAAGGGCATGAATGGGAAAATGCAGTATATGGAAAACCATTTTGACCTGAGAACGAACCCTTCATTACTTGTTCCCGGAGCAAAATCTGTGATCACTTTACTTAAAAATTATTACCCGAAAGATTTTCAGCAAGAAGGTTCTCCAAAGATTTCCAAATATGCCTATGGCAAAGATTATCATGAAGTGATTCGCGCTAAGCTAAGAGAATTTCTTGCAGTTGTGCAGGACGAGTTGGGTGAAATAAATGGCCGTGGATTTGTTGATTCAGCACCTGTTCTTGAACGAAGCTGGGCTAATCGAAGCGGTCTTGGCTGGATTGGAAAAAACGGAAACCTTATTACCAAACAACAAGGATCCTTTTTCTTTATTGCTACGCTGATTGTTGATATAGAACTGGATTACGATGATGCCTTTGCGAAAGACTATTGCGGAAGTTGCCGGAAATGCATCGAGGCTTGCCCCACCGATGCAATTATGGAAGACAAGACGATCAATGGTAGCAGCTGTATCTCGTATTTTACGATTGAACTGAAAGACATGTTATTGCCTGGTGACATG
Source organism: Danxiaibacter flavus (assembly GCF_041060425.1). Lineage (NCBI taxonomy): Bacteria > Pseudomonadati > Bacteroidota > Chitinophagia > Chitinophagales > Chitinophagaceae > Danxiaibacter > Danxiaibacter flavus. Next base: position 1,004,464 of record NZ_JAULBC010000002.1, read on the forward strand.
AAAGGCAAATTCCAGAACTGGATGTTCGGATGTGATGTTTGCCAGGATGTTTGTCCGTGGAACCGTTTTAGCAAACCGCACAATGAAAGTGCTTTTTCACCTATTCCTGAAGTGTTGAATTTATCTTCGAAAGAATGGGAAGAAATGACAGAAGAATCATTTAGAACTATCTTCAAAGAATCTCCGATTAAACGAACCAAGTTCGGGGGAATTAAACGAAACCTGAGTTTTTTGAACCACGGAATTTTGAACCACGGAGACACAGACGACATTAAGTAACACAACGATATTTTTTTTAAAAAAATCAGGATAGTTCATCGACACACAAACGATCGTCGGTGATACATAATAATGATACAACTGTTAAGTAAACGCCGTGTATCGTCATATCGCCGAGCCTCCGTGGTTCAAAAGATTTCCTTTCCTTTGCGGCATGACAATGATAGAGAAAGACCGCAAATACATCTGGCATCCTTTTACACAACAAAAAAATATGGCTGACCCAATTGCCATTATAAGGGGCGAAGGAACATTACTGATAGATGCAGACAATAATACTTACATAGACGCAATAAGCAGTTGGTGGGTTAATCTTCACGGGCATGCACATCCTTATATAGCAGGAAAACTGTATCAGCAAGCGATGCAGCTTGAGCAGGTGATCTTTGCAGGCTTTACCCATCAGCCGGCGATTGATCTGGCAGAACGACTAATTGATATATTACCTGGAAATTTTGCGAAAATATTCTATAGTGACAACGGCTCAACTTCTACGGAGGTGGCGCTAAAAATGGCCGTGCAGTATTGGTGGAACCAGCGCAAAAATGATGTTGATGTAAAAAAGAAGAACAAGTTACTGGCTCTTAAAAACGCCTATCATGGTGATACATTCGGAGCGATGAGTGTGAGTGAACGCAGTGTTTTCACGATGGCTTTTCACGACTTATTATTCGAAGTTATCTTTATTGATGCACCTGCAGCAGACAACATCGAAGCGACAAAAGAACTTATAGCATCCCATTCGGATGAAATTGCTGCATTTATTTACGAACCGTTGGTCCAGGGCGCCGGCGGTATTCAGATGTATGAAGCAACAATGCTTGACGAACTGTTAAGCATCGTTCAGCAACACGATATTATCTGCATTGCAGATGAAGTAATGACAGGATTTGGACGCACAGGTAAACTTTTCTGTAGCGAATACATGCAAAACAAACCTGACATCATTTGCCTGAGTAAAGGCCTGACCGGTGGAACAATGGCGCTTGGTGTTACGGCTTGTACAGAAAAGATTTACAACGCCTATGTTAATGACGATAAATTAAAGACTTTCTTTCACGGGCATTCATTTACAGCAAATCCGCTGGCGTGTACAGCAGCACTTGCAAGTCTTGACCTGCTTTTGAAAGAAGAATGCTTAAAGCAGATTGACTGGTTGACTGAACAAAACAAATTGTTTGCAGAAACCTTGCTGACAGCAGAATTTCCGGTTCGTCTTAAAAACATCCGTACGCAAGGCACAATTCTCGCCTTTGAAATTGCAGAAGGAAAAGATGAATACCTAAATAACGTTAGCACCGTCTTTACCAAAAAAGCTTTAGCACACGGCATTTATCTAAGACCGCTTGGCAATACCGTTTACATAATGCCACCGTATTGTATTACAGAGGAAGAGTACGAAAGGGTGAAGGAGGTAATTATTGCTATATTAATTGAAAATTGATAATTGAAAATGGAGGCAATTTCTTTGTAAGGCCTTCATTTTCACATTTGCATATTTACACACTCGCACATTTTCAATTTTCAACTGTCAACTGTCAATTCCCTTCCACTATCTTCTTTAAGTTAGCCAGGCTCTTTTCCATATTGCCGCCGAGGATCTTATCGTTCATCATGCTGCCGATTTTCTCCCAGGGATACCATTTGACGTGCTCTTCAAACTGCCATTGAACAGTGCTAACCGAGCCTGAAGAAATTATTTGTATGGATGATAGCTGAATAGATTTACCAGCTTTCCAACGATGCTGCCATTTATTGGGTTCTTTCTTTATTAGTGTGATGATCACATTGCCGTAAAAAGCTTTCACACTGTCAGAAGAGGTGACTTTGTATTCACTTTCTTTTGCACCTTCCATCCATTCGTTCCATTTTTGATAGTCGTCGATATACGCCCGGATACTATCCGGACTTGCAGAAATATCAACAGCTCTTGACACAAGCACATTGGAAGGAAACAGACTTCCCATTGCCGTCAGCAAAATAAAAAACACTACAAAACTTATAACCGCTAACTTAATTAAACGCATGTCATCTTTTTCTTGATAATTGTTTTTAAAATACCATTTCGAAGCTCCTAATTCAGTACTACCTGTTTTTTTGCATTCCAAAGAAAATAGTACTGATCCTCTTTTCACCATTCACTATTCACCATTCACTTCCCCCTACTCCCACTTAAATACTTTTATCGCCACCGCATAGATTAAAACGCCCCAAATAACCATTATTCCTATCTCTTTCCAAACACTAATTAAACTGGCTCCTTCAAACGCTATGTCACGCATTGCATTGTTGAAATGTGTCAGCGGCAGTAGATTACAAAAGAACTGCATCCATTTGGGAAACACATCTACCGGAAAAAAAGTACCTGCAAGCAAAAATTGCGGTAAGGTAAACAGGTTGGCAAAAGGCGGAATGGTGCTCTCATTTTTTGCAACGCTACTTACAATAAAACCATACCCCATAAATACGATCAATGCAATAAAACTTAATACCAATATTTCAAGGAAAGTGGTAAACCCATGTACAAGCGTGAAATGAAAAGCAACAGTACCTATACCTACAATTATTACTGCAGTGATCATTTGAAATATAACACGCGCAAGCGCTTCCCCTAAAACAATATAAGTTTTGGTAATGGGTGTAGCAAAGAACCGCTTCAACACGAGTTGCTGACGAAGACTAAAGAATAGAAATGAAACACCGAAAACGCCCGCACTTAACAAGGAAAACCCCAGTTGACCGGGCAAAATAAAATCGATCTGCCTGTAAACCCTGCCCGGAATTTTTTGTACATCAGGCTGTACTTCGGCAATGGAAGGTGCATCAGGATAATGTTGCTGATTAATTTTGCCTATAACCGAATTTAAAATAGACTGCAACACCTGCAGATTTTGAGGTTTCACTGCTTCTGAAGAAGTAAGTTTAACCACATAGGCAGGGTTTTGCGCGTCGTTTTTCTGGATATTAATTACGGCAGTTATTCTACCTTTCTCAAGATCTTCTTTCAATTCCAGATCTGTCTTCTCCTTGATCTTAATGCTTGGAATTTGCTTAACGATTGTATAAACAGGGTTTAACGTATCTGATTTTTTGTCAATAGCAACATTGAGCGATATACCACTTGAGCCGCCGATAAACCCAAAAACCAATATGAAAATAAGAGGAAAACCAATACTGAAGATAACTGCTGAAGGACTTCTGAAAATTGCTTTTAAACCCGCTCTTGTTATTGAAAGCATTGCCTGTACCTGACTGTACTCTTTGTCCATTACTTTAATTTAAAAAAACAAAACTATCTGACAAATGTGGAAATTCAAAAGCTAAATTCAAAAGGCAAAATTCAAAAGTAAAAATTAAAAAATTCCTTCTTAAGCATTTCGCCTGCAGAATGCCTGTTGACGCTTTGAGAAGCCCTTTTAACTTTTGAATTTTGACTTTTGAATTTTAAGGACAATTGTCGTATATTTGCAGGACAATTGACGTGTATGACAAAAAAAGCAAAGCCGAAAAAGCTCAGTCACGGAACAAAATCATTGAGAGCAGAGGAGCCTTCAGTTTTCTATGCACCTACAAATAAACGAATACCTACTGTAGCAGATTTTCCATATAAAAAATTTGAGAAAATTGCCGGGCTTGTGCCCTTTACACAAAAAGAATGGGCAAACATCCTCCATCTTTCAGAAAAAACACTGCAACGGTATTCTAAAGATAACAAGAGTTTTGAAGGAATTTATGTAGACAGGATCCTGCAACTGGAGCAGCTTATTCACATGGGGCTGGAAACATTTACAGATGCAGAGGCATTTTATCGCTGGCTGAAAAGAGAAAAAAACATTTTGGGACAAACCGTTAATTTTGAATCTTTATACTCAACCCAGGGCATACAGGATATTATCGACGACCTTGGCAGAATTCAACACGGCGTTTACATATGAGCATTACATTATACAGGTTTGCCAGAACAAAATACAGTAATGATTTAAGTGGTAACGGTGCAAAGTTATATGGAGGACGATGGAACAATGTAGGCTACCCTGCCATTTATACCAGTTTTACAACTTCTCTTTCCTTGCTGGAATTACTTATTCATAGCGTGAGCTATGACGAGATAAAAGATAATCGCCTGATGATTATTGAAGTGCCAGATACTTCCATCATGGAAATCACTCCTAAAAAATTAAAAGCCAATTGGGAAAAAGATATTGATTACACAAGATTTATTGGCTCAGAATTCATTGCACATTCTTCTAACCTTCTTTTAAAAGTTCCTTCAGCTATTATTCCTTTCGAGCACAATTACGTCATCAATCCATTGCACAAAGATTTTGCAAAAGTGAAGTTGAAAGAAACAAGCGTTTTTTCGTTTGACGGGAGACTGTTTAAATAGCTGTCAGCTATCAGCTATGAGCTATACCAATTTTCAGCATTTCATTTTTATGTAGAAGCTAAAATCTTAATCAGTAGGTTAATGTCCTACGGACAAGAATAAACTGTGATCAGCATATTTCTATTGAGCTTAATGCCCTACGGGCAATTAGCTGTGAGCTGTTAGCTATGAGCTCTATCAATTTTGAGCATTTCATTTTTATGTAAAAGCTAAAACTTTATGCAACAGTTAATGTCCTACGGACAAGAAAGAATTTTGATCAGCATATTTCTATTGAGCTTAATGCCCTACGGGCAAGTAGCTGTGAGCTGTCAGCTATTAGCTATGAGCTCTATCAATTTGAGCATTTCATTTTTCTGTAAAAGCTAAAACTTTAAGCAACAGTTAATGTCCTACGGACAAGAAAGAATTTTGATCAGCATATTTCTATTGGGCTTAATGCCCTACGGGCAATACAAAATTCTAAAACCTGAATCATTTAAATCAAATCCCACAGCCTGTTACACCTGAACGAATCAGAGATTATTACATCAGACATGAGCGATCCTTAAGAGAGGTCTAGCCCAACTAGCAGCCTGTTACACCTAAGCAAATCAGACATCCACAAATCATACATAGCGATTTTTAATGGATTTCCGCGTCAAACGGCATTCTTGTCTGTGGAATATCAAACAGTGTCTGTACTTTTTTTAATTTTTTGAGGAGGTTATATTGGGTTTCGCCGATCTCTTCTTTAACTACTTTTTCTTTTACATCACTGGAAGAAGAGCTTCCAAACAATTGCTCCCATAGATTTTTTTGTTCGGGATATTCCCGGGTTCTGTAGTCTGTTACTTTGGCCATGCGTGCAGCACAATCAACCGCTTGCTGCAAGGTGCCTATTCTGTCAACCAATCCTATTCCGGTTGCCCTGGTGCCTGTCCAAACTCTTCCCTGCGCAATGCTATCAACAAAGACGATATCTTTTTTTCGACCGTCGGCCACGCGGCTTTTAAAAGTGTAATAAATGGAATCCACAGATGCCTGCATAAATTTCTTCTCAGCATCAGATAGCGGCCGGTCAGATGATCCCATATCTGCATAAGGAGCTGTTTTCACCCTGTCGAAGGTAATACCCAGCTTATTCTTGAAAAACGATTGCATATTGGCCACAATAGTAAATACGCCAATAGAACCGGTAATGGTAGTATAATCGGCAAACACAGAATCTGCATTGCACGAAATATAATAACCGCCGCTAGCCGCCAGGTCCCCCATGCTTACAACTACTGGTTTTACTTTACGCGCCATGGAAATCTCACGCCATATAATGTCGCTCGCCAATGCACTGCCCCCGGGAGAGTTCACACGGAATACAATGGCTTTTATTCCATCGTCGGTGCGGGCCTTGCGGATCAGGTTCTTAAATTCATCGCTCGCAATTTGTCCGCTTTCTCCTTTACCACTCACAATTTCGCCTTGCGCATATATAAGTGCAATTTTGTTTTTTCCGTCTTTTTTGTAGTCAGCTGCCTTGTTGTATTTTGACGCAGAGATGAAATTGATCTTTGCGTCGGCCTTTTCGCCAAGATTTTTTGCCACCTCTGCTTTCCACTCATCATCGTAGCGCAAACCATCTATCAATTTATTGTTTAGTGCATCAGCAGGCGATTGAATGGTGCCATTATTGGCAAGTGCATGCAATGTTGCAGTATCAATGTTTCTTGCCTCAGATGTTGTCAGTAACAAATGGCTGTATAGATCATTCAGCCACACGGTTGTCTGTAACCTGTTCGGCTCGGTCATTTCTGTCGCACGCAACGGTTCAGTGGCACTCTTAAACTTGCCGGCATAAAATATTTCAGGCTGAATTTCCAATTTATCGAGCAGGCCTTTTATAAAAAAAAGATTACTGGTAAAACCATCCCATTCAATATGTCCCTGGGGGTGGCAATAAATTTTATCAGCAGCAGTTGAAACGTAGTAAGATTTTTGGGTCATGTACTCGCCATAAGCAATTACAAATTTTTTGCTCTTTTTAAAATCAACGATGGCTTCACGCAGTTCTTCATTTGTAGCGAATCCATTTACATTATAACCGGCTTTAAGAACAATACCTTTAATGGCAGAATCTTTTTTAGCATAACTGATCATTCGTACCAGGTCATACAGCCCCAAAGCGTTGGCATCTTCTTTCCCTGCAAGTTCAGCAATCGGGCTTTCTTTGGTTTGTTCCATTATGGGAGATCCCAGATCAATAACAAGAACAGCTTTGCTTCCTACCTCAGGTTTATCGGGTTGTAACGCGCGTCCAATTATGCCGGCCCCTACAAAAAAAGCAACAAGGGAAAAGATGACCAGTGCAAGCAAACACGCGAAGAATATTTTAAAAAAGCTTCTCATATAGTTCCTCTTGTTAAAAATAAAGATATTTGATGCCTGTTATTCCTACAATTTATGAATAGAGCATACCTGCTGACAGGCGGCAATATAGGCAATAGAATGGATTATTTGTCAAGGGCACAAAATTTAATAGAGCAGTTTTGCGGTGAAATAGTGCATTTATCCGGCGTTTATGAAACTGCTGCCTGGGGACTGGAAGACCAGGAATCCTTCTACAACCAGGTGATCTGTATTGATACCGCTCTTGAACCGGAAGCCTTAATGAAGCAAATTCTTGCCATTGAAGAACAAATGGGCAGAATACGAACCATAAAAATGGGACCGCGCATTATCGATATAGACATTCTTTTGATCGATGACCTTATCATTAATACACCCCTGTTAACCGTTCCGCACCCTTTTTTGCCGGAAAGAAAATTTGCATTAACACCCTTGAACGAAATTGCTCCCGACCTTGTACATCCTGTGCTAAACAAAACAATAAGTGAATTATTGCAGGAATGTAAGGACCCCCTGAATGTGTATAAAATTTGATAACCTTTTTGGCGGCGGTTTTTAATTTTGGTTTGAACACAATGAAGTACCAGTTTATAACAATAGAAGGAAACATTGGCGCGGGCAAAACAACCCTGGCACATTTACTTGCCAGGAAACTGAATGCCAGACTGGTTTTGGAAGAGTTTGCCGATAATCCGTTCCTTCCAAAATTTTATGAAAATCCCAAGCAGTTTGCTTTTCCGCTCGAGCTGTTTTTTATGGCGGAGCGTTTTAAGCAGCTTAAAGAAATGATTCACACAACTGATCTTTTCAAAAGCATCACTGTTTCCGATTATCTTTTTACAAAATGCCTTCTCTTTGCTAGAGTCAATTTACCGGATGATGAATTCAGGCTCTATCAGCGCCTGTTTGATATCATTCACCAGCAGCTTGTCTTTCCGGATATATTGATTTACCTGCATGTCCCGGTGGCTGGGTTACAAAGAAATATCAGGAAAAGAAACCGCTCGTATGAGCAAAACATCCCCGACGAATATCTCTTTAATATCCAGGAAACATACACGCACTACATCAAACAACATAACATAAAAACCTTATTTGTCGACGCCGCAAATGCCGATTTCCTCGGCAACGACCAACATGTACAGGTTATACTAGACGCACTGGAAAAGGATTATGATGAGGGAAGACATTATATTTCGTTACCATGATTTTAATGTACGATGTACCATGTACCATGTACGATGTACGGTGTTAGATGTTAGATGTACGGTGTACGATGTTGTTTCAAGTACGAAGTTTGAAGTACGAAGTACGTCTGTGTAACAGCTTTCTTTAACATTAGCCCCTCCATGTGCAGAGTAACTTTTCTCCCCTGCTGATTGCTAAAAGCTGACAGCTAATAGCTGACACCTGACACCTGATACCTGATACCTCACACCTCTTACCTCTCCCCTCCCACCGATAGCTAACAAGTGGCAGCCAATTTTATTTATACATTTGCCAACAATCGGCCGCATACAAAATATCCCCTGCAAAACGGCCAGGAAAATAGTTGAACATGAGCACAGATAATGATGTCGCAGTTGTAAAAAACGATCCTTTTGTTTCAGTAAGAATTCCAGAATTTAAAAATCTTTTGATTGGCCGTTTCGCCTTTATAATGGGGCTTCGAATGATGGGCACACTTGTAGGCTGGTGGATTTATCTGTTAACCAATAAACCTTTTGCCATTGGCCTGGTTGGTTTGTCTGAAGTTATTCCCGCCGTTTCCCTCGCATTATATGCCGGCCATGTGATTGATATAAGCGAGAAAAGATTTATGCTGCTACGCGGTGTATTGCTGTACTTTCTTTGTGCTGCTACTCTTTTATTTTTATCGACTCCCTTTACTGGAAGACACTTGTCAGCACACTGGATCGCTATCTGCATTTATGTGGTTGTCTTTTTCACCGGGGTGTTTCGTGCATTTACCGGGCCGGTGTTTAATGTGATCTTAGCTTTTATTGTTCCTAAAAACATCTTGCAAAACGCAACCACGTGGAACCAGGGTGCATGGTTATCAGCTTCCGTAACCGGACATGCTGTAGGCGGATTGTTAATCGCCTACACCGGTATATCGGGCGCGTTGACGGCCATCTGTTGTTTTATCCTTATTTCATTTTTCTTTCTGTTTAAACTAAAACACAAACCAGCTTCGAATGAAAAAGGTGAACAGCGCACATGGGAAAGCGTTAAGGAAGGACTTAAATTCGTTTTTAAAACAAAAGAACTTTTAAGTGCCATATCGCTGGATATGTTTGCTGTATTGTTTGGAGGCGCAGTAGCCATGGTGCCGGTTTATGCCAGGGATATTTTAAAAGTAAGCCCCGTCGGCTTTGGCTGGCTGAATGCCGCATCGGATATCGGCGCTATTTGCATAGTTGTTTTACTCACGCTCTTTCCATTGCGAAGACACCAGGGACGCACCTTGTTGTTTGCCGTTGCTACTTATGGAACCTGTATTATTATTTTCGGTCTCTCTAAAATTTATGTTCTTTCCTTCTTTGCCTTAATGATCGGCGGAATGGTTGACGGCATCAGCGTTGTGGTACGTGGTACTATCACACAGTTGAAGACGCCAGACAACATGCGCGGACGCGTTATGAGCGTAAACAGTATGTTCGTAAACTCAAGTAACGAACTTGGGCAGTTTGAAAGTGGCCTGGCTGCAAGATTGCTTGGCGTTGTTCCTTCAGTAGTTTTTGGTGGATGTATGACGTTGCTCGTTGTGGTTACTACATGGATAAAAGCGCCGAGTTTGAGGAAGATGGAGTATTAGCGGGTTATTCGTTATAAGTTATACGTGATACGTTGATTAGAGCGAAGAGGTGTGAAGGTTTGAGGTGTGAGGCATAAGGTTTGAGGCGTGAGGAGCTGGGCAAAGAATAAAAATTATTATTTATTGTACCGATAGGTAACAAGCATTATACGAGAAGTGTTAGAGACTGTTGATTGCTTTTTGTAATTTGGCCGGATAAAATGAACGGATGCCGGAGCAGGTGAATGACAAGAAAGTGTTTTCGTTGCTGGAGGTGGCGAAGAGTGTTGAAAAAACACTTAATGAACGCTACTCTACGTCATTTTGGGTGAAGGCTGAAATGAACAAGCTGAACTTTTACAGGCATTCCGGCCATTGTTATCCTGAACTTGTTGAAAAGAATAACGGGAAGGTGATCGCCCAGTTAAGATCGTATTTGTGGAAAGAAGATTACCGCCGGATTGATGGCAATTTTCAACGCGTTTTAAAAGAGCCATTGAAAGACGGTATTAAGATCTTGTTTCTTGCCAAGATAACATTCGATCCGGTGTACGGCCTCTCCCTCTGGATCCAGGATATCGACCCCAGCTATACTTTAGGTGACCTTGAAAAAGAAAAACAGGAAACAATTGACAAGCTTAGAGAAGAAGGGCTTTACGATAGAAACAAGCAATTACAATTTCCACTTTTGCCGCAAAGGATTGCCATTATTTCAGTTGAGACAAGTAAGGGTTATGCTGATTTCCTGAATGTGATTGATAACAATCCCTGGGAATATAGATTCTTTTACATGTTGTTTCCTGCAATTCTGCAAGGTGATAAAGCAGTAACTGATATAACTGCACAGCTTAGAAAGATAAAAAAGGCGATTAGTCATTTCGATGTAGTTGCGATCATAAGGGGCGGCGGTGGCGATGTTGGCCTGTCCTGTTACAACAATTTTAAACTGGCGAAAGCAATAGCCACTTTTCCCATTCCCGTTATCACCGGTATTGGTCACTCAACCAATGAAACCGTTAGCGAGATGATCTCTTTTGCCAATGCAATTACGCCTACAAAGCTGGCGGAATATCTTATTCAGCACTTTCATAATTTCTCCACGCCAGTACGGGAAGCTGCCCGCAAGGTTGTAGAACGATCAAGGCGAATGATCGCTGATGATAAAACGCAATTTCAAACGGAGATCAAACTTTTCCGTTCGCTAACGCAAAAGCTTTTATCAGCCAATCAGCACGAAATGAAAGGGCTCTCCCGCTCTTTGCTTTATCATACATCATTCAGATTTAAAGAAGAAAGGAGCTTTTTGAAGACTGCGCGACAGGATATTTTCAAAAGTGCAATCATTGTTACTGTTTCGGAAAAAAGAGCTATCAAGGAACTTTCTGTTGCCATTCACAAAGAGAGCAACTTCCAATTGAATCTAAGCAGAACAGGCATTGATCGTTACAAAGACAAATTAAACCAACAGACTTGCATTCTTTTTAAACAGGCAGACGCAACTCTTACCAGCATCGACAAAAATGTTACGAATATGAGTCCGGTAAACGTGCTGCGAAGAGGTTACAGCATAACCCTGTTAAATGGCAGGGCCATAAAGGAGGCTACGGATGCAAAGCCGGGTGATAAAATTACTACCACGGTTTTTAACGGAAATATTACTAGCATTGTACATTCAACCGATAAAAAAGCAGAAAATGAATGATGAGCTAAATTATACACAAGCATTTGAAGAGTTGCAGGCCATTGTAACCGAAATTGAACAGGGTGAAATTACCGTAGATGAACTTTCTGAAAAAGTAAAACGTGCCGCGCAGCTCATCAAAATCTGCAAACAAAAACTTACCACTACAGAGGAAGATGTAAATAAGATTTTGAAAGAACTGGAAGGTGAAGACGCGTAAGACCGTAAGACACGTAAGACACGTAAGACACGTAAGATAGTAAGATCGTAAGATCGTAAGAAAAAAAGGCACCGCATGCTCCTTCGCTTTGATAAACGTAAAACGTACAACTTATAACTTACAACCTCCAACAGCTTTAAGCTTTAAGCTTTGAGCTTTAGGCTTTAAGCTCACTCCTCACCTCACGTAATTCTCCCTGATCTTCCGCTTATCCCCTACCAGCCAGACCACATCACCCCATTCAAAAATGGTGTCACTTGAAGGATTTAAGACACGTTGGTTATTGCGCTCAACACCAACGATAAGGCCGTTGGTTTTTTCGCGTATGGCTGATTCGCGGATAGAGAGACCTTTTAGGCGGGTGTGCTCATCAATGACAATACTCATCAGGCCAATGTTTTCCTTTTCTTCGTCCGTTGCACTGACGGAAACGAAATCATCGTTTTCGATAACAGGTTTTATTACTTGCAATTGCTGATCCGTAGCCACCACACCAATTTTGTCGTAAGGAAAGAGTTTGTCGTATCGTGAAGGCGTCGGAATGGTTTTATCAGCCCTAAGAATGTAGGCGATATTGATGGCGTATTTCTCGCGCCAGGCAAGCTCTTGTAAAGACCTGCCTGCGTAAGCTGCGTATGGACTTACTTCAAATTCCACCATGTGAGCATCCCAGAAAGTAGGCGTGCTTTGTTTTTCTTCCTTCCTGTTTAAATTGTCCAGGAAACGGGTTTGGATGCGGCCATAAAACTTTTCCAATTTCTGTCTGAAAAGAAAAAGTACTATAGGCATTGCGATAAGTGTTCCTATTACAGAAATATAAAAAGAGAAAAAACGGTTCAGTAAAAATCCCCAACAGAAAATAGCGACAAAGTTTCTTGCCAACTCAAGCAACAGCAGTGCCCCATGGTTATACTTGCTGTCGAGCCATAACTCCTTATAGGCAAGTCCGCGCATTTTTCTCGCAGTCAGCGCCCAAATGAAAGGAGATGTTATCGCCAAAGTGAGTACTACCGCAGAAATTTTTGCAACCAGGATGTTACCGAATTTTTCTTCAAAAAAGGGCTCAACGTAATAAGAGGCCAGCAGAATGCATGCGATTATTATAACTGCATTTGACAACATTAACTGCAGGTAAGAACGAACCACTTTCTGCCAGTCGCTTTCACTCTGCAATGTTTGGGTGTTAGAGCTATACCTGTTCAGATTGGTAACCCATTTGGCCGGCAAAATCTTCTCAATGAACTTATGCAAAGGTTCTGCCAGCTTCATCATAAATGGCGTTGTGAAAGTTGTTATCACTGAAACACCAACTGCAATAGGATAGAGATAGTCGCTCGTTACTTTTAACGATACACCGAGTGTGGCGATAATAAACGAGAACTCTCCTATCTGCGACATACTAGTTCCGGCTTGTACGGATTGTTTTAAAGGCTGACCAGCCAGCAATGCACCCAAACTCACAAATACCGTTTTACCTATCACAACCAGTACAATCAATAACAACACAGGCAATGCATATTGTTTCAACAAAGCAGGGTTGATCAGCATGCCTACAGATACAAAAAAGATGGCTCCGAATAAGTCCTTTACCGAAGCCACAAGATGCTCTATTCTTTCTGCCTGTGTAGTCTCCGCTAATAAAGATCCCATCAGAAAAGCTCCAAGTGCTGTAGAAAATCCAACACCATCAGCCAGTAACGCCATTCCTAAACATAATGCCAACGAAACGATCAGCAATGTTTCGCTGGATAACCACCGTGACGCTTTTTTCATAAATGTGGGCAGGATAAAAACGCCTGTGATAAACCAAAGACTTAAAAAGAACAGCAGTTTGAAAAGGGAGAACAACATCTGCATGCCTTCAAACTCGCGGCTTACTGCAACTGTTGAAAGCAGCACCAATAATAATATTGCGACAAGATCTTCAATGACCAACACACCCAGCACCAGTGTTGCAAACTTTTTGGACTTCAGTCCTAATTCATCCAGCGCACGAAAGATGATGGTTGTAGATGAAATAGAAATTATTCCACCCAGGAAAATGCAGTCAAAAGGTGGCCATTTCAAGAACTTGCCGGTTACATAACCGAGTAAAAACATGCAGGATATTTCCACAATACCGGTAATTCCGGCGCTACCGCCAACCTGTATCAATTTTTTAAAACTGAATTCCAGGCCAAGCGCAAAGAGTAAAAAAATAACACCTATATCTGCCCAGATCCGGATATCATCAACGTCTGAGATAGTAGGGAACAGATGAAAGTTAGGACCAACCAATAGCCCTGCAAGTATATAACCCAAAACAACAGGCTGCTTTAATCTTTTGAACAGAAGGGTTATTACACCTGCAGCGCCAAGTATCAGTGCCAGGTCTCTAATAAATTGTGGTATGTGCGCCATAAGGATGTGCTCAAAAATACTGAATTAAGTATAAAGCTTAAAGCCCAAAGCCTAAAGCTCAGAACTGACGTGCATTGTAAATCATACGCTTATTGACTTTTGGGTTACACAGAGAAAATACAAGAGAAGATATAGAGTGCCACAGAGAAGGCTTTGCGCCTTTATGCGCTTTAGCGCTTTCTTAATTTTTTTCTTTGTGTGGCCGAGTGTGCTTGGTGCCTTTGTGGTTCAAAAAACCTTTTGTGCTTCTTTCCGCCTTCGCAACTTTGTGGCAAACCCGTCGTGTTTCTTCAGTGCCGCCCTGCCTCCGTGGTTTCCCCTCCCGCGCACTTGCGCAAAAAAAAGCAGGCCTGAAAAAATTATCAAACCTGCTTTTATCATCGATCAAAACTTAGCTACTTAAATAATCTCACTCTGCAGTTTTGGATTCTTTACAGAAGTTCTCTGATCATTATATTTCTTAACTGCAGCTACAAAGCTTACAAACAAAGGTGCCGGACTTTCCACAGTGCTCTTCAGCTCAGGGTGGTATTGAACGCCAATAAAGAACGGGTGACTTGGAATCTCAACAATCTCAACCAATCCTGTTTCAGGATTCATACCGCTCGCAACCATACCATTTACTTCAAACTGTTCCAGGTACTGGTTGTTAAATTCATAACGGTGACGGTGCCTTTCAGTAATTTGGTTGGAACCGTAAATCTCGTAAGCAAGCGTACCATCTTTTATTTCGCAAGGATAAGAACCTAAACGCATGGTACCGCCCATCATCTTGATCTTCTTTTGTTCTTCCATCATGTTGATCACAGCGTTGTCAGTTTTTGCATCCATTTCGGTAGAATGCGCATTCTCAAGTCCGAGTACATTTCTTGCAAATTCAATTACAGCCATCTGCATACCCAGACAAATACCGAAGAATGGCAATCCGTTTTCACGTGCGTACCTAACTGCAAAAATCTTTCCTTCAATGCCTCTCAAACCGAAGCCCGGAGCAACCAACAAGCCATCCAGACCATCCAGTTTCTCGGCAACATTTTCCTCAGTAATAAATTCACTGTGCACATTAACTACCTGAACTTTTACTTCGTTGATAGCACCTGCATGCACAAAGCTTTCCAGGATTGATTTGTAAGCATCCTGAAGCTCAACGTATTTACCAATCAAACCGATGGTCACCTTGCTCTTCGGATATTTCAGTTTATCCAGGAAGCCTTTCCATTTTTCCAGTTCAGGTTCTTTATATTCAGTAATGTTGAGCTTCTTCATACAGATAATATCCAGTTTCTCTCTCAACATTGCCAAAGGAACTTCATAAATAGTTGGCGCATCCATCGCTTCAATTACTGCCTGCTGCTTGACATTACAGAACAGCGCAATTTTTCTCTTGATATCATTGCTCAACGGCTCTTCAGTTCTGCACACGATGATATCAGGATGCACACCTGTTTCGCTCAGCATTTTCACGCTGTGCTGTGTAGGTTTCGTTTTTAATTCTTTTGCAGCACGTAAATAAGGAATTAATGTCAGGTGAACCACCACGACATCTTCTTCGGGCAGTTCCCATTGCAGCTGACGCACTGCTTCAATAAAAGGAAGACTTTCAATATCACCAACAGTACCACCGATTTCTGTGATCACAATGTCGTATTTGCCATCTTTGCCCAACAGCAACATCCTGCGTTTGATTTCATCGGTAATATGTGGAACAACCTGAACGGTTTTTCCTAAAAAAGCACCTTCTCTTTCTTTATTAATAACTGTCTGATAGATTCTACCAGTAGTTACGTTATTTGCCTGTGTAGTAAATATATTAAGGAAACGTTCGTAGTGGCCAAGGTCAAGATCGGTTTCTGCACCATCTTCAGTTACATAACACTCGCCATGTTCATATGGGTTAAGTGTTCCGGGGTCAACGTTAATATAGGGGTCAAACTTTTGAATGGTAACTTTAAAGCCCCTTGCCTGAAGAAGTTTTGCCAGCGATGCTGCTATAATTCCTTTTCCTAAACTGCTAGTTACACCACCGGTAACAAAAATGTACTTGGCCATAATAATATGGTTAATTATTAAACTATTTAAATTCCTGAATCTTAAATATTATTTTGACCTGGCTGAATTGCTAATGGCTTGATGCCTGCCGAACCGCTAACCGGACTATGCCTTCAACGATTTAATTCTTTACTGAACGTTAATTATACGCCTTCAAAAACATCTGCCAGTTTAAAAGGATAGTCAGTAGCAAAGAATAATTATCAGTGGTCATGCAAAGCTACGCCAATTTTTATTTCAAAAAAAACTTGGCTTTTGAATGTTTGGCAACTTGTGCACAAAATCACCATAAAATTTTTGTAAGTTGTACATACAAATCTCTTGGCGCCTTAATCCGGATCAACATTGTTGAACATTTTCACAAAATCATTAATACAAAAAATAAATCATGAAAAGATCCACCCTTTTTTTGCTTGCGATAATGATTACCCTGCAACTATCTGCGCAGCATATGGACAATTGCTGCCAGCCTTCGGCAACCGAGCTTTATGCGCTCAATGGTTCTAACAAAGAATTTACGATGTCGCATGAGGATCCTCTACCCTTTACCTATGTTAGTCCCAAAGGGAAGGACATTAATTATAAGACTGCCGATGGCATGAACGCACATGCCTTTGAAATAAAAGCCGACAAAGCCACCAACTATTACCTCTTTGTTATTCATGAATGGTATGGATTAAACGACTACATTAAACAGGAGGCAGAAAACCTAAGCAATGAACTGGGCATAAACGTGCTTGCACTTGATCTGTATGATAATAAGGTTGCAACCGGCCGCGACAGTGCAGTCAAATACATGCAGGCCCTTACTACAACCAGGGCATTGAATATTATTAAAGGAGCATACGGTTATGTTGGAGCTAACGCAAAGGTATTTACGTTAGGATGGTGTTTTGGCGGAGGATGGAGCTTGCAAACTGCAATTGAAGGAGGCAAACAGGCGGTGGGATGCATTATGTATTATGGACAGCCGGAAAAAGATGTGAATCGCCTGAAAACGCTGAACTGTGATATCATTGGATTTTTTGGCAATCTTGATAAATTCCCCAGTCCCGAAATGGTGGATCAGTTTGTAAAAGATGCTGCCGCTGCCGGTAAGAAACTAAATGTAAACCGCTATGAAGCCGGTCATGGTTTTGCAAATCCAAGCAATCCAAGCCATAATAAAGAGGCTACCGAAGATGCACATAAAAAGGCAATAGCTTTTATACAGGAAAGGATGAAATAAACAAACGACAGCCGATATTATACAATTGTGATGTGCAGATTCTTTTGCATACACTATTTTCGCGGTCATGAAAATCTGTACGCTGTTCATCCTTATTATTGGTTTCTCGTGTAAAATGGCTGCCGGTCAGTATAAAGAGAGAAAAAAAGATGCCGCGTATATAAGTAAAATAAAAACTAAGTACTTAACACTGGGCATTGACTCAAAAAGTACAGAACGAAGAACTTTTTCATTCGAAAAAATCAGTTTTGCTGACGTACGCACAGATACTTCATCAATTGGCAATTATGGGCAACTGATTCAATGGCTGACGATTTTTTCTATAGGGCAAAACAGTATGATCAGCCTCTCCGGAGGTTTGGCTCACAGTCTTACGGGTTATTGCAATAACCATTATAGTCAAAGTCTTACAAAAAATAACACAGAAATTGTTTGTTATATAAAGAAATTTAGAGTCCGCGGAAAGGACACCTTAACGAGTTTCCCTCAATTTCAAGGAGATCAAAATCTGGAAATCAGGTCTGAAATAGAATGCTATTACAGAAAAAACGGATATCAGTATCCTGCGACGAGAATCGACACATCCTTGTTTGAAACCTCAACAGGTGATACAAGTGCTGTTTATCGTTTGACAAAAAAGCTAATGGATTGCCTGGCGGATAAATGGGCAAAAGCAAACGAAGCAACAATTTTTAACAGAAAGGCATATACCGACGAAGATATAAATAAGAGATATTCTAAAAATGAGATCAGAATTTTGACAGATACAATATATCGCAGAGGGGTTTACAAAAACATGTTAGAGTTTCGGGCTAACAGACCATCTATTGACTCCTTTAGTTTGGAAACAGGAAAAAAGAATACAGTGTTTTTATTCGATAGCAATGGAGACATTATTAATACACTGGCCCCCGGTGTAATTATTTGCAGCGATAAAAAAAATTTTTCGTTCTTGTATGCCAACAAATTAATCCCTTTAATCAAAAAAGAAAAAGGCTTTCATCTTATCGTCCCAGTATGGCAAGAGAATGTGCAATTCACTCACCTTTTCTCTTTACAAATGGATGAAGATGAGTTTATGCTAAACTGACAGAATGGACCTTTCTTTTTCTATACCTCCAAATCACAAACCCCGAAACAGCCAGTAATCCGGGGATTAAGCCCATCAATGCGTAAAATACTTTCAACAAAATTCCGCCGTAGTTTCCAAAATGAAGCGGACCAATAATGGATGTCCATTTGTCTCCAAATGCAGCTGATTTGAACCACTGCTTTTTTTCCAGCATAAAGGATTGTCCGTTGTACTGCAATGTGTTGGCGTATTCTCCGCTAAAAGAAGGATCATTTTTCATACTTCCCCTAACAACAACGGTACCGGCATTAGCGGGCACGCGGATCATGTGGACGTCCAATTCCGGATAAGTGGCATGAACATTATTTACAATGGTATCGAGAGATGTTACAGACGCTGTTTTCTTTGCGGAGGCGGTTTTCTTTGCTACAGGCTTAATGGCATTCATTACAATATTGTAACTCAAAGAAAAACCTGTAACAACGATCAGTAAGTTCCAGAGCAACGACCAGACACCAATTACCCGGTGAAGAGAAGAAAAGAATGCCCTCGGTGTTTGTGAGTGGATTTTTGTTTTGAATGACAATACTTTTAAAATGGACCGCCTGTATAAGAAAAGTCCGGATAATAAAGACAGGAAAAACACAACACTTACAACGCAAATGATAATCTTTCCGGTAGTTCCCGAAAACAATGTATAATGCATCAGCAACAAGCGCCGTTGCAATGAATTGTTGGCATCTTTAACGACATGTGTAATAGCGCCGGTTACAGGATGAACAAACAAGCGCATCCTGTCTTCTTTTTTTCTTAGTTCATATACCAGCGCCTCATTGGCTTTTGGCCATTCGTAAATGCGAAGCTCCCAGCCGGGATATTGTTGCTGTATGTCTTTAAAAGATGCATCAATATGAACTTCTCCCGAAGGATTATCAACAGCAAGAAATGGTTTTATTTCGCGGTGATTCAGTTCATCGCTAAACACAAGAGTTGCCCCCGTTATACTCATCAATAACAGGAACAACCCTACCAGTAATCCGCACCAATGGTGCACGAAAAAATACATTTTGTGTTTTCGCGACATGAGGAGAAATCAAAAGTCAAAAGTAAAAATTCAAAAAACAAAAATAAGCAGGAGTTGCAAAGTAAGAGATGCAAAGTACGAATTACGAAGTACGAAGTACGTTGATGCGATCAGGTTGCATCTCTTCGTACTTGCTTAATTTTAAATTTCAACGAGCTTATAAATACTTAGGTTGCTTCACCTAACGTACTTCGTACTTCGTAATTCGTACTTTCACTCACATCGTACATCGTACTTCTAACATCGTACATTGCTTCACATCGTACATTGCTCCCTACCAATTAATCCCCACTCCCAACTGATACCGCATCCCATTTGCTTTGGTATAGTCATTATCCATACCTGACCATTGTGCAATTGGTGAGAAGTAATCGGTATTCAGCAGATTCTCAACTCCAAGGCTGAGTTTAAACCGTT
The DNA here is from genome assembly GCF_041060425.1 of Danxiaibacter flavus. Taxonomy (NCBI): domain Bacteria; kingdom Pseudomonadati; phylum Bacteroidota; class Chitinophagia; order Chitinophagales; family Chitinophagaceae; genus Danxiaibacter; species Danxiaibacter flavus. Next base: position 1,024,460 of record NZ_JAULBC010000002.1, read on the forward strand.
GACTGATTTGCCAGCTACCGGTGAAGTTTAATATACCAACGCCGTTGACAGGAGCTTCTCCATTGTTATATTTTCCATTGCTTTTCGGAGCAAAACGCTGGCGGTCACCAAAATAAACCCACTGTGTATACAGGCTTACTGATTGCACCGGAGCATAACGGATATAAGCGCTGGCTTTGGGTGGAGAGATTTTACTGCCTATCAGGTAAATATCTTCCTTATCATTAAAGTGGTTATTGTTGTTTTTATCAGCCTTGCCCTCAACATAAGTATAAGAACCTCCAAAACCTACCTGGGGAATAGGCGTCACATCAATAGATAGTTCATAGCCGTAAGTTTTTTCAGGCGCTGTTTGCTGTGTAAGCCAGCCGGTGCTGTCCTGAACCAGCGAAGTGCCGATTTTGTTTGTACTGATGAAATATGCTCCGGTGAATTGAAGCCATCCAAAATTGCTGCTGAAGCCTGCTTCGTAGTTATTCACCTTAACCGGTTGAATCTGCATTTTGGAAATATTGTCTTCTTTGGCGGAACGAACATATCTGCCTATATCAACCATGCTAAAGCCTTGTGAGAAACTGATGAATGGCTTGAAGAATTCATACTTTGAATAACGTAATCCGGCGTTAAAGCTTGATGCATTGAAAGAAAGCTTTCCACCTTTTATGGTTTGTCCGCCGATATATCCTCCGGTTGTGCTGTTCAATACCTTAACCTGCGTAAAATCCGGAATGTCGATATTGATATTATCATAACGATAACCCAAACGCACAATCCAGTCATTCCACAACGTAACATTTGCCTGTGCATATGGAGCAAGATTCACCATGCTCATGTCAGGAACCCAAACACGCCCATCAACCAGGGGCTGGCCTGTCTTATCATTCAGAAGATCGAGTCCGTAAACAACATCACCCTTTATCCATTTGTTGATGTTGAATGGTGTGTTTAAGAAAACGCGTGCGCCTTTTTTATTTGACTGAATGGTTGATTGTCCGCCGTTCTCGAAGTACGTAGGCTCATAACCATAAATGGTATAAAAACTCTGTAGATAAGCACTTGCTTCCAGGGAGGATTTTGCGAACAGATCTTTCGCCATGTATTTAACATAGGCATTGTGATTATATCTAGTTCCACCCGGCTCGCCTAATACTTTGCCCGGTACGCCTATGGTTGGAATTGAACCATATTTACCGGTCTGAACTACATAATCTGTCTTTTGCTCAGAACCGTAATAATTGTACATCCCTTCAATGCGTTGTTTTGAATTGATGTTATATCCAAGCTTTGCATACGCGTTGTACATATCCGTTTCACCCAAACCATAAGTAGGGGATATCACTTCTCCATCACCACTTTTGTAAACACCGGTGTGTTCATAACTGCCGGAAACAACATAATCAAACTTATCCAGGCGCCCGCTGAATTGCTGAACAAAACGGCCACCCATAGTTTTGTCAGAATGAAATGGCATTCCTGTATTTGCCAGGTAGCTATAAGCTGCGAAAGGTTTTGATGTTTGTGGCTTTTTAGTGATATAGTTAATAACACCGCCGTCTCCACCGTTTCCGTAAATAGAAGTAGCGCCTTTTACCACTTCGATACGTTCAATTACTGAAGGGTCTATTGTCCTGATGTCTCTTGTACCGTTGCGTAAAGGTGTTGATTGTGGAATTCCATCGACCAGTATTAACGGGTTTCTTCCACGCAGTGTTTGTCCTGTATTACTTGTGGTATTTGTGCCAAATGCCAGTGAAGGAACAGCATTCGCAAGCATGGCAGACAGGTTGGGAGAAACGATGGATTGGTTTGCCAATTCTTTGGCTCCGAGAACTTGTACCGAAGCTGGTGTACGATCCACCATTTCAGCCCTGCGGCTTGCGGTGATAGTTACTTCTTTTAAATTGCTTATAGAAGGTTTAAGAATGAAATTGATTTCCTTTACTTCGTTCGCTTCGAGAGTTATAGTTTGTTGGGACGACTCATGCCCCACTCCACTTGCTATAATTGTATACGTACCCGGCTTTATGTTATTAAGCTGATAAAAGCCATTTTGGTCGGAGACAGTTCCTAAAAATGTCTTATCTACCTGAACATTAATTCCACTTAATGATTGATGATCAGTACCAGATATTTTACCCTTTATAGTCTGTGCGAAAGAGCTGCTTATAGCAAAAACAAATGCGGTCAATGTAGCAACACGAAGAAATCTCATCAGGTCCAAATTTTCGGCCGCGAAGGTAAACCGACGCAAATTCCTGTATTTGCATAATCGGGAAAAACTTGGTTTAGAAAGATTCCGATTGAGAATGATTAAAATTAGCTCCTATCAATCAACCCGTAATGTATGGAATAATTTGATTACGTCTGACATTTTTTTTCAGATAAAATAGTTATTTAGCTTCCGCACATTTTTTCAGAAGATCTTTTTGCACTTCTATGCCAAGAGACTGCGCCTTAAGCAAATCCTCGCAAAAATCGTTTTGCTTCAAGGTCTGTTTTATTTGACCGCGGATATAATATGCCGATGCCATATTAGGATCCATTTCAATTGCTTTATCGCAATCTTTTAATGCCGAGGCGATCGTGGAAGAATGTTCTTTATTTGCAATCAGGTTATTCTGTGGACTTAAATTAATGAAAGCAGCCGGGCCGCCTGTTTTGGGCGAATACGCTTTTGCGTTTTGATTTTCTGCCATGTTAACTTTTGCAATAGCACGACTTAAATAAGCATAGGGATAATTTGGGTTAAGATTGATGCTTTTATTAAAATCGTTTATGGCTTGTTGAAACTTGCGTTGATCCTGGTAAATATTTCCGCGCATGTTGTACAATGCAGCTGTATTAATATCCTTGCTGTTTGAACCAAGCTCTATGGCCTTGTTGATAAAAGGCAATGCTTCTGCAGGTTTCGTCAGGCGCATTTTACATTGAGCCATGTTAAAATATACCCCTGCAGCCATCGCGGAATCGTTGGCCAATTTACTCTTACCAAGAGAAATTGCTTTATTATAATCGGTTAACGCTTCTGTATTTTTATTCATCATTGAATAGACATCTCCACGCGCCATGTAGGCTTCAAAATTGTTGGCATCCAACTCTATAGCCTTGCTTGCATTATTCAACGCATCATTGATCTGCCGCTGGCGAAAGTTAAGTTTTGACAATTCAACATAAGGCTGCGGATTTTGCGGATTAACTTCGATCGCTTTGTTTAACGCAAACACAGCAGCCTGCATGTTATTCTGGCTAATATTAAGCCGGGCATACTCTACGTAGGCTTTTGAATTATTCGGTTCTAATTCTATTGCTTTAAAGTAATCTGTTGCCGCACCTGCATTATCACCTGCACTACGTTTCATGTTAGCTCTTTCTATGTATAAATCAGCCTTTTGAGGATTTGTTTTAATAGCCTCCTCCATAGCAAGAAGAACAGAGTCTTTTTTGGCAACCTGTGAAAAACCCAGATGGCATAGGATCGCAAGTACAATAGTTAAGTATATTTTCATCACAGGTAAAGATATTATAATATTAGTTGGCGATAAGTTACGGCAGTTTTAGTTTTTTGCTAAAAATCCCCGGTCAATAACTTTATTTTTTAAGCCTTTAAACTGCTTTCATAAAACATCCGAAGACGCCATCATTAAACAAAAAACGGGCCGTTTGGCGCTGCAGTCAAAGGTTAATGTACTACGGGACAATAAGAAAATAGCATTGATCCGTTTTCGATTGATATTTAAGCCCTACAAGCTATAGATAGATCCCAGCTGTCATTTATTGGAGGCAGATTGATTTCTATTCATTGCCGTCGTGCTTTAGCCGACCGACTGGGATTGATCTTTTCATCAGGCTTTAGCCCAAAACCAGAACAGGGTGGCTAAAGCCATTTTAAAAGATTTCCATTTACCGTTCGCTAAAGCGGAACGGCAATGAAAAAACATCATTGTGGCCAAGTCTGTAATTTGCACGACATACAAAATATCCCAAAGTTGAAAACGCGGCGCAAACAAAACGACATTCTATATCAAAATAAAAACCGCGCGGCTTTTGGCTGCGCGGCATATTAAATAACAGAATAACTTTTCCAATGCACGAGGTTTTAAGCTTTGAGCTTTAGGCTTTAAGCTTTCCCTACATATCAGTCACAATCTTCTTATAACTTGTAACTACACCTTTGATCAGTGAAGAGCTGAAGCCCTGGTGCTCCATTTCGTTGAGACCAGCGATAGTGCATCCTTTGGGTGTTGTTACTTTATCAATTTCCTGTTCCGGATGTGTGTGCTTGGTAAGCAATAATTCTGCAGCGCCTTTAACAGTCTGCGCCGCAATTAACGAGGCAGTAGCTGCATCAAATCCTATTTCAATACCCCCTTGTATGTTGGCGCGTATATAACGCATGGCATAGGCTGTACCACATGCGCCCAACACGGTTGCCGCGTCCATTAATTTTTCTTCGATGAAAACAGTCTTGCCAAGCTGGTTGAACAGATCTCCTACAAATTTTATCTGCTCTTCGTTGGCGTTGTGTTTACAAATGCAGGTGATGCTTTGCTGTATAGCTATAGCGGTATTTGGCATGGCGCGGAACAAAGTAAATTCCTCACCAAGGATCTCTTTGATATCCTTCACCCATATGCCTGTAATAACGCTTACCAGTACATGCTTTTTGGGATCAAGAGATGGTTTCAAATATTCGAGGATCTCTTTTATCTGAAAGGGCTTCACTGCGAGAATAACATAATCTGCAAACTCAACTGCTTTCTTATTGTCATTGGTTACCATTACGCCTTTTTCCTCCAGCGGTTGTAGCGTAACGATGTTTCTTTTGGTTATGACAATATTTTCAGGTTTTGTAAAACCGCTGTTGATCAATCCCTCAGCTATTGCTGAACCTAAATTCCCGCCGCCGATGATGGCTATTTTTTTGCTCATAAACAGAATTTTAAAAGTTCTAAGCTTAAAGCCCAAAGCCTAAAGCTCAAAACTTTAGAACAGACAATGTGTAAAATGTATTCCCATGATTTCCTGAATAATCAATGCGCTTCGTACTTCTTAATTCGTACGTCTTAATTCGTACTTCTTAATTCGTACTTCTTAATTCGTACTTCGTACTTGCCGGATCTACCAGATTTTTCCTTCTTTTAAATAGTTGCGAACATAATCATCCACGCCTTCTTCCAGTGAATAGAAAGGTTCTGTATATCCGGCGCTGATCAGCTTCTGCATATTTGCTTCTGTGTAATATTGATATTTGTCGCGGATATCTTCAGGCATATCGATGTACTCGATCTTTGGTTGCAGATCAAGTCCCTTAAATGTTGATTTTACAAGATCATTAAAACTTCTTGCCTTTCCTGCACCCAGGTTATACATGCCGCTTTTCAGGCTGTTTGTATAAGAAGTAAATACACCTGCTGCTGTGCTGTGTTGTTTCTCCGTTTCTTTCTGGCTTTGCTGCATCATCCAGTACATAACTTTTACGACATCTTTCACGTAAACAAAATCACGTAGTTGCTCACCATCACGGAATTCTTTTTTGTGGCTGCGGAACAACTTCACATACCCTTCTTTATTGATCTGGTTTACCGAATGAAATATTACACTGGCCATTCTGCCTTTGTGATATTCATTAGGACCATATACATTAAAGAATTTCAATCCAGCCCAGAACGGAGGTGTATGTATCTGAAGGATCGCAAGCTTATCAAATTCGTTTTTGCTAACACCATAAGGATTCAATGGATGCAACTTATCTATAATACTGTGCTCATCATCATAACCCAGTTCACCTGCACCATAAGTTGCAGCAGAAGAAGCATACACTAACGGAACCTGTTTTGCTGCGCAATATTTCCAAATGCTTTTGCTATAATCGACATTCAGTTCCTGGTGAATGGCATAATTAAATTCAGTAGTATCTGTACGCGCACCTAAGTGAAAAACATAATCAATTTGCGGATCGTTTTGCTCAATCCAGTCAAAAAAGCTTTGGCGCTCGATAATATGGCTATATATTTTTGATTCCCAGTTTACCCGCTTTGCTTCTACTCCAAAATCATCAACAAGAATAAGATTCTCATAACCTTGCTCATTCAGGTATTGCACCATGCAACTACCAATAAATCCCGCGGCTCCCGTAACTACAATGGAACTTTGCTTAGACAACTCATTTTGCTGCGACATGCGTTTTTCGATTTTAATGGCAACAAATGTAACAAAAAGCTGGCGCTTTTTTAGCTATCAGCTGTCAGCTATGAGCTATCAGCAGCTGTTCAGTTTTGATTTTGCAAATTCATTTCAGGTACGCACAAAAAAAAGATCGCCGGCTTCGCCGGCGATCTTTTATCTATAAATCTTCTAATATAATTATCATCTACATAAGAGACGAGGCATCATAAAAACCTGGCACCTGAAACCTGATACCTGATACCTCACTCCTCACGCCTATGCATTAATGATCTTCTCAATAGCTGTATCATATTTCTCTTTCCAGTCAACCAAAGAACCCCAGCTTTCGCCGTTCACTTTAATTTCTCCGGAAGTTACAGTACCTAACACAGTTACAGGAATATTAGCCGCGGCAGCCTTGTGTTTCAAATCTTCAGCCTGTTGTTTGCTGCAGGTTACTACCGCACGGCTTTGCGCTTCGCCAAACCAGAATGCGTCTTTACGCAAATCTGTGTCAGCAGTTACATCAAAACCAAGATCACGGTTAAATCCTTTTTCTATCAATGTAACGATCAAGCCACCTTCGCTCAGGTCATGCGCACTTTTGACCTGTTTTTCTTTGACAACTGAAGCAATGAATTTCTGAATAGCAAATTCTTCATCAAGATCAAACGCTGGGGCCGGAGAAAATTCGACACCCTTTAATTTATGCAAGTACTCACTTGATGCAATATCATTCTTTTGTTCACCAATCAGCACAATCACATCACCTGCTTCTTTGTAGTCAAGCGTCATGCGATTGCCAAAATCATCGATAATACCCACCATACCGATTGTCGGGGTTGGATATACCGGACCTTCGGGATTCTGATTGTAGAAGCTTACGTTACCACCGGTTACAGGCGTATTGAATTTTCTACAAGCATCACCCATGCCGGTCACGGCTTTTACAAACTGATAGTAAACTTCAGGATCGTAAGGATTACCAAAGTTCAGACAGTTGGTAACACCTAAAGGCTCACCACCGCTGCAAACAATGTTTCTTGCAGCTTCAGCAACTGCAATCATTCCCCCAACATATGGATCGGCAAAAACATACTTACTGTTACAGTCAACAGTTACAGTCAGTGCCTTACCTGTTCCTTTAGCAAGGATTACAGCAGCATCACTTGGAGCGTTGGTACTTGCATTTGCTGTACCCACCATGCTGTCGTACTGCACGTACACCCAACGTTTGCTGGCAATATTTGGTATCTGAATCAATGCTTCCGCCTGTTTTTTCAGATCAGTAACATCTTCAACACTATCAATTGAGAAAGCTTTTACCTTTTCCAGGTAAGCAGGCTCTTTATATTCACGTGTATACTGAGGTGCGCCGCCGCCAAGTACCAGCTCATGAGCCGGTAGTTCAGCTTCAAGCTCACCATGCATATAAAACTTCAATAATCCGTCGTCCGTTACTTCACCGATATGGCTGCAGGAAAGGTCCCATTTTTCGAACACTTTCAACACAGCTTCTTCTTTGCCTTTTTCTACCACGATCAACATACGCTCCTGGCTTTCGCTCAGCAACAGTTCCCACGCTTTCATGTTCTGCTGGCGTGTTGGAACTTTGTCCAGATCAATGCGCATACCTACACCACCTTTTGCACTCATTTCTGCAGTTGAACAGATGATCCCGGCGGCACCCATGTCCTGCATACCAACAACAGCACCTGTATCAATCACTTCAAGACAAGCTTCCAGTAGTTTCTTTTCCTGGAAAGGGTCACCTACCTGAACAGCAGGCAGCTCCTCTGTACTTTCCTCCGTAATGTTGGCGCTCGCAAAGCTTGCACCACCAATACCATCTTTACCAGTAGCACTTCCTACAAAGAAAACCGGGTTGCCCAGTCCTTCTGCAGTTGCACTGATCGTTTTACCAACTTTCACAATACCAACGCTCATAGCGTTAACCAGTGGATTGGTATGATAGCAATCTTCAAAATATACTTCACCGCCAACGGTTGGAACGCCGAAGCAGTTACCATAATGACCAATACCATGTACAACACCTGCTAATAAACGCTGTGTCTTCTTATCTTTTAAATTACCGAAACGAAGGCTGTTTAAAGAGGCAATAGGTCTTGCACCCATTGTGAAAATATCACGCTGAATGCCACCCACACCGGTAGCAGCACCCTGGAAGGGCTCAATAGCACTGGGGTGATTGTGACTTTCAATTTTAAACACCACACCAAAACCGTTACCCATATCCATCAAACCTGCATTTTCTTCACCTGCAGCCACCAACATGCGACCGCCTTCACGAGGAAGTGTTTTCAGCCACTTGATTGAGTTTTTATAGCTACAGTGCTCGCTCCACATGCCACTAAATGCGCACAATTCGGTAAAATTGGGCGCGCGGCCAAGTTTTTGTTTTATGAGCTCAAATTCTTCTGCGGTGAGGCGTAATTCTTCTGCGGTTTTAACGGTAACTTCCATTGAAAGATTGATTGAGTATTTTGGTTCCCACTGGCTTAGCGCACAGCAAGAATAAATTTTACCGCGCAAAGGTAAGGGCTTGGAAGGTAAATACAAGCTGAAAGCCCAAAGCTGAAAGCTTAAAACTGGAGTCACATTCTCAGGCGCTTCCTAAGTACGAGTTACGAAGTACGAAGTACCTGATTTTGGGCTGGTTCAGTTTTTTGTAAATTCTTTATAACGAAACATTTTAAAACCAACCAGGAAACAAAAGAGGCCTTAACTCATCTAACTGAATTAAAGCCTCTTTTACTTATAACCAAACAACAATATATTTAATAGCAGGAGTTTTCTCATCCGGCAAGGTGATTCAGGCTGAAAGCTAATAGCTGATAGCTGATAGCTAAAAAGCTCACAGCTTCTGGATTCTTCCGCTGCCGGCAACCTTCGAATCCACATTTTGAGGCGTTCCTTTATAATATATATCGCCGCTGCCGGAAATGCGCGCGTCAATTGATTTGGTAGCGTTCACTTTAGCATTACCACTTCCACTGATCTTTACAGATACGTTTTCGGCTTCTACATCAGTACAGTTAATGTTGCCGCTGCCGCTTTGAGAAGTACTCAAAGAACCGGTAGGGCTACCTTTTAGCTGAATATTGCCGCTGCCGGACATGCTGATGCTTAGATCTTTAAATTTACCGAAAGCCAACTTAATGTTTCCTGAACCTGACATGTTGATTTCAGTCTCTGCATCATTTGAGAAATTTCCTTCACCATTTATTTCTCCACTGCCACTCATTGATATTTCGGTCATTTTGGTCATGCTGACCGTTACCCTGATCGGATTCTGCGATTTGAGTGTAACCCCGTTCTCTGGTCTTATATTCAGCTTATTATCTTTTACATAAGTTTCAAGATGCGGCAGAACGTTTTCGTCGCCCTCTACCTCTATGCTATTATTACTTCCATAAAGTATCGTAACATTTACCGGTCCGCCGGAAGCAAGACCATTAAAGTCAGCCATCTGCCTGGTTTCTTTTTTGAGAACACCATTCCCTTTTATGGTCTTCCAGCCAACAAAACTCAGGGAGGCAAGCACAATTGTTAACAGCAGCAAAGATTTTATTGTACGCATAGTTTTAGGTTTAATTATCGCATTGCTTTTATTATGCAAGTTTGCGAATGATATTTTATTTATCATGTAACGATGCTCTGCAAAGCAGGTTACACAACTGCAAAAGTTTTTTGAAACCCCTTGCTGCAACAGGTTTTAAAATTATTACATATAGCGGCTGTATTTTGCATTATGTTTTTTTATATATTTTTAGCACACTAAATTTTTTCTATAAATTTTCGTCAAACAACATTATTTTTTTAAATTTTTATTCAATTCCTTCTTATTTTTACCACCTATAACAAGTACCAATAAAAAAACCAACAGTTTATGTCATTACGATCAGAGGCATTAAAAAATTTAATCACAGGCACAGAGACCCCTGTGGACAGTTCACCAAAAATCACTGCTATTTTCGGAGAGAATGTTTTTACACTTGCTACGGCTCGTAAATTTCTGAGCGATGAAGGTTATAAGAGTCTTCTTGCGAGCATTAAAGGCGGAAAGAAAATTGATCGTGCAGTTGCAAACCAGATCTCTAATGGTATTCGTGCATGGGCAGAAAGCAAAGGTGTTACGCACTTTACACACTGGTTCCAACCTTTAACAGGAACTACTGCTGAAAAACATGATTCATTCTTTACTTTAAAAGGTGATGGTACACCTATCGAAGAGTTTGACGGCGCTGCTTTGATTCAGCAAGAGCCTGATGCTTCTTCATTCCCAAGCGGTGGTATCCGTGCAACTTTCGAAGCACGTGGTTATACTGCATGGGATCCTTCTTCTCCTGCATTCATTATTGAAATGAGCAATGGTAAGACTTTATGTATCCCTACCATTTTCGTTTCTTATACAGGTGAATCTTTAGACTACAAAGCTCCTTTGTTGAAAGCACTGGAAGCATTAAATAAATCAGCTGTTGAAGTTTGTAACTACTTCGACAAAAACGTTACTAAAGTAACTGCAACCTTAGGTTGGGAACAGGAATACTTTGTAATTGATGAAGGTTTAGCAAGTGTGCGTCCAGACTTAGTTCAAACTGGCCGTACAGTATTTGGCGCTGCTCCTGCAAAAGGTCAGCAGTTGGAAGACCACTACTTTGGTTCTATTCCTGAAAGAGTTTACGCTTTCATGCGCGACTTCGAAGCAGAAAGCTACAGACTGGGTATTCCTTTGCGTACACGTCACAATGAAGTAGCTCCTTCACAGTTTGAAGCTGCTCCTATCTTTGAAGAAGTTAACATTGCTGTTGACCACAACACTTTGTTGATGGACGTTATGACGCGTGTTGCAAAACGTCACAAACTGCACGTATTGCTGCACGAAAAACCATTTGCCGGCATCAACGGTAACGGTAAGCACAACAACTGGAGTATGGCAACTGATACCGGTGTTAACCTGTTAGCTCCTGGTAAAACTCCAAAAACAAACCTGATGTTCTTAACATTCTTTGTTAACACCATCAAGGCTGTTCATGACTATTCTGACGTTCTAAGAGCTGCTATCGCTTCTGCTGCAAACGATCACCGTTTGGGTGCAAACGAAGCTCCTCCTGCTATCATCTCTGTATTCGTTGGCCAGTATCTTGCTAAAGTATTGGAAGACATCGAAACAAGAGTTGGTGATAAATTTGACGAACAAGATGAAGCTATCCTGAAACTGGATCTTCACAGGAGCATTCCTGAATTACTGTTGGATAACACTGACCGTAACAGAACTTCTCCGTTCGCTTTCACTGGTAACAAATTCGAGTTCCGTGCAGTAGGTTCTTCTGCAAACTGCGCTAACTCTATGATCGCATTGAATGCTATTATGGCTGAAACATTAAAGAACTTCAAAAAAGAAGTAGATTCTTTAATTGAAAAAGGCGATAAGAAAGAAATTGCTATCATGCATGTAATTCAGAAATACATTGTTGAAAGCAAAAAAGTATTGTTTGAAGGCGATGGCTACAGCCAGGAATGGCACCACGAAGCTGAGCGCAGAGGTTTGCCAAACATCCCTACAACTCCGCTTGCACTGGATGCAATGGTTACTGAAAAAGCCAAGCACCTGTTTGAATCAAACAATATCTACAACCATGTTGAGTTAGAAGCTCGTCATGAAATTGAACTGGAAAAATACATTAAGAAAGTACAGATTGAAGCCCGCGTAATGGGTGATCTGGCTCTTAATCATATTATTCCTTCTGCTGTTAACTATCAGAACAAACTTTCTGCAAACATTGCTGCATTAAAAGCTGCAGGTTTACCAGAAAGCCATTTCAAGGCACAGCTTGATATCCTGACTCAGATCTCTGAGCACTTACAGATCGTTTATACTCGCGTAGACGCGATGGTTGAAGCAAGAAAAATTGCTAACAACATCAGCGATATCCGCACTAAAGCAATCGCTTACGAAAGCCAGGTTAAAGCAACCTTCTTCGACGAGATCCGTTACCATGTTGACAAACTGGAACACCTTGTTGATGATGCTGAGTGGACTTTACCTAAATACCGCGAAATGTTGTTCTTAAGATAATAACTGGTATTAATGACATAAAAAGGCTCCGTCTTCTGGCGGGGCTTTTTTTATTAAGACCGTAAGACATGTAAGATCGTAAGACATGTAAAACCGCGAGACATGTAAGATGTCGCAATTTAATTAAGCCCGACGCACCTTTCGCTTAAATACAAATTGCATCCTGGCCACCTTCTGAATTTTTACTTTTTAATTTTGACTTCATCCCTAATGCCTTACACCCTACCCCTGATACCTGATACCTGACACCTGATACCTTACTCCAAGCTCATAGCTGACAGCTGATAGCTCAAAGCTGATTCGCCGATACACCGAGGCTTATCACCGACACATAAGCCCTTTTAACAAGATCGATTTAAACTTCATTAATAAGCCTGCATCTATCCTTCAACTAAAAGATAAAAACATGAAAAGACTATTGATCGTATGTGCAGCATTGGTGTTGGGAGTGAGTGCGTCTTTTGCTCAAACACCCGATTCTACAACGCACAAATACCACAAGGGCAAACATCAGCATGAGATGTATAAACAACTCAATCTCACAGCTGATCAAAAAAGTAAGTTAAAAGAGTATGGAAAAAGCGCGAAGGAACAGCATGATAAAATTGTAAACGACCAGTCGCTTACACAGGAACAAAAATCTGCTCAATTAAAACAATTAAGGGAAGACAGGAAAAAACAAATGGCTTCAGTATTGACAGACGAGCAAAAACAAAAAATGAAGAGCCTGAGATCTCAAAACAGGAGGAATTCGCCGCATAAATCAACAGATCTGCCGAATACGAACAAGCCTTCAGATAGTTAGTTTAAACATTGCATTCACTTTGCAGTCATTAACTCTAAATATTTAGTTATGAAAAAGATCCTCGCTTTAGTAACCATAGTGCTTTCCGTTTGCACTTTAGCAAATGCACAAAACGGGCAGAGAGGTGAGCAATACATGCAGATGTATAAGCAACGTCTGAAAGATTCATTACAATTTTCTGATGCAAAGGCTGACTCAGTAGCTGCAATCGTGCAATCCTACCAGCCAAAGCAACGTGAGATCTTCATGGATCAGAGCATGAGCCGTGAAGATAAAATGGCCAGGATGAAAACGTTGCAGGACGAAAGAAATCAAAAGCTGAAAGGAATTTTAACTGATGATGAATTACAGAAACTTACAGCAATGGAAGAGAGAGCACGTCAAAGAAGAATGCAACAAGGCGGGGGAAGACAGTAGAGCTGTCAGCTATTAGCTATCAGCTATCAGCAGTTGCTCAGGTTTGATCTTACAATACTTCGTTTATCATCAACACGGCCGTCGGAGTAGTACTCACGACGGCCTTCTTTTTTAGCTGGGGTGCAGGTGTCAGGTTTCAGGTTTCAGGTATCAGGAATGTGTATCAAAATTCAAAAGTAAAAATTCAAAAAGGTGGCGAGGATGATTTGCATTTTTAAGAGTGTGACAGGTTAGATTTAATTAAGCCGCAGCACCTAAACAAATCAGACATCAAAAAATCAGACATATAACGTGCCCTTTTTCTTGCATCTTACATGTCTCACGGTCTTACATGTCTTACGGTCTTACACGTCTTGCGGTCTTACTGTCTTCATACATCGTACACCATACATCTAACATCTTACATCCTTTTACTATTACTTAACCAATATTAGCATTCGTGCAAACTTTCAATCATATCATGTAATTTCCCTTAAACTTTCAATGAATGAGAAATCTACTCGTATTTATCTTTTTACTTAGCTGCATTTCGCTTGTTGCACAACCTCCGAAAGGATACAAGTGGACCAAAGATGGAAACGGTTATTATGCCTTTGAAGATAATAACATTGTGCAATATGCACTGCCTGCTTTTACAACACGTATTGTAGCAGGAAGTGCAAATCTTACCCCAAAAGATTCATCCAAACCATTAACCGTCCGCAACTTTTTCTTCTCACAGGACGGAAAAAAGGTACTCATTTACACCAACTCCAAAAAAGTATGGCGCTATGATACCCGGGGAGATTATTGGGTATTGAGCCTGGCCGATAATTCACTTGTTAAGTTGGGAAAATCGCTCCCTTCCTCTTCGTTGATGTTTGCCAAGTTTTCTCCTGATGGCAGCAAAGTGGCATATGTAAGCGGTCACAATATTTACATGGAAGATGCCAACGGTACCAACCAACAACAATTGACAAAAGATGGAACAGACAGAATGATCAACGGCACATTTGACTGGGTGTATGAAGAAGAGTTTGGCTGCAGAGATGGTTTCAGATGGAGCGATGATAGCAAGTCAATTGCTTACTGGCAGATTGATGCAACTCAGATCAGGAATTTTTTGATGATCAATAATACTGATTCAATTTATTCTTTCACCGTTCCGGTTGAATATCCTAAAGTAGGAGAAAGTCCTTCTGCGTGCAGGATTGGTGTGATCAAAATTGCCACCGGAGCTACAACCTGGATGAATATTCCCGGTGATCAGCGTCAGCATTATATTCCCCGCATGGAATGGGCTGCTAATTCAGATGAGCTGGTTATACAACAGCTTAACCGTAAGCAACAAGAAAGTAAGATCATGTACTGCAACGCAACTACCGGTGAAGCAAAAACTATTTACCAGGAAACTGATAATGCATGGATAGATCCTAAAGAACGATGGAACGAAGGTGATCCGACAGGATGGGAATGGATGCCTGATGGGAAATCATTTTTGTGGGTAAGCGAGAAAGACGGCTGGCGTCATATCTATCTCATCAGTCGCGATGGCAGTAAAGAAACATTGATCACAAATGGTAGCTTCGATATCATTGACATCAAAGCAATCGATGCTAAAGCTGGTTATGTTTACTACTCTGCATCTCCTGAAAACGCTACACAAAAATATCTGTACCGCATAGGATTAAAAGCAAATGCAAAGCCTGAGCTATTATCGCCTGCTAATGAAAAAGGCACACACAATTATACAGTTTCTCCCAATGGCGCATTTGCAGAACATACTTTCTCCAACGCAAATACACCAACCGTTAGAAATTTTATCAGCCTTGCGAAACATGCAGTCATAAAAGAATCTGCACCAGCTAAACCAGCATCTCCTCAACCAACAGTTGAATTCTTTAAGGTCACTACTGTTGATGGAGTTACTTTAGATGGCTGGATGGTAAAGCCACTCAACTTTGATTCTACAAAAAAATACCCTGTCGTTTTCAACGTTTATACGGAGCCTGCGGGCGCTACGGTGAAAGATAGCTGGGGAAGCGGCAGAAATCGTCTTTATACCGGTAATATGGCTGAAGACGGCTATATCTATATGAGCCTTGACGGAAGAGGAACGCCTGCTCCTAAAGGCCGTGAATGGCGCAAATCTATTTATCGGAAAATCGGTGTTGTTAACATTCGTGACCAGGCAATGGCAACTAAAGAAATCATGAAATGGACATTTGTTGATGCAAGCCGCATTGCTGTATGGGGCTGGAGCGGTGGCGGATCTACTACGCTGAACCTGTTATTCCAATATCCTGAAATCTATTCTACGGGAATTGCAATCGCAGCAGTAGGCAACCAGCTAACCTACGATAATATTTACCAGGAAAGATATATGGGCCTTCCACAGGAAAACCTGCAGGATTTTGTTGAAGGATCACCCATTACACACGCTAAAAATTTAAAGGGCAACCTGCTTTATATCCATGGCACCGGCGATGATAATGTGCACTATCAAAATGCGGAAATGCTGATCAATGAGCTGATAAAATACAATCGCCAGTTCCAGTTGATGAGCTATCCCAACAGAACACATGCCATAAGTGAAGGTGAGGGAACAAGCAAGCATCTTGCCACACTTTTCACAGCATATCTGAAAGAACATTGCCCTCCGGGCGGTAGATAGGCCACGAAGACGCCAAGGCGGAAAAAAGATAAACTACAGGAAGACGAAAAACTTTTTTTAATTGAAAATTGAAAGTTGACAATTGAAAATGAGGTTGAACGTCTTCCTGTTTTTATTAAGATATTTGCAAAAGATATTTTCTGGTCATTTATTAGGGCCGGATTTTTGTGACGAAAAATAGGTAAGATACATGGATCGTGTTGCTATTTTTCGCTGCAATCATTTTCAATTTTCAACTTTCAATTTTCAATTCAATTAAACTATGGACTCAATTAAAGGTAAAGTTGCGTTGGTTACCGGCGCAGGCAAAGGAATCGGAAGAAGTGTTGCTATTGCATTAGCTAAAGAAGGTGTGAATGTTGGATTATTGGCAAGAACAGCGTCAGATCTTGAGCAGCTGAAAGAAGAACTTAAAGACACGGGTATAAAAATTTCCATCGCTATGGCAGACGTTGGCGACAGAACTGCTGTTGAAAATGCAGTAAACAAGATTCAGCAGGAACTCGGATCAATTGACATACTAATAAACAACGCCGGTGTCGGCAAATTTGGAAAGTTTCTTGAACTGGCTCCGGAAGATTGGGAAAATATTATGCGCATAAATGTATTGGGCGTTTATTACGTTACCAGAGCAGTGCTACCAGGAATGATCGAAAAGCAGGCGGGTGATATCATCAACATTTCTTCATCAGCGGGTCAACGCGGAGCTGCTTCTACAAGCGCATACAGTGCTTCTAAATTCGCGTTGATGGGATTGACTGAATCTTTGATGCAGGAAGTAAGAAAACAGAATATCCGCGTAAGCGCATTGACGCCCAGCACCGTTGCTACCGAACTGTCCAAGACATTAAATCTTACCGATGGCAATCCGGACCGCGTTATGCAGCCGGAAGACATTGCAGAAATCATTATTGCTCAATTAAAACTCAACCGCAGAATCTTTATTAAAGAGGCGGGAATGTGGTCTACAAACCCGTAGTTTTAATTGATAATGGCGAATTGAAAATTGAAAATGATGGCGCGACTCAACTCATTTGCACATCCGCACATTTACGCATTTGCACTTTCACCCATCATTTTCAATTGTCAACTTTCAATTTTCAATTACTATGCCCTTACGCCTGATACCTGCCACCTCATACCTATCTAATATTTTCACAAAGAAACCTTCCCCGCATACTTTTTCCGGGTCTTTATCGTTTACCTTTACACGACAAAGTTTCCCAACTTTTGAGCCGGTAAAACCGGTCTAACCGATACAACTTACGTATATGGAACAACCGCTACATTCATTATCGCAAAGGGAAACATACAAAATTTCACCGTTTACACGCTTTTTATGGTGGCTTGCGACCGCAGAGCCGGAATTACTGAAGGAATGCGTAATTGACAGAAACCGGTATGCCATCACCGGCATGACTGTCCTGGGAACCTGGCTGTTTGCTACGCTGGCATGGACGTTTTTCTTTATTACCGTTACACACGAGTATATATTGGCTATTCTCCTCGGTCTTTTTATGGGAGGCATTATTCTTTGCATTGATCGTGCGCTTATAAAGGGCATCACATCAGCTAACAAGAAAAAGATAGCACCATTGTTATTCAGGGGTTTATTGGCCTGCACAATTGGCTTTTTCATGGCTCAGCCAGCCTTGTTGTTTCTTTTCAATAAAGAAGTACATCTGCAGATATCCCTCGACAATGAACAAAAGAAAAGATTAAAGGCCAAACAACTGGATTCTCTCTACAACAGCCAAACAACTTTTATACTGCAGCAAAAAGCTGCCCTTCAACAACAATTAACGAGCTCCTATAATGAAGTGAGCCAGGCGCGCGAAAGCTTTATTGCTGAAACTGATGGAACCGGTGGTAGCGGTAAAGTAGGATTAAAAGATATTGCACGCGCAAAACAGAACGAATATGAAAAGCTAGACGGGCAATACAAACAGCTACAAGCTGAGAGCCAGCCTAAGCTAAATGCATTAGATAGCAGCCTTTCTGCCATACAAGCCGAAAAAAATTTTCAACAAAAGGCTTTTGATCAACTATTGAATGACGGCTTTTTAACCCGCATAGAAGCCTTGCAACATCTTGTTCAAAACAATGATGCAGTTAAGATCAGGTATTATTTGCTCGTTGCATTGCTGATGCTGATTGAACTGATGCCGGTAATTGCAAAATATCTTCTCCCGGCCGGCTCTTATGATGAAAAAGTGCGGCTAAGAGAAGACATGGAAAAACTCATTGCTACAAAAAATACTGAAAAAGAACAGGCGCTGAAAGAGCTGTATAATCAAATGGCATTCGATCAGGATAAAGCCTTTTTACAGGAATTCTTTGAAAAGGCTGAAGAACAGCGCAAAGAAAACCTGATGAACGAGTTACATGAATGGCAACAGCAAAATCATTCCAGCTTTGACAGTGTTTGGAAGAAACTGAAAAGAGATATATTAACCAAGCAGGAGAATTAGGACGTTTTACGTGGTACGTTGTACGTTATAACGTTGCCGGTGGTTGCTTTCTACTCATCAAGGTCTTATTTGCTGTCAAAAAACTACTAGCTACAGTTTCCCATATTCTTCCGACATTTTTGACTTTTATTTTTGACCTTAAACAAAAAACGTATAACGTATCACGTACAACTTACTTATTATCGCCTAAGCTATAATCATTATTTTCTTCATCTTCTTCGCCAATGTCTTCATTGTCATCATCATCTTCAGCACCCGGTACATCCAGCTCACGGCCTGATCCATCTATCGCCTCGTTCAATTGATCACCTTCGTCATCAACATTATCAACGCGTGCGTTTCTGACGTCCTGATCCTCATCGGAGGACATGCTTTCAGATGTTTGGCGCAAAAGTTCTTTTTCTTCAGCCGTAACGTTTGAATCGTCGTCTTCAACCTCATCATCTTCATTCACATCACTTAGCAGTTCTTCAGCTTCTTCATCGGCAGAAGATGGCGTTGTATCCTTCATTTCATTAAAAGGCATTGGGCGCACATGTTCCTGACCTGGAATATCCTTTACTTCCGGAAGATCCAGGGTCGTTTCATCCTGCTGCATTTTTTTATTGTCAGACGGAGAATCCTGTAAATCGTTTTTGGGAGTTGTTTCTTTCTTTGCCATAAATAATATGTTTATCGTTTAACTGTAAGATAAGTTTCAAAAAAAATGCCACGTGGGAAGACAGTAAGATCGTAAGACCGTAAGATCGTAAGATTGTAAGACATGTACGACCGTAAGACATGTAAGAGATCCCAGCGGAGACAGAGGAAAAGATTGAAAATGATGAAGACTGTAAAAAATAAACCTTTTTGACCTAACGTACTTCGTACTTCGTACTTCGTAATTCGTACTTAAAAAAACACCCGGCAATTCCAGCCTGATCATTAGTGGCTTAACGCCTCATGGGCATAAATAATCTACACCTTACTGAATTATTTACCCACAATTTTAAAAATAAATAGCTGATAATTAATAAAATAACACTTGGCAAATTATTTGGTTAATATACCACAAACAAAAGCATTTAACCAATTGTAAACAAAAAAATAGAATTATGAAAAAGTTGAGTTCTCTTATAGTAATTGCAGGTGTTTGCTTACTACAGGCTTGTGGCGGCGGAACGGGAAATCGCGATAGTGTGGACAGCGCAAAAACCATGAATGCGAACAAGGATACTACACCAAGGGCATCTGACAATGACACCCACGATTCAAGTAAAGTTGCTACCACTCCTGTTGACAAGGAAACAGCAGACTTTGCCGTGGCTGCTGCAAATGGAGGAATGATGGAAGTTGAACTGGGTAAACTCGCTCAACAAAACGGAGCAAGCCAACGCGTTAAAGACTTCGGTAAAATGATGGTTGATGATCATACCAAAGTAAATGACCAGCTAAAATCACTTGCCTCTGCTAAGAACATTACCCTGCCGGCAAACCTGGGCGATAATGCACAGAAGCATGTAAATGACATGAGTAAAAAAACAGGAAAGGACTTTGATAAAGCATATATGAGCATGATGGTTGACGATCATAAGAAAGACATCAAAGACTTTGAAAAGGCAGGAAAAGATCTGAAAGATAGCGACGTTAAAAATCTGGCACTCCAATCCTTACCAACCTTACAAAAACATTTGGATTCTGCTCAGGCGATTTATAAAATGGTAAAATAGTAAGAGAGTAAGGCCGGAAGACAGGAAAGACAGTAAGACATGTAAGACAGTAAGACAGTAAGACAGTAAGACAGTAAGAGTAGAAGAACATAAAAAAGCAAAAAGAAGAAAAAGGTGTAAAGCTTCATGTTAATGATGAGCTTTGCACCTTTTTTTGGGTACGATTACACTCCGAAAAAGCAAAAAGACCGCACTTGTGCACGGTCATTTTTACTTTTTACTTTTTCTGCCCGACTGGTCAGGCGGGAAATTTTGACTTTATCTACGCTTCTTCTGTTGCATAAGAACTAACCGGTTCGCAGGTACAGATAAGATTTCTGTCACCAAACGTGTTGTTGATTCTTGCTACAGAAGGCCAGAATTTGTTTTGTTTTACATACTCAAGCGGGAATGCAGCCTGCTCACGTGTATAAGGCATGTTCCAATCGCTGCTGATTACTGCAAATTGGGTGTGCGGAGCGTTTTTCAGCGGATTGTTTGCTTTGTCTGCTTCGCCGCTTTCAATTGCTGCGATCTCACTTCTGATGCTTAATAACGCATCGCAGAAACGGTCAAGCTCACCTTTATCTTCACTTTCTGTTGGTTCAATCATGATTGTACCAGGTACAGGGAAGCTCATTGTAGGTGCGTGAAATCCATAGTCCATCAAACGTTTTGCAATGTCTTCCGCTTCGATGCCTGCAGTTGATTTGAATGGTCTCAGGTCAACAATAAATTCATGCGCACATGTTCCTTCGTGTCCTGTATACAGAATATCAAAATCTTTTTCCAACAATGCCTTCATATAGTTTGCATTCAGGATGGCATGAGCAGTTGCTTTTTGCAACCCTTCCCAACCAAGCATTCTGATGTATGCATAACTGATCAGCAATATTGATGCGGAACCATAAGCTGCAGCACTAACCGCGCCATTATGATCATCACCTGTTTCGTCTGAGATATGTTTTGGAAGATATGGAGCAAGATGTGCCTTCACACAGATAGGGCCCATTCCAGGACCACCGCCACCGTGCGGAATTGCAAATGTTTTGTGCAGGTTCAGGTGACAAACATCCGCGCCGATCAAGCCCGGAGAAGTAAATCCTACCTGCGCATTCATGTTTGCACCATCCATGTAAACCTGTCCGCCGTGTTGGTGAACAATGTCACAGATCTCTTTCACGCTTTCTTCAAATATCCCATAGGTACTTGGATAGGTGATCATGGTACCTGCCAGATTTGCACTGTATTGTTCAGCTTTAGCTTTGAAGTCGGCAACATCAATATAACCGTTTTCCAAAGCTTTTACTACCACTACTTTCATTCCTCCCATAACAGCACTTGCGGGGTTTGTTCCGTGTGCAGAGATCGGGATAAGAATAACATTGCGATCGTGATTTCCGTTGGCAATATGATAATTGCGGATTGTAAGTAACCCGGCATATTCGCCTTGCGCGCCACTGTTGGGTTGCAGACTGCAGGCGTCGAAACCGGTGATCTCGCTTAAATATTCTGATAACTCTTTAATGATCTGAGCATATCCTCCCACCTGGCCTTTAGGCGCAAACGGATGCAGCTTGCTCCAGTGTGCCCAGCTTAAAGGAATCATTTCAGTAGCAGCGTTCAATTTCATGGTACAGCTACCCAAAGAGATCATTGAAGTATTTAACGAAAGATCTTTATTCTCCAGTAGTTTGATATAACGCATCATCTGGCTCTCGCTGTTATGCGTGTTAAATACCGGATGCGTTAAATATTCTGAAGTACGTACCGCGAAGGTTGGAATATTTGCTAACTGACCATCTTCGTCAAAGTTGATCCCTGCAACATTATGTCCTTTTGCTTCCGCAAAAACTATTGCGATGTCAAGCAAATCTTCCGGCGTTGTTGTTTCATCAATAGAAATACCTATAGAACCATTGGTATACCTGAAATTGATCTTTTTTGCTTCTGAAAGTTCTTTTATTTTCTCAACGTCAGCACCTGAAACGGTAATTGTGTCAAAGAAGGTTTCATTTGCTACAGTATAACCCTGTTCTTTTAAAGAAGAAGCCAACGCCTGGCTTAACACAGCTACACGGGAAGCAATATCCTTCAATCCGTCCGGACCATGATATACAGCATACATGGCAGCCATATTGGCCAGTAATGCCTGGGCAGTACAAATATTTGAAGTCGCTTTTTCGCGTTTAATATGTTGCTCCCTTGTTTGCAGTGCCATGCGTAATGCGCGGTTGCCCTGAGCATCGACACTAACACCAATGATACGTCCGGGAATGGTACGTTTGAAGTCATCTTTTGTAGAGAGGAACGCAGCGTGGGGTCCGCCATATCCCAAAGGCACACCAAAACGTTGTGCAGAACCAAACGCCACATCTGCTCCCAGTTCACCCGGAGAAGTTAACAGTGCCAGCGCCAGCAAATCTGTAGCCATAGCTACAAAACCACTGTTGTTGTGAACGGTTTCAATAAACGAACGGAAATCTTCAATAGAACCCGTGCTATCAGGATACTGAATCAATGCACCGAAATATGAATCGTCAATGGCAGCCTCAGCGTAGTTACCAAATACAACTTCTATTCCCACCGGATTTGCCCTTGTAAGCAAAACGTCTTTTGTTTGGGGGAATACATTGTTATCTACAAAGAATTTTGTCTTGTGATTTTTGTTCGAGTGGTGGAAGAACATGTTCATAGCCTCTGCTGCTGCAGTCGCTTCATCTAACAAAGAAGCGTTGGCAATTGGCAGGCCGGTTAAGTCGCTTACCATTGTTTGAAAGTTCAGGAGACTTTCCAGTCTTCCCTGGGATATTTCGGCCTGGTACGGAGTGTACTGTGTGTACCATCCCGGATTTTCAAAAATGTTACGCAGGATTACGCTCGGAGTAAGGGTATCATAGTAACCCTGCCCGATATAATTTCTGAACAATTTGTTTTTCAGTGAAATATCCTTCAGCTCTTTCAATAGTTCAGCCTCATTCACCGCATCCGGAACATTCAATGGCTTTGTAGCCCTTATATTTGCCGGAATTGTCTTGTCTATCAATTCATTAATGCTGTTAACACCAATGACCTTCAGCATAGCCTCTTCAGCTCCAATAGTGCCTATATGACGGGCTATAAATTCATTTGATTGTTTCTGGAATAAGTTCATATACGAAAGTTGACCACTTTAAAAAAGATGTGCAAAGGTACGTGGTTGCAACGGTATAATAAAGCTAAAGTCCTGCCACGAACATAACAACCTGCATATTTTGTTAATATGTAAAAACAGGGCGGAAACTTAAGAAAAGCCGCTCATACTGACATTTAGGGGTGCAAGAGTGGTTGAATGAGATAAAAAAATGTAAAAAATCAAGCGTTTGCGTTAGATATATCATGAACTATCATTTCAGGCGATACCCCCTGCCCGGATAGCTCCTCAATTTTCTCTTTTTGTCGCATTTGATCGCTGGTAAGCCTGCTTCCATCGTGACTCCAACCCGGAGGTCCGAAAATATAATTCATCTTGTCCTGTAAACCGATATCCTTCCGTTTGATATCTTTAAGCATTTGGTTCCATTCATGAAACACAATGCTTACTGCATTAGGATTTTCGAGATTTGAAGTAAGGCCATATTTGATCGGCTGGTAATCTTCTTCCGGCAGCTCAGCCTGAAAGGTTCCAAACATTTTGTCCCAGATGATCAGGAACATACCCATGTTTTTGTCCAGGTACTTAGCATTTGAGGCATGATGTACCCTGTGGTGCGACGGTGTAACAAGAATATGTTCCAACCAGCCCATCTTCTTTATAAATTCTGTGTGCACAAATATTCCCCAGATCTGCGTGGCTGAATACATAAATACAATATCCAGGGGCTTAAATCCCAACCATGCGAGCGGAATAAAATAAATAAATCTGTATAGAGGCTGAAAAACAGATGACCGGAAGCCTACAGTAAAGTTGAATTTTTCAGAACTATGGTGCGTTACATGAGCTGCCCAGAAAAAACGGATCTCATGATCAAATCTATGTAACCAATAATAGAGAAAGTCTTCGGCAAACAACAGCAACAACCAGTAACTGATGGGCTGATGCCAGTTCGTTATCCTGTGTTCATAAAAATATTGAAAGATTACGCCTACATATATTCCCCTGAAAAGGATGTCGATAGCAGTATTAATGAGCATCAGGTACAAATTGGTGAATGTATCTTTCAGCGTGTATGCTTTGAAATGCTGAAGATGCGAAAGCAGCAGTTCTAAACCTATTATAATGAAGTAAATAGGCGTAGTAATAATTATTAACCAATATTCTCTTAGCGCTTCCATGCTACAAGGGGTAAGTTTCAATATTTTTGCAAAGTAAGAGCAAACATTACAAATAAATGTGAAAACATGATATTCGTTTGAATATTACCTGTTACAAGGTATAAAAACAGTATCAGTGGTAAAAGATAATGGACAATAAAAAAGAAAATAGCTCCTTCGATCTGAATAGTAACTGGCAAAAACAATCTGCCGCGCATCAAAAGCAGTACAAACAATTTCTTCAAAGAGCTGATAAGAACAAAGTATTAAAAAAACTTCCGGATCTGCATGAAGAAGCATTTGAAAAAATTGACTGTCTGCAATGTGCAGCCTGTTGCAAGAATTATTCTCCACGCTTTAAAACTCCCGATATAAAGCGCATAAGCAAGCATTTTAAAATGCGCGAAAGCGAGTTTATAGATACTTACCTGCGCCTCGATGAAGATGGTGATTATGTGGTAAAGCAATCACCCTGCCCATTTCTCGGCAGCGACAATTACTGCAGCATTTATGAAGTACGACCTTCCGATTGTGAGCGCTATCCCTACACAAATGAAGATGTTATTTTAAAACGTCCGAACCTTACACTGAAGAATTCCACGTTTTGCCCGGCGGTTTATTATGTGCTGGAAAAACTTTTAAATAATTGAGAATGTGCGGATGGGTAAATGTGCGAATGTGCGAATTTGCAAATGGGTGAATGTGCGGATATGCAAATGTGTGAATAAACCTACTTGTTACCATCGCTCGCAGAATCTCATTATTCTTAATAACTTGTTTCCTATACCTCGCGCCTTTTACCTTAGCCTGATACCTTACACCTGATGCCTGATACCTGAAACCTCACTCCTCCCGCCGCTCATCACTTTAAGCGCCTTTTTTGAATTGTGGCGTTTTACTTTTAAATTCAGTTTTTAATTCAACCTGTTTGGTGAAGTTTTTGGGACGAACACGCCCAACAACATGCAACCCTGATACTTGATCAAACCGCATTGAATTTTCAATTGTCAACTATCAATTATCAATTTTCAAATAATTCAATGAATCCTCCTGTTCTAACAGTAAATAACCTTACGAAATATTACGGACAGATCCGTGCGCTGAACAATATAAGCTTTAATGTGCCGGAAGGCAGCGTATTTGGTATACTTGGCCCCAATGGCAGTGGTAAGACGACAATGCTCGGAATTATTATGGACATTTTAAGAGCTACATCCGGCTCCTTTCTGTTCTTCGGACAAGCATCTTCTGCTACTGTGAGAAAGCAGGTTGGAACTTTGTTGGAGACTCCTAACTTCTATCATTATTTATCCGGGGAAAAAAATCTTCGCATCGCTGCGGAGATAAAAGGTAAGGGCCATGAGCAAATCCCGTCCGTGCTTAGACGCGTCAACCTCTATGAAAGAAGACAAAGCAAATTCAGCACGTACTCCCTGGGGATGAAACAACGTCTTGCAATTGCCTCTTGTTTATTAGGCGATCCTAAAGTGCTGGTATTTGATGAACCTACCAACGGGCTTGATCCTGTCGGCATCGCGGAAATAAGATCCCTGATAAAGCAACTGGCAGGTGAAGGTAAAACCATCATTATGGCAAGTCATTTACTTGATGAAGTAGAAAAAGTTTGTACGCATGTCGCTATTTTAAAACAAGGAAATCTCATCACTTCAGGACATGTTGATGAAGTGCTGGTGAACGAAGACATTGTTGAAGTAAGTGCGAAAGATATTACCGGGCTAGAAAATGCACTTCATTTGTTGAATGGCTATCTATCTATAAAAGTTGACGACAGGCAAATTCAACTGCATTATCCAACAGCAACTGCCGACCTTGAAAAAATAAACAGGCATTGCTTTAATAACGGTATCGTATTGACGCACCTTCAGCTAAAGAAAAAAAGTCTTGAATCTAAATTTCTTGAACTTACTAACGAAGGATAAAAAACATCACAGTCTCCTTTCTCAGAAAAAATTTCAACATGTTACACTTACTTAAAATAGAATGGCTTAAACTCAAAAACTATAAAGCTTTCTGGATTTTCCTCGGCTTATATATTATCGGGCTTTTCAGCATCAACTATATTCTCTACCAGTTTCAGAATGAGATAAAAAAATCAGGAGCGCCGTTTGAACTGCTTCCTTATAATTATCCCAGAGTCTATCAAACAATTGCGTGGATCAGTAGCTGGCTGCTCTATTTTCCGGGCATGCTCATCATTCTCGTTATTTCAAATGAATACAGTTTTAAAACGCATCGCCAGAATATTATTGACGGACTTACAAGAAGACAATTCATTCTTTCTAAAATACTGGTAGCTCTTTCTTTGGCTTTGATAACTACCATATTCACTTTAGTCATAGCTGTTCTTTATGGCAGCTATTTCAGCGGATCATTTTCATTTGAAGGAATTGAATACATTTTGTATTGCTTCTTACAATCTTTATGCTACCTGTTTTTCGCGATGATATTAGCTGTTCTTTTAAGGAGAAGCGGACTTGCTTTGGCCATCTTTTTTCTGTATGGATTAATATTTGAACAACTTATCGGAGGGTTGATGGATAATAAAGTTTTGGAGAGCCACAGCTTCTGGTATTACATGCCGCTCGAAGCAAGCGATGTACTGATCCCCATTACATTCGGACAAAAAGTGATCTACAAAGATGCACCCGCTGACTCAGTATTATTGGCAGTCGTTCTTGTATATATTGCCATCTATTGCTTTTTTTCGTTTAGAAAGTTTGAAAGGGATGATTTGTGAGGGGGAGGTGTGAGGTGTCAGGTATCAGGCAATGTACGATGTACGATGTCAGATGCCTGCCCGTACCGACGGCACGTTCGGGCGGGTACGATGTAATGCAAAGATGCGATGTCCGATTTAATATTTGATGGCGTTTTAGATGTTTAATGTTTAATCTGCACATTTGCATATTCTCGCATTTGCACATTTGCACATCTGCACATTCGCATATTTGCACATTCACACATTTGCACATCTGCCCACATTTTCAATTGTCAATTTTCAATTTTCCATTACTTAAGGTTTTGCAGCGCTGCCTCAAGCGAAGGGTATAAAAACTGAAAACCCGTTGCTTTTATCGCTGCATTATTTATCGTTGTACTTTTCAGCACTTCCTGGCTCATTTCGCCGAGAACCAGCTTTAGCACAAAGCCCGGCACGTGAACTGGTATATATGCATTCGCGCGTGTTTCTTTGGCAAGAGCAAGTACAAACTTTTTGTCGGTTACAACTTCTGCGGCGGATGCATTGTAAACACCTTTCAAACTTTCATTTTCAAGCGCATACAAATACATCCTGCATAAGTCATCTATATGGATCCAACTCATCATTTGATCACCACTGCCCAGGATGGTTGCGAGACCAAGATTAAGTGGTTTTAAAAAGGCTAAAAGAGCACCGCCCCTGGTACTTAGCGCAATGCCTGTCCGTAACTTAACCAATCTGACGCCAAGCTTTTCTACCGGCTGTATGCTTGCTTCCCACTGCTGGCAAGTGCTTCCAAGAAAATCATTGCTCGGCGGATCATCTTCACGAAAACCGTTTTGTTTGCTTGCTGTGGTGTCTACTCCATAATAACCAATTGCTGATGCGCTTATCACAGCTTTTATATTATGCTGATTTTCCTGCAAAGCTTTTACGAGCAGAGCGCTGCTTTTAACGCGGCTTTCAACTATTTCTCTCTTCCTGCTCCCGGTCCACCGCTTATCAGCAATTCCTGCACCGGCAAGGTGAATTATGTAATCTGCGGCCTGAACAGCTTTTATATCTATTGTCCCTTTGGTAACATCCCATTCAGCAAAGTGTACATGTGGCGTTTGATGCGTTTTTACTTTTCTTGTCAGTATCGTTACATTATATCCTTTCTGCAACAACAAGTGCGTTAGCTGGCTGCCGATTGTTCCCGTTCCTCCTGTTATTAGTACTGTGGGCATTTGCTGATATTGTTTTGTTTAAAGAAACAGCTTTCCGGATACGAAGTTTTTAAGTAAAATGTTTCAAACAGGTGTAATGCTGAAAAAATTACACCTGTTATTTTAATCGCTTCTTTAATTCATCCAGTTTTAAATTAACCTGTTTTCCTACTGGCTGATTATTCTTATATACTATTACTCTTATTTCATCGGCACCCTTCCAAAAACCAATCGGTTCTCCTTTGTATTTTGGAGAGTGGTTGTCCGGGTCTGTGCCATCAAAAGTGTAATATATCTCAGTTCCGCCTAATTCACTGCTCAGTGTTACGGCAAGCGATTCTGTGTTGTCAGCTTTTACCGGCTTCACTATGGCATTATAGAAACTTGTTGCGTATTTGGTGCCGGATTTATCCAATCTTGGCAATTGCGTTTCCATCCTGTCCACAAAATTATTCCAGTCTTTTTGATTTTTTGGACTCCAATATACTTCAGCCAGTGCAAGACTTCTTGGCCAGGTCATATATTGGGCGTGGCGAAAATTAGGAACAGATTCTGTCCACAGATTTGCCTGTCCGCCCAGAATAAATTTTTCATCAACACCGTCCGGAACCGGATCCCAGTTATATGAGTCAGATAAACGGCACATGCTATAAGTAGCCGGCTCGTTTGTAGGTTCTCCCTGGTACAGATCTATGTAACAGTGGTCATAAGGTGTCATAACTACGTGATGATTCATTTTTGCAGCTTCAATACCGCCTTTCATTCCGCGCCAGCTCATAACAGTAGCTTCGGGAGCAAGACCTCCTTCCAATATTTCATCCCAGCCGATCAGCTTTTTATTTTTAGCCAACAACATATTTTCCATTCGCTTGATAAAGTAACTCTGTAGTTCGTCCACATTTTTTAAATGCTCATCCGCCATTCTTTTCTGGCATTTTGGGCATTTTTCCCAGAAGCCCTTATAAGCCTCATCGCCTCCTACATGCATATAAGGATGCGGAAAAAGTTGTGCCAATTCCGTAAATATCTTATCCAGCATAAGAAATACAGAATCGTTGCCTATGCATAAAGCATTATCTTCTTTTTTGTAAAACTCGCTTCCCGGGTTAACAGGATATTGTAATTGAGTGCAGGAAAGACCGGGAAATGCAGAAATCATTGCAAGACTGTGTGCGGGAATATCTACCTCCGGTAATACCGTTACATAACGGTCGGCGGCATAATGTATCAGTTCGCGGATATCATCCTGTGTGTAAAAGCCACCATAAGTTGTTTTTTCATCTGGCTGCGGGCTTTCAAACTTTCCCCATCTGCCGTAACGCGGAACGCGCCATGCTCCCTTTTGGGTAAGCCCAGGGATACTTTTTATTTCAACGCGCCAGCCATTGTCATCGGTAAGGTGTAAGTGAAGTGTATTGTATTTATACTTCACCATTTCATCAATATATTGTTTTACTTCTTTTTTAGTGAAAAAATGCCTGCTTACGTCCAGCATCATTCCACGCCATCCAAATCTTGGATAATCGGTAATATCAACACAGGGAACAGAAACCTGTGAAAGACTTTTCAATTCAATACTTTCAACATCCGCAGGCATTAATTGCAGCAGGGATTGCATTCCGTAAAAAATACCTTGTGGCTTGTTTGCAGTTATTTCAATCTTAAGCGGAGAAACCTTTAGTGAGTAGCCTTCTTCCTGGAGCGTTTTATCGTATGTCTTCGCAATTTGAACTACTATACTTGAAGCTGGGAGGGTTTTCGGCACAACGTTTTTTATTTTGAGATCAATTCCCGTTGCGCTTTGAATCTTCTTTGTGAAAAACTGAACAGTACTGATCAGGTCCTTATCACCTGCAACGTAAACGTTTGTTTTGCTATTTAATGTTAAAGAACCATCTTTTTCTGTTACACTAACGGGCCGTGGTATTATGTTGATTTTTTCTTTTGCATTCGTGATAACGACAGTCATTAAAACCAGGCAGCAAAAAAGCGATATTTTCTTCATACAGAGGAGATTAAGCACTATTGCGAATGTAGCTGATTCGCGTCAACGCGCCAACTCAATTCCAACAGCGCTTAACCCTGCATTATATACCTATCAGCAGCTTGTTGGCATGGTTGCCTTTGGCTATAACTTCGCCGCTGTAACGTTGCAATATGCTTCCTCTTGAATCGTAGGTAAGTGTATAGGTAACTATCAATTCTTCTTTCTTTTCAAACAGGTTATTGATATGTACCACCTGGGAAATTGCATTACATTCTGCAGGTATATTTTTCAACTCCATAGCGTCAAAATTTTTCTGCCACAAAATGCTTTCCCTGTGACCTTTCATTTTAGAAATGGTTACGTGCAATTGAGCTTTTGATGCATCATACACGCTGGCTGAATAATTACCGCCGGCATAAACAGCGAAACTGATATCTTTTGAAACCGGTTTTTCGGGGTTTACCACCTCTTTAATTTTACGATTGAAAACGACTGCGGCAAGAACTGCGATTACAGAAGTTAAAAGGATAATCTTTTTCATAAAACAGTATTTTAATTTTTTAGAATTTTTTGAATTGCTCTTCTGGCATGAATAAATCAAAAGGGCAGCCCCATTTGGCACCAAAAGGTCTTTTGCATGACAAATGGCTACTTATACCGATGACCGGTTCAAAAAAAACGACAAATGGCATTCTTCCAAAACAGCTCAAAATTTCCTGAAAGGCAGGCTGTGTACGGTATCGATACAAAAGTTGTTCTGTAGCGAACAGAACAATTGAAAATTGAAAAGGGAGAATTGAAAATGGGCGAATGTGCGAATGTGCAGATGTGCGAATGTGCGGATGGGCGAATGTGCAAATGAGACTCCCGCCATTTTAACCTATACGTCTTGCATCTGACGTTTATTTGATGTGCGGACTGCACATCGTACATCTTACACCGTACATCGTACATATGCTGATACCTGAAACCTGATACCTCGCACCTCTCGCTTTTCCTTACTTTTGCGGCATGACGAAAGTGTTTTTAAAGAAAAAAATTGCTCACCGCATTGCCAATGGCCACCCGTGGATCTTTGCTAATGAAGTAGATAGAATAGATGGACCGGTTACGAGCGGAGATACTGTAGATGTTTTTTTTCATGATGAAAAGTTTGTGGGAAGGGGCTACATTAATCCCAAATCCCAAATCATTGTCAGGTTATTGACCCGTAAAAAAGAGCAGGTAGACGATAATTTCTTCCATCAAA
Source organism: Danxiaibacter flavus (assembly GCF_041060425.1). Lineage (NCBI taxonomy): Bacteria > Pseudomonadati > Bacteroidota > Chitinophagia > Chitinophagales > Chitinophagaceae > Danxiaibacter > Danxiaibacter flavus. The sequence continues at coordinate 1,056,218 of NZ_JAULBC010000002.1, forward strand.
GAATAGCTGATGCCTGGAATTACAGAAAACATATTGGGTATACAGAAAACTGCCGTCTGATTTTTGGAGAAGCCGACGAAATGCCTGCTTTGATCATTGATAAATTCAACGATTACTTTGTTATTCAGACACTTTCGCTCGGAATGGACAAATGGAAGCCAGCTATTGTAAAAGCCCTTCAGTCTATTTTCAATCCCAAAGGCATTTACGAGCGCAATGACGTACCCGTTCGTGAATTGGAAGGTTTGTCGCAACAAAAAGGCTTTTTAAGCGATCCATTCGATACAAACATTGTCATTAACGAAAATGGCTTAGAATTCCATGTAGATATCGAAAACGGCCAGAAAACCGGCTATTTTCTTGATCAACAGGATAACCGTCGCGCCATTCAGCATATTGTAAAAGGTGCTGACGTTCTGGGAGCCTTTACTTACACAGGCACGTTTGAGATTCACGCGGCACATTATGGCGCTAAAAGCGTTTTGGGGCTGGACATTAGTGAAAATGCAGTGGCGCAGGCGACTCGCAACGCTCAGTTAAACAAACTTGACCATATTGTTAAGTTTGAGGCTGTAAATGCTTTTGATGTGTTGAAAGTCTGGGCAAAGGAAGGCCGTCAATATGATGTAGTAATGCTTGATCCTCCGGCGTTTACGAAAAGCAGGGAAAATATTCAAAAAGCCATCACTGGTTATAAAGAGATCAACCTCCGCGGTATGAAGCTGATTAAAAATGGCGGCTACCTGGTAACAAGCAGCTGCACCAACCTTGTACAGCCGGAATTATTCCTTCAAACCATAGAAATGGCGGCCAAAGACGCACGCAAAAAACTGCGCCAGGTAACGTTCCAGGCTCAGGCCAGCGATCATCCGATAGTTTGGGGAATGGAGAATACGAATTATTTGAAGTTTTTGATTGTGGAGGTGAGGGATAGGTAGAAGGTGAAAGGCGTAAGGCGTAAGGCGTAAGGGTTGAGGTTTGAGGCTTGAAGTTTAAGGTTTGAGGTTTAGGTTAGATTAGGATCAATCATATTACTGATATTTTTTTGTAAGGCCCGGTTTAAAGCCGCGGCCTTTTTTTGAACTCGTCCGAAAAAGTGATGTCTCCGTAATCTTTTTTATTCCAGCCTTACAACCCAACGCCTGAAACCTCACTCCTCTCCCCTCAGACCTTCAGCCTCATGCCTTCAGCCTCATGCCTCAGCCCTCATGCCTTAAGCTTAAAGCTTAAAGCTGATTGCTCAAAGCTGACAGCTTTCCCTTACTTTTGGTGCAGTTAAAGAAGCTGTAGACAAAATGAAACAACTGACATCGCTTTTGGTAGCCTTATTTCTTCTCTTTACCCAAAGCGTTTTTTCCCAGGGAGATAGCACACACGTTAGATTAAGTGTATTAACCCTCGAACCGGGCAATGAATTATACTCCACTTTTGGTCATAGTGCCATCAGGTTTATTGATAGCACTTATCACAAAGATCTTGTGTTTAATTGGGGCACTTTTGATTTCAGTGATCCTGACTTTTATTCAAAATTCGTCCGCGGAAAGCTTGACTATTTTCTTTCTGTTGAACCCTTCGAGAGTTTTCTAGAAGTCTATAAAGAAGAGAAACGCAGCATTTGGGAACAGGAGCTGACCATAAGCGAAGGAAAAAAACATGCATTAATCCGCGCCCTCCAAAACAATCTTGCAGATGGCAACCGTTATTACAAGTATGACATCCTTGCTGACAACTGCACTACCCGAATTCGTGACCTGTTATTCAATAACTTAAAGGATCTCAAAGTAATCGACTCGTTGACTGATCGCGGTATCACCTATAGAAATCTTCTCCATGAATATCTGGATGAAGGTGCCAAACCGTGGAGCAAGCTTGGAATTGATATTTTATTGGGAAGTAAGCTGGACAAGCCTGTTTCAAATTACACCGCAATGTTCCTTCCCGACTATGTTATGCAGGGGCTTGATATGAGCAATTATTCTCAGACCGAAGAGATTTCGCCTGCCAAAATGATCTACTCAGCCAACCCGCCGGACATCAAAACATGGAAATACGCCCCATTAATGATTTTTAGCATTTGTTGTGTATTGCTGTTCATCATTTCATTGTTACATAAAAGATGGGCTGTTGTTATTACTAAGTTTTTTGACTCATTCTTTTTATATCTCACGGGTATCCTGGGCATCTTCCTGATCTTCATGTGGTTTGGAACAGATCATACTGAATGCAGAAATAATTTTAATCTTTTATGGGCTTTGCCAACCAACTTCATTGTGGCATTCTTTATCTGGAAAAGACCGTTGTGGGTTAGAAAATATTTTTTTATTGTTGCATTGATTTACGGATTATTCCTTTTAAGCTGGTTCTGGATTCCCCAGCAAATAAACATTGCTCTTATTCCAATTGTACTGTTTCTTGCCTTACGATGTTCAAAACTGGCGTCTAACTGACGGTAGCAAATGCCGTATTGTAAATTTCCGGCGGAAGGATAATTATCCTGAACTTCTGCTAACTGCCCTGAGATGATAATACATTTCTTATGGAGAAATATTTTCAGTACGGAGCTGCCAGCTTTCATTATATTACGGAAGGCAAAGGCAAAAATGTTGTTTTGTTGCATGGATTTGCGGAAGACGCTCATATTTGGGATAAACAGATCGCTTTTCTAAAAGAACACTGTAAGGTTATTGCCATAGATCTTCCCGGGTCCGGAGAGTCGGGGATGCTTGAGGGTGATAATATTGGTATTGAGGACTACGCTGACAGTGTCTATGCCATCTTGCAACATGAAAAGGCAGATAATTGTATTTTGCTGGGGCATAGTCTCGGCGGCTATATAACACTGGCTTTTGCAGAAAAGTACCCGGAAGTGCTTTCTGGTTTTGGCCTGGTGCATTCCACTGCATTCGCGGATAGTGAAGAGAAGAAAAATGTGCGGAAAAAAGGTATTGAAATGATTGGACAATACGGTTCATATCCTTTTGTAAAGAACACTACACCCAATCTTTTCTCAAATAAATACAAAGCAGAACATCCTGACGACGTTAAAACACTAGGCGAAAGCGGCAATAATTTCGCGCCGGAGGCGTTACAACAATATTATGCCGCAATGATGAACAGACCCGACAGAACGCATGTTTTGTCAGGCAGCAAAACACCTGTTTTGTTTATCTTAGGAAGGGATGACGTTGCAGCTCCCATTCAGGACGTGCTACAGCAAGTGCATTTGCCAAAGCGATCTCACATCCATATTCTTGAAAATACCGGCCACATGGGAATGTGGGAGGCAACCGATCTTGTAAATTCATATCTCCTGGACTTTATTGCAGGAATATAATCCAGATGTTGAAATGATCAGGAATTTATTGTTATTGTTATTTTGCTGTTTTCTGTTAACCAACGCTTTTGCCACACATATAGCCGGAGGCGAGCTGTTCTATGAATATATGGGCCCCGGAGCAACACCAGGAAACAGCTTATATAAAGTAACAATGCGGCTTTTCAGGGAATGTTCATCCACCGGTCAAACCCTTGAAACCGAATCGGTAACGATTGGCATATACAATGGAGAGACAATGAGCGAGGCGGCTACCCCCGTATATCTTCCCCGCCAGGGAAATATTTCTTCCATAAGAGCCAATTCAAACACCATTCCGTGTCTTAGCACACCTGTGGACGTCTGCTACCAGGTTGGAATTTTCTCTGCAGATATCACGCTTCCGGACATACCAGAAGGCTATATATTGTCCTGGATCAGATACAGTCGCCAAAATTCAGTAAACATCGCAAATCCGTCCGGAGCGATATTTATTACATCTATTCCCGGAACCAAAATGCTTCCCCAGGGACAACATAACAGCAGTCCCGAATTTGTGATGAAGGATACTGTTTTGGTATGCCGGGATAACAACTTCAATCTTGATTTTAGCGCGAAAGATCCGGATAGCGATTCTCTCAGCTACGCCTTTTGCACGGCCTATACAGGCGGTAATGACAGGGATCCTAATCCTGCCCCCACCGCGATACTATCTCTTACACAAATACGGTATACATCAGGTTTCAGCGGAACAAGCCCGCTTGGAAGCCTCGTTAAAATAGATCCGCGCACAGGAAAAATAAGCGGTAAAGCACCAGCAGTCGCGGGCGGTTATGTGGTTAACGTTTGTGTAACCGAGTGGAGAAATGGCGTGGCGATAAACGTTCATCATAAGGACTTCATCCTGAAAGTGGGCAACTGCGATTTTGCTGCGGCAATGCTGCCGGAAAAAATAATGTCCTGCGACTCCTTCACAGCTTCTTTTGAAAACGGCTCTCTTTCCTCCAGCATTCTGGGTTATCTATGGGATTTTGGCGATAAAAACACTACAAGTGACACTTCAACAAACCCCACTCCCACACATACATTCAAAGACACTGGCATCTATGCAGTAAAATTAATCGTCTACGGCAAAAACGGCTGCGTTGACTCAGGGGTTACCAACGTGTATGTATACCCTGGTTTTACGCCGAATTTCACGTTCAGGGGTTCGTGCTATCAGTCGCCATTTTATTTTAGTGATGCATCCGTCACCAGATATGGCACAGTAAATAGCTGGGACTGGGATTTTGGCGACCTTGTGGCAACCAATGATACTTCTCACCTGAAAAATCCTGCATACCTGTACCCGGATACATCAACCCGTACAGTTACATTTACCGCAAGAACGAGCAAAGGGTGCGAAAAAACAATTACAAAAGCTGTGGTTGTGCGGGACAGGCCTGATGGTTACTTCGCATTCAGAGATACGCTTATCTGTAACATAGATACGTTGCAATTGATAGCCAATACAACCGCGGCTATTTCCTGGCAGCCTTCTGCCTCCAACGTTATTTTAAATCCGGATAGTTATACGCCGCTTGTATTCCCTAAAAAAGACACCTGGTTTGTGGCCTCTCTTACTGAAAATGGCTGTAAGGGAGATGATTCGGTTTTAGTAAGGGTGATAGATAAAGTGTTGCTTAATTTAGGTCCGGATACAACCATTTGCGCTACAGACACAATTCATTTTAATCCGGCAACAAATGCACTTTATTTTAACTGGGCACCTTTACATGCGGTTAGTGACCCGGACATAGCAAACCCGTTCGCTGTTCCTGTCAGCACCTCCACCACCTACCAGTTGCATGCAAGTGTAGGCAAATGTTTTGCAGATGATCAGATTGTTGTAAGAACGGCTCCTTATCCAAAGGCTTATGCCGGGCTGGACACGAGCATCTGTTTCGGAACTTCGGCAACTTTACATGGTACAGTCACTGGTGCTTATTTTTCATGGAATCCTCCGAATCTGCTCCTGAATCCGAGGTCGTTGAATCCTCAGGCTGCGCCAACAGGCACTACATCATTCATACTTACCGTAACAGATAATGCGGGGTGCCCGAAACCGGTGTCTGATACAATGATTATAAATGTTATTCCGCAGGTGAGAGCCAATGCCGGCCGCGATACGAACATTGTGGCAGGACAACCTCTACAACTGAATGCCACCGGCGGTAACACCTATTATTGGTCACCATCCATCGGAATGAATAACCCACTAATCCCCAACCCGGTAGTAACTTTAGGTGCTTCTTATGACAGCATCAGATACCGGGTGAGAGTGAGTATTGAACCTCCGGGATGTTTTGCAGAAGATGACATAAAAGTCACCATCTTTAAAACCGCACCTGATATTTTTATCCCAACCGCATTCACTCCAAACGGCGATGGCCGGAATGATATATTACGGCCTGTGTTAGCGGGCATGCAACGTTTCAATTACTTTAGAATCTATAACCGGTGGGGACAACTGCTGTTCAGTACCACAGAACAAGGTGCAGGATGGGATGGATCATTCGGCAGCCAGGAACAACCTGCGGGAACTTATGTGTTTATGGCGCAGGGAGTAGATTACCAGGGAAAAGTAATTGATAAGAAAGGAACAGTGGTACTAATAAGATAGTAAGAGAGTAAGATAGTAAGATAGTAAGACATGTAAGACGTGTAAGATAGTAAGAGGGGAGAATATGGGAAGATTTATATTTGGAGGTTGAATGGTGGTTAGTGGGGATAATAAAAGAGGATGAAATGGAAGACAGTGGATGAAGATTTATCTGTTGAAGATTTGGGGCTTTATCTTTTGTTTTGCAATTACTGTTGGCAATTCAATGTCATTTTCTTAAGCGGACACAAAAAACAAAGCAAGCCTAAAATCAGGTACTTCGTACCCGTCCGAATGCGCATTCGGCGCGGGCGGGCTTCGTAAATCGTACTTGATAAATTCCAATTATTCTTAAGGATACGACGTTGATTGGCAATTCCCAGGCATCTATAAAAAAGAATACATTACTTATGAGTAAAACGATATTGGTTACAGGAGCAACTTCCGGATTTGGAAAAGCAATTGCAACAAAATTTGCAGCAGCAGGCTGGCGCTGCATTATTACAGGCCGGAGAAAAGATAAACTGGAAGCACTTGCAGACGAGCTTGCAGCTTCGTATAAAACGGAAGTACGCGGACTTGTTTTTGATGTCCAGGATAAAGCACAGGTTTTTGCCGAGATGAAAAATCTTCCCGTGGAATGGAGCATTATTGATGTGCTGGTTAACAACGCCGGACTTGCACTGGGGCGCGACAGTTTTGATGAAGCATCACTGGATGATTGGGATACAATGATAGATACGAATGTGAAGGGACTGCTATACATGTCTAAAGCAGTGCTGCCTGGCATGGTCTCAAGAAAAAAGGGACATATCATTAACATTGGCTCAACGGCCGGAAAGGAAGTGTACTTAAACGGCAATGCCTACTGCGCCAGCAAACATGCTGTTGATGCTATTAGCAAAGCCCAGAGAATGGACCTGCTTCCATACAAAATAAAAGTTACTGCAATTCACCCCGGAGCCGCAGAAACTGAATTCTCCACTGTCCGTTTTAAAGGCGATCAGCAGAAAGCCGATGCAGTGTATGAAGGCTATGAACCACTTCATGCTGAAGACATTGCGGACACTGTTTTTTATTGCGCCAATCTTCCCGAACATGTATGCATTAATGACCTGGTGATCACGTGTACGGCACAGGCAAATTCGTTTTACACACATAAAAGCTGAAAGCTTAAAGCCTAAAGCTTAGAACCAGCTGATCGAAAGTTTTAAGTTGTACGTTATACGTGGTACGTTTATCTAAGCGGATGGAAGAAGCTGAAAGCTTGAAGAAAGTTATAAGTCGTACGTTATACGTTGTACGTTTATCTAAGCGAAGGGTGAGGCGTAACCATAAGCATTGTACTCTTGCCCGTAGGGCATTAAGCTCAGTAGAAAAACATATAATAAAGCACGTCTTGTCCGTAGGACATTAACAGATACAGACAAGATCATTCAACTCAAAATATAAGGCAATGCTGGAATTGTGAATAAACTTGCTGATAGCTGATAGCTAAGCCAACAGCTCAACCAAAGCTTTGTATTCTTGCCCGTAGGGCATTAAGCTCAATAGAGAAAAAACACACCCGGATTATCTTGTCCGTAGGACATTAACAGATACAGACAAGATCATTTCAACCCAAAATATAAGGCAATGCTGGAATTGTGAATACACTTGCTGATAGCTGATAGCTAAGCCGACAGCTCAAATCAAAGCTTTGTATTCTTGCCCGTAGGGCATTAAGCTCAATAGAGAAAAAACACACTTGGATTATCTTGTCCGTAGGACATTAACAGATGCAGACAAGATCATTTCAACTCAAAATATAAGGCAATGCTGGAATTGTGAATACACCTGCTGATAGCTGATAGCTAATAGCTGACAGCTCAAACAAAGCTTTGTACTCTTGCCCGTAGGGCATTAAGCTCAATAGAGAAAAAACACACTTGGATTATCTTGTCCGTAGGAATTAACAGATGCAGACAAGATCATTTCAACTCAAAATATAAGGCAATGCTGGAATTGTGAATACACTTGCTGATAGCTGATAGCTAATAGCTGACAGCTCAACCAAAGCTTTGTATTCTTGCCCGTAGGGCATTAAGCTCAATAGAGAAAAAACACACCCGGATTATCTTGTCCGTAGGACATTAACAAATACAGACAAGATCATTTCAACCCAAAATATAAGGCAATGCTGGAATTGTGGATACACCTGCTGATAGCTAATAGCTAAGCTGACAGCTCAAACCAAAGCTGACAGCTCAAACCAAAGCTTTGTATTCTTGCCCGTAGGGCATTAAGCTCAATAGAGAAAAAACACACTTGGATTATCTTGTCCGTAGGACATTAACAGATGCAGACAAGATCATTTCAACCCAAAATATAAGGCAATGCTGGAATTGTGGATACACCTGCTGATAGCTAATAGCTAAGCTGACAGCTCAAACCAAAGCTTTGTATTCTTGCCCGTAGGGCATTAAGCTCAATAGAGAAAAAACACACTTGGATTATCTTGTCCGTAGGACATTAACAGATGCAGACAAGATCATTTCAACTCAAAATATAAGGCAATGCTGGAATTGTGAATAAACTTGCTGATAGCTAATAGCTGACAACTCAACCAAAGCTTTGTACTCTTGCCCGAAGGGCATTAAGCTCAATAGAGAAAAAACACACCCGGATTATCTTGTCCGTAGGACATTAACAGATGCAGACAAGATCATTTCAACCCAAAATATAAGGCAATGCTGGAATTGTGAATACACTTGCTGATAGCTGACAACTCAATGCACATGCATTACCGGAGGAACCACCGCGTCCTGGGGCGGGCCAAATCTTGGATCGTGAAGAAAACTGCTGTCGGTTAATGTGTAAAGAAAAGCTGTGATCTGTCCTATTTCAAAGTTGGATAATGGAATGCCATTACGGACAAGACTGTCTGTATTTTTCATTTTTACAACGGACGACCTGTAGTGGTTAAAAACTTCGTACGTGCTGTAAAAACGGCCATCATGCAAATAGGGAGCTGTAACCATCACATTGCGCAAGCTGGGCACTTTAAACTTTAATGAATCGGCAGACAGACGGGTAATACGCATGCGGCCGACATCATTAATAAAACTATCAAGATCAACCCCGATGTTCCGGTATGTATAGTCAGAAAATAAAGGCTCGGTATGACAGGATGCGCATTTCTTTTTAAAAAGATCATAACCCAATCTCTCCGGCAGGTTAAAGCTCACTTCTCCGCGCCTTACTTTATCATACTTACTGTTTGAACTTACCATCATCAGCAGAAACTGGCTCAGCGCTTTGGACATCTTTTGTGTATTGATGTCCTCATCTCCAAATGCAGCTTTAAACATTTTACGGTAGGTTGTATCGGCCCGTAGTTTTGCCAATACGTTATTGAGCGTCTCCCCCATTTCGTTTGTCGCAGTAATTGGCGCTAACGGCTGAAGATCCAGGTGATTGATCCCACCATCATGCATAAACTCTTTTTGCCAGGCAAGGTTGAAAAGTCCGGGTGCATTGCGTGTTGTTAATGAATTATTGACGCCATGGCTCAGATTGTGATCATATGTTGCGAAGGCAGCAAATTGCTGATGACAACTTGAACAGGGGAAATTTCCATCGACACTTAGCCGTCCGTCATAAAACAATTTTCGTCCCAGTTCAAACCCTTCTTTTGTAAGTGGATTTTGTGAAAAATCGTACACAGGTTGCGGCCATCCTTCCGGAACAACAAACGCAAGTGAAGTTGTTGCAGGCGCTTGCTTTTTCTCAACAAAAGACGTTGCTATGCATACAAGCACGGTAAGCAATATGGTAATGCAGGCAATCCTCATTGTTTCTGCAGAATGGAGAACATGTGCGAATAATTATCTGCCAGTTTCATCGCAAGGATGCCGGGTTCATGACAAACGGCATTCTCAGCTATCAAAATTTTATTTTCTCCTTTAAACCATGCAAGTACATCAGCTTTAATACTGATCGCCTGTAAAGGCTTATTTTTTGTAGCTGGTGTTAAAGGTAGAACAATCCAGCGGGACGCATTTTCTCCGGGCTTATATCCGCCAACATCATAAGTCATATATCTTCCCAGGGCTTTTGAAACGGAAGATTTTCCTTCAAGCTTTGCGACGATATAGCCACTGTTCCATGTCCAGAACATTCCCCTGGCAGGATCCAGCGTACCTGTTTGCACACCTGAAACATTTTTTATGCTATCAACACCCAATAAAAATTTAATGCTTTTGATATTCTTTAAACCGTGATTAACTGTAATTGCTTGCGATGCAGGGTCCTCAGCATCAACCAAAAAACATTCGGAAGAAACTTTGTGCCATTGCTGATGATCGTCCTGCAGCTGAATGTTGGAGATGTAGTATTTAAAGCGCCTAACTGTGAAGGGTTCATCAAAGGAAGTCTTATAGGAATCGCCAATATTAAGTTTGCTTTCGCCCACCATGTTTACGAACTGAAGATTTAGTTTTTGTTGAGCGCACAACTGCATGACACCGATACAGGCCATAACGAGAGCAATCATTTTTCGTGTGTATATCATTATTCCCATTCGTAAAGATTAATCATTGCAAATACAATGTCTTTTAGTTAAGTGTTGTCATTCTCAGATACCCATTAATTATCACGATCAGATTGATATTCGGGAGACCTCTCCTACCGTCGGGGTGACGATGCGGTGCGGACTCTCCTATAGCATTGATCATCGTGTTGCAATTACTTTTACTGATAAGCCAGGATCTCGCCGCAAAGCTCTGTGAAACGCTGTGGCATCTCCGGCCGTTTCTCCGTGTAAAAAAAGGCCACCCAGAGCACTGAGTAGACACAAAAATAAGCATGTAAAACATTTTTCCGTGACTTTGCACCATCGGCCATTTAAAACTGCTCTGCAGTCTTACCTTCATTCCATAGTTGGGATTTGAAGATTTGAGATTTGAGATTCGCTGCCAAAACCAGTTTAAACAAGATTCTGACGCGCTCATTTCCCGGAATAAAATATCAGTAAAAATTTGGAACCGACATAAAATTTGAAATTTCAAATATCAAATCTCAAATTTCCCATACATTCTTCTATTAAACAGTAACATATTTTATAGAATTACCATTTGCCTCAATCACTTTCCGGAGATCATCAAAAGAGATCCAAACAGTTGCCGTGTTTACGTTGGGATGAAAGCCCAGCCGATCTCTTCCTACAATGTCTTTATCCAGTACTACTTCCACTTTTTTTTCTACATCGTTTATAATTCCGAGCGGCGATACTTCTCCTCTTTTCAGTTTCAAATATTTATCGAGTCTTTCATCGGATGCAAAGCTTAACCGTGTACAATCTATTTGTTGCTGAATACTTTTAATATCGGCAGATTTGCCTTTGTCCAGTACTACAAGAAAATGCCGTCTTCCTTTATCATCACGCAGAAACAGGTTTTTACAAACATCTCCGAGACCGGTGATCTCCAACTTATCCATGTCTTCAATTGTGTAAACCGGATCGTGCTCCGTGACTTCGTATGTAACTCCCAAACGATCCAATGTATCCAACGCTTTTTGTTTAGGCTCCATAATATGCTTTTTTGATACGCTATTTTATGAATGATGCAGGCTTCTTTTGCAGGTACAAATGAAATTCGCCGCCTTGCATAATATCGTCATAGGAAATATACGATTTTGTATAAGACTTACCGTTCAATGTCGCTGAAGCGATGTACATCGCTTCGTTATCGCTCCGGGTGCGTTATGATGCGGAAGCTTTTATTAGCGGGCAATTTTAACGTGAATTCATCAAAAACAGGTGAACACATTGATCAATTTCAGCTAAATGAAGATGGCATATCTCGGTGCAACTCTTCTTTGAATAATTAAATATAGTTACACAGAAGCTCACTGAGAAGACAGCGAGTTACACAGAGAATATGTTCTGATTGTCCTAAAAGGATTGCGATCTGGCAATAACACTATCCAAGATCTACCATTGGCGCGACGGAAGGGACCGCCCGGCATTGACGTGTTCGTAATTAAATCCGCCCTCCCTGCGAGACAAAACAGCGGATCAAAGATCCAATTTCGAGCAGCTTCCGTTAACCATTTCCAGCCGGGCAATGCTTTTGGAGACCCAAATTTGTTAATTAAATCCAATTATTGAAACACCACGGATTTATTTTTTTCAAATTTCAATTTTTGTTTTTACTTTGAAATACAAAGTACTTTTTAAAACAAAATTTATAACTATGACAAGCAAACAATGGATCGATCATTTTGCCGCGAATGCAAAATGCTACAGGGTTAACTGGGAAATAAAACCAACCATCTCTGAGAAGGAAGTATGTGTTATTCTTTCTTCATTACAGGCGTGGCAGCTGGGCGAAACATCCGACGGAAAAAACCTGTTGCGGGCTGCAACCCTTTATTCAAAAAAGATAAATGATTCCGATTATGTGGAAGCTGTTAAGCTGTTTATCAAAGAAGAACAAAAGCACGGGAATAGCCTGGGTCGCTATCTTGATGAAATAGGACAAAAAAGAATTACATATAATTGGGGTGACTACTTATTCAGAAAGATCAGGTACTTTAACACGAGCATGGAAATATGGACGCTCACTGTGATTGTGGTAGAAAGCACTGCTCAAATTTTTTATCAATCGCTCAAAGATGCAACAAACTGCGCATTGCTAAAACAGATTGCTACCGATATCCTGATAGATGAAGCTTATCATATCGATTTCCAGACGCAACGAATGCAAGTTATTTTCTCTGCAAAAAACAATTTTGAAAAACTGATCTGTCATCATATTTATAAATTATTCTTTTTCACGACATCGCTTGTCGTTTGGTTCGCACATAAAAAAATATTCCAGGCGGGTGGAAACAACTTCAGCAAATACCGGAAAAAGATGGGAATTAAATACATGAAAACACTGAATCGAATTTCGGGATACAGTATGCAGGAAAGCAGAGTAACAAGCGTAACGACCACATGATGTTATCACCAAATTTGCTGTAACAAGTGCCATACGCAAAGCTCTTTTTATACACCGAACAACGGCAACAACCCGGGAATACCAGAGAAGGAATCAACCGCTCACCACCTGCTGATCAGGATTGGTAAGGACAGCCGTTGTTGGTATGCAGGATGGCCTTGTGCGCCGCGTACCAACAACATATAGGCATTTTCGAAGAGAATAGTAAATGTTTGACATCATAATCAAACACTTAATCGAATTTCGGGATACAGTATGCAATTAAGCGGTGTGGTAGGAATACCGACAGCATCATGATTGCATAATTTATTTTATTACAGACCGTTTCATTCACCTACAAACCTTAAATCAAAATGTTAATAGGAGCGCTATCTGTTTCTGTTTTTTGCATTATACTTTTATACATTGGATACCGCATATTCAAACTGGTAAGACCCACTCAAACACCAGGTACTATCATCTGTGAATATACATTTGCTGTTGGCCATCTTATTTCGTTGTTACTCTTCATGGCAGAAATGGATTACCACAGAGCCAATTTCACCAAACAAATTGATATTGTTTACGAAGGTTATACTCCTTTTGCCTGGGAACATTTTCCTACATTACTAGTATTTTATATTCTTGCTTTTGTCTCGCAAATGTTACTATGGCTCAAATATGATCGCCTATCGCCTTTAATAAAAGTGATTGCTCTTTGCTTTCTCTTAACCGGCATTTTTTTGAATATTTTTGTTTTGGTTCAGGTTTCACACAATGCAGAAGACACAACAGCCGGCTGTTTGTTCATCCCCCTGCCACTCATTAATGCACTGATGTCCTTGACGATTGCAATAAGAACCATCAAAAAGGAAAGTTCTCTTAGCAACGTCAGGACTTTTAAAAACGACTATTACAATACACTCAACCAATTTATGGTAAAGGCATCGCTGCAGCCCATTTGGGTATTGGTGTTAACTGGGCCACTTTGTATTATTGTAATATGCATCATCACCGTTTTTGGACAGGATACGCACGCCATCGCAAAAGTGTTTACAGAAACGACTACCTGGCATTTTTCGCAAAAAACGCATCCACCATTTCTTGATCATCAGGGGCATTATCTATGCACCGTTGCCGCATGTGGAAGTCCGCAATTGGTAAAGCCACTTCGATTAGGAAAAAGGCATGGAAATGAAATTATTGTAAACAGGCAGTTACAAATAGCAAATGCATTTGAAGAACTTATACAGGATCATTTTCCAGCTTTTCATAAAATTATCCGTACGCTTTATGACCGCTACGGATACCCCCTTTCAAAAAATATTACAACACCCTTCAGATCAAATTTGACATATCTATTGATGAAACCACTTGAATACTTATTTCTGCTTGTACTTTATACCTGCTGCATAAGCCCGGAAAAAAAGATCAGCAAACAATATTTGTAGAGCTTGACTATCTCCTGAAGCACAAAAAAGGGCTGGATCAAAAGCGACCCGGTCCTTTTCTTTAATAAAAGATCTTGTTCTATGGTGCAAGTGAAACCCTTATCTGCAACCCCGCCTTTGTATTTGTAATCGGCGCAGATGTAGATATGTATGGAATTATTCTTTGTTGACTAAAGAACAACTTCACATTGATCCTGTTGTTTAAAACGTAATCTACAGATGGTTCTATGTTGATCACTTTTTGCCCACCCGTGCTATATGCATTGGCCTGGTCAAGGCGGCTGTTGCTTTGTGTATCATCCCTCAGACCAAGATCTAACCTGAAGTTCATATCATTCTGAACAGTCTTGCTCTTTGTAAACGGAATCTTGAACGGCAGCTCAAAACCTTTCGCGCGATAACTTCCACCAAAGCTCCATTCAGTACTTCTTACTTCACTCAGTTGATAGTCAATCAGGCTCAAACTTAACTGCCTGCTCTTCTTAAACTCGAAGCGGATGTTCATCTGGTTGACCGTTGTAAGATCAATTCCAATCAACGGTTCAAAGCGCTCACTTATGGTCAGGTTTGGCAACAGGAAGAATGGTACGAAGTTGCCTGATACCGTGTCAATAAACTTCGGCGCACCATAGTGATATGGATCCTGGAAGTTTAGCGCGCTGGTAAAACTGTTCATACTCAGCGTTCCATTGTAACCGTGTGTTATGCTGATACTGCTGAATGTATTGGCCAGCGACGGTATTCTGGCTAATCCAGTATAAGTCAATCTCCAGTTTGGCAGTGGATTAATACCGCTAAACGGATTACTTTTTATGTTTGGATTAGACTGCTTAACCAATGGGATCGTATTCGGATCTTTTCCGGTGTAAGCAGCTAAGAATGCCGGTATCAATACATCCTGTGAGTAACGTCCATAACCATTTGCAAATCCATCTGTCGTATACGTTTTGTCCCAATAAGGGTTCAACGCAGCTACCCGTTTAGAGACGATGATACGGTTGTTCTGGAACTCCATGAATGTGCCTGAGATCTCTGTTGGCTTGTACTTGCGGAACAACGTCTGGTAACTTATATAAGAGACACTGAATCCTCCCATCGCATATGGAGATAAGTGACCAAAGTGATTGCCGGAACCGGTAGTATCCTTATAAAGTTCTGAGTAGTCTTTTGTAAATGCCTTGTCGATATTGATATCAATGATCAGATCTCTGACCGGTTCAATCTGCGCAGAAATACTCAGCTTCTGTTCAAAGTTCTGCTGATACAACAGGTTAAATGTAGAGTCTTTTGTTATCACTCCTTCGGCTGCTTTTTTGTTTAACCAGGTCGTATCCGGCTGCTTACCGAAGACGTACGCAAGACCAGGCTGCATCGAATTCCAGTTCTGACCAAGCACGCGGCTACTATCCATATAACCCGGAACGCGGCTTGAATAGTTTTCAGAGTAGTTAGCAGATACACGTTTGATCATTGTAGCCAGTTTTCCTGCAGTTCTTTCAAGTCCACTCATCTGTTCAGGTTGTACTTGTTTCGCATCCCGCTTAGCTTTTCTTCCATCGCGCTTTAGCTGCCGCCATTTACGTAATGCCTGTTTTTTTTCTTTTCCTTTCAAATCTTTAACAACTTGTGCACGTGTTGGTATGGTATCCCACCAATTGGTTGTTGCATTATTGGGATTCTTCAAATCAGGATTAGCCGGTTGCGGAGGCGGTGGTGGCTGGCTCACAGCATTGAGCCATTTTGATTTTGCATATAAACGCGAAAAATCAAATTCGGCTGTAAGGTTGTTCTGTTGACCATTTTCTATTGCATTCCCCAGGTTCAGTGCCAGCAGGCTCGCTCCTATCCAGTTATAATTAGTTGAATAACTATAACGGGCAGTGATCCAATCTGTCGCCGGTATTTTGTTTAATGGTATGTTGTAACTCAACGTACCTTTTTGTTGATACAACGTATTTCTACCTCCACTCCAGAAATTACTCCACATGGAGTCTTTCTTTTCTTTCGTGTTTATTCTGCCTGCAGGCTCATCAACACGTGCAAAATTGGTAGCGCTAAAATCAATATTCAGCGAACGTGTTAAATCCCACCTGAGATTATAGTAGCGATCAAACGTAAAATACTTGTCGTAAGTCGTATCTACCTTGTCAACTTTATTGTCGTAGGTATTTACTATACGCGGAACATATTGTCCGAACTGCCGGTTAATATCTACACGGAAGCCTATTAATGACGGCACAGGATTCAAGTTGAAATCCCTGGCAAAATCAAGCCAGTGGCTTTTGTTTCGGATCATTTTCTTAAATGGCTCCCAGTATTTCGCCTCGCCGCTAAATGTATATCCCAATCCAAACCGTTGTTTAATGATCAGGTTCTGTGTTATTAAAGGATTGGTTTGCTCGGTACTGGTGAATGAATAACTAAAGTCAAAATTGCTGATGCTCCACAACCGCTTCTTCATGTTATTCTGACCGAACCTGACATTTGTAAAGTTGATCGTTTTGATCGTCAGCTGATCCAGTGCTGCCTTCTTAATTGAATCCCTGGCACTTTTACTTGTCGCACTATTCAACTTGTATTTATAAAGCACATCCTGGTCGTAAGGATCATACTTTGGCGTGAGTACGGTACGGTTAATGCCGGCATAAATGGGTATTGTTGCTCCAATACTTTTCGGGAATAACTTTCCTGCATCAATATTCAACGCGGCATCGTATTGCAACATACTGTTACGTGCCCTTTCGTTTACCCTTTGTTCTAATGTTCCAAATCCCGCCGTGTACATGTTGCCAGATACCGACAACGTACCCAGATCGGCCAGTTGAACATCCATCCTTCCAACCGCAGCAACACCACCACTTTCCGAAAGTTTGGACAAGCGCAACTCGTTTACCCACACTTCAGTACTTACCGGCGCCGTAGAACCAATTGCTGTGTTTTCTACAGCAATGATCATTCCCTGCACTTCTCCAAGGTTGGGGTTACCAAACACCGAAAAGACTTTATTACCAACTGTTTCCCGATAAATAGTATTAAGAGGTGCACCGCTCGAATTTCGTCGCAATTTCATCTGCACCAGTTCGTTCAGGTCAAAATCAAGGTTATTATCTGCCGGCCATATTTGTTCCGCAGTTGGGTTGGTTCCCGGCAGCGTTATCTTCAGCGGTATTTTTATTTCGTAGTAGTTACTGAGGAAGTCCTGTCCAATTCTTATGATGGCAGTAACATCTCCATCTTTAATAGAAGGCTGATTCAAGACTGATTCCGCGTGAATGAACATAGACAGTCTTCCATACTGGCGCATATCCAGGTTCATCGTTTTAAATACCGCGCGTGAATCGTTCTTGGCAAGATTGAGCGCGCGCAAGCTCATGGATTGTTCATTCTGGAGCAAGTTTACTCCATTGTTACTCAGCATTTGAACACGTTCAATTCCCGGAGGAATTTTGTACGGAATCGGCTGACGGCTGCTATTCTCTTCCAGGTTAACTGCCAGTACATCAAAGGTTGTTGGAGAGTTGGCAGGAAGCGGTTTGTATGCGCCGATGGTATCCAGCTGGAAGGTGAAATTTCTCCACTGATTACGCACCAGGTCAAGTGTTGCAAAACGCATCGTTACGGAGTCTTCGAAGCCGGTTAGGTACATACGCATAAAACGTATGGATTTGAAATCGGGAATGTTGCCAATCTTGTTGGTAAATTCTTTAATTGGAACACGAAACAAATACCAGTTTTCAGGATGTGATTCTCCGTTGGCAAGTTTAGGAGTAACAACTCTTTTATCCGTAATATATTTTGTGAGGCCCACGTCCATCCCTGGTTTCAAGTCTATTTCATACTCATAATATTCTTCTGTTTCGTTCAGTGTATTGTCTCTATTCAAATCTTCATTGTCCGGATACATTGTTGCGGCAGGTGCAAACTTTGATGAGTTATCTGTAACCACGGGTGAGTTACCCTGGGGATTATTGTACTGTTTATAACGGGTAAGAATTCCTGTTTGATTAGTCCAACGAGAATCACGATACCAAATGTAGTCATCCGCAGAAGGATCGTGAGATGCCGTTTGATAAATTGGTGAACCCTGCCCAAAAGTATTGGCAAGTTGCGTGAGATAAGAGCCACGCTTGCGGATTTCGTCCGTATTATTTAAACCATCAAAGCCAAGATCCTGATATTGCCTGTCATTTGGATCGTTGCTAAAAGCCTGGGTAACCTGGATAGGATTCACCGGAGTTCTACCCCAAGTACTTTGACTGTCTATTGCTGCAGGCTGAGTTGGCGTATTCAATCCATTTTCGTAAAAACGTTTGCCATCTTTCAAAACATCTTCACTCACATTTCCTAAGTTAAGATACAACTTACCCCCAGAACTTGTTGGAGTTTTAATAAATGGATCTTGCACCCAAAATTCTATGAACTCGACGTTACCGGTTTCAAAATCCGTCTGATCAATGCTTCTCATAATACCACCAAAATAGTCTTTTGGCTTTCTTATATGTCCGTTAGCATCTATTTCAGATCCCCGTGCTTCGAAGTTGTAAGGACCTTTTTCCTTTGGATAATAGGACAGATCAAACGTTGCAGTTTGAACGTCTGTAATATTAGTAGTTTTCTGAGGGAATAATTCATTTGTGTAGACTGCCCGCACACGTGGATCACTTAATTCGGTTGTATTATTTTTCAGCGGGTTATCATTACTTGCCTTATCCTGCAGCGTTGGTTCAATATTATACCATGCCAGTTTCGCACGATGCTTTCCATAATCAACCGAATCAGCCAATGTAGCTTCGGGGAACAATCCGTTTCCCGCTGGTGTAGACGCCAGCGTCCATGAAATAAATGGAAAACGCATATCCACGCTGCTTCTTGTCCCTTCAAAGTCATCAATATAAATCAACCCATTTTCACCAGTTCCAATCTGCGGCGGGTGCCCCGGCTTTAATGCAGCAAATTCACCATAAGCATTAATATTACTCATGGTTGTGGAGGAATAGTTAGGCAGCTTATTTAAGAAACGTGTTAAACCCGGCCATTCTGAACGGTAGTTGAAATCAAGACCGAACATGGTATTCCTGATCGGATCTTCACCATAGTTCATCTTGGTGAAATATGGCCGTTCACTTAATCTTACAATGGTACCACCCAACGAAAGCTTTTTGTTTACTTTGTAATCAAGTCTTAACCCAAGGAAGCTTCGTTGCTGCATACCAAAACCAGCATTGTTTTCAAACTGTACCTGCACAGGTACACCTGAATTAATGATGGCCGCATTCAACACTTTCAATGTACCCAGGTTGTAGTCGATCATATAGTCCACGTTCTCGCGCAATGTCTGCCCGCCTGCAGTAACAATCACCGATCCGGGGGGAATATTAAATGCACCTAAGTAAATATCAGAAGTGGAACTACCCTTTGCCGTTCCCTGTGCCACAAAGCGGTTAAGGTTGGCATAGGTTTGTGCGATAGCTTTTATGGAGTCATAGAGATAATAGTAGACGTATTTGTTTTTAAGATCCTGCGATTGACCGCTAAAGGCGAGTGAATCAAGATCGCGCCCAAACGGTTCCAACACGGGGAAGATGATCTTACCCTGTTGCGATAACACGGTAAAGCCTTCCACAAAGTCGTACTGCCCATCTGGTAATGGGTCATTGCGGTTATTTAACCGGTCAAGATTCAATAAGGATAAAAGCGGTTTTCCAAGTGCATCCGGTGCAGCCTCGGGCAGGTACCTTTTTAAACCGCCACTTGGCTCCTGGTATAATATGTTTAGTTTGAAATCCTGCTGAGTTAACCCGGTTACATCAAGAGAGTAAACATTCTTCATCATCAATCGCCAGATCGGCAACGTTACCCTTTGTGAAGTTGCTTTCAATAATTTTAGGAAAAGCACTTTTTGAACCCCTTGCGTAGAATCAACTGTAACATCCTGGGAAAACTCACCTACCTGGAATACTCTTCCGTTGTAGGTATACTGGTAGGCAACACCCAACACTTCATCTGACTGCAACTGGATATTTAACGAAACGAACCCTGCCTGAGGGTTGAACGTATATTCATTGCTGTTTAGCTTGCGGGCGAGTGTTTTTTCATAATCATCCACAGGCTTCAATCCCTTTGAAACAAGGATGGAGTTAACCAGTGAAGGATTTCTGTAACTGGGATTTGAAGTTAATGCTCCATACAAGTCATTCGCGCCATTCTGCGGTAATGGATTGGTTGTTAAGGAATGGATGTTGTTATTGTAGGGTGCATTTTCACCCAAATCCATCAAACCAACTATATTACGTGTATCCGTGGTTGCACCTGTACGATTGGTAACCCATACTTCCATTCTAAGTATCTGCACCTGGCTGTTCACTACGGGCAGCTTGGCCATCGTTTTATTATAGTTATTGCGGAAGTACTGTGCAACCAGGAAGTGCCTGTTCTCATCGTAATCATCCAGCTTTTTATTGATCTGCTGTGTTACACCGCCACCTTGCAGGTTTATTGACTGCCGCTGAGCTCTTTGGTTAGCGATTGCGGCGGTAACAGTCAACTTACCAAACTGCAATTGCGTTTTTATACCGAACAGACTTTGCGTACTGGGAATTAATGTTCCTTTGGACTGAAAAGAGATATTACCAGCTTCTATGGATTTGATGATCTCATCATCCATTCCCTTATAGTCGAGTTTTATCTGGTTTTCGAAATCGAAATTGGCGAGGGTGTTGTAACTAATGGGCAACTTCAACTTTTCACCAATGCTCCCCATTACGTTCACATTGGCGTTCATGTCAAAATCAAATCCTCCGTTCCGCCTGGCTCTTTCCGGTAGTGTGGGGTTTTTAATATTTTGTCCCTGGTAGCCCACCGTCATATCCACGTTACCCTGTGGCTTGATATCTACTTTCAGTCCATTGGGTCCCGTTCCGAAGATGCGGTCAAACAATTTGTCGTACACATTTGACTTCGGTCTTTGTGTTTTTTGGTTTAGCAGACTTAAGGTTTGTGCACGTTTATTAAAGTAGTCTATTTCATCATTCCGTCCCTGGATCTTCATCAATTCATCAAACGTCAGGTAAGTTGGTTTGCGGTAATATTTGTTGCCAACTTTTTCCAGGATGTAATATTCTTTTGTTTCAGGATCGTAAATGATCTGCTTTTTGATGAAAGATGTATCGTTTAGGTAGAAGGGGTTGTTGTTTTTCCAGGAGAAAGGATCTCCGCGCCTGTCTTTTAAGGGGTAATGTAAGCTATCATTACCTGCATTTCGGGACGAGTCGGTTTTCTGAGCCAACGCATCACCAAATGACATTCCCAATAGGGCTATCAGTAATAAACAGCTAAATAAATGGTATTTACGGGTCAAATTATTTGTAGCTCTGGTTAAGTAGAAATCTCTTCGATATTACATCTGTTTTAAAGATTGCTTAATGATCTCCTCCAAAGTAGCATCAGGAGATATTTTTAATACTTTTTTCAGGGCTGTTTCTGCTGCGGGTTTAGCAATACCCAGGGCCATTAATGCATAAAGGGCGTCCTGTTCTACTGCCAATAAGGGTTGGTTCATAACGGTATCGAGATTTTGTTTTCCTAATTTATCCCGTAATTCAAGAATTAAACGCTCGGCAGTTTTCTTGCCTATGCCTTTAATTGCTTCAAGTTGCCTTGCATTTCCCTGCACAATTGCCCGGACAATTTCTTCGGGCTTCATGCCGCTCAACATCATTCTTGCTGTAGAAGCTCCAACTCCGGAAACACTAATCAGGTTCAAAAACAGCTCTTTTTCAGCCATTTCAAAAAAACCGTACAGCACATGAGCGTTTTCTGTAATATGCAGGTAGGTAAACAGTTGTCCTTCGGCCATGTCTGCTACGGCCGAATACGTATTAAGGCTCACCTGAAGTTCATATCCTACCCCATTTACATCAACAACTATTACCGCCGGCGACTTTCTTGCAAATTTTCCTCTTACAAAGGCAATCATACTTGGAAGGCAAAAATATAATTTTAAGTGAATATTTAAGTTATTTTTTTATAGAGCAAAGCCATTTCTTATATTTTAGGGCCGGCCTCAGGACTGCTATTGACTTTACAGCAATAATTCATTATTTTATGTTATACGTCCCTTTTAAAACGGTCTGTTTTCATTTGATTTTTTGTTGATACTTTTGCGCCTCTAACATATAAATGCAGATGAGCAAAACAACAGCAGCTATAACAGCAGTAGGTGGATATGTACCTGAATATCGCTTAACTAATGCGGAACTGGAAAAAATGGTCGACACAAATGATGAGTGGATACGAACCCGTACCGGCATTGAAGAGCGAAGGATATTAAAAGGTGACGGACTTGCGACCAGCGATATGGCTGTTCCTGCTATTCAGGAGATCCTGAAAAAAAAGAATCTTGACCCCACTGAAATAGACTGTATTATCTGTGCTACTGTTACACCTGACATGGTATTTCCTGCAACAGCGAATATTATTGCCGACAAACTTGGTGCAATTAACGCGTGGGGTTATGACCTGAGCGCTGCATGCAGCGGTTTTGTTTTTGCATTGAGTACCGGAGCCTCTTACATTGAAACCGGCAGATATAAAAAAGTAATTGTAGTTGGCGCCGATAAAATGAGTGCAATTATTGATTACACTGATCGTAATACCTGCGTTCTTTTCGGAGATGGCGCCGGAGCCGTGTTGCTTGAACCCAACAACGACGGTTATGGCGTTTTAGACAGCGTGTTGAAATCTGATGGAAAAGGAAGACATTACCTTAATATGCGTGCCGGCGGTTCTTTAAAGCCTGCAACGATAGAAACTGTTACCGCAAGAGAACACTATGCTTTCCAGGAAGGCAAAACAGTATTCAAATTTGCAGTGGTTGGCATGGCTGATGTTAGTGCCGAAATAATGCATCGCAATAATCTTACAGCTGATGATGTTGCATGGCTGGTTCCTCACCAGGCTAATCTGCGTATAATAGATGCGACTGCTAACCGCATGGGCCTGCCCAAAGAAAAAGTAATGATCAACATTCAACGCTACGGAAATACTACAGCAGGAACAATTCCTTTGTGTTTGTGGGATTGGGAAAGCCAACTCAAAAAAGGCGACAACCTGGTACTTGCAGCATTCGGCGGCGGCTTTACATGGGGAGCGACCTGGGTTAAGTGGGCGTATTAGGAGAAGCTTAAAGCCTAAAGCGTAAAGCTTAGAACTGAAGTTGTAAGTTATAAGTAGTACGTTATACGTTGAGGAGAAGCTTAAAACCTAAAGCGCAAAGCTTAGAACTGAAGTTGTAAGTTATAAGTAGTACGTTATACGTTGAGGAGAAGCTTAAAGCCTAAAGCGCAAAGCTTAGAACTGAAGTGATAAGTGGTACGTTGTGCGATTGAAGACCAGAGTATTGTGAAGCAAGAAAAAAGGATCAATGCTGCACATTTCACTATTGACCATTCACTATTCACTTTTTTGACACATTTCATTATGAGCATCGATATAAGAAGGGCTGAAAAAAAAGACTGCACAAGGTTACTTGAGTTAATACAGGAACTGGCAACTTACGAAAAAGCACCGGATGAGGTTACTGTTACACTGGATCATTTTGAAGAAAGTGGCTTTGGCGAAAATCCCGTTTGGTGGGCATTTGTAGCTGAAGAAGATGGAGCGATCCTTGGCTTTGCATTATACTATGTCCGTTATTCTACATGGAAGGGACAACGTATGTACCTTGAAGATATTATCGTTACCGAAGAAGCAAGAGGAAAAGGTATCGGCAAGCTTTTGTTTGATGCACTGATTGAAGAAGCTAAACTAAAGCAGTTCAAAGGCATCACCTGGCAGGTGCTTGAATGGAATGAACCCGCCATCAACTTCTACAAAAAACTCGGCGCCGGCTTTGATCCTGAATGGATCAATTGCAACCTATCTATTTAATTGAAAATGGAGAATTGAAAGTTGACAATGTATCAACAGTCAATTCTCCATTTTTTAAAAAATGTAAAGAAGGAAATTCAAATCGACATCTCTGGTGGGCTCCCCCATTTTCAATTGTCAATTTTCAATTTTCCATTAATTTACCCCGTCAGTTGTCGCTTCTTTGTGAATTTTATTAACCAATCCTTGTAACACTTTACCCGGACCTACTTCTGTGAAATGCGTTGCACCGTCAGCAACCATTGCCTGCACACTTTGCGTCCAACGAACTGCACCCGTTAGTTGATCAATCAGATTTTTCTTTATTTCTTCAGCATCAGTAACGGCTTTTGCAACTACGTTCTGGTAGACCGGGCATGCAGGTGCATTAAATGTAGTAGATTCAATAGCAGCGGCAAGCTCTTCTTTTGCCGGAGCCATTAAAGGCGAGTGAAATGCACCACCTACCGGTAATACCAAAGCACGTTTAGCACCAGCTGCTTTCATTTGTTCACATGCTATATCAATTCCTTTTAAAGATCCGCTTATCACCAATTGGCCCGGACAGTTGTAGTTGGCAGCAACAACAACTTCACCGGTTTCCTGCTGCACTTTAGCGCAAATTTCTTCCACCTTTTCATCAGCCAGTGCCAGCACAGCAGCCATTGTTGAAGGATTAAGCTCACATGCTTTCTGCATAGCCATTGCACGGATGCTGACCAGCTTAAGCGCATCTTCAAAGCTTAATGTACCATTTGCTACCAACGCAGAAAATTCACCAAGCGAATGGCCGGCAACCATATCGGGCTTTGCATTATCCAGTGTTTTATAAGCAATAACTGAATGCAGGAAAACTGCAGGTTGTGTAACCTTCGTTTGTTTCAACTCTTCATCCGTACCGCTAAACATTATGTCGCTGATGCGAAACCCAAGTATATCGTTCGCCTTCTCAAAAAGCTCTTTTGCTACTGCATTACCTTCATACAAAGCTTTGCCCATTCCACTGAATTGCGAGCCCTGACCCGGAAAGATGTAAGCATGTTTACTCATACATTAAAATTATGGGACAAAAGTAATAGCTGCAAGCTATCATCCGCAAGGTATTAGCAAAAAATGTTCATTGATCTCAAAAACGTTGTAGTTTATTTAGTCCTGCTAATGTTCGGTCATTATTCTCATTGTTGTTATCTACCTGATCAAATAAAAGTTATACACCATTACGCAGTTTGTCTATTGTTAAATATTAAAGCTGCAGCACCTAAAAAACCTGCTTTATTCCCAAGCGATGCCAATTCTATCCGGGTAAATTCGGAGGTTTCTTTCATTGCCATTTTGTTGACCAATGCACTTATCTTTTCACAATAAAAATCTCCGGCTTCTGAAATTCCACCGCCTATAATCACCTTCTGCGGAGCAAAAACATTGATAAGGCTTGCAATACCTACAGCCATATAATAAAAGTGATTGTTCATTGCCGTTATAGCACACGGTTCGTTTTCAAGGTATTTGGCAATGATATATTTACCATCAATGTTCGTATCTGGATGATGATTATTTTCTGCAAGTATTTTTTTATAATCATTGATCAATGCTGTTACGGATGCCATCGCTTCGAGGCTGCCTGCCGTACCACAGGTATCGGCACTTTTGTTACTGTCTACAATTAAAAAGCCCAGCTCTGTGCCCCTGTTTCTATAACCGCCGTATAATTGACCGTTTAAGATCAATGCGCCTCCAATACCTGTACCTACTGTAAGAAAAACGGCATCGGAAATGCTTCCCGCTGTTCCATATTTTACTTCGCCTAATCCCATTAAGTTTGCGTCATTGTCAACAAACACCGGAAGACCAAATTCTTCTTTTATGATCGCTTTTACATTGATGTTATCCAGCTCAGGTAAGTTGTTTGCGAAAAGCACAACGCCATTATCTACAACCGATGGAACGCCAATGCCAATACCCACAATCTCTGTTTGATTTGCATTTGCAATATTTAAGACGTCCCTGATAATTGTTTTAAGAAGAGACACGATGGATAGCTTATCGTATTCTGACTTAACAGGCTTCAATGATTCAAAATGAATAAACCCATTTTGATCTACAAGGGCATATTTAATATTCGTTCCTCCAATGTCTAATGCTATCGCGTGTTTCATTCTTCAATATCTTACTTGAATAAATTGGTGAGTTTACTTGCAGCAGCTTCATCTATAAATATATTGAAACTCGTGAGTGTTTTTGCACCCGGAATTGGAAGAAGCGCCCAGATAGTAAAATTGCTACCGGCTACCAATGCCAAAAATTACTCATACAATTTGACCGCTTCCTTTTTGTCAAAAATTGTTTTGTTGGCAATAATTGGTTTGGCCCAAAAACCAATTAACAGAATGTAACCCATTGTTAAATACAAGAAAAACATCCCTGTTCTTAATCCAAAGAGGTCGCCAAACCACCCGATTATAAGCGGAACAATTGCGCCGCCAATAATTCCGGTGCAGAGAATTCCGGAAAAAGAGCCATGATGCTCTTTGATAGAATTCAGTGCCAAAGAGAAAATTATGGGATACATCACCGAAGCAAAAAATCCAACAGCGGGAAATGCATACAAAGAAATTTTTGCGGGTCCGAATAATGCAGCACTTAAGCTGGTGAGCGCGAGAATTGTAAATATGATCAGGACCTTTCGACTGTCCATTATTTTTAAAAGTAATAATCCAAGTATACCTCCTGCAGTCATTAGTCCCCAAAAGTAAGCTACCGCATCTGCCCCTGCCTGCTCAGGATTATAACCGTGGTAAGCAAATAAAAATTGCGAGATATTATTTGCGATTCCCTGCTCAGTACCTACATAACAAATGATCCCCAGAAAGAATAATACTACAACCTTGTTTTTAAACAACATAATGTGCGTTGCAAACACACCTGCTTTTTCGTCTTCCTTCAATTCAACTTTTGGAAATTTGGAAAATGCAACAACTATAACCATAAGTAGCCCAATGGCTGCAAATATCCAATACAGCGAAACCCATGGCAATTTTTCCGGAACAAGGGAATGAAAAAACGACAGCGCGTTGCTTTCAGGTTTTTTTAAGCTTTCGGCTACATATTTGTAAACAAGCGGACTTAAAAATGATGCTCCGCCAAATATTAACTGCGCCAATACAGAGTTAAAGGCATAATGTTCTTCACCGCCTGCAGTGCGCAGTAAAGGATTGATAACAACCTGCAGAATGGCGAAACCACAACCAATAACAAAAAGAGAGGGTAAGGCGATAAAATAATCAGGGTATAAAGCGAAAAGCAGGGAGCCTGCAGATACAACGAGAAATGAGACAATCATCATTTTTTTCTCATTGTATTTTTCAATCAACATGCCAGCAGGAATAGACATAACTCCGTAAGCAATAAAAAAGGCAAAATATAAAATTGCCGTTAGTGTATAATTTAAATTAAATCCATTCTTTATCTCCGGGGTAAGCGGTCCAAAAATGTTTGTGATAAAAGAAATAACAAAGAACGTAAGCAGAATGAGTGCTACGATGTAGTAATTACGTTTCATAGGTAGTTGAGTAAGCTGATCGTTAAGAGTTTTTTTATTTTCCATAATAATCCAATACGGCCATTATATAAACCCCAGCGCCATAACCAACCATTGGTATGGCTCCGCGGAAATAACAATCGCCTAACCTGTATATTTCCGGAATAGTGCTATAATTGGCTTTTGACAGCATTGTAACTTTATCAATCAAGCCTTTGGCCAGCTGCCTGCTTCCTAAATGGTTTTGAGCCACCGCCACACGCAGATCGGCAAAGGGCCATTCCTGATTTTCGTAAGTATCGTCACTGTATACACGAATATAACCAATATCTTTTTTCACTTTCATTAATTGGTCATAATCCTGCATGTGTGTTGCAAATAATTTTTTATCACTGATAAGGCCATTGGCAAACAGTTCAAATGTGCCCGCATCATGAAAGTAGTGTGCAGTGGTTAACTGATCGTCTGCATTGCCTTTTATTACCCGGTTTTCATACACCATATTTTTCATAATGCCCCTGTACATGCTATCTGCAGCCGCGGAATATTTTTCCCATTCATAGCCCATATTTTTTTGTAACGAAGCAAAACGTTTTAATCCTTCAGCGCATACACCTGCCGTGAATGTATATCTTCTGCCGGGCAAATGATGCTCCCACGGACCTGAGTCGCGGCGAATCACTCCGTCTTTGTCAATGTTGTGAATAATGGCGTCGGCTACTTTTGTTGCCAAAACATCTTCCCAGCGTTTATAAAATGTAACATCATTGCTGCTTTTCATGTATTCATCCAATGCGAAAAGAAAGAGGCCAAAATCATCAATTTCAATATTGGGTCCGTCATCATTAAAGTCACATTCTTCTTTGCCATTACCAAAATAACGTGTTGCGGAAATTTGATAATCTACTCCTATACCATAATCCTTTCCATCGCGGAATACATAATTTTTAAACCGCCCTGCAGGCTTCGCGTTCAGCATAAATTCCAGGCCCTTTTTTGCTTCTTCATGCATGCCCAGTTTTGCCATAGCTGCAATTGCAAAAGAGCCATCCCGTACCCATGAAATGCTCCACTCGCCCGGCCGCAATGAAGCCATTACCTGCCCGTGAGAATAAGGAAGCACTTCTTGTTCTCCTACCTGCGACATTTTTAAAATGGCAGCTGATTGCTGAAGTACTGCTTTTTCATCGGCTGTTGCATTTGCCGGAAAATGACAACGTGCAAAAACAGATTTCATGAACTGTATTTCGTAATCCAACAAAGAGGTATTTTTTTCCTGTAAGCGTTCTTTGGCTTTTTCACAAACGGCGGCATCGTGATGTAATGTATCGGTAAATCCAAATAAAAAATATTTTTCTGCAATACCATCCTTTTTTATTACATATTCATTGGTCTGAATTTGCCCTTTTCCCTGATCATAATTAAATGCTACATTTTTAATTGCATCCGGATTGCCCTTTACTACTGCATAAAAGACTTTTTCTTGAGTGGTAAATGGTGCAAAATAATAAACAGTAAAACGAGGATATTTCACTTCAATAACATGCGTGTTACCGGTATATTTTACTGAGAGTGGCTGCTGCGGCTGTTTTAAAGAAATATTGTAAGCAACGGGAGATACAAACAATGCAGAGTCGTAGTATGAAAAAAGATGCGGATAAAGCGTTTCCACCCTGTCTGTTTCTTTGTTATACACAGCGGTAATTAATCCATTGGAAGTTGTTAACTGAAAATAAGATTGTTTGTTTATGGCAAGCGCCTGCTTTTCTTTTTCATAAGTTTCTTTTGTCATCAAAGCAAGACGGCCCTTGTAGATGCCGCCAATAGCCGGCGCATTATACATGCGTATGGCTAGCGTGTTATGCTCTTTTATTGCTCCCGCTGAAATAGAATACTGTCTTTCCTGGTCCCATGCGGTTTCAACATTCGGAGAAATTTTACCGCCTTTTCCTACTAATTTTCCATTAATATAAGTTTCATCTGCAGCATCAATCGTTCCGGCAAAGAACACCATTTCCTTGCCCACCATTTGTTTGGGTACACTAAATCTTACCCGGTACCAACAAAGCCCTCCCCATCCCTTATTTGAAGAAGGAACAGGCCGTAGCTGCCAACGGCTGTCATCATAATTTTCATTTTTGTAGTCAGGATTGTCGCCAACAATAAAGCGCCACTTTGTATCGAAGTGAATTACCTGCGCAAATGAGTTAATGGCAAAGAAGAGAAGAATGAGTGTTACTATATTTTTTTTCATATGCTTCGTTTTTCCCAGGATGGTATTGAGTTATTAATACCGCTTGTTAGCTAATCTCAGACCCGGGCAAAAAAATTTATATTCACCGGCTACCGCCGGGTCGCTATTTCATCCATTTAACTTTGGCTGATTTTACTTCATTGGAGTTTGTACCAATGTGTATGATAAATTCTCCAGGTTCCCAGATGTATGCTAATTTTTCGTTGTAGAATTTTAATTCTTCCGGTGTAATATCAAATGTTATTTCCTTGCTTTCTCCTGGTTGCAGCAATACTTTTTGGAATCCTTTCAGTTCTTTTACAGAGCGGGTCACACTTGCCACAGGGTCTGTAATGTACAGCTGCGCTGTTTCTTCACCGGCATACTTTCCCGTATTGGTAATGGTTACAGCCGCTTGCAATGTTTGATTCCCTTTAGGCATAGTTGTGCTCAACCGAACATCACTATATTGAAATGTTGTGTAACTAAGCCCATAACCAAAGGTATATAGTGGTGCGTTGGGAATGTCAAAATATCTTGATTTATATTTTTCAAGTGACTTATCATCAAACGGCCGTCCGGTTTTCTTATAGTTGTAATACACAGGAATTTGTCCAAGACTTAATGGAAAGCATTGCGTAAGTTTTCCTGATGGATTGTATTTTCCAAACAATACATCTGCAATAGCGTTGCCGGCTTCAAGTCCTCCAAACCAGGTTTCCAGTATTGCAGGCACATGTTGGTTTTCCCATTGTAGTGTTAACGGCCTTCCGTTCATTAATACCAGCACAACAGGTTTGCCTGTTTTTACCAATGCTTTTAATAAGTCTTTTTGATTTTCGGGAATGCCTATTTCAGCGCGGCTAGTAGCTTCTCCAGTCATTCCTTTTGCTTCGCCCAGTACCGCTACAATAATATCGGCTTTGTTAGCTTGTTCCAATGCTTCATTAAGCATGGTTTCTACAGAGCGTTCATCTTTTTTCAAACCTTCGCCCGATTCGTTCAGAACATCAATAGTATGTTGGTCCTCTACCAGATTACACCCTTTAGCATACAGGATATTTACATCATTGCCTTGCCCGTTTTTTATCCCTTCCAATACGCTTACGGCATTCTTCCAATCACCATAGTCATCCCAGCTTCCCGACAGATTTTTTTTATCATCAGCCAAAGGCCCTATCAGCGCTATCGTTTTCCCTTTGGATAAAGGCAATAGTTGATTGTCGTTTTTCAATAATACACAAGAACGTGCAGCTGCATCCCTGGCTGTTTGTCTGTGTGCAGGAGCAAGGTTTACTTTGGCGGCTCTTTCTTCACTGCAATATTTATAAGGATCATCCAGCAAACCCAGCATGGCTTTCGCTTCCAGTATGCGGCGACAGGCAACGTTTATTTGCTGTAAGGTTATTTTATTTCCCTGCAAAAGTTTTTTCAGATAGGATAAATATCCTTCGCCCACCATATCCATATCTACGCCTGCATTCATTGCGCGAACAACATTGTCTTTCAGATCACCGAGCCCATGCGGTGTCATTTCATTGATAGCGGCGTAATCAGTTACTATAAATCCTTTGAAGCCCCATTGCTTCCTAAGCACATCATTCATCAGCCATTTATTGCCCGAAGCCGGCATGGCATCTATTTCGTTGAAGGACGTCATAACACTTCCTGCGCCCGCATCAACACCCGCTTTATAGGGCGGAAAATAATATTGATACATTCTAATACGGCTCATATCAACTGTGTTATAATCACGGCCTGCTTCTGCTGCACCATATAAAGCAAAGTGTTTTACGCAGGCCATAATCGAACTGTCGCTACGCAAGTCTTTGCCCTGGTAACCCTTTACCATTGCTTTTGCTATGCATGATCCTAAGTAGGGATCTTCACCTGACCCTTCTACAACTCTTCCCCAGCGCGGGTCACGGGTTATGTCCACCATTGGGGAAAAAGTCCACTTCAATCCATCGGCGGAAGCTTCTTTGGCTGCAATTTGCGCACAGCGTTCTATCAATGGCATATTCCATGTGCAGGACAGCGCCAGAGGCACGGGAAATGTTGTCTGATGCCCGTGAATCACATCATTACCAAATAGTATCGGGATATGCAGACGGGTTTCTTTTACGGCGATATCCTGTAGTTTGCGTACAACTTCCGGTGTGTATGCATTCAATAATGAACCTACCTTTCCCTCTTTTATTTTTTGTTCTACATCTTTGCTGATGGCCGGGCCTGTAACATCCATGCCAAAGTCCAATTGATTTAACTGCCCAATTTTTTCTTCAAGGGTCATTTTGCCCATCAGTTCATCAATAACCCTTTTGTCTTTAGCAGTAAGGCTTTGAGAAAAAATGTTCTGTGTAAAAAATGTAAGGCTACAAATTATCAGGACTATACTTTTATTCATCGATATTTAGTTTTTTAAATATGATTGTATTTTGGTAGATAGCATAGCCCTTTGTATTCATGTATAATTGATCGTTCAGAAAGATATCGTTCACAATGCGTCCGTCTTTGTTTAACATTTTATGAAACATATCTGCAAGAGCTGGTTTGAGTTTTTAAAAATGCCTGTATCAGGGTAGTTGCTTTTGTGCTTTTCCGATCAAATGTTCTCTGCCTGGGCCTGGTTCCCTTTCATATTGATTATTTTATGTTATTCATACTCTCTGTATGCGCCAAATGTTGCCAGCCTGTCTTCTCCCAAAGAGGCAGGGATTGGAGTAAACGGAATATTCAATTTGTCACATATCTGCTTCCACAACCCCGTACGTGTGTAAGTTTGGTGTACTTTTTGAAAAGGTGTTTGTAATAACAAATCTTTTGCCTGCAGAAATTCGCCTTTATCAATCAGTAACTGAATTTTTCTTTCGATGAGCCATTCGTCCTTTAATGCATCAACTTTTGACAACCATTGTTCTCTTTCCTGTATTGTTTGCAAACCCAGGTTGCGGAGCATTTTATCTCTTTCCACTACTATTTGCGGATGCAGTTGCAGGTAAGGTTCATGAATGGATTCTATTGCTTTTCTTGCTTCATTCATTTGTCCCTTTAATTTAAACAATCTCGCCAGCAATGCTTTTGCAACACCAATCTGAGTTGTTGAAAGTATTTTAATTGCTTCATCCTGCTTGCCTCTTCCTGCCAGCCATGTGCCGTAGTAAAATTTCCACAGGTCTTGTGTATTGTTTTTTGTTGTTGCTAATGCCCATTTAAAAGCGTCATCTAAATTTTCCATTCCTGAAGGCGCCCATAAGTTTTGATCAATAGCCGGAGGTTCGGGTAGTTGCGTTTTATGCTCAAATGCCTGTTCCAGTTTTGTCCACACGTTCACCGTACCTGCCCTGGCCCAGCCAAACAACGGAATGGCAGCAATCGGGCGTAGAGTAACATTAGGAGTTTTTAAGGAATAGATATCCATTTCCTTATCTGTAGGGATCCAATATTCTACATGCCATTTTTTTTCTTTGGGCTGCATTTCAAGTTTGATAGACTGGTCGGCTATAGGGCCTCCTTGTATTTCAATATATGTTTGATGTTTGGCTGTACTCAACACGGACCACGCGCTATCGTCTCCAACACCATAGCTCCACAATTTTACACCTCCTGCTTTTTTTTCGTCAGCGATATGATATAAACCTGTGCCCAATGATGGTGTGTAAGCGCCAAAGGCATTCGCATCCTTGGTTTTCCAGAAGTAGCCTGTCATTTCTTTTATGTCAGATTCTGTTTTAGGTCCTTGTTTCACCCAGTCAATAGTATCCACTTTTGATGCATGAGATAATACCTTTCCTTTCGGAAAATCGTATTTGGTATCAGGAGCCGAAGGCAATGCAGCATTAGACCACGACATCCACGGATAAGTCCCAATACCCGGGTTATAGAATAGCGCGCGTTCAGTTACGAAGTTATCATTTGTACCGAGCGAATATTCCACTGACCATTGCATCCCAAAACGAAGTTCACGCTCACCGCAGGTAACATATATTCTGTCGGCTGTTTTATCTATCTTGTAAGATACCGTTTCGTTTTGTGAAGGAGAATGTGAAATAGGAAAGCTCACTTCAATGCCGCCTGCAACAAAGTAGAAGCGCGGTAATATTCTTGTATAACGAACAACATCCGGTACGTACAGCACTTCTTTGCCCGATGGTTTGTGTATCATGGAAAAAACTTTCCCGCCAAGGCCCGGGCAAATAGTTACGCTCAGGTTGTTGTTTTCAAGTGTAATGAATTTATATTTTTTTAATGAGGGACGATTGGATGTTTCGGAATAGCTTTCGTATGGGTACACACCATTCGCGTCATATGCTGTAGGAATGGGGCCTGCAGGTGTTAATCCGTGTGTCAGCATATAATCTTCCCTTTCGGTGCAGGAAAGCGGCGACTGCGCAAATGATCTATTCATAACTAATACACAACTTAAAAAGAGAAGCAAAGAAGTTATTTTCATCCGGGCAATGTATTTTGAGTAAATAGAATTACCCATGATAAAACTTTCATTCCAGCTAGTGAAAATGAAAGTTTTATCATGGGTGTTTTCAACAGGCAATAATGCATAAAAACAGGTTAGCTGCTATAATAGCTCACTTAACTGATCCAGTATTTTTTTTCCATCCTGCACATCGTTTGAAATTTTCTCCATATTGAATTCTTTTTCAGGTAGTAACTGAGCCAGATGCTGATCAAGTTGTTGTATTAATTGCTGAACCTGTTTGTTATTTGATCTAGCAGCTTTTTCTTTTAGTATCCTGATCTTTTCATAATCGACAATTCCTTCTCTCAATTTTTCAAACCGGATGCCGCTATTGCCTCCCGGGTATACCAGGTAACAATCGCCTGCAGCCCATGAACCGAAACGCGCATCTCTTACGGGGTCAGCGGGCCATGCATCATAAGCCCAGCGCAAAAAGCCATCATATCCATGTGCGGCAGAGTACCAACTGATCCATCTGCCTTCTGCCGGTGGTGAAAAAACAAAGTTGTTGGGCTTATCAGGATTGCAGCATACATAATAAGTTGTTGTAAAACCCTTTGCAGCTCTTGCTTTAACCTGTTCAACATTTGATTCTTTACTGTAAAGGAAACAGTAATCATTTAACAGTGTATCTAATTCCGGATGCCAGTCTCCCGCATAAGTGATCTTCCATCCCTGCCAGTTTTTCTTAACCACTTTGATAGCTGCCAATGTCTGTTCCATGGCATTTTCGTTGATGCCGATATAAGTCTTATTCAGCCAGCCTTTCTTCTCCAGGTGCCTTTTTAAATCATTTAAAAACACATTCCATCTTTCACTGAAAACAGCGTCTTCGGGAGCCCATGTTTCATAGGCATAAGCGCCTGTTGCTTCATCCATATAACGGAACCTGTTTCCCCATGGCACTGGTGTGTAAATAGTAATTGCTTTATCAACACCCACACTCATTGCGAGTTCTACATATTGATCAAAAATGTCGTAATCAAATTTCCATGAGCCGTTCTTTTGCTTAATCCAGTCTATCATTGCCTCTTCTAACACATACTCATTACCTGCCCATGGTGAGTGCACACCATATGTTGTAATGAAAGTGCCGCCTGCATCTGCGTAAAGCTGAAGATGTTTTTTCAGTAAAGCTTTGTGATCTTCACCCCATGGTTTTACATTGTAGTATTGCGAAATAACCCAGGGGTTTTGCCAAAGGTCAAGCCTGTGATGCCAGTCATGAGGTTTTGGAAGTATTTGCTTTTGAACGTTTACCTGTATGTTTAAAACTGTTTTTGCTGTAGCCGTTCTTACTTCAATAGTACCAGTGTAAACACCCGCTTCTGCCTCGGCAGGAATATTGCAGCTAAGCCATACCGGTCTTATTGTTTTGCCCGGCACATCAAACCGGTCAAATTTTTCAAACCTGTCCGGCATCAGGTAGCCGTTTTTATACGGAGTAGGCCCGCAATCAAATCCTTTTGCGTTGTATGGGTAATTAGATAATACATACATCACTTTGTTCAACCCGATATTATTTTTGCTAAGCAATTTTCCGTTTTTGTCTTTCAGATCGGTGAGTATAAAACGCACTTGTTGCAGTGTATCCGGAGACCATATCAGTATCTGCGTATTCAGGCGTTCCCCCTTCCATCCTGTTGCCTGCCATAAAAGGTTTTCTTTTTCTAAAGCCGGAACTTCTGTTCTAAAGTACAATTGATCGGTTGATGCAAAGGATGCATGCAGTCCGGGTTTTTCTTTAGTCCATGCAGCGGGATTTGTTGAAACATCCAATAGATATTCAGGCATATAGTGTGCTCCGCCACCCAAAGGCATTTTGGCTGAATCTATTTCTGTTAATAGAGCCTGTTGCGAAAAGGCTGTAGCGACAAGTAGTGTTTGTCCAAGAAAAAATAATAGTATTTTTTTCATCCGTTTAAATTTTCTTGCGGTATTCGCAATGAAGCGGCGACACCGCAAATCAGTTTCTGTTAAATAATAATTTTATTGTGTGCCAGATGCTATTTGTCATTCAAAGGCCAGCAACTTCTTACCAAACATATGTTGCAACTGCTCCGCTATTCAGCAATTCAAATGCAACTTGCCCTCCGTCAACTATTTTAAATGTCCGGGCTTTATTGGTTTCATTCAATACAACTAAAACTTTTTTCCCGTCAGGAGTTCTAAACGCAACATTGGGCAATCCTTCAATCATATTTGAAGCAATGCGTACGCTACCCGGACGAACGAATTTTGAAGCATGCGCTATATTGTAATAACCCGAATTTCTTTTAACATTGTTGCCGTCAATAGTTACACCTCCAAGGCATTGATCACATCCTCCATCGGATGTATGCGGCTCATATTTTGAATTGGCAGCAAGATTCCATTGTAAATAATTTTTGCACCAATTTCTTGCTCCGCCAATAAGCAATGTTTTTACATTCCACTTAAGGTCTTCAGGAATATTGCCCGGTGCACCGGTCCACTGTTCGGTGAAATAGAGGTTCTTGCCAGGAAATGCATCATGCACCTTTGATAACGTATCTATAGGTCCAGCATATAAATGAAATGCTGAGCCATCTGCATATTGTGCAGCTTCTTTGTCTGCAAGAATGCTCATTGGATAATCGGGCCTGTCAGCATTGTGATCGTACAAAATAATTTTTGTTTTTAATCCTGCCGCTTTGAATGCAGGACCCAGACTGTTTTTCAGGAAAGCCCCCTGCTGCTCAGGTAACATATACATGCTCGGCGTATTGCCCGGGTGCAAAGGTTCGTTTTGAATAGTGATGGCATCTATATTAATACCTTCCGCTTTCATAGCCTGAATATATTTCACAAAGTATTTTGCATAAGCATTGTGGTATTCCTGCTTTAAACTGCCGCCCCTGACGCTGTCGTTCGTTTTCATCCACAATGGCGCGGACCATGGGGAACCCAGTATTTTTATATCGGGGTTAATTGCTAAAATTTCTTTCAGTACAGGAATCAGCCATTTCTTATCTTCAGCAATACTGAATTTTTCCATGGCAGTATCGGTTTGCCCTTTTGGCAGATCATCATAAGAAAAAACATGGTCATCTAAATCGGAAGCACCAATACTCACACGCAGATAACTTATTCCGATATTGTTACCGTCAGTTGTAAAAAGCTCTTTCAACAAAGCTGCACGATTGGCTGCATCCATATTGTGTAGATGAAAGGCACTTCCTCCTGTTAATGAAAAACCATAGCCATCCATTGTCTGATAGGTTTGCTTATCATCAATGGAGATAGTTGCAGCCGTATTTTTTTCATCAACGTTCCCTGGTGTTTGTTTTTGAAATAGCAAATTGGCGGCAGGATCGGTGAGCCATGTTTCTACCATCAGTTTATTGTTGGAGGAAGTATTACAACTGATAAAAAGAATCAACAGGCTTACGAAAAGGACCAGGCTTTTCATAAATATTTTTTTGCATTTATTAAAAGTGCAGAGGCACTGACAGAATATTTTCATGCCTCTGCTATAACAATTCCTTATGGTTGAAATGCTTTTTTCAGCACTGCTAATTTACCACTATAGAGAGATATATTAATTTTCCCAGCCGTCATTTTGCACCAGGGTTCCATTTGATAATTGTACCTGATGTAAAGGAAGCGGATAGAGCATGTGCTTTGGTAAAAACTGACGTGATGAGGCAGGTACAGCCACCACACAACTATCCACCGGATCAATCGTTAAATTGCCAATAGGACCAAACTGACGCTCAAAATCTGTCCCTTTATATTTAATGCCTTTGATAGCTTTTGGCATTATTGTCGCAGCCAGGTTCCATCTTCTGAGGTCATCGCGGCGGAACCCCTCAAAAGCCAACTCTACACTGCGTTCTCTTCTGATTTCATTAAGCATGTTTAAACCTTTGCTTGTAACAAATGAATTGGTCAGCGCAGGCATACTTACCCTGGTTCTGATGACATTAATAGTCCGGTTAAGATCCGCATCGGAGATGGAGCTGTTTTTTTCATATAATGCCTCCGCCAGTATAAGTAAAGTTTCGGCGTACCTGAACTCCCTGGGACCATATTCGCATAAAAAATTTATATCGTTCGAACTTTCACCCGAAAATTTTCTGATCCTATAACCTGTGCGGGAACCCAAAGATCCTGAATTACCACCCGAAGCCGGAGTGCCTCCTATATAACTGTCCCATCCGTTTTGGGTAAACCATTGCGATCCGGGTGCTACAAATGAAAGAGCCATTCGCGGATCGCGGTTTTGAAACTCACTTGCAAGTTGGTTGCGTCCTGCAAACAAAGCCGATTGCGTAATAGGTAATCCATCTGTAGCCAGATACATATCAGCCATTGTTTTGGTTGGCACCATAGAAGCATCAACCAATAGCTCTCTCGTCCAGTTATGAGTTACCTGTTGTGCTACGCTATATCTTCTGTCCAGTATAATTTCTTTGCTGTCATTGCCTTCTGTAATGAACAAATACTTGTAACTGTCTGCACCTTTATCAGTATACAAAGTGTATTCGCCTGAAGCGGCCACCTGATTGGCTGCGGTGACTGCAACATCCAGGTATTTTGCAGCATTTGATCCCTTGTTGTATTTCTCCCATGTGCCTTCATACAATCCCGCTCTTGCTTTCAGAGCCAATGCAGCGCCTTGTGTTACTCTTCCCAGTTCATCACCTGTAAGAGCGCTTCGTAAAGGAAGTTTTGCAATAGCACTATCAAGATCGGATAGTATAAAATCAATAATCTCGGATTGAGATGCTTTTTTTGAATATAATTCCGGAGAAGTCACATCCAGTACCATATCAATTTTTGGTACGCCGCCATATGCTTTTACCAGGTTCCAGTAATTATATGCACGGAAAAAAAAGGCTTCTCCTTCCCAACGGCCAACAGCATCCTGTTTCAGACCTGATTCTTTTGCCTTTTGCAAAAGATAGGTGGTAGAGCGAATGTATTTATAGGAATTATTCCATAAATCTGTTTCAGACTGAGGAAGGAAGGATCCGTTGCTAACACCATTATTAGGATAATTCGCGGCTATGTCATCTCCATTTCCAATAACGATATCGGAATTATTATCAGTATAGTTAGGCGCTTTCTGCAAACCGAAATAGAAATCGTTGGCAGCAAGCTGAAAGTCATTAGAAGTTTTCCAGTAAGATGCATCTGATATTTTATTAAGGGGGTTAAGATCTAATTTTTTATTACACCCTAAGCCAACAATGGCCAATAGAGTGAATAACCATATATTTTTAGTTTGTATCATAGTTGTCATTTTAGAAGGTTACGTCAAGACCAAATGAATAATAACGTTGGAAAGGATAATTTCCGCCCCAATCCGCAGATTCGGGATCCCATCCACCTTTTACCTGGTGTTTTTCCCATAGATCCTGTCCGCTGAAATACACTCTTGCCCTGGATAGGGATATTTTGCTGATAAGACTTTGTGGTAAGGAATAGCCTATTTGAAGATTTTTAAGCCTTATGTAAGCGGCATTGATCTTCTGAAGTGTTGATGCCTGATAGTTCCAGTTGCGAACGTCACCATGAGAAAGCCTTGGTAATTCCGCATTGGGGCGGTCTTCATTCCATGTTTTTTGATAATAGTATGCAGGCGGTTGTCTCCACCAGTCTGACCATGGCATAGCATATTCTCCTGTTCTGAACAATGTGCGTTTTCCAACACCCTGGAAGAAGACACCTAAGTCAAATCCTTTATAGCCGGCATTTAAATTAATTCCATAAATATATCTCGGATCAATCGTTCCCAGTTTCACCACATCACCATCGCCTTTATTGCTGTATAAGTTAATTTGGCCATCACCGTTTACATCTTTAAACCTAGCATCTCCTATACCGATCTCGGGATGTACGCCTCCTAATTTTTGATATGCTTCTAATTCAGTCTTATTTTTTATTACTCCGTCAAAAACATATCCATAGTAAGTGTTTAAAGGATCTCCTTCACGAATATTTCCACTGCCTGGAGAATTTAATCCAAGCACATATGAATTCGCTCCTTCATACCTCACTACTTTATTCTGCGCATCGCTCAACATCAGCCTTACAGAATAATGAAAGTCTTTCCCAATTTTATCATTCCATCCGATGCTTGTTTCAAAGCCCCATGTTTTTAATTCACCTGCATTTGTTGTGGGAGGAGTAGAACCCAGCATACTCGGATAATTTATTCTTATCAGCATGTTCTTATTCCTCTTTTGAAACACATCAAATGAAAAACTCAGTCTGTTTGAAAGCATTTGTGCATCCAATCCAATGTTTTGATTGATCAGTGTTTCCCATGTTCTTTGATGAGCCACCATAGTGTCTAAAGAAGCTGACGGATCTCTTCTTCCATTTCCAAACGGATAAATTCCATTTGAACCTATGCTGATCTTTTGAACAAAATCATATAAACCGATGCCCGCCTGGTTACCTGTTGTACCATAAGAAGCCCGGAGCTTAAGGTTATTGATAAAGTTTACACGAAAGAATGATTCTTTTGAAACGATCCATCCGGCAGATATGCCAGGAAACAATCCCCAGCGTTTGTCGGCACCTGCAAATTTGGAACTGCCGTCATATCTCAGATTAGCTTCTAATAAATATTTACCGTCATAAGCATAGTTCAATCTCGAGAAAGCGGAACCGATGGCCCATTGTTCATTGAAGTTGTTGGATGTTCTGGTTGCAACATCGCCGGTACCTAAATTTACATCCCATACGTTTGAGTTAGCGCCAACTATATTCCATCTGTAGAAATCTACATTTTTGGCAGAATTCTTTTCATACGAACCACCAGCCATCACATCAAAATTATGTTTGCTTCCCAGCCTTTTGGTATACTGAAGATACCCGGTGTAGTTATAGTAGTTATTGTGACCATTCGTTTCTTCAACATAACTCCAGTCCGGCGACCAGGCACCACCCCAATAATTAAAAGTTCCATCCCAGTTAGATAAAGGGAAAGCTTTTTGCATATCCGTTCCGGTATTGGTGAAATTATTGGCGCCAAATTGCAAATTCATTTTAAGCCCTTCAATAATATCGGCAACAAGACGGATGTTCGTATTAATATTGGTTGTTTTGAAAGTAGCAGTCGGTTCTTCTTTACCATATCCGACAGCATTGCCCCATCCTGCCTGTGCAAAATATTTACCGTCGGGCGTATATACAGGGTGGTTAGGCATTCCAAAAATTCCTTCTCCTATTATTCCCCACGACCCGCCGCCAACATCTGTGCGCACCTGGTTGTCGTAAGATAATTTGGTTTCCAGTTTCAACCAATCTCTCAGTTGAACACCATAACCAACGCGCAAGTTATATAGCTTGTTACCATCACTGGTATTTTTCATTATCCCTTTCTGATCGCTAAAGTTTCCTGAAATAAAGTAATCGGACTTATCATTACTCCCCGAAACTGTGAGTGCGTGTTTTTGTTGAAACCCATTTCTAAATATTTCTTTATACCAATCAGTTGTAGTAAAGAAAAATTGCATTCCGGCCCCGGCTTTGTCCGGGTTAGGATCAGGAATCGGATTCGGATCATTATTTAAAATCCGCTGAAGCATATCAGGTGTATAGTAAGCTGCATTAACACCGGGAGTATGCATATAGGCTTCATTATCCATAACTGCAAACTGGTAAGTGTTGGGCTGCTCCATCATTCCGGTAACTTTTGAAGTAGCAACGTTTCCACTGTAGGTGATTTGAGCCTTCCCGGTTTTACCTTTTTTTGTGGTGATGAGAATAACCCCACCGGCTGCCCTTGCACCATAGATAGAAGCTGAAGCATCTTTCAAAATACTCATAGATTCAATATCATTGGGATTCAGTAAATCCATATTTCCCTGAATGCCATCAATTAATATAAGCGGAGGTGTGCTGGTTATTGAAGACGCACCTCGTACATTAACATTCCATCCGGCAGCCCCCGGTTGACCTGAATACCTTTGAACTATTAACCCCGGAGCTGCACCCTGAAGCGCTGACGATACATCTGTAATCGGGCGATCC
Organism: Danxiaibacter flavus; assembly: GCF_041060425.1. Classification (NCBI taxonomy): domain Bacteria; kingdom Pseudomonadati; phylum Bacteroidota; class Chitinophagia; order Chitinophagales; family Chitinophagaceae; genus Danxiaibacter; species Danxiaibacter flavus. The sequence goes on from NZ_JAULBC010000002.1 coordinate 1,098,749, forward strand.
CTGAATGCTTCCTGCCCCACAGTTGCAACCGATGTAACAAGAAATTCTTTTTTCTTTGCACCATAACCAACCACTACTACTTCTTCCAAATTTTTTACAGCCGACTCCAATGTAATTGACAAAGTACCCTGGCCATTTATAGCGATTTCTTTGGGGGCGCTGTTTACAGTTGACACTATCAGTGTGTCGTTATTGGCAGCGTTAATTTTAAACATTCCGTTAGCATCGGTGGCAACGCCTGTAGACGAGCCTTTTATGACTATCGCAGCGCCGGAAACCGCAGTTCCAGCAACGTCGGTTATCTTACCTGTTACCACAGATGTTCCCTTTGTATTATCATCATTTCCCGAACCAGTGCTATTGATTACAATAACATGATCCGGCAGGAATTTGTAAGTCATTCCATTATTTAGTAACAGCCGGTTTAATATTTCCACAAGGGAAGTATCCTGAATATTGAAATCAATTTTTTGATGAACCGCTTTAAGGTTGCTATTATACAAAAAACGCGATTTTGATTGCGCTTCAATCGCAGTAAGGATCGTGGAAATTTCAGTTTTTTTAAACTGTAATGTGATCTTGTTTTGAGCAATGGCTGTAGATACGAATAACGACAATATGATAAGCATCGTTAGAGGTTTCATAACAAGCAATTGCTTTTTAGCACTTGTTAGAAATAGTGGCATAGCATTATTAATATTAAAGGGTATGGAATTTCTTCCTGAAAAACAGTGAGCGTTTACAAATTAATTAGTGTTGGTGTTTTTTTAACGAATGTGCCAGCATTCTTTACATGTGCTGACTACACAGGATGTGGGCTACTTTGCGGTGCTGATAAATATTTCATGATCGGTTATTTTATAATTAAAAGGTACTGCTGCCTGAAGCGCGTTAAATGCTTCTTCAATGGTTTCATTTTCGAATGAACCATTAAAACTTAACTGGCTGGCGGCCTCATCAGTAAAATGAATTTTTATATTGTACCAACGTTCCAGTTTTGTGGCCAACTCTTTAAAATTTTCTCCCCGAAAAACCAGCCTGTTGTAGACCCACGCAGTTTCAGGCCGGTCCTGGATCTTAACCGCTGTGTCTATTTTTGATATGGTTGCAGATTGACTTGCCGGATCATTTTTTAATACGGTCAATGGTTCAATGCTTTCTGTTTTTTTCGATACGACAATCTTTTCATTTGGATGCAAATACACCGTCTTACCTGCTGGCTGATGTGCATTACTAATTTGTATCAATCCTCTTACTAAGGTTGTTTCAGTAGTTGAGTCAGATTCGTACGATCTTACATTGAATGCTGTTCCCAGCACTTTTATATTAATATTGGAAGCATGGATTATAAATGGTTTTTTAGGATTTTTTACCACATCAAAAAAAGCTTCACCACTAAGCGTTACCTCACGAAAAGCGCCTTTAAAATCATTGGAATAAGAAATTTTTGATCCTGAATTGAGCCATACTACCGAACCGTCGGGCAATATCGTTCTGGTTCTTGTGCCGTTTGAGGTTGTAACTGTTTGTATTTGAGAAGTATTTAAGGCGCTGTTTTGTTCCTGCTTCTGAACCAATACTATTCTTGCAATGAACAACAATATACATGCTGCCGCAGCTGTATAAACGTATCGTTTAATTGATTTCCAACGGAATAAACTGTGCACATTGCTGCGTTCTTTAACTTCCTCAGATTCATCTGGGAGGCTTGCCAAATACAGAACCCTTCTTACATTTTCATGTTGCTTATTTTCCGTATCCTGCTCCTCTGTTCTATGTTGCAATTGTTCATCCTGCCAGAATTGCTGTAGCATTTCATATTGACGGGCTAAGTCAATATCCTCACTCAGAAGCGCATTCAGTGCCTCCTGTTCTTCCTCCGATGCTTCTTTATTTAAACACCGGGACATTAAATACCAAATTCTATTGCTTTTAGACATTTTCAAACATTGCCTTACACAATAGGACTTACATTTTGAAAATATCTACTAAAGGGAAATGAATTTTTTTTATTTCTTTTACCGAAAGAGGGTGAGGCTTTGTTCTTGATTTGGTTTTTTCTATTTCCATGGCAGCACAAATGCGTTTAACGGCGATAGCCATATGCACATCTATTGTGTTAACTGAGATATTGAGAATTTGAGCTACTTCTTTATACTTTAAACCGTCTTCGCGAACGAGTTTAAAAATCATTTTGCATTTAGGAGGCAATGTATTTATCGCTTTTTTCATGCGGGCAAAGGCCTCATCCGAGGCCATAATGGTATAGGGATTTGATTGATCTTCAATCTGAACATCTAAAAATTCGTAAGGGGCGCTAATGAGTTCTTTGGCTTTTTGAGATAAGATGGTAAGACATTTATTTTTCGTTGCAACATATAAATACACTGCAATGTTTTCAACTTCCGCGATAGTGGTTCTGTTACGCCAAACGCCTATGAATACGTCTTCTACAGCCTCTTCTGCACATTCGTTGTTTCGCAATAACGACTTAGCAAACCGAAGCAACTGAACACTAAAATGTTCATACAATTGAGCAAAGGCTTTTTCGTTTCCGGAAGCAATTTCTAATAGTGTTGGTTGCGGTAAATCTGACATACAGATTCAGGATCTGTTTGAGTTAAATAATCGTTCCTGTCATTTATATTGCGGCAATATAGAGAAACTTGTTGTTTAATGTGAAAAAAATAAATTATTGGAGGATCTCCTTTTTATTAACTCAAATATATTCGCAGTCTGTTAAAGTTAAAACTAAAAGAGGATCAGGGAGGTTGAAGATCACTTAACATCCTTCGTGATTTTCGCTATGATTTTTGATTTTCAATTTGTCTTTCAATTCTGAATAAAGTAGGCATCTTTGATATGTTATGCATTAAGCGGCATGTGTACATCCTCGAAACGAATGTCAAAATCAATTGCTTTTTTATGTTCTTCTCTTGATCCAAAAAAAATCAATCGATCAGGGCAAACACGAATGCCGGCACTTGTTTTACCGCCAGCGTATCTTCAAAATGCAAGGGCAACGATTTACAAACATCTTCTATTGCTTGCTACAAAAGCACCATTTATCTCCCGATTTTTTTTTTTGCTTTTGCCTTTTGAACTTTTGACTTTTACTTCAAACACCGGGCTTCTTTTATATATCCGTCTTCAACTCCAAATACTTCAAAAATTCCTGCTTAACGCTATCTTCTTTGAACTTACCACCGTAAAAAGAAGTGACAGTGGAAGAGGTAACGTCGTTTACACCGCGGCTGGCAACACACATGTGTTTCGCATCGATCACAACAGCAACGTCATCTGTGTTTAAGGCTGCCTGCAGCTCCTTCCCTATCTGCATGGTCAGGCGTTCCTGTACTTGCGGGCGTTTGGCAAAATATTGAACGAGCCTGTTAAGCTTGCTCAATCCAATTACTTTACCACTTGAAATATAGGCTACGTGCGCTTTCCCGAATATCGGCACAAAGTGATGTTCACAATTGCTGAAGAAAGAAATATCTTTCTCCACCAGCATTTCGTTGTACTTATACTTGTTCTCAAATAAAGTAACAGCAGGTTTATTGGCAGGGTTAAGTCCGCTGAAGATCTCCTTAACGTACATCTTTGCAACGCGGCGAGGTGTACCTTTCAAGCTGTCATCAGTCAGGTCAAGACCCATTATTTCCATAATGCTTCTGAAATGCTCTTCGATCTTTTCAATCTTCTGATCTTCACTCATTACAAAAGCATCTTCACGTAAAGGCGTATTTACAGACGTACTTACATGATTATCACCAATCTCATCAATGATTACATCGCTCAACTCCACAAAAGGTTTGTGCTTCATTTCACCATTGTTCATACTTCCGCTAGGCCGGGTATTCAACAAAGTTTCGTTCTGTTTCATATAAGAATATTTTTAATTCTAAATCCTTGTCAATTTTGCCACGCAACAGGTCATAAATTACTATTGCTATGTTTTCTGCTGTAGGATTCAGATTTTTAAAAGCTTCCGTGTCAAGGTTCAGGTTCTTATGATCAAACCTGTCTATAACTTCCTCCTGAATAAGATCGCTCAAAAGTTTCAGATCGTACACATAACCAGTCTTTTCATCAGGCACACCCGTTAGTTTTACAACTAACTCGTAATTGTGTCCATGATAATTGGCATTGTTGCATTTGCCAAATACAGCCTGGTTTTTTTCGGTCGTCCATTCAGGATTATTTAACCTGTGCGCCGCATTAAAATGCTCCTTACGATATACTGCAACTTTTTTACTCATACGTTTCAACGACTAGCCACTGAGCATGTTATTACGATCCCAACATGCACTTACATAGCATCGTCCCTTGCGTCGCACACTTCAACAAATGGAACTTTTGTCAACATTTTTTAAGAAAATTTCTCACCGACTGAAAGGCACTGCGGCAGAAGTGTGCTGCTCAAGTGGCCTTACAAAAAGAAAGCATACGTATCGGTAAGAACTCGAATTGGCAAATTTTAATTCTAATGAACCAAACTCCAAATGCCATCAGAATATCAAAGATAATACGCTTTCGGGAAAAAAAAGAGCTAATTATGAGCTTTATCATATATCAAAAAAAACATATCCCACAACTCAAGCGCTGCGGGACATATGTATAATTTTGTTATATACTTTTACCCGAAATATTCTACAAAGATCCGTGGAGTCTCGTATAATTTAATACAATGCAACTGAACATTTTGAGGTAGATGAGGAGTTAGCTGATTCCAAATGCCGATTGCCAGATTTTCTGTACTGCACATTTTGCCTTTCAAAAAATCAACATCAAGATTGAGATTTTTATGATCTACTTTCTTTATAACCTGTTCGGTGATAATCTTTTTTAATTGTTTTACATCCATTAAAAAACCGGTGTCTTCGTCAACTTCGCCCTTTATGGTAACATAAAGATCAAAATTGTGACCATGCCAGTTTTCGTTGGCGCAGACTCCGAACACCTGTTCGTTTTTTTCCTGGGTCCAGGCCGGATTGTATAATTTATGCGCCGCATTAAAATGCATTAACCTCGTAAGATACACCATCGCTCACATCAAAATTTGCGCAAAGATAATACAAGGATGGGATTTCTCGTAGGGACCAGGGTTTCACACAGCGGACGCAACAAGGCACGCGCGACTGTGGGGATGGGGTTTCTCGCGGCGAACGCTACGAGGCAGCGGCGCGGCGATTGGCATGAGGTTTCACGCAACGGACGCGACGAATCGGTGGCGTAGCGTTCATACACATTTTAACGCTTCATTTACTTCTACTGTGTGTCGCTGTCATTGTATCTGCTGATGAGATTTATTTTAAGCTGCACAAGATCCGCCGTGTCGCCGCTCCTTCGCGCCCGCTGCGTGAAACCGTTGTCTTTGTGTGCAATGCTCCGCGTCATTGCTTCTTTGCGTCCGCCGCGTGAAACTAGCCATCCCACCGCGTGAAACAAACTGCGAGAAAAAACTTTGAGCTTCATGATCTTCAGCCTATTACCTTTGTTCTTCTATGCGTGTTGTTATTACTGCCGCTACAGCCGGCGAATGGATGCCCTCGTTTCAGCAGATCAGTTCATTATATACTGGCGAAAGCAATCGCTTTAAAGTCTCCTTTCAGCAAAGCGGTGTGGGAATGCTTGCCTCTTCAGTTGCTCTGACCAGACTGGCCCTTGAAGAAAAACCGGATCTGATCATCCAGGCCGGAATTGCAGGCTGTTTCGATAATAATGCGGTGCTGGGAAAAGTCATTGCGGTAAAAGATGATATGGCTGCGGATATTGGTGTTACAGAAGATGGAAAATGGAAAGACATATTCGATCTTAAATTGGAAAGGCCCAGTAATCCTCCGCATCAAAAAAAGAAACTACCTAATGACTTTCTGGATAGATATAACCTGCTGAAATTGCCGGAAGTATCGGCTATAACCATCAACGAAATAACAACATCGCCGCAACGTGCTCAACAGCTCATTAAGAAGTACAACCCTTTTATTGAAAGCATGGAAGGCGCTGCGCTTCATTATGTGGGCAGAACATTCAATATTCCTTTCATCCAGATAAGAGCGACGAGCAATTATATCGGTGAAAGAAACAAAGCCAACTGGAAGATTAAAGAATCCATCGGCAACCTTAACCAGACGCTCTTAAAATACATTGACAAACTTTATAGAATAGCGTAAGGAGTTGTACGTTATACGTTGTACGTTATAGATTCACAAAAGGAAGTGTCTCGAAAAATCAATAGCTACCACGTAAAACGTACAACGTAAAACTCAAAACGTACAACGTAAAACGTATGACTTATTCACTTGGTTTTTCACCATGCCCGAATGACACATTCATATTCGATGCATTGGTCAACAATAAGATTGATACAGAAGGCATTTCATTTAAGGTGTTTTTGGAAGATGTGCAAACGCTTAACGAATGGGCCAAAGCAGGGAAACTTGACTTTTCGAAAATCAGTTATGGTGTATTGCCACTTGTACTGGAACAATATATAGTGCTTAATAGTGGCGGTGCTTTAGGTAAAGGCGTTGGTCCGCTTTTAATAACGCTTCCGGAGAACGATTTTCTTGATAATAATAAAAACATTGAAGAGCTTTCCGTCGCTATTCCCGGCGAAAACACCACAGCTCATATGCTGTTTTCCCTGGCCTTTCCAAATGCGCGTAATAAGGTATTCAAAGTCTTTAATGAAATTGAAAGCAGTGTACTTGATAAGACTGAAGATGCCGGAGTTATCATACATGAAAACAGGTTTACCTATCACCTGAAAGGTCTACATAAAGTCATCGATCTTGGCAACTATTGGGAAGAAAAAACAGGTGTTCCTATTCCGCTTGGAGGCATTATCGGCAAAAGATCACTTGGCAATGATGTGATAGAACAAGTTGACAGGCTGATCCGCAAAAGCGTGGAATACGCATTTGAACATCATCACGAAAAACTGGCTGACTACGTAAAACAGCATGCACAGGAAATGAGCGAAGAGGTGATGAAGCAACACATTAATTTGTATGTAAACAATTATTCTGTTGCGTTGGAAGAAGATGGCAAAAAGGCTGTTAACACACTATTGAATGTGTACAAGCAATTACATCCATCGGCTAACATTAAAGACGAGAATATTTTTGCGTGATGGCTGATGTCTGATCTCTGATTTGAGGATCTCTGATTTAATTAATGCTACTTAATAGCAGTTATTGTTACACAGAGAATACAGAAGGAGACACAGAGCTTTTTCCAATAAGTAAACAACTTATACGTATGACTATCTTGTTCATCCACGAAAATAGGTTCTATGACATGAAAAAAGTACAACGTACTTACAACGTATAACTTACAACTTTACAGCTTTAGCATACACCTCGAGCGCTTTCTTTCTTGCTGCTTCATGCTCCACAATAGGTTGAGGATAAGATAGCTCATCGAGTTCCGGCACCCATTTGCGGATATACTTCATATCCTTATCAAATTTTTTCGCCTGCAATGCAGGATTAAACACCCGGAAATATGGTGCAGCATCACAGCCACTCCCCGCGGCCCATTGCCAGCCACCGTTGTTATTTGCAAAATCATAATCGAGCAATTTTTTTGCGAAATAGCTTTCCCCCCAGCGCCAATCTATTAACAGGTGCTTTGTAAGAAAGGAAGCCGTTATCATACGCACGCGGTTGTGCATAAAGCCCGTAGCGTTCAATTCACGCATGCCGGCATCTACAATCGGGTAACCGGTTTGACCATTACACCAGGCTTCAAATTCTTTTTCATTATTGCGCCATTTTACATGATCGTACTCCTTTCGGAAAGAGTGGTATTTTCTAACATGCTCAAACTGTGACAGGATCATTTGATAAAACTCCCGCCATATCAACTCATTCAAAAAAACTTCACTGTGCTTCTTCGCATAACGAACCAGCTCGCGAATACTTATTGTTCCAAACCGCAGGTGTACACCAAGATGGCTCGTGCCTTTTATACCCGGATAGTCGCGGGTTCCACTATATTTTTCTATCAATGATTGATTAAATGACTTTGAAGGAAAAGGCAAGTCCGTTTTCTCAAAGCCCATATGTTCAAGAGGGGGAATGCGATGAGGCGTTTGTTTTAAAAAATTGCCAGCATATTTTTTTACCGGATAAGACTTTAAATAAAAATCATTCAACGCAGCCTTCCACTTTTTACTGTATGGAGTAAACACAGTATAAGGCGTTCCATCATCCTTCAACACTTCATTTTTTGAAAAAATTACCTGGTCTTTATACAACATAAATGCTGCGTTATGTTTCTTACAGATTTCGGAGATGGCATTGTCCCGGTCAATTGCATACTGTTCAAAGTCTTCATTTGCAAACACAGTATCAATATCGAATTCATCAAATAGTTGCTTGAATATATGAACAGGTTTATCGTAAAAAACGCTAAGGCTGCTTTTGTGCGCTTCCAGTTCTGCTTGCATTTCATGCAATTCCTGGTGAATAAATTCTACTCTCCTGTCCTTTTTTTCTTCAAGGTCGTCCAGAATGTTTTTATCAAAAATGAAAATGGCAACAACGGGAAGCTTACGCTTTAGTGCATGATACAAAGCAGCATTGTCGTGCAACCTCAGGTCGCGTCTAAACCACATAATATTCACTTTTTGCTTCATGCTCCGTACTATTTTGAAACTATAAACTTAACACAAACAAGTATTGGTCCTAAAAAAGCAACATCCTGTTTTTGGCAGGATGTTGTTCTTAAAATTTCAAAAAATGTTATTTGACCAAAGGAGCGACTGCTTTCTTGTAAAGCACACTTGCCAGCTGGGATTCATAATTGCTTTCACCAACTTTTTTAACCCAACGGATGTTTGATACAGCATTGGTTAAAAAAACTTCGGAGGCATTCATAAGATCATCAACCTTGATCTTTGTTTCCTGCACAGGAATGCCTTCTTCGCGTATTACCTGTAACAGGTGTTTACGCATAACTCCTCCAACACAACCTTCAGTAAGCGCCGGCGTTTTTATAATTCCGTCGTCTACAATAAAGATATTCGCAATTGTGGACTCTGCAATGCGGTTGCTGTTGTTAATGAGGACCGCATCATTCAACTTATTTTCCCTTGCCCAAAGTGCACCCATCACTTGCGGAAGATAGTTATTGCTTTTTACTACGGAAAAGTTATCGCAGGATTTCCTTGCGTCTTTGTAAACATCTACCACAAGACCTTTTTTATTGAGCTTGTTGGATTCAGGATCCAGCTCTGATGTTTCTACTAAAAAGTTGGGAGTGAGATTCTCCGGATCAAAAAGTCCACCATCTCCCCTGAAGACCATCAACCTTACCTTGGCCAGTTTTGTGTGTTGATTCTTTTTGGCAATTTCATCAATTTGTTCCAACAGATACTCAGGAGTAAAATAATCGGGCTTTTCGAATTTCAGCAATTCCAAAGAAGAAAACAATCGTTCAAAGTGGAGATCGGCAAGCGGAATTTTTCCATTGATCATTTTCATAGTTTCGAAAAAACCATCTCCATAGCGGAAGGATCTGCTTTCTGGTGAGATCAATAACTTAACGGACCGGTAGACCATTCCGTTATAGTTAACAAATGCATTTAATAACATAGATACGTCTTGTGTTTTAGCGGTTACGGATTATTAATTGTGTTGCTGCGCAACAGTGCGAATTTATCAATTATTGCTACTTGATGCACTCCTTGTTACATGCAATCTTTATCTTATATCAATTATGTATTAGTTATAAACTTTTCTTAATGGATAAGCGCTTTTGACCTTTATATTTATAAGCAGTTTCTTTGTGAAACTTTTGATCCTTTGATCTTTTGAATAAAGCTATTATGAAAATAGGAGAAGTCATACAACATCTCGAACTTATTGCCCCACCGGCTTACCAGGAAAGCTACGACAACGCAGGATTGCTCACAGGAAGCCCTTCATGGCAATGTACCGGCGTTATTTGTACGCTTGATGCAACCGAAGAGGTTATCCTGGAAGCAAAACAGAAAGGTTGCAACCTGGTGGTGACACATCACCCGATCATTTTTGGCGGTCTGAAAAAAATAACCGGCAGAAATTATGTTGAACAGACCGTTATCACTTCGATAAAGTATGATATTGCCATATACGCCATTCATACCAATCTTGACAACGTAATTAACGGAGTAAATAACAAAATTGCGGATAAACTTTCTTTGATCAATCGAAAGATATTATCTCCGAAGAAAAACCTGCTGATGAAACTTTTCACATTTGCTCCCAAAGATTTTGCTGAAAAAGTCCGGTCGGCACTTTTTAATGCTGGCGGGGGCCACATAGGCAATTACAGTGAGTGCAGTTTTAATGCAGAGGGTACCGGCACTTTTAAAGCAGGAACCAATACGCAGCCTTTTGTTGGTGAGATCGAGACCCGGCACGAGGAGAATGAGATCAAAATAGAGATCATTTTTCCGGCTTACAGGCAAAAAAGTGTTGTAAATGCACTCATTAAAGCCCATCCGTACGAAGAGCCGGCTTTTGATATTGTACCATTGGCCAACGATTATTCCGAAACCGGCAGTGGTCTTATAGGCGAACTTGAATCCCCCATTTCTGGTGAGGATATGTTAAACCGTTTGAAAACGGCATTTGAACTCCAGGTTATCAGGCACACACATTTACTTGATAAACCAATGAAAAAAGTGGCCCTCTGCGGAGGTGCCGGATTTTTCCTGCTCCCCAACGCAATTGCCTCTGGAGCAGATATTTACATAACTGCTGATGTAAAATATCATGAGTTTTTTGACGCGGATGGAAAGATCGTGCTGGCCGATATCGGGCACTGGGAAAGCGAGCAGTTCACCGTAGATTTGCTTTTTGATATTTTGCAGACTAAATTCCCTACCTTTGCCGTCCTTAAAACTGATATTAGGACAAATCCCGTATATTACTATCGATAATAACAGTTTTAGATTTAATTTCAAATTTTAAACAGATATATGGCAACAGTTAAAGATTATTCTGTTGAAGAAAAGCTCTCAGCACTCGTAAAGTTGCAGAAAATTGACAGCAAACTTGACGAGATCCAGGTGTTAAAAGGTGAACTTCCAATGGAAGTAAGCGACCTGGAAGATGAAATACAGGGCTTGACTAACCGCAAAAATCGCATTGAAGAGGAAATAAACGGTATCACCGATTTTATTGAGCAGAAAAAGAACGCGATTAAAGAAGCTGATGCACTGGTAAAAAAATACGAAAAGCAGAGCAATGCCGTAAAGAATAACCGTGAGTTTGAAGCCATCAACAAAGAGATTGAGATGCAGCAGCTGGAAGGTAAGCTTGCTGAAAAACACATCAGGGATGCAAATGAAGAGCTGGCTGAAAAAGTGAAAGTTCTTGAGCATGCAAAAAAACAAATTGCCAATAAAGAAGGCGTTCTGAATCACAAGAAGGGCGAACTTGAAAAAATCATCGTTGAGACTGAAAAGGAAGAAAACCATTTCAGACAAATGAACGAAGATGCCCGCAAAGGAATGGATGAACGCTTGCAATTCTCTTACGACCGTATCCGCAAAAGCTACAGAAACGGGCTTGCAGTTGTACCGGTTGTACGTGATGCCTGCGGTGGTTGCTTCAACGCCATCCCTCCTCAAAAACAAAGTGAAATCCGTCAGCGCAAAAAAGTAATGGTTTGCGAAAACTGCGGACGTATTCTTGTTGATGATGAGCTGAACAACTCAATAGAAATCAACTAATAAACGGTAAAACGTTCATAAACTTTTGAAAAAGGGGCGCTGGATTCAGTGCCCTTTTTTATTTTCGGCGATAATTTTAACCCACCCAAAGCAGATCGGTGAGTAGGAATACCTTTCTGCAGCAGAACGAACATTAAACCAAACGGATGAAAAAAGCTTCTCTGGTCTTCCTGTTTTTGCTGACAGCAATGTGTAATAAGTTATTTGCAGAAAAAGTATATGACTTTAATGCAACCTGCCAGCAAGCATACAAAGAGATCAATTGCCTTAGAATAAATAACGGCCAGCAATTGCTGAACCAGGCACGTGCCCAAAACCCGGATAACCTGATTATTGATATACTCGAGGGCTATATTGATTTTTTTGTCCTGTTTTTTAATGAAGATCCCGCGGATTACAAAGTACGCAAACCCAAATATGGTGAAAGACTGAGCCGCCTGGAAGACGGACCGGAAAGCTCTCCTTTTTACAAGTTCGGTAAATCAATCCTGTATCTGCAACGTGCTGCGGTTGAAATTAAGTTCGGCGAAAGATGGTCAGCAGGCTGGGATTTCAGACGCGCATTCCTTCTTATAAAAGAGAATAAAAAAAAGTATCCCAATTTTATCCTGAATGATTTTATTTATGGCTCGCTGCAGGTTGGCGTTGGCACAATACCGGATGGCTATAAATGGCTGGCGAGTTTGTTTGGCATGAAAGGATCCATTAAACAAGGTATGCAGGTGATCAATAGTTTTTTAAATAGCAATGACTCCTCTGCAAGGTTGATGTTCAATGAAGCCAGTTTTTATTATTGTTACATCAGCAACTACATTTTGAACAAGCCTGAGCAGGCTTTTGCATACATAAAGGACCGCAACCTGGATGTGGTGAACAATCACCTGTTCACATTTATGGCGGCGAACCTTGCTATTAATAACAAGCAGACGGAGTATGCCAAGAATGTGATCATGCACAGAAACCAATCCCCCGAGTATTTAAATGTTTCTGTTTGGGATATGGAAATGGGATTTGCAAAGATCAATCATCTCGAAACACAGGAAGCTATACAATACTTTCAGAATTATCTTGCACACTTTAAAGGCAATTTCTATGTAAAGGATGTGTACCAGAAAATGAGCTGGTGCTATTACCTGCAGGGCGATATGACAAGAGCGCAAAGTGCACGCCAGTTGCTGTTGAAAAGTGGCAATACCGATACCGATGTAGATAAAAAAGCGCAGAAGGATGCAAAAGCGGGCAAGTGGCCCAACCAGTTGTTACTTAAGGTAAGACTGCTAAGTGATGGCGGTTATAACCGTGAAGCGTTAAACATGCTGTATGGTAAGAGCATGCACGATTTTCCCAATGAAGTCGATAAACTTGAATTTTCCTATCGTGCAGCCAGGATATATGATGACCTTGGTTATGCTGATAAAGCAATTTCGATGTATCTCGCTGCCATCAATCTCGGCAAGGATCGCGAAGAATATTTTGCAGCAAGAGCCGCCTTGCAGATTGGCTTTATCTATGAAAAGCAAGGCAAAAAAGATCTGGCAATCCAATACTACCAACAGTGCCTCGACATGAAGGACCATGAATACCAGGACTCGCTGGATCAGAAAGCGAAAGCGGGAATTTCAAGATGCAAAGGAGAATGATGGGGATGTACGATGTGGGATGTACGGTGTACGATGTAAGGTGTACGATGTGAGGCGTGAGGTTTAAAGTTGTAAGTAATACGTTGTACATTTTTCGCAACCTAAAATTTCACCAAAGTTTCTTAATTTCTGAAATTATGAATTGCCAAAGCTGATAGCTGACGGCTGACAGCTAATAGCTAATAGCTCATAGCTTTTTTCCTTAATTTGCACCCATGCTTCAACAGTTACACATACGGAACTACGCTATAATAGATGAGATAGAGATTAGCTTTTCTCCTAACCTGAACATTATTACTGGTGAAACCGGCGCGGGAAAAAGTATTGTGATGGGCGCACTGAGCCTGATATTGGGTGAACGCGCAGATACATCCGTGTTAATGCATTCGGACAAGAAATGTTTTATTGAAGGCTTTTTTAAAGTTGAAGACAAACAAGCGGTTAAAGAGTTTTTACAGAAAAATGAACTGGATAATGAAGAAACCCTGGTGATAAGAAGAGAAATTGCATCAAATGGAAAGTCCAGGGCATTTATCAACGATACACCGGCCACTTTACAGCAACTAAAAACACTGGCATCGCTACTTGTTGATCTGCATCAGCAATTTGATACGCTGGAGATTGGCGACAGCGATTTTCAACGTGAAGTATTGGACGCACTGGCAGGGAATCAGTCTTTGCTGAACACTTATTCCGGCGTTTACAAACAATGGGCTACCAGCAAAAAAGAACTGGAGCAACTGGTCTCTCAAAAAAATAACTTCACCAAAGAACTGGATTACTTCAGGTTTTTGTTTGATGAGCTAAGCGAAGTAAATCTGCAGCCGAATGAACTTGAAGATCTCGACAATGAATTAAAACTTCTCACCAATTCAGAAGGCATCAAAACTGCATTATCAAGAGTTGCTTTTGATCTGAAGGAAAGCGAGGTACCTGTTATTCAAACAGTAAAACAACTGGTGAATCAGCTTCACGGCTTTTCATCTTTTCATCATGATCTGCCGCCGTTGATCAACAGACTGCAAAGTGTACATATTGAACTCCAGGATATAGCATCTGAAGCCGAAGGCATAAGCGACGCTGTGAACTATGATGAGCAGCGAATTGACTGGATCAACGAACGCATAGCCGCAGGATATAAATTATTGAAAAAACATGGTGTAAAAACCACTGCCGAATTGTTGCAACTGCAAAGTGAACTGGAACAGAAATTACAGGCAGTACTGCATATTGACGATGCTATTGTAGAAAAAGAAAAGCAGGTAGAAACGCTCTTTAAACAAGCCAATACCCAGGCGGAAAAAATTGCCGCTCAGCGCAGGAAGCAAACTTCACCATTGGAACAAAAGGTTAATGCCTTACTATTTCAGGTAGGTATGCCTAATGCAAGAATTAAGGCTGAAGTAAAAGATACCGAACTGAATGCAACAGGGAGCAATGAAATTGAATTTCTTTTTGACGCCAATAAAAGCAACCGCTTTGAGCCAATAAGCAAAGTAGCGAGCGGCGGTGAACTTAGCCGTTTGATGCTTTGCATCAAATCACTCGTAGCTCAATCTATTGATCTCCCCACCATGATCTTTGATGAAATTGATACCGGTATTTCCGGAGAGGCTGCCAAACAAGTGGGCGTTATTATGAAAGAACTGGCCAACAGCAGGCAGGTAATTTGCATCACCCACCAACCTCAAATCGCCGGCAAGGCCAACGCTCATTTCTTTGTATATAAAGACGTAAAAGGCGATTCTGTAAAAACAAATATCCGCCAGCTTGCCCACGAAGAACGCATAAACGCCATCGCCCAAATGCTTAGTGGCGAAAAACCAACCGCCGCAGCGCTGGAGAATGCGCGGGAAATGGTGGGGGCGTGAGGGGCGTCAATGGTGAATGGTCAATAGTGAAAGATGCAGCAGGTTGCAGTTTTTGCAGACAGGCTTTACTAAGTACGATTTACGAAGTACGAAGTACGTTGACTCAGACTCGTTCATTTTTTTGCGGATCTTCTAAAAAAGAACTTGCGATGCTCCTTGGGTGAATTTACGATGATGTCCGGCGATTGTCCACATAATAGCAAAATATTAAACAGACCAATGAATCCGTAACAGGCCTCACCTTTCACTATTGACCATTCACTATTGACTATTCCGCCTGTCCAGATCAACAACCTGCTCCTCAGTTTCAGATGCAGCAGGTTGCAGTTTTTGCAGACAGGCTTTACTAAGTACGATTTACGAAGTACGAAGTACGTTGACTCAGACTCGTTCATTTTTTTGCGGATCTTCTAAAAAAGAACTTGCGATGCTCCTTGGGTGAATTTACGATGATGTCCGGCGATTGTCCTCATAATAGCAAAATATTAAACAGACCAATGAATCCGTAACAGGCCTCACCTTTCACTATTGACCATTCACTATTCACTATTCCGCCTGTCCAGATCAACAACCTGCTCCTCAGTTTCAACCGCTCCCACCTTTCACTATTCACCATTCACTATTGACGATTTTCCCTCCCCACAATTTTTCCATTTCTCAATTATTAGTGTTTTCTTTGTCGTTTTTAGAATACTTGTAAAAATTCAAGCAATCCATATGGCATACAATCTACTAAAAGGCAAACGTGGCATTATTACCGGCGCATTGGACGAAAACTCCATCGCATGGAAGGTTGCAGAGAAAGCGCATGAAGAAGGCGCCACATTTGTATTAACCAACGCCCCAATTGCTATGAGAATGGGCGAAATAAAAGTGCTTGCTGAAAAAACAGGATCAGAGATCATTCCTGCTGATGCAACAAATGTTGATGACCTGACCAACCTGTTCACCAAATCCCAGGAAGTATTGGGCGGCAAAATCGACTTTGTACTGCATTCTATAGGTATGAGCGTTAATATCCGTAAGAAAATCCCTTATACTGAATCTAACTACGATTATTTCATGAAAGGGATTGACGTTTCGGCTATGTCTCTGCACAAAATGCTGAGCGTTGCTCGTAAACTGGATGCTATCAATGAATGGGGAAGTGTTGTTGCCCTTACATATATGGCGGCTCAGCGTACATATCCGTTCTATACAGATATGGCTGATATCAAAGCTATGCTTGAATCGATCGCCCGCAGCTTTGGTTATCATTATGGAGTTGAAAAGAAAGTTCGTATCAATACTGTATCCCAGTCTCCTACCAAAACCACTGCAGGAAGCGGCATTAAAGGTTTCGGTGACTTCTTTGATTTTGCAAATGCAATCGCTCCTTTGGGTAACGCCGATGCTGAATCTTGCGCAAACTATTGTGTTACGTTGTTCTCTGACCTTACCAAAATGGTTACCATGCAGAACCTGTTCCACGATGGAGGTTACTCTTCAACCGGCATTAGCATGGACGTAATGGAAAGACTCGGCGTAGAAGAACAAAGTTAAGTACGAAGTACGAAGTTAAAAGTACGTGGAGGCGAGTGGTTAACTGATTTTTTACCTGTTCATAAAAGTACGAGGTACGAAGTTAGAAGTACGAAGTGCACTGTCTCACTTGATTATTTGTAACAGCTAAATATAACTTAACTAAAAAAGCCGCGAATCATATCACTCGCGGCTTTTTTATTTCATATTTCAGTAAATCAACAGGCTAAAAAAATATAAAACTGTCTCACCTGCGTACTTCGTACTTCTAACTTCGTACTTACCTCACTCAACCGGCCTAAAAAGAAAGTTAACCGGTATCACCTGCGTACTTCTTACTTCTAACTTCGTACTTACCTCACTCAACCGGCCTAAAAAGAAAGTTAACCGGTATCACCTGCGTACTTCGTATTTCTAACTTCGTACTTATTATTTAGCGTATTTATCCTGCCATGCCAGCATTCCGCCTACAAGGTTCTTAGGGTTTTTATAGCCCATCTGCTCCAGGAACATTGCCGCAATACCGCTGCGGTTTCCGCTACGGCAGTAAACAACTATTTCCTGGTCTTTCCAGTCTTCGATATCATCCAATTGCATGGTCTGGATTTTGCCAACAGGCACGTGCTTTCCACCAATATTAAAGTCTGCTCTTTCGTGATCTTCACGAACGTCAAGCAGGTTTACATTTTCACCTGCGTCTAATCTGCTTTTCAATTCTTCAATAGAAATATTCTGCATAATAATCTGGTTATTGAACGTTTGATGGCTGGCTGATTATCCCTGCGGAATCCATTGCAGGTTTGGTATCACTCACCCAAATATCAATTAACTGCCCGGCCCTGATCTTGTTTGAAACCATTTGTCCGTCACCCACTATGTTGTATGGCTCCGGATTTTGCCGCACAATATACGCATTTTCCTGGTTGGCTACTGCCGCATCTGCGTTATTGATCGTGCTTATACCTATACTCATGGCACTTAAAAAACTCCTGGCATCTTTCACCGTCATTCCGGTAAGATCGGGCACATCAATCAGAGTGCTGCCCACTCCGCTACCAATTACCAGGGCAATGGTACTTCCCATATTTATTTTGGTACCTGGTTTTATGGGATTATTGTTATATACCTGGTCCAGAACAGCATTTTTCGCGATATCCGGCTTGTATGAAACCTCGCCCATTTTTAAACCGAGACTTTGCAGGTATAACTGTGCACTCTTAAAAGAAAATCCACGCAAATCCGGCATTTCAACCAGCGGAGGAATAGAGCGGTTAATGGTTAAGTATATGGTTCTGTGTTGCTTAACGAGTGCGTCTGCCTCCGGTGATTGCTTTACGGTAACCTGCTTAGGCAAGGTATCTATGTAAACGGAATCCTGTACCGTAACATCAAACCCCTGTGCTTCCAACGCAGTTGTCGCTTCGGCAACAGTTTTCCCTACAACTGAAGGGACTCTTGCATTTGCATCATGATGTGTCAGCCACCCCAGCGAACTAAAGAAACCAAAGAACAATAACAATGCAAGCACAATTGCTATTAAAATATTTACCCAGAAAGGTTTTGTCGTAATGAATTTGAACACTTAATATATCTTTTTTAAGAAAATACGCTAAAATACCGGGGCATTCCCGTTGATCAGGCCTTGATGGCATCCTCTATTACTGCTGTATAAAACTCTTTAAGCGTCCATCCCATCGCCCTTACCTGTTGAGGCACTATACTCGCCTCGCTTTGACCGGGAACCGTGTTAACTTCCAGCATAAACGGCTCCTGCCTTTGTTCATTGTAAATAAAATCAATTCTGACTATACCACGGCAGTTTAATAACTCATACACTTTTTTTGCCGCGGCCCTCACTTTTTCAGCAATTGCCTCGTCTGCGTTTGCGGGAGTTATTTCCTGGCTTTTACCAAGATATTTCGCCTCATAATCAAAAAAGTCCTTGTGAGTAATCACTTCAGTAATGGGTAACGTAATAATCTTACCGTTTGTTTTAAAAACACCAATAGTAAACTCTCTTCCTGCAATAAATTCTTCAACCAGCAGCTGATCATCTTCGTTAAATGCTTTTTCCAGCGCAGCTGGCAAGGCTTCAGCTTCCGTTACTTTACTCATACCGATGCTGCTGCCACCATTGTTCGGCTTAACAAAAACCGGCAATTGTAATTGCTGCAAAATGGCTTCGGCACTTATGGGTGAATGCTTGAAGATATGCAAAGAGCGCGCAACATTTATTCCGCCAAAAGCAGCAACAGCTACAGTGTAGCGTTTATTAAATGTAAGTGCTGAAGTTGCGGCATCGCAACTTGTGTAGGGTAAATTAAGCATATCAAAATAACCCTGCAACTTTCCGTCTTCGCCAGGCGTACCATGAATGCACATCAAAGCCGCGTCAAAGCTGATCTTACTGCCATTGGCATTGACGGAAAAATCACTTCTGTCAACAGGCGTTTTATTTCCGTTTGCATCTATATAGTTCCAGCCTTCCGGGTGGACATCAATTTTGTATACTTCAAATTTTTCCTTGTCTACATTATTTTCAACAGTCACCGCACTTTTATAACTGATCTCTGCCTCCCCACTGTAACCGCCTGTTACCAATGCTATTTTCTTTTTCATCTGTTATTCTTTGTTTCTTTTAGATTAGCCGGAATCCGGCGATAGAACCTGCAATACGGAAAACCTCGTTAATGATGTTTTGCCGGGCCTGACTTTCAAAGATAATGACCTAATGCATTTAAGCTATTGCCTATGAAATTTTAACGAAAGAAACCGGCAGTTATTTCCAAACAAAAAGGTGAAGAACATACATCCTTCACCTCACGTTAGCGGGAAATATCACCCACCGTTATTAATGTCGCCTCGCAGCAACAATCATTTACATAAAGGTAACCACCCCGGTAATAGAGTGCAAAAAAAGTTTCGCACACTGCCGCCGGACTACATTATGTGCAATTTTTCCTTTTTAGCCATCAGTTCATCCACAGTTTCCTGGTACATTTCATCCGGAACGCAGCAGTCAACCGGGCAAACGGCTGCACATTGAGGTTCCTCGTGAAAACCCTGGCATTCGGTGCATTTATTTGGAACAATATAGTAAGTATCAACACTAATTGGGGCAAAACGCTCGTTTGCGTCTACCTGGCTTCCATCCATAAGTGTAATAGATCCTTTAACGGTTGTTCCGTCGGCTATGGCCCATTCTACTCCCCCTTCGTAAATGGCATTATTTGGACATTCTGGTTCGCATGCTCCGCAGTTAATACATTCATCTGTTATTTTGATTGCCATATTATTTGATTTTTGTGATTGTAAATTTCAGAATTTTGCGGCTGCCGCAAGTCAGTGCCGTTTACTTAAGTATCTGCCGGACCTTATCCGATCGCAGCAATTATTGAATAAACCGCACTACGCCGCAAATATAAATCACAAGAGTTAATATATGTAAGATGACTTTACAACAACGTATAGAATTATTGGCACAATTGGGTTCTTATATTGAAAACAATGACACGGAATGGCAGATGATAAAGGAAAGAGCGGGCAGGCAAAATCCGTGGTTTATTCCTGAGTTTATTGACCTGGCTTCGACAGCGCTTTCCCGTGAATTTCTTACACGACCTGTATTGGAGGAATGGACAAAAAATTATGGAATTCCGCAGGAAAACCCACATCCAAAGCTCGTAGGCATTGTTATGGCTGGGAATATTCCGCTTGTAGGCTTTCACGATTTCCTTTGCACGTTTATTACCGGCCACCGCATGGCTATTAAACTTTCTTCGAAAGATGATGTGCTGCTGCCGCATCTTGTAGCCAAATTGGAAGAATGGAATCCGGCAGCAAAAGGACTCGTTCAATTCGCGGAGACATTAAAAGGATGTGACGCCTATGTAGCAACCGGCAGCAATAATTCCGGGCGTTATTTTGAATACTATTTCAGTAAATATCCAAACATTATCCGCAAAAACCGGACGTCTGTCGCTGTCCTGGACGGACAGGAATCAGCCGACGATCTAATCAATCTTGCCAAAGACATTCAGCTTTATTTCGGGCTCGGCTGTCGCAACGTTACGAAGTTGTATGTTCCGGAGAACTATAATTTTATGCCGTTACTGGAAACATTGAAACAATATGATTACTTCCTCGAATTTCATAAATACAAACACAATTTCGACTATCAGCTGGCGCTACTGATCATGAACAATAAATATTACATGAACAGCGGGGCAGTGGTTGTTACGGAAAACAGTTCGCCTTTTTCGCCCATCAGCCAGGTACATTTTGAGTATTATACCGACAAGGATGCGTTGCTGGAAAGCCTGAAAGGTAACGAGGCTATACAGTGTGTTGTAGGTAAGGATAACATTCCTTTTGGCAGCGCACAGCAACCTTCGTTGATAGACTACGCCGATGGAGTAGATACTATGGCCTTTTTAAAAGACCTGTAAACCTGATAAATATTGCTTTGTCCTGGGTTGGTGATTTTATCCGACGGGACAAGGCAATTATCTCTTCCAATTTCACAGACTGAATGGCAGCTTTTTCAATGCTTAAAAAACAAATTACATCTGCATTCAAGCCATTGCCTTAACAAGCATTTCAGCCTCCTGTGTCAGAACTCATTTTCTGAAGCTTTGATAACCAATATATTGAAGTAATTCCACGTTCCCTTCCTTAAAAAGACCTGCATCTAATTCAGCTTTTAGACTTAAGTACTTTGTACTTCGTAATTCGTACTTACTTCTTTGCCTTCCATGGAATTCTATGCCATTTTCGCACTTACATGCTTATCTTTATGACAGTAATTGTTAACACCTTTACGCAAGTTTGACAGAACTACGACAACCTTCGTCAAACTTATGTTAAAAGGAATATTTTATTAACGCACGATTAAACAGCTTCGTTTATTTGTTGTCCGAAAGGCATATTATTTGACATTAAAGAACAGTCAATTTTGAACTTTAAAAATTTAGAAGAACAATGAAACTCAAAAGTATTTTATTGATAGTTGCTATCAGTGCATCTACCGCTGTTTTGAGTGTTTGGGGATACAGCAAGTGGATGCAAAGTCAATACGCAGGTGTACAGGAAAATGGAAAACTACCAGTTAACTATGCAGGATTTTTCAATAAAGATAATGCAGCAGGACCAGTCGATTTTTCCGCAGCAGCAACTTCTGCAACCCCCGCCGTTGTACACATAAAAACAAGAACAAAACCTAAACAGGTTAGCAACAACCTGCCTAAGCAAAGAAATCCATTCTCTGACTTTTTTGGAGATGATGATCCGTTCTCCGATTTCTTTGGCGGTCCCCAATCAAGGATGACTCCTGAGCAACGCGCCAGCGGTAGCGGTGTATTGATCAGTGCGGATGGATATATTGTTACAAACAATCACGTAGTTGAGGGCGCTGATGAAATAAATGTAACACTGGCTAACCGTAAAACTTATAAGGCTACAGTTGTAGGAACAGATAATAACAGTGATATCGCAGTTATTAAAGTTGAAGGCACAGGTTTACCTTACCTGGTTTACGGAAACAGTGATGATACGCGCTTAGGCCAGTGGGTACTGGCAGTCGGTTATCCTTTGAACCTTGATGTTACCGTAACGGCAGGTATAGTTAGTGCGAAAGCAAGATCAATCGGCATCAACAGAGGCAACTCTCCTATCGAATCGTTTATTCAGACCGATGCAGCTGTGAACCCCGGCAATAGTGGAGGTGCGTTGATTAATACAAACGGTGAGCTAATCGGTATTAACTCTGCCATCGCATCTCCTACAGGTTCTTATGCAGGTTATTCTTACGCAATACCAGTAAACATGGTTAAGAAAATTGTGAATGACCTGATTAAATTTGGTACAGTTCAGAGAGCTTATATCGGAATTCAATACCTGAGTGAACAAGCATCTGACGAGCAAAAGAAACAGCAAGGTATTAAAGAAGGTGACGGTGTTTATGTAACTGATGTTCCGAAAGACGGCGCAGCTTACCAGGGCGGTATTCAGAAAGGTGATTTCATCACCAAAATAAACGGAGCAACAATTACAAGTGGTCCTGAATTGCAAGACCAGGTTGCACGTTACAAGCCCGGTGACAAGATCAGCCTGACGTATGTTAGAGCAGGTAAAGAAAACACAACTACTGTTACGCTGAAAAACAAAGCGGGTACATATACTGAAGTCAAAGCGGAATCAGCCCTCGATAAATTAGGTGCAGAATTAGCGAATCTTGATGCTGCCACCGCTAAGAAAAATGATATTACCGGAGGTGTGGTAGTTAAGAAAATAGGCAATGGTATTTTGAAGAGAACAAGAATGCAGGAAGGATTTGTAATCACCAGCGTAAATGGTCAGCCTGTAAACAATATTGATGAACTGAAAAGTGTTCTTGCAAGCACCCAGGGCACTGTTAAGATTGAAGGTATTTATCCGGGTTACGAAGGTTCTTACGCCTATCCGCTTAACCTTAACGGATCCGATAAAGGTAATGACAATGGGGATCAATAAGAGGACTGAATGGTGAAGAGTGATAACTCAGCGTGAATAGTGAATGGTGAATAGTGAAAGATTGATTCAATGATTATAAAGAATAGGCCGGCTTTTATGCCGGCTTTCTTTTTTTGGTGGATGGTGAATAGTCAATAGTGAATGGTCAATAGTGAAGTGTGCAGCATTGATTCCATTTTCGTTCTTCATCATAGTCTTTGCTGCAATCAACGTGTAACGTACTACTTACAACTCATTACTTCCGAAAACGTCAAAAGTGAATAGTCTATAGTGAAATATGGAGCATTGATTCCATTTTTGTCAATCATCATCTTTGCTGCCATCAACGTACAACGTACCACTTATAACTTTTAACTTCTGACATTACACCGATGCATAAACAAAATACTCCCAGGGTTGCAATTCAAATATCTCACGCTCGTTCAGGTGATGTTGCAGACCTGAAAACAGATTAATATAACCACCTTTTAGAGACGCATCTGCAAGATCGATCTTTACCCGTTCTGCACCGGATAAATTTAATATCACCAAAACTTTCTGATGATCTTTAACGAGCAGGTAGGCTAATATTTTATCATCTGCATCTGTAGAAAACCAAACCATCCTGGCTTCATTGTGCAATGCGCTGTTTTCTCTTCGCAATTGCAGTAATGTCTTGTAAAAAACATGTAATTCTACCGGCTCGTGCCATTCTATTACATCCTTTTCAAAAAACTTTAGACGCTTGTTATTGGGCAACTCCTGGCCACTATAAATTAATGGTAATCCTGGCCAGGTGACACTAAAAATTGCAAATGCTTTTGCAGCCGGACCATACTTTTCAGACTCAGTTCCGTTCCATGTATTTTCGTCGTGATTGGCGGTAAAAAAAAGCTTCCATCCTTTTGCATGATAATTTGCATAACCATGCAAAATGTTGTTGATATCACCCAGTCCAATTTCATTTCGCATGAATTTTTCCGTGGCATGCATCCATTTCCAGGCATAGGAAACATCAAATACTTCCAGGTATTTTTCTTCATCACATTCAGCAAGCCAGAAAAGAGGCCTCGTTTCCTCGCAGGCTTTTCTCGCTTCCTTCCAGAAGTCCAGCGGAACAAGATGTGCCATGTCGCACCGGAAGCCATCTATATTACATTTCTCCACCCAAAACTGCATACATTTTATCATCTCCCTCCGAAGTGCTGCATTTGTGTAGTCGAGATCTATTACATCGTCCCAGCCGTTCAGCTCTACAAAATTTCCATCCGCGTCCTTCCTGTACCATTCAGAATGTTCTTTTGTCCAGTGATGGTCATAACCCGTGTGATTTGCCACCCAGTCAATAATTACTTTAAACCCCAGATCATGCGCAGCGCTTACCAGTGTTTTGAAATCTTCTAATGTTCCGTATTCCGGATTAATCGAGGTATAATCGCTGCAGGCATAATAACTGCCCCGTGTCCCCAATCTTTTTTCCTTGCTTATCGGCGTTACGGGCATAAACCACAGTATCTCAATCCCCATATCCCTCAGCCTTGGCAAATGCTGCTGAAAAGCACTAAATGTGCCTTCCGCGGTATATTGCCTTGTATTTACTTCGTATATGTTGGAGCCGTAAGCCCAATCGATCGTCTCAAATTTTATGCTCATGTTTGTAGCTTTCAGCAGTCAGCTATCAGCTTTTAGCTGAGGCATTCTGCGTAGTTCAGAACGTTATTGATACAGCAATATTCACGTATCGGTCTATTCTGTGATCTCGATCCTGTTTCCCTCGGGATCGGCAATAACACTTTCGTAGTAGCCATCGCCGGTTACCCTTGGTTCTCCCAAAACAGCAAAGCCATCGGCCCTTAAAGTCTTCGTCAGGGTGTCGACTTTCTCGCGGCTTCCGGCGGAAAATGCGAGGTGAACAAATCCGGGATTTTCGGCTCTTGCTATAACGGAAGAAACATCTGAAATACCAGGCTTTTTCATCAACTCAAATCTTGCACCGGTTGCAAAACTTATGAAATAAGATTCAAATCCCCTGGTTGTATTGCTTCGATAGATCTCATTAGATGTTCCCTCAAAATAGCGGCAATAGAAATCTTTCATTTTTTCAAGGTCGTTGCAATAAAGGGCAATATGTTCTATATGCATACAATTATTTTACTATCCAGTAATAAACGGCACCCAGCAAAAGAATTAGCTCTGTCACCCATATCCATACAAGGCCCCTTGACTGAAGATAGCGTTTTAAGAGGAAATCAAGAATGAGCGGAACTATACTGAGTAACACGAGCGGAATAAAGAACCCAATTCTGTATTTAAACGTATCTCCTCCTGTTAGTAAAAAAGAAAAAGCTGCAACAATAGCAGTGGAGGATGCGAGTATAAAAGGAGTAATCCTTTTCAGATACTTTATCATATTTCAAAAATAAGAAAGCCTCCCAAAAGAAAGGAAGGCTTTGCTTAGTAAAATATTCTTTTAACGACTTAGTTTGCTTCGGCCATATCAGGAATGGCTTCAACCTTATAGTCACCTGCATCCAGCTTGGCTTTGGTTTCGCTGAAAGCTTTTATGGTTAGCTTAATGTCTTCTGCAGTATGTGCTGCAGTTGGAATTAAGCGGTAAATAATATGTCCTTTTGGAATTACGGGATATACTACGATAGAACAGAAGATACCGTAATTTTCACGAAGGTCCATTACCATTGCAGTAGCTTCTTCTACGCCACCTTTCATGTAAACCGGCGTAACCATAGTATTGGTATTACCAATATCAAATCCATTTTCTTTTAGTCCTTTCTGCAGACTCAATGCGTTATTCCATAATTTCTCGCGGAGTTCCGGCATGGTGCGCAACATATCCAAACGCTTCAGGTTACCCAGAACGATTGGCATTGGTAAGCTTTTCGCGAAGATCTGTGAACGGATATTATAACGGATATAATCAATGATCACTTTAGGACCTGCAAGAAATGCTCCGATTGAAGCCATTGATTTGGCGAAAGTAGAGAAATACAGATCGATGCCATCCTGGCAATCCTGAGCTTCACCCGCACCCATACCAGTTTTACCCAACGTACCAAATCCATGCGCATCATCAACAAGCAGGCGGAATTCGTATGTGCTCTTAAGATCAATGATCTCTTTTAATTTACCCTGATCTCCGGCCATGCCAAACACGCCTTCAGTAATAACCAGGATACCACCCTGTCCCTGCTTTTCAATCATCGCTGTTGCTCTTTCCAATTGTTTGGCGCAATCAGCAACATCATTATGTTTAAAAACAAACCTGTGACCAGGGTGAAGGCGCAAACCATCTATTATACATGCATGGCTTTCAGCATCATATACAATCACGTCATGACGGCCGCAAACGGCGTCAATTGCGCTCATAATACCCTGATAGCCGAAGTTCATCAATATAGCATCTTCTTTCTGTTCAAATTCTGCCAGCTCTTTTTCCAACTGTTCATGATAGTTACTGTTACCACTCATCATCCTCGCTCCCATCGGATATGCAAGGCCGAATGTTTGAGAAGCTTCACCATCCACTTTTCTGATATCCGGATGATTTGCCAATCCTAAATAGTTATTCAGGCTCCATACAACTACGTCTTTACCACGAAATTTCATTCTGCTGCCAATCTCGCCCTCCAGTTTAGGAAATGCAAAATATCCATGTGCTCTTTCACGATGTTGTCCAATAGGGCCGTAATTTTTGATCAGTCTTTCGAAAATATCTGCCATAAAGTATATATAATTTACAATGATAAAATCCGGTTGCTTTGTTGGATTGGTGATGAACCGGTTTATACTTTAACCTTCTGTCTGATAAAAAAGGAGCTTCTCAAGATGAAGCAATCATTATCATTTGCGACTGCGCAAAAATAATTCATTCAAATTAAATATAGCTTGAGTTTTAAGCCTTCGCATCATAATTTTTTGCACTATCATAGGCGTGATGTGCATAAATATTCCCCGAACCGGCCATATTTCCGGATAAAACGAGGTTTAAACTACTTTTTGTTAATGAAGCCGACGTTCTTCCTGCGGGTTTAAAGACGAATATTTCAGAGGAAATTAACAAAAATCATCACGTATCAGGTAACCGAAGGGGAAAGCCCGGCATTCGTTATTAAATATCAATTTTAAGATCACGTTTTCAAATAATACATATCTTCAACCCTACTTTTGTTCCCCTAATAATTGTTTTACAATGAAGTATTGCTTTGTTTTTGTTCTTGGTTTATTTACCGTTATTACATCCAACAGTCAAAGTTCTTCAGCAGCAGCTTCCAAACAAGGTGTATCCCGTCCTAAACTGGTTGTAGGGATTGTGGTCGATCAAATGCGCTGGGATTATCTTTATCGTTACAACGATGTTTTTAAAGCCAACGGAGGTTTTAAAAGAATGCTGAACGATGGCTTTTCATGCGAAAACACGATGATACCGTATACTCCAACTGTCACCGCTGCAGGCCACACCTGCGTGTATACCGGTTCTGTTCCTGCAATCCACGGTATAATGGGAAATGACTGGTATGATAATCAGAAACGCAAAGAAATGTATTGCGCAGGAGATACTTCTGTTCAGACAGTTGGCAGCAGCAACGCTGCAGCCGGAGCGATGAGCCCGGCCAATATGTTAACCACTACAATTACGGATGAACTAAGATTGGCTACCAATTTCCAGAGCAAGGTAATTGGCGTTGCGTTGAAGGACAGAGGTGCTATTTTGCCTGCCGGACATTCAGCTAATGCGGCTTACTGGTATGATGGTAAATCCGGCAACTTTATCACCAGCACGTATTACATGAATGTATTGCCTGACTGGGTTCAAAATT
Source organism: Danxiaibacter flavus (assembly GCF_041060425.1). Taxonomy (NCBI): domain Bacteria; kingdom Pseudomonadati; phylum Bacteroidota; class Chitinophagia; order Chitinophagales; family Chitinophagaceae; genus Danxiaibacter; species Danxiaibacter flavus. Next base: position 1,126,836 of record NZ_JAULBC010000002.1, read on the forward strand.
TTAATAACAGGAAACTGGTGGATTCTCTTTACCAGCTAAACTGGACGCTGGCTCTGCCTAAAGAAACTTATCCGATATACTGCACTGCCGATGACAAAGCCTACGAAGGAAAACCTTTTGGCACACCTAATTCAGCAATGCCATATGACTTAAGCAAATATGCAGGAACAGACTATAGCAAGATTTCTTCAACTCCACATGGTAACACATTAACCGTTGAAATGGCAAAAGCAGCCGTGCTTAACGAAGGTTTAGGGAAAAACGGTGTAACGGATTTCTTAGCAGTAAGCTTTTCTTCTCCGGATTATGTAGGTCACACATTCGGACCTAATTCATGGGAACAACTGGATGACTATGTGCGCCTTGACGAAAGCCTTGGCAAATTGTTTGACTTCCTCGACGCATCTGTTGGCAAGGGCCAGTACACAGTATTTCTTACTGCCGACCATGCAGTAGCACATGTACCTGGCTTTATGAAGGAGAACAGACTTCCAGGTGGCACAATCAGTGAGAGCACCATTCTTAAAGGTCTTAACCAAATGCTGAAGGACAAATTTGGTAAGGATAATATTGTTGTAAACGCGAGCAACTACCAGTTCTATCTGAATCATGCTTTGATAGAATCGTCAGATATGGATAAGAACGATATCATCAGGCAGACGATTAAATATCTGCGTAATGTAGATGGTGTTGTGAATGCTTTTGAACTGGACAAACTGGCACAGACTACACTTACTTCAACCATTAAGGAACGTGTTACAAATAGCTATCTTCCTGCACGCAGCGGAGATATCCAGATAATTTTAAAACCGGGATATATTGATGGCGGAGCAACCGGAACAACACATGGCCTTTGGAATCCGTATGATTCTCACATTCCTTTGTTATGGTATGGATGGGGCATCAGGAAAGGTAAAACCAATATTGAAACTTACATGACCGATATTTCACCAACCGTAGCTGCATTACTTCATATTCAAATGCCCAGCGGAAATGTGGGACAGGTGATTGAGGATGTGATGAAGTAAGGCAATGTACGATGTACGATATTAGATGTATGATGTGACCGATCGCAAGTACGAGTTACGAAGTACGAAGTACCTGGGTGCAAGAGCTCGATTATATCTGAGCTCTTGCATTTTTAAATTTAAGCAGTTGTCTAAAAAATAACGTAGCCTGCATTAAAGTACTTCGTAATTCGTAATTCGTACTTAAACCGGTTTTCTTCCTACTTTTGTCCGCTATAGATTTTTGTAAATAGAAATTTATAGCGGATATTTATTTTATAAATTTCATATTTAATAAAACACCAAACTGATTATCAAAGCAATTTAAAACGTACCTCATGCTTAAACCCCTTTCAGGGCTAGTTGTGTGCCTGATATTTTCAACCATAGCCTATTCCCAGTTTCAAACAGCCGATGCTGAAGGTGCATTACAGGCATCTAACCTTAAAAAGATCGATAAAAAAGCCAAATACGGCGCGTATCTCATCAACAAAGAATTTCAATTTAATACGGCAAAAGGTATTAACAATCAATCCATTGTTACATCCCAGGAGAACAGTGTGATTGAAATGGCCAGCATTGCCGAAAAAACGCCTGTCGGCTACCTGGTTCCTTTCAACAGTTTTGTTAAGCTGAAGGATTATGATTTCCAGATCTATTACAAAAATGGTTTCAAAACCGTAAAATATCCCCCGGAGAGGATTTCACTTACAGATGATAACATTTTTCTCGACGATGCATATGGGGAGCTTTATGGTTATCGGGCTGAGGAAGTCGGGCAACGGTACAGGTTTAAATATGAGGCTCAGTATACAGATGCAAAATACCTGACCCGTGTGTTCTTTCATGAGTCATTCCCGGTAAAGCAGGCGGTCATCAGCTTTAAGGTACCATCCTGGCTGGAACTGGAAGTTCTTGAAAAAAATTTTGAAGGATATAAGATCAGGAAAGAGACACAAAAAGGAAAAGACTTCACAGTTTATAAATATACTGCCACGGATATGAGTGGGATTAAGCATGAAGCAATGTCACTTGCAAGACCTTTCTATCTTCCTCACCTGATCATCACTGTTAAGAGCTTTACTCTAAATAATCAAAAGATCAATGGTTTTAAATCTGTGGACGACATATACGCCTGGTATAACTTTTTATATCGCAAGGCTCAAAACAATATAGATGCGATAAAAGCACAGGTGGCAACGCTGACACAAGGCAAGCCGACTGATGAGGAAAAGATCAAATCCATTTATTACTGGGTTCAGGATAACATACGTTATATAGCTTTTGAAGAAGGCTATTCCGGCTTTGTACCACAGACAGTACAGGATGTTTATAAAAACAAATATGGCGACTGTAAGGGGATGGCTAACCTGCTTACCGAAATGTTGAAAATAGCAGGTTACGATGCACACTTTGCGTGGATTGGCACAAGGGAGATCCCTTATGATATTACCGAGGTCCAATCAATGTGTGTAGATAATCACGCCATTTCAGTACTTTATTTAAAAGGAAAAACATACTTCATTGACGGCACGGAAAAGTATGCAGCTTTTGGTAAGGATGCTGCCCGCATTCAGGGAAAGAAAGTTCTGGTAGAACATGGTGACAGTTACAAAATTGAAACCGTTCCGGTGCCTCCTATTGACAACAATCAAATCAGCACAATCTCAAAACTAAAGATAGACGGAGAGAAAATGACCGGCCACATGTCGGTTACTTTTGATGGTGAATCGCGTCATTTTTTTCACTATATCTACAACAATGTTCCGGCTGACAAAAGAAAGAATTTTGTCTCAGGACTGCTGGAAGGGAACTCCGAAAACACAGAGGTTTCCAACATAAAAACTTCCGACTTTACCAACAGGGAAATTCCTATCACCATTGAAGGCGATATTGAAGTTAACAACCAGGTAACGCAGATCGACAAAACATTATATACTACCATTGATTTCTTTCCACGATCTATAATGGGTTTTAACCCGGAAGAAAACAGGCAGTCTCCTATTGATCTCGGTAATCTTTTCGTCGCGACAGACAAAATCATGCTTGAGCTGGATGGCAACACAAAGCCTGCATCATTACCCAAAAAATTCACTGCAGCATTTAACAAGAACCAGGTTGATGCTGAATACAATTATTCCAACAATACAATCTCATTACAGAAAAAAACGACTATCGCTTCACCGGTTATTCTTCCTGCAGATTTTGAGGCATGGAAAAAGTTTGTAGCCTCAGTGAAAGAGTTTAACAGAAGCAGTATTTCGATTCAACAATAATTTGAACCCACCAAATGAAAAAGATCATTCTGGTTAGTGCATTTGCATGCCTGACTATTCAAACAACATTCGCCCAAAACCGCATCAGTAAAAGGGAACTGGACATCATCACTAAAAATCAGAAGGCGTCGCCGTTACTTATAGACGATCCCGATTTTACAGCAACAACCGTATCCGGATCAAACAATGATGGCGCTGTTATCCTTTCACAGAAAACAACTTTCGCTTTCGACAAAAAAGGATTGAGTGCTGGAAAAATAATCGGAAGAAACATTCTCGGTATCATATTTGCGCCGTTGACATTGGGCACTTCTATCGTTGCTGCCAACCGCTCAAACGGTGAAACCCAAATGCTGGTGGAAGAAACAGAAAGAAGACGTTTATTGCTTAATGACAAGTTCTCTATCGAACAATATTCTATCTTATACTTCCGCCTCTCCAACGAGCTTGATGCATTTTCCGCAAAAGTTATTAAGAAAGATGGCTCACAAAAAAATGTAGAGCTGGCTGATGCTGTAAGAGTTGAGAACAGCAACAGTGTTCCGGATATTTTCAGAAGCTATACTGATCAAAAAATATCCACTACTTATCGCCCCAGCTTTTATAAAATAGCCGTTCCGGATCTCGAGGAAGGTGATGTTATTGAATACGAATTCAGAAACATCAACAACAGGAGTTACGGATCCAATCCCAATTATAAAGAATTTGCTCCGGTATATTACGTGTGCAACAGGTCTATGCCAGTTGCAAAGCAGATCATTGAAATAACAACCGCTGACGAACACTATCACCTTGCATACAAGACAATAAAAGGTGCGCCGGATTTTACATCAACATCTAAAAACGGCATCCAGGTATATCGCTGGGTTGATGAACGCAGAGATAAACTTCAAAGCGTAAAATATGTAAACACTTATACGGAATTGCCGATGATGAAGTTCCAGGTCAGCTATTCAAAAAATAACAACAATGATCTTGTATGGTTTAAGAACGACGACGAATTAAAAAAGGACATGACGGCTGAAGAGCTGATGGGAAAGGCTAAAACAGCCTGGTTTCAGCCTGGGAAAGTGCAGAGTTCGTCATTAAGTGGCTCGTCAGCTGTAGATATTGACGATATGGAAAGTGCCATTTTAAAGTCATTGAAAAAGCGCGGCATCAAAGAAGCTTCCGATGATGATTATGTACGCAAGGCCTATTATACCATCCGCTCTAAGACACTTTACAATAGCTGGAACGATTATACTTATGCAAGGATTTTTTCAGACTTACTGAAGGAGAAAAAAATTGATCACGAGGTAATTGTCACCAACAACAACCATTTGACGGACCTTTCCAAAGTAGCATTTACATCAGAACTTGGCTGGCTGATCAAGTATAAGGACAAGTTTTACTGTAATCCTTCCGAACATCTTAATCCGGAGGAATTATCATCAGAATTCAATGGCAATGTAGCAGCAAGATTTAATCCCGATGACAAGAAAGCTAAATTTACTATCGACCGCCTGCCAATTACAGATACACTGACCAACACGCTGACAGTACAATTAAACAGTTCTCTTCCCGATATAACGCAACCAATTGTTTCGGTAGACAGAACTACCGAAGCAAAGGGCTCTTTAAAAGATGTACTTATTGATGATGCACTTGCACTAACTCCTTTTATGGAATCTGATTTTAAAAATTATGACGGAGCCGGTTTATGGGAAGGATTAAGTTCACGTGAAGAAGATAAGGCTTCGGAAGAACTTACGCATCAAAAGAAGGAGTGGAAAGAAGATAAGCCTTTAATGATGAAAGAAATTGCCAACGGCCAGTATAACGATCACGTTGATAAATACAATTCTTTCCGCGTTGTTGAAGATGGTCGCAGCTATAAGAAAAGAACATTGAAATACACGGAGAACTTTACACTGACAGAAATGACATCTAACGCCGGAGATGATATTGTTTTAAAACTTCCATCTTTGATAGGTAGCCAGACAAGAATAAAGAAAGAAGATAAAACAAGGAATTACCCGGTTAATATTAAGACTACAAGTGCGATAACCTACTATATCAACTTTACCGTTCCAACCGGTTATATATTAAAGGGGTGGGAAAGTTTAAATAAGAAGACAGAGAATGATTTTGCCAGCTTTACAACAAGAGCCAAGCTGGAAAATAGTATTCTGTATATCCAGGCAAGAGAAGTGTTTAAAAAGACCAACGTAGAAGCTGCCAACTGGCCTTCGATTGTAGCAGTATTGGATGCAACGTACAATTTCTCTCAAGCGAAATTGTTGTTGAAAAAAGGACAATAATAAAAACAGATAGATTTCTTCTACTACAAAAAAGGTTTGATGTCTTGAAACATCAAACCTTTTTTCTTTATGGAAATTAATTGTTACACAGAGCTACACGGGAGAAGACACTGAGTTACACGGAGAACAGGTCCCTTTTGCACATTCGCACATTCACATATTCGCACATTTACAATTTTCCACTTTCAATTGTCAATTAAATTAAATCTTCGTTCCTGTAACCTTTATCTTAGTCTTGATCTTAACCGGGATCTCCATTCCCATAATTTTCATATTGCCTTCAATCTGCTGATCAAGATCGGAAGAAGTAGTCATACCGGTGGGCAGATCAAGTTCAGTCGTGCCTTTCTGCGTTCCTTTCATGTTTGTTTCAATCTTCATCATCCCCATATCCATAGCGCCACTGGTTATATCAGAGCTGACGTCTATAGTGGCCTTGTTATTATCTACACCTTTAAGCGTAAAGCTGTTGGCCATTTTAAAATCAAGGCCTGCAGTTAACATCATAGAATCTTTCCAGGTATCACCCACACTTACTTTACTTGACGGAAAAATCTTAAAGGATTGTTCAATCATGCTTTTTACAAAATCTTTACCCATTATTTTTTCCGTTGTTGTTCTGATCATTGCTTTTCGTGCCGAATCCAGTGGTATAGATCCCACAACACGGTCCAGCAGTTCATCGATGCCAGTTACATCCTTAACCTGCCCCTTTTCGGATATTGTTATCAGCAAGGGATAGTTCTTCATGCCGTTATACACAAATGTCATAGGGTTATTTCCATTCGCTGCAGAAGAATCGTCCGTATCATATGCGGTTCCATTGGATGATCCTTTAAACCTGTTGTAAGTAAGTTTCAAGTGTTTGTCTGCACCCGTGTTTTGTAATATTTCATAGGTCACATACATCTCAGTCGTATTATCCACATTGTGTTCCTGCCCCTTCATACTTTGTTGCATTTCCTGGTTCATTACAACCACGTATTTGTATTTGGCGCCGGCAGGTGGATTAAACTTTAGATCGTATGAACCGTTCTTACAGGAGATGAGCAACAAAACCGAAAAAAGAACACTTAGATAAGAGGTTATTTTTGTCATTGTTTACAGGTTACTTGTATAAAATTTTTTTAGCCGATGTATAAAACAAAACAACGGTTATTGTTTTGAAGCAATATATGAAATGATCTGATCCGCGTGAACTCTCGAGTTCTCAATAAACCATTTATGTGTGTTCATACCGCCACAAACAACGCCGGCAAGAAAAATACCGGGCTGGTTTGTTTCCATTGTTTCTTCATGATAAGATGGCACACAAATATCATCGGCTGAAAATTCAATGCCGAATTTCTTCAGTAGTTCAAAGTTAGGCCGATAGCCGGTCATTGCCAGCACAAAATCATTTTCAATGGTTACTTCACCGTCAGGCGTTTCAATTGTTACAGTGTCCTCTGCGATGGACTTTACGGATGAATTGAAGTAAGCTTTAATGCTGCCTTCTTTAATCCTGTTTTCCATATCAGGTTTTACCCAATACTTAACCCTTTCTCCAATCACATCTTTTCTGATGACCATGGTAACGTCTGCGCCTTTGCGCCAGGTTTCCAACGCAGCATCAACAGAAGAGTTATTGGCTCCAACCACCAGCACTTTCTGAAATGCATAGAAGCTCGGATCGCGATAGTAATGTTTAACTTTTGGCAGATCTTCACCTGGAACATTCATATAAATGGGAATATCATAAAACCCGGTAGCAATAATAATATTTCTGGCCTCGTAGGCGGCTTTCGGGGTAACAACAGAAAACAGGTTCTCCTCGCCTTCATTATTCAACCTGTTTACTTCTTTAACCTCCTCAAACAAACGGATATTTAAGTCAAAGGATTGCTTCACCCTTCTATAGTATTCCAATGCCTCATTTCTGTGAGGCTTCGGATTGAGGCTCATGAACGGAACATCACCAATTTCCAGTCGTTCGGATGTTGAGAAAAAAGTCATGTACAACGGATAATTATACAAACTATTGACCAATGCTCCTTTTTCGATTATAATGTAATTAAGCCCTGCTTTTTTCGCCGCGATACCGCAGGCAAGGCCAATAGGCCCTCCTCCGATAATCAGGATATCGTACTTACTCATGGTGTAAATGTACGTTTTTGAAAATTAGTTCACCTAACGATCCTTCACCTGTAAAAGAATGTCTGAGAGAACTGCTCGCCAGAGCTGTCTAACCTCCTTGAAAATGCTTGTTATAGTTGATTGGAACAAAAACAAATGAAAAAGCAACCCGAAGACATTTACGAGACCATTTAACATGCCCGCAACTAACAAAAAAAGAGGGAAAAAAATACGGTAATAATCGAACAAAAAAATTCTATACGGTTTTATTCTTGGTCTTATTATCGTTTGTTCAACTCCGTTCTTTTTTGCTAACAACTGAATATATATGAGGTAAAAAATTAGCCCCGGGATTACTAAAAACAATTGGTTACAAATCACGTACGCCAAAAAAGCAGCGACTTCTATGGTAACAATACAGATACCGATTCGCGAAAGTCTGGGTTTGCTTATTTGTTGAACAACAGTTTGCAGTCCGCTCACTTTATCATTTTCGCTATCGTCAAGCTGATGCCAAAGGATACCTCTAAGCCCAAAACAAAAAAACCAGGTTCCAAGGAACACAAACAGCAAGGGTTGAATCTCCAATTTCGCATCTCTATAAAAACATGACACAAGAAACAATACGGGCAACATTTCCGAACCAAGCGCTTCTGCTATAAGCCCTGCAACTCCTCTTTTTTTAAGCCTGAATGGAGGCAATGAATATAAAGTGAAAGATATATGAGCGGCCAGATAAAAAAGATTTTGCCAGGAGAAAAGACTTCCTGACATTGCTACTATACAAAATCCAAGAATGACGGGGAATGATACGATACCAATCCGTTGAATAGCTGTATAACCAATCATTCCATTTTTTTTCCCAGCCTTAAGATCTTCACTAACGTCTGTTGCATCATTCAGCAAACTCACATAAATCGCACCCAGAACTACAGCAATTGCAGGAATTGACATTAACTGCAACACTTTAAAAAAGGGTATTTGACTTTGGATCATAACCATATAGACAACAGCAAGCATTGGTGGAATTTTGTATTCCCACCACGCGTTGGCTCTGATAACTGCAAAAATATTTCTCATACAGCAACCTTTTCAGGGTTCACTTTTTCCATTCTATTTAAAATTGAATCTGCTAATACTTTTTCAGATTGAAACGGAACATTTTCTTCAATAAATGCATGGGCTCTTTTTCCTATGGCTTCCCACTCCTCCCGAGCATTCCATGCCCGTTCCAAAACCGCGTCAAAATCTTCTTCATTAGCATGACCGATAAACCCATTTATTCCGTCATTTATAACTTCACAATTACCTCCGGCCTGCGATACGATCGCCGTGCGCCCGCATGCCATAGCTTCAAGTAATACAAGGGGTAATCCTTCATTTCGGGAAGGTAAAACCAATGCATGATAGTCCTCCCAAAGACGAACAATGTCATCGATATGATCCAGAAACTGAATATTGCTTGCACCAAGAAACTCAGCCATTTCCATCAATCCGTCTTTGTCAATTCCTGAGCCTATAAAAGAAATTGTCATTGATCGCTCCCGCCACTTTTGCTGTGCCATTACCCTGATCAAAATATCCTGCCCTTTATCCAGCAGATAATAGCGCCCAATGCATGCAAGCCGAAGTCCCTGCGTGGCATCCGGCATTGGAATTATTTGCCGGGGGACCTTTATTGGACCGTAAAAAACTTCAGATTGCGGAAGACATGTTCCGAATTGCTCTTCAGTTAATCGCCTGCAGTGATTTGATACGAAGTAACACCATGAAGCCTTCTCTAGTATATCCCGCAGTGAATTTCTGTTTGTGTAGTGAGGCCAGCAAAAGTTAACTGCCTTTTGAGCTATTACTATATAGGGTATTTTAAGCTCTCTGCAGCCATCTGCCAATTGGAGACCATCAAAATTCTGTCCTTGTGATAAGATTACAAATTCTGGCTGCAGCTTTTGAAGCTTTCTTTTCACCAAATAGGAATCATTAACATAAGCGACATCCTTTGGCCTGACTGTCCTTAAGACGAGTTGGAAAACTCTTTTTAATAACTTAATTGTATTTTTTATTTTAAACAACGCAGAGTACTTCTTAGCGCTTAATGAATTTAGAGATTCAGGCAACAATTCTTCAAGCGCAACATTATTGTTAGCAAGATTTTTATATTGGATATGCTGCTTATTTAAATTCCGCTTTAATACCGTTACACGATATCCGGAAGATTGAAAATGTGGAATTGTACGCGCCCATACTTCCTCGCTCCCACCCCAGTCTTCCGGGCAGCTTGTAATTATAGCTATATGGTGGTTCCTTTCAATCACTTTTAGTTGTATTAATGCCTTCATCGATACACGGTGAACATTTAGGATAAATGCTTTTCATTTGCTGAACGAACTAGCCTGAAATCGAAGCTAATGATCCGAAACAGAATGTCTGGTTGCAAAAAATGAAACTATGATGTGCTTCGGCAAAAAGCTGAATTCTCTTTTTGAAAAAAACGCTTAACATAGATGGCAAATGTAAAATTATAGCACCGCAAATTGCTCATTGATGGTTAGAAAAGGTACGTGTATAATGCATTTCAATATTGACAAAATTATATAAATTCATCTATAATGCGAAACAGGAACGAAATTGGTCTGTATCTTTGACCGATTCTTAAAAAGGTAATTACGATAACCGTCGCATATAAATCCGCCTGATGCAAAATATCAATAGTTCCCCTGATCATTTTTCTTTAGAGGCAAACGAAATAGTTGATCTAAAAACCGTAGAAGCAGCTATTGATAAAGGATTGGACTTTCTGACTCAGCATCAATACCCTAATGGTGAATTTTGTTGTTATGTTGCAGCCGATGAGCCAATGCAGGGGTGGTGTTTTCCGGATAGTACTGTTTTTGCAACCATGGTGGTAGCTTCTTGCCTATTACCCCTTTCGGAATCAGCGATTGCGGAAAGAATGCTGTCCAAAGCAACTGGTTATCTTTACGGCCAAATGCATTTTGGACGCTTATGGCCTGTTTTTTCAAATTTACATCCGTGGCACAAGATCGTTCCCTATGATGCAGACAGCCTTGCCTACGGTACGGCATTTATGGAGGAGAGAGGAGTTTCAATGCCCTCACCCAACAACAAAAAATTATTGTTAGCTAACCGGTCCCGCAACGGGTTATTCTATACATGGTACATTATCCGGTTAGGGCTGCAAACACACAAAGGACATTGGCGTGTTTCTATTAAGGAATTAAGAAGACCTATTACAAGTTTGCTATTCTGGCACGTCAACGAATGCACTCGAGGTGATATCGATTTAGGAATTAATACGAACATTCTCTATTATCTTGGCGACATCCCGGAAACAGCCCCTATAATAGACGCAATCATTAAAACAATAAATGAATGCAATGAACATGATTGTGACAAATGGTACAGAAACCCATTTACTATTTATTACCTGGTTTCAAGAGCGTACAACCGTGGAGTAAAAAAACTTCAGCCTGTTGTCGCACCGATTATTGAAAGAATTCTTAAAACGGCATCCGCAGATGGCCAGCTAGGTAAATCAATTCTTGATACTGCACTTGGCGTTATCTCATTGATCAATTTTGGATATACGTCGGAAGGACTGCACAAAGCCGTTGATTTCATTATCCAAAATCAGAAAAATCATGGCGACTGGTCACGCTGGTTATTCTATTATGGAGGCCCAAAGTTGCTCAAGGGCTGGGGATCAGAAGAATTAACAACAGGCTTTTGTATAGAAAGTCTTGCCCGCTATAAAAATGAATTTTGGTGTAATACCAATTGAAGCAGAAAGAACGAAACATTACACCAGGATTCATCGTCACCAAAGCACAAGCACATTGTTGTTCTTAATCGTGTGCTCAGATTATTTACTCATTGAAAATCTCCGGACAAATATTTTACCCATGTGAATCATCTTTTGAAATGACAGCAGCATTGTAAAAAATGGGGCTAAAAACATTGCTCTGAGAAAAAATAAAATGCTTTTAAATATTTTAAGATTGTGCCTTATTTGAACATAACTATAGGACGCCCACACTCGAATTTTTGTTTTGGTAAAAGTTTTCTGTTCACTGGATGTAAATTTTTTTCCCAACCGACTAAACAGATAATCGACATCATGCAACATATCCCGCACCAGATCAGGTGCATATCGTCCATCAAATACGTTGTTACCTGTACGGTTTTTATGCCAAAGTATTTCTCTTGTAAAAGCGGCCTTGCAAGGCGAACTAAAAATCATGTCAAGGGCCAGGCACCAGTCGTCTGCAATTCTAAGTTCACTATTCCAATTGTTCTTTAATGAGGAACGTCTGATCAGAAGCGATGATGAAGGAGATGGGCATCCTGTCAGATACAAGTGACGCAACTCCTCACTATCGAGATACACCCATTCTGTTTTGTACTGCTTTAGTGTGCCTCTTAAAACATAACAGATAGAGAAAAAATCAATGCGTTGACCATTTCCTAAGTCTTGTAGCCAATTAGCAAACACAAAGTCGAGATCAAATGCCTCTATTTGCTCAACACATTTTAGTAAAAAAGAGTTCTCCCAGGTGTCATCCGAATCCAGAGATGCAATGTAAACGCCCTTTGCATGCCGTAAGCCATTACTCCTTGCCCAGCCCTGTCCGCCGTGTTCCAGTTCAAGCACGCTGACAGAGGGATATGCTTTCAGCACTTCAAGTGTATTGTCTGTAGATCCGTCATCAGCCACAATTATTTCCACATTTTTATATGTTTGATTAATTACGCTTTTTATGGCGTTTTGGATTTTGTCGGCACGATTATAAGTAGGGATTATAACCGATACTAAAGGCTCAGTTTTCAAGGATGATTGATTTTATGGAATTAGCAAAAAATTCTTCCGGAACATAAGAGACAGTTTTAGTAATAAATGCATTGCCTCTTTTTCCAATATTTATCCATTCATCTTTCAGCTGCCAGGCGCGCTCCATGGCTGCATCGAATGCTATCTCAGAAGGGTCTCCAATAAACCCGGTTACTCCATCAGAAATCAGTTCGGCATTACCTCCCACTGATGACACTATAGCCATACGGCCGCAAGCCATCGCTTCTAAAAGTACCAAGGGAGTACCCTCGCTACGCGATGGAAGCACCAGGCCGTGATAGGACTTCCAGAGTTCTTCAATGTTATCTGTCTGTTCAACGAAGGAGATATTTTTTACACCAAGCAAGGCGGCCATTTCAATTAAGCCCTCCTTATCGGCCCCTGTACCTATAAAAGAAACAGAGATGGGCCTCTGCTTCCATTTTGGCATTGCTAATATTCGGATAAGAATATCCTGGCCTTTATCCAATAAGAAGTATCGACCAATGCAGGCAAGCCTGTACCCATTATTATAATCGGGTGCGGGTAATATTTGCCTTGGCACTTTTATAGGATTAACTATTACATCGGCATTGCTGAATTTTACTCCGAACTGTTGCTCTGTCAATGTTTTGTTGTGAACTGAAACGAAATATGCTTTAACTGCCCGTTGATAAACGTTACGCATTAAGCCGCGGATTTCATTGGGTGGCCAATAAAAGTCTACAGCTTTCTGCGCAACCAACACATAAGGTATATCCCTCTTTAGACAGGCATTCGCAAGTTGTAAGCCATCGAAATTAATTCCCTGTGACACAATTACCAGATCCGGTTTTTCCTGTCTGAATAAAGAAGACAAACGCAATGCTGCCTCCTGAGGTATTGGTCCTTTCAGTAGTTTTAGCTTGCGAAATACTTTTCGTATAACAGTTTTATATACTGAAAAAGGTGTGGCCAGATTGAAGAGCCTTACGCCTCTATCAGCCAATTTGATGAACGCTGGATGTGTTTTGTCCAGTTCCCATTTGTAGACACTGATCTTGTATCCCATTTCCAGCCAGTAAGGTATTGCTCTTGCCCAGAGCTCTTCGCTCCCGCCCCAGTTTTCAGTGCAGGATGTAACAATTGCCAGATGCTTTTTTGACGTTTCCAATGCTCTTTTCTTTTTAATTAAGCATGTTCAATGCTGAACATTTTCGAATACCGACCTTTCCGTTGAATAAGATCTGTGTGGTTTCCGCTTTCAATCACCTTTTGATCTTCTATAACATAAATGTGGTCCGCCTGCATGATAGTGGAGAGCCGATGACTTATCACAAGAGCCGAACGATCTCCGATTCTTTCTCTTAATGATCTGAAGAGATCATTTTCAGAGAATGCATCAAGCGCACTGGTTGCCTCATCAAGTATGATTAACCCGGACTCTGCATAGAACGCACGTGCAATTGCGAGTTTTTGCCATTCACCAATGCTTAATTCTTTTCCGCCATCAAAAGTGCGTCCAAGAATAGTGTTGTATCCGTTGGAGAATCGCTTTAAAACATCATCTGCACCCGAGAGCCTGGCTGCATTTTCTATTTCGTCCGGTTCCCGCTCTTTTTGAATATTACCGAACCAGATATTGTCAGAGGCAGAAAAATTATATTTTACATAATCCTGGAACACTACACTAACCTGACGCCTGTACCAACTTACATCCAGGTCTCGGATATCTGTTCCATTTATAGTGATGCGTCCATTGAGAGGATCATACAATCTGCACAACAATTTTATCAGGGTAGATTTACCGGCACCGTTCATTCCAACCAATGCCACAATCTTGCCCGGCGGTATGATTAATGAAATATTATTCAGCACAAAATTCTTCGAGTGAGGATATTTAAACGACAAATTTTCTATTGCTATGTGGGGTGGATTCTGACGGATAGCATTTGTGTTGCCTTCGCCTGCAGCATTCATTAACGGCTTTAAGTGCAATAGTTCAAAAATATCTGCTATATAAATATTGTTTTGATAAAACCGTGAAATTGCTCCGATCAGGCCTTGCACAGTACTGAACGACTGCGGAAATATCACAAGAAATACAGCGATATCACCAAAACTCGCTTTTCCTTTCAGTGTAGCCATGATGATAACCGCCATCACCGAAAAAAAGGCCAATGTTGCAAGAAGAGTTGTAGCAATCTCAACAATCATTTTGCGTTTTTCAAGCTGTATCAGTTCGTTAACAAGTCTGTGCTTGATCTTGCCATATTTTTCTAAAAGAAAATTACCCAGTGCAAAAGCCCTGATTTCTTTTGCAGCAGCATCGCCGGTCATAAGATGACTGAGATAGGTTGTTTCCCGTTCCAATGCGGCATTGTCTCTTTGCCACAGATACTGCCTGTCGGAAAACTTTATACGTACAAAAAGAATTGGCAGCACAATCATACACAACAACGGCAACAACAACCAGTTAGTTGCAATCAACATGTATATCATTGCAACAAGCATAATACTGTTTTTTGCCAAATCGTTTAAGCTTAAAATAATCGCTTTGGGCTTGTTTGCACCTGCTTCCCGGGCTCTTTTCAAAATGTCGAGGTACGCAGGATCTTCATAGTAACTGAGATCAAGCTTTAACGTATGAGCATGTATCTGTTCGTCTATTTCACAGTCAATTCGGGATGCCAGGGAATCACTTACGAAGGCAGATACACTTTTAATACATACATACAATACGCCGATCGATGCAGCAAAGACGAGATAGTAAATGACAGCATCCCTATTCAATCTCGCCTGGCCTCCGGCGAATTGATCCATCAACAGCTTTAATGAATACACCGTTCCTGCCCAACATGCATTTTCAATAAGAATAAGACATAACGAGATTATAATTCGCTTCGACGAGATTTTCCAGATGAGTTGTAGCGCTTGTTTTGGATGCACGTTCCGGTACCATTTCTTTAGCTTAGCTCTGATATTACTCATTATACCGCCTTTGAAGAATTGAGAAAGCAAAACAGGTCAGACAGAAAATACTGTATAAGGCAGGCAAGCGATGTGCCGGTGTTTATGTACATTGTTAGCTACAATTGGGGGTACGAAATAGGGCGTGAAAATAAGATTATTTTTCTTAAAAAAATAACTCCCCCTTTAGCAGGTTTTACCGTAACGCATAGCAGGACGATCTAATAAAATTTACTCAGGCAGACTTAATGCCAAACGACGATAGCAACCTGAATCAATAATGACCCATAAAAAAGGCAGGTTTCTCAACCCGCCCTTCTAAATATTCTAACAAGATTATTTACCTAATTTTTTCTTCAGGTTTTCATCCAGTGCATCAAGGAATTCCTCAGTGTACAGGTAATCTTTCCCGTGTTCAACTTTGTTTCCGTGGATGCAAACTGCAAGGTCTTTTGTCATTTTGCCGCTTTCAACCGTTTCAACGCAAACAGCTTCCAGAGCATGGCAGAAGTCGATTAACTCCTGGTTATTATCCAGCTTGCCGCGGAACTCCAATCCACGTGTCCATGCAAAGATAGACGCGATTGGGTTGGTAGAAGTTGGTTTTCCTTTCTGGTGCTCGCGATAGTGACGTGTAACTGTACCGTGTGCAGCTTCAGCTTCCATTACCTTACCATCAGGAGTAACCAAAGTTGAAGTCATCAGACCAAGGCTACCGAAACCTTGCGCTACTGTATCGCTCTGTACGTCGCCATCATAGTTTTTACAAGCCCAAACAAAGTTACCGTTCCATTTTAATGCGCTGGCAACCATGTCGTCGATCAGGCGATGCTCATAAGTAATACCTGCTGCATCAAATTGAGCTTTAAACTCAGTCTGAAAAATGTTTTCAAAAATATCTTTGAAACGTCCGTCATATTTTTTCAGGATGGTATTTTTTGTAGAAAGATACAAAGGCCATTTTTTCATCAACGCCTGGTTAAAACAAGCGCGTGCAAAGCCTGTGATACTTTCATCCGTATTGTACATGGTTAATGCAACACCGTCTCCTTTAAAATTGTAAACTTCGTATTGTTGAACGGTACCGTCTTCGCCTTCAAACTTAACAGTCAGTTTTCCTTTTCCTTTAGTAAGAAAATCAGTTGCACGATACTGGTCACCAAATGCATGACGACCGATACATATAGGAGCAGTCCAGTTAGGAACCAAACGTGGTACATTGCTACAAACAATTGGTTCGCGGAATACAGTACCATCCAGGATGTTACGGATTGTACCGTTAGGGCTCTTCCACATTTGTTTTAACTTGAACTCTTCAACGCGGGCTTCGTCCGGAGTGATAGTAGCACATTTAATACCTACACCATATTGTTTGATTGCATTGGCTGAATCAACAGTAACCTGATCATCAGTCGCGTCGCGGTGTTCAATGCCAAGGTCATAGTATTTAATATCAACGTCAATATATGGGAGGATTAATTTCTCTTTAATAAACTTCCAGATGATCCTGGTCATTTCATCGCCATCCAGTTCTACCACGGGATTAGCCACTTTGATTTTTTCAGCCATTTTCGAAGATTTTGGTTTTAGTAAAATGGTTACAAATGTAGGGGTTTGTTCTATAAATATTTCAACCGTTGAAATGTACTGAAAACTCGCTAAAAGCTAATGGTTGTAAGCGAAAAAGAATTATCTTACCCTTTGTATTTTTTCTTAAAAAGAGAGGTGATTTGTTTAAATGGCTATCATGTACCATCCTGCTTATAAATATCACGCAAGGTACTTTCTGAAAAAAACATGCATATATAACGGAGAGCGCATTGCCGAATCCCGTAAACATATTCACTGCATAATCAAAAAATCATTCAAATGAAAACATGCATTGTCTGCATCCTGATCTCCTGTCTTATGGTTTGTTGCAAACAAGCTGAACAAAAGGAACAAGCGATACAACAACAAGCACAGGTTTACCTGGACGATTACAATAAGGAATACCAACGTTTGTATTATGCATCATCCCTGGCACAATGGAAATTGAACACACGTATTGTAAAAGGCGATACAACTTCCGAATACGAGGCTGGCGAAGCAGATAAAGCGCTGGCAAAATATACCGGCAGCAAGAGCAATATAGATTCGGCTCAAAAATACCTGGCCATTAAAGACAAACTCACTGCTTTGCAGGCAAGACAATTTGAAGCGATTCTTTTTAACGCAGGAAACAACCCCGAGACGGCCGGTAGTGTTGTTGAAAGACGTATTAAGATAACCAATGAACAGACGTCCGCTCTTTTTGGATTTAAATACATGCTGAATGGAAAGGCGGTAACAACCGGGGAGATCGACCAGATCCTGCAAACATCAACTGATCTTAATGAGCGTCTTGCTGCATGGACCGCCAGCAAAGAAGTCGGCAAAGTATTAAAAGCAGGCGTCGACTCGCTGCAACATCTGCGCAATGCATCCGTTACGCCACTTAACTACAAAGATTTTTTTGATTACAACGCACAAGAATATGGAATGAGTGGTGATGAAATGGTGAAATTAACCAGGCAATTTATAAGTGAAATATGGCCGCTATACCGTGAACTGCATACGTGGGCGAGATATGAACTGGCAAAAAGGTATAAACAACCTGTTCCGGACTATATACCCGCACATTGGTTACCAAACCGCTGGGGACAAAGCTGGGGCGATCTTGTTAACGTGCAGGGATTAAATATTGACCCTGTTCTAAAAGCCAGGGGACCAGAGTGGATGGCGCATCAAAGCGAAAAATTCTATGAAAGCATTGGCTTTGATTCTTTACCGGCTTCCTTCTGGAAAAACAGCAGCCTCTACCCTGTTCCGGCAGATTCTCCTTTTTCAAAAAACAATCATGCTTCCGCATGGCATATGGATCTTGACAAAGACGTCCGCTCACTGCAAAGCATTGTACCTACTACAGATTACTGGAGCACTGTGCTGCATGAACTGGGACACATATATTATTATATGAGCTACTCTATTCCTGAAGTACCTGTGATTTTAAGAAACGGAGCGAATCGTGGTTTTCATGAGGCATTTGGATCGATGATGGGTCTTGCGTCTTTACAGAAACCTTTCCTTGAAAATCTAAAAATGATCAGCAGCAGTGTTAGCACCAATGACACTTTGAAAATGCTAAATGAAGCATTGGAATACATCGTTCATATTCCCTGGGGAAGTGGTGTGATGACAGAGTTTGAATATGCGCTGTATTCAAAGAACCTTCCGGAGAACCAGTACAACAAAACATGGTGGGATCTTGTAAAGAAATACCAGGGTATTGTGCCCCCATCCGAAAGAAGTGAAGCTTATTGTGATGCTGCAAGCAAGACACATATCACCGATGATCCTGCCCAATACTATGATTACTCTATAGCGAATGTATTATTGTTCCAGTTTCATACCTATATAGCTAAAAACATTTTACACCAGGATCCGCATGCAACAAATTATTGGGGCAACAAAGCTGTAGGTGATTTTCTTAAAAGTGTTATGAAAACGGGCGCCAGTGTGGATTGGCGAAAACACCTGCAGGAAACCATTCACAGCGATATGAGTGCAAAACCAATGCTGGATTATTTTGCACCTTTAATGACGTGGTTGCAAAATGTAAACAAGGGAAGAAAATATACACTGCCGGAAAAGATGTGAGAAGCCGTGAGCTATCAGCTATTAGCCATCAGCTATCAGCTGTCAGCAAAAGCCCTCGCAACCATTGTGATCCTTTTCTTAAATTGAATATTATTGCGCGGACCACTTAAATACTTAAAATATATCTACTGTCGCTAACAACTTATAACCCACAATGGATAACTTACAACCTATTAAGTATAACGTATAACTTACAACGTACGAAGCATCCAGATATCACAACCAAAATGTCCGGAATTGCCGAGCGGTTGCTTAAGATATTTAAAGCCTAATTTTTCATACAGGCTAACCGCATTACTCAATTCCGGCATCGTTTCGAGGTATATGGAAGTGTAACCCATTTTTTTAGCTTCAGTGATACATCGTTCAATTAACTTTTTACCCAATCCCTTTCCGCGGAGTTTATCCAATAAATAAAGTTTTACTAACTCACAACAACCTTCAGGAAGATTTTCTGTTGGATAGATGCCGGAACCACCCACAATTTCATTATTCAGTTCAACAACAAAATAAACGGACCCGGGTTGATGAAAAAGACTGAACAAATCATCTGTCGTTGGATCATAATAAACCGTGCCCGGCTTGTCAGCCTTGTGCTCTGCGAGCACGGTGCGGATAATGGCTGCGATTGCTTTGTTATCTGATTGCTCTATTACCCTGATATTAATGCTATCGTTCATGCAGCAAAGTAACAATGTAAATATGTGAGAGAAGCAACGAAATATTTAAGCGATTGAAAAAAATTGTGTTAAAACACATCGGACAGATCGGGACCGAAGTCGGGCAAAATATTAAGCAATACGAAATAATAAGCTGCAGCGAAAAATACAATTGCAACTATTAACATGATCCATCCGGCTTTATTGTATGAGTTGATAAGCCACGCGATAAATCTAAACACAATCGCAACCATCACCATCCATACAAAGAACAATGGAGCATAATGAAATCCAAAATAGCTAAACCCAATTGTTACGGCAACAGCAAATATACACGCAGTTCCCAGTGCCGTCAAGAGGCGAAGGAAAAGATAGTTCGAACCTATTCCTATTGTCTTTTGTATTGTCAGCACCATATTATCGTTGTTGTCTGCAATCATATTTTTTTGTAAAGAATCGGCCACGATCTTGTATATATCATCAGATCAGCGCGCTAATGCTTTTGTTGCTTAACACTCAAAAAAACATTCTGTTTAATAGTTGCAGTGCATATTGAATCTCAAGCATCTAACAGCTGCTCTGGATTAATTATTTAAAAGCAAAACTAAATTACCTGGCAGTGTAGGACTAACGGAGATTATTATATTTTAACGGTTGGAATATCATACAATCACAAACAATCCGTTACAATTGTTAATATATAATGCAATGAAAAGTCTTTACAACAGACATTTTTTACATATCGGCCCAGATAACGGTTATTCGACAAGTACAGAAAAAGGCCCGGTTAATAAAAGCCATTTTAAAAGCAATTGATTTAAGTAAAACTTAAACGAATTCCATATTTTCTCGAGGAACTTTATCTTTACAATATGTCGAAAAAAAATTCCAAAACACCTGTGGTCCCGATGACTGCGGAAGGTTATATTAAAAGTGGACGTGCCCGTAGTCTTCCAATTGACAAATGCTATATTAACGCAGACTGGGAGGATTCGGGAATTGCTTCCATATTTGTGAGCAGAAAACATATTAATGGCAACATTACCGCTGCTTCATATCTTGTAGACCTGTATTGTGCCGGCGTAAAAGATTCGTTTTATCATTTTAACGAAGATGAATCAGCAGTTGATCAATATCTGGACTTCTGCGCTGATTCAGGTATGGAAATGCATGAGTGTGAATATGCGCTGGTACACAACATCGTTTATACAGCTGTCGAGTTTGCGAGCGAATATGGAATCAGGCCCGCCAAGGAGTTTGAAATGAGTAAACATATCCTGAATGAAGACAGCGATGACATTGAATTTATAGAGATTGAATGCGGTAAAAACGGCAAGCCTTTTTTGATTGTAAATCCGGAAGATCAGCGTTGCAATTATTACCTGGCGCAACTAAAAGCAAATGCCGGTGAAAACAATTTTGAAGTTGATTATGAAGATTCAATCGAAGACGATCTTGATTCAGACAACCATGAATTATATCCTGATATTTGGAATGAGAATGAATGGGCAAGCTTTTTTGAGGATAGACACAATCGCAATCAGCTCGTCAGTTCTTTCAACGTAGTTGCCTGCTTATATCAAAAATTGATTGCACCAACAGTATCGTCGATAAGACCAGAGATTATGGGCCGTGTCAAAGAATTTGAGCTCATAGATGAGGATGACTTCTACAACTGGGACGGCAAAAAAAACAATCAGCTGGCAGGTATTCTGAAACTGTACGAGGTATTTTCACCTGAATCGCAATCCGATATAAATGATCTGTGCGCTTTATTGAAAGATGCAATTGAAAAATGGCCTGATGCACGCGAGTTTTATGTGATTCTTTATAACGTTCTTTTCCAATGCGGTGGTAAAGAATCAGAACTCGATAGCATCAGCGAAGCCATCTACCGGGTAATGCCAAATGATATTGTTGCCGCTGCGATGTACGGACTGTATTTGCTCAGAAACAACCGAGCGGATGAATTTCTAAAGCTATTCAACAACAAATATGCATTGCAGGAAATTGTTACTTCACGGAACCCCACATTCATGGAAGTTGCGGCTTTTCACATTGCGATGTGTTCGTACTTTTTGCAAATCGACGATATTCCTTCAGCTGTTATGTATGGACGGATTTTTGTGGAAAACGGCGAAAGCCCTTTCTTCTTAAAATCTGACTCTGTTGATGAAATCTTCGGAATAATAATGATACAGGTCGTACAAGCAACTGCTCCTTTTTTTGATAACCCGGAAAACTACAAAACAGAAATTGCCATGCTGGCGAATTAATGAGATATGAAAGATTATTGAAAATATCGCTTTATGATATAGACATACCTGTCCAAACTTTTACAACTAGTCTTTAAACACTTTTCGTTTAAAGACTGGTTGTAAACAACCCCATCAGACTCATCCGCTTATTTCCCTTTTACGTAAACGCATTTCCTGAATATATAAATCAAGCCCGGTTCTATCCCGCACATTTGTATTGCAATTATGTGCAGCTATCAAACATTATTTTATAAAGAAGGCACCGGTTATATTGTACGATGTGCATCATGCAACAATTTCTAGTTTGCATATGGTAACATTGTTATCACAATTAATGCTCCGGACTTTGTGCAGTTGACAATGTTTTTAAGAAATGCGTGGGAACGGTACGGCAAAGCAGCGGAAGAATTGCAACAATCAGTTGCAGTACCAACACCTCACAAAGGAATAAGATTACTTCTCTCGGGTAAAGAAATTGAGCAGGTATATTGTATGTTAGAGAATGCAGATACCGGGTGGAGATCCCAACAATTACTGGAACTTTTTGAATAGAAGATCATACTTCAATTATGTGTTTCAAAAGCAACGTTTGTATTCCTGCAAATGTTTCGCAAGTGTTACAAGTAACGGCGCCAGATGTTTATCGGCGCTTTTTTATCTGTCAGCTATGAGCTATTAGCTATCGGCATTCGTGCTGTGATTCCTATTTAAAATGTTGCGAATTAACAAATTTGATGATTGTTTTGTAAGGATTCACTTTGATGATTGACTAGTTTATTGACTTATATGCTTTCGCCCTTTCAGGGCTTGACTGATCATATCGTCTTTCAACGTAGGGCGTTGCCCCACGCTATTGATGGACGCCCTTTCAGGGCTTGCTGAGGAAAGATCGAACGCTTCAATTGTACCTAATGTCATTTAATAAATGAAGAGAGTTTGAAGTTCACCATTGTTTGTATGCAACAAAAAATAAGCGAGCATACCAATAACAAATCAGATTGATTTATTCCGTTAAGAAAGATGGCGACATTCTCCAATTATTACCCCCAGGCCTGTTTAATATTTTACACAACCATTGTCAATTTTCAACTTTCAATTGTCCATTGAAAAAAACTAAACAATCAACACCGGTATCATAAGTTTATGTCTCACCTGGTTGGCGGTTTCGCCGTAAATAATATCCTTCAATCCCGTATGCCTGTGAGATCCCATGACAAGCATATCAGCTTTTCTTTCCTGTACAATCCTTACTATTTCTGAAACACGATTGCGATAACCAAGTGCAGTCTCAACAGTATACCCAAGTGCAGTTAACTGAGCCGCAAATGAGGCAAGATGTTGTTCGTCCTTACGCGTTTCGTTATCATCGGCTGAATCACCGGAATAACTGGCAGTAACAGTCTCTACAATATGAATCAAAATATATGTTGCGGCATGATTACCCTGCCGCAATGCCTGTGCAATTACGTTTTCATCTTTGCCAGAAAAATCAAGCGCAATAGCAATATGCATCAAAGGTGTAACTGAAAGGTTTTGCAGCAACGGCGTTTCTTTGTGCATATATACATTCTTTCGTTCCCTCCTTCTTCGTAGGGGCAGAAAGGTCATGGCAAGAAACAGCCAGCCAAAAAGAACTATCGCAACTGCCAGAATAATTTTCAATCCAATATGTCCGCCTTCTTCAAACACTTGCAACATCTCATCAATAACCAATCTCGCATTCAGAAATACCAGCACACCGGCAACAAGCCAGGCCAATATTTTTACCGGAAGCTTGATGGCAAAATGCCCCATATCCTGTTTATCGCTAACAAAATGGATCAATGGAATTATTGCAAATCCTAACTGTAAACTTAATACAACCTGGCTAAGCACAAGAAGGTCATCCAATTTATCATCACCATAAATAACAATGACAAGCACTGCGGGAATGATAGCAATAAGCCGTGTAAGCAATCTTCTGATCCATGGATTTATACGCAGCCTTAAATAACCTTCCATTACAATCTGTCCAGCCAATGTTCCGGTTACGGTGGAGCTTTGTCCTGCTGCTATCAACGCAACTGCAAACAAAATTGGTGCCCATGTATTTCCCAACATTGGCTCTAACATTTTATGCGCATCTTCAATACGCGCAACACCTGTATTTCCAGATGTATAAAAAACTGATGCGGCAAGAATGAGTATTCCTGCGTTCACCAGGAATGCGGCATTTAACGCGATGGCACTATCTGCAAAATTGTATCTGAGCGCTCTTGTTATGCCTGCATGCGTGTTTCTTATTTTGCGGGTTTGAACCAGTGCCGAGTGCAGATAAAGATTGTGTGGCATAACGGTGGCACCTATTATGCCGACAGCGATATAGAGTGATTGTTTATTCAATGCAGAAGGAACAAAACCTTTTGCAACCTCGCCCAAATCTGGTTTTGCCATCACCAGTTGTATCAGGAACGAAAGACCTATGACTGCTACGAGCGCAATAATAAAGGCTTCCATTTTCCGGATCCCGTATCGCTGTAATATCAGTAGAATAAATGTATCCAGCACAGTTATTAATACGCCCCATAAAATGGGAATGCCTGTTAACAGATGTATCCCTATGGCCATACCAAGCACTTCTGCCAGATCAGTGGCCGCAATGGCTAGCTCAGCCAGTATATAAAGACAAAAATTGACCATTGGGGGATACACTTCCCTGTTTGCTTGCGCAAGATCTTTTCTTCTAACAATACCTAACCGGGCACTCAGGCTTTGCAGTAACAAAGCCATCAGGTTACTCATCAACAATACCCATATAAGGCTGTAACCGAATCTTGCTCCTCCCTGAAGATCTGTGGCCCAGTTTCCCGGATCCATATAGCCAACGCTTACCAGGTAAGCCGGACCAACATATGCGAGAAAACGTCTGAAACCCTTACGTTTTACAGTTGTGTCAACCGACTCATGTACGTCGCTTAAGGAAACATCTTTATAAGAAGGTAACATATTAAACAGGTTTTACAAACAAGACCTCCGCTAACTGTTTTGAAAGGTTAACGGCTGCATGGTTTTTAATTTTAACTTCTACTGAGTTATCAAAACTGAATCTCTTTTTTACTTCAAGTCTTGTTCCTAAACCGATGTTTTTATGACTAAGAAGTTCGAGTAGTTCTGAAGACTGATCCTTTACGGATGTTACTTCTGAAAGCTTATTCAACTGAAGGTCGCAAAGGCATATATAATGGGGAGCCTGTATTCTGCCGTTGCTATCGGGAATAGGATCTCCATGAGGATCAAAGCGTGGAAACGCAAGATAAGCGTCCAGTTTATCGATCAGTTTTTTGCTGGAAACATGTTCCAACTCTTCTGCAACTTCATGCACTTCATCCCAGCCGAACTTAAGTTTATCAACGAGGAACGATTCCCACAGCCTGTGCCTTCTCACTATATTCAATGCTACTTTTTTACCCTCAGGTGTAAGTGAAAAACCATAGTAAGGTTTATAGTTCAGCAATTTTTTCTGTTTCAAACGCTTCAGCATATCTGTAACAGAAGCTGCCTTTGTTTGCAACTCGGCCGCCAGCTCATTTGTAGTGATCGCTCCTTCCGGTTTTTGAAGGTGGTATGCCGCCTTCAAATAATCCTCCTCAGCCGTTGTTAAATTTGACGACATTAAAAAAAATTTTAGACAAATCTAAAAAAATAAATCAAAAATCCGGCGACTAATTAAAAAACAATAAAATAACGTGTCCTCATTGACGTTACATATACCTATTTGCTAAATTTAAAATGAAAACCATACTTTTACCTAAAAACCAGCCATGCCCAAATGGAATTTTCTTTTGTTATTTTTAGTTTTCCTGATATCTTGTAGCGAGGGCAAAAAATCACTTTCCGGAAACCAGCCGGTTAAGGCAACTGACTTCTTTTCCGCATTTACACCAATTAATTTACCGGTTCAATACGCAGATACCAATCTGGCCCGTAAGTCTGACACAACAACCATAAGCTATGCGGTGTTCCACCAGTTTGTTCCGGATACAGCATTAAAAGCTTTTACAGGAAAGGATACCAACAAGACAAACATTCATCCTGTCGGGAAAATTGACAAAGAGAACGAGCTGTATTTACTTGCAAATTTTACACAACATAAAAAGACCCGTCTCGGAGTTTTTCTTTTTAATAAAGACAAAAAATTTGTTGCTTCCCAGGAACTTATGAGCAACCAGTATGATGATAATTACAGACATTCCACATCGATAAATAAGGAGCCGACATTTGTGATCGCCAAGGAAAGAATGACGCCTGACAACCAGTTTTTTTATACGAGACAGGGATATGCATTTAATGCAGAATCATCTTCATTCATGGTGATTATCAATGAGTCTAATGAGGACTCAAAGAAAATGAACACGATCATTAATCCGATTGATACTCTTGCTTCTAAAAATAAATTCAGCGGAGACTATATTGAAGATAAGAAAAACTTTATGTCTGTAAGAGACACTAAAGATCCTAAACGCTACCAGTTCTTTATTCACTTCGAGAAAAATGATGGAGGCTGCACCGGTGAACTAAAGGGTGAATTAACAATGGTTAGTGAAAATAAGGCCATTTTTAAAGAAAGCGGTGATCCCTGTGTTATAGATTTTACATTTAGCAACAGTTCGGTTAAGCTCAAGGAACAAGGCAGCTGTGGAAACCATCGCGGGATAAGATGCTATTTTGATGATTCATATCAAAAGAAGAAAAAGAAAGAAAAGAAAAAATAGTATTGGCACGGAATTATTACTATTTTAATACCCATGATCGCAATATCTTATAAAAACGGTTAGCCGTTTTTTTTGAAAAATATGTGTAATGCTGTCATATGTAAATTTTAGTTAGAACTAATTGCGCTGCAAGGCAATAATGAATGAAACGCAGATGTAGACTGACTTTCGTCATTGAGCATATATGTTTTGTAAGTTATTTTGTGCAGGCCTTTTTATAACAAAACCTAAAGTGTATGAATTTTAGAAATTTTCAGGTACCCTACCCAGTTGATGATCGTTATTCAAAAAAAGTGGCTTATTTTTCAATGGAATTCGCCGTTCATCAACCCCTTAAAATTTATAGTGGAGGTTTGGGTTTTTTATCAGGCTCGCACATGCGCAGCGGTTACGAATTACGCCAGAACATTATAGGCATCGGCATTTTGTGGAAGTATGGATATTACGATCAGGCACGCAACCAGGATCAGACCCTGCAGGTAACCTGGATGGAAAAATATTACAGCTTCCTGGAAGATACCGGAATTAAGTTCCAGATATTGATACATGATCACCCGGTTTGGGTAAAAGCATATTATCTCAATCCCGAAACGTTCAAAAGTGCTCCGATGTTCCTGCTGAGCACAGATCTGCCGGAGAATGATTATGTATCTCAAACCATTACACACCGTCTGTACGATGCAAACGTAGCGACCAAGGTTGCACAGTTTATTCTGCTTGGTGTTGGTGGTGCCAAGCTTGTTGATGAATTGAATTTCAATCCGGATCTGTATCATCTCAATGAAGCGCACGGTATTTCTGCGGCATTCTACCTGCTGAATAAATTCAAAAGTGTTGATACCCTCAGAAAACATCTTGTATTTACAACGCACACTCCGGAAGAAGCAGGCAATGAAAAGCACGATATTTACCTGTGCCATAAAATGAGTTATTTCTGCGGAATGAGTGTGGATGAAGTAAGGAAACTTACAGGCATCTACGATGATCAGTTTAATCACTCACTGGTTGCACTGCGCTTTGCGAAACTGGCAAATGGCGTTTCTCAATTGCACGGCCGCGTTTCACGTGAAATGTGGGGCAAATACGACGGCATCTGTCCTATCATTGCTATTACCAACGCACAGAACTGGAACTATTGGGCAGACAAGCAATTGTACCGCGCAATGGAAGAAGCTAACGACTGGGCTTTCGATGACAGAAAAAAATATTTGAAGAAAAGAGCTTTTGAAATTGTTGCAGACCAAACAGGCAAGCTGTTTAATCCGAACGTATTAACTATCGTGTGGGCAAGAAGGTTTGCAGGCTACAAACGTGCAGATTTTCTAACGCAAACCCTGGAGCGTTTTAATAAACTTACCAGTAACGAAAAATATCCTATCCAATTTATTTGGGCAGGTAAGCCTTATCCTGTTGATTATCCTGCAATATCGCAGTTTAACAACCTGGTTCACATAAGCAAGAACTACAAAAATGTAGCGGTACTTATAGGTTATGAATTGGGGCTGAGCAAACGCTTAAAACAAGCTTCGGATATATGGCTGAACAATCCACGCGTACCTCGCGAAGCTAGTGGCACCAGTGGCATGACCGCAGCAATGAATGGTTCTGTCAACTTCTCAACTGACGACGGATGGATACCAGAATTCATCAACAACGGGCACAATGGCTTTGTTGTACCGCAAGCTGACTACGCAAACATGACCGTACAGGAACAGGATGACTATGATTTGAACAAACTGTACGAAATACTGGAACAACAAATATTGCCGTTGTATTATGACAATTATGATACATGGCGCCAGGTGGTAAAGAACGGAATGCGCGATGTTCGCTTCCAGTTTGACAGTAACAGGATGGCACACGAGTATTACGAATTACTGTACATATAATTAAGCCTTCCATAAAAGCCAAAGAACCTTTACAAAATAAATGTTCTTTGGCTTCTTTATTTAATTATGCAGAGTGATGTCGTTACACACATCCGAATGCGTCAAAGTATCTCATCTTCAGCAAGCTGCTTACCGTTATAAGATGCATATTTCAATACTGTTATCACCATCCATATTACCAGGAGCGGAGACAGAACGTACATCAATCCTATCAGCCATAAAGGAGCATTTAACTGCGTTAGAACAGTAAAAATCACGAGGTAAAGCGTGACGAAAATCGTTGCAAATTTGTGGTTTTTCATATTACGGTTTTCTTAATAAAGAACAAAACCGCTGCCGGAAATCAAACCACTAGTTTTCAGCGACAATAATTCTGGTTTATGACAAATATTTACCCACTATCGGAACTCTCCTACCCACCCCAAAAGCTTTTGGTGAAACTCTGATGATGGGACAAAACTGATTCCGTTTGTATTCATTTGTGTTAACGAGTTTCAGTGTTCTGTCAACCAAAGCCGGATCAAATCCCTGTTCTTTTATCTCGGCGGGCCCTTGTCTCCTTTCGATGTATTGATACAGGATCTTGTCTAATATTTCATAATCGGGAAGACTATCACTATCTTTTTGTCCCGGCCTTAATTCTGCACTTGGCGGCTTGGTAATAATATTTTCCGGAATAATTTCTTTGTCACGGTTAATGTATCTCGCTAATGTATAAACCTGTAATTTGTAACAATCGCCCAATACGCCAAGACCACCGGCCATGTCACCATACAAGGTTCCATAGCCTGTTGAAAGTTCACTTTTATTGGAAGTGTTCAACAGTATGTAACCAAACTTATTGGCTATTGCCATCAACAAATTACCGCGCGTTCTGCTTTGCATGTTTTCTTCTGCAAGAGAAAATGGCAGCCCGTTAAATACCGGTTCTAGTGTATGGAGAAATGCCTCGTAAATATCATTGATCCTGATAATGTCGTATGGATTGCTGAGATTCTTGCTAAGCTCTACAGCATCATCTACAGAGTGTTCAGTAGAAAAAGGAGATGGCATCAATATGGCCCGCACGTTTTCCTTACCAAGGGCATCACAGGCCAATGCCAGTGTTACTGCGCTGTCTATTCCTCCGGAAGATCCAATGATGGCTTTTGTAAAACCCATTTTTTTAAAATAATCCCTAATGCTTGTAACAAGCGCCTCATAAATATATTCAATGTGCAGATGCTCGTTCAACACCTGCGGCATAATATCTGAAGAAGGGATATGTTCACACTTTTCAACAATATCGTCTACTATGCATCCATCTTCGGTTATAACAACTCCACCGATTGCTTCTTCAAACATGGGTAACTGCTTACATATATTTCCGTGTTTGTCAAAAATAACAGAAGCCCCGTCAAACACTATTTCCGTTTGACTGCCTACTGCATTACAGTAAAACATCGGCAGGCCATATTTTACAACATTTGCCTTAATAATGGCTTTACGGCCCTCGCTATGGGTATAATCAAACGGTGACGCGCTTAAGTTGATCATCATATCCGGCTGCTGCTTCATCAATGCATCCATCGGGCACATACGATAAAGCGGATCGTCGCCAAGGTTCCAGATATCTTCGCAAATAGTTACTGCCAGTTTTTTTCCTTTATACTCAATCACGTTCCATTCGTAAGCAGGCTCAAAATACCTGTATTCATCAAACACATCGTACGTAGGAAGAAGAGTCTTATGTATTTCAGCTTTAACCTCTTTTTCATGGAGAAAAAATGCGGCGTTAAAAAGATCTTTTCCTTCACGTACAGGGTTTCGTGCGGGCGCGCCAACAAGCACTGCAATACCATCCGCATGCTGTTTTATTTCATCAATACTTTGATAACATTTGTTAATGAAATCGCTGAACTCAACAAAATCCCTGGCGGGATAACCACAAACACACATTTCGCTAAAAACAACCAGATCAGCGCCTTGCTCTTTTGCTTGTTGAATGCCGCTTATAATCTTTTGTGTATTGCTTTCAAAATTGCCTATATGATAGTTCTGTTGCGCTAAAACAATTTTCATTCTCTGATTATTTACTAGTGATTACCGCATGCCTTTAAAGCGCTGCTATAGCAAATTTAAGGCATTGAATGATGAAGTTAGTTGCACTCAGTATGAATAACTTTAATACGAGAGCAACAATCGTCATTAACAAATGCTGAACAACAATCCGGCAACTTTTGCGTTATTTCGCGTGATAGTAAAAAGATATAATTGAAAACAGGAATAAAAAAATACAACCCTTTTAGCCCAGGGTCGCCATACACTACTTTGTATATAATTGCAATAATTGCATTTGGGTTGTTTGCCTGCAACTCAAACAGAAAGATCCCTGATGTTTCCGGCGTTCAGGTTAATGTAAAAGTTGACCGTTTTGAGAAGGACTTTTTTTCCATTGATACCAATAAAGTAGAGGCTTCACTAAACACATTGCAAACGAACTACGGAGCTTTTTTAAATGACTATCTCTACAATATTCTTGCAATACCACCTTTTCCTGATAGCGTTATTCCTAAGGTAAAATTGTTTATTCACGATTACAAGCCGATTTATGATTCGGTGCAGCAACGGTTTGCAACGTTTAAAGAAGGCGAAGAAATCAAGAGAGGTTTACAGTTTATAAAATATTATTTCCCAAAATACAATCCCCCTGCAAACATCATTACGTTCGTCGGACCACTGGAAGGATATGGCAACGTACTAACGGGGAGCGGTATTGCTGTTGGCTTGCAATTATACCTTGGCAAAGATTTTTCCATCTATCATACAGAGTACATCAATAATGTTTATCCTGAATACAGGTCAAGAAGGTTTGAACCTTTATACATAGCCGCCAATAGTATCAGAAACATAATTGATGATATGTTTCCATATAACGCTACCGGCAAACCATTGATAGATCAGATAATTGAACAGGGTAAACGCCTTTACCTGCTCGATCAATTTTTGCCTGAAACAGCAGATTCAGTTAAGACAGGTTATACACAACAGCAACTGGATGCCTGCTATAAGAATGAAGCTTTTATCTGGAGCTTTTTCCTTCAAAACAATTTGCTGTATCAAAACGATCCTTTTCAGATAAGAGATTATGTAAATGACGGACCAAAAACGCCGGCATTGAGCGAGGCATCGCCCGGAAACATAGGCCAGTTTGTCGGCTGGCAGATCGTGAAAACATGGATACAGAAAAATAAAGAAGCTACCCTGGAAACCTTGATGCGAACACCAGCAAGGCAATTGTTTGAGGAGGCGAAGTATAAACCGAGAAATCCCTGATCAGGACTGGGATTTTGCCTGGACCAGGATTAGAGTCCGGACCGGGATTTGAAGGATTAGGGGATTAACGGGATGATTTTATGACCGGGATTTGAATAAGATTTAAAGATTGAAAAATTCAGGGGCATACTAACCGAAGCTTGTTCTCGCACCTGAAGTTTTGAATTTTTGCTTTTGAATTTTGACTTAATTCGCCGCGTCGCCGCTTCTTCGCGCTCGCCGCGTGAAACCTTCGCGGGCTTTTTTTTGAATTTTGACTTTTGAATTTTGACTTAAATCGCCGCGCCGCTGCTTCTCCGCGCCCGCCGCGTGAAACCTCTGCTTCAAGCTAATAGCTAATAGCTCAAAGCTAATTATTCTTAAACGGTACGATCATTTCAAACGGAGGGATCTTTACCTTGAAAGTGGCTTTGGTATTTTGATTTTCCATGATATAATAGCCGTACATGCGGCCCATTTCTGTACGGAGGTTGCATCCGCTAACATACTGGAACTGCCTTTGTGATTCTATTACAGGCTGAAGTCCGACAACACCCTCTCCTTCTACCTCACGTTGCTGTCCGTTACTATCAAAAATATACCACTGACGGCTTAGTAATTTGATCGTAAAATTGTTGTGATTTTCAATAGTAATACGGTAAGCAAACATGAACTCGTTATTCAACGGGTTACTATATTCCTGCTGATAAAATGTTTCAACGCTAATCTGAACACCTTCAGAAATTTTTGATACCATATTGAATCGCTTGCTTGTGGTAAAGTTAATAAATTATGTGAGAAAGTGGTAAACACCGGAGACAAGCACGATGTGTTAATTGACAATTGAAAAGGGACAATTGAAAATGTGGGTTGACTGGAAATATGGCCAATCATTTATGGCACATAAAAAAGGCCGGCAGAAACGCCGGCCTGCTATATTAAAGCTTGTCGATTTTACTTCTCGTTCTTCTACCAGAAAATTGTATAAAGCGCAGCGAGCACACCGCAGACAATTAATGCACCGGCGGCAAAACCCGGATTTAATTTGAACATGCTCTTCTCTATTTCCAGTCCGTTAGGTTTAACACCTTTCCTGTTATCTCTCACACTAATGATATACATAGCAACGATACAAATAACAAATACAAAGCCCATTCTGTCAAGGAACGGAATTTCGTAAACACCATTTTCGTTTGCTTTGGAAAAGCCTATCGGAGCAAGGAATGCAAGATTTGCAACCATTGGCAGAAACTTGAAGAAAAGCGATAACAGGAATCCGCCTATTGTTGCGAACAATGCCGCATTTGAAGTAGTCTTCTTCCAGAAAAATCCGAGAATAAACATCGCAAAAATACCAGGTGAAACAAACCCTGTATATTCCTGAATGTATTGGAAACCGCCTTTCTTATCAATACCCATAAACGGAGATATGATGATGGCAAGGAACATGGCTACAACTACAGTAACACGCCCGATCCACACCATCTTTTTTTCATCTGCCTCAGGATCAATTCTCTTTTTATATACATCCAGTGTAAATATGGTTGCAATACTGTTTGCCTTCCCGGCCAGCGATGCAACAACTGCTGCTGTAAGTGCTGCAAAGGCAAGTCCTTTTAAGCCGGTTGGCAACAGGTTCAATAATAACGGATAGGCATTGTCGGGGTTGGTTTGCAAAAGATCGGTCTGGAAGTTGGCCTCTTTGTACAAAACATATGCAGCTATACCGGGCACAACTACAATCAGTGGCATCAGCATTTTCAGGAAAGCCGCAAAAAGCAAGCCTCCGCGGGCAGTCTTCAAATCGGCTCCTAATGCACGTTGCGTAATATATTGATTACATCCCCAATAGTTCAGGTTAACGATCCACATACCACCGATAAGCACGGTTAAACCCGGAAGATCCATATAGTTGGGATTATCTTTCTTGAAGATCATATGGAAATGATCTTCGGCTTTACCCTGCAACAGGTGCAAGCCGCCCATCACACCTTTAGCACCAAAATGATCAGCTACAAGGTTCAGGGCAAGATATGTTGTTGCAAGACCGCCCAATATCAGGAAGAACACCTGGATTACATCCGTATAACCAATTACCTTCATACCACCCAATGTGATGATAACCGCAAAAAGTGCCAGCGCAAACATACACGTAGTAATGTTGATGCCCGAAATACTGTGTACAGCCAAAGCACCCAGGTAAAGAATAGATGTAAGATTTACCAGCACATACAGCAGTAGCCAGAATATAGCCATGATCATCGCTACCGTTGAGTTGTAGCGCTGATTCAGGAACTGCGGCATGGTATAGATCTTGTTCTTTAAATAAACAGGAATAAAGAAGATAGCTACGATAACCAACGTTGCAGCCGCCATCCATTCATAAGTTGCAATTGCAAGCCCCATCTTGAAGCCCGAACCGCTCATTCCTATAAATTGCTCAGCAGAAATATTAGAGGCGATTAATGACGCGCCAATTGCCCACCATGTTAATGATCCTTCTGCCAGAAAATAATCTTTGGAACTTAACTGAGCTTGTTTTTTTCTCTTATAGATCCACCATCCATACAGAGCAACAATTAAAAAATAACATAAAAAAACCAGGTAGTCTTTAGAATGCAATACGTTCATTTGGCAATCTTTTGGTGTTTCTCATTTTTGAGCGTGAAAAGATAGTCATTATTGTTTCACCCCGTTAAAATTGATTGATACTTTTTTATTACTAACAACTGTTGACATACAACATAACGTATTGGCATTTATGTCAACGTATCTGCTTTTTACTCAGCCGGAATTTCAAGTGGTTGCCCCTCGGGTAAGGGAACGCCGAAATCAGGCGTTCCATCTTGTTTCCACGTAAACTTTTGTGCACGGGGAGATCGGAGACCACTGCAACCTTGTCCCGGTTTACTATTAGCGTGGTATAAGATCCAGTTTTCTTTTCCATTTGGAGAAACAAAAAAGCAGTTGTGCCCGGGTGCATACACTTTGTTAACCAGTGATTGCTTAAAAACAGGTTCCGGACTTTTTACCCAGGAAGAAGCATCGAGCAAATTCTTATCAATGGTTGTACTCAACATTCCGAGCGCGTAAGTATCAGTCCAGCATGCGCTTGCAGAATAGATCAGGAACAACTTGTTGCCGTGCTGCAAAATCTCAGGACCTTCATTCACATCAATATGCGGCACATCGTTGGGATTATTGAGATCGCCGTTACGTTCCCAGGCGTAGTCAGGCTTGGACAGCAGTGTTCTTTTTCCTTCCACCGTCCAGGGATTTTTCATTGCTGCGATATATATGTTCTGCCGGCCATTGGTATCGCCTTCCCAGCCGGACCAGATAAGATAATGCTTGTTGTTTATTGAAAAAACAGAACCATCGATGGCCCATTTATTGTCCGGAGTCGCAAGTTGCCCTTTCATGTTCCATTCACCACTGAGCGGATCCTGAGATGCGCATTCCAGTACCCACAAACGATGGTGCGTATTATTACCGCTGTCGGCAGCAAAGTACACATACCATTTTCCTTCCAGGTAATGAATTTCAGGCGCCCAAATGTCTTTGGAATAAGGACCAGAAGCAGGCGGCGTCCATACTACTTTATTTTCAGCAGTAGAAAGCGTCGCAATGCTTTTTGTTTTCCAGATAGTAATGTTGTGACCGGTAGTATGGGTATAATAATAAAATCCATCTTTATAGATACACCAGGGATCCGGTCCGGATGGCAATAACGGATTTGTAAAAGTTTGTTTTTTTGCCGAACCAGACTGTGCAGTACAAAGATTTGCGACAAGCATAAGCATGCAGGCAAACAAAAGCGAAATTCTTTTCACGTTGGAGTAATTAGGATGAGACGCTAAGTTAGCATTTGATTAATTGAAAATTGACAATGGATAATTGACAATTTTTTTATTGCGAAAAACAAAATTACAGTTAGATTTTTTCGTGCCCTGCGTATTTTTTTGTTACACAGAGAAACAGCCGGAGGTGAAACAGAGGTGCACGGAGCCTTTGCCACGATTATCTGTCATTTTATTTTTGATTGTGTACACCACATGACATTGAATTGAAAATTGATAATTGAAAATAACGATCCTATTTTTCTAAGTCCAACATTGTCAATTTTCAACTATCAATTTTCAATTGAAGAACTATTTCTTAGGAAAGTCCTTAAACATTTTTGGAATTAGCTTGTGCAGCATTTCCTGCAAAGTGGGTGTTTGCGCTTCTTCGAGTTCACCTGCAGCAGAAGAGCGCCAAACAACTTTCTTATCTTTTGCATCTATCATATCAATAACAAGTGAACCCTGGCGCAGGGTATCAATGTTTATTTTTCCGCCATACACTGCCGGTCTGTTATTTGAGCTGAAGACGTATATTTTTTGCTCCAGATCATAAGGACTGCCATATACCTGCGGATTGTACACAACCAGCTTTTCATCAGTTGCCTCGTATTTTCTGCCAAGCTTTAACGTGTACTGAAAATAGCAATCCGGATGAGCCGTATCCAATACCATTTTTCGCTTGTCCAATTGCTTTACCACTTCCGGCACCAGCTCATTGGTAAACTTTTTCCGGCTCAGCATTTTCGTGAATGCAGTATCTGTGGTAGGCAGATATCCATACGCTTTGTACTTTGAAAAGTTTTCGTCAGAAAGCCGTTCGGTCTTTACATTTTTTGAAGAAGAAGCACAACTGGTAGCGAGCGCTATAATCAGGCAAAGGCAAAAGAATTTCATCAGGTTATATTTATTTGCGGAATAAACTATTCCTTGTATAAATAACCGCTGCCACTAAAAAATGTTCATTTATTCTTGTCGCGATTTTACTTAAACCGCACTCACAGAATCGTATACGATGACTTTCTGCCACAAAGAAGAACACTCTTTGACAAAATTGAGATGAATAGGATCAACCTGGTAACTGTCCTGGTCCGCCTTGTTCTTAAACATCAGCATCCATGAAATGGAATAAGATCTGTCAATAACATCGCGATTGGTGTCAGCCGGCTTTCCGATATAAAATTTCTGAATTGTTTTTACTGTTGATAGTTTTTGTAACCCTTCGATCAGTTTTTTCTTGTCTTCTGCACTTTCAGGATTCTTCAACCAAAAATAGACGTGGTGGATGAATATATCCTTGTCATCCTGCGCTGCGAGCGCCATTGCAGGAGTTGCCAATGCAGCCGCTGCAACGAGGCTGCTTTTGCTTACAAAATTTCTTCTGGATAATTTTGACATGCGGATAGTTTTAGTTTGGTCGTAAATTAATAGGGAAATTCACAGTTTACAAATTAATTTATCGAAAAGCAGTTCTACCACTATTTTAGCAACAATGTGAGAGGAATGAGTTGTTGATCGCGCCATATGTTCAACTGTAACTTTCCTGTCCAGTTATTTTGCTGATATGCATCCATGAGATCCGCCACATTCTTGACAGGTTTATCGCCTGCCTGTCGAATTACATCACTTTTTTGCAACCCTGATGCTGCGAGAACGCCATTGCCGGTTTCAATAACCTGCACGCCATCTTCATCAGGCAATCCCAACGCCGATCGTTCTCCCAAACCTTCTACAGACTTTATCTTCCCTCCCAGCCAACTGACGATGGAGTTTTTATTTCTCTCTTCGCGACCAACCAAAACAGGTAATGGAGCCGGCTTTGCTTTTTGTTTCAGCCATTCGCTTGTTACCCCAAAATTCATCGGGACATTTTTGAATCCACTATTCAATGCTTCATTTGATTTTACGGTATAATCTCCATTCGGTGCATTTGAAAATTCCGGACTGACATAAATACTGTTTTTGTCAGTTCCGTCCTGCCGGGCTTTCGTCAATCCGCCTTCCGTAAGGAAGAAATTATAGTCAACCTGATCGCCCCAGCTATTCATGCCAATGGGAGCATATGCAGTTGAAACTATATTGTGCCTGAATATATCATGACTGTTTGCAAACCATACATGCGGGTGAAAACTATTGTTCAGAATGATATTATTTTCAACGGTTCTGAAAAAACCTTCTCTCAATTTTAAACCTCCATTCAGACAGATATTGTTGTAAATATGATAATTGCTGCTGCCATCATCCAGATCTATATCCCACCCGTGATCACACCTGAAACGGTTGTTGAACAGCGTGACCGGCTCTGTTACATCTAGCAGGATCAATTCCGGGTGAACTGCAACAAGACTATCCATATAATGCCTGTCCGCACTCCAGTAGCGGTCTCGTCCCCATGAATTAAATGCTCCGTGATCACCTGTTTCGAGCACTGTATTAAACACATCATTGGAGGTTATCAAATGCCCTCCCCAACAACCGTCACCAATGTTAATGCCTGACCTGGGAGCATTGTAAATGGTGTTATGATCTACGGTAATTTTTCGTGACATACTTATTTCTACGCCGGCCACCTGCTTTTCTATCATACCTATATCATGCACCAGATTATCCGTAACAAAACATTCCTGCGGAAATTCGTTGGATTTTGGACCGGGAGTTTTATCCATTTCAGCAAATGGTGTAAATTGACTATACTGATTATTGGGAGAACGGACAGCATTCTCATTACCCGCAAACGCAACAGCATTTGCACCGATGTGATGTATATAATTGTGTTCAATGCGGGCTAGTTTATTATAACCGCTAACAAAAACAGCATTGCCGCCAAGCTTTTCAAAGATGTTATTGGTTACAGTGCAGTTTTCTGTTCCACTTAACAATATTGCGCCTCCACGATAGATTGTCCAGTCGCTACGCAACAGCGGCTCCTTCGTTAACATGAACGTTCTGTTTGTACCGGTAAAAACAAGATGTTCAATATGCACATTTTTTTGCGGAGCATTTACTTCTCCTTTTATCTCAATCAGGTTATTCAGCTGAGATCCTTCAACAACCGCTTTTGAAAGATCGGTATGATGAAAAGGAATAACATAAAGGGTGTCGTCGTTATAAAACCATTCGCCCGGTGTATTTAACTCTTCAAAAATATTTTCCACAAACCGGTGTTTTTTGTTCATTGCGGAAGGACGATTATTTTGCCAACCTCCGGTCAATACCAGTGTTGTATCGGAATTTTTATCGGTAACCTTGTAATGAAAGCCGCCCCATTCGCCTTCATGCAAGGCATGTACATAACCTCCGGCAGGATTTTTCCAGCTTTTTACTTTTGCTGGAGATACAGCATCCGCTGCTGTTCCATTGAAAACCCTTGCAGAAGAATCATAGTCCGGATATCGTGCCATGTGATATAACACGTTATTGATAAACAGTTGATCTGCCTGCAAATTTTTTAAGACAGCTTTATATACCTCGCCATCTTTAATCCAGCGCAAGTCAGTCAAAAGTTTCGCTCCGCTTAAGATTACCTTTTCCTGTTGATAGGCGCTGATTGTGAGGTCACACGAAACATTTGAAATCACAATAGTCTCGGCCAGGTGATAAGTACCTGTCCTTATGAAAATATTCACCTTCTTCTTGCCTACCACTCCACGTGACGCGTCTACAGCTTTTTGCAACGATGCAAAAGGTTTCCCGATGCTGCCGCTATTTGCATCGTTTCCATTTTTTGCAACGTAGAATGAAATGTTTTGAGCAGCGAGTAAGCCGGCTAAAAAAATACATAAGAGGAATAAAGTGCCTTTTTTCATATGAACATGAACATTAATCATAGAAAGATATGATCAAAAGAGAAAGCAATTGCAGTGATGTTAATTTACCGTCACTATCGGGTTATTTGCAATAAAAAAAAAGGCGGACACAAATGCGCCCGCCGTTTATAAGATTGAGAAAAACTACTTAGCGACAGAAAATACGTACTCGGTAGTTGAAGTATATTTTTTACCTGGTTCCAACGTCGTTGTCGGAAATGATGGTTGATTTGGAGAATCCGGAAAATGTTGGGTTTCTAAACAAAAAGCAGTTCTGAAATCATCTTTCTTCTGGCCTTTAATATAATTCGTGCCCTGCATAAAGTTTCCTCCGTAAAACTGCACACCCGGCTCAGAAGTAAATACGTCCATCTGTATGCCACTGTTGTCGCCAATTACTTCTGCAGCTTTGTTTAAGCCCGCACCTGCATTCTTATTCAGCACAAAATTGTGATCGTAGCCCTTACCGTATTTGATCTGTATATCTGAAGTATCATTTACCCTGGCACCGATTGTTGTTGGCCTGCGGAAGTCTAAAGGAGTATTTGCAACAGGAACAATTTTACCAACAGGGATCAGCGTAGAATCAACCGGTGTAAAGTTGTCAGCATTTAACTGCAAGGTGTGATTATTGATGGTTCCGCTTCCCTGTCCGTTCAGGTTAAAATAAGAGTGGTTGGTAAGATTTACCACAGTCTTTTTATCGGTGGATATTTCGTAATCAATCTTCACACTTTTATTCCCTGTCGCGGTGTATGTAACTTTTGCAGTAAGTGTGCCGGGATATCCTTCTTCCCCGTCACTGGAAACATAGGTAAGTGCAAGTGTTGAATCATTCACTTGTTGTGCATCCCAAACCTTGCGTGAAAAACCTGTTTTACCGCCATGCAGATGATTTGCACCATTGTTTGTTGCGAGCGTATATTCTTTTCCGTCAAGCTTAAACTTACCTTTGGCTATACGGTTTCCGTAACGGCCAACAATTGCGCCGAAATAAGTATCTCCTCCATTTTCGTATTGTTCAAGTTTCTCCTGTCCAACAACTACATCAGTAGGATTACCTTTTTTGTCGGGCACAACAAGTGACACGATCCTTGCTCCATAGTTGGTTATGGCAATCTCAATACCGTTATTCCTGATCTTATACAAGTTTGTGGCTTTGCCATCAATTGTCTTTTGAAAATCCTTTGCATCTGGTATTGTTGTCTTTGCTGCCACTGCAGAATCCTTCGCCGGCTCCTGGTTCTGTTGACTACCGCTGTTATTACATGCTGCCAGTACTATAATACTGGCTGAAAGCAATGTACCTGGTAAAACTTTCATTATGTATCGAATTTGGTTTTTGAATATTTAGTTTACTTGTATTATTTCATTTTTATCTTAAGCATAGTAAACGAATGGGCCGGAAAATTGTACACAAAGCCGGCTCCATTAATGTTAATTTCCTTTTCTGTTGTTTTGACCTTTTGCTCGTTCACCGTGTTTTCATCATTAATATCACTCGAATTTACTTCATAAACTACAGCCTTTGTGCCAAGTTGACCAAACTGATTGGCGATATTGGTTTCAATTGCCTTATCCTTATGCCTGTTCACAACGTTTATCAACAGCTCCTTTGTTTTTTCAT
Organism: Danxiaibacter flavus; assembly: GCF_041060425.1. Classification (NCBI taxonomy): domain Bacteria; kingdom Pseudomonadati; phylum Bacteroidota; class Chitinophagia; order Chitinophagales; family Chitinophagaceae; genus Danxiaibacter; species Danxiaibacter flavus. The sequence continues at coordinate 1,168,139 of NZ_JAULBC010000002.1, forward strand.
TGTACACAGATGATACATCAAGATAAGGAACCTGCTTAAAGTCACCTGCATCATATGTATCGCATTCAACAAACGGCTGCAATGATTCACCATGACAATTCTCTGAGAACAACTGCAAAGGATAGTAAGTGGTTTGCATCCACAATTTATCGTTGGTTATCATCATCGGCGCTATAACGTTTACAAGCTGTGCAAGATTGGCCATTTTTACAATATCAGCATGACGGATAAAACAGTTCAGGTACATGGCAACAACCAATGCATCCTGCATATTGTAATGTTCTTCCAGTTTTTGTTCGCCGTGCGCCCGGTACCATACATTGTATTCATCAAAAGCTATGTATATCGGTCTCTGAACACGATACCTTGTTTTCACTTCTTTTATCATGCCTTTTGTAATATCAATGATATTATCTACCCTTGATGTAATGGCCATGAACTTATAGTGATCCTTATCGTAGTTACCGGAATAATGATGCAGTGATATGTAATCAATCTGATCACGCAGGCTTGTCAATACAGTCCGGTTCCAGTTCATCCAATCAGAACCGTAGTTGCTTGAACCTGATGCTATCAGCTTAATACTGTTATCGGACCATTTCATCAACTTTGCTGCCTCCAGCGCCTTTTTGCTGTAGTCTTCTGCATTCATATGCCCCATTTGCCACTCACCATCCACTTCATTACCTAATCCCCAATACTTCACATTATAGGGTTCTGGATGTCCGTTCTTAGCACGCAGATCTGAATAATATAACCCGGTCGGAGCATTGCAATATTCCACCCAGTTACGGGCTTCATCCAATGTACCTGTTCCCATATTCACACATACGTAAGGAGCAACATTAGCAGCTTTCGCAAACTGCATGAACTCATCTGTACCAACCTGGTTGGTTTCTATATCGCCCCATGCAAGATCCTTTCTTTTGGGTCTTTGTTCTTTAGCCCCAATCCCATCCATCCAATGATAACCTGAAACAAAGTTTCCACCCGGCCAGCGGACAATACTCACACCCATCTTTTTAGTGGCATCTATTACATCTTTCCTGAAACCATCCATATTTGCCATAGATGATTTCGGATCATAGATACCACCATAAATACAACGACCAAGGTGTTCTGTAAAGTTGCCGTACAACAGCGAGTCTATACTGCCGTTTTTTCGCTCAGTATCAATCTTTATTCTTGCCTTTAGTGTTTGGGACTGAGCAGAGACAACTGCCAATAAGGCTACCAGGAAAATTACTTTTTTCATGCGATTAAGTTTTGAGTTGCAATTGCTACCAGAACTTGCTGAAAAAGTTTTTGTGAAGCGCGGAATTCTGGCACGCAATATTAAATGTCTAATATACATTTATTATTCAAAACTTTCATCTGATTGGAAAATATTGATTTATACTATTTATGAACAAACCCTGCATCACTTAATCTCAGGCATAAAGTAGTCAAACGGACTATTCCTGTCGCAGGAAAGTGTTCCCTCTTTCAAAACCAATTCAGCAACCTGTATGGAGGATCGTCTGATGGAATATGGATATATGCCCTCGCTGTTCATTTCCGCCTCGGAATGTTTTTTTCTCCCAGGATGAGTGAAATAGTAGATATATGCCTTATCGCCAACTACAACTACATCACCATGAGCACCGCTGGGTGTGTCTTCCGGTCGTGCAGACGGTCCATCCAGAATGAGTCCTTGTTTTTCCCAGTTGCTTGCATCCTTTGATCGATACACGCGCATGCCATGCCACTCATCCGTGATCATCCAGTAATAATCTTTATAAAAAAATATTTTGGGTCCTTCCTGAGCAGTTCCGCTGATGGCAGGTTTCTCCATTACTTTCCAGCTTTTCAGATCCTTACTTTCCGCGACCATTGTTGCTGAACCTTTTGTTTCATCTTTATACCACATGCGCCAGGTTTTGTCTGGCATTTGAAAAAGCGATGCATCAATCACTTTCTCTGAGGAAAGTGTGACAAATCCTTCGAATTTCCAATCCCACAAATTCGCGCTGGTATAATGCGCCATGCGTGCACTGCCGCCCCAGTGATTGTGTACCCCTTGTATGTACGCCACAAACATGTGATACGTATTGTTGAAGTAAACGACATCCGGCGCCCAGAAGGTGTTCCTCCCCTTTTCAAATTCAAGTTTTAAAGCGCCCCGGTATACCCAGCTTTTGCCATTATCTGATGAAGCAGCAATGCCGATGTCCGAACCATAGCAATAAGATACATCTGGTCCATCAACATTTGCTCTTCGCTGAGTGTATAGCATCCACCAGCTTTTCTCCTGCCGGTTCCAGACAATAACCGGGTCTGCAGCTCCGTCATAGATCGGGTCTCTGTAAAGCGGAGCATCAGCTTTATGGATTGTGTTTGTAGATTGTGCTATTGCTGTTTGAAAAATAGCAATGCAACTAAACAATATGGCGAGCTTATACATGTTTGGTTGTTTTACGTGAGTATCATCAAAGTTAATGACACGTATCTATAAGACGAGCGGCATTAAGCCTCTATACTATCTCTTTATAAAAAATGGCGGCATTTAAATTTGTCTCAACTTAAATACCGCCACATATATCTTTTTTAATTATCCACTAGCAACTACTCAACAAGCGCTGTCGGCTGTTTTGAGATGCAAAAAAGTGTTTCTCACTTCTATAGCCGGAAAAGCAGGTCTCATTTATCGGTCCGCCACTTTTGACTTTTACTTTGGTCCACGCCTTAAACCTGATACCTGATACCTAAAACCTTATACCTCACACCTCACTCCTCACCCCTTCAACACCTGGCTGCCATCTTCAATCTTCGCAATGTATACCTTCAGGTCTTTGTTCATATGCTGTTTATATGCTTTTGCAACATCTTCTACCAATGCATCAATACGATCTTCTTTTACCAGGTTAATTGTGCAGCCGCCAAAGCCGCCACCCATCATTCTTGCACCAACAACGGCTGGATTATCTCTTACATAATCTACTAAAAAGTCAAGTTCTTTACAGCTCACCTCGTAGAGTTTACTTAAACCGTCGTGTGTTTCAAACATTTTTTTGCCAAATGCAACTATATCGTTGTTTTCAAGATCATTACATGCAGCCAATAAACGAGCATTCTCATCAACAACATATCTGCAACGGTTATAGATCAGATCATCATTTGGCTTTACATATTTATCTAACATTTCAACGTTAACGTCGCGAAGACTTTTAACTTCCGGATGATCTTGTTGTATAAATGAAAGGCCTTTCTCACATTGCATCCTGCGAACATTGTATTCGGATGAAGCGAGGGAATGATGCACATTTGTATCCAGCAGAACAACTTTATAGCCATCCATTTGCAAAGGTTCATACACGTATTCCAGTGAACGGCAATCCAATCTTATAACATGGTTATGTTTGCCGAACACGCTCGCAAACTGATCCATGATCCCGCATTGTACACCTGCAAATTCATGTTCTGCTTTTTGAGCCATTTTTACAAGTGTTTGCTTATCAAAACCAGCCTGAAAAAATGTATTTAATGCAAAAGCTGTAGCGCACTCTACGGCAGCAGAAGATGAAAGGCCGGCCCCAATAGGAACATCTGCAGTTAGCGCGGCGTCAAAACCTTTTAATGCAAATCCTTTCTTTCTGAATTGTTCAACAACCCCTAAGATGTAGTTGGGCCAGGATTTGGATGTCTGCCTGGCAACGGAATGTATATCAGTTATAAAATGATCATTCAGGTCTATTGAATGCAAATGAATCTCTTCATCTGCACGCGGAGTTAAAGCTATATATGCAGCTTTATCGATTGCGGCCGGTAAAACAAATCCGTTATTGTAGTCGGTATGCTCACCTATAAGATTGATGCGTCCCGGAGAACAGGCAACAATTGTCTCGTTTTGAATAAAGGTTTCGAGTGACACAGGAATTTTTCTCTGTGTGGTGCGGGCCAATGATAGTTCTTCTGTCGCGTTACTGCTCACGTTTAATTATTTAGGTTGTGTATATGTTATATCGCACATGTTGACAGCTACAGGGTATTTAAAGCATTCAAAGATAGGAAGTCTCCTTACTCTCCATTGTAGCCAAAAAGTTATATTGTCTATTTTTTCCCTGTAAGGGATTTAATAAATTGAATCTCTTTAGAATCGAACGGTGTTCCATCCGGTCTGAAAATATCATGGAACCAAACCGGCGGTTCTGCCCCACTGGGAATTGGTGTATCCCAGGCATACATTGTATTGGTTTTGCCGGCAACCAGTCCCCAGTTGATAGCAGCAATGTTTTCTTTCTTCAATACCGGCATAATGTTAAAGAACTTACTACCCCTTAAACGCGCCATATATTCTGTGCAGATCAACGGACGATTGTAAGGTTTCAATGTATCAATACATGCCTGGTGCCCTTTTTCATCTTCATAGTTGTGATAGGTTATCACGTCTGAAGCTGCCAACTGATATGTGTTCAAATCTGTGAGTGGCTTGCTCCAAACGCCCGCAGATAAAGGTTGAGACGGATTTACCTGTCGGCCCCAGGAAAACACGCTTTTTAGCAAAGGCAGGCTTTTGTTACCATAGCCTGAATTGCCGGGCTCGTTATACAGATCCCACAACAAAATCCTTTTATCATTCTTAAAAGTCGTCATAATGTCTTTTACATATTTCTCCAGCAAGGTTACAAGTGAAGGATCATCATAAATTAACTTGCCCGGATCTCTAAGCCAGCCGGAGTTATGAATACCTTTCTTAGGCTCCGGTTGTTTACCGGCTTTATAACTTTCATTCCAGCAATCATCAAAAAACACAAACATGGTTACAATATGATGCTTGTCCGCAATGCTCAAATATTCATTGATGCGTTTTTTAAATCCCGTTGCATCTTCCTGCCATGCTACGTGATGCAAAAACACACGCATACAGTTTAAGCCGATTGATTCAGCATATCCCAACTCCTTGTCAATTGTTGCAGGATCAAATGTCGGCGCCTGCCACATCTCCAATTGATTGATAGCTGAGCTTGGTATAAAATCACAGCCGCGCAACCAGCCCCATTGTTTGTACCACTCATTTGCTTTTTGCACAGACCAAACTCCGCGTTCATCCTGAGCAGAGCCTGTTAACGCGATGCATCCACTCAGTAATAAAAAAAAGACAATCTTTTTCATGTTCATTTTTTTAAAAGAATATCCAACACTATCATAAACCGTTTGTTGTTAAGTGGTTTAATTAGATTTATTCAGTGCGGATATTCTCATAAGTTTTAGTTTTTTCTCTTTTAAAAAGGAAGCACATTGTATACTATGATTAGTTAAATGGAGGCTTCCTTTACTTTTTTAATGCTAACTTAAAACCATAATTGCTGTAAAAATATTTGCCGCTATTCCACAACGGGAAATGCTGTTATTCTCAATCTTGCTGCACCCATTGGCACCAGCGTAATATCATCTTCCTTACTGTTAACTTTTACCGGGCTTTGTGGCAACACACCGCACAAACCATATTGATCTATTTTCCAATCCTCAATTATCTTTCCTTTTGCTTTTATTTCCAATGGAACACTTTCTAATGTAAATGGAAAATTATTTGCTGGCCAGCTCTTCTTAACTACTTTAAACTGCGTTGCAGGATTACTGTTATTCAAGACAAGTCCGTAGTTCCAGTTTGAAGCCGGATAAATCTCGAATGACGGCCATTTGGATGGATCCGCTGAAGCCTGCCATTTAGAATCGCCAATTGCAGAAGCTTTACTATCCATTTGTTTGTAGTCTTCTTTTATTTTAAGAGAGAATATAAGCGGTCCATAATTTACACTCGCGCTGTTTTTATTCCGTTCCCATTTCTTAACAGAAACTTCCATGGGAAGCACAAGCTCTACAACATCTTTATCATTCCACGTTCTTTCAATGCGTGTATATGCTCCGGGTTTGTTTTCTGACTTCACAACTTTGCCATTAATTGATAGTGTTGCGTTGTTGCACCATGCCGGTATGCGCAGGTACAATGGGAAGGATGCTCCTTTGGCTACATTCACCTGTATTTTAATGTGCTCATCAAACGGATAATTTGTTTCCTGTTTAAGTGTTACTTTTTCACCAGAACCAACAGTTGCAGTCACTTCGTTTGTTCCATACAGCATGTCAACCAGGCCATTATCCGGTGTAGCCATCCACATATATTCTGCATAGTAAGGCCACCCCTGTGCATGATTGTGTTGACAGCATCTGCTGCTGAAAGGATTCATCATCAGGAACGGACCATCATTCTGTATGCCTGGCGCATGATTCTTACTATCACTCAACACCATATTAGGAGCAGTTAAATACCGCAGCGCTTTAAAGTCGGGCATAACTGCCGCCGGGTATGTGTTGAATGCAACATCTTCACAATTATCAGCCCAGAAAACATCACCTGTAATACCGGCCAAGATTTCATCGCTGGCCATTTGTTCTACCATACCGCAGGTTTCAACAGCCTGTCGCGGATCATCATATCCCTTGCGTGCATTTTCATCAGCACCGAACATTCCGCCCGGCACTTGTCCGTACAAATTCCTGATAATATGAAAGTCGTTATAAGTGGCTGCCAGGTGATCAGGGTTTTTCGATTGCAGGTAATAAGTTGCCGGCTCTCTGAAACATTGTGCAATGTTCACATTATGCCAGTTAGGCAAATTATCTTTCTGCATCCAGTTCGCAGTATTGCGATGAATTTTTTCAGCAAGATCCAAAAGCCAGGATTCACCGGTGCGGTTATACAGCCAATAAATACTATAAAGATTATCTCCTCCACGGCTGTTTTCCCAATAAATTTTTAAAAGCTTTTCATCTGGCACAGTTGATTGCCATTTGAAGTATTTAGTGATGAAGGGAATAACTCTTGCATCCTGAGTGTACTCGTAATAAGATTGCATGCACCATAACATGATCATATTCGGCCAGAGGTCGGGCGTTGCGCCTTTATTATCCTGATGCTGACTTTCTACAATGGCAGGGCCGAAATAACCGTTGGGTTGCTGGCTTTCAAAAGCTTTATCGAGCCATAATCTGGTTTCTTTAATGATGGCATCATCATGAAGTACATAACCTAAATCTCCATAGCCCTTTAGCCAGTAAGGCACTTCTTCCCAACCATGATCGCCGGTACCGTTACCGCTGAACCATGCATTGTTTTTTTTATCCAGCCAGGCGCTGATTTCTCCCAGATGTCCAGTAAGACCATCTCTCTGCAGTTCAAGATATTTTTTAACCCATCCTCCGGGCGTTATTGCCCCGATGGGCAATTTTGTGAAGTTTGACGATTGAAGCGGAGCCTTATTGGAAATGTAAAATGCATTGGTTGTTAACGTTGAAGGCCTGGCAACGGAAGATATTTTAGCGTTGTTATCTACCCTCCAATAAATAAGCAGGAAGGATAAGAGAACCAAACAAATGAAACCTACACTATTTTTCATGGCATAACGCGGGGTTAAATAAAAATGGCTTATGCAAACGTTTACTTATTTAGCTGTCGCTCCTTTGCTTACAGAGGGAAAATCAAATGAAAGCAATTCAATGCAATCGTTTACGTTGTAAATATAAAAAAACGATTTTTTAAAACCCAAATTTTTCTTTATTCCTAAAAAAAATGCTGGCGGTCCGCCAGCATTTTCAATTATTTAAACCTCAGTTAACCAAAATCTATTTCAGTATTATCTCCGATATTAAGGCTTCTGCTTAATCCCTTAACGCTGGCATCACTACCTATAAGCGAATTATCAATAACTACTTCGTAAAGGTTGGTGTAAGAGCCGATAATACTGTCACGCACAATTGAGTATTGGATGGTGGTGTTGGCTCCTACGGATACATGCGGTCCCAAAATCGCATTTTTAAGCACACAACCGGGCCCTATGCTCACCGGGGGAATAAGAATTGAGTTTTCCGATTCCAGGCTCTCATGAATATGCCCACCAAATTTCTTCAGGAGTGTTGCATTGCTTTCGAGCAATGTCTCTTTCTTTCCGCAGTCAAACCAGTTTTTTACTTTAAAGGCTTTAAAACTCGCGCCGCGCTTTATCATACAATCCAGGGCATCTGTAAGATTGTATTCGCCGTAACTCTTGATGTTCTGGGCAAATAAATGGTGAAGGCATTCAAACAAAAAATGGGTCTCACGTATTTTATAAAGTCCCACCAAAGCCATATTGCTTTTAGGAATGGCTGGTTTTTCTACAACATGTTCAATAAATCCTTCGTCGCTTATTTCCGCAACACCGAAAATCCGGGGATCATCAACCTTCTTTACTCCGAGCATGCTGAAAGGACTGTTGATTACTTCCTTTACATCATACTCGCAAATGGTATCACCCAATACGACAAAAACCTCATCGTTACCAACAAGGCTTTTAGTTAATTCAATTGCATGGCCCGTTCCCTGCCTTTCATTCTGATACACAAAATGACAGGTAAGGTGTGGATAAGTTTGCTTTACATATTCCTGTATCTTCTCGCCCAGGTATCCAACGATAAAAATAAATTCCTGGATCCCTGCCTCATTTAACTGATCTACAATAAAACTTAATATTGTTTTACCTGCAATTGGAATAAGTGCTTTTGGCTGTGTATATGTATGTGGTCGAAGTTTAGCGCCCGCCCCGGCCACAGGTATAATTGCTTTCATGGAGGTTACCCTTTTAATTTATCATCCTTCAATTGTCATGCTAACACTTTATAAAGGCGGCGTGAAAATAGTAAAATCTTTTTTTTATACAAGTTTTGTGGGTAATTCGTACGTAAATAAGGAAATTTAAGCAGTTTTAACACGCGTTTCTACCAAACAGTGCTAACTTGTATGCATCGTCTAAATTGACTAAAAATGATGACCTTGCTAAGAAAATATATGATTGTTCCAGCCCTTTGCATGATAACGGCTGGCACTTTTGCCCAGGAACCGGGCGCAAAAAAAATTGCCGATCAGGGCAATGAAAAGGGTGAAAAGAAATTGCAGCAGAAAGAAGCGGCACAGCAATTAAAGGAAAAACCTGCTAAAGTTTCAGATTCTACTCATAAAGCAGCAATGCACGGTAAGAAGACTTGCGGAATTAAGAAAAATTGAAGAAGAGCTTAAAGCCCAAAGCGTAAAGCCTAAAACTGAAAAGGTCGCGATAAGAATATTCCATAGATTATAAAATGAAGGCCGGAATTGAACTTTCAATTCCGGCCTTTTTATTGTTGAGCTAAATGCTTCCGCTTTCAATTATCCCCGCCTGAACGACTTCAGTCGGGCAGGAATTTTCAATTTTCAATTTCTCCTCGCCATTTTCCCTTTCTCTACAAACGATCCTGAAAATTTCCGGGCAGTAAGCTGCTTGTAAGCCACGTCATAAGGTTTCTGCCTGGCAAGTGCTCTTCTGTTTGATTCATCCGAAAAATTCGGTCCGCCTTTTCTGCCAAATGTGCCATTACTGATATAATACAACGCTGTACCCAGGCATGGCTCAGTAACATCTCCCCAGCTTTTATTAACCCCGTCCGCAACGAGCTTGTCAGGAACAAATCCCGAATAATAATCGCCTACATTCTGACTATTAACTGTTTTGAACGAAATGGGATAGATAGAATAATTAAATATATCTATCGGGAAAAAACCAACAGGTTTGCCATATGTTGTGTCGCCTACAAGCTTCACATCCATATAAGGGCGCAGGTTATTGATGAGCAATTCGCTGGCAGACGCCGAGCTGCCGCTAACGATAAAAAATACACGCGTTAAACCGGTTATAGCACCTGCTTTTTCAAAATTCACCACATTATTGGCCTGGGTAAAAATGTCTGTTGGATATTGATTATAAGGATCCTTCCTGTACAGCAACGGATATTTTCCAGCCTGTAAGGAATCGTTATATATGTAAGTGTACATTTTCTTGCCATTGGCTGAAGCCGGAGCGATCAGGTTGGCTAAAGTATCTTGTGTTGCAGTAGAGCCACCGCGGTTATATCTTAAATCAACAATCAGGTCGTTAATTCCTGCAGCAGCGAAGTCGTTAAATGCGTTAGCTAGTTCGTTGCGGGACGTTTGACCGAAGAACTGATTAAATACAAGATATCCAATCTTATGCGTCTGCGCGTTATCAGATAAAACGTTTTCATACAACACCGAATTTGCCGTGTAATTGGCATAGTTAAGGGTTGATGTAGTAGTTGTTCCATCTGGCTTTGTGAATTCAAACGTAGCACTGGTAGCTGTGCCAAAAAAGGTATTGTTTAAAATATCAATGCTGGCATTGTCGTACGCTATCGGCGTGTTATTTATCTTACTAACATACCAACCGCGCTCAACCCCTGCGATACCGGCCGGGGATTTGTCGTACACATAATTTACAAACCAATATACAGAATCAACGGGCTCTGCCCTATCAAGAGATGCTGCTTTTACAAGAAAACCGAAATCATTGCTGGTGCCGGTTTGCAGCCCCTCAGACTCCGCGTTGGTTGTCACAAAACTATATCTGTCAAGTGGCTGGTACGCTCGGATAGCATCCATTTCGTTTGTAGCAGCTTCCTCATCCGTCGCACCGGTATAACCGCGCGGGTTAAACACATCGTATGACGGAATTACCTCGTGCCAAAAGTAAACTTCCTTTGTGTAGAGATATACAGAATCCTTGAGCAGGTCGCTTTGGCTTGGGGTGCCATTTCCGGTTGTATCAGTACCAGATCCTCCGCTGTCATTCAGCTCCTTCTGACAAGAAAAGAGCGATGAAAAACAAACTGCCACGATGATTAGCAAAAAGGCGTTTCTCATATTCTGATTTTATTTATGCTATAATAACGAAAAACCGAAGGCTTATTGTTGCATACAAGGTAAAAAACCGATTTTTGTAGATCAATATTAATTATTCTGATACACAATTTACTATGAACATCGCACAATTTATAGATCATACCATATTAAAACCAACTACTCTAATAAAAGATATTGAAAAGGTGTGTAATGATGCTTTACAATATAAATTTTGTGCGGTCTGTATTCCTCCTCCACTCATAAAAACCGCGAGGAATTTTCTAGAGGGAAGCAATATTAAAGTCGCGACCGTAATCGGATTCCCGTTTGGTTATTCGGCGGTCGAGGCAAAAATTGCTGAAATAGTGCTCGCAATGGTGGATGGTGCTGATGAGCTGGATATTGTTATCAATCTTGTAGCCCTTAAAAACAATGACTGGACTTATCTCGCCAACGAAATAAACCACATAATGCCCGTTATCAAAAGCAAACAGAAAACGGTGAAAATTATTATTGAAAGCGGCGTGTTAACAGATGAGGAAATTATTAAATGTTGCGAACTCTACGGAGCTGCAGGAATTGATTATTTAAAAACATCTACAGGCTATGCGGAAAAGGGAGCAACGGTGGAAGCTGTAAAATTAATGCGCGCCCATCTGCCCGAACATATACAAATAAAAGCATCCGGCGGAATCCGGGATTATGCCTTTGCCAAAGAATTGATAGACGCCGGAGCAACAAGGTTGGGCTGTAGTGCAAGCGTGGCCATAGCCCAGGGAGAAAGTGCGGGCGCGGGCGGGTATTAAAAAATAAAAATTCAAAAGTAGAAAGTAAAAAAATCTGGAGAACCGGACCTGCTATCAAAAGCACTACAATCTTCAAATCGACAATTGGAATAAATTTGCTTCAATACCGAGCTGCAATTATTCTCGTTTTTTTTCGTTACGCTGACGGGCCATTGGTAAATGTTCTAGTGCGCGCTGTTTTTTGAATTTTACTTTTGAATTTTGACTTTCGATCCTGGTCTGAATTTTTAGTTTCCCTTTTGGCTTTTGGTTAATACTTTTTGAAGATTAGAATTGTAAATTTGTTCGCCGCTAATGTCACTCATAAAAGCAATTAATATATGAAATCTGCTGTATTTATATGTTTTCTGTTGTTTGTATGTTTTACTGTTAGCGCAGCTGATTCAATTGTAATCAAGAAAGATCCCCGCCTTGACATTCTTTCTGCAAGGCAGGTCTCAATTAATAAATTTACATCTAAAATGACCAGCGCAGGGTTGTATAAAGGATACCGCCTGCAGGTGTTAAATACCCGAAGCAGGGAAGATGCTTTTAAAATGAAGGCTGATTTGCTGCGCCAATATCCTGATCAAAAAACTTATATGTTTTTCCAGTCTCCTTATTTTAAAGTAAGGTTTGGAAACTTTACAGAAAGAAGTGATGCCGAGCGATATAAGAAGGAATTAAGCCTGATATATCCGCAGGGTATTTACGTTATTGAAGATGCTATAGAACTTTCATCAATAGAATAAACTTTCCTGCCACCAACAGGTGAGTTGCATGTTGCTTATGTTAAAAGAAAAGATTAAAAGGCTGTCTCAAGAGTACGCTCCCGCTTTTAAAGAAATCCGTCACCACCTGCATGCTCATCCCGAGTTAAGTTACAAGGAATTTGAAACTTCAGCATTTGTTCAGAAGAACCTTACTGAATGGGGCATTGACTTTAAAGTTCTTGCTCAAACGGGCGTAGTTGCTGTTCTGGAAGGAAAAAATCCCTCATCGCGTGTTATTGCATTGCGTGCAGATATGGATGCACTTCCGATCAGGGAGGAAAATGACGTGCCATATGTATCGACCAATCCCGGCGTTATGCATGCATGTGGTCATGATGTACATACGACCTGCCTGTTGGGAGCAGCAAAAATTCTGAAAGAACTGAGCAATGAATGGGAAGGCACGATCAAACTTATTTTTCAGCCGGGAGAGGAAAGGAATCCCGGAGGTGCCAGCCTGCTAATAAAAGAAGGCGTGCTGGAAGATCCAGCGCCTCAAGGCATCATTGCACTACATGTAAACCCGGGACTCGAAGTAGGAAAACTTAGTTTTAGAACCGGCCGTGTTATGGCTAGTGCAGATGAAATCTATATTACTATTAAGAGCAAAGGGGGGCATGCTGCGGCACCACATCTTACAGCAGACACCATTCTGATCGCATCACATCTTATTGTTAGCCTGCAACAAATTATCAGCAGAAATAATAATCCTACTTCGCCGTCGGTTTTATCCATTTGCTCCTTCCAGGGCGGTTATACCACAAATGTAATTCCCAGTGAAGTGAAACTTATGGGCACATTCCGCGCGATGGATGAAACATGGCGCTTCAAGGCTCATGAACTTATCCGCAAACAAACGATTGGACTGGTAGAAGCAATGGGTGCGGAGGTCGATTTGCATATTGATGTGGGTTATCCTACTGTTGATAATGACCCCAAGCTTACCGAACGCGCGTGGCGGATTGCTGAAGATTATATGGGTAAAGAGCATGTATCAGAAACTGAACTACGCATGGGCGCAGAAGACTTCGGATACTATACGCAAGCTATTCCAGGCTGCTTTTTCAGGCTGGGAGTTAGAAACGAAGAGAAAGGAATTGTTCATAACGTGCACACACCAAAATTCAATATTGATGAAGCAGCCATAGAAACAGGAATTGGTATTATGGCGATGCTTGCGGCTAACGTAACATCATAACGTGCCGCCCAAATTCTGTACTCATGCATGTAAATGCCTGTAGAAGAAACAAACAACCATGTAATGAAAACTTTAACCGGATGTTTTTTACTGGTGCTTTCACTTATTTGTGGCAGAGGGCTTGGGCAGAAGAATGAAATAATTGAGACGCTGAAAAATATCAGCAACCACACGACTGATGATTCTCTTAAAGCGGGGATGCTTATAGATGCTTCGTTCCTGTACCAGGCATATAACCTGGATTCGGCAAGCTTTTACGCTTTAAGAGCCATTGATATAGCCAATGCGTTTCACAACAAAAAGTTGCTGTGTGACGCATACAATCAACAGGCGAGTAATTATGTATGGAAGTATGCTTATGACTCGGCATTACACATGTATCTCCGCTCAATAGAGATTGCAAACAAACACGGTTATCAGACAAGTTTATTTAATGCATATGTCGGCATAGCCTATCTTTTTGAGGTAAGTGCCAGTTGGGATCGCGCGTTTTACTATAACCGCAAGGCAATGGAAATAGCGTCTGCCACACAAATGCCTGATCAAAAAGCGTATGCCTATCACGGCATGTCCTCCGTATACTCCGCAATGCACAATAATGAGGATGCGGAGAAGCAAATAAAGATGGCGCTTCCTTTATTCCGCGAAACAAAAAATGAAGACCGCGTCGCTACCTGTTATCTGGACCTTGCACGGTTGTGCACTGTCTCAAACAGGTTTACCGAAGGAATTATGTTGCTTGACTCGGCGGTGTTTATTTTCAAGCAGCTTGATGAGCCACTGCAAATAGCTGAAGCTTACGAAGCATATGCATCAATCTTTGCCCTTCAAAAACAAACAGCTGCAGCCAAATCGTATTATACACAAGCGCTTGATATTTACACAGCCAATCAAATGGAGGCCAGCAAATACAATTCTTACCTCGGCCTTGCGAATGTTTACTTCCAGACAGAAGATTATGTGAATGCTAAAAAATTGCTTATCGAAGCGAATGGATGGTTCAAACAACATCACGAAGACGAAAAGCAACTGGAAGCATTGTTACAGCTTGCCCGCGTGGATTCCGTAACGAATGTTCCGCAGCAGGCATTCAGCTATCTTTCTGAATACAGCCAACTGGCAGAAAAAGTAAACCGCAATAAAAGAGACCGGTATGCCAGGCAGTTGCTGATAGAATACGAGGTTGACAAAAAAGAAAAAGAGAACGCACTTTTACAGGCGCAGAATAACCGCAATAAAAATGCACTTGTAATTTTTATTGTAACCGGCGTGCTTTTATTTTTCGCACTGGGTTTGATGTACCTGTTATACCTGCAAAAGAAAAAGCTGTTGAGGCGGCTGGAAATAAATACCATCCACAAGGAAGAAATCAATAAGCAACTGGCCGAATCCAACCATATTAAAAACCAGCTTTTCTCTATCCTTGCTCACGATCTCCGCGATCCCCTCGCCAATACGTTGCATTTAATCAAAACCCTGAAAACCAGTGATGTTTCGGAAAGCGATTTTAAGTTAATGACCAACCATTTGGAAAATGATCTGACATACAATAACGAGCTATTGCAAAATATGCTCAACTGGGCCAAGAGCCAGATGGAAGGTATCGTTCTTTACCGCAAAAAAATTGACCTGCAGCAGATTGTAAATGAAAATATTGCACTATTTAACACGCTGGCATCCAAAAAGAATCTTACCGTATCCAACCTTATTCCGGCTGACACATTTATCTATGCAGATGAAAACATTCTTCGCCTGGCATTGCGTAATACGATCAGCAACGCTATTAAATTTTCCT
This sequence comes from Danxiaibacter flavus, assembly GCF_041060425.1. Taxonomy (NCBI): domain Bacteria; kingdom Pseudomonadati; phylum Bacteroidota; class Chitinophagia; order Chitinophagales; family Chitinophagaceae; genus Danxiaibacter; species Danxiaibacter flavus. Next base: position 1,183,437 of record NZ_JAULBC010000002.1, read on the forward strand.
TCGAAAACCAGGAGATAAGGCTTTTTACTACAAATAACTGCGAAGGTTATGTCACACTTAAGGTGCAGGACAGCGGTGCCGGCATCTCTGAGCAGCGGTTAGCTACAATATTTACCGGACAGATAAAATCTACCCGCGGCACACAAAAAGAAAAGGGCGCCGGCCTCGGGCTGCTGATCACAAAAGAAATGATGGATTATATGGAAACACCGTTATGGATTGAAAGTACCGAAGGTGAAGGAACTGACGTATTTATGAAACTGAAACAGGTTGTATAGACCAATAACTACCGGGAACAGCCGCTTCGAACATCTGTTAGTTTTCTTTGTTGATTAAGTTGTACTTTGCACCCCCGGAAGAATGTGAAAAACACTTATTGGCGACCATTAGGAGCGGGCAAAGTGAGCGCAGGACTTCCTCTTTTTAATATAAAAATCCTGTATGGTTAAGAAGCTTATTAAAGCAGAAGCACTTGAATATCATGCATCCGGTAAGCCCGGCAAAATAGAAGTAATACCTACCAAAGAAGCAAAAACACAAAGGGACCTCTCGTTAGCGTATAGCCCGGGAGTTGCGGAACCCTGTAAAGAAATTCACCAAAATACCGAAGACGTATATAAATACACAGCCAAAGGCAATCTTGTTGCAGTAATCAGTAATGGCACCGCCGTGCTGGGGCTGGGAGATATTGGAGCCGAGGCCAGCAAACCTGTGATGGAAGGAAAGGGCGTACTGTTTAAAATATTCGCAGATATTGATGTTTTCGACATAGAGATCAATGAAAAAGATCCTAAGAAAATGGTGGAGATCATCAAAGCGCTTGAACCAACATTCGGAGGCATTAATCTTGAAGACATTAAAGCTCCAGAGTGTTTTTATATAGAACAAACTTTACGTGAACAGCTGAATATACCTGTTATGCACGATGATCAGCATGGTACTGCGATCATCAGCGGCTCAGCATTATTAAATGCACTTGAACTTCAAAAAAAGAAGATAGATAAGGTAAAACTGGTTGTAAACGGCGCAGGTGCCGCAGCCATGGCCTGCGCACAGTTATATGTGGCATTGGGCGCACGTTACGAGAATTTTACATTGTTTGACAAAGATGGTGTACTGCACAAAGGAAGGACCGATCTTGATGAAACAAAGCAAAAGTTCGCAGTGAATGATAGTAATCTTACACTTGCTGACGCAATGAAAGGAGCCGATGTATTCCTGGGTTTGAGTGTTGGCAACGTGGTGAGTCAGGATATGATTAAAGGCATGGCCAAAAATCCGATCGTTTTCGCCATGGCCAACCCCGATCCTGAGATAAGTTATGAGGACGCGGTTGCTTCACGCAGTGATATCATTATGGCTACAGGACGTTCAGATTATCCTAACCAGGTAAATAACGTACTGGGATTTCCTTATATATTCCGCGGAGCCTTGGATGTAAGAGCAAGACGAATCAATGAACAGATGAAACTCGCTGCAGTTCATGCCCTGGCAGAACTGGCAAAAAAACCGGTGCCGGATATTGTGAACATGGCTTACAATCAAAGGAACATGGTGTTCGGTCCGGAATATATTATTCCGAAGCCTCTTGATCCGCGATTACTTGAAACGGTGGCTCCCGCTGTGGCAAAAGCTGCCATAGAAACAGGTGTAGCGCAAAAACTGATTGAAGACTGGGATACTTATAAACTTGAACTGAACAAGCGTCTTGGCCTGGATAACCAGATCATGCGCGTGCTTGGCAATAAGGCCAAAAAAGATCCGAAACGAGTGGTGTTTGCAGAAGCTGATAACCTGAAGATCTTAAAGGCAGCAAGTATCATATATGAAGACGGTATTGGCTATCCTATCTTATTGGGTAAGGCAGACAAGATCCGCCAAATTGCAGTTGAAAACCATATAGATCTTTCTGACTTCCCTATCATAGATCCGCAGAGCGAAGAAATGGAACACAAACTCGCACACTTTAGCGAACTGTTCTTCAAAAAGCGCCAGCGCAAGGGCCTCAATTATTACGAAAGCAAGAAGCGTATGCGTGAGCGCAACCATTTTGGTTGTATGATGGTTGAAACTGGTGAGGCGGACGCAATGATCTCTGGTCTTACCAAGAACTATGCGGAAACGATAAGACCTGCATTGCAATGTATTGGTACAGCAGACGGCGTAAAAAAGATAGCGGGCATGTATTTGATGCTGACAAAAAAAGGGCCTCTTTTCTTAGCCGATACAACGGTTAATTTCAATCCTACTGCAGAAGAGCTGGCTGAAATTACATTGATGACGGCGCAGGAAGTCAGAAACTTTAATCTCGTTCCCCGTATTGCCATGCTCAGTTATAGTAACTTCGGCAGCAGTGATTCTCCTGAAGCAAAACTGGTAGCAGAAGCAACGCGTATTGTTAAGGAACGTGATCCATCGCTGATCGTTGACGGAGAAATGCAGGCATGGCTCGCATTCGATCATAAGGTAATGAAAGATAATTATCCATTCAGCAGCCTGGTGAATGAAGATGTAAATACATTAATCTTTCCTAATCTTGCAGCCGGAAACGTTGCGTACAATTTATTGGAAGACGTTGGAGGTGCAGATGCCATCGGGCCGGTATTGCTTGGTTTGAAGAAGCCGGTACACATATTACAGTTAGGCAGTTCAGTGCGGAGTATCGTAAATATGGCTATTATTGCTGTTACGGATGCGCAGATGAGGTGTAATATTGACACCAAAAAAGCCATTCAGGATACACCCTGGTGGAAACGTTTAAAGAAAAACAAAAAATAACAAGCCGATATGATTGGAAGATTTCTGAGCCATTTAGGGAGATATCTTTTAATGCTGAGAAGCATGTTTACGAGGCCGGAGAATAGCAAAATGTATTGGAAAGAGTTCATGCATCAATGCTCAGAAATTGGTGTAGGCGCGTTACCAATTGTTGTGATCATTTCTTTGTTCCTTGGTGCGGTAACCACAGTACAAACAGCTTATCAGCTGGTAAGCCCGTTAGTACCCAAAGCGACCATTGCACAAATCGTAAGAGACAGCGTTATTCTTGAGTTGTCCCCCACGGTTGTGAGCATTGTACTTGCCGGTGTAATTGGCAGTAAAATAGCCAGTGAGCTGGGTAATATGCGTATCAGTGAACAGATTGATGCGTTGGAAATAATGGGCATTAATTCCCGTAGCTACTTAATCGCGCCCAAAATACTGGGTTCACTACTGGTGATTCCAGCCCTTATTATTATCTCCGCAGTACTCTCCATTTGGGGCGGTCGTGTTGCAGGATCAATGACAGGTATTCTCGCTAATGATATATATGATATGGGCCTTCGCCAAAACCTGAATACATATAACATCACAGTAGGTCTGTATAAGGCATACGCATTTGCTTTTATCATCAGTAGTATTTCTGCTTATTACGGCTTCCATGTAAAAGGAGGTTCGTTAGAGATTGGACGGTCAAGTACAACCGCAGTGGTTGTGAGCTGTATTTTGATCTTGTTTGCGGATTACCTGATTGCAGCGTTGCTGTTGTAATTCGCATAATTAAATTATTGCAAATACATTTTAGTTGCAAAAGGGCCATCGGAATGGCCCTTCTGCTTTTAGCCCACAGTAAACTATACTTCTTCCATTCCGTATTTCCAATTCGCTGTTCCAATCAAACTAACCAGGCGCCACAAACATTTTATCAGGTGAAATCCCGAAGAGATGGAATTATTATAGCATTCAAATGATGGAATTATAAAACCCGAAGGGGTGACATCCGAAAATGTCACCCCTTCGCGGTTTTATAGACTGGACAATTTTTTTTCTATAATAATTTCATCCCTTCGGGATTTTATGAAAGCTTTCCGGGTACGAATCTCTTCTATACCAGCTTTAAATAATTATCTCACAAATCAAAACATTTTCAATTCTCCCTTTTCAATTATCAATTTGACTCAATCCATTTTCAATTATCCCTTTTCCATTGTCAATTCAATGTCGTTTAGTTAAGCCGGCATCGTCAACTTTGGGAGATGTCTCCTATCGTCGACATGACGATCCGGGCTTATCAGAAAAAGTAATCACAACAGCACTGGTAACAAGTACATGATAATGTTCCAGTCTTGAACCGCATCGTCACCTCGACGACAGGAGAGGTCTCTTGAATATTGATCTGATCGTGATACTTTATGCGTGTTAAATACTACAAACTCTTAACTCAGCGACATTGAATTGTCAATTGAAAAATCATCGCATCGGAAAATGCACGCCCGCATGAATGCCCAATGAATTCAGGTTATCGTACCCATTCTTTGAATACGGCACATAGTTGTAATTAACGCCCAACTGAAACCCTGACCGGCTCCACTTGCTAAAGGGAATTTGAACACCGGCTCCGGCCTGCGCCATAAAACTAACCGAGTTTTGTGCGCTGCCGAATTCGCCAAGATACTGACTAAAGAAGATCATATTGATACCAGCTGCAAAAGACACATAAGGTTGTATCATCGCCTTCTTATCTCCCATTGGATTAAACATCACCTTACCAAGTAATGGCACAGTTTGTATAGAATTACTCAGGACCGCTGATATATCCTGACCATCGCTATGATATACTGTGCGCGGGTATTTCTGATAATAGTCCTGGAATCCTGTATAAATACCTAAATCAATCTTATCATTCAGTACGTACTTGAGTCCACCTGCAAAACCACGTGCAGAGCCGTTGCTGATAACATTATTTTTAAAGCCTCCAAGCGGAAGGCTGTAATTATAATTCAGCTCCAGTTTAACCTCTCCCTGTTGTGCACGGGCAAAAGAAAAAATAAACAGTAGCGGCAAATATATAATTGATGTTTTCAACACACTTTTCATGATACAGATTTTGACTATTTATGTAAATAAGCTGACTGGTCAAATAATGCTTTCACCTGGCTATCGGCAGTGGCTTCATTAAAAATCCCGGAGCCTCTTATTAACCCATTCCAGATCAGTTGAATTTTATCTTTGTTGGTCGCTACATTTTTCAGGTCAAGCAGATCGATGGACAAAGCACCTTCAGTAATGGAATAAACGGAATATGCATAGAACGGCATACCATAACCAAAGCCGCCGTATCCCCAATAATAAGGGTCCCAGTATCCGCCATAATAACTCCAGTAATCGGGGTAGCTCATAACTCCCGTGCTGGTTTGATAAATTCTTGAGACGTTAATGCCCAGGTCGGGCTTCTGACCTTTCTCTACCAATGTATAGCCTGCCTGCTTCATGTATTTCGTCACGGCATTAAGATAGGCCTGATCAACAGCGTTGAGACTTTTATAAGCATCGCCGTTATCGATAACTCCGACAGAATCTGAGATACTGAATGTAGTATAGCTGTTAAAGTTTACGGCGGAGTCACGATTGGTTATATAAATCCGCGACTCCTCATTTGTAAGATTGTTTAATGGCTCTTTGGTGCAACCGGTAATAAACAGAGCTGCGAGAACTACAGCAGAGAACAGTGACATTATTTTTCTCATGTTCTTAATATTTCGCGTTAACGAGAATCAACATGCATAAGAACGAAAAATATGCCTGCGCGTTTGTTGTAGCAATCAGTTTTATAAATACTTTATAAGAGTTGTTAAACTCAGGCAAAAGTGCCGGCTATAAACAATTTAAATAGAATCATTTCCGTTAAAAGTCACGTTAGAATTCTCCGGGTTTTGATTTTTTATTTTTGCATTTTTACTTTTCGCTCTCGACTATCACATCCTATCTTATCAACACCACCGTTCCCCTATAAGTAAAAATTTCCCCCGTAGCGCATACAATTTCAGCAGCATACACATAAGTACCTGTAGGTAATGGCAGATTATTACGTGTTCCATCCCAACCGCCAAATTTATCATCCAGGGTAAAGTTGTTCCTTTCAAACACCACAGTGCCCCAGCGCTCGTAAATCACCAGGTGCTTAATAAGCTTAATGCCCTTACCGCGCACATTAAAGCGATCGTTAAGATTGTCGTTATTAGGTGTAAAGCTGGTAGGAAAAAGCACCAGCCCTTCGTTACAAATAACTTTGATGTTTACCGTATCTTTCGCAGAACAGCCGTATTGTGTGGATACAGTAACTACATAGGAACTCGCAAGATTGGGTGATGCTGCTGGCGCAGAACAATTATTGCAAGAAAGATATTGCGAAGGCTGCCATTGCCATTTAACTACATCATTGCTTGTACTTGTCTGCAACACAACAGATGAACCCGCAACGAGTGATAAATCAGGAATAGTTGTTACCGTTGGCAGCGGTTCTACTTTAAGCTGAACATCCGCCTTATCTTCAAGGCAATTCATTTCATCGTGACCAGTTACAGTATAGACGCCTGATTGATCTGTTTTTACGATCGGATCTGCACTTGTAAAAGAACTAAGTCCTGTTCCAGTCCAGGTATAATTGTTGGCACCTGTAACATGTAGTTGAATACTATCTCCGTTGCATACATGTACTTCAGGCATTGTAGTTATCTTAAACGGCTGAACTACTTTCACCGTGATGGAATCAGTGGAGGTACATCCAAAATTATTTGTAACATCAACCGTGTATTGTGTATTTGTTGTTGGAGTAACAACCGGCGATGCGTTTAAAACATCTGTCAATCCCGCCGCAGCATGCCAGTTATAGATTATTCCATCATGCGCATTTAGCTGAATGCTTCCTCCTAAACAAATAGCAGGCTGAGCCGGCAGAAGATTCACCACAGGATTTGCATGCACATCTAATAATGCGGACGTGGTATCCAGGCAACCTTCATTATTTACCACAAGCAAAACATTATATGCACGAGGTTCATTAAATAATTGCTTATCCGGGTTTTGCAAAGCTGAATGAGAACTGTTATCAAAATCCCATTCCCAGGTTACTTTGTCCATACCAGGAATATCCGAAGTAAATGTTCCATATTCTCCTTTACACAAATCTGACGGACCGGCTATTGTACCGTGCACACGGGATTTAACGGAAACAATTTTGGTATTCTCAGCCTCACATCCAAAAGGAGAAACTGCTTTTACAGTTACAATATAGTCACCAACATCGTTATACTGAAAGTAAGGCGATTCAAGCGTTGAATTATCAGCAGCCGATTGTGTTCCAAACTGCCAACTGTATTGCAATTCCTGTTGCATTTCATTTTTAGCAATACTATATATTTCAGGCTGGAAGGAGGCAATGCCATTCACACAAATAACAGGAGGCTTTGTTTCAATAGCAATATGCAAGGTATCGATCACTATCTTCTGATCCAGGAAATAAGAAAATGAACAACCTTCATTATTTTTTACAATCAATGCTGGTGTGTACACTCCCGGTGACAAATACTTGTGTTTTGCAGAAGTTTCCTGAGCATCCTGCAATGTGCCGTCACCAAAATCCCAGGTAAACTGCGTAGTATTTTCCGCTTGCGCACTTAGTGTTATTTCTTCTGCACGACAACCATATAATTTATCAGCGGATAACGTAGCATAAGGACCGTTAATGGTAATATAATCAAAGCTTGAATCAACAAGCCCATAATCATAATATCCATAAATGGTTACCTTATACTTGCCCGGTTTCTGGTATGTGTGGCTCGCAAAATTCAGGTTATCGGCCGTACTGCCATCTCCAAAATCCCATGACACTTTAGGTGTGTTTGCCGAAGTATTGGAAAAGCTTGCCAACACAGGTGGACAACCGCTATTGTTGATATTGGTGGTAGTGTAGGTAAAAGAAAGATTTATGTTCTTTACAAAGACAACCGATTTTGCGGTGTCCGCGCAATTGTATAGCGCGTTGGATGCAATTAACACAACAGTGTCTGCTCCCGGCTTGCTATAAGTATGATAACCGTTATAATCATTTGAAGAAGTTCCGTCTCCGTAGTGCCATGTATAATTCGCATTGTAATAATCCCCCAAACTATAATTATTAAAGTAGACGTACGTGTCCGGAGAAACAGGATTTTGAGAAATGCTAAAATTGGCTTTGGGACCAACCACATTTACAGACTCATTTAAATATCCTTCACTCGTGCAACCATTCTTATCCGTTATTTTAAGATAAGGTGAATAATACCCGGGATTATTATACTTATGCTTAACCGCGCCAGCTTTGAATGTTGTGATCTGCTCACCGTCTCCGAAGGTCCACTCCCATTTACTGATGGTAATGTTGTTCTTAATTTTCGACAGATCATTAAACTGCACTTCGTTCTTAAAACAAACGTTATTTTGTGCAACACTGAAGCCGGCAGTAGGACCACTGATTTTTACGGCGGCGAAATCCGTTGTGTCCTCACATCCAAAGTAATAAGATGAAGTAATGACCCTGAATCCGGATTTGTCCGAATCAAACCTTGACGCCAGCAAACGGATCGGGAAATAAGAATAATAATCCTTGTAACTAACAGCTCCGGAGAACATTGTACCATCGCTGTATTCAATTTTTTGAAAAGCGTATTCGTTATAGTTATTAGCGTTAACTGCATGAGGGTTATCTTCCAATCCATCAACATTTATAGAAACAGTATCGTTGGCACAAAAAGAAGACCGGTCAAGCGTCAATGTTGGTTTTTGTTTTTTTAATACATAAACAATCGTCGTATCAGTCATTGTACAAGTGCCATTCGTAGTAGTTAGTGCGGCCTTGTACGTACCTGATTTAGCGTAAGCATGCTTTATTTCGGCTTGTTTTGAAGTATAAGAGTATGGTGCAGTACCATCACCGAAGTCCCAGCTCCATGACAAAGCACCCACTGAAGACTCCGTAAAGGTTACCGTGCTCCGGTCTCCATCACATGTATTAATAGCTTGTTCTACGCGAGGAAAGGGCGGTAATACTTTTATGTAACCTGGCTTTGTGAGAGAGCTTCTACAACCAGGATTTACCAGCGTTAATGTTACCGTATGCGTTCCGGCATCGGAATATTGGACACCAGGGGTTGAGTTATTCACATTAACTTCTCCATAGCCGTTTCCATAATCCGCTGTGATATAAGAAACAGTAGACATGTCAATTCCTGTTATATTAAACAGGATGGGTTCGCTTCCGCACACCGTTTGAGACAAAACTGAGAAATCAAATACGGGTTTCGCATACACAGTAACGGGATAAGATGCAGAACCTGTACATCCATTCTCTGTGACATAACTTAGTGTTACCGTATAGCTTCCGGCTTTTGCAAAGCTGTGTGACGGTGTTGCCGCGACGGATTTTTCGCCATCACCAAAATCCCACAAATATTCTTTGACAGGGGTATTCGTTTGACTATAAAACTGGACATCCGTTTTTTCACAGGTGTTAGCCGGATAGATACTCGGAGAAATCGAAACCTGCGGTTTGGTTACTACGATACTCTGATAAACAGTATTGCTGCAGCCGTCTGCATTGGTAATCTTCAAAGCTACATTGTATGTTTTTTCGCTTGAAAATGTGAATGAGGATGATTGGGTGAAAGCAGTCGGATTAAAGCCGTAATAATAGTTATCAAAATCCCATTCCCATTTTACTGCGCCTTTTGTATTGTCCTTGAAATTAAGTGTAACAGGAACTTCGCAAATCTTGTTATTATCCAGCGTAAAAGGGGTCGGCACAGGACCTTCTTTTACTACAAAGCTTTTGGTTTTAGTATCGGTACAGGTGCCGTATTTTTTAGAAAGGCTTAATGTATGTGTCCCTCCTGTTGAAAATGTTGCAGTAAACGGACTGTAAAATCCGGCCTGGCTTCCGTCCAGCAGCCACTGGGTATTATTTTCAGAAGGCATACTTAAGTCATTAAATGAAAGATTGTTATTTGTGCACAATTGTGCCGGCACTTCAAAATCAGTCGTAAAATTGGCCACATTAATTGTTACCGGTGCTGCTACCGCGGGTGTGCATCCTTCACTGCTCTTTACTTTCAGGCTTATATTATAAACTCCTTTTTTTCCGAATACGTGAGATGGAGTTTTTGCCACATCCGTTTTACTGTCGCCAAAATCCCATTCGTAAGATAACGTGCCTGGCCCCGTGCTGGTGTTGCTAACAGCGAGTGCATCAGACTCTTTACATAACGTAGTCGTTACCGGCGTAAATGATGCGATAATGGCCGGCAATACGTTGATTTTTACGGATGAAGGATCACTGGATGCGATACAACCATTGCTATTTACTACCGTTAATGCAGGCAATGCCGTCTGAGCTACGGAATAAGTATGTTGTATTTGAGAATAGCTGTCACCTTTGTCAGTTGCGCCATCGCCAAAATCCCAGAAATAATTGCTGATGGTTCCATCGCCGGCCGACGAAGTACTCGTAAAATTTACCACTAATGGAGAGCATCCTTTTATAACGTCAGCCTTAAAGCTGACCACAGGCTTTTTATACACCGTAATGGTCATTTCTTTGCTATCACTTTTACCATTGTCTGTCACCGTAAGCTTTATAGTATAAGTCTGTTCCGTCTTATAAGTAGCTCCTGCATCCTTGAGTGTCGATGTATTACCGTTTACACCAAGATCCCATTTGTAAGTGGCGGAGGGAGAAACGCCCGTTGACTTATTGGTAAACTTAACAGTGAGTGGTGAGCAGCCCGAAGAATTATCTGCGGTAAAATCAGCCTTCTGCGCGATGGATATATCTGCAAATAATAACAGAAAGAACAAGGGTACAATGCGAAAAAGCAGCCGGGATATGTATGTCATAAGGGGATGATGGTAGTAAGAGTATGATATTAAAGTTGTTTAGCTTTCAGAAGCCGTTAGCCACAGCTTTTAAAACTACCTTCAGGTTACATCTTTCATTTTTCAAAAAATATTGGAATAGCAGCAATATTACAACTACTATCAACACAAACCCATGGCCGCGTAAATTTTAAGGTGGGTTGCGGGCAAAATAAGAGCGATCGCTTTTTTAAAACGATCGCTCTTCTTATAACATTTAAACCGGAAGTTCTTAATCTTTTGCAACAGCTCCTTCTACAAGTACGCTGGCTTTATTATGCAGTACTTCTACAAAGCCACTTTGAATGTAGAATTCACTGAATTCGTTTTTGGTTTTCAGCACCTTCAAAGTGCCTTTACCCAAAGCACTAACGAGTGATGCGTGCTTCTCCAGTACTTCAAATAAGCCATCTATACCCGGAAGCTGTACACCATATACTTCTCCGCTAAACAATTTTTTTTCCGGTGTTAATATCTCTAGAGTCATCTATTTGAATTTCAGATTTGAGATTTGAGACTTGAAATTCGAAATCACTGAGCATGCTGCCCTTATAAAATTCCAAATATCAAATCTCAAATTATAATTTTTTATCCCTGTGCCTGAGCCAACAGTTTCTTACCTTTTTCGATAGCATCTTCCAATGTACCAACCAGGTTGAATGCAGCTTCCGGATATTCATCTACTTCACCATCCATGATAGCGTTAAAGCCACGGATAGTATCTTCAATGCTTACAAATACACCTTTCAGACCAGTGAACTGTTCAGCAACGTGGAAAGGCTGAGACAAGAAACGCTGTACTTTACGGGCGCGGGCCACAGTTAATTTATCTTCTTCGCTCAATTCATCCATACCGAGGATCGCGATGATATCCTGCAACTCTTTGTAACGCTGAAGGATCAATTTAACGCGGTCAGCAGTTCTATAGTGATTTTCACCTACAATAGCCGGAGTAAGGATACGGGAAGTAGAATCCAACGGGTCAACCGCAGGATAGATACCCAAATCCGCAATCTTACGGCTTAATACCGTAGTGGCATCAAGGTGGGCAAAGGTTGTAGCCGGAGCAGGGTCAGTCAAGTCATCCGCTGGCACGTAAACCGCCTGTACAGACGTGATAGAACCATTCTTTGTAGAAGTGATCCTTTCCTGCATGATACCCATTTCAGTTGCAAGTGTTGGTTGGTAACCTACCGCAGAAGGCATACGGCCTAACAGTGCAGATACCTCAGAACCAGCCTGGGTGAAACGGAAGATATTATCTACGAAGAACAGGATGTCTTTACCTTTTCCGGTACCGTCGCCATCACGGAAATATTCAGCGATGGTAAGACCACTCAATGCCACACGTGCACGAGCTCCCGGAGGTTCGTTCATCTGTCCGAATACGAAAGTTGCTTTAGAATCTTTCAACTCTTCAACATTCACACTGCTCAGATCCCATCCGCCTTCTTCCATGCTGTGTTTGAATTTATCACCGTATTTCATGATACCGGCTTCGATCATTTCACGCAACAGGTCATTACCTTCACGTGTACGCTCACCCACACCGGCGAATACAGACAAACCACCATATCCTTTAGCGATGTTGTTGATCAGTTCCTGGATCAATACGGTTTTACCTACACCCGCACCACCAAACAAACCGATCTTACCACCTTTTGCGTAAGGCTCGATAAGGTCAATAACTTTAATACCAGTGAACAATACTTCGGTAGCAGTGCTCAGGTCTTCAAATTTTGGAGGAAGAGCGTGGATAGGACGACCACCAGCTTTGCTTACAGCAGGTAAACCATCAATAGGGTCTCCGGTTACATTGAAAAGGCGCCCGTTAATCGCTTCACCAGTAGGCATTGTGATCGCCTTACCGGTATCAATAACCTCCAGGCCGCGAACAAGACCTTCAGTTCCATCCATCGCGATGGTACGTACACTGTCTTCACCTAAATGCTGCTGAACTTCAAGAACCAGCTTTTCGCCATTCGCCTTTGTAAGCTCCAGCGCATTATAAATTTCAGGCAGTTGCTGATCGTTAGGGAAGTGAACGTCAACCACGGCACCGATGATCTGTTTGATCTTACCTTTGTTAGCCATATATTATTGAAAGGTTTTGAATTTACTGCGTTGATTATCTGCTATTAACACACAACACAAACACCAACTTGCTATTTTGGCCGCAAAGGTAAGGGTTTACGGCCGGAAAAGAGAAATTTCCCATTCGAAAATCTGGGAATTTGAAATTTGAAATTTAAAATTTGAGATTATTTGGCCGCCCCCGATCACATTAAGAAAAATCAACCTGCTTTTCCAGAATATTTCCCTCGCTTCGATCCATTTTCAAATCTTAGATTTCAAATCGAAAATCTAACTATTTCTTCTTCTCACTGTCCTCAAGCATGCGCATCTGTTTGGCATCCTGAAGAAACTCTGATGCAAAAATGAACTCATTTAGTTTTTCATCTTTGCTGTAAATGATCTCTTTATTGCTTCCCTCCCATTGTTTGTAGCCCTTGTGCATGAACAGGATATAATCGCCTATTTCCATTACGCTGTTCATGTCGTGTGTTACTACGATGGTGGTGATTTTGTATTCGGTCGTGATTTCCTTGATCAACTTATCTATCAGCAACGAAGTCTGAGGGTCAAGACCGGAGTTGGGCTCGTCGCAGAAAAGGTATTTTGGATTCAACACAATTGCCCTGGCAATACCTACACGCTTTTTCATGCCTCCGGATATTTCTGCCGGGTATTTTTTATTTGCTTCTTTCAGGTTAACCCTGTCGAGCACTTCATTCACCTTCTTCTTCTTCTCCCTATAGCTTAAACCAGAAAACATGTCCAACGGGAACATCACATTTTGTTCAACGGTCATTGAGTCAAAAAGTGCAGAACCCTGGAACAGCATGCCGATCTTCTGACGCAGTTGCTTCCGCTCCTCTTCCGGCATCTGCAGCATGCTTTCGCCATTATATAAAATATCACCGGAATCAGGCGTAAACAGGCCAACCATACATTTTGTAAGCACCGTTTTCCCGCTACCGCTGGCACCGATAATGAGGTTGCATTTACCGGCCTGCATGGTAGCGCTGATGTCGTACAAAATGGTTTTGTCGCCAAAAGATTTCTTTATGTTACGAATCTCGATCATAAGTTAATGCTAACATTTAAAATGTCGTATAGTCAATAGTGAATGGTCAATGGTCAAAAATGCAGTCCTTAAAATAAAAATCAAGCTTGCTTAACTTGTCAGCATCTTTTATATTTTATTACTCACTGTTGACTATTCTCATAAAACATAATCCTAAAACAAGATACCTACCGGAGTAACCGGGATGATGCACATTTCACTATCTACTCTTGACTATTCACGAAAAACATTCTTTTAAAAAGCAAGGAGCCTGTCGGAGTGATCAAGGTGACGCACATTTCACTATTCACCATTGACCATTCACCCTACAACACCTCCACCTGGTTCATCAACAAATCTTCCAACACGTCTTTCTTCCTTATCAGCTTTGCTTCGCCATCTATCACAAGTATTTCCTGTGGCTTGAAACGGGAATTATAGTGCGAGGCCATTTCTATGCCATAAGCGCCTGCATTATAAAAAGCCAGATAATCACCTTCACTTACTTCGTTCAGCATTCTATCTTCTGCAAAAGTATCTGTCTCACATATATTGCCAACAACGGTATATTCCTTTTCCGGACCGCTTGCATTTGAAATATTTTTGATCTCGTGATGTGAACCATAAAACATCGGGCGTATCAAATGGTTCAGTCCTGAATTAACACCGGCAAACAACGTTTCGCCAGATTGCTTCAACACGTTTACCTGGGTTATAAGATAACCCGCCTCACTTACTATGAATTTCCCCGGTTCAAACCAGACCTCGACCTTTTTGCCGTAAAGCTTCTCAAAAAGATTAAACTCTTCAGCGACTTTTTTACCCAGCGCCTGGATGTCGGTACCTTTTTCGCCTGGCTTGTAAGGCACTTTAAAACCGCCTCCAAGATCAATCACTTCCAGGTGAGGGAAGAATTTTGCAATATCAAACAACACTTCAATTCCTTTTGCAAAAACTTCTACATCTTTTATTTCACTTCCGGTATGAATGTGAAGCGTTCTTATTCTCAGATTAGTGTCTTTTACAATTTGCAGAACGCTGTCAATATTCTCCAGCGGAATACCGAATTTGCTTTTGCTGTGACCGGTAGATATTTTAAGATTACCGCCAGCCATAATATTTGGTCTTACGCGGATACCCACAGGATAAGTATCGCTAAATTTCTCTCCAAACTTTTTCAGGTTAGACAGGCTATCAATATTAATATGAACGCCTTGTTCTTTTGCACCTTCAATTTCACAAAATGCAACATTGTTTGAAGTATACAGAATCCTATTAGATTCAAAGCCGGCTCTAACCGCAAGCAGTACTTCATTCAATGAACTACAGTCCACATTGCAGCCAATGCTTTTCACGTACTTAAGTATGTTGATGTTGGTGAGTGCTTTACAGGCATAGAAAAAACGGGCATTGCACCCTTCAAAGGCAGCAGTAAGTTTTTCGTATTGTTCTTTTATTTTTTCCGCGTGATAAACATATAGCGGTGTTCCAAAACGATCAGCAATTTCTACAAGCTGTTCCGATGTTAATTGTTGAGACATTTGACGAAGATACGATTTGAATAATGTGTTTGGTTATAAAAAGAAAGTCCCCGCAATTGGAGGACTTATCAGTAATATGATGATTGTTTATTTTTTTGTTTCAGGATCTTCTTCATCATCTTCCTGCTCATTGTCCGCTTCTGACGATTGCTCGTCATCCTGCTTCGAATTGTGCTTAGTATCGTCTTCCTCCTCTTCTTCTTCCGAAAGATCATCGTCTTCATCGACGCCTTCAAATGCTTCTTCATCTGCTAATTCATCTTCCTCGACTGATTCATCTTCTTCATCAAATTCGTTGTTGTTCTCATCCAATTCGTCCTCTTCGTCCAACTCACCCTGTTCTTCTAATTCATCATCTTCTTCAAATTCTTCGAAGGCTTCTTCTTCACTTTCATCTCCAGTCACATCTTCATCAGCTTCATCTTCCTGAATTTCTTCATCCAGTTCAGCAGCAAATTCTTCGTCTACAGATGCACGATTCTCTTCTTGTTCAACCTGTGCAGTTATATCATTCTCTCCTTGTTCCTCATTAGTTTCTGCATGTTCGATCAGATCACCATTGCTGTCAACAGCGAGTGGAGCTTCCTCATTTTCACCTTCAGCTATCTCTGGCAAATTTTCTCCTAACTGGCCATCACGAACCAAAGTTGGCTCGATCAATTGCTCAGCAAGAATTTCATTTATCTTAGGAAGATCAGCCGTTGAGTTGATACCAAAATAATCCATGAAGGATTTTGAAGTTGAGTAAACCAATGGCTTACCAGGCAGCAATTCGTTACGGCCGGTTATAACGATCAGTTCTTTTTCCAGTAGTTTCTGAACACTGTAATCACTATTCACACCACGGATAGCTTCAATCTCTCCTTTTGTGATGGGTTGTTTGTAAGCTACAATTGCCAGTGTCTCCAATGCCGCTGTTGAAAGGCGTTTCAGAAACTTGTCACCGTTTAATTGTCCTACCGTTTTATAGAAGTCTTTCTTTGTAAGAAATTGCCAGCCGCCACCACTTTCGCGTACTTCAAAAGGATAAAATTCAGCGTTGTATTTTTCGCGGATACCTTCAATGCAGCTTTCCACCTGGTCAAGCATGATGCGCTCTTCCATAAAGCCAAAAGCGTTATTGATCAGCTCAACAATGTCCATGCTGGTCAATGGCTTTTCACTGGCAAAAATCAGTGCTTCAATATGTGGTATAATCTCCGATAATTCCATACGCTATTTAAAAAATTGGAAATACACGCAGCTATAAATTAAAATGTGTAAACCTGCGAAGGGGTGAATGTAAACATTTTTTTAGTTTCTTCATCAACATTCACCTTTCTGCCGATTTACACACTTGTTATTTTAAGTACGAGATACGAAGTACGAAGTACCTTAATTCTAACAACCTCATTATACATTCGCCACTTCTTCTCACTTAATAATTGTAATTGTCCACTTTCAATTGTCAATTGTCAATTACCCTTGTAAAGCTGCCGCACCGCTCACGATTTCAGTAAGCTCTGTCGTAATCGCCGCCTGACGTGCCCTGTTGTAAGATATTTTCAGGCTCTTCAGCAGTTCGTTGGCATTGTCGCTGGCTTTGTCCATCGCTGTCATACGTGCACCATGCTCACTTGCATTAGCATCCAGTACCGCTTTGTATAATTGGGTATTTAAGATCTTAGGCATCAATTCTGCGATCAGTTGATCTTTGGCAGGCTCAAAAATGAAATCAGCTTTTTTAACGCCTTCTTTCTTTTCAACTTTAGGAATCGGCAGGAACTGTTCAACCATGAAACGTTGTGTTGCAGCATTTTTAAATTCGCTGTACACGATTTCCACTGCATCAAATTCTTTCTTTTCAAAAGCTTTAACTGCAGCCGTTGCTACATCCTGAACTGTTTCAAATTTCAGGTTCAGAAAAATATCTTTATATGCATCAGAAGTTTTGTAACCAGCTTTTGTCAAACTTTCCCAGCCTTTTTTACCAATATTCCAGATGGTAACATTGCCTGCCTTGTTTTGAGCTGCATATTTTTCAGCAATAACAGATTTGGTCAGTTTAATAACATTCGCATTGTAAGCACCAGCCAATCCGCGATCGCTGGTAATAGCAATGATCAACACTTTTTCTACATGCCTTTCTTCAGCCAGGTTAATACTAAGGTCGCCTTCCAGGTTGCTTACGATGTTACTAAGCATTTCCTGCAACTTTTGTGCGTAAGGCCTCATCTGAATAATGGCATCCTGTGCACGACGCAATTTTGCCGCACTAACCATTTTCATAGCCTTCGTAATCTGTTGTGTATTCTGAATAGACTTAATACGGTTACGAACCTCTTTTAACTGACCAGCCATAGTTGTTGATTTCTATTTAAAAAGACGGTTATGAACGAATGATGATTTTTTACAAGACACAACACCGCCTCTTTTGGGGTGCAAAAGTAGCGCAAAGCGGCTGAATTTCAAGTTGCAGGCTAAAAAAAGATAGAAATGATTTAATAACTTTAAAAAGAAAGCAAAACATATTGAATCATATTCAAATATTACCTTTACGAGCAGTCCTATTCACTTAACAAAAAATTGGCATGAGTAAATTTACTTTCTCTTACACAAATCCTACATTCATGAAGAATAAACCTGAACCAAAATATTCAATAAAACCACCTTTTATGGACACCCACAAGCGTATGCCGGTAAAATTTTACTGGCTTGCCGTTCTAATCCTTTCCATTTTCTCGTATTCATGTAAACAATCAAAAAAGAAGCTTATTGAAGTTGATCCGGAGTATAGCAAATATGTAGAAGCTTATTCTTCCGGAGTGATTTCAAAGAAAAATGCCATTCGCATCAGGTTGGCTGCCGACGCTTCCACCACGCACACTCTTAACGAAACCATTAAAGAGGCGCTCTTTAACTTCTCTCCTGCCGTGGAGGGCAATGCCTATTGGATCGATGCCCGGACAGTCGAGTTTAAACCAGCTAAAGATCTTATTCCTAACACATTATATGAAGTCGGCTTTGCCTTGTCAAAAGTCGCATCCGTTCCTTCCAGATACAAGGATTTTAAGTTTAACGTCCAAACCCTCAAACCATCATTCCAGGTGAATGATTTTGGATTGAAAGCTGTCGGGAAAGAGCAAATGACACTTAACGGGCAGATTATTACCGCTGACGTTGAAGAATCTGCCAAAGTCGAAAAATTGCTTTCTGCCCGGTTAAATAACAGCGACTTAAAAATAAACTGGCAGCACAACGAAGCCAACCGTACGCATGATTTTGTGATCAGTAATATCAAACGCTCTTCTGGCGCGGGAAGCCTGGTATTAGCCTGGGATGGCAAGCCCCTGGATGCAGCGCTGAAAGACAAAAAAGAAATCATAGTGCCGGCTGCGGGCGATTTTGTCGTTCTTGGTGTGCAGGCGATTCAAGACAAAGAACAATATGCACTGGTACAGTTTAGCGATCCGCTTGCGGTTGGGCAGGTTTTGGATGGCCTCATCGCTATCAGCAATCAGGAAAATATCAGTTACACCATTCTTGGCAGCGAGGTCAAAGTGTATACCTCCGGTAAATTGGATGGAAATTATACCGTGAATATTCATGAAGGCATTCAAAACCAGTGGGGAACGAAGCTCCCGAAAGCGTTTTCATCCAACGTGTTTTTTGAAAACAGGCGGCCATCAGTGAAAATTCATGGAAAAGGCGAAATATTACCGAACAGCGGCGGAAGGCTGGTATTGCCTTTTGAAGCTGTAAACCTGAACGCGGTGGATGTATCAATTGTTAAGATCTATGAAAATAATGTTGGTGTGTTTCTACAGCGGAATGATCTCGGCGGAAGCTCGGATCTCCGGAGAGTAGGCAGACCACTTGCACAGGCGACCATCAGATTAGACAATGACAAAAGCCTCAATCTGAATAAAAAGAACCGTTTCTCGCTCGACCTGGACAAATACATTAAAGCCGAACCGGGAGCAATTTATCGGGTGTTTATAGGATTCCGACCGGAATACTCCATCTACACCTGCCAGGAAGGAATGAAAGAGAACAAGAAAGATGAGGACGACGAGTCCGATTATTACGAATATGCATCTGAAACGAATGGCGTTGATGACGATGAAGCCTTCTGGAACAGTTATGATACATACTACCCTTATGGTTATAATTGGGAACAGCGCGATAATCCCTGCAACAGGGCTTACTTCAACAAAGAACGTTTTGCTTATAGAAATATTATCGCCAGTAACATCGGGCTTACAGCTAAACGAGGCAGCAACAATTTGTTTGTAGCAGTGAGCAATATAATTACCACGACCCCAATGAAAGATGTTCAGCTGGAGGTATTGGACTATCAGCAACAGATCATTGGTAAAGGCTCAAGTAACGGTGATGGTATTGCGATGATTGACTTGAAACGCAAACCTTATTTATTGATTGCGAAGAACGGGAATGAACGTGGTTATCTTAAACTGGATGATGGAAATTCATTAGCATTAAGCCGTTTTGATATTGCTGGTGCAGAAATTAAGAATGGAATCAAAGGTTTCATTTTTGGAGAACGTGGTGTTTGGAGACCCGGTGATAGTCTTTACCTGAGCTGTATTGTGGAAGATAAGGACAAGAAATTGCCAAAGGACCACCCTATTGAAATGGAACTGATCTCTCCACGCGGACAGTTGTATAAACGAATGGTTCAAACAAATGCCGATGATGGATTCAATATTTTCAAAACAGCAACTGATGAAGATGCTCCGACAGGTAACTGGACCTGCAAGGTTAAGCTGGGCGGAAACACGTTTGAAAAAACGTTGAAGATAGAAACAGTAATGCCAAACCGGCTCAAGATTGATCTTGATTTTGGCGGACTTACTGCATTAGGTAAAGATGCCAATGCAAGCGGAACATTATCGGCCAAATGGCTATTCGGCGCTACTGCACAAAATCTCAAAGCACGTGTTGACGCACAACTATATAAACGGGCTACGACATTTAGCAAATTCAAAGATTACACATTTGATAATCCCACTTCTTCTTTTTCACCACAAACAAAAACCATTTTTGACGGTGCATTAAATGCGGAAGGATCAGCGACCGTAAGTCCGGCATTTGATGCAGGAGAAGATGCGCCCGGTCAGTTGTTGGCCAACCTGATGATTAAAGTTTTTGAACCGGGAGGCAACTTTAGCATTGATAATATCGCCATGCCATACAATCCTTACAGCAGCTATGTTGGTGTGCATTTACCAGAAGGCGATAAAACATGGGGATACCTCGGGATAAACAAAACACACCACGTGCAGATCGCCAACGTTACTACCGGCGGAAACCCGGTAAACGGATCTACGCAGGCAGATGTTGAACTGTATAAAATACAATGGCGCTGGTGGTGGGACAACAGCGGTGATGATCTGAGCAATTTTACGCAGGATCATTACAATAAACTTATCAAAACGCAGACTGTACAACTTAACAATGGTAAAGGCGATTATGAAATGCGCTTTAATGATGATTCGTGGGGCCGTTATCTTATTTTGATAAGGGACAAACGCAGTGGCCATGTTACCGGCAAAACATTTTTTGTGGATGATGATAGCTGGCGCAGTCGTGGTGATAACGAAGATAAAAGCGCATTGGCGATGTTGTCATTTACTACGGACAAAGAAAAGTATAATGCCGGTGATGATGTTAAAGTAACCATACCAAGTAGTAAAGGCGGCCGCGCATTAATCAGTATTGAAACAGGTAGCAAAGTATTAAAAACTTATTGGGTTAATACAGAACAGGGACAAACGAAATTTTCTTTCAAGGCGGAAAAAGAAATGGCTCCGAATGTGTATGTGAATGTGAGCCTGATACAACCACATGCACAGACAATAAACGATCTACCGATTCGCATGTATGGGGTGGTCCCGGTGATGATAGAAGATAAAAGCACGATCTTAAAACCAGTTATTAAAATGGATGATGTGATCAGACCGGAAGAGCCTGCATCCATAACTGTCTCAGAATCTTCCGGCAAACCGATGACTTATGTTGTTGCCATAGTTGATGAAGGATTATTAGATCTTACGCGATTTAAAACGCCTAATCCGCACGATGCATTTTATGCCAAAGAAGCATTGGGTGTAAAGAGCTGGGATCTGTACGACGAAGTAATTGGCGCGTGGAGCAGTGAACTGGAAAGGATCCTGACAATCGGTGGTGACGCCGCTGCCGATCTTGCATCAAAAACAAGAAGAGCCAATCGCTTTAAAGCAGTTGTGCAATTTATGGGACCATTTAAAACAAATGGAAGTAAAAAGACACATTCATTCACATTGCCTCCATACATGGGAAGTGTTCGCGCAATGGTAATTGCTGCGGGAGATAACGCTTATGGTATGGCAGAGAAAAGTGTGAAGGTGAAAAAGCCGCTGATGATGCTGGCGACGTTGCCGCGCGTGCTTGGTCCGAATGAAGAACTAAAGATTCCGGTAACTGTTTTCGCAACGGAAAACAATATCCGCAACGTGTCTTTGTCATTGCAAAGCAATCCGTTTATCGAAGCCGGCGGCACTCAAAATATCAGCTTTAGTGGCACTGGCGAGCAGGTGGTTTCTTTTACAGCAAAAGTGAAACCAACAACCGGCATTGGTAAAATAAAAATTGTTGCTACAAGTGGTAAAGAAAAAGCTGAATACGAAACAGAATTGGATATCCGCAATCCGAACCCTGTTACTACAAGTGTTACAGAATATACTTTACAACCAGGACAATCGTGGAATACCAATGTGTCTATGATCGGTGATGCAAGCTCTAGCAAGGCTGTTTTGGAAGTGTCAAGTATTCCGGCTATTAACCTGGAAAAGAGACTCAACTTTTTGATCACATATCCGCATGGCTGCATTGAACAAACAACATCAGGGGTATTTCCTCAACTGGCATTGAATCAATTGATCGACCTTGATGACAGGAAAAAAGCTGAAGTAGAAAGAAATGTGCGTGCTGGAATCCAAAGATTGCTGAATTTCCAACAATCAGATGGAGGATTCAGTTATTGGCCCGGCTACGGCGAAAGCAATGAATGGGGAACAAGTTATGGTGGTCATTTTTTGTTGGAAGCTGCAGCTGCTGGATACAATGTTCCGGCAACTTTACTTCAATCGTGGAAACAATACCAACGCACAAAAGCGCTTGCATGGAACGTAACATCTGCACCATGGTATGGCAGCGATCTTGAACAGGCTTACAGGTTATATCTTCTTGCACTTGCAAAAGCACCTGAACTCGGGGCTATGAACAGATTGAAAGAATTTAAGTTCATCACACCGGAAGCTAAATGGCGGCTTGCTGCTGCATATCAGTTAGTCGGGCAACAGCAGGTTGCATTGCAATTGATCAGCGGATTATCAACTTCATTTCCGGCCCGCGCTAATGCAGGCAGCACGTTTGGCAGTAGTCTGCGTGACCAGGCTATGGTACTGGAAACACTCACTATAATGGGCCGCAAAGCAAATGCAGATGCACTTGTAAGAAGTGTTGCAGCAGAATTATCGCAAGATCAATGGTACAGCACACAGACGACTGCTTATTCATTAATCGCCATCGCGAAATTCTGCGGACAAAACAAAGACAATAAAAAGATCAATGCTTCCATCAACACAAATGGACAGTCAGTCAGTATCAATACAAGTAATGTAGTCTCTCAGACTGACATCAAATGGAAAGGCAACAAGTCTTCAATACAAATGACAAACAAAGGCGGCAACGTGTTATATGTTCGTGTGATCAACCAGGGAAGGCCTTTAAGCGGGGAAAGCATCCAGGTTAGCAATAATCCTCAAGTGCTGGTCGTGAACGCTGAATATATGGACCTGACAGGTAAAATCATTGATGCAGCATCGATCAAACAAGGAACTGACTTTGTTGCAAAAGTTACTATAAGAAACCCCGGCTTCAGAGGACAGTATACTGAAATGGCGCTATCTCAAATCTTTCCCGGTGGCTGGGAAATTTTGAATACAAGATTGTACAATAGTGAAGGCGCATTTAAGTCTTCGCCAAGCGATTATATGGACATCCGGGATGATCGTGTATATCATTATTTTGATCTGCGACAAGGTGAAACGTTGACTTACTATGTACAATTGAATGCGGCATACCCGGGTAAATATTTCTGGCCAGGTGTTTACTGCGAAGCAATGTATGATCACACAATCAGTGGAGGAACGAATGGTAAGTGGGTAGAAGTGAGTGAGTAAATTTCACGCGAGATTCACGCGGAAGGTTTCACGCGAAAGATTTCTCGCAGCGAACACAAAGAAGCAGCGGCGCAGCGAAGCTTTTGCTCTGCGAAGCCTCCAGGCTTCGCAGCCTTACTATACCGCTTGTAGCGATTATACAATATAACCTTACATTTTTAAAAACATATCATCACTTACGGTGATTATATTAAACAACCCTAAACCCTTAAACAAAACATGAGCTACGAATTTTCGGATGGCTATAAAATAAGAGACCAGTCTGCAACACATTTTCTTACATTCACAATCATGGGATGGATAGATATTTTTTCGAGGCAGGTCTATAAAGATATTTTATTGGACTGCTTAAATCATTGTCGCAAATACAAAAGCTTAAAAGTTGGTGCATACGTTATTATGACCAATCATGTCCATTTCATCTGGCAGGCGCCGAACAACAATTTAAGTGACATAATCCGCGATTTTAAAAGCTTTTCAAGTAAACAAATGATAAGCGCAATTCAGCGAGAAAAAGAAAGCAGGAAAGACTGGCTGATCTACATGTTTGATTTTTATGCAAACAGAACGAACAATAATAAATTTTTTAAAGTATGGACCGGCAACAATCATCCTGAAGAAATTTACGGTCAGCCATTTATGATGACAAAACTTAATTACATTCACAACAATCCGGTAAGAGCGGGTATAGTCGCAGAGCCGTCGCATTATTTATACAGCAGCGCGACGAACTATGAGGGGAAGAAAGGATTGATTGATATTGATTTTCTTTATTGAAGATGTTTGAAAATCGCCGGAGGTGATAGAGTAAGACCACGCAGCCTGGAGGCCGCGCGGAGCAAAGTATTCGCTTGTTCACGCTCTGCGAAGCCTCCTGGCTTCGCAGCCTTACTTTATCGCTTGTAGCGATCTAATTTAAATGAAAAAACTACCCACACATATCATCAACTATTTCAAAAATCTGTCTATCAAGGGCAAGATTAAATGGAGCTGTTTTATCATTTTATTGATAGGCTTTTGGTTGTCCATCCCCCGCCATCTTTTCGAAACGCCCACATCGTTTGTCATTACAGATAAAAATGGCACCTTACTAAACGCATACATCGCGCAAGATGGCCAATGGCGCTTTCCCTACGACAAAGATGTTCCTGAAAAATTTATCCGGTGTATTACAACATTTGAAGACAAACGTTTTTTCTATCATCCGGGTGTTGATCCTTTTGCCTTTAGCAGAGCAGTGTGGCAGAATATTCGAAACAAAGGAGTGGTAAGCGGCGGCAGTACATTAACCATGCAGGTGATCCGCATGAGTCGCGGTAGCAAGAGCAGAAATATCTGGAACAAACTTATTGAAAGTGTTCTTGCAGTACGACTGGAATGCAGCTATAAAAAGAAATCAATCCTGGCTTTATATGCGTCTAATGCGCCTTTTGGAAGTAACGTAGTGGGGCTTGACGCTGCAGCCTGGCGCTATTTTGGTAGAAGCGCCAACCAGTTAAGCTGGGGTGAAATGGCTTCGCTTGCAGTGTTACCAAATGCTCCTTCACTTATTCATCCCGGTAAGAATGAACACGAACTGCTGAGAAAAAGAAATGAACTGCTTGATAAACTCGTTGCGAACAAAACAATTGATGCAACCACATGCGAGTTGTCAAAAATGGAACCACTGCCAGGCGCCCCCAAACCTTTACCGCAATTGGCTCCTCACCTATTGGATCGCTTCAAAAAAGATTACGGATCACTGCAAAAAATGACCCGGAAATAACAACAGGTCTTCATTCTACGCTGGATGCAACTATTCAGCAGCAGGTAAATAGTATCTTATGGCAGCATCATTTGCAGTTGCAAGGGAACCAGATAAAAAATGCAGCTGCAATGGTGATGGAAGTAGAAACGGGAAACATTCTTGCATACGTGGGAAATGTCTATAACACCGAAGATTCATTGCTAGAAAGTCATGTTGATGTATTGGCATCTAAACGCAGTCCGGGTAGTACCTTAAAGCCCATTCTTTATGCATCTTTATTAGCCGAAGGAAAATTTTTGCCGCGTCAGTTAGTACCTGACATTCCAACACAATTAAACGGCTACTCGCCGGAAAATTTTGATCTCGGTTACGACGGAGCGGTTCCCGCAAACCGCGCGCTGGCCAGAAGTTTGAATATCCCGGCAGTAAAAATGTTGCAGCAATACAAGTATCAGCGCTTTTATAATGTGTTAAAACAATGCGGGTTTACAACGCTGAATAAATCGGCCGACAATTATGGCATGAGCCTGATCCTGGGCGGATGTGAAATTTCTCCATTTGAGCTTGCCGGTGTTTATAGCAGCATGGCGAGAATGTATATGCATGAAAAAAAGAACAAAGGAAAATGGAACGACGACGACTGGTTTATGCCTGTGTATACAGCAGGTAAGCCAACCAAATCAATTACAGAAGGTAATCCGCTATTTGATTATCCGGCTTTGTGGCACACATTCAACGCCATGAATGAGGTAATGCGGCCAGGAGAGGAAGGCTTGTGGGGGCTGTTTTCTTCCGCTCAGCGTATCGCCTGGAAAACGGGTACCAGCTTCGGATTCAGAGATGGCTGGGCTGTCGGTTTCACTAAAAAATACTGTGTGGTTGTTTGGGTTGGAAATACAACAGGCGAAGGCCGGCCCGACCTTACCGGGATAAATACCGCCGCTCCTATCCTGTTTGAAATTTTCCGGTTATTGCCAAGGT
Source organism: Danxiaibacter flavus (assembly GCF_041060425.1). Taxonomy (NCBI): domain Bacteria; kingdom Pseudomonadati; phylum Bacteroidota; class Chitinophagia; order Chitinophagales; family Chitinophagaceae; genus Danxiaibacter; species Danxiaibacter flavus. The sequence continues at coordinate 1,209,765 of NZ_JAULBC010000002.1, forward strand.
CAAATTGGTTTGATTCACCTTCATCCGGGTTTATATACATGCCTGTTTGCCGGAAATCCGGGTATAAAGCTGGACCGGATTGTGAAGGTGCGGATACCATCCTGGTTTCTTCAAACGCTGTCAATGCCGCCATCTGTCCTTATCATCGCGTGATCCATCTGGATAAGTCCGGAACTTACCGCGTTACCGAAGCATGCGAATCTCCGGCTACGATGATTCACAAACCATGGTTCATTCTGCCACCAACCATGGAATACTATTATAAAACCAGGCACTCGGAATACAAGACTTTACCCGCGTTTATGCCGGGCTGCCAGAACGAGTCAGTGAAACCGCTGGAAATTATTTATCCGGAAGAAGGTGCAAGAATTTATGTCCCGATTGAAATAAGCGGCGAAAAAGGCCGCACCATTCTCAAAGCCACGCATCGCAACAACGGGATAAAACTATTCTGGCACCTGGATGATGAATACATTGGAACCACTATCCAGTTTCACCAAATTGCGGCGAACCCTGCACCGGGAAAACATGTTTTGACAATTGTTGATGAAAATGGCGAGACAGTGAGCAGAGGCTTTGAGATAGAAGCGAAGTAGCTGTCAGCGATCAGCTATCAGCTTTTAGCCCCTGGAGCGAAGGTCAAATCTTCCTTAACTAAATGACATTGGAGCGAAGGTGAAGAGAATATATTATTGGTAACGGCCGTCCCTGAACTATGTAGCTATCAGCTTTTAGCCTTTGGCGCGAAGGAGAACCCAATATATTGTTATTAGCCGCGATCCTTGGACTACCCATGCAGATATAAGATCGGAACGATGAAGTGATTGCGACGCAACAGGCGACGCTATGAATAGCTATCAGCTTTTAGCCTTTAGCTCGAAGTAGAACCCAATAAATTGTTATTAGCCGCCATCCTTGGACTATCCATGTAGATATAAGATCGGAACGATGAAGTGATTGCGACGCAACAGGCGATGCTATGAAAAACAGTAGCTGGTACTCAATAAAAAAATTATGTTTCTAAGCCTCAAAAAATGAATGTAGCAACTTCGGCCAACTGGGTTTTAGCGCTAAAATATTGTGAACATCTTCAAAATTGGACTAGGCTAATAGCTAATAGCTGATAGCTGACAGCTAATAATGCACTACCTTTGACGCCCTTGGACGAATTATTCTGCCATTTTGACCATGAGGGTTTTGGTTGCATAATTTTTGACCAGTAATCTTTTTTTAAACATAATAGCCATATAATTATATGTTAGGTTTTTTAAGCAAACTGCTAGGAGGCAACAAAAGCGAAAAGGATGTCAAGCAGATAGAACCTGTCATCAGGCAGGTAAACGAGCATTTCAGCAGGTTTCAGAGCCTGTCTAACGATGAGCTAAGAGGCAAAACTGTTGAATTCAAGCAGAGAATAACAGCGCATTTGTCTTCTATTGATAGTGATATCGAGCAGAAAAAACAGGCGGCAGAAAATCTTCCGGAAGATGACATTCAGTCAAAAGACGTTCTATATCAGGAAATTGACGCACTGAAAAAAGACCGCGACAAAAAAATTGAAGAAGCACTGAATGAAATCATGCCCGAAGCGTTTGCTGTTGTAAAAGAAACTGCGCGCAGGTTTAAGGAAAACACCGAAGTTGTTTCTACAGCAACAGATCTTGATAGGAATCTAAGCGTTCAAAAAGACTATATCACCATAAACGGTGAATCTTCCATATTTAAAAATTCATGGACCGCAGCTGGCGGACAGGTTACCTGGAACATGGTTCACTACGATGTTCAGCTGATCGGCGGTGCTGTGCTTCACCAGGGTAAGATCGCTGAAATGGCTACGGGTGAAGGTAAAACGCTTGTTTCCACCCTGCCTGCTTATCTGAATGCACTAGCCGGTGAAGGTGTTCACGTGGTTACAGTGAATGATTACCTGGCACGTCGTGACTCTGAGTGGAACGGTCCTATTTTCGAATGGCTTGGCCTGACTGTAGATTGTATTGACAAACATCAGCCCAATACATCTGCGCGCCGCAATGCTTACATGGCGGATATTACCTACGGTACAAATAACGAATTTGGTTTTGACTATCTCCGCGATAACATGGTCCACAACCCGGATGAGATGGTTCAACGTAAGCACCATTTTGCGATGGTGGATGAGGTGGACTCCGTATTGATTGATGACGCAAGAACACCGTTGATCATTTCCGGTCCGATTGGCCGTGATGATAATACCCAGCAATTCTTCGATCTGAAACCAAGAATCGAAAAATTGGTTGAAGCGCAAAAACGCGCGACCAACCTGTTTTTAAATGAAGCAAAAAAGAAAATAGCCGAAGGCAACGACGATCCTAAAGATGGAGGTCTGGCTTTGTATCGTGCATTCCGTGGCTTACCGAAGAACAGTGCTTTGATCAAATTCCTGAGTGAGCCGGGTATGCGTGTGAAGCTGCAGAAATCTGAAAACTATTACCTGGCGGATCAGCAACGCGAAATGCCTAAAGCTGACGCTGAACTGTTTTTCTATATTGACGAAAAAAATAATTCAGTTGAATTAACCGATAAGGGTATTCAGTTGATCACGGGTTCTGGTGAAGATCCTAACTTCTTCGTGATTCCGGATATTGGTGTCGATCTCGCTGCTATTGATAATTCAGGAGGTGCAACAGAAGAAAAATTGCATCAAAAAGAAGCATTGTTGAATGATTACGCCGTTAAAGCTGATCGTATCCACACTGTTCAGCAGTTGTTAAAGGCCTACACGCTTTTCGATAAGGATGTTGAATACGTCGTAATGGAAGGTGCGGTAAAGATCGTTGACGAACAGACAGGCCGTATTATGGAGGGCCGTCGTTACAGCGATGGTTTACACCAGGCAATTGAAGCGAAAGAGAATGTAAAGATTGAAGCTACTACACAAACTTATGCAACAATCACTTTGCAAAACTTCTTCCGTATGTACCACAAGCTTGCGGGCATGACCGGTACAGCGGAAACAGAGGCTGCAGAGTTCTGGAGCATCTACAAACTGGATGTAGTTACAATTCCTACCAACATACCTGTAACAAGAAAAGACGAACACGATCTTATCTATAAAACCAAGAAAGAAAAATACACAGCTATTGTTGATAAGATAGTTGAATTAAAAGATGCCGGGCGTCCTGTTCTGGTGGGTACAACATCTGTAGAAGTGAGTGAATTACTGAGCCGTATCCTACGCCAGAAACAAATTGCGCACAATGTGTTAAACGCCAAGCAGCACGCGAAAGAAGCACAGATTGTAGCTGAAGCAGGTTTAGCTGGCGCTGTTACCATTGCCACCAACATGGCCGGTCGTGGTACGGATATTAAGCTTGGACCTGGTGTTAAAGATGCTGGTGGTCTGGCAATTATAGGTACTGAAAGACACGACAGCCGTCGTGTGGACAGGCAGTTACGCGGTCGTGCCGGTCGTCAGGGAGATCCGGGATCTTCTCAGTTCTATGTATCCCTGGAAGATGATCTGATGCGTATGTTTGGTAGTGACCGTATTGCTAAAGTGATGGATTTTGCGGGTTACAAGGAAGGCGAAGTGATTCAGCACAGCATGATCACCAAATCAATTGAAAGAGCACAGAAAAAAGTAGAAGAAAACAACTACGGTATCCGTAAACGGTTGTTGGAATACGATGATGTAATGAACAAACAACGTACGGTTATCTATACAAAACGTAACCACGCGCTGTTTGGCGAACGTCTTGCGCTTGATCTTGACAACGCGATTTATGATGTTGCAGAAGGCCTGATCAATACTTTCAAAGAAAACAATGACTACGAAGGATTCAAATTGGAAGCAATTATCAACTTCGGTCTGGACACAGTAATAACTCAGGATGAATTTGGTAAGTCAAATGCACAGCAACTGACAGATAAATTATACCATGAGGCTTCAGAGAATTACCTCCGCCGCAAGCACAACATCATGCAGAATGCATTGCCTGTATTCCAGAATATAAGGGAAACACAGGGCGCGCATATCGAGAATGTAGTTGTGCCGTTTACTGATGGAAGAAGGGGCTTGCAGGTATTGTCTAACCTGGATAAAACCATACAAACCGGTGGTGCTGAATTAACCAATGCATTGGAGCGCACCATCACGCTGGCGTTTATTGATGATGCATGGAAAGAACATCTGCGTTCTATGGACGATCTGAAACAAAGCGTTCAGACAGCTTACTATGAACAAAAAGATCCATTGGTTATCTACAAACAGGAAGCTTACATGCTCTTCAAACAAATGGATAGCACTGTAAACAAGGACATTGTTAACTTCCTGAGTCATGGTGATATTCCTGTTGAACAGGCTGACAACGGCCAGATAAAAGCCGGAAGAGAGCAAAGGACAGACATGAGCAATATGCATGTTAACAAAGCTCAAATTGATGAAAGAGGCAATGACTATGCAGCAAATGAAAATGACTATTATGATCCTACTCCGGTAAAACAGGAACCCGTAAAGGTTGGTCCGAAAATAGGCAGAAACGACCCATGCCCTTGCGGTAGTGGTAAGAAGTATAAGAACTGCCACGGGAAAGACCTGTAACTGAAATGTATGATGTTAGATGTACGGTGTACGATGTACGATGTACGATGTAATATGTACGATGTAATATTGCGAAAGCATTATAGATAATGAGCCGCTCGATTGAGCGGCTTTTTTATTTGATTTGAAATTTGAGATTTGAAATTTGAAATGGATGGCAACGCAGTTGCATCAAAACTAACCACAGAGTTATAGGAGTTTTTTCACAGAGCCCAGGCCCCGCACCTCATTTTCAATTGTCAAATTTCAATTCTCAATTAATTCAACCGTTCAACTTTATTAAGTTCCACTTTGCCCTCTCCCCGTTAAGAGCTATTTTTGCGGCAAATTTCAAAACAAATGCAAAGAGACACTTTGGTTTTCGATCTTATCCGCAAGGAATTGGAGCGTCAACGTCATGGAATTGAACTGATTGCCTCCGAGAACTTCACCAGCACGCAGGTAATGCAGGCCATGGGAAATGTAATGACCAACAAATATGCTGAAGGTTATCCCGGCAGACGTTATTATGGTGGCTGCGAAATCGTTGACCAGACTGAGCAACTTGCAATCGACCGTTTGAAACAGATCTTTAACCTGGAATACGCTAACGTTCAACCACATAGCGGTGCACAAGCGAATGCTGCGGTTGCTTTGGCTGTATTACAGCCAGGCGACACGACGCTTGGTCTTGACCTGAGCATGGGCGGCCACCTTACGCACGGTTCACCCGTTAACTATTCCGGTAAATTATATAACGCCCAGTTTTACGGCGTTGGAAAAGAAGATGGACGTGTAGATTACGATCAGCTGGAAGCGAGAGCCCGCGAAGTAAAACCTAAATTGATCATATGCGGCGCCAGCGCTTACAGCCGCGACTGGGATTATGCACGTATCCGTAAAGTAGCCGATGAAGTTGGCGCGTTGGTTATGGCAGACATCGCTCACCCTGCAGGTTTGATCGCTAAGAAATTGTTGAATGATCCTTTTGATCATTGCCATATCGTAACATCTACTACACACAAAACTTTACGCGGACCCCGCGGTGGTATCATCATGATGCGTAAAGATTTCGAAAACCCATGGGGACATAAAGATCCTAAAGGCAATATCAGAATGATGAGCAGCTTGCTGGATCTGGCAGTTTTTCCAGGCATTCAGGGTGGTCCGTTAGAACACGTGATCGCTGCAAAAGCTATTGCTTTCGGAGAAATATTAAGTGATGAATACACGCAGTATGCCCACCAGGTAGTTAAGAATGCCCAGGCTATGGCTAAAGCTTTTGTTGAAAAAGAATACCAGATCATCAGCGGCGGCACGGATAACCACCTGATGCTGATCGATCTTCGCAATAAAAACATCAGTGGTAAAAAGGCTGAGCAGGTGCTTGTTCAGGCTGATATTACCGCTAACAAAAACATGGTTCCTTACGATGATAAGAGCGCTTTCGTTACCAGCGGTGTACGTTTTGGTGTTGCAGCCATCACAACCCGCGGTATGAAAGAAGAACACATGCAGTTTGTAGTAAATGCAATTGACAATGTGTTAATGAATGCGGATGATGCGGCTGTTATTAACACCGTAAGAAAACAGGTAAATGAATTTATGGATCAGTTCGCTTTATATCCGGACTGGGGAATTTAGTTTTTTTGAAGTCCCACCAGGTAAGCAAGCCCATGTACGTTAAGTATGTGGGTTTGTTGTTTTGGGGACCGGCTGAAGAAGTCGCTCCGCGAAGCCATTATTTAAAAGGGCTATCTATTAGTATGGTTTGATGCAATTGCTTTTGCAGCAATAAACCCGCTGGTCCAGGCGTGCTGAAAATTAAAGCCACCGGTAATGCCATCCACATCCATTATCTCACCGGCAAAGAACAAACCCGGCATGATCTTGCTCTGCATGGTGTTCACATCTATTTCAGAGAGTTTGATGCCACCACATGTGACAAATTCCTCTTTAAAGGTCGTCTTACCATTCACCTCGAAAGATTGCGATACCAAATGTTGTATAAGCTTATTTTGCTGAGAAGAACCAAGACTTCCCCATTTAACATCATCACCAATACCGCATTGTTGTAAAAGGTATTGCCACAACCGGTTTGGTAAACCGAATGGATTTTTATTGTGAACCACTTGTGCTGATAGCCTGTTTCTCAATGAACTCCATTCATTACGCAAGTCCTGTTCATTATACTGAGGAACCCAGTTTACCGTAATATTGAAGCGATAATTTTTCTCGGCAAGAATTCTGGCGCCCCAGGCTGATGTACGCAGTACAACCGGCCCGCTCATGCCCCAGTGTGTTATTAATAAGGGACCTTCTTCATGCAGTTTAGTTCCGGCAACTTTTACTACCGCTTCTTCAACGCTTACCCCCATCAACTGCGTAATGGTATTTCCCGGCATATTGAAAGTAAACAAAGAAGGCACCGGACTTTCAATTGAATGACCGGTTGCTTTTAACCAGTCAAATTGCAGCGTTTTAGGAAATCCGCCGCAGGCGATACATAGATAATCAGTTTCGAACTTACGGCCATCATTAAGGTCTAATAAAAAGCGCCCTGCAGGTTTCGTTACCTGTCTCACATCTGCATTCATCACAATTTCAATCCTGTGTTTATCGGCTTCGCGCAAGAGGCAGTCAATAATTGTCTGCGAGTTATCTGTAACAGGAAACATTCTACCGTCGCCTTCCGTTTTCAATCTTACGCCACGTTCCTCAAACCATTTGACCGTATCATTTGTATTGAACCAGTGAAATGCTTTTTTTAGAAAATTAACTCCGCGTGGATACCGCTTAACAAGCTCCGGAATTTCAAAACACGCGTGCGTCGTGTTGCATCTGCCGCCACCACTCACCTTAACTTTCGAAAGAAGCTTGCTACTTTTTTCTACGATTATCACCTCCAACGCCGGGTTCATCCTTGCAGCATTAACTGCACAGAAAAAACCGGCTGCCCCTCCTCCTATTACAATTAGTCGCTTTTGCATTCAATCTGGTTACAAATTCAAAAGTCAAAATTCAAAAGTCTAAACCTTTGCATCGGTCTTTCAACTTTTGAATTTTGACTTTTGAGTTTTGACTTAATAAGTTGTGTTTAAATTCGGATTTGTCTTTTCAGCAGCTTCGATGATGCTGTAATCAGATAAGATCAATGCTTTGCCTTTTTTTACGCAAACGTTGTGTTCAAAATGCACCGAAGGTTTTCCATCTCTTGTCTTCACTGTCCAGCCGTCATCTTCAGTATACACATCCTTTGCCCCCATATTGATCATCGGTTCAATGGCCAAAACAACGTTTTCTTTCAGCTTAGGACCAGTTCCGCGTTTACCAAAATTAGGAACCTGCGGATCTTCATGCATGCGGCGACCAATACCATGACCAACCAGCTCTCTTACAACTCCATATCCATGTTTCTTTTCAGTATAATCCTGAATTGCGAAAGCAATATCACCAATCCTGTTTCCAATAATTGCTTTTTCTATTCCCTTTGCCAGTGAATCTTTTGTCACACGTACCAGTTGCAGCACTTCCGGGGTTGCTTCACCTAAAACAAATGTGTAGGCGTGCTCGCCAACAAAGCCATTCCTGGTGAAACCCGCATCAATAGAAACAATATCACCTTCTTTCAGCGCCACATTGTTCGGAAAGCCATGAACCACAACATCATTTACCGAAGCACAAATGCTGTACGGATATCCGTTGTAGTTTAGGAAAGATGGAATGCCCTTGTTGTCCAGGATCATTGTTTTACACATCTGATCAATCTGCAAAGTGGTCATTCCCGGTTTCAAAACTTTTGCAACTTCAGCAAGCATTTTACTTACCTGGGTTGCATTTTCCTTCATAATTGCTATCTCAGCCTCTGTTTTATATATAATCATGCCGTTAAATCTCCTGCTCATTTAAAAATTTATGCCGGCAAATTTAATCATATTTCCGGCATTCTCTAAAAGCAAAAACCTGTCAGTTAATGGCTGACAGGTTTTCGTTTATATCGGGTGTATTACACTTCGTTAATTAGTAGCTCGCTTGTGTAGTTGTTTGTCTACCCTGAACACGTCCACCTTTCATCAATCCATCATATTGACGCATCAACAGGTGAGTTTCAATTTGTTGCAGTGTATCCAAAATAACACCAACCATGATCAGCAAAGAAGTACCACCGAAGAAAGTACTGAATGACTGAGTAACACCTAAACGCTGAGCGAAACCAGGTAAAATACCTACCAGCGCAAGAAATACCGCACCCGGTAAAGTGATTCTATCCATGATCGCACCAATGTAATCAGCTGTTGGCTGACCAGGTTTAACACCAGGAATAAATCCGTTGTTACGTTTCAGATCTTCACTCATTTGCTTGGGGTTGAAGATCAATGCAGTGTAAAGGAAGGTAAACCCTATCACCATTACTGCATAGATCACCATGTACCAGGCGTTGCTATGATCAGAGAATATTTTCGTAATACCCCCTTTAGATTCCAGATTTGTAAAAGAAACCAATGTAGGCAGGAACATGATTGCCTGAGCAAAGATGATCGGCATTACACCAGCACTGTTCACTTTCAAGGGAAGGAACTGTCTCGCACCACCAAATTGTCTGTTGCCAATAATTTGTTTTGCGTAGTTCACAGGAATTTTTCTAACACCCTGAACAAGGATGATCAATCCCATGATGATCGCGATAAGAATAGCAACTTCAATTAAGAAGATCAACAATCCACCACCGCCTTTAGCTTGTTTTGCACCAAACTCCTGGATGATTGATTTTGGAAGGCGGGCAAGGATACCAACCATGATGATGATAGAAGTACCGTTACCTAAGCCTTTATCCTGGATCTTTTCACCCAACCACATTACAAACAAAGTACCTGCGGTTAAAACAATAATGGTAGAAACAAAGAAATAGCTACTATAAGCAGGAATCAGCGCTTCCTGGTATCCCGGGCTCTTTAAGTACGCAACGTAAGCACCAGCCTGGAAGATTGTCACAAGAACAGTCAGGTAACGAGTCCACTGATTGATCTTTTTGCGGCCGCTATCACCTTCTTTCTGCACTTTCTGTAACTGAGGAACCAGGATGGTCATCAGCTGCATGAAGATAGACGCAGAGATGTATGGCATAATTCCTAAAGCAAGAATAGAAGCCTGGGAGAATGCGCCACCAGCAAAGGTGTCAAACAAGCCCAGCAAGCCATTTTTACTTGCATTAGCAGCAGCTGTCTCAATTTTATTAGGATCGATACCCGGTAATACGATATGAGTACCGAATCTGTAAACCAACACTAAGCCCAGGGTTACCACTATCTTGGTACGTAACTCCTCAATGCTCCATATGTTCTTTAAAGTCTGTATTAGCTTTTTCACGTGACAGAGGTTAATAAGTGATTTTTAGACAAAAAGACGCACCCGGAGATGCGCCTAACAAATATCGTCTTTTTTATTTTAAAACTTCAACACTTCCGCCAGCCGCTTCAATAGCAGATTTTGCTTTTTCGCTAACAGCATTTACCTTAAATGTAAGTTTAGTTTTCAATTCACCATTGCCTAACACTTTCACTTTATCGGTACGGGAAATTAAACCATTGATGTACAGGTTCTCAAGGCTGATTTCAGTGAATCCGTATTTGTCAGCCAGCTCTTCGATCTGACCGATGTTGAATACTCTGAATTCAACGCGGTTACCGTTTTTGAAACCACGTTTAGGGATACGACGCTGAATTGGCATCTGACCACCTTCGTGTGCGTTCTTACGCTGATAACCGGCACGGCTCTGCCCACCTTTGTTACCTTTTGTAGAAGTTCCACCTTTACCGGAAGCTTCACCACGACCTAAACGTTTTTCTTTGTGTACGGAACCTGCTGCAGGTTGTAAATTGTGTAGTTTCATAACTCTTGATTTTTTACTCAACGGGGAATCGCCCCTCGCTTTTGTTTAATGGATTGCGAAAATAGTAAAATGCTAAATGCAATGCGAAATTAAATTCACATTAAGCATTTAGCATTTTACTTATTCAATTAAGCTAACTCTTCAACTTTCACCAGGTGGTTAACTTTAGTAACCATACCCAGGATCTGTGGAGTTGCTTCAACTTCTTTAGATGCGTTCAACTTTGTCAAACCCAGCGCTTTCAAAGTTAATTTTTGACGCTCAGGTCTGTCGATAGCGCTCTTAACCTGTGTTATTTTAATCTTTTTCATAAACCTCGTTCCGCTTTTGAGCGAACCATTTAAGTTGTGAAAATATATTTATTGCTTACATGAAATGCTTGCGCAAAACATGATGATTATCCCTGGAATACTTTACCCAATTTCAGGTTGCGGTTTTTAGCAACTTCAACTGGTTCGCGTAAAAGGGTTAACGCTTTAATGGTAGCTTTTACTACGTTGTGAGGATTTGCAGAACCCAGGTTCTTAGCCAGAACGTCTGTAAGACCTACACTTTCCAATACAGCACGCATGCTTCCACCAGCAAGTACACCAGTACCGTGTGCTGCAGGTTTAATCATAACTTTTGCTGCACCTTCTTTAGCCCACTGATCGTGAGGAATAGTGCCATGAATAACAGGTATTTTAACCAGGTTCTTCTTAGCATCTTCGATGCCTTTAGTGATAGCTTCCTGAACTTCTTTGGCTTTACCTAAACCCTGACCAACAACACCGTTTTCATTACCCACTACTACTAAAGCAGAGAAACTGAATGTACGACCACCTTTTGTTGTTTTTACAACGCGATTGATGGCAACTACTTTTTCTTTTAATTCCATCTCTCCGCCGGCTTTCACTTTATTTGCGTTTACTTTAGCCATTGTATCTTTTAATTAGATAATGTTTAAATTAGAATTTAAGACCTGCTTCTCTTGCTGCTTCAGCAACAGCCTTAACACGGCCATGATATAAGTAACCACCGCGGTCAAAAACAACAGTAGTAATTCCCAGTTCTTGTGCTTTACGCGCAATAGCAGCACCAACCAATTTGCTCTTTTCAGTCTTAGGTGCTTTTTGAGCCTGGATATCTTTATCTTTTGATGAAGCTGATGCAAGGGTAGCACCGTTAACATCATCAATTAACTGAACATATATTTCGGTATTGCTACGAAATACAGACAACCTTGGTTTACCGGCAGCACCAGCAATTTTTTTGCGGATGTTGTAGCGGATCTTTTGTCTTCTTAGAACTTTAGCGTCCATTATGATTTATTTTAGATTCCCCGTTAGCTGAACTGCCGGAGAAATGTTCATTTTAATTATTTACCAGCAGCTTTACCAGCTTTACGACGAATAACTTCATTGCTGTATTTAACACCTTTACCTTTGTAAGGCTCTGGTTTACGCAGGCTGCGAATTTTAGCGGCTACCTGACCAAGCAATTGCTTGTCAATACCTTCCAGAGAGATCTTAGGATTCTGACCTTTTTCTGTAACAGTAGCTACTTTTAATTCTTTAGGTACTTCGAAAATAATATTGTGAGAGTAACCTAATGCAAGATCAAGCGTATTGCCCTGGTTTGAAGCTTTATAACCCACACCCACTAACTCAAGATTTTTTGTATAACCTTCAGTAACACCTTTTACCAGGTTCGCAACCAATGCACGATATAGGCCATGCATAGCGCGGTGACGGATCTGATCTGTAGGACGGGTAACATTTACAGCACCGTCTTTAACTTCTACAGTGATATCCCTGTCAATTGATTCTTTTAATTCACCCTTAGGACCTTTTACGGTAACAATGTTATCCTTACCTACAGTAACTGTTACGCCGGCAGGGATTGTTATCGGTTTTTTACCTACACGAGACATAATTAGAAATTTTAATTATTAAAACTGTTTTTGAAAATGTGCAGGCTCCATGTGTTCAGTTCCGCGTAGAAAACTTAATTATCCTGAAACCTGTATAAAAATCGGAGAACCATTTTCAGCAATTCTCCGACAATTCGTTTATCTGCTATTAGTAGATGTAGCAAAGAACTTCACCACCAACATTCTGAGCTTTTGCCTGTTTGTCAGTCATAACACCTTTAGATGTGCTCAGGATAGCGATACCTAAACCACCGATAACTCTTTTGAAGTCAGTTGGTTTTGCGTACTGGCGAAGACCTGGACGGCTAACTCTTTCCAGAGAGCGGATAGCAGGCTGTTTGCTCTGAACATCATATTTCAAAGCTATTTTGATCAAACCTTGTTTGCTATCCTCTTCAAATTTGTACTTAAGGATATAGCCCTGTTCGTACAGAATTTCAGTGATACGCTTCTTTAAGTTAGAAGCTGGTATTTCTACTATTCTGTGACCAGCAAGTTGTGCGTTACGAATCCTTGTCAGGAAGTCTGCTATAGGATCAGTTACCATAATTATGTTGAATTACTTCTGTTTATAATATTGTTATCACCACTAAGAAAGGATTACCAGCTCGCTTTTTTAACACCTGGGATCTTACCATCCAAAGCCATGTCGCGGAACGTTACCCTGGAAATACCGAAGTATCTCATATAACCTTTAGGACGCCCTGTTAACTGGCAACGGTTTTTCAAACGAACGGGTGAAGCGTTACGAGGCAGTTTATCTAAAGCTGCATAATCTCCTTCTGCTTTTAAAGCAGCACGCTTGTCAGCAAATTTTGCTACTAATGCTTCACGCTTTCTTTGTCTGGCCTTTACTGATTCTTTTGCCATGTGATTTTATATTAGTTGTTATCCTTTTTAATATTTTTGAACGGTAAGCCCAGTTCTTTCAGTAACTCATATGCTTCTTCGTTGGACTGAGCAGAAGTTACGAAAGTGATGTCCATACCAGTTATCTTGCTTACTTTATCGATGTCGATTTCAGGGAAGATAATTTGTTCAGTAACACCTAATGTGTAGTTACCACGACCATCAAAGGCTTTATCGCTAATACCTTTAAAGTCACGAACACGTGGTAATGCTACAGAGATAAGGCGATCAAGAAACTCATACATCTTTACACCGCGTAATGTAACACGTGCGCCAATTGGCATGCCTTTACGCAATTTAAAGTTTGAGATATCTTTTTTACTTACTGTAGGTACAGATTTCTGACCAGTGATCATTGTCAATTCTTCGATAGCAATATCAACTGTTTTTTTATCAGATACAGCGCCGTTAACGCCTCTGTTGATGCATATTTTCTCCAGCTTAGGAGTCTGCATACTGCTTTTGTAAGCAAATTTTTTCACTAAAGCAGGTACAACTTCTTTAGTGTACTTGTCTGCTAATCTCGGAGTGTATTTTTCGGTACTCATTATTTAATGGCCTCCCCGGATTTTTTAGATATACGAACTAGTTTACCATTTTCCCTGGTGCGTTTTACCTTTGCGGGTGCGCCTGCTTTTGCATCCCACAACATAACGTTGCTAATGCTGATAGGAGCTTCCTTCTTTACAATACCGCCCCTGGTGTTCTGGGCAGAAGGCTTAGTGTGTTTAGTAATAATATTCACACCTTCAACCACAACGCGGCCTTTGTCGATAACAACTTCAAGCACTTTACGAGGCTTTTTGTTGTCTTTATCATCTCCGGCAATCACTACTACAGTATCGCCTTTTTTGATATTGTATTTAGGTTTAAATCTGTTGCTCATTTTTTTATATTTACGAAGTCAACCTTTTATCTTTATTCAACTTCTTTGAAACAATTACAGCATTAAGCCTTGTTTCCTTTTTCGGGCGGCAAAGGTAAATCAAAAAATTCACTTACCTGATACTATTTTTTATAGTACTTCCGGCGCCAGAGAAATGATTTTCATATATCCTTTATCCCTCAATTCTCTCGCTACTGGTCCGAAGATACGTGTGCCTCTTGGCTCATCTGAGTTATTGAGTAAAACAACGGCGTTATCATCGAAACGGATATAAGAACCATCTTTACGACGTAACTTGTTGGTAGTGCGTACGATAACTGCTTTAGAAACAGTACCTTTTTTAACGCCGCCGCCTGCGATGGCATCTTTTACGGTTACTACAATTTTGTCACCTATTTTAGCGTAGTCCTGTCCGGAGTTACCTAAAACCCTGATACACAGTACCTCTTTGGCACCACTGTTATCCGCTACGTTTAATCTGCTTTCTTGCTGAATCATTTTACTAAGCTTTTAGCTTTATAGCTGCGAGCAATATGCTCTTAGCGATAATGAATTTGTTCAGAGGCTGAGTGCTCGAAGACTATAGCTCAAGCTCACAGCTTAAATAAAATTATTTGGCTTTTTCTACGATCTCCACCAGTCTCCAACGCTTGGTTTTGCTTAAAGGACGAGTTTCCATAATCCTTACCACATCACCGATAGTGCACTCATTCTTTTCATCATGAGCATGAAACTTGGTAGTCTTTTTTACGAACTTACCGTAGATAGGGTGTTTTACTTTTCTCTCAACAGCTACAGTGATGGTTTTTTCCATTTTGTTGCTGCTAACAACCCCAATCCTTGTTTTACGCAAATTTCTTTCGGCCATTTTTGTTTTTTTTAGCTTTAGCTCCGTTTTTGCGGAGCAACTTTATTAATCACCCGAACAGATGTCCTGTTCAAGGTTCACAGCTTATTTTACCAGTTCTCTTTTTCTTAATTCGGACTTCAAACGTGCAACGTCCCTTCTAAGATTGCGAATGCTAACAGGGCTCTCAAGCGGAGAGATAGCATGAGCAAATTCAAGCTTCTTTAAACGAAGCTGATCTTCCTGGATGCGAGCTTTCAAATCTGCTTCGCTTAGATCTTTAATGCTCTTGTTAAATTCAAATTTTTTAGCCATTGCTGAAACGTTTTTAGAATTAAGCCTGCAAGTCTCTTCTTACAACAAATTTTGTTTTGATCGGCAATTTCTGTGCTGCCAGGTGCATTGCTTCTTCAGCAACCTGCTGAGATACACCGTCAACCTCAAACAATATGCGTCCTGGTTCAACTACTGCAGCCCAAAACTCTGGGTTACCTTTACCTTTACCCATCCTCACTTCAAGTGGCTTGCGGGTAATTGGTTTGTCAGGGAATATACGTATCCAAACATTACCTTCCCTTTTCATTGCACGTGTCATAGCCTGGCGGGCAGCTTCTATCTGACGGTTGTTCAACCAGATTGGTTCAACAGCTTTCAGTGCATAAGAACCAAAGGAAATGGTAGTGCCTCTTTTGGCAACTTCTCTTATGCGGCCCTTTTGCGCCTTTCTATGTTTTGTTCTTTTTGGCTGTAACATCTTGTTTTATTTTTGAGTTGCCAGCGGAGGACAGCTTCCTCTTGGCTTGTCAATTATTGTTTATCACAACCGGAACCTTTACGGTTACCGGTAACTTATTGAATTACCCTCTTCTGTCTCTTCTATCACCACCACCTCTTCTGTCGCCGCCTGGTCTTCTGTCGTGGTGTCTTTCTCCGCCTTCTCTTCTGTCTCTTCTATCACTTACATCACTCTTACCACCAGTAAAGTTGGGGTTCAATTCGCGTTTACCTAAAACTTCACCCTTACAGATCCACACTTTAATACCGATCTTACCATATACTGTTAAAGCGTATACTGAAGCGTAGTCGATATCCATACGCAAGGTGTGCAAAGGAACACGGCCTTGTTTGATCTCTTCAGAACGAGCGATTTCCGCACCGCCTAAACGACCGCTTGCCTTGATCTTGATACCTTCAGCACCCATGCGCAACGCAGAAGCAATAGCCATCTTGATAGCGCGCTTGTAGCTGATACGGTTTTCAATTTGTCTGGCAATGGTATCGCCAACGATATTCGCATCCAGTTCAGGACGACGGATTTCCAGAATGTTGATCTGAACATCGTCTTTACCTGTTAGCTTTTTCAGTTCTTCTTTAATTCTATCAACCTCGTTACCACCTTTTCCTATGATGATACCAGGTTTGGATGTGTGGATAGTTACAATTAACTTACCCAGTGTACGTTCAATAACAATCTTAGATATACCGCCTTTGTTAATACGTGCGTTCAGGTATGTTCTTATTTTGTTATCCTCTATAAGTTTGGTAGCAAAATCTTTTTTACCACCATACCAGTTACTTTCCCATCCGCGGATGATACCTAACCTGTTACCAATAGGATTTGCTTTCTGACCCATATTATGGATTAATAGGTTTTATTAATTATTTGAATCAACGATTATAGTTACATGGTTGCTACGTTTGCGTACTCTGTAGCCACGGCCCTGTGGAGCAGGACGCATGCGTTTTAGTACACGTGCACCATCAACAAAAACAGTTTTCACTACAAGGTTTGAATCAGCAGCGCTGCCACCATTCTTTTGCTCCCAGTTGCTGATTGCGCTCTTTAACAGCTTAGCCAAAGGCACAGCGTTATGCTGAGGATGATGCTCTAGTATAGCAAGAGCTTTTTCCACCTGCATTCCGCGAACCACATCGGCCAGTAAGCGCATTTTGCGCGGACCTGTAGGATAATTTTTCAATTTTGCTACTGCTTCCATTTTCTTTTTATTTCTGCTTTGTGATTGTTGTCTGTATAGCATTTCAACAATCAGAAATTAATTATTTCTTAGTTCCTGCGTGACCTTTAAAATTCCTGGTTGGAGCAAATTCACCTAATTTGTGACCAACCATAAATTCTGTTACGTAAACCGGGATGAACTTGTTTCCGTTGTGTACAGCGAATGTATGACCAACGAAATCCGGTGTAATTGTAGAACGACGGCTCCATGTTTTGATCACGGATTTTTTGTTTTTGCCTTCGTTAATGGCTAACACCTTAGTTTCCAGGTTACTGTCAACGTAAGGACCTTTTTTAATCGAACGACCCATAGTCGATTGTAAATTTTAGATTTCGAAATTCGTTTTGTTCCTGGTGCTACTATTTAAGTTTGCTACCGTCTCTGCGTTGGATGATCAGTTTGCTGCTTCCCTTGTGAGTAGAACGCGTTTTCAATCCTTTCGCATACTTACCGGTACGGCTTCTTGGATGTCCACCTGAAGCTCTACCTTCACCACCACCCATTGGGTGATCTACAGGGTTCATGGCAACACCACGAACGCGAGGACGAACTCCTTTCCAACGATTTCTACCAGCTTTACCGGCAGTCTCAAGATTATGGTCGCTGTTGCTTACTACACCAACAGTTGCATAACACTCGATCAATATTTTTCTCAACTCACCAGAAGGCATTTTCAATACAGCGTATTTTTCTTCCTTGTTGGTTAACTGTGCAGAAGCACCAGCGCTTCTTACAAGTTTACCACCCTGGTTAGGTTGTAATTCGATGTTGTGGATGTTTGTACCTAAAGGCATGAACTTCATCTGAAGTGCATTTCCGATTTCAGGAGCCACGCTGTTACCAGCAATGATCTTCTGACCTACCTGGATGCCCTGAGGAGCCAGGATATATCTTTTTTCACCATCAGCATACTCTAACAAAGAGATGAATGCTGAACGGTTTGGATCGTATTCAATTGAAACTACAGTAGCTTCAATATCTCTTTTGTTACGTTTGAAGTCAATTACACGATAGTGCTTTTTGTTACCACCACCCATGTAGCGCATAGCGCGACGGCCCTGTGCGTTACGGCCACCTGTGCTATGAATTGGCTCTAACAGGCTCTTTTCAGGCTCGTTAGTTGTTATCTCGGCATACGCATTACCGATTCTCCAACGAGTACCAGCGGTTACCGGTTTAAACTTTCTTAATGCCATTTGTTATTACTTTTTATGCGAATTTTTCAGCTTCGCGGCTATAGAATTAAATATTAGCGTACAAATCAATGCTCTCGCCTTCAGCAATAGTAACCATTGCTTTTTTGTATGCAGGCTTCTGACCTTTTACAAATCCGGCTTTAGTGAATTTTGTCTTATTCTTACCAGGAACAACCAAAGTGTTCACGTCCAGCACTGTTACACCGTAAAACGTTTCGATAGCTTTTTTAATTTCCAGCTTGTTAGCTTTACGTGCAACTTTGAAAGCATAGCGGGTCAGTTTTTCCTGTTGCGCGTTTGCTTTTTCTGTAAGAATAGGTTTTATTAATATTTCGCTCAGTTTCATTTTTATTCAGTTGAAACGTTAGTCAAATTAAGCTTCTGCAACAGCATCTTCTTCGGCGAAGATCTTAGCTGCATTTTCAGTTAATACCACTACATCTGCATTTACGATGTCGTAAGTGTTGATGTCTGCCAGTAATGTACCTTCAACAGCCGGTACGTTACGTAAGCTCAGGTAAAGATTGTCATTGTATTCAGGCAATACGAACAATGCTTTCTTGCCGGCAACATTTAAACTTTTCAGCACTTCAACCAAATGTTTGGTTTTAGGTGAATCCAGGTTTACATCTTCCACTACTACAATTGCATTGTCTTTAGCTTTATAACTTAAAGCGCTTACTTTAGCAAGGTCTTTAACTTTCTTGTTCAGCTTAAAGTCGTAACCGTGTGGTTTAGGTCCGAAGATCGTACCACCACCTTTGTATAAAGGGTTGCGGATGTTACCTTTACGGGAACCACCAGTACCTTTTTGACGGTGCAGTTTACGGCTTGCACCTTTAACTTCTGCACGTGTTTTTACTTTGTGTGTGCCCTGACGCTGAGCTGCCTGGTATTGTTTAACAGCCAGATAGATTACGTGGTCATTAGGCTCAACACCGAATATTTCATCCGGTAACTCAACAGTTCTACCGGTTGTTTGTCCTTTTGTATTTAAAACTTCTACTTGCATTTCAAAATCAGATTAAAGTTTACTTCTGGATTAAAACGATTGAACCGTTGTGGCCGGGAACAGAACCGCTAACTAGGATATAATTCTTATCAGCGAAGATTTTAATCACTTTCAGGCCTTTTACTTTCACTCTATCGCCACCCATGCGGCCAGCCATTCTCATACCTTTGAATACGCGGGAAGGATAAGAAGAACCACCGATAGAACCAGGAGCTCTCTGACGATCGTGCTGTCCGTGAGATTGCTCACCCACACCACTAAAGCCATGGCGTTTTACAACACCCTGAAAACCTTTACCTTTTGTAGTACCAACTACGTCAACAGATTCGCCTTCAGCAAAAATGTCTACGGTAACAGTTTCACCAATATTTTTGTCAATTGAATAATCGCGGAATTCTTTTACAAAGCTTTTAGCCGGAGTGTTGGCTTTTGCGAAGTGATTTGTTTCAGCTTTGTTTGAATGCTTTTCTTTCTTGTCGCCAAACGCTAATTGTAATGCAGTGTAACCATCTGAATCTTCGGTTTTCACCTGGGTTACAACGCAGGGACCAGCTTCGATGATCGTGCAAGCGGTCTGTTTTCCGTCTGCGCCGAAGATGCTGGTCATCCCAATTTTTTTACCAATAATACCTTTCATTTGTTTGCGGTTTTAGCCCCGCAGGTTGTAAGGACATCACACCGTTTGACTGTGTGATTCAATCCTCTGTTTGCCTTCAACCTTTTCCTTTCTGGGGAAGTACTGAAGGTAAACAAACCTCGAAGGGCTTGTTTATATTTAATGATCGTTAACTCAGAGCTAACTTAAATTATGATCAGAGCTCTTTTCTTCCCGGCTACAGTTCCCCGGAATTTTGAGAGATGATGCTATTTATAAGAACTTAGAACTTTTGAAGCTTGTCATTGACAAGCCAAGTCATCAGGCTTTGATCTCTACTTCAACACCAGAAGGCAGATCCAACTTACTTAAAGCGTCAACCGTTCTTGATGATGTAGTGTAGATATCCAGTAAACGTTTGTGTGTACATAACTGGAACTGTTCACGGCTCTTCTTATTCACGTGAGGTGAGCGTAATACAGTGAAAATTTTCTTGCGTGTAGGCAAGGGAATTGGACCTGTAACTACTGCTCCTGTGCTGCGCACAGTCTTAACGATTTTCTCGGCAGATTTATCTACCAGATTGTGATCGTATGATTGTAATTTAATTCTGATTCTCTGAGACATAGCCTATACCCAAAATTTGATTGGGAGCGCAAAGGTATGTGGATATATTTTATCAGACAAGCTTTTTCTAAAGTTTTTTTCCTCAAAAGGCCATTTTTCAGGAGTTTTTTAGGATTTTGGCTTTTTGCCGCTCACAAAATTATTGTTTTTTATAATAAAGCGGTAAGGGAGCATCGCATCATCACCGGCATAGTCCACCCCTATTCTCGGCGTGGCCGCAATTTCCGATGATCTTAATTTGAAATGATCGTCGGCAATAAAAATGTCTCCTTCCAGCAAACTTATTCCTGAATGACATGTATAGATGCCCATGGCTTTGGATACATTTCCCGGTCCCCTGGTCAGCGTATAATCCAGTTTCTTTTTTCCAGTCCGTTTCAGCATCAGGTCGATGCCGATCATCGGATCAAGTGCCCTTATGAGAATAGCATGAGGGATATCTTCTTCATTTGTTACAACATTAAAAAGATGGTGAATTCCATAGCATAAATAAACATAAGACGTTCCTCCCATTGCGTACATTATTTCGGTCCGGTTGGTGCGGCGACCGTTCCAGGCGTGAGAAGCTTTATCTACTTCCCCGTTATATGCCTCGGTTTCAACTATCCTTCCGGCGGTGAGCTTTCCATCAAACGTGGTAACCAGTATTTTCCCGAGTAAGTTCTTTGCGATCGACACCACGGATTTCTGCCTGTAAAAATCAGCTTGTAATATGTCCCACTTCCCTATTTCGTTTGCTGAATTCTCTATTTTACCTTCCAATTCTCCTATATTTATCCACTAAATTACCCTTTTGTGCTAAAAGAGATCATTATTGCTATACAATCTTATTTTAAAGCTCACCAGTTTATAAGGGAAAATAAATTATGGAAATGGATCCTGATCCCAGGGTTTATATACGCAATACTATTCATTGTTAGCATGTATTTTTTCGGAAAGAGTGCCAATAATGCAATCGAATGGATAAAAAATGTAACGCACCTTACCGTTTGGCTGGAAAAAATGCAAAGTAGTTTTTTGAGCTTTTTATTTGCTATTTCCGGATTGATTCTGTGGCTGGTGTTGATGCTCTTTTACTTCTCACTTTTTAAATATTTATGGCTGATCGTTGGTTCTCCCGTTTTTGCTTACTTAAGTGAAAAAACAACGTCGATCCTGGAAGGGCGGGATTTTCCATTCTCCTTCAGGCAGTTAGCTCATGATATTGTCAGAGGAATAAAAATTGCACTGAGGAACACCCTTTGGCAGACTATTTACACCATCAGCATTGTATTCCTATCTTTTATCCCGCTTGTCGGTTGGGCCATGCCGATGGTTGCCATGTTTTTGGAGTGTTATTATTATGGCTTCTCCATGTTGGATTATACTTGCGAACGGCAAAAAATGAGTGCTTCAGAGAGCATCTACTTTATTAATAATCATCGCGGCCTTGCGATTGGCAATGGCTTGATTTTTTACCTGATGCATCTTGTTCCCGTTATTGGTTGGGTGTTTGCACCTGCATATGCAGTTATTGCTGCAACGCTGAGCTTGAGAGAAGAAAAAGCTTAGAGCTTAAAGCCCAAAGCTTAAAACTGCCAAGGCCAGGCGGGTGATATCATCGTTCGAAATGATGTGTTAGTTATGACATTATGATTTCGAGATATTTATTTTAAGTAAGACTCGCCATACTACTTTTGTATTATGACCGGAAAAGTTATTTTAATTCCAACAGTATTAGCGGATGAAGATCAGGCACTTGAAACAATACCTCCATATATTTTGGACGGAATAAGGCAGTGCCAGGTATTTTTCGCAGAAAATGAAAAGACTGCAAGGCGCTTTTTTAAGAAGATCTGGAAAGAAATGGTGATCGATGATTATAAATGGTACACCATCCACAAGGCAGAGGACGAAGTAAAAGAAGCTTTTGGTAGCCACCTGAAAAACGGGCAAACGATCGGAATTGTCAGCGAAGCCGGCTGTCCGGGTGTTGCAGATCCGGGGCAGCTGCTGGTTGAAAGAGCTCAGCAACTTGGAGCTACCGTACATCCGCTTGTTGGTCCCAGTTCAATATTATTGGCGTTAATGGCTAGTGGCATGAATGGACAATGCTTTCAATTCAACGGATATCTTCCCATTGATAATGCTGCCAGGAAAAAGAGCTTGAAAGACCTCGAGGCCGAGATGCAAAAGAAGAATTGCACCCAAATTTTTATTGAAACCCCTTACCGGAATAATCAATTGGTCAAAGATATTTTAAGTACCTGCAGGAATGAATCCCGCCTGTGCATCGCCGTGGATATCACGGCCAGCACACAAAGCATCATAACCAAAACCGTCCAGCAATGGAAGCAACAGCCACTGCCAGAGTTGCACAAGAGGCCGGCGATATTTCTCTTGGGAAGACCGTAAGACGTGTAAGACAGTAAGACATGTAAGACGCGTAAGACAGTAAGATGGTAAGAAAATAAGAAGCCGTCGCAATGACCAGAAATCTAGTCACAACGACGGCTTGTTTAATTGTTTATTAAAAATCTCCTTATTCACTTCCTAAAGCCTTATGCCTGATACCTGACGCCTGATACCGTCCTCTCCCCACATCGTACATCTAAAACCGTACATCGTACATTATTTGGGTTTTATTACCGTCTCCCCCTCCATGCTTCTGATTTCATAAATGCTGTCAACAATAAATTTTTGCATACCGCGCCAGGGAAGGGCGCCCTGGTATTCTTTATAATGGAGAACAACTTCTTTTCCGGCAGCTTCCAGTAAAGTATGGGCGACTTTTTCGTTGACAACACTAAATTCAAATTCGTTGCTCTGCACATTGGCTTTAAAACCACTCTGAATAATCTTGCCTTCATAGGTCTTAAAGACATAGCCTTTTTTCATGAAGTAATTCAAATTACCAGCCTTCGTTGCTTCACCAAAAACCCAGAAAAAACGGAAATAGCAAAAAACAATCAGAAATAATACAAGGATGATTATAATGTTCCTGAAAATTCTCTTTTTCATTTTTATTGATTTGATTTTAGGTCGCGGCTCAATATATCTGACATCGTACTCCTAACATCGTATATCTAACACCGTACATCTAACATCGTACATCTGCATCGTACATTGCCTCAAAGTCCGTATTTATCTACAAGATACAATAAAGCAGCCATGTTAATTGCACCCAGCTTTAGTTCACGAATGTTTACGGCTTCGAGAACATCACCCGCGGAATGATGCAAATCAAAATAACGCTGACTATCCGGCCTTAGTTCGCCAACCGGCGTTTTTAATTGTTCTCCCAAAGACCTTATGTCTTCTCCTCCACCTCCATCTTCAAAATCTGTAACCCCGTAAGGGGCAAAAAATGGTTTCCAACTGTTCACTTTGCTCCAGGCGCTGGCAGGCAATTCAAGACTAAAACCTCTTGGTGTAAATCCTCCCGCATCACTTTCCAGGGCGAATACATGTTTTTCCTTATTTATTTTGGCTACTGCTGCATATTTTTCACCACCGCGCGTTCCATTTTCTTCATTCGCAAACAACACAAAACGAATCGTATGCTTAGGCCTGAAACCTGTGGCTTTAAATGCACGAAGTATTTCTATAGTTTGCACGATTCCGGCTCCATCATCGGTTGCGCCTTCGTTAACATCCCAGCTATCAAGGTGGCCGCCAACGGTTATATATTGATCAGGATATTCCGAACCGGTTATTTCGCCAATGACATTATGACCAATTGTGTCCGGTAGCATTTTTCCGTAAGTAAATAACTGTGCTGTTATAGATTTACTTTTTGTGAACAGGGTATCCAGCTTTTCCATATCGCGTAAGCCAACCGCAGCGGCAGGAATTTTGGGGATACTGTCCAAATAATGCAATGCGCCCGTGTGTGGATTATTGTCCATAGAGTGAGACATGGATCGCACCAATACTGCAACAGCTCCGTATTGTGCAGCCCGGCTTGCGCCTATGGCACGATAAATAACATTCTTTCCATAAGCTTCAAACGTGTGGATGAACTCCTCATCAAATGGAACAGAATAAAAAACAATCTTGCCCTTTAACTGATCTTTTTTTGCTTCAAGATCATCAAATGATGTAATCCTTATCAACGGAGCTTTTACGCCACGGACTCCGGAACCAACAGAATTACCCAATGCTAATACATTTAATTGCATTGTTTGTTGTTTGCCGTTCTCAGTATAAGAGACAGACGCCTTATCCTTGCCGCCACGCACCCAATGCGGAACCATACATTCCTGTAATGTGACTTTATCTGCGCCTGCAGCTTTAAGTGCTTCCGCTCCCCACTGTTCTGCTTTTACCATTTGAGGAGATCCTGCAAGCCGCCCCCCAATTTTCTTTGTGAGATAATATAAATTGTTGTAAGCTGCCCTGTTTGTTAAAACATTATCAGATAAATTCTTTATAAACAATGAGTCTGTTAACAGATCTTGTGCATAGCTAAAAACAGGTAACAGGGCCAAAAGCAGTAACGTTTTCTTCATGTAGGTTATAATTGGTGAAATCCTGGTTTTGTCTTCAAATATATAGGTGATTTTTAAAAGCCGGTGAATTCATATTATAAAACGGTTACCTGACATGATTACCGGTTTTCACTTAGGAACAAATATTGTTATTTTGCTGTAAATACATTCACATGCGCATAGGTATAGTTTGCTATCCCACTTTTGGCGGTAGCGGGGTATTGGCTACAGAATTAGGAAAGGCTTTGGCAGATAAAGGACATTCAGTTCATTTTATTACATACCAGCAACCGGTAAGGTTAAACGTATTTAGTGCCAATATCTATTACCATGAGGTGCGCGTGCCGGCTTATCCGCTATTTGATTATTCTCCCTATGAAGTTGCTCTCGCGAGTACTATGGTAGATGTAATCTTAAATCATGATCTTGATCTGTTACACGTACATTATGCCATTCCTCATGCTTCAGCAGCTTACATGGCAAAACAGATCGCTCAAAAAAGAGGTCGCAATATTCCCGTAATCACAACTTTGCATGGAACTGATATTACCCTTGTGGGCCGTAATAAAATGTACGAGCCGGTAGTTACCTTCTCCATTAATGAATCAGATGCCATAACAGCAGTTTCGGAAAATCTCCGTGAAGAGACATTCAAATGGTTTAAAATAACAAAGGAGATTGAAGTTATCTACAACTTCGTTGACATGAGCCGTTTTGATAAGAAGCCGATCGATGCCTTTAGAAAAGTAATTGCGCCTAACGGCGAGAAGATCATTATTCATGCATCCAACTTCAGATCGGTAAAACGCGTGGAGGATGTGATCACAACTTTTGCTGGTATTCATCCCAAAGTGCCTAGCAAGTTGTTGATGGTCGGCGACGGACCGGAAAGATCGGCAATGGAAACAATGGTAAAAGATCTTAACCTGCATGATGATGTACGTTTTCTTGGTAAGCAAGAACAAATAGAAGAGATCTACGCAATTGCTGATCTGTTTTTACTTCCTTCCAATTATGAAAGCTTTGGGTTAGCAGCGTTGGAAGCGATGGCCGCAAAAGTTCCTGTAATAAGTACCAATGCCGGTGGGTTGCCTGAAGTAAATATTGAGGGGAAAACGGGTTATCTCACCAATGTGGGCGATACTAATGCAATGACTCAAAAAGCAATCGAGCTTTTAAGCAATGAGGCGTTGCTGCAGGAATTTAAGCAACACGCATTTGAACAGGCCAGCCATTTTGATATACACAACATAGTTCCGGTTTACGAAAAATTATATGCGAGGTTCTGCCGCATGGATTGTGAAGAAAAGTTGAATGCGTGATTCGGATTTTTATTGTCTTGATTTGGATTAAAATGATTAAGGGATATACGGGATCTATTTGAAAACAGGAATTTAGATAAAAGGCGGCTGATTTTTTGTCTTGATCTGGATTTAAATGATTAAGGGATATACGGGATTTATTTGAAAACAGGAATTTAGATAAAAGAAGTGTGATGGAGTGTTTTGCCTTGATTTGGATTAAAATGATTAAGGGATATACGGGATTTATTTGAAAACAGGAATTGGGTAAAGGGATTTGACGCATGGTATTTTCTAATCTTCTGCCTTAATATGAATCAGCAATAATAACAATCCCGCTGATCCTCAAATCCTATAAATCCTGGTCAAGACGCATTCCAAATTTCCCAATTAGCCTCGGCCTGCAGCACAAGCATATCATAGCCGTTCTGGATTACGGCGCCGCGTTCAGCACCTTCTTTTAAAAAGCGTGTAAGAGGCGGATTGTATACAAGATCGTATAAATAATGCCGTTCGGTAAGAAATTCGTAAGGCAAGGGCGGACATTCATTTACTTCGGGATATGTCCCTAACGGCGTACAATTAATTATGATCTTGTGGTTGTCGATGATACTTTCTGTAATCGATGAATAAGTGATTGTATTATCCTGCTGTCTGCGCGATACATACTGAAAAGGAATGCTGAGCTTATTCAAAACGTATTCAATTGCTAAAGCGGCACCACCTGTTCCCAATATCAGCGCTTGTTTGTGATGTGGTTGAAGATGTCTGATAAACGACTGTTCAAATCCAATTATATCGGTATTGTAGCCGGTAAGCTTTCCATTCCGGATGGTGATACAGTTGCACGCGCCAATTTGCTTCACCGCAGCATCAGTTTCATCCAGGTAATCCATCACCTGCTTTTTATAAGGAATTGTAACAGCCAATCCTTTAAGATCAGGATTGTTCAGCAAAACGTCGTCTAAATCTTCAATAGAAGGAATAGAAAAGTTTTCAAATGAAACGTTTTCTATTCCTTCCTGCAGAAATTTTTCTGTAAAATACTTTTGCGAGAACGAATGCCCTAAAGGATACCCTATCAAACCGTATTTTGGCATTACTGCGCAGTTTCGTTGTTAAGATATAGATGGAAAGTATCTCCACGTAAACCAATACGCATTGTTTCCAAAGGAATTACTTCTGTTGGCGCAATATTTCCGAGGTTAACATTGCAGCCCAATAATTCCAGAAAATATAACTGTTGAGCTTTTTGAGGTGCTTCCCAGATAATTTTTTCGCCAGGAATCTGTGTCAGAATTTCGTTTACCAAACCTTCCCTTACTTCACCGCTTCCACGATAGATACCAACATTACCGGCTTCACGGGCTTCTGCAATAACATAAGAAGAACCAGCTTCCAATTCAGCGCGCATTAATTCGATCCATTTATACGGAGGAATAATGTGTTCTGCATCTTTGCTACCCACTTCACTTAAAACAGTGGCATACTGCGTTAATTTCTCAATATAACCGCATTTCTCGGCATGTGGGATAGTTATTGAACCGTCACTTACTTCAATGAAAGACACACCATAATCTTTACAGATCTCAACGTAATCATTGAACTGGTTTCTGATCAGGAAAGCTTCAAACAGGGTACCACCAAAGTAAATGGGAATATTGTAGTTTTTATACACTTCGATTTTCTCACGCAAATTGGGAGTTACGTACGACGTTCCAAATCCTAGCTTCACAATATCTACATGAACATGAGCTATACTCAAAAAATTCTCTACTTCATTTATGCTCAGGCCTTTATCCATCACCATAGTGATACCGGAGTTCCTGGGCTTTTGGTTGCGTTCGGGTATTTGAGATAAATTAAAATTCATTACACATATTGTTTTGCGGCTGCAAAAATAAGGTAAGGCGGCCTAAATAACTGAGACGAAGATCATTGATCGTTTATTTCGGTCTACAGTGCCCTATTTTCGGTCACTTTTTTTTATTCAAACTGGTTTCAGGACAAAGCGTGTGGCAAAATGCTTTATCCCGGCAATTTTCGTTTGCGTTTATGTGATGTTGGAAGTAATACACACTCCGGCTCAGGCGCTCAGATCTTGTGGGATTTTTTATACCTGGCAAGGAGATCCACAATCTGATTATTTTGTAGACTGGATGGATTCAGCTCAATAAACTTCTTTAAAAGCTTGGGGGCTTTTTCCATTCCGTTTTCCAATTGCAGCAAGGCTTCTTTTGATCTTCCTTCTGCAAAAAGGCATGCGCTATAATAAAAATAAAATACTGCTTTATTTTCGGTTGCGGCCATTGCTGCAAGACATTGATTGGCTGCTTCACCGTAATATTCCGCCTTATACAGGCAGCGGATAAGCGCCTCCCAGCCGGCTATATTTTTGGATCTGTTTCTTACAACTATGCTAAAGCAATTAATTGCCTCCTTAAAATTTTCCATCTGCACATGGCATTCTCCCATAGCGAGATAAAATTCAGGCACATTCCGCTGAATGCGCATTGCAGTTTCCAATTGTTTTATAGCACTCTCCCACTGCCGCTCATTAATATAAGTCAGGGCAATTTTATAGTAAAGCTTACTATCCTCCTGGTTCATGTGAGAAGCTTTTCTATAATGAAAGCGCGCCTGCGCATATTTATTCAGCCTGTGATAACAATGGCCGATGGCTTCGTAGATCACTTCTTCCGGCCTTGTTAGTTCAAGCACCTTCTCCAGGCAATCTATCGCTTCCTTATATTTTCTCAGCCTGATATATGCATCACCCATATTGCGGTATGCGTAATCAAACTTCTCATCAATTACAACTGCATATTGGTACGCATCAATGGCCTTTTCATACAACTTCAGCCCCTGGTAGGCGGCCCCCAGGTTAAACCAGGCCAATTCATTGTAGGGAAAATCTTCGATTATGGAAAGATGCAGGCGGATGCTCTCTTCATTTCTTCCGGTAAAATCCGTCCAGAAGCAAATTTTGTAAAGTGCCTCCTCATTATTGGGTTCCTGCTCAAGAATCAGTCGCAGGCAATCGAATACTTTGTCAAATTCTTCATAATCATCATACACATCTGCCAGCTCAAACAAAAGCTCCAGCCGCTCTTCGCCTTCAAACAACAAGAGCGCTTCCTGCAGAAGGACCACTGCTTTCTCTTGCTGATCCAAAGCCAGATAGGCATCTGTTTTCAGTATATACAGGTTAATATCGGAACTGTCGTAGAGTTCGGCATGTTCCAGCACTTCAAGTGCTTCGTTGTAATGTCTTGTGGCTAAAAGTAAGTCTGCTTTCTTAATCAATAGCTGGGAAGAGAAGGGAAAATACTCGAGGCCGGTTTCGGCAACTTCCAGGGCTTTATTCAGGTCACTTTTGTCGTCATAGTGATCTATGATGCGCTCGTATGCATCTTCCTCCAGAAAAGAGCTTGCCTTGCCGGAGCGTAGCTCTTCATATTGCCTGAGTAAATCGTCCAATTCGTCTCTATCTTCCTGGTATGGATATTCTTGCATGTGTTACAGGTTAGCTCAAGTTAATATCAAATTTTCCATTTTCCAAAATTTTTATAAAGCAGGGGATAAACAGGCACAATTTGGCGGTGAAAAAATTTTTCAATTCTAAATAAAATGCTAATTTTGCATTAGATGACAAAGAAATTAACTCATATCGCTATTTTAACGGTGCTTGTTTCAACACTCACCGTGCATTTTGCTATGGGTTCTTTTACAGGAAGTTCAGATAAGGACGATAAGAATAAGTTTTCGCTTAAAAATCTGAATAAAATTTCAAAAACGGCGTTCTCACTTTCTTTCATGAAGAACAGTAACTACCAGTTTAAGGGAACTTTAAATTTAACACTTCCAGGGTATGTTCCTGCTAGCGGCAGCACCACAAACCCAACAAGTGTTACACCAGAGGTTCCTGAAGTAAGTTCTATGATAAGAATGGAAAATGGAAATACCACTTTTGTTTACCCATACAAGTACAAAGTAAAAGTGCCAAAATTCAGAACACCAACAGCTCCGAATATCAGATAAGATGTAGTCATAAACATTTTAAAAGCAACCCAAAAGGTTGCTTTTTTATTTAATATAGTTTTCTGGTTACTTTAAAATCCGGTAGCCGGTTGTTGGTATATCAAAGAGCGCAGAAGGCACCGGACTAAAACTTATTTTGGTTGCCGTATAAGTAATGTTATTCTTCGTTTTTTCGTTCGCCATTTCATACTGTAAGATAAATCCGGGAACCGCTTCGGCCAGGTAAGGATTTTCAGATGCCGAAGGCACAATCGCTGTGGTGTAGTAAATGGTGAATTTTACATCGTCATCCAGTTTAGCAAACGCCTTTTTGCATTCATATCCGAGAATTGTTTTTGTTTCCGCTGCAGGCGTTGGTTTAATCCCTTTGAATTTTTCAAATTGCTGCATCCATTTGTCGCGTGTCAACTGACTCATATATTTGTTGGCGCCAACTTCTTTTAATACAACGGCATCTCCCGTGTTAAGATCGTAAATTTCTTTTTGCGTAAACGCATCCGTCATTATATCTATGCGAACCTTCTTGCCTTTCAGGTATTGAAACCTTGAGCTTGTGCCGCCTTTAACAACGTTATTATTCTTCACTTCCACTTTATATTCTATGGTACATTCTGCAACCATTTTTTGCGCATGCAATTGTCCTGCGAACAAAAAAAATAATATCCAGATATATTTCATATCAGTCTTTTTTTAGCCCTATCGGTATTACCATTATACGCATAACCGGATATGGATCTTGTGTAAATGTAATTTTTTTAATAACAAAAAAGCCTGACTTATCCGTCAGGCTCATTTCTTTCCAAAAAATTAAAATAATATCTTTTGTAGTTGGTTAGCTAGTGTACATACAATTGTGGTACTGAAATAGCTTGCTGAAATTCATAACAAAATATTTTTTGTTAAGCGTTCATGCTTATCCCAGATAGACGCGTAATTGACGGCAACGACTTGTTGATTTTAATTTGATGAGCGCTTTATCTTTAATTTGTCTAACACGCTCTCTTGTTAAATTAAAATGCTCACCAATATCTTCCAGGCTTAAGGGATGATCAACGCCAATTCCAAAGAAATAACAAACAACGTCTTTTTGTCTTTCAGTTAATATTCTAAGAGATCTTTCAATTTCCTGCTTTAGCGATTCGTGATATTCCAGTTTTTCATCCGTACGTTCAGCATTCGGATTCTCCATTACATCAACAAGTGTATTGTCTTCTCCATCTGCAAGTGGAGAATCCATACTTACGTGACGTGATGCAATATTGATGGTGGAAAAAACTTCGTTGATGTCTATGTCTAGTAATTCTGCAAGTTCTTCAGGTGTAGGTTCGCGTTCAAATTCTTGCTCAAGTTGCTGGAATGCTTTAGTGATCTTGTTTGTCAACCCTACTTTATTTAATGGAAGGCGGACGATGCGGCTCTGTTCTGCCAGCGCCTGTAAAATACTTTGCCTGATCCACCACACTGCGTACGATATAAATTTAAATCCGCGTGTTTCATCAAATCTCAGGGCTGCTTTTATTAAACCAAGGTTGCCTTCATTTATAAGATCGGGAAGTGATAGTCCCTGGTTTTGATACTGTTTTGCAACTGATACAACAAACCTAAGATTTGCTTTTATCAGCCTGTCAAGCGATCGCTGATCTCCTTCTTTTATTTTTACTGCAAGACTTACTTCTTCCTCCGGCGATATAAGTTCAACTTTTCCAATTTCCTGCAGGTATTTTTCCAGGCTTTGAGATTCACGATTTGTAATAGATTTCGTGATCTTGAGTTGACGCATGCTCATAGACTTAGCTTTTTAGCATTACAGAATATAACAAGGTATTTGTCCCTTTAAATCTTTTCATTGAGAGAATGAGACAGCTGGAGACTAGCAAGTTAAGTAAACTGTTAATTTTGGCCAAATTAATTTTAGTATAAAATATTGTATACCAATAGCTTATCTACCATATATTGTTTAACATTTGCCGTTAAAAGCCTTAACAAAACCATCTGCCAAAAAATTATTTTTATGGTATGAATAATTTAATATTATTGCAGCCTTCAAAGAATAGAGATTTAATAGAAGAAAATGGCAAAAAAACAGTTATACACCTTGGAATATCCGGTAAGATGCTCTCCTACCATATTATATGAGTTTTTATCAACTCCGGCAGGATTGCAAGAATGGTTTGCCGACAGGGTTGATGAACGGGACAATGTTTTTAGTTTTTCATGGAATGGTTCAATAGAAAAAGCAGAAGTTGTAGAAGAAGAATTGGAAAAATTTATTCGCTTTCATTGGATGCACGCTCCTAAAGATGAGTTTTTTGAATTCAGGATTGAGAAAACCGAAATAACTAACCAGACTATCCTCGTAATTAAAGATTTTGCCGAAAAAGGCGATATTAAAGACCAAAGCCAACTGTGGGAATACCAGGTCAAGGACCTCTTTCACCGTTTAGGTAACTAGTGTTTTTCCAGCAAAGCTGTGAACAGGAATGTAAAGTCTTCAAATAGTAACATATTTACGCTATCCCACTCCTGTAGTGGGATTTTATTTGCAATTTTTACAAACGATTGCCTGCCAAGAATATCTTCCAAGTTAGTTACTCCGTCAATTCTTAAGTAGTTATCTTCTTCAAAGTGGTGGCGCCAGGGATCTGTACTCACACAGATATACCAACCCTTTTGTGCCAACGTACCCTGATGCTTTGCCAGGTTCGCTATCAGGTTGCTTTTGTATTGTCCGGATAAATGCAACGTGATGCTAAAAAAATTACCCCACCAGAAAAATGTTCGCACGGCAAAGGTATCGCCCCCTTTAAATACCCGGGGATAGTCAAGCATAACATAAGGAAGGCCTTGGTATTGTTCACCCCTGGAGATTTTAGGGGAAACAGCCACAACTTCAGCAGGCAAATGACCGGCAAGTTGTGAAAGATGCTTCTGATAATTTTCCGCAACTTCTCCCAGCAAAACACATACTTTATCAATAACGGCTTTCTTTGTTAAAATAAAATCCGTGTTCATTATCAGCAATCTTTCCTTCTCCGAAAGGTTTACATTTGCCATATTAATGTAATTTGGGTTTAATAACAGCCGTAAAAACAGGTACGAAGGTAGAACGTGCAGGGATTAATGCAAACCTGTTGAGCAGCACTGAAAAACATTATTCCGTTATATTCATGTAATTTTTTTGAAATCAATACAAAGTGATAAAAAAACTTGACTCTCTCATTATACGTTCTTTTATCGGGCCGTTTTTTGCCACCTTTCTTATCTCGCTTTTTGTATTGGTCATGCAGTTCTTCTGGTTGTATATAGACGATCTTATAGGCAAAGGCCTTGATATCTTAACCATATTGCAACTGATTTCCTATGTGGCGGTTACTGCTGTTCCACTTGCTTTACCATTGGCACTCCTGCTCTCATCCATAATGACATTTGGCAACCTGGGCGAAACTTTTGAACTTGTAGCCATAAAATCTGCGGGCATTCCTCTTCTACGGTTTATGCGTCCGTTATTAATCGTCGCTATATTCATTAGCGGCCTGGCTTTTTTATTCACCAATAACATCATTCCGGTTGCACAATTAAAATTGAATTCTTTAAAATATGACATCATTGTAGCTAAACCGGCGTTTGATATCAAGGAAGGCGTTTTTTATGACAAGATTGAAGGCTTTGTTATAAAACTGGGCAAGAAAGACAAGGATGACAGCACAGTGCATAATGTAATTATCTATGAGAAAAACTATGGATTGCAGGATGATATTTTGATGGCTGAGAGCGGCATTATGCGTGTAACAAAGGACAAACGTTTCCTGGAATTTATATTGCGCAACGGATGGCGTTATTCAGAAGAAGGCAACAGGTATTCAACCATGACAAGGTTTACCCGAATGGGTTTTAAGCAATACAAAAAAGTGCTTGACCTAAGCAGCTTTAAGCTTACGCGAACAAAAGATTCCTTGTATTATGATCCCAAAATGCTTTCTGTGCGCCAGTTAAATCATTCAATTGATTCTCTGCAAAATCTCGATACGATCTTTTATAAAAGAACTGAAAAGGAGTTGAAGCCTTACATCGCCTTCTTAAGAGTTCGTGACAGTTCCTGGAAAAAAATAGACACTGTTGCCATTCAAAAAGCAGCCAGCTTTGATAAAGTGATCGGCGATTCTTTTCTAACAGCCGCAACCGGAAAAGTATTGTCAGAACTTAACAGCACCAAGACCAACCTCGAGCTTATCAACAACGATTATAAGACAAGAAAACAATCCTTAAACAAGCATAAAATAGAGTGGCACAGAAAATTCACGCTGTCTGTAGCCTGTCTTGTATTGTTTATGATCGGAGCCCCGCTGGGATCAATTATCCGCAAAGGAGGGCTTGGAACACCGTTGGTTTTTGCCATTGTGTTCTTTGTGCTGTTTCACCTTTTAAATACGTTTGGCGAGAAATTTGCAAAAGAAGAGGTAACTTCTCCGATGACCGGCATGTGGCTTTCCACGGCGGTGCTAATACCAATTGGTGTTTTTCTGACAAGTAAAGCCATGCGGGATTCCCAGTTGTTCAATAAAGAATTTTATCATCGCAGTTTCAAAACTGTTCGTAAATTCTTCCTCCGTTTCAAAAAAACGGAAGAAGTTTCAGCCTGATTTCATCATACAAAAACACCTTATATATGACTAACTCCAGAAGAGATTTTATTAAAACTGCAGGTAAGGCGGGCATCGCTGCGGGGCTTGCTTCAACTGTCTTACCAGCACTGGCGAAAGAGTCTTATAAATCGCCATTTCATTTTGCTGCCAAAGGCGTATCCTTTCAGCAAAATCCTTTGCCATATGCGTACACAGCATTAGAGCCTGCCATTGATGCAATGACAATGGAAATACACTATACTAAACATGCAGCTACTTACGCTAAAAATGTTGCCGAAGCCTGTACTGCTGAAAAAGTGAATACAGCGTCGACCAAGCCGGAAGAAATACTGGCGGGCATCTCCAAATACTCGACAAAAATGCGCAACAATCTTGGGGGACATTATAACCACGAATTGTTCTGGCAATGCATGGCTGCTCCGTCTTCCAACACTGCGCCAACGGGCAAACTTGCAGATGCCATAAATAAAAGCTTTAACTCATTCGAAGCGTTTAAAGCGCAGTTTACCGATGCGGGTAAAAACAGGTTTGGAAGCGGCTGGGCATGGCTGGTGTTGACCAACGACAAAAAACTGGTTATTGGTTCCACTCCCAACCAGGACAACCCATTGATGGATGTAAGCGACCTTAAAGGCATGCCTTTGTTAGGACTGGATGTTTGGGAACACGCTTATTACCTGAAATATCAGAACAAAAGACCTGATTATATTAATGCATGGTGGAGCGTAGTTAACTGGAATTTTGTTCAGAAAAATTATGAAGCACTGGCATAGTCTGATCAGATTAATTTTATAAAAAGGGTAACTTCGGTTCCCTTTTTTTGTTTGTACTATTTAAATAAAAATGCACATGCCAAACTTATAAAGTATGGAGTATTTTTGCAGACACATTACGCGGCAATTCATATCCTTTAAACTGGAAAAATACTTCGATTGGAATCAGCAAAGCAAAACTTTAAGGTACAGCAATGGATAACCGCATTGTCGGTTATATTGTTTGTGGTTAAGATAATAGCATACTACCAGACGCATTCGCTGGCGATATTAAGTGATGCCCTGGAAAGTATAGTAAACGTTCTTGCCGGATTCATTGGCCTGTATAGTCTTTGGGTTGCCTCAAAACCACGGGATATTGATCATCCCTACGGTCATGGCAAAGCTGAATTTGTTTCGGCTGCTGTAGAAGGCGGGTTGATTATTTCTGCCGGTATTCTTATTCTGTATGAAAGCATACAAAATCTTATCTCCTCCAAACCACTGCAAGCGCTTGACAATGGCCTTTGGCTTGTTGGTATTACAGCCGTGTTAAATTATATCGCCGGATTTATTTGTGTAGCTATTGGCCGGCGTAACAAATCCCTGGCACTTGAAGCCAGTGGCAAGCATTTAAAAGTTGATACATATTCAACACTTGCAATTATTGCAGGATTGATCATCATGCTGTATACAAAGCTATATTGGCTTGATAAGGTAATTTCTTTTATCATGGCAGGCATTGTGATCTACAATGGATATAAAATTGTGCGTTCCTCTCTTGCCGGGATCATGGACGAGGCCGATATGGAACTGCTGGAAAAAATGGTATCAGTGCTTAACGCAAACAGGCGGACAAACTGGATTGACCTGCATAACTTACGTGTAATAAAATATGGCAGCCTGCTGCATGTTGACTGCCACCTGACCGTTCCCTGGTATCTCTCTGTTCATGATGCACATTATGAAGTAGACGCGCTGGAGGACCTTATTAAAAAAGAATTTGGAGATGCCCTGGAAATGTTCGTTCACATAGACGGGTGCCTGCCCATGAGCTGCCCTATTTGCTCAAAAGAAGACTGCCCGGTAAGACAACATCCCTTCAAAAATAAACTTGCGTGGACACTGGAAAATATCCTGATGAATGAACGGCATAATGAAAAAACGCCGGAAAGATTTGTGCATAAACCTCACCACGTGTATTAGCTGTGAGCTATCAGCTTTCAGCTGCGATGAAATTCGAAAATGCTGATCAATTTTAGCAGTGATTTATTTCGTGGGGTTAACATTACATGGCCCTCCTATCCGGACGAAAAAATTCTCAATTGCATATAAATTTATACCTTGCAAGGTTAAAATTTGGAGCTGATAGCTGATAGCTGATAGCTGATAGCTGATAGCTGATAGCTGATAGCTGATAGCTGATAGCTGATAGCTGATAGCTGATAGCTGATAGCTGATA
>NZ_JAULBC010000003.1:0-603689 GCF_041060425.1 Danxiaibacter flavus
CGATTGTCATCGGCAGCACGGGCCGGATCCACATCCGCTTTTGCTATAATGCCACTTTGTTAGACCCGGAATATGCCAAACGGATCTCAGCTCATTTTCGGCAGGTGTTATTACAGATAGCAGGGAAGGAGGCAGATAAATTAAGTGATCTTGACTTGTTAAGTCCATCAGAGAAACACCAGTTGCTGTATGCGTTCAACAATACGGATGTAGCATATCCGGAAGACAAAACGATCATTGATCTGTTTGAAGCGCAGGTAGAAAAGACACCGGGTAATATAGCGCTAGTATATGAAGAAAAAGCATTAACATACCAGCAGCTCAATGAACGCTCCAATCAGTTAGCATGGTACCTGAGAAGCAGGGGTGTAAAAGAAGAGACACTGGTGCCGGTTTGTATAGAGCGTGGTTTAGCAATGATCACAGGCATACTGGGCATATTAAAAGCCGGAGGAGCCTATGTGCCCATTGATCCGGAATATCCGCAGGAGAGGATCAAGTATATGTTGCAGGATACTGCTGCCGAAATAATTGTCTGCAATGAAGAATGCCGGGAAAAGCTGCAATCTGCAACCACTGTTGATACCATAGCAATAGATCGGGAATGGTCATTGATCAGTCAATATCCGTTGCAAGATCCAATAACAGATCTTACCGCAAGTAATCTTGCCTACGTGATGTACACTTCCGGTTCAACCGGAAAACCTAAAGGCGTGATGATCGAACATGGAGCACTTTGTGCATTTATCCATTGGTGCCGCAGGGAATTTTCTTCAGACAATTTTAATATACTCTATGCTGTTACTTCCATCTGCTTTGATCTGTCTGTCTTTGAATTTTTTTATCCGCTAAGCATTGGTAAACCGCTCAGGATATTAGAAAGCGGATTACAGGTACCTGCATATCTGCCGGGCGACAGATCCGTTTTTATCAACACAGTGCCCTCTGTCATCAATGGGCTATTAGAAAGTACGTCAGATTTAAAGAATATCAGTATGCTCAATATGGCAGGAGAGCCTGTGGCTTTCCGGTTGCAACAACGCTTGCGAACAGTAAATGCAGAGATCAGGAATTTATACGGACCAACTGAAACCACAGTATATATTACAAGAGATTACTTAAGTAATGATCAACCTTTATGTTTGGGTAGACCGGTAGACAACAGTAAAATTTATATATTAAATAATGATCAAAGACCCGTACCCGTAGGAGTTGTGGGCGAAATATACATCGGAGGACCACAGGTTGCACGCGGTTATTTAAATAACATTGAGTTGACGGCAGAACGATTTACACCTGATGTATTTAGTAAGCAAGTTGGTGCCCGCATGTATAAGACCGGAGATTTAGGAAGATGGCTTCCCGATGGAAAAATAGCGTTTATAGGCAGGGGTGATGACCAGGTAAAAATAAGGGGTTACCGTATTGAATTAGGAGAGATAGAGCATGCAGTGCAACAAAGCGGTTTTGTTAAGCAATGCGTAGTAGTTGTAAAAAAAGACAATGATAACAACAACCAACTGGTCAGTTATATTGTACCGTCTGAATCATTTTGTAAAGACGGTCTGAATTCATATTTAGAACAGCGACTGCCTCGATATATGTTCCCATCTTTTTGGGTAGAGTTGGAACAATTTCCAATCAACAGAAATGGTAAAATTGACAGGAGTGCTTTACGTGAATTGAGTATTAATACAGTAAGTGGTAATGACTCCCATCAGCTGCCCCTTACAGATATGGAAAGAACGCTGGCGAATATATGGCGGGAAGTATTGCATGTTGACAAAGTAGGGAACAATGATAATTTTTTTGAGCTGGGAGGCCACTCATTACTCGCGATGCGTTTAGTTTCGATCCTGCAAAAAAAACTTCAGGTACGTGTTTTGCTCAAGGACCTGTTTGCCAACCCGCAGCTAAAGGAACTGGCCCTGTGCTTGCAATCAAAATGTAAGGCCATCATCCTGCCATGCATAAACTTATTTCCAAGACCTGATCACATACCACTATCATTCAATCAGAAACGTTTATGGATTATTGATAAGCTTCAGGGGAGTCATCAATATCATATACCTGTGGTATTGCGGCTTAAGGGCGATTTAAATATAAAAGTGTTGGAAATTGCGTTACAGCAACTGATCAACCGGCATGAAGTATTCAGAACTGTTATTAAGGAAGACACGGGAGAGGCCTGGCTGGAGATTCGCGATATGCTTGAATGGAAATTGCAGGTTGTTGATGATGCTTTATTAAAAGAGGATGCAGAGCGTCTGCAACAATACATTGCTAAATTAATATCCAGTCCCTTTGAGCTGGCAAGGGATTGCCTGTTAAGAGCGCAGCTGGTTGTTTTAAATGAGCCTGATGAATACATACTGGTGGTGGTAATGCATCATATTGCTTCAGACGGATGGTCCTTATCAGTGCTGTTTAAAGATTTAGCGGAAATCTATAACGCTTATTTGCAACAGCGGCAGCCGCGGCTTCCGTCGCTTCCTTTTCAATATGCCGACTATGCTTTATGGCAGCACCGATACCTGGAAGGAAAAGTGCTGGATGAGCAGCTGGAATATTGGAAAGCGAAACTTGAAGGTGTTTCATCGTTGGAACTGCCAGCCGATCATCCCCGGCCACCCATATATACAGCAAAAGGCAAATCAATTTATTTTAAATGGGATCAGTCATTCAGCAGGCAGCTGAAGGATTTTTGTCTCAATCAGGGTGTTACTTTATTAATGACCTTACTGGCTGCGTTCAAAGTGCTGTTGTACCGTTACACTGGCCAGGAAGATATATGTGTAGGCACCGTTATCGCAAGCAGAACGCAACCTGAACTTGAGAACCTCGTCGGCTTTTTTGTCAACACATTGCCATTGAGAAGTGAGGTGCGGGGAGATATGAGCTTTACTGAATTATTACAACAGGTAAAACAAACCACACTTGATGGCTACGAACATCAGGATATTCCTTTTGAAAAAGTAGTAGAAGCTGTAGTTAAAGACAGAGATCCAGGCCGGAATCCGCTCGTTCAGGTGTTGCTTGTTTTGCAGAACACCACCGCGGTACCGCACCTGCAATTAGGGGATATTGAATTGATGATGGATAACCACGAAAATACCACAGCGCAGTTTGATATTACGCTTGGTTTAACAGATACATCAGATCGGATATTGGGATCAGTGGATTATTATGCCGCGATCTATGAAGAGCAAACAATCAAATGGATGGTTATGCATTATGAACAGTTACTTAGGGCGATAGTGAAGGATCCCCACCGGATGATTACTGAGTTGCCGATGCATAGTGATGAGGAAAAGCATCAATTGCTGATGGATTTTAATAATACTTATACGGGCCACTCATATGATAAAAGCATTGTTGACTATTTTCAGGAACAGGTAGTTCAATCACCTGAAGACATTGCCATTAGCTATGGAGATAAGCAGCTTACCTACCGGCAACTCAATGAACGATCCAATCAGCTAGCTCATTATTTACTTGATAAAGGTGTGATTGCAGAAACGTTAATTCCGGTTTGCATGGATAGATCGATAGAGCTGATCATTGGTATCCTGGCAATTTTAAAAGCCGGAGCAGCTTATGTACCCATTGATCCCGGCTATCCCAAAGAATGGATCAGGCATATGCTTAATGATACATCAGCATCAATCGTTATAGTCAGCCGCGATACTCATATAAAACTGAGTGGTTTTGACGGCCTTGACTTTATTGAAGCTGATGATGCAAATGGTATAACAGGCCAGTATCCGGTAACCAATCCTCAAACAAATATTCAATCAGGCAGTTTAGCATACGTTATTTATACATCAGGAACAACCGGACATCCCAAGGGTGTTATGATTGAACACAGATCAGTTATTAGTTTGGTAAAAGGTATTGACTATGTCAGTTTTTCAGGCAAAGATGTGCTACTTTCTACAGCCTCACCGTCATTTGATGCTGCAACTTTTGAATATTGGGGAATGCTTCTTAATGGAGGAATGCTGGTGATGTGTAGCGAACATAACCTGCTTGATTCTGAATTTTTGAAAAAGGAAATAAAAACAAGACAGGTAAATATTATGTGGTTTACAGCAGGCTTGTTCAATAGACTTGTTCAACATGACACAGATCTTTTTGATGGCATTCAAACAATATTGGTGGGCGGCGAACAATTATCCAAACAACACATTGAAAAATTTATCGGACACCATCCTTCAGTAAAAATCATCAACGGATATGGACCTACAGAAAACACAACTTTTT
Source organism: Danxiaibacter flavus (assembly GCF_041060425.1). Taxonomy (NCBI): domain Bacteria; kingdom Pseudomonadati; phylum Bacteroidota; class Chitinophagia; order Chitinophagales; family Chitinophagaceae; genus Danxiaibacter; species Danxiaibacter flavus. The sequence continues at coordinate 4,264 of NZ_JAULBC010000003.1, forward strand.
CTTTGACTTATCACATTCAGGAGATTCCGGCAAACGGAACTATTCCGATCGGCCGGCCGGTTAGTAATCGAAAAGTCTACATATTAAATTCTTACCAAAGCCTGTGTGGCGTATTGATTCCCGGTGAAATATACGTGGCCGGATGCGGTCTGGCCAGAGGGTATTTAAATATGCCTGAAGCGACAAATGAAAAGTTCATTGTAAATCCTTTCGGGGAAGGAAAACTATATCGTACAGGGGATATTGGAAGGTGGTTACCTGATGGGAATGTGGAATTTATGGGTAGAACCGATGAACAGGTAAAGGTCAGGGGCTATCGGATAGAACCAGCAGAAATTGAGTATGTCGTAAATGAGAGTAAGCTCGTGAACCAGGTAGTTGTTGTATCGAAAGAGGGGACAAAGGGAGATAAGCGACTTGTCGGGTACGTGGTGCCCGGAGAAGCGTTTAATGAGGAAGCTTTGCTCTTATATTTAAGAAGCCGGTTACCGGAGTATATGGTTCCACTTATTTGGGTTAAGCAAAAACAATTGCCCCTTACAAAGAATGGCAAAATAGACAGGAACGCCTTGCCGGATACTGATGCGGGGCTCTTGCCAGCTAAATATAGTCCTGCAAAAACTGAAGTTGAAGAAAAATTGGTCGATGTTTGGAAAAGGCTCTTTCATATTGAAAATATTGGAATAGACGATAATTTTTTTGAACTGGGAGGGGATTCTTTAGAGACAATAACGCTGGTAAATGAAATGAGACAAATGGACTTCAATGTAGCCCCTAAAGATATTTTTGTATTTCAGACAATCAGGGGACTGTCAAAGTTCATTGAAGAACACACCTTAAAATCTGTCGACCGGGAAAAAGCGATTGTCCCGATTCAAAAAAATGGGAACAATCCGCCTTTTTTTGCTATTCCGGGTTTTTTGCTTTATCGCCAGCTCTCATGTCACTTAGGAGCGGATCAGCCGTTCTATAGTTTTGAACCTACTGATTTGTATGAAAAAAATATTTCAACAAAAGACATTGCCAAACAGTTTATTGATGAGATGAAAGATGTCCAGCAATCCGGACCATATTTTATGGGTGCATTTTGTGGACATGTAAACGTGTTATTTGAAATGGCGCACCAGCTTTTGGAACGAGGTGACAATGTGGGGTTAATTGTATTATTTGAGTCATACGGCCCCAACGCCATGCGAAACAAATATTCGACCGCGTATATTTATGAAAAGTTGAAATCCTATAATAAAACACTGTCCGGTAAATCTATTTCCGAAAAAATTAAATTCTTCCCGAAAGAATTTTACAAAGGATTGACAGCAATTCGTTCTGTTTTGTTCAAACAAAAAAAAGCGGAAAATGATCAATATAAGTTTTACCCGGGTAAAGTTGTATTGATTAAATCGAGCATTGTGAGTCCTTTATTTTCCGATGCACCGCAAATGGGTTGGTCAGGTTATTTCAACGAAGCACCCGTCATCACGATAAGTGGAAATCATATGGACATTATAAGAGGCTCAGGTGTTGAAGAGCTTGCTGAACGGCTCAATGATGTATTAGAAGATGCTAGAAAAAATATGTGAGTATTATTTTAAAAATATCCTTCGTATTAGTATGACTACTATTTATTAAACAAAGCATTCGATGAATAATTCCTTAAATATTTTTTTTCTACCTTATGCGGGAGCAAATAAATATTCCTACCGTGAATTTCAAAAGAGTGCACCTCCCTTCTTACGCATAATTCCATTGGAACATCCGGGGAGGGCAGCGAGAATCAACGAGCCGCTGCTATCTGAAATAAATATGCTGGTAGATGACCTGTACAACCAGGTTGTTGCACACCTTGATACCGATTATGCCATTTATGGTCATAGCATGGGCGGCCTGACAGGTTTTTTATTAACGCATAAGTTGATTCGGCATGGACATCGCAGGCCATTGCATTTATTCATAACGGGTACATGCGGACCATCGGCTGCAAGCAGACAAGAAAAAATCCGGTATGATCTTCCTCAGAACGAATTTGTACAAGCGATAAAAAATATTGGCAGACTGTCTTCTCAGGTTTTGGAGGATGCTTCTGCCCTGACTTATTTCGAGCCTATTTTAAGGGCTGATTTTAAAGCGTGCGAATGTTATGTGAATATGCAGCATGAACCATTGGATGTTCCCATAACTGTAATCACAGGAATGGAAGACGATATTACGAAAGAGGACATTCGCCTATGGCAATTGGAAACCAGGCATACAGTTGACTTCAGGACAATGCCTGGTGGCCATTTTTTTATCTTTGATCATGTTGCTGAGATAATTGTTCTGATTAGCAGAAAACTATTTGTTAACAACGCAAGCATTTATCATGAGCGATAAAATGATGTATTTAAAGCCAAACGTTGTTTTTGAACCGTTGGTTGACAATTGGTATGCATGGAGTCACTTAATATCTCCCGCGACTGCGGCGATGAATATTGTAGCCCGGCACCTTACAATAATTGATTCATATCTTTTAGCTCCGGCCATTCACGCCGAAGCCGTACGAACTCCCAAAATGCGTGGCGGCCCCTTTATGGACTTGAAGGGTGAAAGAGTTGATGATGTTAAAAAACTAAAAGCCCAAACGTTGGAAAAACAGCAGAAGCTCATTGCCTTTTATGAAGCAATTAAAGAACTGGAAAATCTTATACAGGCAGAAGCAAAGGGGTTTGGTTTGGAAGCACTTTATGAAAAAGTGCCGGCGTTGTTGAAGGGATATGTAGAGCTTTATTATGACCGCAACAACAACCCGGGATTCAGATTTTTTGAATCGTTGCTGTACAAAAGCGAATTCTACAACAAAAATTCACAAAGCATAGCCTTATGGCTTACAAACAATGATCACAGACCCTTTTGCCTAAGCACTCCGCGACTAAATGAATGCAATGTTCTTCCACTTAATATAAGTTTTGATCATGCCGGTATTGATGAGCTGGCAAAAATGAAAAGAACGCCGCAAAGCCTGCCATATATTAAATCACTGCTTGGACTAACTCAGTCGCAGGAACCTTTATTTGAGACTTTTTTCACAGAAGAGAAACCTCCGGTATATGATAAGTATAAAGGCAATAAAATACGCATGCGCTATTTTGGGCATGCCTGTATACTAGCGGAAACTAAGAATATAACCGTACTGGTCGACCCGCTAATCAGTTACTACGGATATTTTTCAGACGTTGAGCATTTTTCTGACGCTGACCTGCCTGACATAATTGATTATGTTTTAATAACCCATAATCACCAGGACCATATACTATTTGAGACTTTGTTGCCGCTCAGGCATAAAATAAAGAATATTATAGTACCCGCAACCTCAAGTGGAAAGCTGGAAGATCCCGATCTGAAACTGATGTTTAACAATATTGGTTTTCACCAGGTAAGATCGATACATGAGATGGAAGAAATACAATTTGGCGACGTAACCATTACAGGTTTGCCATTTACTGGTGAACACAGCGATTTGAATATTCTGACAAAATCATGTTATCTCGTACAGATTGGCGATTTTAAATTGATTTACATGGCCGATTCGCGGATCGTTGAACCAGCATTATATAAACATGTTCACGATCAGATCGGGGATGTTGATGTCGTGTTTATTGGAATGGAATGTGACGGAGCGCCCTTAAGTTGGTTGTATGGCCCATTGTTCATAAAAAAACTGCAAAGAGATATGGATGGTAGCAGGCGGCTCGCCGGTTCTGATTGTGCAAAAGCTGTTTCCCTGATAGAAATTTTTAATCCAAAAGAAGTTTATGTGTACGCGATGGGGCAGGAGCCATGGGTAGAATTTATAAGTAGCATAAAATATACGGATGAATCTAACCCCATCATACAGTCGGACAAGTTGATAAAAATCTGTACAGAAAAAAAGATTTTAGCGGAGAGATTATTTGGAGAGAAGGAACTTTTATATGACATGGATATTGTAAACAGACAACAAAGTTCGGTTGAGTAATTGCCAGGTTAGTGAGTGTTTCGGGTGCGAAAGTTGATCACAAATTTTTGCCGGTCAGGGAAGAAATACGCACCTTAAAAAAAACTTAGTCATGAAAGATAAATTGTTTTTAATCCTCGGAATTTTTCTTTTGTGTGGTTGCAGTAATTATTCGAAAAAAGAGAATTTGACAACGCCTCAAATGACATACAGCCTCACTAATATACATATGCATGATTCAACAGCGTTTACTGAAGGATTATTTTTTTTCAATAATAAAATTTATGAAAGTACGGGGTCTCCTGAAGATTTTTCTAACACCGGATCTGTTTTCGGCAGCATTGATCTTAAAAAAGGCGTGCTTAACAAAATAATTGAATTGGATAAAACAAAGTATTTTGGTGAAGGAAGTGTCGTTCTGAACGGCAAGGTATTTCTGTTAACATATACTTCGAAAATTGGTTTTGTATATGATTTTAGTACCCTGGAAAAAGTGGCCGAATTTAAACTTCCCGGTAAAGAAGGGTGGGGGTTGACAACAGATGGAATTCATCTGATAATGAGTGATGGTTCCAGCAGGTTATGGTTCATAGATCCGAATACTTTTGAGATAGTCAGGCAAATTGATGTTACTGATGGAAAAGGCCCCGTGCTAAATATTAATGAGCTTGAACTGGCTCATGGTGCAATTTATGCTAATGTTTTTTTGACTAATAAGGTCATTAAAATTGATAGTTCTAGCGGTAAAGTTATAGGTGAAATAGATTTGGATCCACTCGCGCAGGATGCAAAAATTGCCTATCCGGGATCGATGGAAATGAATGGTATTGCATACGACGAGCAGACGGACCGGTTTGTTGTTACCGGCAAGATGTGGCCATATTTGTATGAGATCAGGATAAAATGATCTGTACATATTATCATTATGATATGTTTGGATGCCTTATCCGGAGATGCGACAAACGTTTGTCATCAATTGCTTATCACCTCTACCAATTTCGCAGCGCAATTATTATTACGCTGAAATTGTTTATGATATGCCTTCTGCGAAAGGAATACAATTTTAAAATAGGTGCTAAAAGAAGGAAATTCAAAAAAAGAATGGGTATTCTAAAAGAATTTAATCACACTTCATGATCTCGATTTTGTATACAACTTTTGACTACCGGTTTAGTCACAACCATTTGTGCGGTCTGGTGGAAAAAATGCCGTTCAAAATCAAGGAAAAGATCACCAGATTTAAACGGTGGGAGGACGCGCATGCATGTTTGCTGGGAAATTACTTACTCCTTAACGCTCTTTATAAAGCCGGGTTAAGATATACTTTGGAAGATCTCAAATATGACGATAATTACAGGCCATTTTTATGTGAAAATTTTGATTTTAATATATCACATTCCGGTAATGCAGTTGTCTGTGCATCCACATGTTACGGTAGAATAGGAGTAGACATAGAGGTAAAGAAACATCTTGACATTTCTAATTTTAAAGACCAGTTTTCTTCGGCCGAATGGGAGGCTCTAATGAATGAAATACATCCCTGTACCCAATTTTATAACCACTGGACCAGGAAGGAGTCGGTTTTGAAAGCTGATGGCAGGGGGCTCTCATATTCACTCGCTGAGCTTGTTACAAAAGAAAATGATACTATCAATTTAGATGGTCGATCCTGGTATTGCCGCAACATCAAAATATTAGATGGTTACGCCTGCCATATTGCATATAATGTTCAACAAGACTATGTTGCAGAATTGGTTAATTTCAGTGAAAGTTATCTATAAGCAGATAGTTCACCTGTATGTTAATTCACAGCACAACATGATAACAATTTATTTACGCTTTGCGCAGTAACAACAAGTTAAATTGGAAAGCTCGTTATCGTTTTTGAAATGCCGATACCTCTTTCACCTCCTCAGGAGAACCCTCTTTCCTGAAATAAAAACACATGTGAGAACTGACTTGCAGGAATAATAGGCGGGGCCCTCCAGGCAGCCTGGAAGTTTCATGGTGTAATGGATTTGTTGCAGCAAATCATCATTAAGCGTAATGCTTTGCCCGTGTTTTTGCTGCTTTTTTTGCCGCAGCGGAGCGTTTGGCGGGACCTTTGGTCCTTGAAGCCTTACGGGCAGAAGCGGAACGCTCTGCAGCCGTACGTTCCATCGCCGCCGCATGTGCCTGTCTTGACAGCGCCGTATGCGAAGCTGATGAAGTCGGCTCTTTTTCTAATGCATGTTGCCTTGCTTGCGATCTTGTTTTGGAAACAGGTTCATGCCTTTGTCCCTTGGTATAAGCCTGCTCTGCGCTTTTGCGGGTTTTCTCCGATGTTTTTCCTTTTTCGGGCGGCTTAAGATCGACCCCGGCCCTGCGCGCCTCTGACAGACCAATGGCGATGGCCTGCTTTGCGGACCTTGCGCCATGCTTTCCGTGCTGTATTTTTTTTATCTCTTCATGTACGAACTCGCCTGCCTGCGTGCCCGGTGATTTGCCTTCACGCTTGTCACGCTGTGCTTTCTTTATTGTTTTGTTTTCCGGCATAACTCTTTTTTATAGAAGCCACAACAGACATGCCAGCAAAAGAAGTTGAACAGTTAATGGATTGCGACGGTCGCCGTTAATGGAGGCGAAAAAAACACGTACTCTGCTCTGTTAAGCCGGGTGGCATGCTAGTTGTCGTATTAAATCTGGAATCAAAAAATGCAGTTATGAAAAAGTATCTTTTGAACCTCTTCCTCGCTGCTGCAGGCGGCCTGTTGCTGCTGCCGGCGTATGTTAAAGGTCAGCATGATGACAAGATTATCCAGGACAGCAAAAATGCCCGTGAAGAATTTATTAAAACGGACCGGTTGATGCAAAGTCTTTTTGAAAACAGTTACGGATATGCCATTTTCCCCAATGTCGGAAAAGGGGCTGTTGGCGTTGGCGGGGCCGCAGGGAATGGTGTTGTTTATGAAAAAGGAAAACTCACTGGCATGGCCAAGATGATACAGGCTACCGCCGGCTTCCAGTTTGGCGGACAGGCCTACCGGGAAGTGATATTTTTTGAAAACAAGGCAGCGCTTGATCACTTCAAAGAAAATAAATTGGAATTTTCTGGCCAGGCATCGGCAATAGCAGCCAAAGAAGGGGCAGCGGCCAATGTTAAGTACAGAGAAGGGGTCCTTATATTCACGCAAGGGAAAGGAGGGCTTATGGTAGAGGCTGCCGTTGGCGGTCAGAAGTTTACCTACGAGCCACACAATGCGAAGTGATGTAAACGGCATGGAACCGTGCCAACTACCATGACTAAAATTTAGTTTCTTTATGGTGTTCATCAAATGGAACGAAAGGCTCTTACTAATTTTTAAGAGCCTTTATTGTTTATGACTTGCTTACAGATGCCCTATTACCCTTTTTTCGATTACTTTATTACATCAACCATGTCCTTCAATATCTTTTTTTCGTCAACATCTGCATAACCTTCTTTTGTAGTGCCAATCTTACTATACCCAAATAATTTATTTGTAGTTTCTATTGGAACGACATTTTTCAAATTGAATTCTTTTGTAAAAATCTTCTCGCATTACGTGTGTCCAGGTCCTGAGGACGACCTAAAATTCCTGCGATAATTTTCAAATTGCGATTAAGGTCCTGATTACTTATATAAAGAAAAATTGGGCATCTGGAAATGGCTGCAGAAGTCCAAGAATGTCTTCCCATGATTGGTTAAGCAACGTCAGGAACAGGAATGCCACATAATACAGTATTCTTGTGCCGGACATATCGGATTAAGAGGTGAAAATCATTGATATGAGTTTAACCTGAAAAACAGAATTTGGGCATAGCTACTACTTGGACAAAAATAGCACACTACCGCAACCGGAGAAGGAAGTAACACTGCGAGTAAACACAAGGTTGGAGTACTATCGATCTAAGACGACCAACCTTGGGGACGGCGGGGCATTTATTAGTATTACCAACTCTATAGTTCCTCTGGCCCCTTTAAAATGTAACAACTGGTCCCCGTAACTAAAATGCGAGGGAACTACCTTTGATTTTAATCCCGAAAAATCATGAAGAATGTTTCGAGAATAGGTCAGCTTTTATTACGATTAGCTATTGCGGTTAGCTTTTTAATGGCTGTAATGGACAGGTTCGGCTTATTGGGGCCACCTGGTTCCGGAACGGCATGGGGTGACTGGAAGCATTTTGTTGACTATACTCATACGCTTGTTCCTTTTATAAATAGGCCAATAGCCAATATAATGGGCATTGTTGCTACAATCGCGGAAATTGTATTCGGAATACTCCTCATCGTGGGCTACAGAGTTAAAGCAGTTGCATTGGGTGCCGCTGTCCTGACCCTTTGTTTCGGCCTTTGCATGGCAGTATTTGTGAGCATAAACGCTCCGATCAGTTACCCCGTTTTTGTTTTTACAGGAGCCGCATTAGTTCTTTCAGGTCTTGATCATCACGCGTGGAGTATAGATAGCTATATCAAAAGAAGTATCGATAACTAAACGACAATATAAAAATTAGAAATAATTATGGAATGTAAAAAAGCTACCACCAAAGCTGATGTTGAATTTTGTAAAGAAGCGATCCTGGAATTTCGACCAAACCTGAATCCGGAAACGGCAGTTGACCTGGTATTGGAATTAATTAATAGCAACGAGTTTGAATTGGTATTTATACCGAACGCGAGTAATACAAGAGCAGGTGCATTTATAACCTATCGGTTTTTAAATCTGCTTCGTACTGGACCTATGATTTACGTAGATGACTTGTTCTCGTTTCCTGAATGCAGAAATCAGGGTTACGCAGGTAAATTGTTAGACTATGTTACAGAACGTGCTACTAATAAGGGCATAAAAAGCATCCATCTTGATAGCGGGTACACGCTGCACACGGCACACAGATTATACTTGAATAAAGGTTATTATCTTGCCTGTAACCATTTTGCCAAAGCAATCAATTGATTTTGTTTGAAGCCATTTCTGTTATTTTATTATAAACCGTTTTGGTAGACTGCTTATATATTTCTTTGTCGAAGGCGCTGCCATTTAACGCAACCTCCTGAATATCGGTAAGGCCCATAATATTAAATACGGTTTTAAGGTAATCAGCTTGAAAATTCATATGGGTAAAATATTCACCTTTTTCATAACCTGCATTTCCTCTGCTAAAAAGCATGTAAATTTTTTTATCCTTTAATAAACCCCTGTAAGAGTTTTTGAGGATCATCCGGCCTCATTTTAACAGTTTCGTTAGCTCTTATTACCTGGTCTAAATAAGCATTCAACGCACTTGGGATTGACCAATTGAACATCGGCGTCCCTAAAACGATCACGTCGGCCGCTTTAATTTCAGCAATGAACTGATCGCTGATTTTCAGTTCATTAGCTTCGACTTCAGTCCTTAATTCGGCAGGTTTAGCCAACGCAGCAATCATAATTCGGATACGTGCGGTATAGCATCCCGACCTACTTCGCGGTGGCGGATTGTGTAGTCCGGATGAGCTTCAATCCACTTGGTAGCAAATAAACTAGTAAGCCGTCTAGTGACTGATCTTTCATCTCTCGGACTCGCATTGATGATTAGTAAATTTTTCATTCCGTATTTGTTAAATTCATATGAAACGATCTTAGCTTCCTTTAGGTCACGCATAAATCATCGTAGACTAAAATTTTGTTGAATATGATATCTTTGCACACAACAAACTTAAATATGGCTATTTAACACTTGGGGTACCAGTTTTTTGTATTCAGAGTGACCAGCACAATTATTCTCATAAGAAAAACCTTGTCTTGTTTATTTATGCTTCCCTTTAAAACGCTGTTAAAGATCGATAGAAGAAGCACCGAAGCCGTGTTCAAGCAAATCGCCTCACAGTTGGTACTTTTAATTCAAAAAGGTATACTATTACCAGGGGGCCAACTGCCCAGTGCACGCATACTCGCGGCAGAACTTGGCCTTCACCGAAAAACTATAATGGCTGCTTATAATGATCTAATTACAGAGGATTGGATTATCAGTAAAGAAAGAAAGGAATATAGGGTCTCAACCCTTTTGCCTATTATAAAACCCCGAACTTATGCAGACAAAGCTAGATCGAGTTATAAGGCTAAATCGATAATCTCTTTTGACAAGTTGGAGCATGTGCCATCATTAAAAACGATAAGCTCTGACTTTAAGGTTATTGTAAATGACGGTTTCCCGGACGTTAACATATTTCCTATAGAAAGGGTCTCAAGCGAATACCGAAGGCTCCTTACTCACCAGCATTTAAAAAATGCCTCATCAAATTTAAATATCGACGGCTGCTCGGTTTTTAAAGAAGCGCTATCATTATTTTTAAATGACACTCGTGGGCTTAATATTGAGCCCGAAAACGTAATGGTTACCAGGGGCGCTCAGATGGCTATTTATATAGCTGCGGCAATGATAATAAAACCCGGCGATAAGGTTTTAGTTACTACCCCCAGCTATTTTTTTGCAGATGCAATCTTCAGACAATTGGGTGCTGAGTTAATCACCATTCCAGTAGATGATGAGGGAGCAGATGTTGATGCTTTAGAGGATGTATTGATAAAAAATCAAATAAAACTGCTGTATATTATTCCGCACCACCACCATCCAACAACTGTTACACTTAGCTCACCACGCCGAGCAAAGTTGTTGGAGATCATAGCGACCCACCAGTTAGCCGTTATTGAAGATGATTACGATTACGATTTTCAATATCAATATAGCCCATATTTACCCCTTGCCAGCGGAGCACATAAAGGCAATGTAATATATATAGGTTCGTTGACTAAAGTATTAGGTCCTAATTTCAGGCTTGGATATATAATATCAACTCCCGATTTTTTGAGTAGTGCCATTAAATTAAAAACATTAATTGATTTAAGGGGTGATGTTTTAATGGAGGAAATAATTGCGTCGCTTATGGAAAGTGGTGAGTTCTCAAGGTTTATTATGAAAGCAAACAAACTCTATCGACATAGGTGCGATTATGCTGCAAACCTCATAGCCAATGAATTAGGCCATCTTGTTGATTTTAAGAAACCACAAGGAGGAATGGCTCTTTGGCTGAAGTTTAATGAAAAATATCAGCTCGCCAATATAATTAATAGATCCGCCGCTTGGGGATTGCAATTTTCCGGGCGAGCTTATTTTAAAGGGAAAGATTTACCCTATGATGCTGTTCGGTTTGGATTTGCGGCGGTCAATGAACAGGAAATAGATTTTGCTGTTGATGTACTTAGAAAAATCACATCCTGAACTGTGAGGTTACGTTCGTAAATATGTACAACACTTCTTATCTTTTGTTTCCAATCTCCGCAAGCATATCCATCGTAGGTTCCCCACTCTTTTTTATGACTAAGTTTGAGGCTTCGGTCCAAACGAAGCGGCTGACCTGATTCAAGATCGCATGACAGACCAACTGACAATTCCGAATCTAACTATTGGTAGAAAGGGTGATACTTCTGCTCATTTCTAAATGAAATGTCAATAACGTTATAAATCCTAACTGGTCCCCGATACATTTTAAATCTGGTCCGCTAAGCTCGTCAACTGGTGGCATAATTTTACTTGAAATAAATTATTATCCACTTTATTATTAAAATTATGACCAACGCTGTCATTGACACAATTCTTAGCCGTAGCGCCGCAAAGTACTATGACCCTACCGCTACACTGACCGACGAACAAATCCGCGAACTGGTGAAAATTGGTACCTCCGCGCCAACTTCTTTTCACCTACAAAACTGGCGTTTTATCGCTGTTCGCACGGCTGATGCTAAAGCCCGTCTTCGACCGATCGCCTGGAATCAGCCCGCGATTACAGACGCAGCTGTTACCTTCATTATCGTTGGCCAATTGGTTGACACCAGCGTGATACCAAGTCGCCTTGAGCCGTTGGTGAAAGCGGGCGTCATGCCGGAAAGCATGGTGCCAGAATGGGAAATTCCTGCGCGTGATTTATATATGGCTTACCCCCAACGCCGCCGCGATGAAGCGATACGCACCGCTACATTCGGTGCCGCTGCGATAATCTATGCGGCCCGCTCACTCGGCTATGGTTCTACACCAATGATAGGATTTGACTTTGATGCGGTAGCCAACGAGTTTGGACTGGTCGAGGACGAGGTACCAGCAATGTTATTGTCTGTAGGCCCAGAACGCCCAGGTAACTGGAAGCAAAAGCCGCGCCGTCCGATTGATGAAGTTCTTGATTTAGTATAATTTTTTAAAAGCAAACTTAACGACTCTACAATGCCTAGAATTGAAGCACTTAAACCGGAATATGTACCGGCTGATTCAAAACCGACTCTTGATGTGTTCACCAAGAACATCGGATTCACTCCAAATATGATGGCGACTTTCGCGACCAGCCCAATCGCGTTCAACGCATGGGCTGCCTTCTTCGGGATCATGACCAAGGCGCTGGATGTAAAGACACGAGATAGCATCGGCCTCGCTGTTTCTGAAGTTAATGGCTGTAACTACTGCCTGACGGTCCATAGTTATACTGCCAAGCATATGGCCAAACTTCCGGACGACGAAATTATTCTCGCCCGAAAGGGTAACGCAACCGACCCTAAGCGTGGTGCAGCAGTTCAATTTGCACGTAAAGTGATTGAAACCCGTGGTAAGATTAGCGATGCCGATTTCGCTGCGGTACGGGATGCAGGCTACTCAGATGCAAATATTATCGAGATAGTTGGCCTTGTTGCGATGTATTCGCTGACGAATTTTATCAACAACATGGCTGATCCTGAAACGGACTTTCCGCCAGTTACACCTGCGGGTTCTATCTAATCTTATGGTGGCGATTCATTTGCCACTAATCTAAATTATTGATTTAGTAACTTAACAACACTACAATGCCAAGAACAGATGCTTTAACGCCGGAGAATGTGCCGCCCGATTCGAAACCAACGCTCGACACCTTCACCAGGAACCTGGGATTTACACCAAATATGATGGCGACCTTCGCAAAGAGCCCCATCGCATTCAACGCATGGGCAACCCTCCGCGGCACTTTGAACAAGGCGCTCGATTTGAAGACGCGCGAAATTATAGGCCTGGCCGTTTACGAGGTTAACGGCTGCGACTACTGTTTGGCCGTTCATAGCTATGCGGCGAGTATGGCCAGGTTGCCGGCAGATGAAATTATGCTTGCTCGCAAGGGGCATGCAACTGACCCAAAGCGAGATGCCGCTGCGCAGTTTGCATATAAAATTATTAAGTCACGCGGTCAGGTTAGTGAGGCCGATCTGAAAGCTGTTCGCGATGCTGGCTACTCAGATGCGAATCTCATAGAAATCGTCGCACTTGTCGCTATGTTTTCGTTGGCGAATTTTTTTAACAACGTGTTTAACCCTGAGAATGATTATCCGGCAGTTACGGCGGCCGGCCCCATCTGATCTAAGTAGTTCATCTCTGTCAAATGATTGAATATCTTTCGTCTCATATTCTAGTTATCGCGTTTACGTTTTTTGTAGCCGGGTTCGTCAAGGGCGTGTCCGGGATGGGGCTGCCGACCGTCGCTATGGGTGTTCTCAGTGCGTTCATACCGCCAGCAGGCGCAGCTTCATTGCTGGTTATTCCATCTTTTGTCATCAATTTTTGGCAATTGTTCAGGGGCCCGAAGACCGAAAAACAAGACTACCAGCGTCTTACTATTGGGCGTGTTTTTTTAAACTTTCCAGTGACAACTATAATTCTAAAAAAAACAAAAATGAAAACAGTAATATTTAGCAACACCACTTCACCTAACAGGTGTTTGCTTATTAACAAAAAAGGAGGTGTATTATGAAAGCAATTGTTGTAACAGATCAGAATGCAGGATTAGCCGGAATGAAATTGGTTGAGCTGCCCGAGCCTGTGGCGGCTATAAATGATGTTGTTGTCCAGGTTTATGCGGCAAGCATTACTGGGGATGAGCTGTCGTGGCCGTCGACTTGGACCGATCGCGCTGGTCGTGACAGAACACCATCAATTCCCGGCCATGAGTTGGCAGGAGTAGTAACAGCCATTGGTTATGGCACTACAGGCCTGTCGGTGGGACAGCGTGTGTTCGGTCTTCAGGACTGGTATCGAAATGGTTCATTGGCAGAATTCGTGGCCATCGAAGCTCGAAATCTAGCGCCATTACCAGACGACATTGACTTCAATGCAGGTAATGCGCTTGTGATGCCAGGGTTAACGGCTTGGCAGGCCCTCTTTGATCAAGGCCAACTCCAGGTGGGGCAGAGAATTCTCGTTCATGGGGCTGCCGGGATTGTCGGCTCAATGGCCGTTCAGCTCGCACGTGAAGCCGGCGCATACGTTATTGGTACCGGGCGTGCCGCGCACCGCGAAACTGCATTTGCCTTTGGTGTAAACGAGTTTGTTGATCTAGATTGCGATGCATTAGAAAATATAGACAAAGTCGATTTAGCGCTTGACATACTTGGTGGCGATATCGCGAAGCGATCTCTGAATGTGATTCGCACGGGAGGAAGATTTGTGTCCGTTACCGGCTGGAATGAGGAACAAGTTGACGGAGTTCAAAACACAGACTTTGTTGTCGAAGCTGATCGGTCTCAATTAATTGAGATTGCGAAAAGGTTCCGTGAGGGACGATTGAAAACAAATATCGGTAGCATCGTTACTCTTGAAGATGCGATCGCTACGTATAACTCTGCCGATCGAGTTAAGGGCAAAACTATTGTTCGTGTTCGCCCATAAACTCATTCTCAATTAGTATTTACTGCGTTAACATAATTTCCATGACGAAGGAGACGGTTTTTTGTCTTGACGTGCTTCGTGTGAGTTTGATATAAAACAGAAATTGGGGTTGTAGCTTGATTTAAAATCAAACATTCTCGATAGACTTAGCTTTACCGCTTGTAAGGCTAATTCTTCATTTAGTTTGAAAGTATAATAAATCGATAAAAATGAAGCAAGTCAAGAAAAAACGTTGATGTAGTTCAACTTTTTCTCCGGGTTCTCTTATTTCTGATTCTTGAGAGGAGCACTTAAACAGCTTTCAACTAATATGCAGTGGAGGAATTGCAATTTGTCATGCACTACCATATGCTATAGTCGCGATTTTGCAAGGAGCTGGACATACAGTCGTTTAATTTACTTGTCCTTTATTTCTATGATGTACATGCGATATTTAGAACTCGAGGAATGTTCGTCAGTTAATAGCTAAGGAAATCATTGAAACACTTATAAACATCAAAGGATTATGTAGTAGGAAGTCGGCATGCTTTAAAAGTGTCATTTTTTTATCTTTAGATAATGAAAAGTCTGATAATATTCTCGATTCTATTTGCTTTACCATTTCTATTGATAGCACAGAAAGACACTGTACAAACTGGTGAGCGTTTCGGATATCCGGTTAACAAAAAAGGCCAATTTCTAATTCGGCATACCGATACTGCGAAGGATGTAAGGAACGCGGACATTATAGCACGAGCCAAGTATGTATCGGCAGATCATAAAGGCCCACAACCCTATGTTGCTGGTAGTGTGGTGTTCTCTTGTTCGTGTCTCATGCAGCAAGAAATAATTTATTTCAGCGATATATATCGTTGCGGCTTTGGAAAAAAGGACGAATAGCAAGAATCAAATAAGTTAGTTGCGACTTGTAAAACTGTGATCGCGTTAAACATGTTTACATAATATTTGATGGCGGGAAAAAAGACACAGCTTCCTGTATTGACTCAAAGAAATTGATTTTTTCTGATCTTAAATAGGCTTTTGCCGCTTCCATGGCTTCACCGCCAAGTAATACAGGCAAAAGTTTTGTTTTAAAAGGCCGGTCTTTTAAAATTGTACAGATCTTTTCAGGATGTGTCATAAACTGCGGTGTAATAACAACATAAATGGCATCCGCACCAAATTCATCCGCAACAGTTATCGTTGCTAGGTAACATTGGTAGGAGGCGTCGCCGATAATGTCTACAGGATTATTACCTGTGTGTGAAAATGCAGCTTTCCGCAGGCCAATGGGCACAGCTGTTGATGAGGCCGGGAACGTATATGTTGCAGATGTTGATAACAACTGCATTAGAAAAATAACACCTGACTGGGCGGTTACAACGCTTGCGGGAGGTTCCAAGGGCTTTCTGGATGAAGTAGGGGATGCCGCGAAATTCAACCAGCCTAACGGGGTTGCTGTTGACAGATATGGTAATGTTTATGTTGCAGACGCGGGTAATAATCGCATCCGCAAAATATCTCCAGCCGGAGTAGTTACTACTGTTGCCGGAAGCACCGCAGGCTTTGCAGACACCACGGGCGTGTTGGCAAAGTTTAATCAGCCGAAAGGAATTGCGGTAGATGCTGCTGGAGTTATTTACGTATCGGACGCTGTTAATAATCGCATTCGAAAAATAAGCATACCTGTGCTTAAACCGTTCACAACAACGCAAGGAAGGCCTTCATCTACACAGTCGGTTACAGTAAGCGGTTTGTTCTTGAGGGCTAATGCCACTTTGTCTTCACCTCCGGCCTTCGAAATTTCACTATCACCAAATACTGGCTATAAGTCTGTATTAACAATATCACCTATAGGACGGGAAATAACTTCATCATTGATTTATATCCGCGTTAAAGCATCCGCCCTTGCAGGAACATACAATGGCAATGTTACAATTAGCAGTTCTGGTTCAGCAACGCAAAAAATGCCGGTAAAAGGAACAGTGATGGCCTCGGATGCAGACAATCTAATAGGACATAACAAACTCAATATATTTCCAAATCCTTCAAAGGGTGCCTTTACGATTCAGCTAAAGGATGTTGAAGAAACTGAACTGAAGTTGAAAATTTACGATGAAAACGGTAAGATTGTTATGTATAAAAATGTGAAGCAGGTAGGTAAGATACAAGGCATACCTGTTCAACTTGCAAACCCGTCAAGTGGCGTGTATTTTATTCAGATCACAGGTACGAGAAATGTATTTGCGTCTAAGGTAATAGTTGAATAAAGCAATAGCAAGTGTGCTGCTGCTTTATAGGAATTTGATTGAAAAGTAAATGAATTTCGCTTTATCGGCTCTTCCGAATCATTAAATTGCTGTTTCTTGTTGTCCAGCATATCGAGAAAATCATGAAATCAAATCATTCTAAAATATATCAAAAATATTGTAACGATTTGATATCAAAATAGTTGCAAGGTTTTCATGAGACAATTTAGCGCTGAAAAAAGTCTCATGGATTTTCTCATGACTTTTTTGAACTTTTTTGACATTGTTTGGTACATAAACAGAATAAAAAAGCCCGTAAACCAATCATTTACGAGCTTTTGAATCATTTTGAATTGTTATTTGTCGGGATGACTGGATTCGAACCAGCGGCCTCTTCGTCCCGAACGAAGCGCGCTACCGGGCTGCGCTACATCCCGAAAAAGTGGAACAAAAATAAAATTTCATCCTTCACAACCAAAAGAATTTTATTACTGCAAAGCAGTTTCTTCCAACGATTTATCAACACGAATAACAGTGTGTTGTTAAGTACGCCAGATAAAGCTGCGCAACAAATATTGTTATGAAAATAACAAATTGCTGCGCAGCAAATTTATCACTCCACATGTGCTGGAGCAGCTATAATTTTCGCAGGGCTACTCATCATATCTCTGATATATTTCGTAGATCATGCGCCGACTAACGGGAGTGGGATCGGGTACAATTTTGCGACGGCGTAATCAAATAGTGTTGGAATGATGATCATGTTATTGGTAAGCCACTCGCTGTGCTGCATACCAACGGCGGTCAAATAGTGTTGGAATATACATTCTGTCCCGAAGTTAAGGGTATTCAGTCTGGCATTATAGGTACGATGCTGGCCTCAGGTTTTCGCCATTGTCGTCAGATTAGAGTTATTGATTTTCAATGCAAACCAACTGTAAATTGAAAAAAAATATTGAGATAGCTAAGGGGCAGGAAATTTAGCAAGCTGGGAAATGGGAAAGTGCAAGTTGATGATTATGTTGTTAGTACACGAGCCGTACATTGTATTGTAAAAAGCCGATCTGCAGTGCCTGACCCAAATCAACAAGCAAGTAAATGAATCGAAAAACAATAATTATAGTAGCTGTGATACTTCTTACAATAATTGTATCCTTCTTTTTGATAGATCGGTATGTTGGAAATTTATGTGATTTACATCCGCCAGAATAGTCAATCCTTTTGCCTCTGGCACAGAAACGTGACCGTCGTTGTTGGTGTGCAGGGCAGGTTGGTGAGTAAGCGCACCAACAAGTGAGGCTTTTCGAAAGCATAGAAAAAGCTCGAGTCGATCACTATGTTGTTGATACGCCACGTGCATTGGCATCGCTGCATACAAACCGGCGGTCATCGTGCAAGTTCAGCTGTGCAGGCTTAAGACGTTTGCAGGTATCTCGCACAAGCTGAAAGCTGGGGTTATTAATAAAAGAATATCAAACCAGGAATGAGGAGATGCGAAGTGGAATTAACAATCAGACTATGGCTAGCAGAATTTTGACTGAAGCGGCCTACGAGGGGTGTTTTCAAAATTATTACTTAACATAATATAAATTATAGGAAAATAATATAGTTTTTAAAAAGAACTGCATGTGGCTCAAATGCTTGTGATCATTGGTTTCCGCCTGTGTCTTCAGGTGATTGCCCTGGAACGTAATTGCGTGGCTCGATAAATTGGTCACAACGGAATCATTACAAATTTGCAAAGCCTTCGTTGAGGAATTTTAAATTCCAAGTGGCGCGAAATTGTTTATCACGGGCAAACAGATTCCTTGAAATACTCTCGCGAATGACTGTTTTGATCAAACTATTTTTTGCGTTTTCATTCTGTTTTTGGGAATATAAAAAGCGTTCAGCTTACAAGTCGAGATTTCTGTCCAACGCCTCAGATTGATTCAGTCTCAGAGAATTTGAATTAAAAAGGCCAATCTAATTGATTGGCTTTTAATTTATTGAATCTGATTACCTGATTATTTTATTGATTTAAAGATCCTTTTCCATCGAGGCCCGTTATTCCAGCTAAACCAGATCAACGACGCTTTGCCTACAACATGTGTTTCAGGAACAAATCCCCAGAAACGGCTGTCCTGGCTGCGGTGCCTATTGTCACCCATCATCCAATAGTAATTGTACTTAAGCGTGTATGTATTTGTAGGCTTTCCATTGATCACGAACTGGCCGTTATTTTCCTCCAATGTGTTTCCTTCATAAGTCGTTATAATTCTTCTGTACAAGGAAATATTGTTATTATTCAATGTTACAACTTCTCCTTTTTTAGGTATATGCAACGTACCGAAGTTGTCAGCGTTCCAAGGAAAATTCTTTGTATCGAACGGAAACATTTGCGGGTTAACAGTTCCGGTAGCTTCATTGTTTGGCTCAATGCTTACCACATTTGGCTGTGTTTTCAGGTTAGCAAGCATGCTTTCAGTACAGTTGATGTTGAAGGTATTTTGAGCGACAGGCATGAAATTATCAGCATCATCCGGACCGTCTTCAGTGATCTTTATGCCAAGTACATCGTGCAGATACTCGTTAGAGAATGGCGCCTTTACAGTTACAATATAATCTGACTGAGCGTCTGGTGCTACAAATGCCGGCTGATTGTTCACGTAAAGTCTTCCTTCTTTTATAAAGATATTGTCGCCAGGCATGCCCACGCAACGTTTAATGTAGTTATCCGTTTTATCCATTGGATGAACGATCACGTCGTGCTCAGCGAAAAGCTTGTTCCGGTCGCCACCATACTGTGCGCGCAAAACATCATAATACGGCCTCAAACTGAGATAGTCCGGTTCATTGATAATGGTATCACCAGCGGGGAAATTAAATACAACTACATCATTACGTTTAATTTCAGTAAAGCCTGGTAATCTCTTGTAATCCAATTGAATCCACTTAACATAAGATGGCGCGGTTCTGCTGAACGGCAGCGTATTATGAACAAATGGAAAGCTAATGGGTGTCTGCGGAATGCGCGGACCATAGCTCATTTTATTTACAAAAAGAAAGTCGTTGATCATGAGCGTTTTTTCCATACTTCCCGTCGGGATGACGTAGGCTTCAAAAACGAACGTTCGGATCAGTGTCGCTGCTACAACTGCAAAAACTGCAGCGTCAATCCATTCGCGGGCTGAAGATTTTTTGTAAAGCTTCACTACTTCAGGGCCTCCCCATTTTACATCATCCGAAAAACCGAGATATGGCAGATAGATGAATGGAACAAATACTGTTAGGATATGTTCCCACAAAGTGAACTTGCCGAAATGCATTACGAATATGATGGTGATCCAGATGGTTACAAACTGACCTGCGATTGGGATCAGCTGCATCCAGAACCAGAATTTCTTTATACCGCAAAGCTTAACGATGTACCAGGTATTATAGAAAGGAATGAGTGCTTTCCAGGGTTCTATGCCTGCTTTTTTAAACATGCCATAAAGTCCAACGTGCCAGCCTACTATAAATAAAATAAAAATGATCCAACCCATAATTTTATATTAATGCTGGCAAAAATACCATTATAAACAACCTTACAAAATGAACAATGGGAAAGTTTTATAAAAAGCCGTTAAATTGGGTGGAACCAGGGAGACAGCGCGACACTGAGAAACGCTGAGACTTTTTGCCGCTAAGACGCTAAGGCGCAAAGAAGTGCTAAGGGTTTTTGAAACACAGAGACACTGACGGCACGGATAACCATAAGGGAATTTTGAACCACGGAGCGCCAACGCGCCGAAATGTGCACAAAGCTAAACGCCGCGCCGCTGCCTCGTTGCGTGCGTGGCGTAAAACTCTCTTCTATAATACATGAAGCCAACAAGGGCTTAAACGTATAACGTAAAACTTATAACGTACAACTAGAAAGCGAACCACAGCTCTCCTTCCACTGGCTTATTATTTAACAACATATTCTTCTGACTTTCAGGGCCCATGGATGTGGCTTGTTGAAATTTAGTTCCAATTGCAGGAATTGCGCTCATGAATCCAAGCGATGCATTTGGGAATGCCGGAGTAACATTATCATTTGTCATTGTCTTTGGCTTTTGCGGAACCAGCATCTGAAGAAAAACGTTGTCGTTATTGGTGTAAATGGTAAAATCAGATTCTTTGGTCTGGATGGTTGTCCAGTACACATTGGCATGGTATCCTTTGAACTCTGGATAGTTCCAGTTCTCGCCGGTAACTGTGTTGTTGTATGCTTTTTGCCACACACCGAACTGCATTCCCTGCAGGCGGTTCTTCCAAACGCGGTATGGTCCGCGGCCGAGCCATTTCATCCCCGTGATTTTTTCTTCAGGATAATTAAAAGTAATTCCCATGAAATCCCGTTCGCCTTTTGGCGCGTATTTGTATGAAAGCTTCGGCAGTTTGCCCGGCGCGAAAGTCCACGACATCTTGCTCCAGCCATTGCCGGAATAAGATATTTCCAGTATAACAGTGTCCTGATTTTTCGTTAGATCAAATGATTGTTTCACCTGATCCGGGCCTGCTGATGGTCCGCCCGATAATGAAATCTCTTTGCCTGAAGCATTGGTTACTTTTTGTAAATACCCGGAAGTTGTGTCGAAGGTATAAGTAATGTTGTTGGATACGATCTGCAATAACTTATCGTGATTTTTTATTTCGGTAGCAGTGTTTAATGTATTGGTTACCAGTTTTTTATTTACCTGTATTGCAGTTTGTAGTGGCCAACTCCAGGTGCTAATTTCTTTGCCGTCTTTGGCGATGGCTGTAACGTATAGCGCCTGGGATTTTGGCAGACTTGAAAGCACGGGTAATGGTATGGAGCGCTTCTCTCCTGGCAAAATGGATGGCATGTTAATGAAACCAGAATCAACCCAATTGGTCATTGATTCATTCCCCTTTGACGAAGAAAAGTTCGCCAGCTTCCATTTCAATTTACAGTCACTTAAGTTGGTGAAATGGTATCTGTTTTCAACAAGCAGATTTCCGTCGAAGTCAACAGACAATGTTTTCGTAGAAATATAAACCGGACTCCAGATCTGTTTGATGGCATAATAACTTGCTTCTTTTTCCCTGTACGGACCAATAATACCGTCAGGTGCGTGATTTCCGTGGCAATCTATCATGCCATTCATATCTGTTCTGACAACACCCTCATCATGAAATGCCCATAAGAAGCCTCCTGCATTTGCATGATACGTGCGCATGCGTTCCCAAAAGTCTTCCAGACCTGCTGCATGGCCGCCATCATAAAGTCCATGCATATATTCTGTCGGAAAGAACACATCGTTGCCATAAAGGCTTTCATTAACGATGTACTTGTAGTCCGGGTAATGTTTGGTATCTGTGCCGTTGAACTTCTCCCACGGATGAATCACCAGTCGCTTTTGCGGATCATACAACGCATAGTCATTATCCAAAGCGCGGTTCCAGCCACCTTCATTACCATTATCCCAAATAACAATGCTTGGATGATTAACATCGCGGGTCACCAACTCCTTCACCAATCTTTTGCCTGAGACTGTATCGTATGCTGCCTGCCAGCCGGTTAATTCATCGAGTACCATCAGTCCCAATGAGTCGCATAGATCAAGAAATTGTCTGTCTGGTGGGTAATGACTCATTCGGACCGCGTTCATATTCATGTCCTTTATCAGGCCTATATCCATTAAGTGAATGTCGCGGCTTAAGGTTCTTCCGCTGGCTGGCCACTCGCTATGTCTGTCAACACCTTTGAAGACGACTTTTGTTCCATTGAGATAAAAGCCATCATGTGGCTTTAAAACTGCAGTTCTAAATCCAAAACGCTGGTTTACAGAGTGTATGATTGAGTTGTTTCTTATAAGATTAAAAGTGATCTGGTAGAGATTGGGTTGTTCGGGATTCCATAAAAGAATATGATCAAATGATTGCGTCAATATAGATTCATTGCCTGCCAACGATACAGTAAAAGATTTTCCAACAACTGTTCCGTTAAGCGTTTGTACCTTGGCTTGTATAACGTCGCCCGGTTTTGTATTGTTATGAAAGATTGTAGCTTCAAGATTTCCGTCAGCTGTTGCATTAATTGCGGTACGCTCTATATGTGTTTGAGGTAGAGCTTCGAGATAGACTGGTCTGTAAATTCCGCCAAAAGCCCAGAAGTCTCCTCCCCTTTCAGCTTTTTCTATACTGGCATTTGATGAAGCTTTACTAACTGTAACATCTAATTTATTTGTTGCGCCAAATTTTACAAGACTGGTTATGTCATAACTGAATTCATAAAATCCGCCCTGGTGAACTGGTCCGCATGACTTGCCATTGACTTTCACTTCCACATCTGTCATGGCTCCTTCAAAGATGATCTTTACTATTTTATTCTGCCATGATGCCGGAACCGTAAAGCTGGTTTTGTATAATCCTTGTTCATTGATCTTGTCTTTATCATGGCCATAAGTGTATTGACCAAAACCCTGCAGCTCCCAGTTGGATGGCACGGCAATCTTGGTCCATTTACCACTGTTGTTTCCTTTAGTGCAGAAAAAACCCCATTGAACGGTGTGGTCTTTATCTGTACCGGAGATGTATTGCCTGACGGTTTGTTGTGCGTGAAGTGATTGAAAAATGATGAATAGTAAAAAGAGGAATAAGACTTTTTTCATATGCAGTTGCGTTGAGAGCATGCAATATCGTGATTTTTTTGAACCACGGAGGCACCGCGAATGAACGAAACACGGAGATCTTTGCCACAAAGACGCAAAGACGAGAAGGGGGCACAAAGTTTATGAACCACGGAGGCACGGCGAATGAACGAAACACGGAGATCTTTGCCACAAAGACGCAAAGACGAGAAGGGGCACAAAGTCTATGAACCACGGCGGCACAGAAGGCACAGGCGAAACACAGCAATTTTTTGCCACTAAGACTGCAAGTGGCAAAGATACTTTAGACCAAAAAGTGATTTAAAAAACTTAGTGCCTCTTTGTGTTCCTCGTGTCTTCGTGTTTCAGAAAAGTCTGTCGTGGTTCTTCGTGTCTTCCGTGCCTCCGTGGTTTTATTTTCTTCGTGCCTCTTTGCGTCCTTCGTGTCTTCGTGTTTCAGAAAAGTCCGTCGTGGTTCTCCGTGCCTTCTGTGCCTCCGTGGTTTTATTTCTTCGTGCCGCTTTGCGTCCTTCATGTCTTGGTGTTTCAGACAAGTCCGTCGTGGTTCTTCGTGTCTTCCGTGCCTCCGTGGTATTGTTTCTTCGTGCCGCTTTGCGTCCTTCGTGTCTTCGTGTTTCAAAAAAAATCCGTCGTGTTTCTCCCTGTCGCCCGTGCCTCCGTGGTTTTACCAGCCGGCTTGAGGCGCGAGTGCTTCGAAGGCATTGGCGATGTATACAAGCGGTGCGTTCCAGTTGATGGCGATTTCGTTGCTGGCATATGCGGGATCAATATCAACATACGCTGTCTCCGGTTCTGTGAATTCATATTTGCTGCCGTCCTGGCGACCGGGATTGGGACCGCCTGCCAAAAGGCCGGGAATAGGAGCTGCAATATTATCCGCAACAGAAGGACGATGATGAGGATGCATGGTGCTTTTACAACCTACGCCTGTTACGAAGCTATAGCCAGTAGCATTCCGGCCAAGAATATAATCAAGATTGGAAAGTGCGTTGGTAAGATATTTTTTATCGCGTGTTTGAAGCCAGGCATTGATCAAAATAATAGACTGATTAGCTGCATTGGAATTACTACCCCAGTTAAAGTCCTTTGGCGATCTGCCCATTACCGTTTTAAAGGCGTTAGCCTGCACGGGCTCCAGATAGCCATCAGCAAATGCAATTAATTGTTTACTCACAAATGCAATATCATTTGAATAAGCAGCCAGATTATTTTTTCTGCGGAGCAAAGTATAGTACCCAAGCATCTGCACGTTGCTCCATGAAGGAAGTGTCATTGTAGTATTGATGTGTTGCTGCACTACAGCATAATATTGCTTGTCTTTTGTCGTAGCCAATAATTCGCTGGCTGCCCAAAACCATTCGTCGTCAAAATGCTTGTCGCCATAAGCACCTGTCGTTATTTTGGGAGAGAATGTTTTATTGATCTCTTCCTGGTTATATGCAACAGCCGGATTAGCCAATGCCCATTGCCAAGCGGATTGAGAAGCTTTCAGACAACTGTCACTTAATCCGGGCAGTTGCTTGTCGAACTTCTTAAAGATGCGGCAAGCCTGGGCCGTTACGGCTGCAAAATCCAGTGTGGCGGCTGTTCCTTTTTGCACCACATATCTTGACAGTTTCGTAATACCCGGCATCACCATGCCGTCAAATGCAGCATTGGTACATTTATGATACACGCCGCCATCATTAGGATCCTGCATGGTGAGCATCCATCTTAAATTATAACATACTTCGTTTAATATGTCGGGTACTTTATCATTGCTTTCCGGAATATTGGTTTCCAGTGTATCGAAGTATGTGGTAAAATCCTCGTACGCAGATAACAAGGTTCCCATTGTAATACCTGAATTCACAATGTATTTGTTATAGTCGCCGGCATCATACCAGCCATACGGACTGGAGATGACAAAACCTTCCGGTCTTTTTGGTGTTGCTGCTGAAGCGTGGATCAACACTGCGGTATCCGGATGTCCCGCAGGCCTTGCCCATTTGCCTGCATATTTCTCTTCCAGGGGCATCGAAACCCGCTGGTAGTAAAAGCCTTTTAATGATGAAACCGCTACAGCATGTTGTGCATGTTGTTTGATCTCAAAGCTGCATGAGTTGGGATAACCGGGAATAGCTACAACATATTTCCCATTTTTTTGAAAGGATGAAAAATCTGCATAACGCGTCTTCAATGACGAATTCTTTGATTGCATTTCATTTTCAAGCTTTCCTTTGAAAACAGTATCTTTTTTGGATTCGGAGAGAATAAAAAAATCATCACTGTTAACAGGTGCAATAATGATTGCGGCTTTGGGACCTTTGGTATAATATCCTACGTGGTTAATGCGAATCTTATTTATCTCAGATTGAGCTTTTGCGGTGACGTACATTGGCAACGAGAATAAAAGCAAAATCAATTTCGATAAATGTCTTTTTCTGTTTAATGGTTCGTGATTCGCAATCATCGTATGTAAATTGTAATTTATAGATTATCATTTTTTCGAACGTTCTTTTGGCTTGATCCAAAAAACTCCCACCTGAATGACGACAGTCGGGCAGGAAAAACTTAAGGCAAACATCCGCCCGGATGAATCCGTTCGGACGGGCGAATGCCTCCGTCCCCACAGTACTGTGGGGACCGCCAACGTCTCTCCAAACTGCAGCTTGCACTGCCTTGTACAGGCGGGCTCTACATTTTTATTTCAATCAGCAATAAACTATTAACTCCTTCTATCGCCGGTACCGCGATGTAATTTTTCGTCTTGAAAATCTTTAACAGCGTGGCTTTACTTGCCAGTCATAAAAACCTGCAACGTCTCATTTAAAACGTACAACGTATCACATAATACTTATAACTCCCTTTCAGAAACCGTCACCGGCATAAAGCCGGCAACGGTGCTGTTATTCCCAATATAAGACACTCGAGTTTTACGTTGTAAGTTATACGTTGTACGTTTATGAAAATACCTGTAAACATCGTGATCATAGTCTTGCATTTGAGTTCGAAAAGACAAGCTACAACATCCTTTCTGTCATAAAACTTACAACTAAGAACTCACCCTGGTTTTAGGCTTTAAGCTTTAGGCTTTGGGCTTTCTTACAACTTACTTCTCCACAACGACGAAGCTAACCGACCTCGCCGGAGCCAGCATCCTGATGCCATCTTTAACCATCGCGGCATTTGCCTGGATGGATGTATAATTATCCGGGCCGCCTGAAACGCCTGAAGGACCAATACCATTAATATACACTTTCCTTGAGAATTCACCATTGTCATTGCCGCCGGTAAGTGTATACCAATAGTATTTTTCGCCTGATTTAAAGTTCTTCAAATTAATCGTGACTGTTTTGTCGCCGGTACCCGTATTTACAATAGCGACTGCACTTTGCCCGGATGAAAAGGTAGTGGCATATGAGACAATATCGGTTGAAGACGATGTTGAATTGACCAACCGGTCTCCCATATACTTCTGGAAATAATACATATGGTAAAATGCCGGACGCGGGCTCCATTTGGCCACTCCACCCGGTTCATCGCCTGCATTGAACATACCATGATCATTTCCATTATCCCAACCATTTGACAAATCCCATCGCGAAGCCATGCCAAACTTGTTCTTCATCAACTCTCCCAACACCATTACCGCATGCATTCCGGAAACATGAGATACCATTTGCAGGGAACCTGTCGCAAAAATGTTCCATTCTGTCAGAGCAATGGGCTTAACGGTTCCGCCGTTTGAAGCAATATTTCCTGTGACATATGTCATGATGTTTTTTGGTACTGACGATGCAGCGTTAAGAATGTCTGCAGCTTTTGAGTTTGTGTTGTAGGGTGTGAAATAACTATGCACAATATAAAAATCAGTTGCACTCCCTGCTTGTTTAACCACGCCGTTGTTCCAGTTTTGATCAGTCGGCGTTTGCCATGATGCAGGTGCAGTTTCAAGCAGTTGAGATCCGATGTAAATTGTCTTGCCAATTTCCTGTGCGGCTCTACGCATGGAATCAATAAACACTTTTACATGTTTGCCATATAACTCACCGGTGATATATTCCGGCTGTCCGTCTTTATTCTGTGAGACATCAATACGATAGCCAGCCTGCCAGGTGCCATTACTTTCATTGCCAATTTCCCAGTATCTGGTTCTGCCATTATCATAACGAACCCAGTCAGCAGCAAGGTGTGCTGCATCTGCAACCGGATCAGCTCCGGTTCCATAACGGGCATAACCATAGTTAACAGTGATCATGCCTTCGTTGCCGGATTGTTGTAAAGTGTTATAATAATTATCGACCGATAATGTCCAACCCTCTTCATTTTTTCCGAACCAGTAACCAGCGTCAATGTTGGCTCCGTTAGCATCTTTTATTTTCAGCGGAGCGGTAGCCGGTACTACACCTTTGGCCGCGTTCCATAGATAAACGCTGCTGATATTTCCACCCGGGAATCTTATGATTTTAGGATGAAGCTGTTTAATATTATTTAGCAAAGCCGGCTCCGTTACAATCTGACTCATGTATGGGTTGGCATTGTTGCCAAAAAGATTGGTCGATATTTTGGTAACAACATTTGTCGCATCTATATCAATGGTAACAGCCGGATTACCGGGTTTTTCCATCATCGTACAGGTTGGCACGGTAAAATTTTTCGCAGCCCAGTCATCCATAAAAAATCCCTGCGTATTTGCTGGTGGAGGGTCAACAGCAGCGGGAATGGTTACAGTTGTATCTGCTCCGCCGCCATTGTTATTATTATTGGTTGTATTGCTCTTCTTACATGAATAACTCAATGTGGTTATACATATCATTGGCAGTAACAAACAATAGACTTTGTGTTTGTAGCTGTACATAGATTGAGTTTAAGCCTTCAGGTGTCAGGTATCAGGTACCAGTTTTAGCGTCAGCTTTCAGAAAAAAGGTAACAGGTATCGGGTATCAGTTGCAGGTTTAAGCGCGTTTGTTTTTAAGCCTCTGCCTGCATGATCAATTTCGATGAATTAGTTTGCCAGTTATCACCGGATAAGATACAGCTACCCTCCCAGATAGGCTGTACCCCGATCGCTGATACCTGATAACCTGTTACCTGATTCCTGATAGCATACAGCTTAGTTTGCCACTTTTACTATCCTGATATTATCTATTGCCATTGTTGCGCGGATATCGGCTGTTGTTCCATTCGAGATCACAATACGCATTGTCTGGCTGTTGTTCAGATCCTTGTATTTATTCAGGGCATTTCCACCACCGTTAACCAGTTTTCCGAGGTTTACTGAAACCGTGTACCACTTGCCGTCGGCGCTTTTTACAAAGTTTTTCAGCGGAAGGTTAATGCCATAGTCGCCTTGTGATAATTGTAGTATGAGCTCCCCTATCGGCTGCAATGTGGACATTTCAAACTTCAGATCATAACTCGCAAGTGGTGTTTCTCCGTCATACTTATCTGCAGGAGTCTGAGGAAACAACTTGCCGCCGTTAGTGCCGGACCAGTTGTCCATGTCAATTACTTTATCATTTGTCCAGCCCCAGTTAGCAGGAATGTTAATGTTGATCATGGCGAAATTGTTGTCGATCGCATTGATTCCAGGGTATGTATTCATTACAGCTTTACCTGCATCCAGGCCCCATCCGAAATTCAATATTCCGCCCCCGTCATTTTTGGTATCCCAGTCAAGCGTCATTCCAATTCCTGAATGATCATACAATTTGTTTTCGCGTGTATCTGCAGACCATCCGCTTTGCGATTTTACAAAAATGCCGCCGGTCGCGGGAGTCACCCCGGAAGGGACCGTTACGGTTAAAGATGTTCCATCTGCTGATGTGGTAAAACCTGTTGTTATAGCTGCACTTCCGGGAAAAGATATGCTATCTACAAAGAAGAAATATTTCCCATAAAGCGTGATAGATTCACCGGCTCTCGCATATTCATTACTGATCTGATCTATAGCTGGAGGAGGCGGCAATATCTTGAATTTGTAAACTGCTTCACCCTTGGGTGTGGTCACTTTTAGTTCATCAGGAACGTTTGGATTGGTTGCAACGGTCGGCACAGAGTCGGGCACCGTTATCACCAGGTATTGATCCGTTGCATAAACGGGGTTTACATCAACCACATAACCGTTAAATGCAACGGTCGTCGCACCAACAAGATTCTTACCAACAATAGCAAGTGTACTTCCCAATGTTGCCTGGCTCAGGCTGCTATCGGTTGTTTTCGGATCAGTCAATCTTACCCTTTCAATTGAAGGAGGTCCTGCCGCCACAGGTATGTCAAGGTTATCTTTTTTACAGGAAAAAAAGAACGCCATACTTCCGCACAAAAGAAGCAGTAAGTGGCTTATTTTTTTAGGGAAGATGATATTTTGATATTGCATAATTTATCTTTTAAATTGATCGCGCAGATCGTTTAAGATTCGTTTGATTATTTCTTTGCGCCATTTTTATCAGCCGCTTAAAATTGATATGGAACCGGAGGCTTCGCCAGGTTGGGCGCCATCGTCATCTCTGTTGATGGGATCGGCAAATAAAAATTTGCTTCTGATACAGGATAAGTAGCTTTTTGATCTGACTGAATTTTCCATGAAGTGGCATTTGTCAGCTCATTGGGATAAATCCTGTAAGAGCCCCTGTCCTGGCTATTCAGGATCTGTACAGCTTTTGTTGGATTGTAATAATGCAACTGCACAATCTGGTACCATGCCTGACCTTCCATCGCAAACTCGAGGAATCTTTCTTTAAAAATATCATCAGCCGTAATAGCAGTTTTGGGATCAAGGCCTGCACGCTGATGTACCGCGTTAAAGAATTGCAAGGCAGTAGCATCACTGGTGGAATTGTTGTTGCCCAATATTGCCTCAGCTAATACCAGGTACACGTCAGCAAGGCGAAGCATGTATGTGTTAATTTCAGTGCGTTGTTGAAGTACTTTTCCATCATTATCAGAAGGTCTGCCTACTACATATTTCTTTGTCCACGCGCGTGCCCCATATTGAATTTGATTTTCGTCTTTTGATCTTACCGGAACATCTAACAATACTTCAATTGTTTTCTTTGCATCATTGGGGTCAGGAACACCCTGGTGAATGTTAGTATAATGATCACCGGGGAACATAAATGTCGATTTGCGGCGCTTGTCAAAATTTTCATACATGCTCATGATGTACATAGAAGCACCAATATCACCGCCCCAGCCATCACCAAAACCTGTAATGCTTGGATCAAAGGCGAGATATGCCTGCACACTGTTTTGCGTACCCCAATCTCCATCGTACTTCCATTGCAGTGCAAAAAGGCTTTCCTGGTTATTGTTGTTCTTCATTAAGAAGAGATCATCATAGTTCTGCATGAGCGATGCCCCGCTGTTGGTAATTACATCCTGTGCAAGAATTTTAGCACTGTCAAGATCTTTCTGATTTCGCGTACCTGTTTGTCCGACACCTGAACGCACCAGGTACATTTTTGCCAGCATACCCTCTGCTGCCCATTTCGTTAAACGTCCTTTCTGTACGGGTGATGCAGGAAGATTTTCTGAAGCAAAACGCAAGTCGCGCAAGATAAACTGCCACACACTTTCCACCGTGTTTCTCGTAATGCTTGTATCAAGCAAGGAACCACTGTTGTCTGTAATGATGGGCACCGGCCCCCAGTTCTCAACCAAAAAGCTGTAGGCAAGACCTCTCATAAAGCGTGCTTCGGCTATCGCATGTTGTTTAACATTTTCAGGAACGCCTGCTCCCGAATATTTTTCAACGTTGATGATCAGGCTGTTTGATTGTGCGACCACGTTGAAGAATGACTGCCATGAAGCGCTTACTTCAGGCGTAACAGAAGTCGTCTTCATTTGGATATTGTCAATCTGGTAAGATCCGGAGAATAAAACACCGCCTCTTGCATCGCCAATACCATGCGATGCCTTGTCATTATAATCAAACCAAACCTTGTTATACAACGGAGCACTTCCTGCCAGTACCTGGTCAGAGGTTTGATAAAAGTTCGCATCCACAATACTGTCTTCCGGCTTTACTTCCAGGAATGCTTTGCTGCAACTACCCAAAGATCCGGCGAGGAAAAGCGCAGCGACTATATATAAATTTTTCTTTTTCATTTTGTTCACGTTTAATAATGGCTCAATTAGAAATCCACTCCGATGTTTAAAGTGTACACGCGTGTTAACGGATAACGACCTGCGTCAATTCCATACACCTGGTTGCTTGATGAAACGTCTCTTCCTGTAAATGCGCCGATCTCGGGATCGTAGCCTTTGTATTTAGTTATGGTTGCGAGGTTTTGAACGCCTGCTGCCAGACGTATGCCCTGTATTACTTTCAGCTTGTTCAAAATGCTCTTCGGTACGTTGTAACTGAGTGTTATGTTTTTTAAGCGGAGGTATGAGCCATCTTCAACAAAATTGCTGGCATATCTTTTATAGTTACCATTGGGATCGCCATTACTGATCCTTGGAATAACGGTGCCCGGGTTTGCTAAGGTTGGGTTAAGCGGATCACCTGCAAGTCGTGCATAATTAAATGTTTCAGCCAGCAGGTTACGGCCAAGATTTATATTATTAGGATTGGTGTTATCGTAACGAAGCTGGTTGTAGATATCGTTGCCTTGTGAGCCAATGATGAGAACACTCAAATCAAATCCTTTATAGCTGAAGGTGTTGGTAAACCCATACGTGAATTTGGGCCATGGATTACCAATGATGGTCTGATCCCGGTAATCAATAATGCCATCTTTATTCATGTCTTTGTATTTGATATCACCAACCCAAACACCACCCGGATCTGCGTCCAGTCTGGTAACACCATCGGACTTAACAGGAACAGCACTTGCTTCAATTTCTTTTTTGTCTTTGAATATGCCTTCCTGAACATAGCCATAAAATAACCAGGGAGCTTGTCCAACTGCGGAGCGTTCAATAAAACCAATACCATCACCATTAGAAATCGACCAAACCTGCCTGTCAATAACCGCCGTTGGCTGATAGAACTTGGTGATCTTAGTCTTGAAAGCGGAAATATTTAAATTACTTCTCCATGTAAAGCCTGATTTTGCTGTAATGTTTACTGTGTTCAATGTAAACGCCCATCCACGATTTTCAAGTGCTCCGATATTTACTGTGGGAGCTCCTATTGAGCCTTGCCCGGATGTGCCCATGTATGCAGGCTCAGGCAAGCCCATTAACAGGTTGGATGTTTTGCGGATATAATAATCTCCCTCTAACTGAATTCTGTTTTTCAACATGCTTAAATTAAAGCCAATGTTATTTGTCTGGGTGCTCTCCCATTTTACATTAGGATTGGCAAACTTGCTTACCATGAAGCCGGTTCCAAAAGGGGTAGTTACGGCTGATAATGGTGCGAGGTAACCCTGGCCGCTGCCCTGGTTGCCGGTTAAACCTGTCTCTACTCTTATTTTAAATTCATTCAACCAGGTAAGCTGACGCATAAATGATTCTTCTGAAACGCGCCATGCAGCTGACGCTGAGGGGAAATAACCCCACCTGTTATCCGGTGCAAAGTTGATGGAACCATCTGCCCTTATTGCGCCCTGAATAATATATTTATCATCATAAGTATAATTTACGCGAGCGAAATATGATTCCATGGCCCAGGTGCCTTTGTAACTGCTGTTGGTCTGTCCCTGGGCATTGCCAAGTGGAAGTGAAACAACATCGTTTGAAACGAAGCCCTGGCGCGAACCAGAAATGCCTGAATATTGACTTTTCTGCGCCTCGTGGCTGGCCATTGCACTAATATCGTGCTTGCCAATTTTCGTGTTGTATTGCAACATCTGGTTCAGGTTCCAGTATGTGCTTGTTGAGTTACTCAGATCCAGCTTTGCCACGTTTGTTGCCACTACGCCAATTTTGTAGGACGGCATGAAATAACTTCCGTTACTCCAGCTCGCGTTAGCGTTAAGGCTGGTGCGGAAGGTGAGTCCTTTCAATATGTTTATCTCTGCAGAAATGCCTCCCAAACCGTTATAGCGTTTCAGGTTATTCTGCACAAGGCTGGCAATTGCCACAGGATTAACCGGTGTGAACTGCAGCTGAGAAGAACCGGGACTGTTGGTATTATCAGCGCCGGCCCAACTTCCGTCAGCATTTTTAACCGCGATGTTGGGCGGCATCTGAATGGCATTTCTGATAACGGATTCACTGGTAGTACCGAGTTTTTCATTGGTTTGGTTAAATGCAAGATTAGCGCTTAGTTTCAGCCATTTGCGTGCCTGGTTGTCAAGGTTCAGACGAACCGAACCCCTGTCAAACTTGGAGCCAATGGCCACACCTTCCTGCGTAAAATATTCACCGGATAAATAAAATGTAGTGTTGTTAGAGCCTCCGCTTAAGTTAAGCTGATGCTTTTGCATAGGCGCACCTTTATATAAGGCGTTCTGCCAGTCAGTACCCGGGCCAAGAATCGATGAATCGGCAAATTCAGGTCTGCCGGTTCCGCCGGTTTGTAAGCGCCTGATCTCGTTTTCCATGGTAGCGTACTGGGGAAGATCCATGATGTCGAGTTTGTTAGGCTTATCCTGGTGTGAGTACATATAATTATAGCCCACTTTAAGCTGACCGGCCTTTCCTCTTTTTGTCGTGATAAGCACAACGCCGTTGGTGGCCCTGGAACCATAAATGGCAGTAGCTGAAGGACCTTGAAGAATGTCGATGGACTCAATATCAGAAGGATTCAATCCGGCGATCAGCGGATTTTGGTTGGCAGAACTGCTGCTTCCATAACCCACATCTTCCGACTGCTGAACCTGTACGCCATCTATTACATACAGTGGCTGTGTTCCGCCGTTTAGCGTACTGATACCGCGGATGTTTACAGATAAACCGCCACCTGGCTGACCTGAATTTTGCGTTACATACACACCGGCGGCCCTACCCTGTATGGCCTGTTCTAACGTTGTGTTGACTGTTTTATTGATATCTGCGGCAGAAACAGAAACCTGCGCACTACTGAGGTCAGTTTTCTTCATTTTGCCATAACCAACAACTACTACTTCGCTCAGTTTTCCGTAGTCTTCAGCCAGATCAATCATGATTGATGTGGAGCTGCCTACGGGCATGCGTCTTACTCCAAAGCCCAGGAAGGATACTTCCAGGACGTCTTCCTTTTTTGCATCGATGGAGAATTCTCCTTTGGCATCAGTAACGGCGGTATGAGTTGAACCTTTTACAGAAACGTTCGCTCCCACTATCGGTTCTCCCGTTGCTTTAGAAACAACCTTACCTGTTAATTTATGTGTATTTGATTGCTGCGCGCTGCCTGTAAAAGGCGACATAAGCACACAGCAGGAAAGCAGTATGCACCATATTATAAATGGCAGCCTTCTCCATTGTTGGTTTGGTTTCATACGTAAACAATTGTGGTTTGAAAAAGTCATAAGCAGAATTTGCGTTGATTTTGTAGCTGAATTAGTCCGAACGGGTGAAATGGTCATACGGTTAGATATTCTTTATACATCCGTCCGGAATGTTTTAATATTAAGCGTGGTAATACACCTGTCCGTGAAGTGGCAAGTCTGTGGAGCATAAGCAATCGATTTTAGTCTGTAAGTATGGTTTGTTAACACTTTTGGTGTAAAAGGTGTAACTAAATTACTGGGAGGGGGCTCAAAACAGGGTACTCAAATGTTTATATGTTGGGGTTGAAATGTTAACTAAACCATGGGGACAGGGCTGCACGGGAGAAACAAGGGGATTTTTTGGGAGACGAAACCACGGAGGCAGGGCGACACGGAGAAACACGGTGTTTTTTTTGCCGCGAAGATAGGAAGGCTCAAAGGGGTACAAAGGTTTAAACCACGGCGACAGGGCGGTACGGGGAAACACGGCGATTTGTTGCCACGAAGACAGGAAGGCGCAAAGGGGCACAAAGTTTTTTACCACGGCACCAAGAACGCCAAGGGGCACAAAGATTTTTAAGAAGGCGCTAAAGCGCTGAAAAGGGCGCAAATATTTAGGCTAACATGTTCACTGTTAGGGTATGCGTAAGTAGGGAAAATATTATTAGGTCTTAGCGTCGCTGCCTCTTTGCGAGCTTTGCGTGAAACAATTTGTGCGGTAAGATCGTTGCGTCTCTGCTTCTTTGCGAGCTCTGCGTGAAACAATTTGTGCGGGGAAAGTCGTTGCGTCTCTGCTCCTTTGCGAGCTCTGCGTGAAACAATTTGTGCGGGGAAGCCGCTGCGCCGCTGCTCCTTAGCGAGCGCCGCGAGAAACAAAAAGCCCAAAACTCAGCGAGCTTTTGGAACAGCTTCGCCGGGTTTTAGGCTTTGAGCTTTAGGCTTTAAGCTTATCTAATGTTTTTAATCTGTTCCCACATGGCTTTAGACACCATTTCGTTGCCAAGATCGTTGAGATGAACGCCATCAACAGTTAAAACGCCCTTGTCGGTATTTTGGCTATTGTTTGATTTTTCGTAATCGGTGAACAATTTTCTCAGGTCAACAAGTGGCAGATTCAGATCTTTTGCCATATTACGAATAATGTTACTGTATTTGTTCAGGTCACCGTCCTGTTCGTTGCTGTAATCATTTTTCTCGCCAATGGTAGCGGGTGTACAAACAATTACCTTGGCGTTAGCAGCCTGCAATTTTTTGATGATGGCGCGGTAGAATTTTTCGAATTTGTCGGGATCAGTTCCTGTTCCGAAAGATCTTTTGTGCCATACATCATTCACACCTACATAGATGATAACGATGTCCGGGGATTTGCTCAGCACATCATCTTCCATTCTTAAATAAAGGTCATATACTTTATTGCCGCCAATTCCGGCGCCGATCAGTTCGTAATCATTAATACCTTGCTGTTTCAATGTCTTATCTAAAACGGTAATATAACCATTCGGAGAAACGCCAGCCTGGGTGATGGAGTCACCAAAGAAAACAACCTTCTTTTTTTTCTGTGGAGCAAATGAGGCCGAGACAAGCAAAATCACAAACAGGGCAAGCCAAATCAGTTTACTATTCATGTTGGTTAGAATTTTAGCCTATAAATGTAATTAAAAGTCAAAAGTAAAAAGTCCCCGCCTGACCGTCGGGCGGGAAAATTCAAAACTTCCGGTTCGGTCTTGCGTACTTTCTTTTACAGTTGAATGCTGCTAAAGTATAGTGAAGCTCTCCGATTTGAATTTTTTGAATTTTGACTTTTTACTTTTGAATTATATTATTTCAACAAGTGCGGCCTTTCCCTGTACACTTTCCAGATAAACTCACCGAAAATGGTGTTTGCCCATGCAAACCATTTGCGCGTGAATTTGGTTGCGTCGTCTTTATCAAAGCTTTCGTGCATAAAGCCGGTTCCACCATGTGATTTTTGTAACATGTCTAGGCAGAACTTGATTTCTTTATCGTCATTGCTGGTCATACCACGTATAATGATACTTAGCGGCCAAATGGTGTTGATGCCTGTGTGCGGTCCACCGATGCCCTCTCCTGCTTTTCCTTTGAAGAAGAACGGGTTTTCAGGTGACAACACAAATTTTCTTGTATTGGCGATCAGTGTTTTGTTGGTGCTGAGATAATTGAAATCATCTTCCATAAATTCCAGGTTCAACAGATAAGGGAGCGACAGCAAGGATGGCACGTTAGCATCGTCCATCAGGTTGTAACTACCGAAGCCATTTATTTCAAACGGAATAACATCGCCGAACTGCGGATGTTTGGCAACCGCATATTTTTTCAATGCGTCCTGGACCTGGTTGCTCAGTTGTCGTGCTTCCTGGATGAATGGATCGCCGGGAGCTATTTTGGTAAAGATCCTTGCCATTTGTTCAAGGCTGATCACAGCAAACCAGTTGCTCGGCACCAGATAAGGGAAGATGGTAGCGTCATCACTCGGCCTGAACATGGAACAGATCAGTCCGTTAGGTTTTACCGGGTAGCCATATCCGCTCAAAGGAACGCCGTCTGTGGCCCATGATGTTTCACGCTGAAAGCTGTAAGGGCCTTGTCCGTGAAAACGTTGTTGTTCTTTAAATGTTTTTACGATCAGTTTCATGGCTTCTTTCCACTGATCATTAAAAACAGAAGTGTCGCCGGTCACTTTATAATAGCCATAGCTTAAACGCACAGGGTAACAAAGACTGTCAATTTCCCATTTACGTTCGTGAATGCCGGGCTTCATATCAGTGTGGTCGGTATGTTTCCATTCACTCACCTTGCTTGCATCTTTATAAAATGCGTTAGCGTAAGGATCGAGGTGAATGTTTTTTACCTGCCTGTTAATCACACCTCTTATTAACTGCTGTAATTCCTTATCGTCTTTACATAAGGGCAGATAGGGCCAAACCTGCGCGGTACTGTCACGCAACCACATCGCATCAATATCTCCGGTAATTACGTAAGTATCGGGAACGCCGTTGTTCATTTCAAAATCAACGGTCGTATCAAGGGTATTCGGGAAACAGTTCTCAAACATCCAGGCTATTTCCTTGTTGCCGATATTTTTCTGTACATCAGCTATGATTTTTTCTACGGCAACGCTTTTAAATTTGCGTTCGCCCGCAGCTATACGTACAGTTGGGAAACTACCATTCTCTCCCGCCATTCCATGTTTGCTGAATGCCATTGCTGCAGAGGCCAGTGCGGCCTGTTGAATAAAGGTTCTTCGTTTCATCCCTTATTTATTTAGAGTTAAAAGACAACAGATAAATCTCTGATGTCTGATTTAAAGATCTCTGATTTCTTATAGCTCATCTTACGTTTGCAATTCAAACAAGCAAAGTATTCATCTTACAATTTCCTGCCCGGCACCCTTCCTCACATTTGCATATTTACACATTTGCAAATTCGCACATTCTTATCTCTGATGTCTGATTTAAAGATCTCTGATTTCTTATAGCTCATCTTACGTTTGTAATTCAAACAAGCAAAGTATTCATCTTACAATTTCCTGCCCGGCGTCCTTCCTCACATTTGCATATTTACACATTTGCAAATTCGCACATTCTTATCTCTGATGTCTGATGTAAAGATCTCTGATTTCTTTTGGCTCAAGCTTGCTTTGCAATTCAAACAAGCAAAGTATTCATCTTACAATTTCCTGCCCGGCATTCTTCCTCACATTTGCATATTTACACATTTGCAAATTCGCACATTCTTATCTCTGATGTCTGATTTAAAGATCTCTGATTTCTTATAGCTCATCTTACGTTTGTAATTCAAACAAGCAAAGTATTCATCTTACAATTTCCTGCCCGGTATCCTTCCTCACATTTGCATATTTACACATTTGCAAATTCCCACATTCTTATCTCTGATGTCTGATGTAAAGATCTCTGATTTCTTTTGGCTCAAGCTTGCTTTGTAATTCAAACAAGCAAAGTATTCATCTTAGAATTTCCTGCCAGGCATCTTTCCTCACATTTGCATATTTACACATTTGCAAATTCGCACATTCATTATCAATTCTCCACTATCAATTCTCCATTAATATTTGAAGATCTCTGATTTCTTATAGCTCATCTTACGTTTGTAATTCAAACAGGCAAAGTATTCATCTTACAATTTCCTGCCCGGCATTCTTACTCACATTTGCATATTTACACATTTGCAAATTCGTACATTCATTGTCAATTCTCCATTAATTCTAGTCTCTCCCTTTCAGTTCAATCTTCGGGAACAAAGTCATTAGAAACATCACAAATGACAATATCAGTAAAAGATAGATACCGGCTCTTTTTTCGGGACAATCGCCAAGATAACACGAGGTCACGAGGATGTAGTTGCGTATTGACCAGGCAAAATTGAAAATAGCGATAAACATGTTCGTGCGTTTCGACCAGATGCGTGGTACCAGGAAGAATATGATTGCAACAATACTCATGACAATATTTACAAGACCCGGCTTTCCGAAGGATGTGCCCGTAGCCTTTAGCCCCGTAATTGTTATTTGCTGGCTGGCAACATAGCTCCAGGGCATAAAACAGTTCGCTATAATGGCCAATGCAACAACAACACCTATTATCTGGGAATATTTCATGAATACTTAATTTTTAGCCGGCGGCACCGGCATTCTCAATGGCGCAAATATAGTGTAAGAGTGCATCCAAAAGTTCAAAGGCTGAATTGGCGGAACATGTGTATATTCAGGCCGTTACCAATCAGATGCATTATGAGTCATTTCCCGGTCTCGAGCTCTAATCTTTCAGCGGCTCACCTTGGCAGTTATTTAAAAGATCAATACAATATAGAAGGAAATGTCCATTGCTCGCTTCTAAGAGCTGGCGTTAATCACACATATTTGCTGGGATGTGGTGATGAGCGTTTCGTTTTTCGCGTATACAGCCTCAACTGGAGAACCAGGCCTGAAATTGAGGAAGAGATAAAACTGGTCCGATACTTAAAAGAGAAAGCCATACCTGTTTCTTATGCTATTCCGGACAGGAACGGAAATCACATCCAGGTTTTGAATGCCCCGGAAGGTGAAAGATTGGGTGTATTATTTTCCATTGCGGAAGGTGATAAACTTCACAATTATCCTGAAGAGCTGCACAGCGCTGTGGGAGCAATTATGGCTAACATGCATCTTGTAACCGAAAACCTCGAAATTGAACGGACGGATTATACCTGGGATGTTTTTCTTGTGGATCCATTTAAACATATACGTAAGTTCATTTCAGCGGATAGTGAAGAAATGCAGTTTTTGGAGAGAACAGCAAAATGGTTGTCGAAACAGTTGTCCGATGCAGACGCCAGTAAGCTTCGCAAAGGCGTTGTGCACCTGGATATATGGTTCGACAACCTGAATATTACAGAGAGCGGCAAAATAACACTTTTTGATTTTGACTTTTGCGGTAACGGCTTTCTGTGCCTTGATGTTGCTTACTATGTATTGCAACTTTATCATGTGGAGCGGGATGAAGAAACACGTGACAAAAAATTAGCCGCATTCTTTAAAGGGTATGAATTCATTGTGCCACTAAGTCCGGAGGAAAAAAGAATCTTACCAATGCTCGGAGTGGCGTTGTATATTTTCTATTTGGGTGTTCAGAGCAACCGTTATGAGAACTGGTCCAATTCTTTTCTAAGCGAGAGTTATCTGAAGCGATTTATTTCGCAACTTGTGAAGCGTTATTACGACTTGCATGGATTAGGAAAGGAAAGAGAGATGGCTGATGGCTGATTTCCGGATTGCTGATTTTTTGAATTAAGGGATACCAATATCTAACATTCAGAAAAATAGTACGATCACATCAGGAACCGGGCGCTCTCTCCTGTCGTCATTTTCTGGTAAACACGGATCGTCATGTGAACTATGAAAATTGGTTTGCCTCAAGCAAAAGGAAAAGGCAATACACTTAAGCTGAATTCCCTAAGGGAAAAACTGTCTCTGTCGTGAAATCTGTCATTGGCACGACAGGGAACATTTCCCACAGTCGGGATGTAGGACACATTTTCGCCCACCTGATACCTCACCCCTCACCCCTTACCCGTCCCCAACTCAATAATATCCTTCCCATCTATAACTTGCTTCGGATATGGTTCAAGAGCAACATGGATCATGGCAAGACCAAGCTCCTGTAGTGTACAAAATCCTTTAGGATATAAGGCCCGGCCAATGGGAAACATCCAATTGATGTATTTGTAAAATGATTTCGCATTTTTCAGTCCGGGAGTCGGTTTAATAAAACCCGGTCTTACGGCATAGACTTTTTTAAAGGGAAGCTTCATGAGATCATTTTCAGTTTTCCCTTTTACTCTTGCCCATCTGCTCCTACCCCTTTCAGAACTATCGGTGCCAGCTCCGGAAATATATTCAAAAACCATTTGCGGACTTTGCCTGCTCAATGTTTCCGCTACATGCATGGTAAGCGTATATGTCATCTTATAATACTCATCCGCAGATATGCCGACGGAAGAAATACCCAGGCAGAACAAACATGCATCATAGCCTTTCAGTTGATCTTCAATAGCAGAAAGATCATAAAAGTTCCCATGAATAATTTCTCTAAGCTTCGGATGACTTATTCCCAAAGGCTTTCTGCTTATCGACAATACCTCATCAACAGCAGGATGCAGCAAACATTCATGCATCACGCCCTCTCCCACCATCCCCGTCGTTCCTGTAACTATAACTTTCATCTTTTTCTTTTCTTATTAGTTATCTTATTTCTCGTCCACTCTTCTCTTCTTTCCATCTTACCCGTCTTACATGTCTTACGATCTTACGGTCTTACGATCTTACAATCTTACTGTCTTACAATCCTACTGTCTTACCCCCGAAGGGTTCACCCCAAACATCTTTTTAAACGAGTAAGAAAAATGTGCAATGCTTTCGAAGCCCACTTCGAGATAGACATCAGAAGGTTTCTTTCCCTGCTCTTTGATTAGATAATAAGCTTCCTGCAATCTTTTTTGTAATAGCCATCGACTTGGCGATGTACTGAATATTTTTTCAAAGTCGCGTTTGAATGTGGCAAGACTCCTTCCTGTAAGATAAGCCAGTCTTTTTAGCTCAACGTTAAACTTAAAATTCTTATTCATGAATTCCTGGAGATCTATTTTGCCGGGATCATTGAAATCAAACAATGTATTCTTTAGGGCGGGGAATTTTTTCAATAATAGAAAAAGTGCCTCATTCACTTTCAGTGAAACTAATTCAGCCGGTAAAGGCTCATCCAGATACGGCAGTATGGATGTAACATAACTTTGCAAAAGCGCGTCGGGAGCTATATGCATAATTGCATCTTCAGTGGGTTCGTGTCTGTCAGTTGTGTAATTGTAATCCATGCTGAATTTTCGCAGTGTATCCTGATCGAATATGACGGATAACAACTTAAAAGTGCCGCCGTTTGATGGCGGTACCTTGGTAAACTTGGCAAGATGATTTCTTCTGAAAAAAGCAAAATCGCCTTCTTTAAATGTGAAAGTCCGGTTCTGAAGCTGAATGATCATGCTTCCGGATATAAGATGTCCGAAAACATGTTCCGGAATAAATTGCTCACCCTCGCGGCTAAACGCCGTGTAGCATGAATAAAGTATCCCGGAAACCTGTTTGTATTCAGTTAATGCGTCCATTTGTATTAAATTCTTCAATTGTTAGCGTTCGCCATGGTAAGAATTTGTGCTGCATCTGTTTCAAAGAAATTAACGGCGTCGTCATGGTCTGTTGAAAGTGTTACATCCAGCCATTTATTAAATTCTTCTTCGCGATCTGCATTTGCCCGTTTAAGAAGTCCGGCAGCATCACTTCCCAACAACAAATGTAACGGAGGTTGAGCATGATTTGCAACATCTATCATCACCTTTGCCGCTTTAACAGGATCGCCGGAGGGAACAAAATCACTTCTTAACACTTTTGCCATTACGCCGACGGTTTGATCATAGTCCGGGATATTTGTTGCATACGTCATTGAAGAACCAGCCCAATCGGTGCGGAAGCCTCCGGGTTCAATAATCGTGATCTTTATACCCAGTGGTGCAACTTCTTTAGATACAGCTTCAGAAAAACCGACAAGGGCAAATTTTGCCGCCTGGTAGATGGATACTCCAGGTGTGCCAACGCGCCCACCGATAGAGCTGACCTGTAAAATACGCCCGGACTGCTGTTTGCGAAGATGAGGAAGAACTGCGCGGGTAACATACACTGCACCCCAGAAGTTTGTATCTATCTGGCTGTGCATCTGTTCCCTTGTAAATGCTTCTGCTGCGCCAGTGATTCCAAAGCCCGCGTTATTTACAACAACATCTATTCTACCGAACAGGCTAACAGCTTCATTCACCACAGATGTAACCGCTTGTTCATCAGTCACATCCAGTTGTAATGTTTGCAATTGACCGGGATACTTTTCTTTAAGATCCTTCAGTGCTTCTGTGTTTCGTGCAGTAGCTACAACACTATCGCCGCTATGTAAAACGGCTTCCGTAAGGCTGCGTCCAAGACCTCTTGAACTTCCTGTGATAAACCAAACTTTTTTCATTTTTTATTGCTTTTGTGATACAAAGATCACTCAGCAATGAGCCTGGTTGTTTTCGTGAAAAGCTCAAATTTAGTTTCGTGAAAAGCTCAGTTTTTTAATGGAGAGTTGAAAATTGACAATTGAAAATGATGGCCACTGAAACACTGAAGCACAGATTTATTCGTCTCGCGTCCCGGGCAAAAAGTGACTCTTTCGGCGCTTTCCACCATTATCAATTTTCCCCGCCTGAATGACGTCAGTCGGGCAGGAATTTTCAATTTTCAATTAGTCTTTCCCCCAATGCTCATTCGGC
Organism: Danxiaibacter flavus; assembly: GCF_041060425.1. Classification (NCBI taxonomy): domain Bacteria; kingdom Pseudomonadati; phylum Bacteroidota; class Chitinophagia; order Chitinophagales; family Chitinophagaceae; genus Danxiaibacter; species Danxiaibacter flavus. The sequence goes on from NZ_JAULBC010000003.1 coordinate 48,035, forward strand.
TTACTGCCCATCTCTAACTCCAGCGTTCCTCCTTTCGCGATATCCTCATGCATTATATAGCATTTGTTATAAGGCTTTCCATTAAGCTTAGCGTTTTGTATGTATTTGTTTTCGGGAGAATTGTTATGAGCTGTGATAGTAAATTGTCTACCTGCATAATATTTACTTTCCAATTGAAATGTAACACGGCTAAATACCGGGCTCGTGATTTCATAACGTTTATCTCCCGGGCACACCGGATGTAATCCGCTTGCGGCCAAAACATACCATGCCGACATCTGCCCCACATCTTCGTTACCGACCAATCCTTCTACAGAATTGTGATAAGCTGAAGAACAAATCGTTCTTGTCCACTGCTGTGTTAACCATGGGTAACCGATTCTGTTGAAGATAAAAGGCACATGATGAACAGGCTCATTGGCATGATTGTAATAATCGTTCCACATCATGTTCTTCGGCGTTTGTTCGAAAAAGTAAACGAGATCATTTTTTACTTTTTCTTTTCCGCCCATCAGCTCCACCATACCATCAATATCCTGCGGTACAAACCAACCCTGCTGATAAGGATTGCTTTCTACTGTTCCGTAATCCTGTTTTAACCTTCCTTTTTCAGGCCATGCCTCCCAGCTTCCATCTTCTTTCTTTGGCCTGAACCAACCTTTGTCTTTGTCGAAAATATTCTTGTAGTCAGATGACTTTGCCAGATATTTTTCCGCATCGGACTGCTTGTTTGTCGCCTTAGCTAGCTGCGCCATGCACCAGTCGAAATAGGAATATTCAAGCGTTGTTGATATGCCGCCGGGCGAATATCCTCTATCGTTGTTGTCAAATTTAGCTACGGTATTTAAGGCATACTGATATGCTTTGCTCATATCATAATTGCGAATGCCTTTTGAATAAGCGTCGGCCAATACAGAAACTGCCGGATTACCGATCATACAACCGGAATACGCGTTGAGAAACTCCCATCTTTCCAAATAGTTTTTGCCTGATTCATCCGCAAGTGTAACGAGCGAATTAATCATGTCATTTACCAAAGATGGATTGATGATCGTCTGCAGCGGCATCTGGCTTCTGAATACATCCCACCCGCTGAATATAGTGCGTTTTGAAAAGCTGCTACTTTCATGAATCTTTCCATCACCGCCCGTATATTGCCCGTTGACATCAGAAAAATTGCGGGGATCAATCATGGTGTGGTATAGTGCAGTATAAAATACAGCTTTCTCCTCTGCCGAGCCGCCTTCTATTTTTATTTTTTGCAAAGCATTGTTCCATGCATTTTGAGCAGCCTTATGCACTTTATCAAAATTCCAGTCAGCAATTTCCGCTTCGAGGTTTTGTTTTGCTCCCTCAACACTCACAAAAGAAATTCCCGCTTTCATTTGCACCTGCTCATTTGCTTTTGTAGCAAATTCTGTATAAAAGCCCAGGTGTTTGCCTTCCATTTCTTTTGTATTTGGCAACACCTGTGCGGAAGCAACACGTTCATGGTATTTTTCACTTTCAACATCTTCACGTTTCCGTTTCCAGTCGTCGGGGATATCGGCGCTCCAAACACCGTAGTTGGTAATCGGCTTGTCGAATTGTGCATAGAAATAAACAGTATAGTCAGGATGACCATCCCCGTTGCCCCAGCCGCCACCATCCGGAGTACACTTCATCCATCCTTCAATGGTATTGCTGTTTACAACCTTTACATATTGCAGCACAGAAGTGCCTCCTACCCTTCTTGCAAGATCTATCTGGATACGAGATTGTTTGTTTTCCGGGAAAGTAAATCGTAACATGCCACTGTGTGGGGCTGCGGTCATTTCTGCTTTGACATTATATTTTGATAATATCACTTCGTAATAACCTGCTGCTGCCTTTTCTGTCTTTTTATCAAATGATGACCTGTAACCGTTTTCGGGCTTTTGTATTGTACCGGAAAAGGTTTTTAATGGCCCCGTGGTTGGCATCGCCAGAAAATTTCCCAAATCTCCATACCAACCTATTCCGCTCATTTGTGTGAATGCAAAGCCCTCAATGCTGGTGTGTTCGTAGCTGTAGCCGGATCCGTTGTCACCACCGGTTATTGTATTTGGGCTTACCTGCACCATTCCAAAGGGAGTTGCTGCCCCGGGAAATGTTTTGCCTAAACCGTGATAGATGCCGGCGGCTCCAACACTGGTGCTGGCGCCAACAAACGGGTTGACATACGCTGCAGGTAATTGTGCCTGTAAATAAAAAGAACCGGATAATAATAATGAAATGGCTAAGTTGATTTTTTTCATGGCGCACAATATTACGAAAGCATCTTTAGTTAATGGATAGTTGAAAATTGAAAATTGATAATGAAAACGCAAAACACGATGTTTCCTACTGTAGTCTCGGGTGGAATAAAAGACCTCATGTCTGCGCTAAAATTTAACAGTGACAAATTCCTGCAAGCCCTTTTGCCTTTTTACCTTTGAAATTTGACTTTTTATCGTTGTGATTTAAACGCAGTCGGCGATACGCCTGTTTTTGTTTTAAATACGGTTGCAAAATAAGCAGGTGAAGAGAATCCTGTTTTGTAAGATACTTCTGATACCGAAAGGTCTTCGTGCTGCAAATAATATTTTGCTTTTTGTAACCTGGCGTTGAGGATGTACTCATTAATGTTCGTGCCCATCAGTGTCTTTACCTTACGATATAATTGTACTTTCGAAATACACATTGCTTTACAAATATCATCAATAACAAAATGATCATTGCTGATGTTATTCTCTACCACTGAAATAAATTCAGACACAAACTTTCTGTCGGTTTTTTTCGCTGCACCCGGTCTTATTACAGCTGGCACTTCTGTGGTAAAATGTTCTTTTAGTTTATTCCTGTTGGAAAGCAGGCTTGTTAAAGTCTCATTCAGCACGGCGAACTGAAAAGGTTTGGTAATATATGCGTCTGCCATGCTTCTGAATCCTTCAATTTGTTGCTCCATGGCTGTTCTTGCTGTAAGTAATATTACCGGGATATGTGATGTGCGGATATCATTTTTCAGCAAACCGGTTAGCGTAATACCATCTTTTCCTGGCATTGTAATGTCGCAAATTACAACATCAGGTAAATTATCGAATGCCATTTGTAGTCCTTTTGTTCCATTATCCGCTTCGATTATGTGATATCTTGCCGACAGTTGTGTATGCAGAAATTGCCTCAGCTCAGGATTGTCCTCAATAATTAAAAGTGTTTCCTTTCTCTTTTCAGATACCGGCGCGTCTTGTTCATCTATTACAGGTATTGAAGAAAGCAGATCCGCGATAAACAATTCTTTTTCGCTGTCTGCTAACGGTCCTGCATCTGCTGTTGCAATTTCCTCCGGCGAAAAATGGCTGTTACCTAGCGGAAGTGTGATAGTAAAGGTGGTTCCTTTGCCTTTTTGACTATTTACACTGATAGAACCACGATGCAGTTCAATTAATTCTTTTGACAGCGAAAGCCCAAGACCGGAGCCCTTGTGGCTTTCATGATCGCCTTGATAGAAAGTGTCAAATGCGTGCGCCTGTTCATCCGGCGTCATGCCAATACCGTTATCCTGCACATGAATGATGGCTTGATCCGTTTCACTGTTTTTCTCAATGCTTAAAATAATAGATCCGTTGTCCGCTGTGAACTTGAATGAGTTTGAAAGCAGATTATACAATACTTTGTCAACCATTGTTACATCTATCCAGACGGGCAGTTGTCTTTCTTTTGTGAGCATTCTGCAATCAATACCGCGTTTACGCGCAATTTCCTGAAAGGCCTGTACTATTTCATTTGCAAAAAATACAAGGTCATTTTCTGAGGCCCGTATTTTCCATTTATTAAACTCGATCTTCCTGAAATCAATTAGCTGATTAACCAGTCTCAATAAACGCATGGCATTGTTGCGGATCAGCATAAGTTGTTGCCGTGTGTGCGCCTGCAGCTTTGGATTTTCAAGCATTCCATCTACAGGTCCCATGATCAGCGTTAAGGGCGTCCGGAACTCATGCGAAATATTGGTGAAGAAATTCAGCCTGGCTTCGTGTGCGGCCTGGGCCCTGGCTGACATTTCTATTAGCTGTGCGCTTTGCCTGGATATTTCGTCATTTTGATTTGCGAGCTGTTTGTTGATCTTTTTATTAAGATTGCGGGAATAAAAAAGAAGTCCCGCGAAGAAAATGGCGAGCCCTAATGAGCAGGTTAATACATAAAGGAGTGCCCGTTGGTTATTGTAAATTCTTTTTTGCTCGGCCAGCATGTCCTGTTGCTTCTCAATGTCCCGTTGCTGGCTAAGCATTTTGTCAGATTGCAACTTCATTAAGTGTACGTTGCTGGAATCCACCACTAAAGTCTGTAAAAGTGTTTCTTTGCCGAGTGATTGCCCGTTTAAAATTTTAACCGCATTGCGTATGGCCTCTGCGCCGCCTGTTGGATATAGCATAGATGCGGTAAGTATTTTATTAGACACAAGCTCCATCCCCATGCCCGGGAGGGCATCAACACCAATTATTTTTATATTATTTGCGCCATTTGTTTTGCAGGCTTCATAAGTTCCACGTGCCATTACATCATTGTGGGCAAAAATGAGGTTAGCAGATGGCAACATTTGTTTTAAGGACGATATTTCTTTTTCAGCTTTAGGTTTTATCCAGTCACCGGGTACTTTCGCAATAAGATGGATCTGCTTAAATGTATTCAGCGCATCGCGAAAGCCGTGGTCGCGATCGATGGCAGGTGAAGAAGCTGGCAGACCTGTTACTTCTATAATATTTCCCTTTCCCTGTAATAATGAAGCAACATAGTCGCCGGCCATTTTACCAAGTTGATAATTGTCCGCACCTATATAATTAGAATAAAGGGATGAAGCGATCTTTCTGTCCACAACAATCACCGGAATTCCGCTATTGAATGCTTCTTCTACTACCGGTGTAAGCGGTTGAGCTTCGTTCGGAGAAATAATGAGCAGATTAATTTTTTCTTTTAGTAGCGCCCTTACCTGTTGAACCTGTTTCTCGCTGTTGTCATCTGCCTGTTTATAGAGCAGCTCCATTTCGGGATAAAATGCCAGCTCGCGTTTCATTTCTCCAAGCATGGATTTTCTCCAGTCGTCAGCGTCCCCACACTGCGAAAAGCCAATCCGGAATTTTCGCGTTTCCTTATTTAGTTCACAAGACGACATGCATGTCAACAGGCAGACACATATAAATAAGGAGAAGTATTTCCTGGCAAAGTCCCGATAAAACATATTGGCTGCAATTGGTTAAGAACAATTGAATGAGCTACGAATAACTTCATTCAAATCGTGAATAAAAATATCTGATTTAAGAAATCAACTACTTTTCAAAGAAGGAAGATCGGTGAAAAATGGAACTATTTTAAAAATTTTTGTTCCAAAAACGAAAGTGTCTCGTTGACACGTATCAGAATAAGAGAATACAATTTATTTATTTTCAATTAGTTAGAATAATTTGAACAGATGAAATGATTTTGAAAGTAAAAGAAACTTGTTTTAATAGCATCCGGCCTGTGCCCGGCTAATTTGCGCTAAAACATTGCTTACCGTTATGAATAGAAAAGTTGTTTTGTGGAGCATTATTGTTGCGCTTGGCGGGTTCCTTTTTGGGTTTGATACCGCGGTTATATCTGGTGCTGAACAATCTATACAGAAGTATTGGAACCTTACTCCCTTTGAACATGGCCTTACTGTATCTATCGCTTTAATCGGTACGATCATAGGATCGCTTACAGGTAGTTATCCTTCTGAAAAACTCGGACGACATGCCACTTTATTGATTATTGCTGCTACCTACCTGGTCGCTTCGGTTGGAACGGCCGTTGCTACCAATTGGTACATATTTCTTGCTTTCCGTTTTATGGGCGGCGTTGGCGTTGGTGCTTCGTCTGTTACCGCACCGGTTTATATATCTGAAATTTCTCCGGCAAAAGCGCGCGGACGCCTGGTTGCCCTTTTCCAGTTTAATATAGTGCTGGGCATTCTCATATCCTATCTGTCAAATTATCTTATCGGTCAGGGAAGCGAAACGTCCTGGCGCATGATGCTCGGCGTTCAGTTTATTCCTTCTTTGTTGTTCCTGGTGTTACTTAAATATGTGCCGGAAAGTCCGCGCTGGTTAATTGTAAAAAGAGGAAAGATAAAAGAGGCCGAAGCTGTACTGAAGATCGTGAATCCCGAAGGATACCGGGACGACCTGAATGCGATTATTGCTGACGCTGCGCAGACGCCAGGCGATGAAGCGGAAGTGCTCTTCTCACGGAAAAACCGCCTTCCTGTATTTATGGCAATCGCGTTCGCTGTGTTTAACCAGGTATCCGGCATAAATGCGATTATCTATTACGCCCCGCGCATTTTTGAAATGACTGGATTGGGAAGACAATCATCGCTGTTATCCAGCGTGGGTATAGGCGCCGTGAATTTCACATTTACATTGCTGGCATTAAACTTCATAGACAAATTCGGCAGAAGAACACTCATGCTGATTGGTTCGATCGGGCTCATACTTACACTTACACTAGTTTCCCGTGCCTTCTACCTGAACGATTTTGGTGGATTTACAGTAACCATTTTGTTGCTGGTGTACATCGCATTTTTTGCTTTTTCCCAGGGTGCAGTGATCTGGGTATTTATCTCTGAAATATTCCCGAACCAGGTGCGTGCCAAAGGACAAACCCTTGGCAGCCTTACACATTGGGTGATGGCTGCCGTTATTGCATTCGCATTCCCCATGCTTACTGAAAGCCTGGGTGGCGGTCACACATTTCTTTTCTTCTCCATTATGATGGTGCTGCAGTTGCTGTTTGTCTGGAAGGTGATGCCGGAGACAAAGGGCAAATCATTGGAGCAGCTGGAACATGTACTGGTGATGCATTAAAGCTGAAAGCCTAAAGCCTAAAGCTCAAAGCTTAAAACTTGTGATATCATAAACAAACGCCGGGATACTGGTTATCAATGGAATTCCGGCATTCACTAATATATCCTCCTATTTCTTCTTAATATGAATACACACAATATTGTTTGCTATGGTGAAGTGCTTTGGGATTTATTGCCATCCGGCGCCAAAGCCGGTGGAGCTCCCATGAATGTTGCTTACCACCTTACGCAGCTGGCCCAGGCCCCTGCGTTTGTTTCACGCATCGGGCTTGATGACAGGGGCAAAGAACTGCTTGGCGTTCTTAAAGAAAAAGGTGTCAATACAGAATTCATTCAATTGGACTATGACATGCCAACAGGCATTGTTCATGCTGTCGCGGATAGCAACGGCGACATGCAATATGATATCGTGGCTCCTGTAGCCTGGGATTACATTGATGTAGATAGTGACCTCACGGAACTCATCGGGCAATCTTCCCATTTCATTTTTGGCAGCCTGGCGACAAGAAACAAACAATCACGCGCCACTTTGTTTTCCCTGCTGGAACAGGCCAACACAAAGGTGTTGGACATTAATCTTCGTGCACCTCACTTCAACAGAAATATTGTTGAGGACCTGCTTGAAGAAGCCGATATGCTAAAAATGAATATCAGCGAACTGGAATTGATCACCGGTTGGTTTGCAGATTTTAAAAGCGTAGAAGGCAGAATTGCATTGTTGCAGGAGCGCTTTAACATCCCCACCGTAATTGTTACCCTTGGTGCTGACGGAGCAGTAGTAAACATGCAAGGCAAAGTTTACAAACATCCAGGATTTAAAGTAGCGGTTGCAGACACCGTAGGTAGCGGCGATTCCTTCCTCGCCGCCTTTTTAACTGGCCTTCTTGAAAATAAGGAGGCTTCGGATGCATTGATCTTCGCCAGCGCACTGGGCGCACTCGTTGCTTCAAAAGCAGGCGGCTGCCCGGACTACACCATCAACGAAATATATACACTTATCAACAACTCGGACAAGGTCATCTTGTAAATAAAACTACGCTAAATGAAAAAAATCGTAACGATGCTTGCCGCTTTCCTGTTTACGGCAACACTACTTGCACAACAAAAGAAAATAACAGGGCGCGTACTTAGCGGAACAAGCAATAAGCCAATTGAGGGCGCCACCGTAAAGGGCAAAGGAAACTCCGTGGCAACAACCTCGGCTGATGGTAGCTTTACATTAGATGCTAATGAAGGCGACGTCTTAAAAGTGTCTTTTATTGGATTTGGAGACAAGGAAATTAAAGTAACATCAGCTTCCGGATACGATATTAACCTCGAAGCTACTGCCAACAACCTGGAAACAATAGTGGTGACAGGTTACCAGGTACAAAAGAAGGCGGATCTTACCGGAGCCGTTTCTGTAGTAGATGTTGATGCAATTAAGAACAGTCCGGTGGGTAGTCCAACCAAAGCTTTGCAGGGCCGCGTTCCCGGTGTATTTATTACTTCCGATGGCTCGCCTTCCGGTGGTTCAACCGTACGCATTCGTGGTGTGGGTACATTGGGCAATAACGATCCGTTATATGTCATTGATGGAGTTCCAACCAAACGAGGGCTTCAGGAATTGAATCCGGATGACGTTGAATCCATCCAGGTCCTGAAAGATGCATCGTCTGCAACCATCTATGGCTCCCGCGCAGCGAATGGCGTAATTATCGTAACAACCAAAAAAGCTAAAAAAGGTTTTTCAAGAGTGGATGTAGATGCTGCCGGATCATTACAATTCTACATAACCAAACAAAAGATGCTGGATTCAGATGGCAGAGGAAAGGCTTACTGGCAGGCTGCTGTAAATGACAAAACAGACCCCAATGCCAACCAGATCTATCAATACGACTGGAACGGTGATTACAACAATCCGGTATTAAATAAGATACGCTATCCTGAATATATTGATGCTGCCAAAACAATGAAACCTGCAAATACCAACTGGTTCAATGAAATTGCGCAGACATCTCTTATTCAACAATACAACGTCTCTTTAAGCAATGGCGGAGAAAGAGGCAATACAATGTTATCAGTTGGTTATTATGATAACAAGGGAATTGTTAAGGCTTCCAATAGCCAGAAGCTCACTGCGAGATTAAACTCAGACTTTAACTATTTCAACAACAGGCTGAAAATCGGTGAGAATATTAACCTTACCTACATCCGCAACTCACTGATCCCTGCAAGCGATATCCTGTTTGCATCGCTCGTTCAACAACCTGTAGTACCCGTGCATACAGTAGATGGTGGTTGGGGCGGACCTGCACCCGGAATGACCGACAGACAGAATCCTGTGAGATTGATTGAAGATAACAAACAAAACTTCAGCAATTTTTATCGCCTGATGGGTAATATCTATGCAGATCTTACCATTATTCCCAACCTTCATTTCAGAACAAGTTTAGGTGCGGATTATAACGGAACGTATCAACGAACGCTACGCAAATCATACACTTCTGGCTTCTTATCAGATCCGTCCAACCAGGTTGTAACAAGCCAGGCATATGATGGTAACTGGATCTGGCAGAATACACTTACTTACAATGTAACACTTGACAAACATCGTCTCGACTTCCTTGCAGGACAAGAGACCATCAAGTACATGAACCAGAATTTTTCCGGATCAAGACAGGGTTATGCATTGGAAAATATAGACTATGCTTACCTGGATGCAGGTTCTGCCAACAAAGACAATACGGGTAACGGTACCGGCTATGCGTTGCTCTCTTACTTTGGTAAAGCGAACTATACTTATGATAATAAATACCTGGCTTCAGTAACACTGCGTCGCGACGGTTCTTCACGTTTTGGTAAAGAATACCGTTATGGTATGTTCCCTGCATTTTCTCTTGGTTGGCGTGTAAGTAAGGAAGCTTTTATGCAAAACCAGGATATTGTTTCCGACCTGAAACTACGTTATGGCTGGGGTAAGTCTGGTAACCAGGAAATTGCCAACAATGCAACCTATGCCTTGTATTCTGCAATCTACGGTATAGATCCAACATGGGATTTTGACAACGGAAGCGCGTATGATATTAACGGTACCGGCTCAGGACAATTGCCTTCAGGCTTTACACGCATTCAGCAAGGTAACGATTCATTAAGATGGGAAACAACAAGAGAATCCAACTTTGGTGTTGACTTCGGCTTATTCAAAAACAAGATCACCGGTTCAGTAGATTATTTCATTAAGAATACTTCAGACATCTTGATCAGTCCGGGTTACCTGGCGGTTGTTGGCGAAGGCGGCAACTATTGGTTCAACGGCGCCTCCATGCAAAACAAGGGTATTGAAGCAATTGTTTCTTATAGCGACGCCATTAGCCCGGATTTTTCATTCACTATTACAGGAAACGTTTCTTCTTACAAGAACAAAGTGACTTCTCTCCCTCAACAGGTATTGACTTCATATCCCGGTAACGGCACCGACAAAACAATTTTGGGCCGTTCTATCAACTCAGTTTTTGGGTATGTGGCCGATGGGTTGTTTACTACGCAAAAGGATGTTGATAATTCTCCCGCACAGGTTGGTAAAGGCTTAGGCAGGATCAGGTATAAAGACCTGAACAACGACGGTACTATTGACGATAAGGACAGAGATTTTATTGCAGATGGAAATCCAAAACTGTTATATGGATTGAATGTTGAGCTGAACTACAAAAACTTTGATCTCAGCTTCTTCCTGCAAGGTGTTCAGGGTAATGATGTTTACAATGATTTTAAAACATACACAGACTTTTCTTCTTTATGGGTAGGCACCAACTGGGGACAAAGAACATTGGATGCATGGACACCTCAAAATCCCAATGCAACAATTCCTGCGCTTACTTTGGTGAACAGGAACAACGAGGGCCGCACTTCCACCTATTTCTATGAAAAAGGTTCTTACTTGAAACTTAGAACGGTACAGTTGGGATATAACCTGAAACATGCGCTAAGAAAATCGAAAGTTCAGAACGCCCGTGTGTATATACAGGGAACCAACCTGGTAACATTTAAAAACAAATCATTTACGGCAGCAGATCCGGAAATACCAACCAACGCGTTTCCTATTCCTGCTATTGGCACCATCGGTTTAACTGTATCATTCTAACAATCCAAACAACAATACAATGAAACGAACAATAATACTGATCACGATGGCTTGTGCCTTATCGTTATCCTGCAAAAAAGTACTTGATGAAACGCCGCAGGGTGTTATATCAGACGACGATTTAAATACACCTGAGAACGTTGACAAGCTTGTTATAGCGGCCTACTCCGCCCTTGGCAACGATCACTATACCGCACCTTTCTCCAGCATGTGGCCCTATGGCAGCATCCGCGGAGGCGATACTTATAAGGGCGGGGATGGTCCTGGTGACATCAGCGAATATCACCTCTTTGAAACGTTCTCTTTAAATCGCGTGGACAATGGTTTGATAGACCTTGTTTGGTATCGCCTGTACGTAAGTATCGGCCGCGCAAATGATGCGCTTAGAAGAATGAATAATTTAAGCGATGCTGATTATCCCCAAAAGGCAACAAGACAGGCTGAGCTAAGATTCTTAAGGGGGCATTTTTATTTCCTTGCAAAGATCCTCTTCAAATATGTTCCATATATTGATGAGAACACACCGCAAGCGAATTATGATACTGTCTCAAACAGAACCTATTCAAATGAAGCATTGTGGACCAAAGTTGCAGACGATTTTCGTGCAGCAGTAAATGGACTGCCTGATACCCAGACTGAGATTGGCCGTGCAAATAAAAATTCTGCTAAGGCATACCTGGCCAAAGTATTGCTGTATCAAGCTTACCAGCAGGATGAGAACAACAACGTAACTTCTATTAATGCCGCGATGCTGCAGGAAGTTAATCAGCTATGCGACGACGTAATAAACTCAGGCAAGTACGCGCTGAACACAGATTATGCAGATAACTTTCTTGCTCAGACTGATAACAGTAAAGAATCTGTTTTCGCCATACAGTATTCAAAAGGCGATGGTACACCCAAAGGCCGGTTGGATTATGGTCATGCGCTTAACTATCCGATGAACCAGGAATATGGCTGCTGCGGTTTTCATGTGCCAAGTCATGATCTGATCAATGCGTTCAAGACCGATAAGAATGGACTGCCGATGTTTGATACTTATAACGCAAGCGACGTTGCAGCTTCAGGCGATTATAAAACCGGCACTTTTGATCCGCGTTTAGATCATACTGTTGCCATTCCCGGACATCCTTTCAAATACATAGCGGATTTCCTGTTTGCAAAATCCTGGGCACGTGCTCCCGAGGTTTACGGTGCATTTGCCAGTCTGAAAGAAGCAGTCGGTCCGGAAGATGCGTCTTTCCAAAAGATCCCACCATTTATGTCAAGCTCAAAGAACTGGGATATCATCCGCTTTGATGATGTACTCCTGTTTAAAGCTGAAGCGTTGATCCAGTTGGGCAGACAAAATGAAGCGTTGCCGTTGATCAACCAGGTACGTACACGTGCTGCAGCCAGCACGGCTCTGCTAAAGCAAGCAGACGGCTCTTCTACTTCCAACTATGGAATGACCGTGTATACGCCGGGGGTAAACTGCACGTGGACAAAAGACTTTGCCTTTAAGGCATTGCAATGGGAAAGAAGGCTTGAGTTCGCAACTGAAGGTTATCACTTCTTTGACCTTGTACGCTGGGGTATCGCAGCAGAATACATCAACAAATATTTTGCAATAGAAAAAACAAGATCATCACATCTGTCTGATGCATCGTTTAAAAAGAACAGGGATGAATATTTTCCTATTCCTTTAAACCAGATCAATTATAGCAGAGGATTGTATCAACAGAATACGGGATGGTAGTTTTAAGCTTAAAGCTCAAAGCCTAAAGCTCAAAGCTTGTTGGTGCGCGAGACTTGTGTATACTATTATTGATAGAAAAGTCTTGGGAAGTCCATTAATAAAGTTTTTTCTTTGAACGTAGTTTTACGCTTTATGCTTTTGGCTTTAAGCTTTCCATTTAAGCTCATTAATCAACATAGTCAAAAAATATGCTTTCCAACATGAAAAGAATATTAACCAGTGTTTTATTTAGCGGTGTGGTCACGGCCGCATGCTTCGGACAGGATAATTCAGGATCGCAGCGTCTTGAAAATTTCAGCAGCTTTTTTACCGGTGAAAAAAAATGGCTGGTACTGCCAGTAAAGAATGGTGCTCCCAAAAAGAACCTGGAGTTATGGGTTAATGGAGAATTGACGAGATGGTTTGATATGGAAGTAGCTGACGAAAAGCCTGACTGGTTTGCTTATCTTGATATCAGCGACTGGAAGGGACAAAAGATGGAACTAAGAGTTGATGCGCTTAGCACTGCATCACAAGCCTTTACAACAATAAGGCAAAGCGATGTCGACACAAATGCGGCTCCGTTATATAAAGAAAAATTACGCGGACAGTTCCATTTTTCTCCAAAACGTGGCTGGACAAATGATCCTAACGGAATGGTATATTACAATGGCGAATACCACCTTTTCTTTCAGCACAATCCTTATGGACGTGGCTGGGGAAATATGCACTGGGGACATGCAGTAAGCACAGATCTATTGCATTGGAAAGAAGTGGGCGAAGCACTTTATCCTGATAAGCTTGGCCCAATGTTTAGCGGCAGTGCCGTAGTGGATGAAAAGAACACAAGCGGACTTGGAGAAAGCGGAAAACCAGCCATGGTTATGTTCTTTACCGGCGCCAAAGCCTGGGCGCAGGGTTTGGCATGGAGCAACGACGGACGTACCTTCCATAAGCTGGATCGCGCAGTGGTGACCAGGATCAATAAAGATAATCGCGATCCGAAAGTGATCTGGCACGAGCCTTCAAAAAAATGGGTAATGGTTGTTTGGGTTGAAAGGGATCATGGACAAAACAGCATGCAAATACTTACTTCTCCCAACTTAAAGGACTGGACCGAAGCAAGTGTAGTTTATGGAGGCAAAGGTGACGACCGTTATTTATTTGAATGCCCCGAATTTTTTGAATTGCCGGTCGATGGAAATCCTGCTGAAAAGAAATGGGTGCTGACTGCAGCCAACAGCCAATATGCGATAGGAACATTTGACGGCACCAAATTCACACCGGAAGTTGAAAGGCTCAATGGCCAGCTTGGACGCGATTTTTATGCATCACAAACATTTAACAACGAACCTAAAGGCAGGCGTATTGAAATAGGCTGGTGGCGTACACATACGGATAAAGACGATATGACCTTCAATCAATCCCAAAGCATTCCGATGGAATTAAAACTGGAAAGAAAGGCTGAAGGCTTGCGGTTGACGAGAACTCCCGTAAAGGAACTTGAGTCTTTGCGTGTAAAGACTTATCCATTCTCCAAACAAAAATTGAAAGAAGGTGGCGCCAATCCGCTTTCTAAAATTGATATTGAGCTGGCGGAGATACGTGTTGAGTTTGAACCCGGAACTGCGAAAGAAGTTAAGTTTGATGTAAGGGGCGTCCCGGTTGTTTACAACGTTTCCAAACAAGAGTTGACAATTGACGGCGTTACCTCTCCTGCCCCATTGCAAAATGGTAAACAACGGATAACCATTTATGCGGATAGAACTGGTCTGGAAGTTTTTGCAAGTGACGGAATCTTATTCATGCCAATCAATAAAAATATTCCTGCAGAAAACAGGTCGCTGTCGCTTACTGCAAGCGGAGGTGCTGCAAATGTGAGCAAGCTGGATGTATACGAGTTGAAGAGCATTTGGGATTAAGGCGATCCGCGGTCACTGCAAAAAAAAATTGTCCTACACTTTTAAAGTGTAGGACAATTTTTTTTGCATCTGGGATTGCGATTCGGGATGTTGTAAAGGCGCGATGCATCGCGCCTCTACAATTTCGTATCATTGCATCTGTTTTAACGTTTCCAACAGATCTTCCAATTCCATTGCCCGCTGCTTTGTAATATCCATCACCTTTTGCGCACGCACTATCCGCCACATGGTTCCATGCGCACTGCCATAAGTAGCATCTATAAGATCAATTTCTTTTTCTTTGAATTTGATCCATTGACGCTGGGCCTCAATCAATGAGTTTTTTGCAGTTGAATCTAGTTTAGCTAAAAGAGATTTATAGGTAGTATTTAGTTTTGCGTTCCATTTGTTCAGGGCTTTGTATGCGCAGTCAACCATGCCCGCAGTTGACTGATTTTCTTTTTTATCCAGGCATTGCTGTAATTCACTGTCTATTTTGTCTTCTTTACTTTTCGTTTGCGCAAAGCCGGCTCCCGTTAGTAATAATGCAAATAAAACAAGACAAGTTTTTAATTTCATGCGACATATTTTATCGTATCACAATATGTTGTTGACAATTCAATGTCGTTTAGTTAAGAATTGTCATTCTTGAATATCCATAAACGATCGCAATCAGGCCCTGTTCGGGAGACCTCTCCTATCGCCGGGGTGACGACGCGGGTGCAGCCTTTCCTATATCGTTCATCGGTGCTGAAATCAGTTTTTCTGATAAGCCAGGACCGTCATGTCGACTGGGAAATTTGGTGAGCCACAATCAAAGAGAGATGACAGTACACTTTTCGTCAATAGTCCGTAGGACTTAAAGCTTAATAGAAGCTCTAACCTACCAGGTCCTTCTTGTCCGTAGGACATTAACCCCATTTATTTGGTTAAAGTCCGGACGGACTATGATGGTCTCAATTCGCATATTTCTATTAAGCTTAATTCCCTACGGGAAAAATTGACACGCTATGAATCTGTCATTGGCACGAAAGGAGAGATCTTCCAAAGTTGACGATGTTCGCTTAACCAAACGACATTACGTTGCCAGATTAGTTTCGTTTTTTAAAACAGCAAAACAAAAAATTCTGCCTGGTGTTAAATGGTGTTACGTGATCTTCCGTTATGCACTTCATCTTTTCAAATGCGCTTTGAAATGTTGCATTCAACGTTTCTTCATTGTACTGCGAAATATCCAGCCCGCTGCATTTCTTCGGGCCCTCAGTTGAAAATGTACCAAGGATCAGGTAGCCGGCAATTGTTTTAGTTGCGATCTCAACATACTTCGAAATTTGCTCTTTCGATGTAAGAAAATGAAAGGCCGCTCTGTCGTGCCAGATATCAAAACCAGTCTCAGGTTGATACGCTGTTACATCACTCACTACCCAGTTAATTTTATTTGCTTTATCACCAAGACGAACTTTCGCTTTTTCAAGTGCCCTGGCGGAAATATCCAGTACGGTGATATTTTCGTATCCTTCTTCGAGTAAACAATCAGCGAGATTGCTGTCGCCTCCTCCTACATCTATAATTTTTGCTGTTTTCGGCAAATCAAGTGACTGGATAAACTCCATAGATGTTTTTGGATATTTCTGCGTCCAGCTTACCTCTTTGGGACTCTTTGATTCATAAACATTTTCCCAGTGCTTTTTATTTATAAGAGAACTCATTTTATAAACTTTATGAGGCAATTGAATTGTCCTTGTTGTAGTATTTTAATTAGTATTCGTCGATAAAACTACCTAAAAAAATGTATATTGGAATTAAGCCCGCAGAGGCACTCACCTACTTTATATCTAAAGCTTATCGAATGGAACCCTTTGCTAATCTAACCCCGGACGAGAAACGTCATATCGAAATGGAGGAACAATTTCGTCACGAAATAAGGAAAAGTCTTGAAACCGGCGAAAATAAACCTCCTTCATCTTCAAGGATATGGAATTTCTTCAACAGTAGTTTTGGTTTGTGGTTTTTGTCAACCTGCGTAGTTGGTTTTATTACTTTTTTATATACGCAAAACAAAGAACAACAGGATGCTAAAGCCAAGCAAGACTTGGCAGAAATAGAAACGCATCGTCAAAACGCATCTCTCATCACATTACTTCTACCTTATCTCGCATCGCCGGATGACAAGCAATGGAGGATGGCAATAGAAATCACCAAATATTTGAAGGGAAACGGCAAATTGCCCGGTGAACTTGAATCAGCATTAGAAGGCATTGTTCATAGTGCCGCAGATACCAGTAAAAACGCTGTAAGCCAGCAAAAGATCGATGCAGCTGCCGCGGTTATTGATATAAAAGACAACTCGGCTCCTGATAAAAAAGTAGTAGCCTCAACTTTACCACCGCGCGTATATATTCAAATTGCTAATGACAGCCAGATGGATCTGGCTAAAGTGCTGCAGGCAACGCTTCGTAAAGAAAATTTCATCGCACCTGGCGTTGAAAATGTTGGACGTAAGGGTGCTGACATTCCCAACGCAATTGAAGTCAGGTATTTCCGTGCGGAAGAAATGGCAGAGGCGCAAAGAATTATCTCTATCATCAAATCGATGAATATGGGGCTCAGGGTAAATGAGTCTCCTCAGCTTGCAACAGATAACGATGCCAGGCCCAGGCACTATGAAGTGTGGTTTTCAAACTCCTAGCATCGGCGATCAGTATTGGACAGCGCGTGTTTTTGGCACTTGTTGTTTTCTTTTGTTGAGTATTTTGTCTCTTAATAAAAGAAAAGGCTTTTCAACGATTTTGTTAAGTATAAAGGCTGCCAATAAAGAGGTTGATATACAGATAAACATCATCAGGTTACTATTCTTATCAATGTCAAGCTTAGCGAATTGTACCTGGGTTACATGGATAACAATTTTGTGCGATAGATAAAGTGCATACGATAGTTTTGCAATAGCAGCCGTTGCATTGGATTTAAATTTAAATAGAAGGCCCGACGGGCTTACTGCTCCTGCAACCATTAAACCATAACCGATGCTCACCAAAGGGAAGCCAACAACGGACGCTGCAAATGAAGATGATTCTTTGCATAAAAGATATGCGGCTATTAATACTGATAAGCTTAACAATAAGAGTAGATTTCCATTTTTCCGGAGCAATTGACTTAACTGCGGTTTGAATTGAAAAATAGCTGCGACAGATACGCCCGTTAATAATCCATCCAACCTGGACCACGTCGGATAGTAGATCCATTTATACCAACGAATGATAAAATCATCGTTTTGTGCATAAGGCGTAAGCTGATAGTTGTATAGTAGAGCTCGCACAAGCAATCCCGCAACAAAAAATGCCAATATAATTACAAGCCCTTTTTTCAGCATTTTAAATCGTGCCAGGCCAAGGAGAATCAACGGCATGAATAAATAAAACTGCTCTTCAATGCATAGTGACCAGGCATGAGAAAATGTACCCTGTGAATGAAGATCGAGTCCCAGGTTTTGGGTGAATGTTAAATATTTCCACAGAGGCGCAGGCGCTTCCCGCTCTCTCAATAAGGGAAACAAAAAATACAGCACCACTATTACCAGGTATGCTGGTATAATTCTGAAGAATCTTTTTATAAAAAATTCCTTCAGGGATATTTTTTTAGCTTTCGCGATCTTTTCAAAAAGCTGAGAAGATATTAGGTAACCGCTGAGTACGAAAAACAAATCAACTCCCGTCCATCCGAATTCGGCGAGGCTGAGTACCCAATCCGGATGAGCAAAAATTCCCCCGTAATGATAGAAAAAAACATAACAAATAGCGAATGCCCTTAAATGATCAAGGCCGAACAGTTTTTGCGTAAGCTGATGTTTTTCAATACCTTTTATATGTGTCATGGGAAGTCCTGGTTGTAATGCCGGGGAACACAAATATCCGCGGATAACAAGGTACAATTGCCAATGTTGATAAAAAAGATGGTGTATTCAACATTATCATCAAAATGTGAACTTCCGGACCCAATATCAACAACCGTAAGACATTGACCGCGTCGTGTTCGCGGTTGTTTTTATGTTCCGGAAGAGAAAGCAAGAAAATTATTCAAAACTAATTTTGCGTCGCAATAAAGCAAAGAATTGAAAATGCAAGACATGTTATGGTGACGCACAACAGCATAATCAAACCGGCACCTTGTTAACTTAAGACCTCAATTATGCATTCTAACCTAAAAACGATTTACTCTTCTGATATGTGTTCTTCCCGTATTATAGCAGGCGCATTTACGCCATTTTTGATTGCTCCGGCGTCTGCCGGCAGCATGGATAAACTCGTGCTGAAATACCACGAAAAAGTAAACAGCATACATCTGAAAATATTCACCAGGTGGGGTTCTGTTATTTACGAAACAGACAACTACGACAACTCCTGGGACGGTGACAATGTCAGTGCGGGCACTTATTACTACGAAGCAGCCGTCTCCTCTCCTGCTTTGGCAGATGAAAGGCCACACAGAGGATGGATTGTGGTGGTTAAATGAAGACGTGTAAGATAGTAAGACCGTAAGACAGTAAGATAGTAAGATAGTAAGATAGTAAGACAGTAAGATAGCACGAGAGTAATAAAGCAAAGCCAGAACATTATTAAGAAATGAAAAACGGCAAGACACCCTTACTCCTTCGCTTCGATAAACGTAAAAACGTAAAACGTATAACTTACAACTCACTCCGACCTCAAACTCTTAACCGGATTTGCCATCGCCGCTTTTATAGCCTGGAAACTTACCGTAGCAAGTGCGATAATCAACGCAATGATACCCGCCAGTGCAAACAGCCACAACTGTATGGTTATGCGATAAGCAAACTCCTGCAACCATTTATTCATAGCCAGCCAGGCGACAGGCGTTGCTATTACGACCGCGATGCAAACCAGCTTTACAAAGTCGCCCGATAACATGGCAATGATGCCGGTGACGTTTGCACCCAAAACCTTTCTGATGCCAATTTCCTTGATCCGTTGTTCGGCTGCATAGGTAACCAGTCCTAGTAATCCAAGGCAGGCTATAAGAATAGCAAGTATTGAAAATGTTATTGAAAGTGAACCGGTACGCTGATCGGCCTGGTATTGTTTATTAAATTCTTCATCCATAAATGTATAGCTGAACGCGTGTGAAGGCGCCATCACTTTCCATTTTGATTTGAGTTGTGATACCAAACCAGGGATGTCCGCTGTATTAATACGGAGTGCAAGGCTTCCCAGGTTTTTACGGTACAACAAAGCTAACGGCGTTACCTGTTCCCTGAGTGAATTAAAGTTGAAATTCTTGATAACCCCGACAATACTAAAGCTGGAGATTTTCTTTGTTGCTGCATTTTCAACGGCGTACATTTTCTTGTTAATCGGATCTTTTCCTTCAAAGTATTTTGCCGCAGCTTCATTTATGATGATAGCGTTAGAATCGGTTGCAAAATCTTTTGAAAAATTTCTTCCGGAAACCAGTTGCATCTGCATTGTCGGAATGTAATTTTCGTCAACTTCCCACTCCTGCGACAATATCGCATTCTCTACATCAAAATTCATATCAGGAAAAAGCCCGGTACTGTTGCGCCAGTTGTTGGTGGGCAAATAACCGGTAAATGTAGCTGCCTTTACAACCGGTAACTGCATTACTTCATTTTTAAAAGCCTCAGACTGAGAGCCGAGGGCAGATGTATTTTGTATGATCAACACCTGTTCTTTATTAAAGCCGACGTCTTTTTGATGTATGTAATTGAGTTGACTGTAAATAACCGTCGTGCCAACCATCAATGTAATTGAAATAGCAAATTGGAATACTACCAGTGCATTACGCAAAACAGAACCTTTAAAACCCTTTGCCAGCTTGCCCTTTAATACATCTACCGGTTGGAAAGATGAAAGAAAAAAGGCCGGGTAGCTACCCGCAAGCAGACTAACGACAATCATTAAAGCGACAATAACAGCCAGCCTAGATGGGGCAAGAAGAACCAGGCCGCTTATGTTTTTCTGAGCAAGATGATTAAATAATGGAAGCAACAGGAATGTTAGCACGGTCGCTGCCATAAATGCAATAAAGCTGATTACAAATGATTCTGTGAGAAACTGTGTAATTAAATTTCGCCTGTCAGATCCAAGCACTTTTCTTACACCTACTTCTTTTGCCCTGTTGGAAGAGCGAGCGGTGGACAGGTTCATAAAGTTTACGCAGGCTATCAACAGAATAAAAATAGCGATAGCTGAAAAAATGTAAACGTATTGCAAATTTCCATTCACACTCAGCTCATCAGGCTTATTACTGTGCAAATGGATCTTTAAGAGTGGCATCAGGCTGCAGCGGACGTATCCTCCATCTTTTTTAAAATCGTCAAAGGCAATATTAGCGACACTTTTAAGTTCGGGTGCAACTGCTGCTTCGAGCGACTTATTAAACTGTTTTTCCAAACCAGCAATATCTGTTCCTTCTTTCACTACTATATATGTGTGAAAGTTTTCACTAAGCCAGTCAATTTCGCGGCTTTCATCCAGGCCGGAAAGTGGAAGAAAAAAGTCATAGTTAAAATGTGATTGAGAAGGAATATTTTTTATTACAGCCGATACGCGGTAAGGTTTGCTGTTAATCTCCATTGTTTTACCTAACGGACGTGCATTGCCGAAATATCTTTTCGCAGCGCTTTCTGTTATTGCAACAGATTGTGGCTCTTTTAATGCTGTGCGCTGATCTCCATCTACAATGGGTAATGTGAAAACATTAAAAAGGCTGGAGTCTGCATAGATCACTTTATCCTCTACGATTTTCTCATCGCCCTTTGTAATCGTTATCGGACCACGGTTCCTGAACCGCGTATAGTGTTCTATCTGTGGGTATTCCGCGGCAAACGCTGGTCCCATTGCTGCCGGCGCTTCTCCTATATCGAACGCGTTGTTGCCAAATTTAATCTGATTGTCGATGCGGTAAATGCGTTGAGCGTTTATATTGAATTTATCATAACTCAGTTCATCTGTAACATAGAGCATAATGATTAAGCATGTGGCAATCCCCGCTGCGAGACCAAAAACATTGATGGCTGTAAAGCCCTTGTTCTTTTGCAGACTGCGAAATGCAGTTTTGAAGTAATTTTTGAACATACGAAGAAGTTATAAGTTTTAAGTTATACGTTGTACGTTTAACCCGGAGAAGGGATATGTTTTAAGTTGTACGTTGCACGTTTAATAGAGCGGGTTATATTTTTCCTTCGCCTCAATAAACCTAAAACGTACAACTATCCGGCTTTACCCTTTCCTTCGCTTCGATAAACGTATAACGTTTAACGTATCACTTACAACTTATTCCGTTCTCAAACTTTTTACCGGATTAGCCGTAGCCGCCCTGATCGCCTGGAAGCTCACTGTAAACAATGCGATAAGCAGAACAAAAATACCTGCTGAAGCAAACATCCACCAGCTTAAATTAACCCGGTATGGATAGTTCTCCAGCCACCTGTTCGCGGCGATCCAGGCCATCGGAATCGCTGCCAGCAAAGCAATTGCAACCAGGCTCAGGAAGTCTCTTGATAAAATACGCACAACACTGCTAACTGATGCGCCAAGCACTTTGCGGATGCCAATTTCTTTTGTTCTTTTTTCAGCGGAGAGTACAGACAATCCAAATAACCCTATACTTGAAATGAATATTGTAAGGATGGCACCAAAGAGCATGATCTGTTTCCATTTTGCTTCGGACTGATAACTGTTCCTGTTTTGCTGATCCTTGAAATCGTAACTGTAAGGATTAATCGGGAAAAGTTTTTTATAGGTTTTCTCGATATCTTTTAATGCGGCGGTTGAAGTGCCCGGACGAATTTTAATGTAGAAATCTCCGTACGGATTTTTGGGTTTCATCGTAAACAGCTGCTCTTTTATTTTCTGATTCAGTGACTCAAAATGATAGTTTTTTACAACACCAATTACCGTGTAAGTTTCATCAGTATTGTCCATATTTACAAACCGCACCTGTTGGCCCAAAGGTTGTTTCCATCCGGCTTTCTTTACAAACTCTTCATTTACGATAACCGATTGGGTAGAATCTGAAGGAAGGTCCAGGGAAAAATTTCGTCCCTGCAGTATGGGCACTTTCAG
Source organism: Danxiaibacter flavus (assembly GCF_041060425.1). NCBI lineage: Bacteria > Pseudomonadati > Bacteroidota > Chitinophagia > Chitinophagales > Chitinophagaceae > Danxiaibacter > Danxiaibacter flavus. The sequence goes on from NZ_JAULBC010000003.1 coordinate 70,758, forward strand.
CATCGGGATATATGGCACACTTACTGTTTCATACGCAAATGAAATTTTTTCTTCGCCATTGATCTTTGCGCCCGAGCCCCAAAAGCCTCCGTTCTTTAGTGCAACATCAACGACGCCGGAACTTTTCATCAATTCATTTCTGAACAAGGCAGCCTCATTTCTATTTAAGTTTCCTTTGCCCACAATAATGAGGTTTGTATCATCATAACCGAGCTTTGTTGTGGTAAGATAGTTGAACTGTGAGTAGATGATCAACGTGGCAGTGATCAGGAATGACGCAAGCGTGAATTGTAAAACTACCAGGCTTTTTTGCAGGTAATTCTTTCCGCCAAGATTAAATCTGCTGTATAAAGTGTTAACAGGATTGTAGTTGGATAACACCAGTGCCGGGTAAAAACCCGCCAACAGGCCGGTAAGCAGGAACAACCCAATATAACCCGCGATCAATTTTAGATCGAAAAGGTAGGATATACTCAGCGCTTTATTAGAAAGATCATTAAATACTGGCAATATTACCTGTACAAGAATGATGGCAAGTAAAAATGCAAGAAAGCAAAGCGCAAATGATTCGCCTAAAAACTGAAAGATCAGTTGCTTTCTTTCCCCGCCAACAACCTTGCGAATGCCTATTTCCTTTGCGCGCTTGAGTGAACGGGCTACCGTCAGATTCACAAAATTGATGCAGGCAATCAGCAGGACAAAAATTGCGATCCCGCCAAGTATATACGAAAACATGGGGTTGCTTGAGTCGGACAAACCGTTATCCGCCGGCAGATCCTTGCTTAAATGCATATCTAAAAAAGGCTGAAGCGAGTATTCTGTTCTTCCATGAAAGTCGAATTTTTCCGCGATCATCCTGATCACATCCGCCGCGTCTTTTTCAAAGAACCTGGTCATTTTTTGTCCGGCAACTTTTGTGTCAGCGTTAGGATTGATAACCACGAATGTATTCATGAAAAAGCTGAACCAGTTTTGATTGTTCTGCGCATCTTCCTTTGACACTACCATTGGTAGCAATAAATCAAATTTAATCGAAGAGTTCTGCGGCGCTTTCTTTGCTACGCCCGTAACGATATAGGGTTCAAACTTATCGTCGCCTTTGAGCATAATTGTTTTTCCAAGTGCATCTGTGGTGCCAAATTGTTTTTTAGCTACTTCGTCCGATATTACAACAGAGTTTGGTTGCAGAAGCGCTGTTTTAGGATTGCCTTTCAATAATGGAAATGTAAATACGGAAAAGAAATTGGAATCTGCATATCGAAGGTCCTGTGGTTTGATTTCATCTCCGGTCTTCATATCCATCTGACCGCTTCTGAATCGCACGAATGATACTATTTCGGGAACTGCGGACTTAAACCGCGGACCTTGCAAATAACCTGTATAGCCGCTTTTTCCTGATTCCTTACCATCCGCTTCAACATTTCTGTTTACGATGCGATAAATGTTGCCCACATTTTTATGAAACCGGTCATAGCTGACTTCATCCTTTACGTAAAGAATGATCAGCATGGCGCAGGCAAGTCCAATACTCAAGCCGGAAATGTTGATAATCGTATAAATTTTGTTGCGTGTGAGGTTTCGAATGGCAGTCTTCAGATAATATCTAAACATTGGTGGCTGTTTTTTCGTTGATGATTATGACAAAAAAGCGGCTAAGTTGGTGATTACATTTCACTCCAATAAAATACCAGAATTGTTATCGATTGATAATCAAGTAGTTTTAAAAAAAATACTTAATTCCACTGTTCAGTTTTGATACAGTTGTTGTCCGCTTTTGGTTAACCACGGAGACAGAGCGACACGGAGGCGCACGGCGTTTTTGGCCACAAAGGTGCCGAACCACGGAGGCATAACGACACGTAGGTCAACAACGTTTGCCACAAAGGCGCGAAGGCGCAAAGAAGCACAAAGAAGTTACACAAGAGCAGGCCAAATCTAAAATCATCCTGCCCCATCTTTCACTATTGACCATTCACTTTTCACTATCTATTATAAAAATAGCAGGCCAATCTAAAATCACCTTGCCACACCTTTCACCATTGACCATTCACTTTTCACTATCTATCATAAAATAGCAGACCAATCCAAAATCAGCCTGCTACACCTTTCACCATTGACCATTCACTTTTCACTATCTATTATAAAAATAGCAGACCAATCCAAAATCAGCCTGCTACACCTTTCACCATTGACCATTCACTTTTCACTATCTATCATAAAAATAGCAGGCCAATCCAAAATCAGCCTGCTACACCTTTCACTATTGACCATTCAATGCCGTTTCCTTAAGAGGTTACAAAAAGTAAAGCAAGCCTGAATCAGGTACTTCGTACTTCGTAAATCGTACTTGATAAATGTTATTGTTTCTTAAGGAGACTGCATTGATTGACCATTCACCATTCACTCTCCTACACCACCACCCTCTGCCCGCTACCTGCACACTTATAAATCGCTTCAACAATCCTGATATCGCGTAATCCTTCTTCACCCGGAACAAGCATTGGCTTCTTATTCATGATTGAAAGGGAATTATCGTCCATTTGCTTAGCCTGTTGCCATGGAACGTCATAAGGAAAACGGATGGTTCCTAAGGGGCTGCTTCCCTGTAATCCGTTATAGCCGGAGTATGGTGCCATTTTAATATCACCTTTCTCGCAGGCAATGTTGAGGAAATTGATATTCTCACCGAAACTTGTTTTTATATCTGCAAATACGCCGCCGGGAAATTCCAACCTTGCAACTGTAGTTTCATCGAGCCCATTTTTATAAATTTCCGGTCGCGTTGTGGACGTTGTAGCGGAAACAATTGCGACTGGTTCCTTGCCCGTACCCAGTCTCGCTCCTTGTATAGCATACACGCCCATATCGTACAACACACCGCCGCCCATTTCTTTTTTCTGCTTCCAGTGATCAGTGCGATTCTCCCTGTAGCCGGCAGCGCATTCAACTCCCTTTACTTTTCCAAGCAAGCCGTTGTTAACAATGCGGGTGTATTCCTGCGTGTTGGGTTCGTGATGCAAGCGATAGCCAATTGCAAGCGATTTCTTATTCTTCCTGCAGGCATCAATCATTTCCTGGCATTCAGCTGCTGTCATTGCCATCGGCTTTTCACACCATACTTCTTTTCCTGCATTTGCTGCACGGATCACATATTCTTTGTGCATGGATGGTGGTAACACAACGTAAACCACGTCTATGTCAGGGTTATTGGCAATCTGGTCGAATGTGTTGTAGTTGTAGATGTTCTTGTCCGGGATATTATATTTTGCTTTCCATGCCTCAGCCTTAGCAGGAGTGCCTGTTACAATGCCGGCCAGGTAGCAATATTTTGTCTGTTGAAGCGCTGGGGCAAGCAGGTCTGTACTGTAATAGCCAAGACCAACCAGCGCAACACCCAGTTTTTCTTTTTTAGGACGCGTTGCAGCAAGTAAAATATTTGGAGAAAGATACAAGGCGGCGCTGCCTGTAGCAAGCGTTTTGAGCGCCTCTCGGCGCGATTTCAAGGTCATTGGTTAGATTTTTTGCAGTGAAGGAATTGTAACCTGAATTTACTGTTTATTCGGGAGAAAGCAATACAGCTATGAGCTATCAGCTGTCAGCTTTGGCAGTGTTGTCTAAAAATCAAGTTAGCTGTGTTCGTTTGTTAAAGTAAAATGGAAAACTAAACTTGTTTGGCTTCTAAGGAGCATTCATTCCTGGGCTTCTTTTAAAGCTTGTAATTCAAGGTCTAAAGACAATCGGAAATTAGTCTTTTTAATCTCCTGTAGAATTGGCTTTATAGAAGGGATAAAGCCAAGAAGCTTGGCTTTAATGATAACACCTATTGTTCCAGTGAACGCTATTCCCAGCTTTGCGGCAATCTGGCGTGCCTTATAGTCATCTATAATCAAAGTGCTACCGGGCATTTCGAGTGCCAATGCAATGGCACTTGATTCTCCTCTGTCAATATGCATTTCGAGTAACTGCTGTTTTGATTTGTCATTTACGCATCGAATCTCAATCCAGTCCGGTAGGTTTTCGCCATATTCTTTAGCAACATCAGGAGTTGTGATTATTCCACCATAAACATGATGTAAGATCTCCAAATGTCCAATTTTGGCAAGTATGATAAAACAACTAGTGTCAGAGATTATTGGTTTAGGCATTGCTTACATCTCTTGATAAGTCTGACGCTGGAAAATTGAAGATTGAAACATCGTAACTTCCCAATAACTCAGCGAAGGCTCTTTTAGAAAGACCTGCTACGTCTGCAGCTTGTCCAAGAGAAAGTTTGCCTAACTCATAAAGACGTGTGGACACGAGCAACGCAACATCTCGGCTGTTCAGATCCAATTCATCAGGTATGTTCAACGTTAACGTTTTCATACCCAAATATACCGATTTATAATCATCTGAATAATTATTTAGACTAATGAAATTGGCTATCAGCTTTTAGCAATCAGCATTGGCGCCTTATGTCCTGTCTTGAAAAATAAAGCTTGCTCTTGTAAACAAAATAACCAATGCATTTGGATCTTAAACCTTTGCACTGGTTAAATGGTATTTCTTAATTCCTGAATGTGGCTTGCTAATTATCTGAAACCTGATACCTGATGGCTCAGAGCTCATAGCTACTACACTATCTCCTTACTCACCACAAGCGCTTTGATAAAATCACTCACCAGGTAAGAGACGAGCTTGCCGGTTGCAGGATCTTTGCGTCCGTCGTTTAATTGCGTGGCTCCCTCACAAATATGTAAATAAGCCACCTGGCAATCGCCGGCGGCATAATGAATGTATTGTCTTGCCTGGAATGTGGTGATACCAACAGGTGATGTAGCGCTGCTCAAAGCCTTTTCAACTATGTCCAGATCCAATTCAATGCCGCAATAGGTGTCGTCTGTAAAACTTGTGGCATGCGCTACCGCCTGCAGGAATGTATGTTTTTCGTGCAGGAAAATATCTTCATAAGTAATAACATCCATAAATGGATTGTTCACGATATCCATCCATACATTTTGCGGCAGGTAGTTTTCGTGCAAACCTATTACACAATATTTTTCCAGGTAGCCGTCTTCTTCCGCATAACGGAATGCGTTACCACTGTGTCGGCCTTCAGTTGGGCGGTAATCGCTGTGCGCATCAAGATTAATGGCGTTTATTTCTGCAATAGGTATTAGTCCAGCCTGGTACAGGCCCTTTGCTGCGCCCTTAATACAGCCGTATGCATTGTTGTGTCCGCCACCAATTACAATGGGGATCTTATTGTTTTGTGCAATTACTTTAACAAGGTGCTCAACTGCATTGTCAATTGTCTCAACCGCATGGCGGTAAGCTTCAACGCGTTCTGAATGCCCCTGTGCATTTGTTTCTATCAGCAAAGCGAGCTCGCTAAAATCAAGGTGTCCCAGCAACAGTATTTCATCGCCCTGTAAAAAATCATTGCTTTGAATATTTAAAAAAGATTTCAGGAAAGGCATCCATACTGTATCGGCTCCGCCGACGCCCATGTTTGCTTTAACGCCTATATCCTCTGGTATACCGAATAATACAAATTTTGCCGGAGATGCAGCAATTGCCTGTTCAATGTTGTTGCCATTTTCCAGTACAAGTATACGCTCTCCCATCTTGGTCTCAAAACGTCTAATGTTGGTCAGTTGTGCCAGGTTATGCCTGTTGTAAACAGTAAGATGTTGCATGTCAATCAAAGCTTTAATTATTTAAAAAATATGATTGTCTGTTTCTATTTAAACGTCCGGCATTGCTACTGCTAAAGTATCTTCCTTAGCTGCACCCTTGCCGGGGCGAATAAAACGCATGGGGTACTTTTTAAAATAGCGCAAAAGAATTTTAAGAAATTCGGGGTATTCTCTCAGCTTAATGCCGCGCGATTTTACTGCGACTATAAACGCGAGTGAAAAGCTAACTAAAAAATTGATGAAACCAATGCCTAATACGCCTAATATTACAACTAAAATATATTGCCAGGTTAAATTGGTAAAACCGACGCCATAAATGCCAATGGATGTATTCGCTGCAGAAATGGTGATATGCCTGATATCGAACGGGATCCCAAATATTTTTGGCACCAATCCGGCCATACCAAGAAAGAAGCCAAGCGCCACGTTACCGGCAATACTTCCGGCATAGTGATCAATGAAAGCGGCAAATCTTTCTCTTCTCTCCTTCTTCATTGTTAGTGTGAGTACGGGGTGGCGCTCCAGCCTTTTCTTCACTTTTCCGTACTGAATTTTGTTTTGTACAAAACCTGCCAGCAGCCCGCTGATAAAAAGAAATACGCCTGTGTTCATGGCATAGGCGAGGGACAAGCTGTGCCAGGGATGCTGGTCTTCCAGTAAATTCATTGCCTGTGCACCTTCAACAATCTTTTTGTGTGTACACAGTTCGTATAGCCAGGCCAACAGGTAGCTACCGGGAAAAACGATGATCAGGTTACCAAAAAAAGATGCTACCTGGCTTCGCATCACTTTGGATACAGTAATTGCAAGGCTATAAAGATTAGGTTGATCATTCTTCCTGTTATCCAGTGACTCAGCAAGTGCACTTGCCGTAAAAGCCGGCTGCTTGGTTGCAAGTGATGAATGCGTATGTTCAATTAAAAGAAACCCGAGGCTGTAGTTGACGCTATAGGCCACGCCTGCCCAAAACGGGGGAAAATGGACTTTTGTAAGCAGATTTTTAAATACAGCGGTGAAGCAAATGATCAAACCTCCCCACATGGCACTAATGATCATTTTATTGTATTCGCGCCGGGAGGAAGTAATGTATTTATTGCCTTTAATTCCTTTATGTTCTGCTATCCGGTAGGCAATGTAACCAAGGCTTTGGGACGATAGTTCCCTGATACTGTTTTTGCGTTTTTCATTCCGGATAAGCCGGATAAAAAAGTCAACAACTTTGTAGGTATGGAATGTTTGATCAGTATCCGCCGAGGCTACAATGATTTTCATGCGGTTAAGGCAGGTTTCCATTACGAGCAGTGTATATGTAAGCGATAAGCTGGCGCCTTCTTCTGCTTGTGTTTCCTTCATCTGTTGCAGGCAGGCGAGACATGTGTCCAATACGCTGTCAAGCTTGTCTGCATCTTTGGTTACTTCGTCATAAGGGACATTTTCTTTTGCTTCGAGTTCCGTGATGAGGACGGAAAGGTTATTCTGCTCAATAAACGGATTTTCATCAACATATTCCTCAGGAATTACCGCATGAACTTCGTGATCATAACTTAAGGAAACAATTTTATAAGACAGAACGATCAGAGACTTAAACAACTGCTTTTGCAGCAGGTGATTGCTTTTGCTTAACGGTACCCCAAGAGTTTCAAAAAATACCTGCCAGGTATCGGTGGAAATGCGCTCAACCCAAACATAATCATTGTGTTTGTAAAATACGCGATTGATTACATACAGAAAGTCATTTTCATCCTGCAGTGCAGGCAAAAATTTATGATTGATCCTTTTAACCAGTTCCTGCACAAAACCACGCGCTTTCAATACGCCGCTTTCAGTTAAAGCAGGAATAAGATTGGTATTGATCAATTGTGAAAGCATTGCTGCCTGTAAATTCCTGAGTACCGAAGGATGTTCATGCAGTTGCTGAATAGCGGTTTGCATCCTGGTTTCTGCGGCGGTCGCAAACTGTGTGGATTTAGGACGTATTTGTTTGAAAAAATCGACAAGGAAGTTAAGGCCTGTGTCTTTGTCGGATACACGTAATTCCAGTCCATCCTCTATTGTAGCTGTTATTAAATCGGCATGTTTTTTCTTTTTTTTCAGCATCCATATCCGGTTTTAATGAGCAAATATTTCCTGGCAAAGCTGTCATCGTGTTAGCGAGTCATAACAAACGATCCGTTGATCATAACCTTTTCTATCATATTGTTTCCAAAAGCGTACGGCAAATAAGCAAGTGAGGACATCGGCCTCGTAAATATAATATTTGCTTTCTTTCCAATAGTAATACTTCCAACTTCATTTTCTAAATTCATAGCAAATGCCCCATTCACAGTGGCCGCATTTATGGCTTCTTCGGGAAGCATTTTCATTTGGATACAGCTAAGTGACACCACAAAGTTCATATTACCGCTGGGCGAAGAACCGGGGTTAAAATCAGACGCCAGGGCAACTGCACAACCTGCGTCGATCAGCTGCCGGGCGGGTTGGTATTGCATGCGCAGAAAAAAGGCAGCCGTGGGCAATAAGGTACACAAGCCCTGCCAGGTTGGGGATGACAGATGTTCTATTTCGTCTTCAGTCAGCGTTTCAAGATGGTCCAGCGAAACTGCATTTAAAGCAATACCTGCTTCTATACCTCCAATGCTGTTCAATTGATTCACATGCAGCTTCGGCCTTAGCCCGTATTGAGCTCCGGCTTCACAAACGCGCTGCATTTCTTCCACTGAAAAAAATCCTTCCTCACAAAAAACATCAACAAAATCTGCCAGCTGTTCTTCTGCAATTACAGGTAACATGTCTTCAATAATCAGCCTGATGTATCCTTCGTGATCATTTTTGTACTTTGCGGGAAAGGCATGTGCCGCTAAAAAAGTACTTTTAATGGGTATGGAGGCATTTTCTTTCAACCGCTTTATAACCCTCAACATTTTCAATTCGCCTTCCACACTCAGTCCATAACCGCTTTTAATTTCGAGTGCGCCGGTACCAAGCGCAATAAGTTCATTTAACCGCTTATAAGCACTTTCATATAGCGCATCTTCAGAAGTTGCGTTTAGCTTTGCCGCCGAGTTAAGAATGCCTCCGCCTTTGGCAGCAATAGCAGCATAACTCAGGCCGTTGATCTTGTCGACAAATTCTTCTTCTCTGCTTGCAGCAAAAACAAGATGGCTATGGCTGTCGCACCAGCATGGCAATACATAGCTTCCATCAGCATCAATGATATCCATTGCGGTCAAATGCTCCGGCAAGTCCTGCATTTTTCCAAAAGCCTTAATAATGCCATCTTCCACGTACAAAAAAGCATCATCAATACAAGGCAGTTCTTTCAATCCTTCTCCGCGTAATATTCCCGTTTCTTTCCTTGTATTTACCAGGCTTCGTATGTTTCTTATAAGGACTGTGTGCATGCGGCAATATTACAAAAGCATTTATATCTAATGCCTTATTTAATGTCAAAATTTTGATCATAATCTGCTTGCAATCGGATGAATTGTACCGCAAATCAAATTCCAATAAAAGTTTAGCTAATGTTCTTTCACAGAGGTTTATATATCAGATTCATCGTTACATTGTATTTTTATTTCTGAATCATGTGCTGATGCAAAGACTTCTGGTAACCCTTTTTGTTGTTTGTTTTGTAATGAACCTTGCGGCTCAGAATATAAATGCGCCTAAAATTGGTGTTACATTAAGTGGCGGCGGAGCCAAAGGGCTTGCACATATTGGCATTCTGAAAGCCATTGATTCAGCAGGTATTCGTGTTAATTATATTACCGGTACAAGCATGGGAAGCATCATGGGGGCGCTGTACGCATGTGGATATTCGGCAGATACGATCGAAAAAATTGCCCGCAGCATTGACTGGGAGCTACTCCTCACCAATTCCTCTTCGCTTCGTTCGCTCACCATGGAAGAAAAAGATGAATACAACAAATATGCAGTAGAACTGCCATGGGTAAATCATGGATTTCGTTTTCCAAGCGGAGTTCTGGAATCTGAAGAATTATGGCTCAAATTTTCAGAATTATTTTTTCCTGTTTATAAGATTAAAGATTTTTCAAAGCTGCCAAAAGGGTTCAGATGTATTGCCGCAGATGTATCTACGGGCGAAGCAGTTGTTTTGCAGAAAGGAGAACTTGTTTATGCTGTAAGAAGCAGTATGGCTATCCCTTCTGTTTTTACTGCTGTGAATTACGAGAACAGGAAATTGATTGATGGTGGCGTCGTGAGAAATTTTCCTGTGACTGATGCCAAAAAGATGGGAGCGGATTTTATAATCGGAAGTAACGTTGCGCAGGGCCTGCTACCTCCCGAAAAGATCAAGAACGTATTTCAGATACTGCTCCAGGTTGCTTTCTTTCGCGAAGATGCGGATTCAAAACTTGAGCGCCAGTTATGCGATATATATGTGCCGCATAAGTTAACAGATTACACTATGGGGAGTTTTGGTTCTTCTGACGAAATAATTGACGAAGGAGTAAAACGTGGCAGGGAATTATATCCGACATTAAAACATTTAGCTGATTCATTGCGCGCCAAATACCCGACTGCGTACAAAGATCCGGGCAACATTGTTAAAAAAGAAGATTCTGTTTATATAACAGCTTATGAAATAAGGGGATTAAAACAAACCCAGGAAGATTTCTTTATACACAGGGCACAATTTGAACTGAATAAATATTACACGCCTTCCCTGTTATCTGAGCACATCAGGAAAGCATTCGGCACGCGCTATTATCAAAAAATAATTTATTCGTTACAGCCATTTCCGGATGGCAGCGCTAAGATTATTTTTGAGGTAGAAGAGAACCCGCTATCATTTGCAAAGCTGGGATTAATCTACAACAGCTTCCTCGGCGTAAGTCTCGTTGGAAATTTTACCACCAGGAATACCTTGCTGCCTTATTCAAGAAGTTTCCTGACTGCTAACATTGGCGAAAACATGCGGTTAAAAGGTGAGCACACACAGTTTGTCGGCCCCCTTAAAAACCTGTCAGCATCTCTCAAATCACAAATAGAACAACTGAACATAAATTCATATTCTGATTTCAGGAAAGATGGTTTGTACAAGCAGTTCTACTTCACCGTAGATCTGAGTACGCAGATAAGTGTAAAAAGGAAAATGGCTTTGGGATTGGGTACCAGATTTGAGACTTTTGCTTACAAACCCGGTTTACCTTCTAAATTTGAACTAAGGGGAAGCAATAACTTCTTCAATTCCTACGGCTTTTTTAAATTTAATACGCTCAATTCCAACATTTATCCCAAAACCGGTTTCAGGATAGATTTTGAGGCAGGCGCAGTGTACAATCAACATCCGGATCTGCAATTCTATATGAATGGCAACCTGATAGGCAACCAGGATTCTTTGGGTTTTTCGTTTAATAACTATACCAGGACAAAGTTGAATGCTGAGCATTATGTGAAGTTGTCCCGCAAATATGTCTTGCTGACCCAGTTCCAGGCCGGCATGAACCTGAACTACGCTCAGAGTATATTGAATGATTTCAACGTTGGCGGGATGAATAGCGTATATCGCAACCAGGTAACGTTTGCAGGCCTAAATGAAGGAACGGTGAACACCAGTAGTGTTGCAAGCCTTCAGTTGGGGCTGCGTTATCAAATGTTTCCCAACCTGTTCCTGACAGCAAAAGCCAATGCGGGCGCATATAATTTTGTTAGCAGCAACAACAGGCTGCAGTTTTCTAATGCTTCGTTGTTATCGGGATACAGTCTTTCACTTGGCTACAATTTTCTATTAGGTCCGTTGGAAGTAACTGCAATGTATTGTGATCAGTCAAAACAGATCTTGCCTTACATTAATTTGGGAATACCATTTTAATTGAAAATTGAAAATGGAGAATTGAAAATAGTATTGGTTACACAGTTGCACAGAGGTATAAAAAGTCTTGCAAAATCTCAGTGCACTCTGTGGGTTCTCTGCGTACGTCTGTGTAACAATTATCCTCCAACATTAGATAATCGCAATTTTAAAAGGTTCGATCCGGATCTCATCCCATACGCGTCCTGTTACATAAGGATCTTCAGCGATCCACTGCTTTACGGCATCCTGGTTCTCAAGTTCAACAACAAGCATAGAACCATGCATTTTACCAGCATCGGAGATTGTGGCTCCGCCTACTTTCAATATTCCTTTTGCTTGCTCGTTGCGAGCCCTTTCTAAATGTTGTTCTCTTACAGCGAGCCTTCTGTCAAGTGCTTCGCCATCTTTAAAGTCTTCAGCTAAGATTAAGAATTGTGGCATGGGGCAAAGGTAGGAGGTTTCAGGTAGAAGGCATGAGGCGTCAGGTATCAGGTATAAGGTGTAAGGTATAAGGCTTGAGGTGTAAGGTGTAAGGGTGGGCATCGATAAAAAAATGCGCAGAAAAAAATTTCTCCGCATTAAAAACTTAATATCCGGCACTTAGAACTCTTTCAACTTCGCTCTGAACACCTGATACCTTATACCTCTCCTACGCTCCTTCCGGCTGCACCACTGGGCTCTCCCTGGGTTTTAACTTTTGCTGAACCTGGCGGTTGATGATATACATCATTCCTAATGTGATCAGCATTGATACGGTTACAACATAGCCCAGTGTATCGTAATGTTTTAAATAGCCTGTAGAAGTCTGCGCCACTATTTGTCCGGCGCATGCCGCCGCAATACCTCCGGAAATTTGCTGAACAGATGAGTTGATGCTCATAAATGCACCGCGATCCTGTGGATCAGGAACTGCTGTCATTAATGCACTGGATGCAATCATGCGTGATGTGATTCCCGCAAACATGAAGATGTTGATCAATATTACACCCCATAATGGGGTAATGCCCAGTCTGGTGTAATACAGCACCATAATAATGCTGATAACAGTGCCAAGGAAGAATACCTTGTATTTACCTATCTTATCACTCAACTTGCCTGCCAGCGGTCCAATCACCATGGCAAACATACCGGAAACGAGATACAGGGTAGGTAACTGTTCCATCGTCAATCCCATATTGTGAATGCCGAATGCGCTTCCAAAAGGCATCAACATAAAGCCTCCTGTTGCAAGTAACGTTGTTGCCAGGAATCCTCTTGCATAAGGCGTTTTAACCAGTGTTGAAGCAAGATGATGAAACGGATTGCGATCTGATTTGTATTTAAGGTGCTCGTTAACCGGTTTCAGATAGATGGTCATAATAATACCAACGGCAATACCAAGACCCGCGATCATGAGGAAAGGCGAATGCCAGCCCCATCTGTTAGCGAGAAACAGGCCTACCGGAATGCCTAATACCTGGCTTGCGGCAAAGGCCATCTGCACAAACCCCATAACCCTGCCGCGCTGTTCCATCTTAAAAATATCTGTCACAATGGCCAAACCAATTGATGAGATAACGCCACCAAAAATGCCGGTCACAATTCTTGCAATCAACAGGAATTGATAATTGGGTGCAAGGCCACACAGGATCGTGCCGATGATAAAACCGGTATAAAAGAACATCAGTAATTTCTTCCGGTCGTATTTATCCGCGAAACCGGCGGACAATAAGCCCGATGCTCCGGCGCTGAATGCGTAGGCGGAAACCACGAATCCGAATTGAGATGTGTTAATGTGAAGTTTGTCAAGCAATATGGCGCTTAATGGTGAAAGCACCATGAAGTCCAGCACAACGGTAAATTGTATAAATGCAAGTATCGCAATAACAAAAACCTGGTATTTAGTGAAGGTTGGCTTAGAAGCAGTGTTGTTCATGTAGTCTAAATTAATGCACCAAAGTAAACACCGCAAATATGCAAATTCAACCGCATTTAGGTAAACAGATAATGGATGGTAGGTAAATGCAGGGATTTGGGAGGGGAAGGTTCAATGGATAATTGAAAATTGACAATTGAAAATGAAGATAAGGTATCAGGCGTCAGGTATCAGGTTTCAGGAATGCAATTGAGAATTGATAACTGAAAGTGCCGCGAAATATTCTCTGCATTACATTTTCAATTATCAATTCTCCATTGTCAATTATTTGTGGATTTCACTCGTAAAGTGAAACTCAATGTCCGGGTTGTTTTGAATTTCTGTATTGAGGAACCATTCGCTTTGAGCCAGGTACACGGGATGACCATCTTTGTCTTCTCCGGAATTTTGCTGTTTGTAGCGAAGGAAATCCTCCAGTTTTTTTTGATCCTTGCTTGTTAGCCAGCAGGCTTTGTAAAAAGGAAGTGTTCTGAATTCACATGCAGCACCATATTCCTGTAGCAATCTGTACTGAATTACCTCAAACTGAAGCTCTCCCACACAACCAATGATCTTTTTATTTCCACCGAACTGTGTAAACAGCTGAGCCACACCTTCATCCGTCAGCTGGCTGATACCTTTTTCCAGTTGCTTGGTTTTCATTGGATCTTTGTTCACCAGCTCCTTAAATATTTCGGGCGAGAATGATGGGATGCCCGTAAAGAAGAAATCCTCTCCTTCTGTCATTGTATCGCCGATCTTAAAGTTGCCGGTATCAAATAAACCCACCACATCGCCGGGGAACGCGTCTTCAATCACATCCTTGCTGCGTGCCATGAAGGAATATGGGTTACTGAAACGCATATCCTTATCCAGGCGTACGTGATGATAATACTTGTTACGTTCAAACTTGCCGGCGCAAACGCGTAAAAATGCAATCCTGTCACGGTGCTTGGGATCGAGGTTGGCATGTATTTTAAAAATGAAACCGCTGAATTTGTCTTCCCCTGCCGCAACTTCACGTTTGCTTGTTTCCCTGTCACGCGGTGTTGGCCCGATGCGGGTGAATGTGTCCAGCAGCTCTTTTACGCCGAAATTATTGATGGCACTTCCAAAAAATACCGGCGCCACCTTTCCATTCAGATAGTCGTTCACATTCAATTCACCGTAAACACCGTCAATCAATTCCACATCTTCACGAAGAAGGGCTGCGTCTTTTTCACCGGTTTTTTCATCCAGCAACGGACTGTTCAGGTCTTCGATTACAATGCTGTCATCATCAGCCTTGGTATTGGCAGTGAATAACAGTAAGCTTTTATCGTGCAGGTTATACACGCCTTTAAAATCTTTACCACTATTGATCGGCCAGGTCATTGGGTGCAGACTGATGGATAATTCTTTTTCAATCTCTTCCAGCAGGTCAAAGCGGTTCTTTCCATCACGGTCCATTTTATTAATGAACACGATCACCGGCGTATCGCGCATACGGCACACTTCCATTAACCGGCGGGTTTGTTCCTCTACCCCATTTACACTGTCAACCACCAGTACAACACTGTCCACCGCGGTCAGGGTACGATATGTATCTTCGGCAAAATCCTTGTGACCAGGGGTGTCGAGCAGATTTATAAGAAAATGTTTGTATTCAAAAGTCATTACTGATGTTGCAACAGAAATACCCCTTTGTCTCTCAATTTCCATGAAATCACTCGTCGCATGCTTCTTGATCTTGTTGCTTTTAACGGCTCCGGCGGTCTGTATGGCACCACCAAACAACAGGAATTTTTCTGTCAGTGTGGTTTTACCGGCATCCGGGTGGGATATGATAGCGAACGTTTTACGGCGATTAATTTCTTTTTCGTATTTCATGTATTTCAGCAAAAATTGGCGGCAAAGGTAAGGGAACGGGAGGCGATGTGCAAATGTGCAGAGGGGTGAATTTGCAGATGAGCGAATGGGAAAATGGGCAAATGTGCGGATGGGAGAATGTGCAAATATGCGAATGAGAGGATGTGCAAATATCAATTCTGCGAGGAACAATCAAAATGATTCGCCATTGCATGGATAGGAGCCTTTATACCGGTCGATGATTTCCGGACTAGCAGGTGAAATTTCTGAAATGTAGCAGGTGTTCTTAAATAATGAGATGCACACAGGCTCGCAGTTCCTTTTTGCAGCTTTTAAACGCTCAAGATAAAGCTTTGAATCTCTCATTCGCATATCCAGTGTGAAAACCATCTGAGACAATCCCAGACCGACATCAATATGGCAATTAGTCTCGGTTATTTGAGAAGGAATAAAACAACCATAGTTAATGGAAGTTCCCGTTGATTTCGTGGCTCCGCACTCTTTGGAATATTCATTTTTATTGCAGAAAATGTTTGAGAAAACGAAAAGGAATATCAATGGTAAACACGAATAACGTTTTTTCATGTGAGGATTTGTTTTTAGGGAAAGTAGTTGTTCAAATATAGTTTATTTATTGCATGTTAAAATTGCAGTGACTTTTACCCAAGCCAAGACGATTTACTTCATAGGGTTACCCGAAGATATTTGTTGCAATGGGAATGAGCTTCCCTGCTGAAATTAAACCGCGTATTTTTTGCGATAGTCTATCGGCGATAAGTCTGTTATTTTCTTAAACACTTTTCTAAATGCATCAATATCGTTGTAGCCTGTTTCATAAATAATTTCGTTCACTGTTTTTCTTCCGGCCTCAAGATGCTTTTTGGCGAATTCTACTTTTACCCTTTGAATGTATTCGGCAACTGAATTTCCGGTGCACTTTTTAAATTTCCTTTCGAAAGTTCGTCGCCCCACCCCCAACTTCAGGCATATTTCATCGATGGTGTATGATTGCGTAGGATTGTTTTCTATCAGGTGCTGTGCATTTAATACAATTTCATCGCCATGATTTTTCTGGCCGACAAAGATCATAAACGGATTCTGGCTTTTGCGCTCAATATCAATCTCGAACATTTTTGACACAAGAACAGAAATCTCCCGTCCCAAATGTTTCTCAATAATGTAAAGCAAGAGATTCAGATATGAATATCCGCCACCACAGGTGTAAATACCATTTTCATCAGTAATAATGCTGTCGTCAATTATGCTAACTTCCGGAAACATTGTCCTGAATTCATTCTTAGCCGCCCAATGAACTGCGCATTTCTTTTTATCGAGCAAGCCGGTGGATGCAAGAAAAAAAGACCCGACACAAAGACATACTATTTCCGCCTTGTTATGGTATTGACGCGTTAACCATTGAGTATACACGTTGTTTTTTTGAATGGCTTTTGCAAAATCCCCGCATAGTAAAGGAAGAACAACCAGATCAGTTTTGTCTATCTCGCTGATTGTTTTGTTTGCAGAAACTTTATAGAGACCAGCTCCGAGTTCAATATTTTTTGTGGCGCCCACAATCTCCACTTCATAGAATGGCTGACGTTGCTGATATCTCATAAAATCATTTACCCGCGTGAGGATCTGGTGACTACTGTCGATACTCGTAAGTGTTGCATCAAAAAGTGGCAATATGGAAACGTGTTTCATTGGCAATAATTCATACAAATTTAGCGCAGTGTGATGTCGCAATCAACAGGTAAGATTGTCGTAAATGCCAAATACTGTCCGGCCATAGCCTTGCTACTTTTGTTGTATTCAATTTATTCATACGAAAACACACAAAAATGAAATCAGTTGAAATTATCATGCTGCCTGTAAAAGACAGGCAAAAAGGAAAGCAATTTTATTTAGAACTCGGCTTTAAAGTTCTTGTAGAAGCTGATGATCAGCATGGCGATACATGGATACAAATGGCACTCCCCGGTGATGAAACAACCATTTCCCTTGTCGGCTTTCACGGCATCATATGTATAACGGAAGATATTGAAAAAGAAGTTGCAGCAATAAAGGCCAAAGGAATTGAGGTGGGCAAAATTGATGATACGCCCTGGGGACGATTTGCATGGCTGAAAGATCTGGATGGTAATAGTTTATGCCTTCATCAAAAATAGATGTAGCCAGGTCCGGTACTTTAAAATTATTCGACGCTTTTATCAAAAGCATAACTGCCATACCCCGTATTGGTCACGCGGATTGCAGGATCGTTAACAGCTATAAAAAACGCTCTTTAAAAGAGCGTTTTTTATTCTGATTTATTATGGGTTTATGCTATTTCGCTTTCTCTAATATAGCCGCTATATCCTTGTATCCCGAAGCCTTTGCATGCTGTAATGCGGTAACGCCGTTGTGGTCCGCAATATTTACGTTACATCCGGCACTAACCAGAATTCGAACAACATCAACATATTTGCTGCTCCCGTTCCCTAAAATAACGGCTTCGAGCAAACCAGTCCAGCCAAGGCGATTAATGTGGTCAATTGGAAAACCTTTTGTATTGGCCAGTATTTTAACCACTTCCAGGTGGCCGCGCTCGCATGCTGGTATTAAAGCACTTCCGTTGTAACGATTGAAAACGTCAAACCGGGCACCGTTAGCAAGGAACAATGTTACCAATTCAGCATATCCTGAAGCCCCTGCATACAGGAATGGTGAATCGTATATCTCGTCCTGCTGGTTCACATCAGCACCATGTTTTACCAGCAGTTTTGCCATTTCAAGATCGTTATCGTGCGTTGCAATTAGCAACAGTGAACTTTTGTGTTCATCAGTAGTGTTTACATCTGCACCATTGCCAAGTTCTTTCTCAACTAATTGCAGCTGACCTTTTTTAACGGCATTTATGATAATGCTTTGATGATCTTCCATACTGGTCTTCTCGTTTTTTTTCTCACAGGAATGAATGAATAATAAACAGCTTAAAGCAATAAGTATATTCATGTGATAGCAATTTAATAAACGATTGTTCCATTGTGGATCAACGAAATTACAGGTGAAACGCGTGATACGGCTTCTGCCGAACAGCTTGCATCGATAAGTACACAATCTGCATTGTCGCCGGCTTTAGGCCACTGCATCATACCATTGTCATCCAATGGCAGAATATTGTTGGTCGCCAGTTTTAAAATTCTTGACAGATCAAATTCTGTGCGATAGCCATACAACTGTGCTGCAGTATTGGCTTTTTGCAAAATGCTACCTGTGCCAAATGTGTTCCAGTGATCCACGATACAATCATTGCCTGCGTGCACTTCCACGCCATATTTGTATAATGTTGGGATGGGCATAATTGTGCTTCCAAACGGTATGGTTGAATTTATACCAATTTTTGCGGCAGCCAGTTTTTCTGCCACTTCATCCAGCTTTTTGCTATCGAGTTTGGCTAATACAAAGCAATGACTGATATATGTTTTACCTTTTAAAGCAGGGTTCTCGTTCACCTTGTCAATCAGGTATTCAACAGTCTTCAGACCTGATTCTCCGGATTCGTGTAAGTGAATGTCAATGCCCTTTTTGTTGTCAAGCGCCAGTTGCACTACAAAGTCCATACTCTTTTCAATGTTGCCGTCAATGGAGTACGGGTCGAGTCCCCCGATAAAGTCCACACCCATTGTCGCCGCTTCTTTCATCAGATCTGCAGACTGTGTATAATAAATGCCATGCTGCGGAAATGCGACAAGCTCAGCGCCAAAACTGTCTTTTTTATGCTCAATGGCTTTTTGCAAATGCTTTAATGAATCCAGTTTTGAAGTAGGTTCAATATTTACATGGCTTCTGGCAAAGCTGGTGCCTTTTGACTGAAGCAATTCAATAAGCAGCTCTGAACGTGCCGTTGATGTTTTCAACAGATCAGGGATAACCTGTTGTTCAAAAGCGATCATATCTTTTACTGACTTATTCTTTTTCAGGTGTGCTTTCCACGGAAGACCGTAGTATGTTTTATCCAGGTGGATATGCATTTCCCTGAATGCAGGTAACAGTAATAACCCTTTGGCATCAATTGCCCCGGATGCG
The DNA here is from genome assembly GCF_041060425.1 of Danxiaibacter flavus. Taxonomy (NCBI): domain Bacteria; kingdom Pseudomonadati; phylum Bacteroidota; class Chitinophagia; order Chitinophagales; family Chitinophagaceae; genus Danxiaibacter; species Danxiaibacter flavus. Next base: position 90,064 of record NZ_JAULBC010000003.1, read on the forward strand.
TTTGTATTGGGCGCAACATTCTTTATTTTTCCATCGGCTATTTCTACGCTAAACAACTCGGTTTTAGTGCCGGTAACTTCTCCTTCTTCGTACTTAAAACCGGTTTCGAGGCGTACGTTTTTTAGCGTATATTGTTTTTTGCTGCTTGCGTGAATTTTATCTTCCATATTTGATGCAGAGGAATTTCCAAAGGCCATTCCGCTACCGGCAGTTAAACCAGCAAACAGAATAGAGGAATTTTTGATGAAAGCTTTGCGGGATATATTGTCAGCAGCCATTGCCTTTTTGCAACAAAGAAACAAATTACGCCATCAATTAATGTGCGATATTTATTATAGAACTTGTAAATATTATAACTGATCTCTGAACTGGCGCGGAGAAAGACCTGTTTGCGCTTTGAAAAAATTGGAAAAGTAAGCGGGATCGTTAAATCCCAGTTCAAACGATATTTCTTTTAGTGATTTATCTGTTGCATGTACCAGTCTTTTTGCTTCCAGGACAACCCTGTTATGGATGATATAAGTTGCCGGTACATGTAAATGCTTTCTGCAAAGTATATTTAAATAATTAGCTGAAATATTCAATTGGGCAGCATAAAATGCCACTGACTTTTGCTCCCTCAAATGTGCATCAATTAAATTGAGAAATTTATACAACAGCGGATTGGCATCATAAATTACCATATCCTCAAATTTGCCTTCGGCTTCGCGGCTTACCAACTGCGCAATTATCCTGCTTCTTAAATTCACAATGGCTGTGTTAACCGGTTTTAGAAAAAGCTCTTTCTGTATTGCATCAAATTCATACAATAAGGTTTCGAATAGTTGCTGAGGCAATGGTATAACCGGATGGTGCTGGTATAGTGCGAAAGAAAAACGAAGTGAAGCCGACAGGTTTTCGAAAACATTTCTGCTGATCATCACCTGAAACGCGGAAGTATCTTTTCCTAAAACCCATTTATGTACCTGGTTGGGAAATAGTAAATGGATCTGGTGGTTGGTTATTTTGTGGTCAACGAAATCGATGGTGTGTGTGCCGCTTCCTTTCTCAAAGAGCAAGAATAGGAAGAAGTCGTGCTTATGCGGTTTTTCAATCACCCGTTTTCCCCGTATCTCATGATACAGGAAATCGTGATGATCTCCATCATTAAGCTGAAATTCTTTTAGGCCCAGTATTGGGATGTGTTCTTCTGTCGCCATTCAATGCTATTATCAAAAGACTAAAATAATACAAAGCTGTTATTAATGGATTCCGATAACAACAAACATATATGGCGAACCGGATAACACCAAACATTCGCTTTATGATATTATCCGCAACAACCTGGTTATCCCGGCAACAGGCTCTTCCTGCTAGTTCATCGCTTTTACGCGGTCACATATAATACTGCTTAACCGGCCTTCTTTATTGTCGGTAGCAACAGGGAAAGGAACGTCATCTTTTGTTAAGAAAAAATTGTTGCACTCATGTCCAAGCATCGTATCGAGCTTGTGATTCATTATCCGCACATGGTATTGAAAGCCTTGTGTGGTAGGACGTTTTCTTAAAATGGCATAATATTCTTTCCCCTCAAACACAAATGAAAAACTTTTAACGTCACTCATGCTAAATATTTCTACTCCAAATATACATTAAATAAGAGGGTAATTTCTACCAGGGTATTTCTTCACGTGGTGTTAACTTTTGTTGCCGGTTAAACCAAGGCATAATTATCAAGTACGAAATACGAAGTACGAAGTACGAAAGTGGCCGAATGTGGATCCTATAAATTTTTATTGCCAGCCAATTCGTGTTATGAAGCTAAAGAAATAAAGCGTGTTCAAACCTAAGTACTTCGTAATTCGTACTTCGTACTTTTTGCATTTGTACTTCGTACCTACAGCTTGCCCCTCGCCTCATACGGCCCGAACACCGCCTTTACCAATTTGCCGGGTGTACTGTCATCAATTATAATAACATAGTACTGCTTGCCTCCGGGAAGCACACGAACCAATATATGGCCCTGCAAACTTTTGTACGACTGTTGGATAAGTGGCCCGATGACCAGTTCGGTTGCTTCCATCATATTGGTTGCAAAAAGGTCGCGTTTAGCGGTGTACAAATAAGGCGATGTAACACGGATCAATGTTTCGGGGCCTGGGTGATCTGCTGTCCATACCTGCTCTATCCATACGTTCGGCTGCAGTGTCTTTACCATATTTGCGTTTACCGCATCGCGATTGCCATGATGGTCCATCGTTGCAATGTCAACTGCACCAATTACTTTAGCCATAGGGGTTTCAACATCGCGCCATTCCGGATCACCTAAAAAGACATTACCGGGATTATCGCCGCCTGTATAGTAAGAGAAATTGCCGTAGTGAATAACCAGGGCATTGCTCAGCGAATTTTCGTCGGGCCATGTTTTGGGATTTGATGTATCAATAGCAGGAAAATGCTGGGTGGTTGAAGTATCCTTGCCCGTCCAGATCCAACCGTTGGACTTGATGTTCTGCACATAAAAATCTTTATAGCTTTTATCATGCAGCAATCCGACCTGGGTGCGCGAGCCGGCTTTAAAATATTGGACCTGCGTTCCTTTGGTAGAAGCCACGTTTATAAAGGACTGATAGTTATACCAGGTCTGGCGATAATGATTGTCCTGCGGTAGTCTTTTAAGAATTGTTGCTAACGGTACAGGATAATGATCATCCCGCTGTAACAGGAATCTAAATGGCAAAAGATCGCCAACTCCGGTTATACCGGTCAGCACGAATTTTTTATCTGAGCTTAATGGAGCCTGCGGATAAAAACTTCCAAAATGGTCATCATGAAAATGCGTAATGAGTGCATAGTCAATTCCTTTGTTATTCTGTTGCGGAGCTACCTGCTTGATGTAATTTACGATCCATTCATAAGGCGGCCTGGAATCGTCGGGGCGAATGGGTGTATTTCGCCTGGAGGTTGTCCTGGGGTTGGTCGGATCCATTTCTCCCGCATCCAGTAGCATGGTCGTCCCGTCAGGAAAAATATAGTATGCCGCGTTGCCACGACCGGTATTGATATGATGAAGATCGAGCCAGCCTGCTTTCCATTCAGGCAATGGTTCTCCAACTTTTGCAACCTGGGCATTGGTGTTGAGTAAAATGAATAACCCAGCAATTAGAAATATTTTTTTCATAGCTTAAATTTAAGCAAGAGAAACATACGCAAAATGAAATGTAAATGAATAATCCCGGGCCGAACTTGTTGAGCACAAAGGATGCTCCGTTATTGAACAATAAAAGAGCGGAATATCTTCTATTTTAAAAGCGTTTATCTTTGCAGGGCAAAAGAAAATTATGTTTTCAAAGACTTGTGAATATGCAATAAGGGCGCTGATCTTTATTGCCCAGAAAACCAAAGACGGCGACAGGATCGGAATTAAAGAGATTGCGAAAGGAATTGATTCGCCTGAGCATTTTATAGCCAAGATCCTGCAAGACCTTAGTAAGAAGGGAATATTGCAGTCAGCAAAGGGACCAACAGGAGGTTTTTACCTGGATAAAGCCTCCCGGAAACAATCGTTGGCCAGCATTGTTAGAGCGGTGGATGGCGACAAAATTTTCCAGGGATGCGGACTGGGCCTGAAGCAATGTTCAGAAACCAAGCCCTGTCCTATTCATCATGAATTTAAAAAAGTGCGAAAAGATCTTCTTCAAATATTGGAAAACGCAAAAGTTGGTGCACTAACTGATGCATTGGAAAATAGTATGGTATTTCTTAAACGGTAATTTACTCAGGTGTCGTTGATGATAATAAAACAAAGCTGTAATCGTTATGAAAAGAAATCAGAAGATTGTGCCTTTATCGAGGGATCATCATTCCGGCCTGCTTTTTTGCTGGAAGATCCGCCAGGGATTAACGCTGGGCGCAGATATAAGCCGGATAAGAAACTACGTTCTCTATTATTGGGAACATCACCTGCTTCATCATTTTAAAGAAGAAGAAAAGATATTGTTTATCCTGAAAGATAATATGCTTATTCAAAAAGCCGTTGATGATCATCAAAGGATTGAAACCCTTATCGATACCATCAAACAAGAAAAAGCTGACACTGATACCTACCAATCATTAGCTTCCATGGTGAATGACCATATCCGTTATGAGGAAAGAGAGCTGTTCCCCTACCTGGAAGAAACACTTTCCCAGGATCAATTGATGGCCATAGGCGAAGAACTTCAGCGGTTACATGCTGCAGAAACTGCAGATAATTACGAAGATCATTTTTGGGTAAAAACAAGTGCAAAGAAATAGTCTTTCAACTTAATTCGATTGTTGTATCATTATTGTTCTCAGTAGCAGACCAGATTTTTTCTCAAAAAATAGAAGATAAAAATATCTTTTACTATTTTTTTTATAACTTTGCCCCCGCATTTAATAATCCTGGAAACACGATCTAACCTGGTTTTCAAAAACGCTAATAATGGCAATGGCCACACACAACCGGTAAATAGATTTGTACTGCTACCCCTTACTTATTTTTTTAACAAAGACGAAAGACGCAATGTCCTTCTCTTAATCTATGAATAACATGACAAACGAACAGAAACAACTGGTGAAGGCTACCGTTCCAGTGCTAAAAGAACATGGAGTATTGCTGACAACACACTTTTACAATCGCATGTTTATCCACAATCCGGAATTGAAGCACGTATTCAATATGGGCAATCAACAAAACAAAAAACAGCAAACGGCACTTGCTATGGCAGTGCTGGCTTATGCAGAACATATTGAAAACCCAGCTGTGCTGATGCCCGTTGTTGACAGCATTGGTCACAAACACACCAGCCTGGATATTCGCCCGGAGCATTATGCAATTGTCGGAAGACATTTGATTGCTTCAATAGCAGAAGTGTTGGGTGATGCTGCAAGTTCTGAACTATTGGACGCCTGGACGAAGGCTTATGAACAACTTGCTTCTATTATGACTGGCCATGAACAAACACTATACTCACAACAAACGGAAAAGAAAGGTGGCTGGACAGGCTGGAGACCGTTTGCGGTAAAACAGAAAATTAAAGAATCAGAAGAAATCACTTCATTTTATTTGTATCCTGCCGATGGTGGACCGGTTGCGGATTTTCAACCCGGGCAATATATCAGCTTGCGGTTGTTCCTTCCGCAGCTGAATTTATTGCAGCCGCGGCAGTACAGTATATCTTGCGCACCCAATGGCGAGTATTATCGTATTTCCGTAAAAAAGGAAACAGGCAGTGTTCAACCGGATGGCATGATCAGTAACCGGTTACACAATCATGTTGAAGAAGGTTCGGTTGTAGAACTGTCTGCTCCGGCTGGCAGCTTTGTGTTGAACCAGGCGAGCGAGAGTCCCAAAGTATTTATCAGTGGTGGCGTAGGGCAAACACCGTTGATCGCGATGCTTGAAAAACTTCTTCAATCGGAAGAAACGAATAAAGCTCAAATTAAATGGGTACATGGCTGTCGTAATGAAACGGTTCATGCATTTAAACAGAGACTGGCGGAAATTGATGGCGATCACGAACACGTTAGCCAGCATGTTTTTTATGACAGTGTTGCTGATCAGGCAGGAAATCTTTACCAGGGATGGGTAGATCTTGCGAGGATACAGGAAGAAGTGCTGCTTGACGGTGCAGATTATTACATCTGTGGCCCCGCCCCTTTTATTGCTAAGCATTATGAGTTTTTAGTAGCGAATGGCGTTGAAAGGTCATCCATACATTTTGAGGAGTTTGGTCCATCATCATTGCAATTGAATTAAACGCAATTGCTCCGGTAAAATTAATGGCCCACGATGCACGCAGCTTCGTGGGCTTTTTCATTAAAATATTTAATACCGAAAAAAAATGTTTTGGTGAGGAAGTACGGTAAGGACGAGAACAACCAGGGCTGACTAAAGTAAAAAATTGATTTATTTATAATCAGCAATTGCTATAAGACGGTTTACGTTATGAATAATAATTTTCCGGCCCTTTGTTTCCAAAATGCCTTCTTCTTTAAATTCTGTCAAAACCCGAACCACATTCTCACGGGCGGTGCCTACTACCCCGGCCAGGTCTTCCCTGCTCATATTAATCTCCACTGTCATACCCGGCTCATAGTCCACTTTGTATTTCTCCCGCAATATTACCAGGTGCAGTGCCAGCCGTTCACGAACGGATTTTTGACCGAATGCTGAAAGATTGTTGGAGAGCACCGCAAATTCATGACTCAGTGTTTTCAGCAGACGTTTACCCAGTGTGGAAGACTGTTCCACTACTGCTAAGAAATCTTCGCGCGGGATAAAAGTGATGCGACTCTCCTCAAGTGTTGCTGCAGAATCCGGATAGCGATCTTCAGCTAAGATGGCGTGGTACCCAATGAGTTCACCTTTGTTGGCGACATAAATTATCCGCTCCCTGCCCTCTTTATCCACCTTATACTTTTTTACTTTTCCGTCTGCGACATAAAATATGCCGGTAGGGTAAGCCCCCTCGCGAAAAATGATCTCACCTTTCTTGTATATGTCTTCCGATTTGCGGCTCAACAATAATTCAAGATCGGCCGCCGGCAGGTCAGCCAGTATGGACTCCGTCTTAAAATCCCATTTATCAATCGGAAAAATGCTTTTTATGCTCATTACCACAAAGATAGATTTTTGCCAGAGTGATAAAAATCACTTTTACCGGTGATAAGGTTTACTTCAAACAATAATTGCAACCGATAGCTTTACACCGTGATTTTAATAACCGGTGTTGAGAGAGCATATAACGTTCTCCGGTTAATGTTGGTAATGAGAAAAATGAGTGCTCGGGCTCATATTGTGTTTAACCGCACCGTTGTTCACCAGGCAAAATTCCCTGTTTTTTATGGAGGGATGCGCCGGCCGTTTAAGCAGTTTTTTCACATTTATTCTTTGTAGTACCTGTAACGCTTCATTACAATTTTTCAGGAGCTGATTATGTTCAAACCCGTTATACTAGACACATTGCACAATTACAGCCGATCGCTGTTTATAAAGGATGTGTTGGCTGGTATAATAGTGGGCGTCGTTGCTTTACCACTGGCGATTGCCTTTGCCATTGCATCCGGTGTCTCGCCTGAAAAGGGACTCTTTACTGCCGTCATAGCCGGTTTCGTCATCTCGGCATTTGGCGGCAGCAGGGTGCAGATTGGCGGGCCGACAGGTGCATTTATTGTCATCGTTTACGGAATTGTTCAGACCTATGGTATCAACGGTCTAATTATAGCTACGTTACTCGCTGGTGTCCTGCTTATGATTATGGGTTTTGCGCGTATGGGTATGGTAATAAAATTCATTCCGCAGCCATTGATCACCGGTTTTACAAGTGCAATTGCCGTTGTCATTTTCACCTCCCAGATAAAAGATTTTCTTGGTTTGAGAATGGGGGCTGTATCGGCGGATTTCATCGAAAAATGGGTTCAGTATTTTCAGCATATCAATTCCATAAATGTATATGCGTTGCTTGTAGCCATTGCAACTGTAGCTGTTATTCTTTTTTGGCCGGGTATTTCGAGTAAAATTCCCGGATCGTTGGTTGCCATTGTGGTTACAACAGCCATTGTGCAGTTGTTCAAACTTCCTGTTGAAACTATCGGTAGCAGGTTCGGTCATATTTCCCCGGCTTTTCCTGCGCCTTCTTTACCGCATATTGATCTCGCGACAGCAAGGCAACTTATTCAGCCGGCTTTTACAATTGCATTGCTTGGCGGCATTGAATCGCTCTTATCAGCAGTTGTTGCGGATGGCATGACAGGTACATCTCATAAATCAAATGTAGAGCTCGTAGCACAAGGCGGTGCGAATGTGCTCTCCGCATTATTTGGAGGTATACCAGCAACAGGCGCAATTGCAAGAACTGCTACCAATGTTAAAAATGGCGGCCGCACGCCTGTCGCGGGTATTGTACACGCTATAACATTGCTGATTATTATTCTTTTTGCGAGCAAATGGGCGCAATACATTCCTATGGCCACGCTAGCCGGCATTTTGGTAACGGTTGCTTATAATATGAGCGAATGGCAACATTTTATTGCAACACTGCGCGGCCCCAAAGGCGATGCAACAGTAATGCTGACTACATTTTTATTGACACTGCTTGTTGATCTTACTGTGGCAATTGAAATAGGAATGGTGCTGGCTGCCTTTTTGTTTATGCGAAAAATGATCCAGATAAGCGGCGTTAATCTTATGCCGAAGGATGCAGACGAGACTACAAATCTCGACACAGATACAGTTCAATATAAAATACCCAAAAAAGTGGAGGTTTTTGAAATATCCGGACCATTGTTCTTTGGAGCAGCGTACAAGTTCAAAGAAGCAATGAAGTTTATAGAAAAACCGCCCGGCGTATTAATTATCAGAATGTCCCGCGTGCCAATTATTGACGCTACCGGAATTAATATTTTAAAAGAAGTGCATAAAATGTGCCTGCAACAGGGAACCAAGCTGATACTGGCCGAAGTGAACAGTAGCCAGATTCTCGAAGCTTTAAAAAATGCGCGTCTTCTTTTTGCTATTGGCAAAGCCAACGTGACAAAAACTTTTGAAGATGCACTGCAACGAGCCGATAGGGTTGAACGTGATAAACAAAAGGCAGGAACTATTCTTGCTAAAAGTGATTAGAGCAGTAGAATTTTTATTTGATCCAAATTCATAAATCGAAAAAACACCTCATGTCTCTTAATTTTCGTGAATACCAAAATGCTTTTATTAAAGATGTTACTACCGCAAAATCAACAAACGACATTGAACGGTATTGCTCTGATATGATTGAAAAACTAACAGATAAAAAGGTCGACGATGCGGAGATAGCTAAATTGTTTAGAGAGACTGTTGATGCATTAAAAAGTATTCCTGCCACAAAAGAAGATCTGCAACAGCAAAAAAATATCGGTTATTCGATCGAATTTATCAGGCGTATTTTAAAGCTGATCAATATTTAAATGTTATTGTTTTACTCAATCGATTCTCATGCGATGAGTAGCGCCGATATTACAGAAGCTAACTTTTGCAGATATAGCAATACTCAAATAAAAGAGCCCGCAGATTCTTTGATCCGGAGCTCTGAAGCCAGGTTTGGCGGTTTTTCGTAGGGGGTAAATATGCTGACAGCTTTTATTTTCTCATGCAACTACGTTCAGCCTGTCATTGCAATTTTCCAAATCATTTTATGACAAGTCAACCAAAATTTTCAGGGTAAAATGATTCTTCGCCAATTAAAGCCACATTGTATAACAATTCTTCCTTTCTTATAACTACTTTATATTGAGTTTACCGGCGATTCCAAATTTCATTTCGCTCATGTTCCGGCGAAAAGGTGGGATACATTAACTTTACTATTACCGTTTTTTAATAAATTGCAATTGATTTCCTTTATCAGCAGGATTATTTTTTTGTTTTTTCAAAAGAAATGAACACAAAAAAAAATCATTCTCCCTACTTCTCCTATAACTGAACGTTTTAATAGTAACTAATTAAAAATTTAGTGATGGCCACAGAAAGAAAAACGAGCTCGACAAATTTTCGTAACCAGGCTTATCTGGAAGAAAAATGCTCATTGAACGAGTTGCTTGATCTTGTAAGCAAGCGATGGGTGTGTGAAATATTGTTTTGCGTCGAAGAGGGTAACAATCGCTTCAAAAGCATAAGGGAAGAGTTGACGTACATCAGCGATACCATACTTGCAGACAGGGTTAAGCTGCTTGAAAAATATGATTTGATAACGAAGCAATATTTTGACGAAGTTCCGCTTCGTGTGGAATATTCATTAACAGAAAGTGGCAGGCAATTGTGTGGCATGCTTGAAATGATGTGCAATTTCAGCGATAGCCTTCCCGCATTAAAAAGTATGGAAACGGCTAAACATGCATAGTAAATATTACAGGTTGATACAATACAGTTCATCCAGAGAAAGTTTGTAATTGATGGCTAAAGTGTTAATCCGCCATCAATTACAAATTCAGATCCGGTTATAAAACCCGCAGATTCTTCGCATAAATAGATAACCATCTTCGCTACGTCTTCCGGCGTTCCGGTTTTTTTGAGCGGGATTGCATTGGCAAGACTGTCAAACAAGTTTTGCACCGCATCGTCAGACATTCCCGATTTGCTCAACACTTCAGTTCTTGTAGGGCCCGGACTTACAATATTCACTCTTATCTTTCTTGGGGCAAGTTCGGCAGCAGCTGTTTTCGCGATTGAGTTTAATGCAGCTTTGCTGGCCTGGTAAACAGAACTGTTCGGCTTATAAGTTGCTGCAACGATTGATGAAAGAATTACCACAGATGCGTCATCATTGAGCAAGGGAATGAGTCTGCTTAACGTAAAATACGCTCCTTTAAAGTTGATGTTCATTACATTGTCAAAGTTCTCTTCAGACATGTTTTCTATTAGACCACTGGATCCGGTAATGCCAGCATTGATGAAGAGAATATCAATTTTACCGAATTGGTTTTGTATTTCTTCAAACAACAGCTGAGTGTCGTTCACACTTGCCTGGTCAGCAACAAACGGAAATGCATCCAATTCCTTTGCAGCTTTCTCAATTGCATCTTTTCGTCTCCCGGTAATAACTACTTTAGCTCCATGCTTTACCAGTTCTTTGGCTGTTGCATAACCAATTCCACTATTACCGCCGGTTACCACAGCTACTTTGTTTCTAAACTTGTTCATTGTAATAATTTTTACAAAAGTAAAACGGATCTGATATACTTTTGTAACCAGTATCACGGAGTATACCAGTACTTAAACAGTAAAATATGAAAAGAGATCAGGCTGAAGAGTTAAGGGCATTACAGGATACACTATATTTTATCGGCGGAAAATGGCGCATACCTGTCATCAATTCAATATGCACAGGCAACCGGCGATTCAGGGAAATTGAGCGAAGCATTCCCGGTATAACAACCAGGATGCTGTCTAAAGAACTAAAGGATATGGAACTGAATAAACTCGTAAAACGAACAGTTTATTCGGAAACGCCTGTCCTGGTTGAATATGAGCCAACGGAATATTGCAGAACATTCGGTAAGATCATCCGGGAAATGATCAATTGGGGCCGGGCACACAAAAGAAAAATTGCTGAAAAATAAGCGAATTTGCAGGTGTGACTACTGTGAACGTAAAGCGGATAAAAACTAGTGTGTTTGGTTTATTTTTAAATGGTTCGCCGAAAAAGCATTATTTAAAATCCCGTTTCCTTAAGAGATAAATCCAAACTGTGATCCTCAGGAAACGGGATCAATATTGTTGACTTCTTAGCCTTCTTTGAATACTTCCGCGATTACAGCGTTGATCAACCCCTGAACCATGTTCATTCTGTTGGAATGGTTCATCCACGTGTCGCCATTCTTTCTGAAAGTGTAAACTGTGTTGTATGCGTTTATAACAACTTCGTCTTTAGACTTGCTGATTAATTTAAAATAATAAATCCTGTTCTCAAAATGGGCTTCCTGCATAACGATATTATTTGGCCGGCAAAGTAATGGTATTTTTCATTTAGTTGTAGCTCGTCATCTTGCGCCCCGTCAGGGCTTAATAGCATTATCGTTTTTGATACGCAGGACGATGCCCCGGGCTTTTGCTGGCGCCCTTTCAGGGCTTGATTGTGTTTTGTTCTTACGCAGGGTGTTGCCCTGCACTAATGCTATCGCCCGTTTCAGGGCTAAAATTCAGCATTGTTTCTATCTTGTAACGACAAAACTTTCCACTGCGTTGATTTTTCAATTTGCATATTCGCACATCCGCACATTTGCACATTCAACTTCGTTTTCAATTGCATCCGCACATTCGTAAATTTTGCACATCTGCACATTCAATTTCATTTTCAATTACCCGGAGTTGCCCCCTCCAGCGCCAGTAAAAATGCATATTGCAACGCAACATCTTTCAAATAATCAAATCTTCCTGATGCGCCGCCGTGACCGGCAGACATATTTGTGTGCAACAGAATAACGTTATTGTCCGTCTTTAGCTCACGGAGCTTAGCGACCCACTTAGCCGGCTCGAAATATTGTACCTGTGAATCATGCAGGCCTGTCGTCACCAAAAGATTCGGATATGCTTTCTTGTCAACATTATCGTAAGGAGAGTATGATTTCATGTAATCATATGCATCTTTGTTTTTTGGATTGCCCCATTCATCAAACTCGTTAGTAGTAAGTGGAATTGATTCATCCAGCATTGTTGTAACTACATCTACAAAAGGCACTGCAGCAATGATTCCGTGCCACAGATCCGGGCGCATGTTCATTATTGCACCCATTAACAAACCTCCCGCACTTCCGCCCATTGCATACAAATGCTCTTTTGAAGTAAATTTTTCGTTGATCAGGAATTCACCACAATCTATAAAGTCTGTGAACGTGTTTTTCTTCTTCATCAATTTTCCGTCTTCATACCATTGTCTTCCCATTTCCTGTCCGCCGCGGATATGTGCAATCGCGTAAACAAAACCACGATCCAGCAAACTAAGGCGATTGCTGCTAAAAGTTGCATCCATACTGTTGCCATACGAACCGTATCCATACAGCAATAAAGGCGCAGAACCATTACGTGTCAATCCTTTTTTGTAAACAATAGAAACCGGGATCTTTACACCATCTTTTGCAGTGGCATATAAACGTTCTGTAACATATTGTGTTTTGTCATAACCACCCAACACTTCCTGCTGTTTCATTAACTGCTTGTCTCTTGTTGTCATGCTGTAATCAAAAACAGACGAAGGTGTTGTTAATGAAGTATAGTTATAACGAAGCGTTGTAGAACTATACTCCGGATTTGCACCTGGATATGCTGCATAAGCAGGTTCTCCAAAATCGAGGTAATGATGGTCATTGTTCGTAAGGTTGCGGATCTCCATTTGCAGCAAACCATTTTTGCGTTCGCTCACTACCAGGAAATCTTTAAATACGTCAATGCCTTCCAGCAAAACATCCGTCCTGTTAGGAATAATCTCCTTCCAGTTTTCACCAGTTGTTTTCGTTAATGGCGTTTCCATCAAACGGAAATTTTTTGCGTTCCAGTTGGTAACAATCAAAAATCGGTCGCCCTGGTGGTCAACATCATACAACACATCTTTCATTCTTGGTTGAAAGATCTTAAAATCAGCATTAGGTTCATCTGCACTGATAAACCTCGATTCGGACGACATTGTGGCCTGTGATTGAATGAAAATATATTTGCCGGATTTACTTTTGCCAACGCCAATATAATTCGAGTGGTCAGTCTCGTTATATACCACAACATCTTTAGAAATGTCACTTCCTAACACATGTTTTTTAATACGCTCAGTTAATAATGTTGCGGGATTTTTTTCTGTGTAAAATAATGTCTTGTTGTCATTGGCCCAGGCCGAGCCGCCGGATGTCAATTGTATTTCGTCTGCATAAATTTCACCGGTTTCGAGGTTTTTAATATAGATATTGTAGATCCTGCGGGAAAGCGTATCGACACCAAAAGCAAGTAATTTATTATCCGGACTAATATTGAAACCCGCAGCAGAGTAATAATTGTGGCCCTCAGCCATGGCATCTACATCCAGAAGCATTTCTTCCGGTGCATCCAACGTTCCTTTTTTTCTGCAATATTTATAATACTGTTTTCCTTCATCGGTACGGGTATAATAGAAATAGCCATTTTTAAAAACGGGAACAGACTCGTCTTTTTCTTTTATGCGCGCTTTCATTTCTTTAAAAAGATCTTCCCTGAAGGTTTTTAGTCCGCCCATCATGGTGTCTTCATAAGCATTCTCTGCATTCAGATAGTTAACAACTTCTGTGCTGTCGGGGCCTTTTTTAAAATAATCATTCATCCAGTAATAATCGTCAATACGTTTATCACCATGCATGCCCACGTCCTTTGGTTTCTTTTCCGCTACAGGCGGCGTTACATTAGCCGGCCAATGATAAATTTTCCGTTCCATTATTTTATTGAAAGAATAACTGATAAATGTGATTAAAGCAACAGCAAATAAAGGCAATTTTTTCATAGCACTTTTTTAAAGTTAGGAATGACGCACTTTGCGCAAGTACGATTTACGAAGCCCGCCCGTATGAATCCATTCAGGCGGGTACGAAGTACCTTATTTTGAGCACATTTCATTTTTTTAAGTTAAGAAAATCAGACGATTGATCTTCATTCTTAAAAGCTCTGTGGATCTCTTAATTAATCGACATTGATTTGTCTTTGATGAATTTAGCAAAAAAACACAAAGAATAGAAGTGCAACAAAAAAGCCTGATAGTCAAGACTACCAGGCCGTACTATTCAGGTAAATATGTAATTTAAATCACAGGATTTTCCCCATAAGCTTTCCATAACTCATTCAGCGTAGAACCTGTTTCTTTTTTCCAGATCTCGTCTGTATAGCTTTTTGTCCGCATGGCATTATCCAGCTTATCAACAATTGTAGCACTTTTATTTTTTTCAATCCAAACGAGGAATCTCGCTGTAATGCGATAGCTGTTTTCGTAGCTCTGCGTTGTTGCATAGGCAGGCAATTTCCATTTGCCCGCTTCATTATTTACTCCGAAAGTAAAGCGTACATAATCAGCAATGCCTTCTGTAAGCCATCCAGGACCGCTTTCACCCGGATAAGCCTGAACAATATGCATCACTTCATGGGTAACCACATCTATATCTTCCGGATGATTTTTCATCCATTTTGGGTTAACGCGAACTATGCCGTCAGACGCTGCTGCAACCCCCTCATAAGCCGGATCAACTATAAAGATCACTTTCTTCAGGGTGTTTGCATTAAAGCGTGCTGCTTCTTTGGGATAAACAGTGAAAAATGCATCAATCATTCTCTGGCCGGTCACTTTATTGAAACCGCTGTCCTGGTTAATGAACAAAAGTGTATATCCATTCTTCTGAATACTGTCTTTGGAAATGGTTTTACGCTCATCAATTTTTGTCCACTCAGATTGCGCCATACCTTTTGCGCCGCAGATTAACAGTGAAGCGACAGCAAGTGATTTTTTAAAGCTCATTGTCATGTTGTTGTTTTTATAATTCGGGCAGCAAATCGAAGTCAAAATTAAAAAGTCAAAATTCAAAGCGATGAATATCCAACAGCCTGACTGCTTTTGATTTTTTACTTTTGAATTTTGACTTTTTCCTTTATTTATGGTCGTCACTGAATGAATATGGCGCCGCCGCATCTTCAGTTCCCTTGCTTTTATTTGGCGTAGCACTCATTTGCACTTTAAACTCGCCACCTTTCAGGATATCATAATGGCTGATCCAGTTTTTATTGTATGGTTTGCCTGCAAACTGGGCAGACTGAACATAACGGTTGTCGGCATTGTTTGCAGCTGCAGTTATAACGAACTGTTTGCCATTTTCAAGGTTGATAGTTGCTTTTTGGAACAATGGTGCGCCTAACACATATTGATCCGTGGCAGGGCAAACAGGATAGAATCCCAGGGAAGAAAATACATACCATGCAGATGTCTGTCCGTTATCTTCATCACCACAGTAACCATCCGGTGTTGCCTTATACAAACGGTTCATTGCCTCACGAACCCAATATTGCGTTTTCCATGGTTCGCCCGCATAGTTGTACAGATAGATCATGTGCTGGATGGGCTGGTTACCGTGTGCATATTGTCCCATGTTGGCAATCTGCATTTCGCGGATCTCGTGAATAACACTTCCGTAATAGCTGTCGTCAAAAACAGGAGGCATTACAAAAACAGAATCAAGCATGCTGGTGAAAGTTTTCTTTCCGCCCATCAGGCCAATTAGTCCTTTGATGTCATGAAAAACGCTCCATGAGTAATGCCAGCTGTTTCCTTCAGTAAATGCATCACCCCATTTAAAAGGATTGAACGGTGTTTGGAAGCTGCCATCTTTATTTTTACCGCGCATTAATTTGGTTGAAGGATCAAACAGGTTGCGATAATTCTGACTACGTTTTGCATACAGATCAAGCTCTTCCTGGGGTTTACCCAGTGCTTTACCTAACTGGTAAATGGTGAAATCGTCGTACGCATATTCAAGTGTTCTTGCTGCATTCTCGTTGATCTTTACATCATAGGGTACATAGCCCAATTCGTTGTAGTATTTAACGCCATCACGACCAACTGCAGAGATTGGACCTTCATTATTAGCACCATGTTTCAATGCTTCATACAGTGTATTAATATCATAACCGCGCATGCCTTTAATGTATGCATCACTCACAACTGATGCAGAGTTATTACCGACCATTACACTTCTATAACCGGGGCTTGACCATTCAGGCAAAAAGCCCCCTTCTTTATAATCATTGATCAAACCTTCCTGCATTTCTTTGTTTACAGAAGGATACAACAGGTTCAATAGCGGATACAATGCACGGAATGTATCCCAGAAGCCGGTTCCGGCGTACATATATCCCGGCAATACCTGTCCGTTATATGGACTGTAGTGCACAATTTTATTCTGGGCATCAATCTCATACAATTTGTTAGGGAAGAACAATGTGCGGTAGAAGCAGGAATAGAATGTGCGGATCTGATCGATCGTGCCACCTTCTATACTTACACGGCTTAGCACTTTGTTCCATGTATCTTTTGCTTTTTTGCAGGTGGTTTCAAAGTTGTCATTCGCAAGCTCCCTTGTAAGGTTCAATTCAGCCTGTTCGATGCTGATGAAAGATGAAGAGATCCGCATGGTAACCTTTTCGCCTTTTGAAGTCTTAAACCCGATTACCGCCCCGGCATGGTCTGCTGAAGTTTCTAACTTATCAGTGAGCTTATAATCGGTCCAGGTAGAAGATGTGGTAAAAGCCTTATCAAAATAGGCTACAAAAAAGTTCTTAAAATTGGTGGGTACGCCGCCGCTGTTCCTGGTACTGTAACCAACTATCTTTTTTTCTGCAGGAATAATCTTTACATACGAACCTTTGTTAAATGCGTCCAGTATAATAAAAGAGCTGTCAGTTGAAGGGAATGTAAAACGGAATTGCGCCGCTCTTTCTGTAGGCGTTATTTCAGTGGTAACGTCATGGTCAGCCAGGTACACACTATAATAATATGGTTTTACAACCTCTGCCTTATGTGTAAACCAGCTTGCACGGCCATTTTCATCAAGTGCCAGGTGTTTGGTTACCGGCATAATGGAAAACTGTCCGTAGTCATTCATCCATGGTGAAGGCTGGTGCGTTTGTTTGAAGCCGCGAATTTTATCGGCACTGTACTGGTACATCCAGCCATTGCCCATATTGCCGGTTTGTGGCGACCAAAAGTTCATGCCCCATGGTGTTGCAATTGACGGATAGGTATTACCATTAGACAGACTACCTTTGGAGTCTGTACCCATTAGCGGGTTGATCCACTCAACCGGATCTGAAACTTTATTAACCCATTGGCTGTTTGCAACGTTCATAACGAATGATACGGAAGCAGCACAAACCAGTTTCTTCAATAAACCGGGGATATGACAGCAAGTGCTCATGAAGTTTATTATTTGAAATCAGAAATGATAATGAAGCCCAAATATAACTAGAAAAACGTTTTAGCCAAAAGTAAAAGGCCGGAAATCGGTTTGTTTTTTCCGGAATTTATTCGAGTGGATTTTATTTTTTTGCATAAATACGTGAACTTGCATAATGCTAACAAACAAAGATTAATTATGGCGGGCATTTTGGATCTTGTTGGAAACACTCCTATCGTTCAGTTAAAGAACATTCCTACGAATAAAAACGTGACTATTTACGCGAAGCTGGAAGGGAACAACCCGGGGGGAAGCGTGAAAGACCGCGCGGCGTATGGAATGATTAAGGGGGCGCTGGACAGAGGTGAACTGAAGCCTGGTATTAAATTGATTGAGGCAACAAGCGGCAACACGGGTATTGCGCTTGCGATGATAGCCAGTTTGTTCGGGGTGGAAATTGAGCTGGTGATGCCGGAAGATTCTACCCGCGAAAGAGTTCTGACCATGGAGGCTTTTGGCGCGAAAGTGATCCTTACGCCAAAGGAACAATCTATGGAAGGCGCAATTGACTATGCCAACGAGCAAGTTGCAAAAGGCGGCTACCTGATGCTGAACCAGTTTGGCAATGAAGATAATTTCTGGATGCATTACCGGACAACCGGACCTGAAATATGGAACGACACGCACGGCAGGGTTACGCACTTTGTTTCTGCAATGGGCACCACCGGCACCATAATGGGCGTATCAAGATTTCTGAAGGAAAAAAATCCGGATATCCAGATCGTAGGTTGCCAACCAACCGACGGTTCCAGGATCCCGGGCATCCGCAAATGGCCCGAAGCCTACCTGCCCAAGATTTTCGACAGAAATCGTGTTGACCGGGTAATGGAAGTGGACGAGCAGGATGCACGCACCATGACCAAAAGACTTGCTCGCGAAGAAGCCGTTTTTGCAGGAATGAGTAGCGGCGGTGCGGTTTTTGCAGCCACTGAACTGGCAAAAGAGTTAGACAAAGGTGTGATCGTCTGCATTATTTGCGACCGGGGCGACAGGTATTTGTCTTCGGATTTGTTTGATTGAGAGGTGTGAGGTATCAGGTTTCAGGTGTCAGGTATGAGGCGTAAGGTTTGAGGCATAAGGTATCAGATTCAGGTTTCATGCCGGGGATAATTGATTAGCCATCCCATTGATCTCTCCAATTTTTTAAATGATAAGAAAACAGAAAGATGTGGCACATAGGTACTTCGTACCTCGTACTTCGTAAATCGTACTTAAAAAGATTCACTTTTCACTATTGACCATTCACTATTCACTACAATATGACCAAATTATCAGTTAATATAAACAAGTTTGCTACGTTGAGAAATAGCCGTGGCGGCGACAATCCGAATGTTGTAAAGGCTGCGGTTGATGCCGAGTTGTTTGGTGCGGATGGCGTTACTGTTCACCCGAGACCGGACGAACGGCATATCCGCTACAATGATGTGCGGGAGATCAAAAAAGTTGTCAGAACAGAATTCAACATAGAAGGAAATTGCAGTGAACAGAAGTTTGTTGACCTGGTGCTGGAAGTAAAACCTGATCAGGTCACACTTGTGCCGGACGCATTAAATCAGCTTACCAGCGATCATGGCTGGAACACTATTGACCACCAGCAATATTTAAAAGATATCATCGCAGTTTTTAAAAACGCAGCAATTCGCGTAAGTATTTTTGTTGATCCGATTGTTGAGATGGTTGAAGCCGCTTCAACAACAGGCACCGACCGAATTGAATTATACACGGAAGGTTATGCAAGAAATTTCCTGGTAAATAAAGAGCAAGCGATTGCTCCTTATGTAGCTGCGGCACAGAAGGCAAAAGAACTTGGCCTCGGGCTTAACGCCGGTCATGATCTCGATCTTCACAACCTGAAATACTTCAAACAACATATCCCACACCTGGATGAAGTGTCCATCGGCCATGCCCTCGTTTGTGATGCCATTTATTTAGGATATGAGAATGCAGTACAGATGTACAAGAGGCAACTTTTTTAAGACCGTAAGACAGTAAGATCGTAAGACGTGTAAGACAGCAAGATCGTAAGAGGTGTGAGAATGCAAGAAGATGGTAAAAGTTGTTCCTTCGAGAAATTAAATTTATAAGAAATTATTCTGGGCGAGATTCAGGCTTGCCCTGAATAACCCGATGATCTGGGTTCAACCTATCTAAGCCTTATGCCCCATCCTCCCTCGTATAATGGAAGTGTAATATAAAACGTGCAACCAGTTCTAAGCTTTAGGCTTTGGGCTTTAAGCTTCCCTCTAATAAACGTGTAACGTAAAACTTACAACGTACAACCAGTTTTAAGCTTTAGGCTTTGGGCTTTAAGCTTCCCTCAAATAAACGTATAACGTAAAACTTACAACATACAACCAGTTCTAAGCTTTGGGCTTTCAGCTTCCCTCAAATAAACGTATAACGTAAAACTTACAACGTACAACCAGTTCTAAGCTTTTAGCTTTGGGCTTTAAGCTTTCCTAATTACACAAATTCGCAGTATCTTAATAACTCATTCACTTCTAAACACAGTGCTATGCAAACCAGCAAATCACGCCGCAGGTTTATTCGCGATCTTTCATTGGGTAGTTTGAGCCTCGCTCCTGCCCTGTCTTCACTGGCATCATGCGCCGGTGCAACGTCGCAAAAGAAAAATGGACTGGGAATAGCACTGGTCGGACTTGGCGGCTATGCGGGCGGACAGTTGGCTCCGGCATTGCAGCAAACGAAGAATTGCTACCTGGCCGGCATTGTTACCGGCACACCGGCGAAAGAAAAGATCTGGTCGGATAAGTATAATATTCCCCAGAAAAATATTTACAACTATGAAACTTTCGATAAGATCGCTGACAATCCGGATATAGATATAGTATACGTTGTGCTGCCAGTCGCCATGCACAAGGAATATACAATCCGTGCGGCAAAGGCGGGCAAACATGTGATTTGCGAAAAGCCCATGGCTGTAAGTTCTGCTGACTGTCAGGAGATGATCGATGCCTGCAAAAATGCCGGTAAAATGTTATCCATCGGTTACCGCCTGCATTTTGAGCCTTACAATATGGAAATGATGCGGCTGGGGCAGCAAAAAGTGTTTGGAAAAATTCAAAAGCTGGACGCCAAAAATGGCTTTGTCTATGGTGGTGATCCAAACGCATGGCGTCTGAAAAAAGCGCTGGCCGGTGGTGGCGGTTTGATGGATATGGGTGTGTACTGCATCCAGGGCGTGCGATATACTACCGGCGAAGAACCGCTGACGGTAAAGGCAAGGGAAGAAAAATTACGACCGGAATTGTTTAAAGAAGTGGATGAAACTGTTTATTGGGAAATGAAATTTCCCAGTGGGGCTATTGCCCGCTGCAAATCAAGCTACAATGCCAATGACAATAACTTGCGCGCCGATGCAGAAAATGGCTGGTTCGAATTGTCCGAAGCATATCGGTATGGCGGAATGGCCGGCGCTACAAGCAAGGGGAAAATGGATTTCCCTCAAATAAATCAGCAGGCTGCACAAATGGACGACTTCGCCAATTGCATCGTGCAGAAAAAGCCAACCATCGTTCCCGGCGAAATGGGATTGCAGGATATAAAGATTGTGGAAGCTATTTATCGAAGCATCGCCAGCGGAAAAGAGGAAAATGTCTGAGAGCTGTCAGCTATCAGCTTTCAGCTCTTAGCTTTGAGCTATCGCAACATGCGGGATTTTGCCCCCTAAGTTGCCGGCGCATTTGCACATACGCACATTCGCTAATTCGCATATTCGCACACTTGCACATTCGCACATTAGATTAACTTTGCGCGTCCTATGGCAGAGAGAGCTAAAGCATTACAATTACAGGTAAACACCAGCAACAGGCAGATCCTGATGATCGCCATGCCTATTGCTGTTTCCATATTAATTCCGCAGATCAATTTCATCACCAATAACATTTTCCTTTCCCGTTTAGGGGAGCAAACACTGGGTGTAGCAGGCATTACCGGCGTTTTCTATTTGGTGTTTGCGGTAATAGGACAAGGTTTAAATAACGGACTTCAAGCGTTGATCGCGCGTCGCGCGGGCGAGAACCGTGTTTCAGAGATTGGCAGTCTTTTTAACCAGGGTGTCCGCATCTCGTTGATACTGGCGGCTATGAGTATTTTGATTACTTATTTAATTGCTCCGGCTATTTTTAGATTGTCGCTTCATCAGAAGGAGCATGTGGATATGGCCGTCCACTTTCTTAAGATCAGGATCTGGGGACTTCCTTTTCTGTATATCTATCAAATGCGCAATGCTTTGCTGGTTGGTATAAATCAAAGCAAATACCTGGTGTATGGAACGCTTGCAGAAACTATATCCAACATCGTTCTTGATTATGGTTTCATTTATGGCAATTTCGGCCTGCCAATCATGGGCTTTAATGGTGCCGCAATAGCCTCTATTATAGCAGAAGCAACCGGGTTGTTTGTAACCTTTGCCGTAATGCACTGGAAAGGTGTCACAGGACGCATAGCTTTATTCTCGAACATAAAGTACAATGCAGCTAATATAAAACTCATACTGGTGCAGTCTTCTCCGCTCATCATGCAATATGCCATCAGTATTGTGAGCTGGGAATTCTTTTATATTCTGATAGAACATCATGGCGACAGAGATCTGGCGATATCCAACACCATGCGTAATATTTTTGGATTGTTTGGTTGTATCTCCTGGTCGTTTGCTGCGACAAGTAATATGATGGTGAGTAACATTATTGGTCAGGGCCTGCAGGATAAAGTAATTGAACTCATCATCAAAATCATGAAGCTAAGTGTGGGGTTTGCATTGATCATTTTTGTATTGCTTAATCTCAAGCCTGATATCCTGCTGCAGGTTTATGGACAAAACGAGGATTTTATTCAGGCAGGAATTCCAGTGGTGCGGGTAGTTTCACTCGCGCTTGTAATGCAGTCTGTATCAACCGTGTGGCTAAATGCGGTGGTTGGCACAGGCAATAGTAAGAGAAACCTGGTAACTGAAACAATTGCCATTGTTGTTTATTGTATTTATGTATACTTCACGCTGGAGTATTTCAAACTATCTATAGTTATTGGATGGGCTTCTGAATGGTTGTATTGGATCGTATTATTCGTGCCTTCGTTTCTTTATTTGAAGAGTAATAAGTGGAGAGACAAGAAGATTTAATGTGCGAATGAGTAAATATGCAGATGTGCGAATGAAATGGAGAGTTGAAAATTGACGATTAAAAATGACTATAAGGAGATAGAAAGGTTACACAGAGTTTCACAGAGAAGCCACCGAGATGGCACTGAGATGGTAAAAGTAAGCCCGCTGCACTTTTCACTATTGACTATTCACCATTCACTATTTCACCATTCACCTTCCTCAAGTTAGTTGCCCGCCCGGCAGGTCAGTTATTGCGTCCAAACAATCGATCCACCGGAACGGGACTTAAAATTTTATTCAAGGAAATAAAGCCTTCGCCTGCTAATAATTTTCCCCCTGTGAACCAATCACAATTATCAGCAGGCATTTATCAAGGCTTTCGTGGATTTTATACTTTATGTTCAAATCAAATTGCAAAATCATGCGCGCTGTGCTTCTATAATCATGCCGTAAATAGTATCGTTGATAACTTTGCTCTGTTAATATTTCTCTTCACATAATGTGGCCATTGGCATTATACATCGAAAAGCGTACCCGCCCGAACGTGCCGTCGGTACGGGCGGGCATCCAACATCGTACATTTTACAGGACTCTTACTGCAACACCTATCTGAATCTGCTTTGTTTTCCAGCTATACCTGTCATCTATATTGTTGATGTTAGATAACCCCTGATAATATCTTGCATAAAATTTAAATGATTCCGAGACGTTGAGTGTTAAGCCGCCAGCCACACCAAAATCAAGATCTTTAAATGCCGGCTTTCCGGATTTCAAAAGATCTTCATCGTCATACATCTTAAATCCGAATTGCGGCCCAAGATTAACGGTGAACAGTTTTGAAATATTGTATTTAGCCATGATGGGAACAACAATATAGTTGAGCTTAACAGTATTTTTGTAATCTATGGATGCCTGGTTAATGTAGTATTTTGAAAAGTCGTCTGAAATCTTTGCATCCCGCCTTGAGTACATTACTTCGGG
Source organism: Danxiaibacter flavus (assembly GCF_041060425.1). Lineage (NCBI taxonomy): Bacteria > Pseudomonadati > Bacteroidota > Chitinophagia > Chitinophagales > Chitinophagaceae > Danxiaibacter > Danxiaibacter flavus. The sequence continues at coordinate 113,648 of NZ_JAULBC010000003.1, forward strand.
TTGAATCCCCCATTTTTGTCCAAAATTGATTTCGCCAAAAACACCGGCTTCATAATCCGTCTGCAGAGACTTACTCATGCCATTTCCTGAAATGTTTGTGAGATCGATGTCACCTTTAACACCAAGGTGGAAAGTTGTCTGAGCGTTTGCTGACAAATAACAAAAAAAACATGCAGCAAGTAATAGTGTAAAACTTTTTTTCTTCATAAATAGATCCATAGTTATTGGGATGCAATACTATTCAGCATGATGTTATCAATTTGTTATGGTGAGATGAGATGCGATAAATTGTCTGCTAAATCCGTTTTTTCTTCAATATATATGAATTATTTTCGGTACCGGGAATGCCACTGTAAGATGTGGCTGATAAACCAAAATCCTTGAATAAAACCAGGACGGTCATGGTAAATATTATTGATCAGCTAAACAGAAAAGTGCAACTACAAGCACCTGCACAACGCATTGTTTCCATTGTGCCTTCTCAGACAGAACTGCTTTTTCACCTCGGATTGAATGAAGAAGTAATCGGCATTACACGTTTTTGTATTCATCCAAAAGAATGGCACTCAACAAAAAAAAGAATCGGCGGAACCAAGACAGTAAATATTGATGCCGTAAAAGCATTACAGCCGGATTTAATTATCGCCAATAAAGAGGAAAATACAAAGTCGCAAATTGAAGAACTGGAAAAGATTGCGCCGGTATGGATCAGCGATATCAACAGACTTGAACAATCGCTTGATATGATTGAGCAGATCGGTATACTTACCGGCAAGGAGTCAGAGGCAAAAGCAATTGCACAACAGATCAGCGAAAGGTTTAACAGCTTCACTCCTTCTTCCGTTCAATTCAGGGTTTGTTACCTGATCTGGCGAAACCCATACATGACTATTGGTGGAGATACCTTCATCAGCAATCTCCTTTCAAAGTGTGGTTTTGTAAATGTATTTGCAAACCACAACCGCTATCCAGAAATAAATATTGAGAAAATGATTGCAGCGCGTCCCGGAATTGTTTTTCTTTCAAGCGAACCCTATCCTTTCAAAGAAAAACATATCGAAGAAATTAAACGCTACATGCCTGAAGTACAGGTGATGCTTGTGGACGGTGAAATGTTTAGCTGGTACGGTTCGAGGCTGCTTAATGCCCCGACTTATTTTGAGGAGTTGATTCGTGAAATAAATTGTATTAGTGAGATGAAGTAAAAATTCAAAAGTAAAAAGTAAAAACTGGTGCGAATGCCTGACTGACGAAATACAAACAAAAAAGAGGAACAATCGTTCCTCTTTTTTTCTACTATTTAATGCGGAGACTTAAGTTCTATCAGATTAAGTAAACAGGTTCCAAACCTGATACCTGATACCTTAAACCTTACGCCTAATTCTTATTGATACAATTCAGATCAGCAAAAGCTTCTTCCAATCTCTTAACGAAATTTTCTTCGCCTTTTCTTAACCAAACGCGTGGATCGTAGTATTTCTTATTTGGTTTATCTGCACCTTCAGGATTACCTAATTGTGTTTGCAGATAGCCTTCGTTCTTTTTGTAGAAATTAAGAACACCTTCCCAGAATGCCCATTGCATATCTGTATCAATGTTCATTTTAATTACACCATAATCAAGTGTTTCATTGATCTGCTCTTTTGCAGAACCGCTACCACCATGGAATACAAAGTACAATGGTTTAGAGCCTGCAGCTAATCCCAATTTCTCAGCAAGATAGATCTGGCTGTTTTTCAAAATTTCTGGTCTTAGCTGAACATTACCCGGGCTGTATACACCGTGTACGTTACCGAAAGAGGCCGCGATGGTGAAACGTGAACCGATTGCAGATAAAGCATCGTACGCTTCAGCTACATCCTGTGGCTGAGTATATAATTTAGAATTTTCTACGTCTGAGTTGTCAACACCATCTTCTTCACCACCTGTAACACCCAGTTCGATTTCAATGCTCATGCCTAAAGCGTTGATGCGTTTGAAATAGTTAGCTGAGATCTCGATGTTTTCATGCAGAGGTTCTTCACTAAGATCAAGCATGTGAGAACTGAATAAAGGCTGTCCGTTTTTCGCCTTAAATTCTTCACCTGCAGTCAACAGACCATCGATCCATGGCAACCATTTTTTTGCCGCGTGATCCGTATGAAGAACAACGGGAACACCATAATATTTTGCAACATTATGAACGTGCTGAGCGCCGCTTACCGCACCAATGATATTTGCCTGAAGATTGTCGTTCGGCATGCCCTTTCCTGCAAAGAATTGTGCACCACCGTTACTAAACTGAATAATTACCGGTGAGTTAACCTTTGCTGCTGTTTCTAAAACCGCGTTAACAGAGTCAGTACCTGTTACGTTTACCGCGGGCATTGCGAATTTGTTCTCTTTTGCATCGTTGTACAGTGCTTCCAGCTCGTCGCCAAATAGGACACCGGCTTTATATTTTGCCATTTTCTACTGTTTTTAGGAAGGTTATAAATTTTTGGGTCGCTAAGATAAGCTATCTGTATGAATAGGCAAATTGAGAACATCCGTTAGTTAAAATATAAATATGAATTGAATGCCAAAAAAATATACAGCACCGCCATAATTCTGGGTGTTTCAACTATAATTTTTATTTAACAATCACATTTTCGGATTAACACTACCTTTACACCTTCCAATTTTTCTGCTGTATGACCAAACTATTACCTTTAATCGCATTAATTTTCCTTTTTGCAAGTTGCACAAGAGGATATGGCTTGCTTAGTAAAGCACGCGAGAAAGTGAAGAAGTCGGTTTGCATTTTTTCCGAAAAAAGCGCTGAAGAAATGAAATGTCAAAAAAGCATGGATGAGGATAACGGACAACCAGCTTCTGCTGCCGGTAAACTGTCTGGCATAAGCAACTGGGATGCAAGGATGCTTCTTCAATAGAATTAAACCAGGGTTATAATATTTAATGCCTTTCCTTTGGAAAGGTTTTTTTTGTGCCTTGATTTCTCGCGGCGACCGCAACGGGGCAACGGCGCCGTGTGAAATTCCCGTTGCGTCGCTGCTTCTTTGCGCCCGCTGCGTGAAATAAGATTTTTTTCTCGCGGCGACCGCTACGGAGCAACGGCGCTGCGTAAGTTCCGCTGCTTCGCCGCTTCTCTGCGTCCGCTGCGAGAAATAAGATTTTTTTCTCGCGGCGATCGCTACGGAGCAACGGCGCTGCTTCTTTGCGCCCGCCGCGTGAAATATATCCCGCCTGAAATGCTTACGCGAAAATCTCCATACGTGCGCCGGAATTCGTACCTTTGCAGCCCTAATAAAAAGGCTTTTTTAGAAATTACTATATGGAACTGAGTAAAAATTTTGAACCTGCGTTAATTGAACAAAAGTGGACGCGCCATTGGTCGGATAAAAAATACTTCAACAGCAAACCGGACGGCCGTAAAGCCTTCACGGTCGTTATCCCTCCGCCTAACGTCACCGGCGTTTTGCACCTTGGTCACACTTTGAACGAAACAGTGCAGGATATTCTTGTTAGAAAGGCACGCATGAGTGGCTTTAACGCTTGCTGGGTTCCCGGTAGTGACCACGCTTCTATTGCAACAGAGGCGAAAGTGGTGCATATGCTGGAAAAGGAAAAAGGAATTAAGAAAGCTGACCTTACACGCGAAGAATTTCTTGGATACGCATTTGAATGGAAAGAAAAATATGGCAATATCATCTACAACCAGATCGAACGCCTTGGCTGTAGTGTGGATTGGGACAGAGTAAGCTTTACAATGGATGATCATTACTATAAAGCTGTAATGAAAGTCTTTACTGAACTATATAATAAAGGTTTGATCTATCGCGGTGCGAGAATGATCAACTGGGATCCTGCTGCCAAAACAGCTTTAAGTGATGAAGAAGTTGAGTATAAAGAATTGCAGGGGAAATTATATCATGTAAAATACCGGGTAGAAGGTTCAGACGAATTTATTGTTATTGCAACGCAGCGCCCTGAAACAATTATGGGTGATACAGCGATTTGCGTTAACCCGACAGACGAAAGATATGCTCACCTCGCTGGTAAAAGAGTGATCGTTCCTTTAGTGAACAGATCTGTGCCTGTTATTTTTGATGAGTATGTAGATAAAGAATTCGGTACAGGTGCTTTGAAAGTTACGCCTGCACACGACATAAATGACTACAATCTTGGTCTTAAGCACAACCTTGAAGTAATTGATACATTGAATGAGGATGGTACACTAAGTGAAGCTGCGCAAGTTTTTGTTGGACTTGACAGATTTGTTGCGCGTAAAAAAGCCATCGCTCAGCTGAAAGAAGAAGGTCTTTTAGTTAAAGAAGAAGAATACAGTACACGTTTAGGGTACAGCCAGCGCAATCCGGATACCGTAGTAGAACCCCGCATTTCTACACAATGGTTTTTGAAAATGAAAGAGCTTGCTGAGCCCGCGCTTAGAGCTGTGGTAGATGGAGATATCAGAATTCACCCGGGCGATAAGTTTTTGGCTACTTATAAATACTGGCTGGAAAATGTAAAAGACTGGTGTATCAGCCGTCAGCTGTGGTGGGGACAGCGTATTCCCGCGTGGTATGATGAACAAGGTAATTGTTATGTTGCCGAAACTGCAGAAGAAGCGCAGAAATTAAATAAAAACGGCGGAACACTCAGGCAGGACGAAGACGTATTGGATACCTGGTTTTCCTCCTGGTTGTGGCCAATGGAAGTTTTCAACGGAATTACAGAGCCGGATAATGAAGACTTCAACTACTACTACCCTACTTCTGTATTGGTAACAGGACAGGATATTATTTTCTTCTGGGTCGCACGCATGATTATGGCGGGCTTTGAATTCAAGAAAGAAAAGCCTTTTAGTGATGTGTACTTCACCGGAATGGTGCGTGATAAACTGGGCAGAAAAATGAGTAAGCAGCTGGGTAACTCTCCCGACCTGCTTATGCTGATTGATAAATATGGTGCAGATGCTGTTCGTTTCGGCATTATGATCTCTTCCCCTGCCGGAAATGATCTGTTGTTTGATGAAGCTTCTCTGGAACAGGGACGCAATTTCAATAACAAGCTGTGGAATGCATTGAAGCTGGTTAAAATGTGGGGGGCAAGAGTTGCAGACGGTTCACAAGAGGTAGCATCAACTTCCAACTTTGCGATCAATTGGTTCGACAATCGCCTTCAGGAGGCGCGCGCGCAGGTTGACAGCCTGATGAGCCAGTTCCGCTTGAGTGAGGCATTGAAAACAATTTACTCACTGATCTGGGATGATTTCTGCAGTTGGTACCTTGAGTGGGTTAAGCCTGGTTTTGAGCAACCGGTTGAAGCTGCAGTTTTTCAGAAAACGATTTACTTCTTTGAACAATTGATGCAATTGCTCCACCCTTATATGCCGTTTATTACAGAAGAGATCTATCACCTGTTGCAGGAAAGAGCAGACGACATCTGTATAAAACAATTTGATACAATCGGATCTTCTGACAAAACTGTACTAACGGAGGGGGAATTACTGAAGAATGTAATTTCTGCCATTCGTGATGCAAGAAACAAAAATCAGATCAAACCTAAAGAAAGTATCGAGCTGCATATTCAGTCTGAAGCAACAGATATGTATAAGGCCATTAGCGATATCCTGGCTAAACAGGTAAATGCAGATAATATCTCTTATACACAGGAAGCAGTTGCGAATACAATCGTGGTTACGCTTGAAAAAGATAAATTCTTTATCAAGACTGAAAAAGAAGTTGATACAGTTGCATTAAAAGAGGAGTTGACGAAAGAACTGGAATATCAACAGAAATTCCTTGACAGTGTACTGAAAAAATTAAGCAACGACAGATTTGTTCAGAACGCTAAACCTGAAATTGTTGAGCTGGAGAAAAAGAAACAAGCGGATGCTCAGGCGAGGATCAGGACGATAGAAGAAAGCCTTAGTACATTGTAGAGAAGTAATAAGTTGTAAGTTATACGTGATACGTTTATTGAAGCGAGGGAGGAGTTGTAAGTTATACGTGTTACGTTATACGTTTTTCTTTATTAAAGGAAATGGTATTTTCTCCGAATAGTAAAACACTACAACACAATCTACAATTCGATCAACGTATAACGTATAACTTATAACTTATAACGTCAACGTAAAACTTATAACGTATAACTAATGATAGGAACAACCTTGAAAAGCATCCTTCTAACGGGATGCTTTTTGTTTAGCTTCGGATTTTTACGCGCGCAGAACTGGGATGTAGACTTGTTGAAAAGTATCAATCCTCAAAACCCAAATTCATTTGTATGGAAGGGCGCATCAGCCTCGGCATATCCTGTAAGTGTGGGCGTTCCTGTGGGTTTGTGGATAGCGGGTACGATAAAAAAGGACAAAGAAACGCAGTTTAAGGCATATGAAATGGTTGGCAGCCTGGCGATAGCTGCCGTGGTGACAGAAGGATTAAAGGTTGCAATTAACAGGCCCCGCCCCTATCAGAAGTATCCGGACATCTACCCGTATCAATATGAGGATGGAAAGTCCTTTCCTTCAGGACACACTACAATGGCTTTTGCAACAGCTACCAGTTTATCACTTCAATATAAAAAATGGTACATAGTAGTGCCTGCTTATGTGTGGGCAGCAGGTGTAGGATATTCCCGTTTATATCTCGGTGCACATTACCCGACAGATGTTTTAGGTGGAGCAGCCATAGGAGCAGGAAGTGCATTTTTAAGTCATTGGCTTACAAAAAAAATACTACATCATAAATAGCAAGTAATATGAAGATCAGAAAAGCAACAACAGATGATATACCGGCTATTCAACAGATAGCAAAAGATACATGGCCGGATACTTATAGCGGAATTATTTCGCAGGAGCAGATCGATTATATGCTGAATTTGATGTATAACACACAAACGTTGACTGAGCAAATGTCTGGCGACCATCACTTTTTTATTGCGGAACAAGAGGACAAACCGATTGGATTTGCCGGATGCAGCCCTTATTCATCATTGTCGCCTCAACGCTGGAAGCTGCATAAATTATATGTTTTGCCAACTATTCAACGTTCCGGCGCGGGAAAAGCATTGTCCGAAGCTGTTGTAGATGTGGCTAAAACAAACGGCGCAACTGAGCTTGTATTAAATGTAAATAAGAACAATCCCGCGTACACCTATTACCTGAAGCATGGATTTACGGTGTTGGAAAATATGATCCTGGATATTGGTAACGGTTATGTTATGGATGATTATGTCTTAATCAAGCAAATCTGATCGCTATAACATCCTTAAAAACTTACTTATGAAAGTCTTCCAACCCCTATTAACTTTTAAAGCTGGATGGAAAATTATTTTGTCTCTTGCGATCATGATTTTCACTGCAATCTTCATCTGCGATAGAAAAATCAAACGCAACGCTGAAGGAAAAATATATACAGATGTCAACAAGATCCCTTTTCACAAAACAGGAATATTACTGGGGACTGCCAAGTTTCTTTCTAACGGAAACCTGAATCCATATTACATTTACCGCATAAATGCAGCGGTCGATTTACTTAGACATCAAAAAATAAAGTACATTATTGTTAGTGGTGATAACGGCCGCAATGATTATAATGAGCCGGACTTAATGCGAACGGATCTGATCCAGGCGGGAATTGATTCTACGTTGATATACGAAGACTTTGCTGGATTTAGAACATTTGATTCAATAGTCAGGTTGAGGGAGATTTTTGGCCAACATGATGTAACGATTATTTCCCAGCCATTTCACAACGAACGCGCTTTGTATATTGCCTCAAAAGAAAACATCAATGCTATTGCATTTAATGCGAAAGATGTTGCGGGAACATGGGGACTAAAAACACAAATACGCGAAAAACTAGCACGAGTTAAGGTATTCTCAGATTACATATTCGGAAAATCGCCAAAATACCTTGGTAAACCGGTAACGATAGAATAGCTGGTGAACTCACTGGTGATTAATAATCTTCGCAAGCTCAGTCATACGTGAAAGATGGTGATCATCGTGTTCAGCCACAAACAGGAACAGATCCATAGTTCTCATTGGTGTCTTTAGCCGCGGATGAAGTGCAGATTTGAAAATGGCTTTTTCATCGAGATTATTGAGGAGCTGAATTGTTTTCATCCTGGCATTTCTGAAATTACTGAGCAGAACTTCAATTGCAACCGCATCGTGATTGGCTTCTGATGTTGCCGTATTTTGGAGATCGGTTGGTCTCAACTCAGTCTCTCCATTCAAAATGTCTTCAAGTCTTCCCTGCCAGAGCGGTTCAAGATCTGTAAGATGCCCTATATTTTCTTTAATAGTCCAGGTGCCATCTATCCTTACAGATAAAATATCTGCAGGGGTTGATTTCAATTTTTCTTCCAGCCTGGCTGGTGTTCCGGCTAAACGTTCAATAATTGAAGGGAAAATATTCTGTGTAGTCGTAAAATCAAAAGTCCTGCTAAACCATTTTGTTTGTTGCATAACAGCATTTTAATCATTCCTGGAAATTCATGTTAAGCTAAAGGTAGAACATCTGGCATTAATAAGCGTCTAAAGGCAATTCGCGAATTGACGTCCTGAAAGCACTCAATTCTTTGACATTATTTACTTTATCTATTTCATTTTTTATTTTTGATAATAAATCAAGCCCGTTGGATATCGTTTTAAAGAAAATATCAAGCCTGCATCATCTGCCTGTCAAGTCCTTGTCGAAGTTGACACATATGCTTGAACGTGTTCAAATGGAAAAGGGGCGCATTCTTTTTAAAGAGGGAAAGATAGAAACAGACATTTACTTTATCGAGCAAGGCGCGGCACGGGCTTACTGCAACACCGAAGAATCTGAACTGACTTTCTGGTTTGGGTTTGAAGGTGATATCGTACTTTCTTACAACGGATACGTTTATAATAAACCCGGTTACGAAAGCGTCGAATTGCTTGAAAATGCTATTTTGTATAAGCTGAAAGGAGAAGACTTGCAGGAACTTTTTAATCACGATATCGCCCTCGCAAACTGGGGCCGTAAACTAGCCGAACAGGAATTGATCAAAACCGAAGAACGGTTTATAACGCGCCAGTCAAAATCAGCTACAGAGCGTTACCAGGAATTGTTGGATACAACTCCGCATCTTATTCAGCGCGTGCAACTTGGCTATGTGGCATCCTATCTCGGAATAACACAGGTTTCGCTGAGTAGGATCAGGCAGCAGAAATAGCTGTTAGCTGTGAGCTATTAGCTATCAGCTCAAGCATGATATTCCTTAATAAAGTAGTTAATTCAAACGTCATAAAATATCGCATCCAAATAGATATCCGGGAGATTTCTCCTATAGAGCCAATCGCAGATTTTATAAAAGTTGCAATTTTTCCGGTAGGGAATTAAGTTCAATAGAAATGATCGAATCGAGAACCTAATAGCCCGTTAGGGCTTTAACCAAATAAATCGGTTTATGTCCTACGGACAATAAGGACCTTGCATGTTAGGACTTCTATTGAACTTTAAGCCCTACGGGCTACCGAAAAAAAGCGTACTGCCCCTCTTTATGATTGTACTTAACCAAATTACCCGTCGAGGTAACGATGCCGCAAAAACTCGGTGCAACTCCTTGTCTCCTCCTGTATTTCTCCGTGTAATAGTAACTGCTATTAAGTACTATCAACAATTAGTTACTCAGAGCTACCAATGACGGATTTGTTAAACGCCATCCAAGTATCAATACCAGACTAGCAACTTCCGCCTGCCTGCTATTACGAATCTATCCCCACACAGGCTAATTGCTGATAGCTAATAGCTGACAGCCAACCGCTTTTTTATCCTATGTAAAAAAATAAGTGCTTGCTATATACCAACTTTGCAAGCTCAATTTAAGATATGAACTGGATCATTTTAATTATTGCAGGTTTATTTGAAGTAGGATTTACTACATGTCTCGGCAAAGCAAAAGAAACTAACGGAACCGCATCTATGTTATGGATCATTGGCTTTTTTGTAAGCCTTTCTGTAAGTATGCTTCTTCTTTATAAAGCAACACAAACGTTACCCATGGGTACAGCTTATGCAGTATGGACAGGTATCGGCGCCGTCGGAACCGTTATCATAGGCATTATTTTCTTTAAAGAGCCGGTCGACTTCTGGCGCATATTCTTTATTGCAGCGTTGATAGGATCTATTGTCGGATTAAAGTTTGTTTCACATTAATGTTGTAGATACTTTTTAGAATGAGTCCTACACTTTTAAAGTGTAGGACTCATTCTAAAAAAAAACCGGCTGACCTTTTAATCAACCGGCTTTTCTTTTATGCCATTTGCATATCTGCACATCAATTCATTCGCACATTCCCTACGCTTTTCCCATTTCTTTCAGGAATGCAATATGAGACGCAACTGCAGTGGTCATGTATTTGTATTCGATATAAGTCACATTGTATTCCTCACAAGCTTTCTTGATGATCTTGCTGATTGCAGGATAATGTATGTGAGAAATTTTTGGGAACAGGTGGTGCTCAACCTGGAAGTTCAAACCGCCAACATACCAGGAGATCGCTTTATTTTTTGTTGCGAAGTTCGCCGTTGTTTTTAACTGGTGAACAGCCCACTCGTCTTCCAGCTTTCCGGTAACAACATCCGGCATTGGGAAAGAGGTGTGTTCAACAGTGTGTGCCAGCTGAAACACGATGCTCAGGATAAAACCACCGGCAAGTGTTGCCGTCATGAAGCCAACAATTGCAGGCACTACACCAACAGTAATTGAAGGAACAACCAGGAACATACAATAGCTAAGCACTTTGTGGAACCAGAAGTAAAAATGATCTTTAAAGCTCATTTTCTTCAAAGGAATATCACCGATTTTCTTGGTAAAGTATTTTTTGTAATCAGAAAAGAAGATCCAGAAGGCATGCAGCCAGCAATAGAAGAACCAGAAATACAGGTGCTGGTATTTATGCATTTTATATCTCTTCTGAGTTGAAGCCATTCTTAGAAAAGGCTTTGCATCAATATCGTCGTCAACGCCATCTACGTTAGTGTATGCGTGGTGAATTACGTTATGCTTCATGTTCCACATAAAATGGCTACCACCTAAAACTCCAAGTGTTACCGCTGCAGCCTTATTAAGTACCGGGCTATTACTAAAGCTTCCGTGCGCGCCATCGTGCATAATGTTAAAACCGATACCTGCAATCAGGCAACCCAGGATGATACACTCACCCCATGCCAGCCACATTGATGCCGGCGTGAAGAAAGTAACGTGAACATACAATGCGATAAATCCAACAACGAGAATGAGCCCTTTTGTCCAAAGTTTATAGTTGCCCGCAGGAGAAATACCTTTTTCTGTAAAGTAATCGTTGATCCTCTTTTTCAACTCAGCGTGAAACGAAGGTGTGTGTGTTGTGAACTTTGGCGTTTGCATTAAAAATCTAATTTGAAAAGTGAAAATTTAAAGGGTGTCAGGTGGTGTGTTGAATAAATGCGTCGAAAGACGTAACACCGATCATTTTAGTAGTGATGTATCCTTCGGCATATTTAACGCCAATACGTTTGCCAAACATAAGCGCCCTTGATTTTATTACGTCAACAAAATCGGGATTCGATATATAAGTTGCCGGTTCGCTTGCATCTGTCGTGTTAAACTGTGTGGTATAACTCAAAATGGCTTCCATCTTCTTCTCCATCCAGTTTGAAATGTCATACACAAAATCAGGTTTCAAATAGCGATCCTGGATATAGTGAAACACAAACTTCGGACGCCATGCTTCCTGGCTTGTGCCATCAAGCTCCGTTTCAATTTTTCTTAATCCGGCAAGAAACGATGCATCAGAAACCAGTTTAGAACTTCTTCCGTGATCAGGATGTCTGTCATCAGGAGCGTTGCATAAAACGATCTCCGGTTGATATTTTCTTATAACAGCAATGATCTTGCGGACATTTGCCTCATTGTGCTCAAAAAATCCATCGGCCATTCCAAGGTTTTCGCGTGCATCAACCCCCATCACTTCAGCAGCCTTTGCCGCTTCAGTTTTACGGGTTTCTGCCGTTCCTCTTGTACCCAGCTCCCCTCTTGTCAAATCCACAACCGCAACCTTTTTTCCTTCGTTTACTGCAGCGATCAATGTACCAGAACAACCAAGCTCCACATCATCCGGATGAACCCCAAAAGCCAGTATATCTACTTTCATTAAGAATTAATTTAAAACCACTCAATTAGGTATATCGACAATTTTTCATCCGGGCAAAGAAAATGAACTTAAGACCCAGCTATTTAAATTGGCTGCAAAGGTAAATTAAGATGAAGGAAGGAACAAATAAAAGACCGTAAGACAGTAAGATCGTAAGACGCGTAAGAGGTAAGATAGTAAGACATGTAAGACGTGTAAGACATGTAAGACCGTAAGATAGTAAGAGGTTGGGGGCGACGGCAATGGTGCGCATATAAAACTATCACACGTAAGCTGAAGATATTATTTAACTTTTGGTTAGATGTTTTGAAGGTTGCAAAATCCCGACCGAAAGCATGTTAATGAGACAGCGTAAACCGCCTGAGGAAAAATTGCTTCAACAACCACTTTATTGTTTTTCCTGGCATGCGTGAAGCCGGCCCCAAAAATAAAATCACTGTACCACCCGCAACAACCCCTCTTACGATCTTACGTGTCTTACGGTCTTACGGTCTTACAGTCTTACGGTCTTACGGTCTTACGCGTCTTACCTCGAGGTGTATCCGTACATTCGCTCCACATCCTTTACAATCATTTCCATGGCCTTATCGGCATTTTGGGGATCGTAGTTCTGGCGGAGGTTGGAGCCGAAGACAAGTGCGACGGTCTGCCAGAAAGCGGCATTGAAACTGCCTTTGTATTCATCAATTATTTCGTAGCAATTATTACCTGTTTCGCGGTAGATGAGTTTCATGAGGACTTTTCCCTGGTAAACCGACAATTGGGTTAGCTTGTCGGCAAATTGTTTTTTCAGGTCTTTCTCCCGTGAACGGATGATTTCCTTTCGCTTCTTTTTGTCCGTTACATTCACCAGTTGCCGGTTGATTTCATTCATCACCCTTGATGCCGCTTTGGCATAGGGATAAGTAACATAAACTGCATTTCTCAACCTCGTCCATTCTGCTGCCTGGCGCTTGTATTTACCGTACAACCGGGCATAAACATATACCGGATCAAGCCATGAACAGGGGATTGTATCGCCGTTAGATTCAATGCAGGCATTTACACGGATAGTATCGTAAGGGCCGGTTCCATTTTGTGCCTGGACATTATTTGAAAAAAATAGTGTACAAAAAAGAAGGATAACTACAACAGGGATGATATTTTTGAAAGCCTTTAGCGGCATTGTTTAAATTTACGTTCTAACACATTATACGGTTGTGAAAATAAATGTAACCCCAATAATTGTTATCATTTTGGTAAAGATTTTTTTTATCACAGCCTGTAATTCAACCAATAATACTGAGGATCAATTGATTTCATACAGGCAACGAATGGACTCTATTGGTAGTTCGAGAATAGATTCTGCCTTTAAAATTATTCAAAAACAGTGTGATTCGTTAAAGCGATACCGGGTACCGTTAGTGGTTGATTCTTTACTCAAATATGATTCTGCTTTTCATGAATAAATATGCCGTATTAATTTTTAGTGTTGCACTTTTTTCTTCCTGTGATGGACGCAATGCAGCAGACGATGATCTGCTCCCGCAAAAACGGTTTGATTCCAGCCAAATGGAACAAAAAGTAAGTAAAGTGATCCAGGAATTGAAAGATGATTGCGATTCAACCATTCTGGAACTTGCTAAAGCGAAAGTGGATTCTATTCACAAAGCGAAAAAACTCCGGAAGATCCACAAGAAATAGCCTACTCCGGTTGTGATTTTACGTTCGATCCAGCCTGTTTTCTTTTTTCTGCAACATAAACCGATGGCACCTGCCCAAAAAAGGCCTTGAAATATTTGGTAAAATATTTGGGATTGTTGAAACCCACTTCATAAGCCACTTCCGCAATATTCATTTCTGTTTTTTCCAGTAATTGTGCCGCACGCTGTAATCGAACCGAACGGATGAACTCAATAGGTGCTTTACCCGTCAGCGAAAAGATCTTCTTATAGACCGCTACCCTGCTCATGCATAACCCGCGACTTAGCTCTTCCACAGAAAATGATGCATTGGATAAATTCTGTTCTACAATTTGCAGTGCCTGTTGTATGAATCTTTCATCCGGCGAGCCGACTTTGATTTCGCTGGTCTTTGCCTCTACCTGTTTTGAATAGGTACGTTTCAGGGCTTCCTGCTCATGTAGGATATTCCTGATCCTGGAAACAAGGATTTCAAAACTGAAGGGCTTAGTGATATAATCCGTCGCGCCAGTCTGCAGCCCTTTCAATTGCTGCTCCTCGCCTATCAACGCCGTAAGCAGCATCACTGGAATATGTCTTGTTCTGGCGTCTTGCTTTATTTTCTTGCACAGTTCGATCCCGTCCATTTCAGGCATACTTACATCACTTACTACAATTGCAGGATGCGCAGATAAAGTTCTTTGCCAGCCAATGCGGCCGTTTTCAGCTTCTACAATGTGATAGAACTCTTTCAGGTTATCTTTCAGATAAAACCTGAAATCTTCATTGTCTTCTACCAAAAGGATAACCGGTTTATTGTGACTGGCGGCTGCGACAGGTTGATTCACAGCCGTTTCATTCACTGTAACTGTTGGCTCAGGTTGTGGCAAAACAGCTGGCTGATATGGTAAAAGATTTTCAACAGTATGTTCAACACCAAACGGAAGAAAAACAGTGAAGCGACTTCCCTTATCCGGCTCGCTTTGCACACTGATGTAGCCGTTGTGGAGCCGCACAAATTCTTTTGTGATGGACAAACCAATTCCGCTTCCCTGGTTGACCATGGTGCCCGGAATTTCATTCTGAAAGAATCGTTCGAAGATCTTTTCTTGCTTCTCAGGCGCAATGCCAATTCCCGTATCACTTATTTTAATCTCAGCCAAAGCTTCTTTCCCAGTATGATTCACATTTACCTCAACCTGTACTTTTCCTCTTTCAGGAGTAAACTTGAAAGCATTGGAAAGCAGGTTAAACAATATCCGTTCGATCTTATCATGATCGAAAGATGTATTTAAGTGATTGCAGTTAGATGTATAGCTGAACTGGATATTTTTATTTTCGGCGAGATCTGTAAAAGAATATGATACCTCTCGGATGAATTTCGCAAGATCACCTTTTGTGGCATGAAGCTTCAATTCGTGAACCTCCATCTTTCTAAAATCAAGCAGTTGATTTACCAGGTTCAACACCCTTCGCGCATTTCTATGAATGAGCTGAAATTGTTTCCGCTGATCATCACTGCTTGACTGATTGATGATTTTTTCCAGCGGCGTTAAGATCAGTGAAAGCGGTGTTCTGAACTCATGACTCACATTTGTGAAGAATTTTATCTTCATCATATCCAGTTCATGCAAACGTTGCGCTTCTTTTTTCTGTTGCTGAAGCTCAAAACGCATTTTGGCGCGTTGCATATCGAGTCTGCGCGCGAACCAGAAAATGGTCACTGCTATAATAAAGTAAAGCAGGTATGCCAGCGGTGTTTTCCAGAAAGGCGGCAATATTTTTATCTTGAGTTTTAAGCCCTGGTCGTTCCAGACGCCGTCATCATTTGCAGCTTTTACCTGGAATGTATATTCACCGGGATCAAGATTGGTATACGTCGCCCTTCTTGTTTTTCCATCAGTCGTCAGCCACTCGCTGTTAAAACCATCCAGTTTATATGCGTAAGTATTTTTATCTGCATTGACATAACTCAATGCGGCAAAGTCGATAGAGAATACATTTTCATTGTACTTCAATTCTATTTCATTTGTCTCAGCTATTGCGTTGGATAGTATGATGTGCTTATTGAATTTTTCTCCAACACGTACGCTCTCATTAAACAACTGAAACCCGGTGAGTACGATGGAAGGCTTATTTGTATTACGCGAAATACTTGCCGGCTGAATAATGTTAAAACCATTAGGGCCACCAAACATCAGTTCCTCTTCCCTTGTTTTAAAAGCTGCATTATTATTGAAGATGCGTGATTGCAGACCGTCTTTTTCATCGTAATTCTTACAGACAAGTGTAAATAAGCCGTTCTTTTCAGTTGCGGCTATTTTAGAGATACCGGTTGGTGTGCTGACCCAAAAATTATGCGTGCTGTCCTGCAAAAGTGTAAGTACATTGTTATCCGGTAAACCATCTTTAGTTGTGAAAGATTGAAAGGTTTGTTTTGAAGGGTTAAACACATTCAACCCATCTCTGGTACCAACCCACATATTCCCTTTGAGATCCTTTCTAACGAAAGTAACATTGTCGTTACTCAGTTTGTTAGCAGCACTGGAATAATGGGCAATTTTTCCTGTTTTTTTATCGAGCACATCAACACCATATGCTGTGCCCACCCAAATATTTCCGGCACCATCTTCCGTAATTGACGACACAAAATTGGAACCAGCCAAAACCGCTTTATGGTGATAAAAAACTTTTTTTGATTCGTCGAATTTGTCAAACCCATTCCCCAACGTGCCGATCCAAAGTGTATTTGAGCTATCTTCAAAAATGTCCCATATCCTATCGTCTGCAATAGTCGTTGAATCCTTTTCGTTATGCTTGTAGTGAATGAACTTATTGCCATCAAAGCAATCGAGTCCGCCGTAGTAAGATCCGATCCACACTCGTTGTTTATGGTCAATCCAAAGGCTTACGATTATATCATTGCCAATAGAATTCTTGTTATTGGGCTGATGCCTGTATCTTGTATAGGTATTGTTTTTACGGTTAAAGTATATTAAGCCACCACCGTTAGTGCCAATCCAAAGATTCCCATTGCTATCTTCAGCAAACCTGTTGACATCATCAAAAGGCAAACTGGCAGCATCATACGGATTATGCTTATACAGCGCAAACTTTGCTTTGTTTTCTGTATAATAGCTGATGCCTTTTTTGTAGGTGCCCACCCATATAATACCAAGATCATCTTTGTATAATGAATAAATGCTGTTTTCCGCAAGCGTTTTATTGTTCTCTTCTTTTGAAGTAAGAACCGTTAGCTGAAAATTGTTTTTGTTGATGATGTTAACCCCGCCATGATCCGTACCTATCCAGATTTTTCCATTATTGTCCTGTATAACTGAGCTGATGATATTATTGTTGAGCAGGCCGTTTTCTTTTGTAAGCTGCCTGGCTTCCGCTGCAAAAACAGGATAATAAAAAACACCCAGCGCACTGGTTGGTATGTACAACCACGCATCATCTTTATTGTCGACAAATAGATTGTATGTGTAGGTTTTTGTACCGACAAATTTGCTGAGGGCAGTTGTCCGAAAACTTATGCGAAGTGAATGATTATCCAGCTTTTCCAATAAGCCATTGGTATGAATGAGCACAATATTTCCGTGGCTGTCTTTTTGCGCATCCGTTATTGGGCTTGCATCTGGTGAAAACGCATCGCTGTCGATGTGTGTAACTTTTGATATTTTGCCGGCGCTGTAACGAAACACGCCATCATTCGCGTAGACAAACCAAAAATCCCCATTGGTTTTAATTATTGTCGTCAGGTTGTATGCAGGAAGTCCCAGCGACTGCAAAAAAGAACTTCCATTCAGAAATTGTTCTTTGGCAGGATCGTAAATACTGTAACCGTTGCGCGTGAGAATAAACATCCGGTTTGCCGGCGCTTCGGTAATCCTGAGAATATAATCGTCGATAAGTGATAACGAATCCTGTGAGTTATGACGAAAAATTTTGAAGGTATAGCCATCATAGCGACTTAAGCCTGACAACGTTCCAAACCAAAGAAATCCCCTGGGATCCTTATAAGTACAATTAACCTGGTTTTGAGATAAACCATCAAAGACACTGAGTTGTGAGAATGGATAATCGTTTTGCTGACCGTGTGAAACAAATGCTGCACAGATGCATAAAATAAGCAGAAGCGCGCGGTGCAGTTTTTTCCTGATCAGTTTTGGCGTCATACGGAAGCAGTACAATAGTTTAATAGCTAAGCAACTGCTCCAAAAATAGGGATTAAGCACGATTTACGAAGCTTAAAACATCGTAAATCGTACCTAATTCCCTGTTACTTTAATCTGGTAAGTCTGGAATGCCGCGGTCTCTAAAACATCGTACCCGCCCGAACGTGCCGTCGGTACGGGCGGGCATCTAACATCGTACATTCTAAAGCACTCCTTTCGTGCTTGGCAAATAATTGCTCAGCGGGTCTCTTTTCACCGCCATTTTTATCGCTTTTGCAAATGCCTTGAAAATGGCTTCAATCTTATGATGCTCATTTTCACCGTGGCATTCGATATTGAGGTTGCACTTAGCCGCATCACTGAAGGATTTGAAAAAGTGATGGAACATTTCTGTTGGCATTTCACCGATCTTTTCACGTTTGAACTCCGTTTTCCAAACCAGCCAGTTTCTTCCTCCAAAATCAATCAACACTTTTGCATCGGCTTCATCCATTGGCAGCGCAAAGCCATAGCGTTCCATGCCTCTTTTATCTGCGAGCCCCCTGGCAAATGCTTCACCCAGTGCAAGGCCTGTATCTTCGATCGTATGATGCTCGTCAATGTGAAGGTCACCTTTTGTGGTAATAGCCAGGTCCATTTTGCCGTGGCGGGCAATCTGCTCCAGCATGTGGTCAAAAAAGCCAAGCCCTGTATGAATATCAGCTTTGCCGCTTCCATCAAGGTTAAGCGAGATCTGGATCTGTGTTTCGTTTGTGTTGCGTTCGTGGGTGACTTTGCGCATGCCGAGTTTCAAAAACTCATAAATATCTTTCCAGTTTTTTGTTTCCAGCGCGATTACGGGAGACAAAATTTCCGCGTTATTCTTTATTTCTTCGGCGCCGAGCGATTCATCTACCTTTAGCCAGATAGCCTTACAGCCAAGGTTTTTAGCCAGTTGTACGTCTGTTATCCTGTCACCAATTACAAAAGAATGCTCCAAATCATACATGGCGTTGCTCATGTAGCCGGTAAGCATGCCGGTATTTGGTTTGCGGGTTGGCGCATTGTCCTTCGCAAATGTTCTGTCAAAATAAGATGCGGTAAAATGCACTCCTTCATTCTCAAAACTTTTAGCGATGAAGTTTTGAATTGGCCAAAACGTATTTTCGGGAAAACTGTCAGTGCCTAAGCCATCCTGGTTGCTTACCATCACCAGTTCATAATCCAGTTCTGCCGCAATTTTTGACATGTAAATAAATACTTCCGGATAAAATTCCAGTTTTTCCCAGCTATCAATCTGGTAAGTTGGAGGGGCCTCTTTAATAAGCGTTCCATCTCTGTCTATAAATAATATCCTTTTTCCTTTTACTTGTTCAGTTGACGCTGTAATCGACATGGCCTTGGTTTATCCTTGGTTTATGAGTGAAAATTACTTTACTGTTGCCCGCACGGCCTTAACATCAGCCGCTGAAATTGCGGAAGCTTTGTTGCCAAAATTACTGCGAATGTAAGTTAATACGCTTGCCAGTTGTTCATCAGTTAAAAAATTCTGAGGAGGCATGTTGTTGGAGTAAGTCTGCCCGTCTATCTCCACCTTTTCAGTTGTTCCCTTCAAAACCCATGTTATTAATTTCGTCTTATCTCCTAAAACGTATGAAGTATTGATCAGCGGTGGATTTAAATTGGGAACGCCATCTCCGTCAGGCTGGTGACAGCTAAGACAATACTGTGTATATATTTCTTTACCCTTAGGCGCAGCCTTTTTTGCGGTTGTTTTCTGAGCAAATAAACCGGCTACGGTGAACATACCGGCAGCTGCTAATAACAATTTCTTATTCATGTGTTGTGAGCTATGAGCTGTCAGCTATCAGCCTTCAGCTATTGTTAATTTGTAAAAGCTATGCGTTGTCAGCTATGAGCCTTCAGCGCTTTCAATTGTTTAATTTCAAAACTGATGTTGGATCGATTCAATGAAAAGGACCGCTTTAAAGCAGATCAGCGATCCTTAAATCCTACATCAGCGATCGTCTTCTATTTTCCTTTATAGACAATCCTGTAAATAGAACCGCCTTTATCATCACTGATGTAAAGTGAACCATCAGGGCCCTGAGCTAGTCCGCAAGGACGATGTTTTGCTTTTGCAGGAGAAATAAATTCCGGACCGCCGGCAAAATCGTCTGCAAAAATTTCCCATTTGCCACTTGGCTTGCCATCTTTAAACGGAACAAACGCTACCAAATATCCTTTCTGAGGTTCCGGTGCGCGGTTCCATGAACCATGGAACGCGATGAACGCACCGTTCTTATATTTTGCAGGGAACATATTGCCTGTATAAAACAGCAGTCCATTAGGTGCTAAGTGGCCAGGAAATGCAACAACCGGATCAATAGCATCTTCACCGCCTGTTTTTTTTCCGTCCCCGCCGTATTCTGGTGCCAGTATTTTTTTCTGTTGGATCTGATCGTAATAGATATAGGGCCAACCAGCATTGTCACCCTTTTTTACCTGGTACATACATTCAGCCGGAAGCTCGGCACTTTGTTTAGCATCAAAATATTGACCAAACAAATCATGCAAGCCATCGCGGCCATGTTGCATAACAAATAAGCTATTGGTTGTTGTGTTCCAGTCAAGACCAACCACGTTACGTAATCCTGTTGCGTACCGAGCACCGTCTCCATATGTCTGATTAGGCTTGTCGGCTTTAAACTGCCAGATACCCGCTGCAGAATCAAGTATCGGACAAGGCTTCATGCCCATTGAACCATTTGTCCTGTCTTTTTCCTGGCAAGAGTTGGAATAAGCTCCGATGTTTACATAAATGTTACCATCGTTATCCAGTGCTATAGATTTTGATTCATGCTGGTGACGATCCAATAAACCGGTAATTATTTTTTCAGGATTTTCTGGATCAGCAACTTTTCCGTCAGCATCAAGTTTATATCGAAACACTTCGGTATTAGAAGAAGCATATAGGTAGCCATTTTTAATAGCAATGCCTGTACCGCCGTAATTGCCAAAGCCTTCTTTGCTTTGAAGCTTGCCATTATCGCCAACATGCAAAACAAAAATGCCACCACCATTTTTTGTGCCGGAGGTTTTTACATAGATGTCTCCTTTTTCTGTAACAACAATATGTCTTGCTCCATTAACGCTGTCGGCAACTTTCAATGCACCGAAACCGGCAGGAAGTTTTAATCCCGCGTTGTTTGCATCGGCTTTAACTTCTGCAGCGGGAGCTGAAGTAGCGGTAGAATCTTTACCGGCGCGTGCATAAGTGGTCGTTATAGCTAGCAGGGCAATAAAAAGCCAATTTGATTTCATCTTGATATTTTTCATCATAAATGGTTTTAGCATGGCTTAAAATTAAATCAAAATGTATCGGCCGCAAAAAAAGCTCGCCAGCTATCAGCTATTAGCAATCAGTTTTCAGCTGTTGTCTCATACTAATTTATTCCTGAGTAATAAGAAAACTATTCGGCATGGTCATTTATCAACTCAATGTCGTTTGGTTAAGCAGGCATCTTCAATTTTGGGAGATGTCTCCTATCGTCGACATGACGATCCTGGCTTATCAGAAAAAGTAATCGTCAGCAGCAATAATAACGAGTATATAATAATTTGAAAGTCTGCACCCACATCGTCACCTCGACGACAGAAGGTCTCCCGAATATTGAACTGATCGTAATACTTTATAAGCGCTTGATATTATCAACTCTCAGCTAAACGACATTGTCAATTATCCCTTTTCAATTGTCAATTAGTCTACCTTTTCATTTCCACGCTTGCTGCCAGTTCAAACCATTCTGCCAGTGCATCGACCAATACCGTGTTTTCCTGCTCGGTACCTACAGTGATACGCAAACAATCTTCACACAGTTTTACATTGCTGCGATCTCTAACCACAATGCCTTTTGTCAACAGAAATTCATACACTTTTCTTGCGTCCTTGATTTTGACGAGCATGAAATTGGCATCTGAAGGATACACGGTTTCAACTGTTGGCATTCTTCCGAATACTTCGCGTAAGGCTTCACGCATGGCTACAAGCTCATTGATCATGTCATTCACCTGCCCTACTTCTTCCAAAGCTTTCAATGCCAGTTCCTGCGTTACCTGGTTGATATTGTAAGGAGGTTTAACCTTGTTCAATATGTCAATAATTTCTTTTGATGCAAAAGCCATACCCAATCTGAGTGCTGCGAGTCCCCATGCTTTGCTGAATGTTTGCATTACAACAAGATTCGGATAATCTGCCAGATCCTGAATAAATGAACGCTGGCGTGCGAAGTTGATATAGGCTTCATCAATAACCACCAGTCCGTTAAAATTATTCAGGACGGTTAAAATATCTTCCCTGTTCAATGAG
Organism: Danxiaibacter flavus; assembly: GCF_041060425.1. Lineage (NCBI taxonomy): Bacteria > Pseudomonadati > Bacteroidota > Chitinophagia > Chitinophagales > Chitinophagaceae > Danxiaibacter > Danxiaibacter flavus. The sequence goes on from NZ_JAULBC010000003.1 coordinate 135,991, forward strand.
TTACCCGTAGGGTTATTGGGTGAACAGATCCAGATGATCTTAGTGTTTTCATCTGCAAGATTTTCAAGATGAATCAGATCCAGTTGAAAAGTATCCAGCAAGGGAGCTTTCTTTATCTGGACGTCATTAATGTTCGCACTCACTTCATACATGCCGTATGTTGGCGGACAAATAATCACATTATCTTTTCCGGGATTACAAAAACTGCGGAACAACAGGTCAATGCATTCATCGCTTCCATTACCAAGGAAGATATGTTCAGTAGCAATTCCTTTTACTTTGCTAAGCGCCTCTTTAACTTTCTGCTGGTGTGGATCAGGATAGCGGTTGTACCATTTAGGTAATGGCGAGCCAAGGCTGTTTTCATTGGCATCCAAAAATACACTTGCTTCCCCGCTGAATTCATCCCTTGCGGAAGAGTAGGGAGTTAGTTTTTTGATGTTATCTCTTGTGAGTTTATTTATGTCGAACATGATATTGCTTTTAATGTGAATAGTCAATAGTGAATAGTGAAAGGTGCGACATCCCTATATATTCTTTCAGCTTATGCCTCATACCTGAAACCTAATACCTCAGAGCTACTTCATCCTTATCGTCACCGCATTCTTGTGTGCTTCCAGTCCTTCGGCTTCTGCCATTAGTTCAACAGCTTTACCTATTTGATGCAGACCTTCTTTGGTTAACTTCTGGTAAGTAACTTTTTTCACAAAGCTATCTACGCTAACACCACTGTACATTCTCGCGTAACCATTTGTTGGCAATGTGTGATTGGTACCGCTGGCATAATCACCGACACTTTCCGGTGAGTAATTTCCAAGAAAGATAGAACCAGCATTCATTATAAGCTCAGCGATTGCTTCGTCATTTTCACAGCTTAGAATTAAGTGCTCTGCAGCGTACGTATTTACCAGTTCAACAGCTTCCTGCATATCTTTTGCAATAATGGCTTTGCTGTTTTGCAATGCTTTTTCGGCAAGCTCTTTTCTGGGTAGAACAGCTAACTGTTTTTTTAGTTCCTGCTGCACATTTTTTACAACTTCTTCAGATGGGCTTACCAGTAACACCTGGCTATCCGGGCCATGTTCGGCTTGTGACAACAGATCTGCAGCCACAAATGCGGGAACACAACTGTCATCCGCAATTACACATACTTCACTCGGGCCTGCGGGCATGTCAATCGCAACACCATATTGCTGAACCAGTTGTTTTGCGCAGGTTACATACTGGTTACCAGGACCGAAAATTTTATATGTCTTAGGAATTGAAGCCGTACCGAAAGCCATGGCAGCTATCGCCTGTACGCCGCCTGTTTTGAACACTTTTGTAATGCCTGTTAGTTGTGCTGCATACAAAATGGCAGGGTGAAGCTTGCCATCTTTTCCGGGAGGAGAACATAAAATGATTTCTTTGCAACCGGCCAGTTTAGCTGGAATGGCAAGCATTAAAATAGTAGAAAACAACGGAGCGGAGCCTCCGGGAATATACAGTCCTACTTTTTCAATGCCGATGCTTTTGCGCCAGCATAAAACCCCCGGCATAGTTTCAATTACTTCCGGAACTGAAAGTTGTTTTTTGTGGAAAGCAGTAATGTTATTGGCAGCTAATTGAATGGCATTTTTTAAATCATCAGGAAGTGTTGATATTGCTTCATTAATTTCCTGCTGAGATGCTTGTAACCTATTTATAGCAATCCCGTCAAATTGTTGTGTATAATGGAAAATCGCTTCATCACCCTTTTCTTTCACATCCTGCAGGATCTTTTTAACTGATGCTTCCAGTTTTGTATTATCCAGTTCCGGTCTTTGTAACAGGCCGGTCCATTGGTCACGTTGTGGACGTACTTGAACGTTCATGGTATGTAAAGCTTTTTACTTTTATACAATCATTTTTTCGATGGGCACAACCAAGATACCCTGTGCGCCGGCCGCCTTCAGTTTTTCAATAATATCCCAGAAAGTGCTTTCACTGATCACGCTGTGCACACTGCTCCAGCCCTTTTCTGCAAGTGGTAATACAGTAGGACTTTTCATACCGGGGAGTAGAGAGATAATTTGTTCAAGCTGATCGTTTGGTGCGTTTAATAGAACATATTTATTGTTCTTGGCTTTTTTAACAGCTTGTATGCGGAATAATAATTTATTAAGGATGGCTTGCTGTTCCGCTGATAGTTGTGTGTTTTTGATAAGTATCGCCTGGGACTGTAAAATGGTTTCAACCTCGGTCAGTCCATTCATAAATAATGTAGAACCGCTGCTCACCAGGTCACAGATCGCTTGTGCTAATCCAATGCCTGGTGCTATTTCAACACTTCCACTAATTTCATGGATCTCAGCATTAATGCCTTTTTCATTGAGGAAATCTTTCACGATTACCGGATAGCTTGTTGCTATTCGTTTTCCTTCCAAAAAAGAAACATCATTATAAACATCACCTTTCTGTACTGCGATTGAAAGTCTGCATTTGCCAAAGCCCAGCTTTTCAACCACATCCACTTTTTTCTTTTTTTCATACACCACATTTTCGCCAACAATGCCAATATCAGCCACTGCATCTTCTACATACTGCGGAATATCGTCGTCTCTAAGAAAAAATACTTCCAATGGAAAATTACTTGCTTCACTCTTCAGCTTGTTAACGCCATTGCTTACGTCAATGCCGCATTCTTTAAGCAGCTTCATGGAGTCATCATGTAACCTTCCTGATTTTTGAATGGCAATCTTTAAAATACCGTTGTTGGCTGATTGGTTGTTTGCGTTAGTTGTGCTCATTTTGTATGATTGATAGTGCTATTGCTTTTTATAAGATCAAATGCTCAGTAACGGACATAAAAAAAGGCCTACCACGAGGTAAGCCTATTTTTAAAGTATATGTTACTTGCACATAACAACACCGGCTTACCTACGGTAAGAAATGATGGTGATGATGTATGTGCAACTGATTGATCATTTTTTAAATTGTGAGTGCAAAAATAATGCTTACACAATACTGACCAAATTTTTTATTAAGAGAATTGCTGACGGACTTATCTTTAAAATATGAGGAACTTCCTGATTTTGATAGGCATATGCATAAGTATCAGGCTAAGCGCACAGGATACTTTGCGGTATAAAATCGGAGATTCCACTGTCTGCATTATTACAGAACTGCATAAAGGCGCCCGGCGTGGGGTTGTATTTTTGAATCTTCACGAAGATGAATCAACCAGCGTGCAGGCATGCAGAACCTTTCTTTCCAACAACAACGGAACCTTAATAAGACTCCATCAGCATGGCGAACGACTGATCGTTTTTACCAGGAAGGGAAAGCTTTACCGGTTTGATCCAAACCGCATCTTCACGCCCAAAGGCCGAAAAGCGACGTTGAAATATTTTGACAATTATGACCGGGTTGCAGCAAAAAAGCTGAAGGGTTTCGCAAATGCAATTATTAAAAAGCTCAGAAAGGCCAGGCTGGTGGTTGCACTGCACAACAACACAGAGGGGGCGCCATTAAGTATACTCAATTATGTAGATAAAAAGGGTTATAGGGTGAATGTAAACAGCTCAATTAACATTGATGATTTTTTCCTGACGACAAGAAAGAAAATCTATAAATACCTGAAGTCGAAAAAGATGAATGTAGCCTGGGAGTTGTTTCACAAAACTAATGATGACGGATCTCTGTCAATTTATAGCAACAAAAATCAACTGCCTTATGTCAACATCGAAGCGCTGCATGGTCATGAGACAGAACAGTTGCAAATGTTGGAGGTATTGAAAGGTGTGATGAAAAAGTATAGGTGAGGATAACAAATCCTGATCCAACACGCCGATTTGTTGTTGGTAAGCTTAGCATATGGCTGCGCCTCATACCAACAACGGCAGTCAACCTAATATAGTTTGCTTTGACAGCCAGATCTCCCAATATCTTGTTTTCATTTCATCTGGCAAAAACGAAGACATTATAAGATCATGCACCTGCGGATTTTTTGATTTGAACTTTTTTACTGTGTTTTGAAAAACTTTTTCTCCAATACCGAGCGCAATTCGGAGTTGTTCGAAATCCGACAACTTTATCTTTCTTTTTTTACCATTCAAAGTGAGTCCTAAGTCATCCTCATCTTTCGGATTGACAAGGTTTACATTCAACAGATCATAAGCGGGACTCAAGGCAATACTATCTTCCAAATGCACGATTGAAAAGTTTTTCAAATGCATATCATTATTGCCGGATAAGTAACTAAAAAGAACGAGCTCAAAATAGGTAAGTGCAGCCAAACCCGCATCGGTACAGTATTGTAAAATAACCTTGCCTGTTTTTTCGTAGGAGCCTTTGTATTTGTTTTCGGTGAGAAATCCTGAAAGCTGGCAGAGATCTTCTACATGTATTTTTTGTTTTTTTGTCCGGTCAAAACGCTTAGCTATATATACTAAATGATTATCGGTGGTTCTCAACAAAGCATGTTCACAAACCGGTATTTTAAATAACTCAGCTATATGCATAGTAAGGTCCTCCGTTTCCGGCATTATTGGATAATTATCGTGTTGTGGTTTTAAAATATACTCACCCCATAAACCGACAATTGTAAGCCTGTTCTGCTCTTTGTTCTTTTGAAGACTGACCGAAAGCTTTGGTTGAACTCCTGTTATGGCAATTCTTTGATTGATTGTTTTTTCAGCCAGTTTTTTTAACAGTCCTGATGTTAATTCTAATTCCGGCGCTTGCACTGTCCCAAAAAACTTCTTGGAACACCTCTCGTGATATTCCTTGTCTCCGGCATCTTTATAGCAAAACCAGCAATTGGACATGTTCATAATTATTCATTTTCGGGAAATACAGTTACTGCACCTATAGTATCTCTGCACGCCAGCAATAACAATTCAAATCGATCGTCAGGCCTTACTTTCCAATGTTCAACAGCAAGATCCAGTAGCCAACCTTCAGGAATCAGCCCATCGAAAAAGGCGAAAAGCACCTTCGATTTATAGGGGCTGTTTCTGAGCGGAAGCGTTAAGCTAACAGGTTTTGCATGATCCGTCTTCAGATAAGCATCGTCATAATAAAACTCATAGCCTTCATCGGTTTCAGCGATCAGCCCCGCGAACACATCTCCATAAAAGACTTTGCCTGTTTTTGCCATAACGCGAATTAATCGTTATTAAGATCAGGTTTCTTTAATTTCAGTTCAACGCCAAGTTCCGCCCCAAAAAGAGAAAGTACCTGGTTGACTTTATCCATGCGCAATGAGCTTTTCCCTTGCTCCATCTCACGGATAAATCTTAACCCCACCCCGGCTTTAAGCGCCAGATCTTCCTGGGTTAGCTTGTATTGCTTTCTTTTATTTTTAAGAAAGGTTGACAGCGTCATATTATACCTTTTCGGGTATAAATGTAAGTAATTTCCATTAATTTATACCCAATCGGGTATAAATAATCAAATACTCAAAAAATATACCCTTTCGGGTATAAATTAATGTAAGTCATTGTCAATTTTCAACTCTCCATTTTCAATTAAAATAGCTACAAGCCTCGTAAGCCGGATTCTGTTTCTAAACTATCATTTATCTGGGATAAGCATTACTGCTTACCTCCTGCTGCCTACCCTGGCCCTTGAACGAGCAGTTCTCAGCGGACCTATACATGGCATTACAGCACTCAAGGTTTACCCATAAGGCAAGTTGCCCTGCCCTATCGTGAGCTCTTACCTCACATTTTCACCCTTATCCCGAAACCGGGACGGTTATTTTCTGTGGCACTTTCTGTAGGCGCTTACACGCCTCCCGGCTCTTCACCGGTGAGTTGCTCTGTGCTGTCCAGACTTTCCTTTCCGCTTGCGCGAAACGATAGTTCGGGCCTGTAGCAACAGCGAAATTAATTGATAATTGACAGGGGACAATTGAAAATGCGGAAATAGTTATAACTAAGTACGAAGTACGTTGACTTTGGTTAGGTTGGCTGAATGCAACAGTTTCACTGATGCAAATTTCACTATTGACTATTCACCGTTCATTACCAACTACATCCTCGCCAACACCTCGGCCTTCTTGGCATCATATTCTTCCTGGAGGATCAGGCCGTTGTCTAATAATGTTTTCAATTTCTGCAGTGTCTCTACAGGATCGGCATGTTTTTGCTTGTCGTCTGATGTTTCGGTTGATTGATTGGTGGAAGACGCTGATACAACAAGTCTGTTAGCGGAAGCTCTTTTATCTTCCAGATCCAGCTGGCGACGCACTTCTTTTTGCACTTCCTCCTGTTCCTGCACCACAGCAAGCAATTTGCGAGCCTGCGCTTTGGGAAGAAAATCAATCATGTGCTCTGTTCCTTTAACAGTCTGCACTTTGAATTCGGCACCCCAGATGTTTTCTTTAAGATGGGAATCTAAAACGTCTTTCCAGATGATGTCTTCATATTCTGTTGAAAGACCCATATTTTTTGAGCGGAAGAAGATGATCCGTTTGTTGGTAAGGGCTATACATTCCGGAGCAATAGTTATTGCGGGCTTTTTCTGAACAGCGATATAAGTAACCGTTTCGTCAGTCATCATCATACTGTTCAACTTATCAGCTACTTTTTCTACGGCTTTAGGATCTTGTTCTTCGTTCAGAAAATTCTTAAGGTTGTTAATCATATTTTGAGCTTTCGGCTATCAGCTTTGAGCCATCAGCAAACAAACGAAATTATCTGCTGATGACTTTCTGCTGTTTCAATTTTATGCTTCGTTTAAGAAAGTATAACGGTAATCTGTTGGAGGATTGAATGTCTCCTTAACAGTTCTTGCACTCAACCAACGATACAGGTTGATCATGCTACCGGCCTTGTCATTTGTTCCGCTTGCTCTTGCGCCGCCAAATGGCTGCTGACCAACAACAGCGCCGGTTGGCTTGTCATTGATGTAAAAATTACCAGCGGCGTTGCGAAGATGATTAGTAGCCAGCACAACTGCATCTCTGTCCTGCGCAATGATAGAGCCGGTCAATGCATATGGAGACGTTGTATTTACCAGTTCCAAAGTTTCTTCAAACTTATCTGCATCATATACATAAATAGTCAATACAGGTCCGAAAATCTCTTCGCACATGGTTACATACTTAGCATCTTTTGCTTCAATTACAGTAGGCTCAATAAAGTAGCCTTCTGATTTATTGTAATTGCCACCAACAAGGATGCTTGCTTTTTTATCTTTTTTAGCAGTTTCAATATATCCGGAGATCTTTTTGAAACTTCTCTCATCAATAACCGCATTGATGAAGTTGCTAAAGTCTTCTACCGTACCCATTTTCATGGATTTTACAGCAGCAACCAATTTGGTTTTGATTTCCTCAGCAATATTTGAAGGAAGGTAAGCTCTTGAAGCTGCAGAACATTTTTGTCCCTGGAACTCAAATGCACCGCGCGCCAATGCTGTAACTGTTGCCTCAACATCTGCACTTCTGTGAACCATCACAAAATCTTTACCACCGGTTTCACCCACAATGCGCGGATATGTTTTGTACTTAGGAATGTTTTCACCAATTGTCTTCCACATTTGGTTGAAAACACCCGTAGAACCTGTAAAGTGTACGCCCGCAAAATCAGGATGTGTGAAGCATACTTTTCCTAAAACCGGACCGTCTACATAGATCAGGTTGATTACACCGTCTGGCAGACCGGCTTCTTTCAAAATGCGCATGAACATCTGCGCACTGTACACCTGAGTTTCAGCTGGCTTCCACACTACTACGTTGCCGCACATTGCTGCACTTGTAGGAAGGTTGCCTCCGATCGCCGTGAAGTTAAACGGAGTGACAGCCAGCACAAATCCTTCTAAAGGTCTCCATTCAGTACGGTTATGAATGCCTGGAGAAGAGATCGGCTGTTGCTTATATATTTCAGTTAAGAAGTGTACATTAAAACGAAGGAAGTCGATGAGCTCGCAAGCGCTGTCGATTTCTGCCTGGTAAGCATTTTTGCTTTGGCCCAACATGGTGGTGCCGTTCATAAAGCTGCGGTATTTCGTAGCGATCAGATCTGCAGCTTTCAGGAAGATGTGTGCACGCTCTTCCCAGGGCATATTTGCCCATGCTTCTTTTGCTTTCAGCGCTGAATCGATGGCCTGCTTCACATGTTTTTCATCACCTTTATGAAAATACCCCAGTGTGTGTGAAGTTTCGTGAGGTGGATGGATGGCAACTTTATTGCCGGTTTTCACCGCCTTACCACCAATATACATTGGGATATCGATCGCTTTTTTCTTCAATTCTGCCAGTGTCTTTTTCAGCACGATCTTTTCCTGGGAGCCGGGACCATATTGCAGAACGGGCTCATTTGCGGGTAAGGGATAGTGAAAATATCCAAAATTCATATGTAGTATTTTAAAAAATGAAATAGGCCGCAAGTTAAACATTCACCGTGATATGGAAATCCCAATTCTGACTAAGATTTTACGATTCTTGACCAGGATTAGATGGATTAGGGGATTAACAGGATTGTTAATTTAAAGAAGACTATGATGGATTGGGGTTGAATATTTATTTCGAGGCAGGGTGTTAACACCAGCCAGTATGGAGATTTTGTCGGGACCGGGATTTGAACGATTAATGGATTTGCTGGAATTTTTAGAGTTGTATTATGCTCTTTAAAACGATCCGCGAATTCAGACAGTGCCCTCATCACTGAAACCTTATGCTTTATGCCTCAAACCTGATACCTGATACCTGACACCCAACCGCTAATGGCTGATAGCTAATAGCTGACAGCTCAAAGCCAAAACGGCTGCCTCTTGCGAAACAGCCGTCTTTAAAGTTATTTGAGCTTTAATTATTGTTTGTATTTGTCGTGCTCGGCGTCGAATTTAGTGAACTTAGCATCATATTGATCGTAAGCTTTTACATCGCGACCTCTTGCTCTGTCTCTTTTCCAGCCATAAAGGTTTGCAAGATTGTCAACTGATCTGTTCAAACAGGTTGCTTCAGTTTTAGATCTTTCAGTTTTTGCTTTTAAGATCTCGTAAGATTTTTCCAGCCACTCAATTGACTTGTCAGCCAAAGGAACTTGCTGAGCCAGAATTGCATCTCTTTTTGCTTTCAGATCAGCGCCTTCACCTTTATAATCATAGAATTTCTCGTCAAGCGTGTTAAACTGGCTATAGTACATTACACCTGCGTTGTAGGCATACACACCATTCGCATCTTTTTCAAAGGCTTTAGAGAATGCATCTGCTGCAAGTTGTTTAATTTCAATCTGTTGTGCGGAATCTAGCGATTTTAATTGTTCTTTATCTGTTGTCGCCAACATATCCGCATAACCTAAATATTGATCCGCAGTGGTCAATTTGCCTTCACCACTTTCTTTTTTGTATTTGTCCATGATCTGGGTGAGTGAGGATGAGCTACTCATATTACCCATTTCTACCTGGTTCCATACAGCGGCCTGGTCAGGATACAATTCTTTTGCCTGAGCAAGGGTAGCAGTGAATTTATCAGTCTGTTTGTTATTAGAATAATAATCAAGCATGTAACGATACATATCCATAAAATCCTTGCCACCAATTTTCAGCGCTGCAAGTTTTTCATAGTAACCAACTGCATCACCCATTTTACCGGCGTTCTGTGCAGCATAACCGGTATAAAGAACGGTGAAAGTATCGATCGCTGATTTGTTTGCGCTGAATCCATTTTTATTGATAAAATCGCCCATTTCTTCAGCAACTTTAAAATATTTGAATGCTGAATCCCATTTGCTTCCCTGGAAAAACGTTTTACCGTTGTCGAATGATTTTGCATATAATGACGCAACCGGAGAAGCGCCGTATTGCTTCATTATTTTCAAATCAGGTTCCAGCTCTTTGTATTTCGCATACGCTTTATATGATACATCCAATGCTTCAGGATATTTGGAGCTTAAAGCATTGTCTGCATATAACGAACCGTAAACTGTTGATATCCAATAAAAAGTTTCCGCTTTGTCCGCAGATTTTTTGTTGGTGGCCAATGCATCTACCTCTTTTTTGGCATCTTCATATTTTTTGGTTTGGTTCAGCAGGGCCACTTTGGAATAATCCTGGCTAAAAGCTAGTAGACCAAAACCTGCAAAAACAACCGATAAAAAGATTTTTTTCATACAAATTTTATTTAATTATTGATTTTCAGGGGCTTCAGAAGGATTGTCAGAGTTTACATCTTCCTGGCCATTATCGTTATTTGTTTCTTCCTGCGTATTTACCTGTTCATCTGTTAGCTGTATTTCTACTACTTCAGTCTCTGTTTCCGTTTCCTGTTCATCAACCTTAGAAATTGCTGCAATCTCATCACCATCATCAAGTCTTATCAACTTCACACCCTGGGTGGCTCTTCCCGCCTCTTTAATGCTGCTTACGGCAGTTCTGAGCGTAATTCCGGATTTACATGTAATGATAAGATCTTCTTTTTCAGTTACATCTAAAATTCCTACGAGCTTGCCTGTTTTTTCGGTAACATTTATGGTCTTTACACCTTTACCACCTCTGTTGGTGATTCTGTATTCATCGACCGGGGTACGTTTTCCGAAGCCTTTTTCGCTGACAACAAGAACGGTTTTAGAGGTATCGTCCTTATCTACACATATCATACCAATTACCTCATCAGTTTCATCATCAACTTCTATACCACCTACGCCAATTGCCCCACGACCCGTTGCGCGAACTTTAAATTCTTCAAAGCGGATAGCCCTGCCGCTCTTTAAAGCAAGCATGATCTGTTCGTTTCCATTGGTCATTCTCGCTTCCAGCAGTTCATCCCCGTCAACGATTGTAATTGCATTAACACCGTTTGCCCTCGGACGGCTAAAGTCCTCAAGCGATGTTTTCTTGATAATACCTTTTTTGGTGCAAAGAACGATAAAGTGGTTTTCTACAAATTCCTTATCGCTTAATTTTTTAACTTCAATAATCGCTCTAACCTTGTCATCCTGAGGTATTTGTATTAAGTTCTGAATTGCACGACCCTTGGCTTGCTTTTCACCTTCAGGAATTTCGTATACTCTCAACCAATAACATCTACCCTTTTCAGTAAAGAATAACATGGTATCATGGGTTGATGCAACAAATAAATGTTCCACAAAGTCCTCTTCGCGGGTTTTGCTGCCTATCGCACCACGGCCACCTCTTCTTTGCTGGCGATATTCGGAAGCAGATGTTCTTTTGATATAACCTAAATGAGAAATAGTAATGATAACATCTTCATTTTCAATTAAATCTTCAATTCGCATTTCATCCCCTACGTACTGGATCTGGGTTCTGCGCTCGTCACCAAACTTCTCTTTTATTTCAATCAGCTCTTTCTTGATCAGATCGTATCTTAACTCTTCACTTCCCAATAGGGCTTCCAGGCCTTCGATAACTTTCATCAGGTTGTCAAATTCTTCTTTGATCTTTTCGCGCTCCATGCCTGTCAGACGCTGTAAACGCAATTCGAGAATTGCTTTGGCCTGGATCTCATCGATTCCCCAGCCGGCGTTGATCAAATTGTCTTTTGCCTGGTCAGGAGTAGCAGATTCGCGGATCAATCTGATCACTTCATCCAGGTGATCCAGTGCAATCAGGTAACCCTGTAAAATATGGGCTCTTTCTCTCGCCTTTCTTAATTCGAATTTTGCCCTTCTGATCACGATCTCCATACGGAAATCAATAAACTCAGCGATCAGGTCTTTCAGATTCAGAATTTTTGGACGGCCTTTACTTAAAGCAACGTTGTTTATACCAAAACTGGTTTGCAGCTCGGTATACTTATATAGTTGATTTATAATAACATTAGCAACACCATCTCGTTTTAAATCTAAAACAATTCTGGTGCCATCGCGCATCGTACTTTCGTTGTTTACGTGAGCGATACCTTCAATTACCTTATCATTTACAAGCTGGCCAATTCTGTCTGTAAGTGAATCCCTGTTTACCTGGTAAGGTACTTCAGTAATGATGATCTGCTCGCGACCGCTCGGTTTTGTATCTACGTGACATTTACCACGCAGTACAACTCTGCCCCGGCCGGTCATCATTGCCTGACGCACACCGTCCATACCATAGATAATACCTCCTGTTGGAAAATCAGGGGCCTTAATATGTTTCATCAGGTCATCAATGGTAGATTCCTTGTTTTCGATATACGCCACGCAGCCGTCCATTACTTCGGAAAGATTGTGAGGCATCATATTGGTAGCCATACCAACGGCAATACCGCTTGAACCGTTCAACAGCAAGTGAGGTACACGGGCAGGCAATACAGTTGGTTCTTCCAGTGAGTCGTCAAAGTTCAGCTGGAAATCAACTGTTTCTTTATCAATATCAAGAAGGGAAGTTTCGGCAAGTCTCTGTAATCTGGCCTCCGTATAACGCATGGCAGCCGGCATATCACCATCCTGGTTTCCGAAGTTACCCTGGCCATCAACCAACATGTAACGCATGCTCCATTCCTGTGCCATACGAACTAACGCATCATATACTGACGAGTCGCCATGCGGGTGGTATTTACCCAGCACTTCCCCTACTATACGGGCACATTTCTTATGTGCTTTGTTATAAGCCAGGCCAATCTCATTCATGGCATACAAGATGCGGCGGTGAACGGGTTTTAAACCGTCGCGTACATCTGGCAGGGCACGACCCACAATTACCGACATCGAATAGTCGATGTAAGCGGTTTTCATCTGTTCCTCGATATTCACCTGGATAATCCTGTCATTATCACTCGTCTCCTGAGGCAGTAAATTTTCTTCCATCTGTAATAATTCTTATAATTAAATGAACCCTTTTAAGGTCTGCAAATCTAATTGTTTGCCATCTAATTAGGATAGAAAATGTGTGAAAAATGGGGCATATCCGGCGATTTTTCGCAAATAAATTCCCTGGCAGGGTTTTCAGATCATTTTTTTGAAAAAGGGCGGTTAAAAAACAGAATTTGGCTTTTTGTTGCAGATGGGCCTACATGAAAAAGCAGGATGAAAAATCATCCTGCCTCTACCACATTTAAGGTTATTTGTTGGTTTCCATCAATTGATAACATTGTCGCGCAATTTCCATTTCCTCGTTAGTCGGAATAACAAGTATTTTTACTTTGGACGATGTGTGGCTGATGTCTTTTACACCTTTTATACCTGTGGCCCGGTTTTTCTCTTTATCCATAACAATTCCCAGGGCATCTAAGTTACTGCAGATACGTTCGCGGGTATTAACATCGTTCTCTCCGACTCCGGCAGTAAACACAACTGCATCAACACCGTTTAAGGCGGCGATATATGAGCCAATGTATTTTTGTGCCCTGTAAGCGTATATATCCATTGCAAGAACTGCATCGTGACCATTTTCTTCAACTGCTTTGTTGATATCGCGCATATCATTTGCGCCGGTTAACCCGAGCATTCCGCTTTCCTTATTTAATATATTATTGACCTGCTCAACACTGATCCCCATTTCACGGACCATGTGAAAGATAATGGACTGATCTATATCTCCGGCACGCGTACCCATTACCAAACCATTCATCGGTCCCAACCCCATCGATGTATCAATACATTTTCCATCTTTTACAGCAGCAACGCTGCAACCATTTCCCAGGTGGAGTGTAATAACTTTTATGTCTTTCTTTTGAAGATACTCCTCTGCTTTTGCCGATACATACTTATGGCTGGTTCCATGAAAACCGTAAGCTCTAATACCATTTTCCTTATAAAACTTGTTGGGAATGGCATAACGGAATGCTTTTTCGGGCATGGTCTGGTGAAAGGAAGTATCAAAGACTGCTATTTGTTTTGCAGCTGGAAATACTTTTTCAGCTACTTCTATTCCCCGGTAGTTCGCCGGGTTGTGCAATGGTGCAAGAGGGAAAAGCTTTTTTATTTCCTCTTTCACACTTTCGGTAACGACAGAAATGTTAGAGAATTTTTCTCCGCCATGTACAACCCTATGCCCTACTGCACTAATTTCCGATGTGTCTTTTATTACGCCAATCTTACTGTCGGTTAATAGATCTACTACTGCCTGCAATCCTTCAACATGGTTTCGGATATGCGATTGGGCCTCGTGCTTCTGCTTTTCGTTGTCCTTATAAGTATTGTGTGTAATAGTGGCATCACCGGAACCAATCCTTTCAACAATGCCGCTGCAGGCTAATGCTTCTTCCGGCATTTTAATCATCTGGTATTTAATGGAAGAACTTCCGGAATTAATAACAAAAATATTCATGTAAAAAATTGCATTTTATCTGGTGTTTCAAAAAGTTCTGGTCTTTGCTGCTTATTATTTATTGTGCCTGGATGGCTGTAATTACCACAGTATTAAATATATCGTCCACAGTGCAGCCGCGGCTTAGGTCATTAACCGGTTTGTTCAAACCCTGTAACATCGGGCCAATAGCTACGGCACCGGTTTCACGCTGAACGGCCTTATAAGTATTGTTACCGGTATTCAGATCCGGGAAGATCAAAACACTTGCTTGCCCGGCCACTTCAGAATCCGGGAGTTTTTGACGTCCCACCTGTTCGTCTACTGCCGCATCATATTGAATAGGACCTTCGATCTTCAGATCCGGACGGCGTTGTTTGACGAGCTCTGTCGCACGTCTTACTTTCTCAACATCCTCACCTTGTCCGGACGCACCAGAAGAGTAAGATAACATGGCGATCTTTGGGTCAATGCCAAAATTGATACTGCTTTCAGCAGAAGAAATGGCTATTTCTGCAAGTTCTTCCGCAGTAGGATTAGGAACAACCGCACAATCGCCAAATACGCAAACGCGATCCGGCAGGCACATAAAGAAAACAGAGGACACTGTTGACACTCCCGGTTTTGTTTTTACAAACTGCAATGCGGGGCGTATTGTATGCTGGGTAGTGTGGACAGCGCCGGAAACCATGCCATCTGCATGCCCCTTGTAAACCATCATCGTTCCGAAGTAGGAAACATCAGTCATCATGTCTCTTGCCATATCTTCGGTTATGTTCTTACTTTTTCTAAGTTCATAGAGTGTATTCACGTAATCCGGATAGTATTCAGCGTCTACAGGATTAATGATACGGATCTGTGACTGATCAAAATTCAGATTAAGGCGTTTTATAGATGCTTCAACTTCCCTTGGGTCGCCAAGAATTGTAAGTGTAACAACCTCGTTGATGATAAGTTTTGATGCAGCAATCAGTATTCTGTCATCATTTCCTTCAGGCAACACAATATGTTTCTTTTGTGCTTTCGCGCGGTGTACCAGTTTATATTGGAACATACGCGGCGTAATACCCGAAGGCTGGAAGTTCATCATTTTTTCTTCGAGCGCTTCTACATTAATGTATTTTTCAAATGTTGAAAGAACCAGCTCAATTTTCTGCACATTGCCCGGGTATATCCTGGACTTAATAGACCCGATGACATTTGTTGCTTCAAATGTTCCTTTTTCGACGGCGACAATTGGGAGAACAGATGGAGAACCTTCTATAAGACTGGCAATGGGAGGCTCCGGTTCCAGGCCACCTGTAAGCACAATACCTGCAACAAGAGGGTAGTTTTGTGAAATATTCGCCAGTAACGCTCCGATCATTATATCACCTCTGTCGCCCGGAGTAACGATAAGCGTATTTTCTTTTAATCTGGTCAGGCAATTCTCCAACTGCATCGCGCCCACTATAAAATTAGAAACAGGATTGGTTAACTGGCCTTCTCCAAACAACACTTTCCCTTTTAGATTTTCAGCTATCTCCTGCATGGTGGGCGCACTCAGTTTGGCATCCTCGGGCATCACTGATAAAACAACGTCGCCCGGCAACTGCTGCGAAAGTAATGCTTCCACGTCGCTGACCTGGTCCGGACTTACCTTGTTCACTACGATCATTAACACCTTTACATCTCTTTCGGCAAACGCATTGTAAGCGCTGGTAACGTTATTGATAATGCCGGCCGTGGATCTGTTTCGCCCGGATTCGACAACTATTGCCGGAATACCCAGGTTTTTAGCAATATGTACATTAATGTTGAATTCAAAAGCCGCACCTTCACCCAGATAATCACTGCCTTCAACAACCGTAAAGTCACACCGCTCCTCCAGTTTTTTGTATTTGGCGATAATTGTGTCGATAATCTCACTTCTTTTATTCTCATCTGCATATTTTAACACGTCATTTCGTGTAAACGCATAAGCATCCTCATAGGTAAATGGCAGATTAAAATATTGTATAATGGTATCAATATGCACGTCCCTGGCAATCTGGGGATCTGATTCAATAACAGGTTTAAAGTAACCAATCTTTTGCGCTTTGCTCAGCAACAGATTCATAAGACCAAGACTTACGACAGATTTACCGCTATAGGCTTCGGTAGTGGCAATGTAGATGGCATTTGACATATATGACGAACTGGTTTTATAAAAGCAAAATAGCGTTAAACTGAAGGAAAAAAATCTGACAAATATCAGTGGTAAATTGCAATCGGAAACGTAAAGCAATCTCCAGGTCTAATTATTTCCTTATATATAACCGGATTTTACATCCTGGAAAGCATCACTTCAAAAACCGGAATACACAATAAACACCCGGGATACATTAATGGTTGTTCCGTTATATATGTAAGGTATGATTTTTCATTATTTTTTTGATAACCGGTAGCAACTCAGCATGAAAATTGCTTTATCTTCAAAAAGAAATTTTCACTTTAAAACACACACTTTTATGAAAAAACTTTTTGCCCTTCTGGCAATATCAGCGGTTGCTTTGTCCTCTGTAAAAGCTATAGCCCAGGATGATAAATCAAAAAGGCCCAGCCCTCCTGCAAAAGTTTCTCAAAAGATCAACAGCGGTGCAACTATCACGATCGATTACAGCCAGCCCGCGGTAAAAGGAAGAACAATTGGTAAAGATCTTGAGCCTATGACTGGAAAAGTTTGGCGCACAGGTGCCAATGAAGCCACTGTTTTTGAAACTGATAAAGCTGTAACTGTTGAAGGAAAGTCGTTACCGGCAGGAAAATATGCATTTTTTACAAAAATGAATGCTGATAATACGTGGACTTTGATCTTTAATAAAGTTTGGAAAACCTGGGGCGCTTTCGATTATGAGTCAAAAAACAAGGATCAGGATGCACTACAGGTGAATGTTAAGTCTGCTAAAGCCTCTCCTTTTGCTGAGCGCCTGACTTTCAATGTAGACAAAAGCGGAAAGGTTTCTTTTGTGTGGGGAGATTATCTTGTGGCGTTTAATGTAAAATAGCTGAATAGCTGGTTCTGCAGATAGTTATTGAAGAGGTGGTAGCGATACCGCCTCTTTTTTTGTGCGTTTATTTTGACTGACTTACCCAATTATACTGTAATGCAGAATATTTAAAAGATTCAACCGGACAAAAACAAATTCAGTTAATCATACAGCTTTACCTAGTTTTGCAGGCTGTAAATGAGATGAAATATGTTGATATTCCGAGAAATTACCTTTGATTCAGCGCACTTTCTTACCAATGTTCCTGAAGACCATAAATGCAGGCAAATGCACGGCCACACTTATCACCTTAAGGTTTTTATTGAAGGCAAACTTCAAAAGGAAGGCTGGGTGCTTGATTTTAAGGTATTAAAAGATGTGATGCTTCCTGTAATAGATCAATTGGATCATAAAGTACTGAATGATGTGAAAGGGTTGGAAAATCCAACATGTGAAAACGTGATCGTGTGGATATGGAACTCCCTGAAACCGCAACTACCGGGATTGAAGCGGCTGGAATTGAGCGAAACACCTACTTCGGGTGCTATTTACGAAGGGGATTAATGCCGAGACAGATACTTCATATTAAATAAATAATAAGTGTGCCTGAATATTTCCAGTGCACACTTTTTTTATGTACTTTTCGCCTGTAATTCATCCAAACATAAACCACGTACCTCCAATTATTATGAAACAAGTCCTAAACTCGACAAGTTTAGCATTTTTGTTATTTGCAGTCTCATGCAAAGCAACACATTCTTCCTATGCACGGGCAGTCTACGATAGTCAGCTGGTAAGCACAGGTAACGCTCATAGCGGCCATGCCGTTTTAATCAACCATTACACACAACGGAAAGCAAGATGCTACGTGCTGAAAAAAGTTACAACTGAAGACGGCACTTTCATTTTTGTTGACTCAAAGTCTGCGAAACAACTGGGTATTAATTATACCAACTCAGCGCCGGTAGAAGTATTGAGCATGACCGTGGAGCAGTAGACATTCTGTGAATTAGGGAGTTCCTTACCGATCAGCTTTTATCTTATCCAATTCCAATATCCGATTTTTTAAGTCCCGGATTTATAGCCTTCCACCCGGAAGTTTTGCCGGCCAACAATGCCTATTATTGCAAAATAAATGAACGACATGGCAGATGTGTTAGGCGAAGCTATATCTGATTATTATCATGACCAGATGTCAGGAAAGTTATGGATTCACAATAAGTACGGACCCAAAGAAGAAATGCCCGTAGATACTTACTTCAGATCAGGCGATAATTTTTCGGATCTGGAAGTTTTAGCCATGCATTTGTGTAAGGGAAGAATACTGGATATCGGCGCCGGAGCCGGAAGCCATTCTCTTGAGTTACAGAAAAAGCATGAGGATGTTACAGCCCTCGAAATATCTCCGCTCGCCGCAAATGTGATTAATCAGCGGGGTGTCCGGCAAGTGGTTAATGACGATATATTTTCATTTAACGGAAAGGGATTTGATACACTGTTACTTTTAATGAATGGTATTGGTTTGACCGCAAGTATTTCCGGTTTGAAAAAGTTTCTGAGTTATGCAAAATTAATGTTGAACAAAGACGGACAGCTTATTTTCGATTCTTCTGATATAGCATATTTGTACGACGGTGAGCGGCCCGAGCGTACTCCGGCCTCGGCCGGTTATTATGGTGAGATCTTGTATCGTTACGAGTACAAAAAGCAGAAAACCGACTGGTTTACCTGGCTATATATCGATCAGCACACAATGGCACGCGTGGCGGCAGAAGCTGGATGGAACTGTGAAATTTTGCTTGAAGATGAATACGATCAATATCTCGCACGGCTGACGGTGCGTTCTTAGTGATCTTAAGACGGATGTTAAGTCAAAAGTAAAAAGGCAAAAGTAAAAATCCTCAATTGTGTTATTTACGGGCTTTTAAAACAGCAGACGATAATGCTAAATAATATGGCAGTAACCTGATTGTTTTTTTGTGGAATTGCCGTTAAGATTTGTCTTTGTGGACTATGATATAACTTCGTCCATCGAATAAATTCTCCACCCGATATTAATAAATTATGCAGTGGATGTTCAGATCGGCCTTATTTTTCCTGCTTCTTTTTTCCTGTTTTTTTGCCGGGGCTCAATCATTCAAGATAGTTCCATTGGGTGTAAAAGGCGGTGCTGATGAAAGTAATCTTTCCAGCTACATGATAGCTTCTGATTCATCTGATAGCTATGTTTGTCTTGATGCCGGCACTTTGCATTATGGGATAGAAAAGGCTATTGACGAGGGTGTGCTCGCCGGCAATGCAGGGGACATCATGAAGCGGAACATCAAAGGTTACCTGATTTCCCATCCGCATCTGGATCATCTTTCCGGTTTAATTATCAATTCACCGGACGATACTGTGAAGGCTATTTACGGATTACAGTTTTGTCTGGATGTGCTTAAGGATAAATATTTCACCTGGAAAAGCTGGGCCAATTTTGCCAACGAGGGTGATAAACCGGCGTTGAATAAATACCATTACGTCACTTTAACTGAAGACAATGAAGTGCCCCTGGAGCATACATCCATGACAGTGAAGCCTTTTGAGCTTAGCCACTCCTCTCCTTTTTTAAGTACAGCTTTTCTTGTAAAAAGCGCAGACGCATACGTGCTATATCTCGGAGATACTGGTTCAGACGAGGTTGAAAAATCAGACAGGTTATCCCGGCTCTGGAACCAGGTTGCTCCGTTGGTTAAAAGCAAACAATTGAAAGCGATCTTTATAGAAGTCTCTTTTCCGGATGAGCAGCCCGAAAAGCAGCTTTTTGGTCATCTTACACCGCGATTATTGATGAAAGAGATGCATGTCCTGCAATCTTTAGCCGGAGAAAAATCGTTGCAAAATTTTCCAATTGTCATTACCCATATCAAGCCGGCAGGCAATAACGAAGCATTAATAAGACAGGAACTTCAGCAAACGAATCCATTGCAGTTAAAGCTGGTGTTTCCTGAACAGGGGAAGATGCTTAGGTTTTGATTGTACTTATCTTTTATTTTTTACGCCAAAGAAAGCATTATACATAAATACAATTGTTGGCACGAACAGCAGGATAATCACAACGCCCGCTAACCAGCCAAGAGTGGTGAAAGCAAATAATCCTAAAGAAGTTACGACTTTTCACTTGTCATTTTCTTGCAATTGCCACGTTAATTCTGCCGCAGGCAACATATTTTGTTTTCCAGTAAGGCGTTTGCAGACTGGCTATACTCACGCCTTTTGAAGACGATGAATTCACAAACATTCCATTTTGCAGATAGATGCCCACATGTGATACGACTTTATCCTGCATGGTCCGGAAGAAAATGATGTCTCCTTCCGCGAGGTATTTTGGAGAGGCATACACTTCTACATATTTAGCCAGCAATTGCTCAAAAGATGTTCTCGGAATTTTGATATCATAAACATCATTAAACAGTCTTTGGATAAAAGCAGAACAATCAATTCCTTTTTCATCCATGCCACCCCATTTGTAAGGGGTATTCAGCCACCTGTCGATAAAGCTGTACAACTTTATGTTGCGGATGGAGTCCGGTTTCGTACTTAAACAGGATGCGTACTTTGTTTTTAAGGCGAGTATGATCGTGTCTACCTGTTCCCTTACGGGCCTGGGTTGTTGAACAGGAACAGGCGCAGGCTGCGGAGCCACGACGGGCGCTGGTTCAACATTTTCTTTTGTAGCTTTTTTTGAAGCACTGCATGCTGCGAATAACAGACAGATCAGTATGAAGGCCGGGCATTTATTTTTCATAATTTCTGCATTACTGGTATATACCTGAGCGGAAGAAAATGTTACCAAAAAAAGGCGAACCGGGCGTAACATTTAAGACAGGTGGCAGATATAACATAAACGGCTGATGATGTTGTCTAATCAATCATCGACGATGAAAAAAAATAACCGCATACTTCTATAAAAAATATTCGTTTCTGTTTCGCACGCAACTCTAAACTCTTTTTCCCCCTAAACCTTTTTCATTAAATACATCCCGTTAACATACGCTTCGAGGTTTGTTTGATGTAGCCTGCGGCCATTAATGACTGCAGGTTTTTTGCATTAGTTAATATGCAAAACCCGGGGTAACAAATTGATTTCGCCGTTGATGTATTTGTAAAGAAACCACTTCACACACACATAAATTGACAGTCATGGAAACAAATTCTAATAACCAGGAAATATTGCTGATCACCGCATCACATTTTTCAAGGCTTCAGCTATGTGACAAAAATTTCTCTGTAAACAACGACATATTTTCCAACGCAGACAAGCTGGAGGAAGCTTGCTGGAATGGCTTACTGAACGACATGCTACCTGAGATCATTGAAAAATCTTCTGACGGGAAAAGACTTCCACTGGCTCAAATATGGCAGGGGGTATCTTTCTTACAAATTGAATTGAAGGAAACCTACGATCTGGTAGAAATGGAATCCTCTATTAATCCATATTTTTTTATGCATGTAATTAATTATAATTAACCGGTACTCAAGCACAATCACATCGGTTCCATTGTTAAATTGATAAAAAATGAAAAGAATAATCAGCAGGTTGCTTACTTGTTTTATTGTAACAAGAAACGCTACGGGAAAAAGGAAGGGAAATGGTGACCATTGGCCTGGTATTTTTATGCTTATTCCAATTCCGGTTGAGGTGAGTAAAGGCCATGTAACGCCCGGTGGATTTTTGATCAGAGGATTGATATTTCTATTTTAACCTGAAGACCTTACGGTTGCCGCCAGCATTGTTCTAACAATAAACAGGACTCCTGCAATCAAAACAACAAGTCCCGCCGCAATGTAAAGCCAGAACAAGTTGCTATGAGCGGAAAGCGCAACCGGTTCCACATTTCCAATCAGCACCATATTTGCCCAGTAGTATGGTAAAAGTTTATCGCCTTCATTTGTTTCAAGAAAGAACATCTTTGCTTTTTTCAGAGCGTCATCCTTGCTCATTCCTTGTGATAAATATTCGTTGAATTTTTGAGAAATAAGATAAATGCTTTCTTCATCTGCTTTCCATATGGTTGCAGCGACTGCAGGTATGCCGACAGAAGAAAATCCTCTTGCCAGGCTGTAGATACCTTCACCTGTGGCATTTTTGCCGGCATTAGTCTGGCAGGCACTCAATATGATCAATTGTGTCGCCGGATTTCTAAGCAATTGTAAATCTGCCAGGTGAATGACGGAATCATACATAAACAGCAATGGTTCAGGATTTAATGAGTCAGCTTTCGCATGTGAGAACACATTAACTACGCTATAATTTGACATTGTATTCATGAAGCGTTGCCTGGTGGCATTATTGTGAAGATATACTACAGGGGAAGTATAATTAGCTGCGGTTTCCTCCAGAAACATAGCTGATCTTTTAAGTTCCGGCATGTTCAGATATGCGCTGAAAGAAACCGGCGCAAATCCCGCAAAATTGCCTTCAGCGCGGGCACGCGAAAATGTCTTCAGCAAATAGGTGGCGGAATATGTATAGCTGAAGGTATAATCCTTTAGAAGGAAATCTTTTCCTTTCTCATCGCTACATAAAGCATCAAAGGGAATCAGAAAATTATCAGCACAAATAATTACTCGTCCGGGTGATAATTGTAACGGACTAAAAAGCGTCTTATATAATTGGAAAGAAAGCTGTGTAAATGATCCGTAATGGGTATTCAGCCGCTGCTTATCCTCGCAGAAAAGCGAAAAATCATTAATAAGGTTAAAGGAAAAATCCTTTTGTGAAAGCCTGATAAGGTTTGTTCTTTCGTTTTGGATCGCTAACATGTATCCTGACGTGTCAGCTAAAAAATAGTGGACGAGACTTTGCCGGTGCTTACCCAGGTATGATTGTAAATCTTTCAGGGGTGCAATTACATCAGCATATTTATACTGAAAATATGCGGGATATTTTTTTTCGAGTGAACGAATAAATGCATCTTGTTTGTCTTCCATTTCAGCTAATGTAAATTCTGCATTTGAGTAAGCTGGTGAAGGTTTTTGCAGATTTCTTAAAATGCCTTGCTGATTGACAATATCGGTTCTGAGCACCTGTTCTGTGATGGACTCGGATTCTGGTAATGTTGCTGTTGCTCCCAGTTCATTTAATCGGTCAGCCAACAAAACCGCCCTGCTTCTCTCCATAAAGTAATATGCCAGTGTATTGTTGTTTGTCAGAAAGCATAGTTCAAGTGCCGTTGCATAAAAGCTGCGTGTTTCGTTGCGCCAGAAAAGCCTGCTTTGTTCGCCAAACTGCTGATGCCTTATTTGTGTGATGACCGTATCTGCGGTCATACTCGCTTTCAATGCTACGTCAGCATATCTTTTGTCAGCACTTTGCTTGAATAGCTGTAGTAGCATCCTGGTTTTATCTGTCAACACGCCAAACGACAGATCTTTATTTTCAACAAGATTAAGTTGTGTTGCGGACGGGCGATAAAAAATACCGGTATCTGCATCTCTGATTTTAAGACAGCTCCATGCTTTATAAAAATAGTAAGAAGCTTTGCCAATATCATGTTGTTCCGTAAAACTATTTGCAATATGATGATAGGCCCTTGCCATACGGGCTGAATCATTGCCTTTTGCTGCATATTCTATCGCGGTAAAAAAATGTTGATTTGCCCTGGAATATTGACGAACGTAATTAAGATAAAAACCTCCGAGATCAATATAATCGGCTGCTATTTGCGCATATTGTTGTGTAGTAAGTCTTTCAGAAACAGACTGCAGAAGCGCTTTTTCTGCAGCGGCAAACCGGTTTTCCTGTTGAAAGATAAAACCCTTTATCTTCAATGCGCTCGCAATATCATAATGCAGTTGCAATGGTGTAGCTGTTTCGAGGATTTCATTTATTGTAGTGAGGGCTTGCTGCAAATCGTTTTGAAAAAATAAAGCCTGTGCTTTTTGATTCAGAAAACCAATGTAATAATCTATATCAGCTGTTTTATCGCAATCCTTCATGCCGATAATGGATTCTCTAACAGCCTGCTGATAATCTGTTTGCCTGAAATATATAAAGGCTTTGTTTAGCCTGCAGTCAAATTTTATTTTATTCGAAGGTGCGTATGTTTTTACCAATTGAATTGTGCTGTCGTAGCACAATAAAGCTCTGTCAAAAATGTTCAGCTTGTCATAATAATAACCGAGTGCATAATAGTTTGTGATAGCAGCTAAAACAGAAGTATTTTTTCTCATCGAGACATTTATACTTGCAGCCCGTCTCATATATTCGATAGCCTTTCTTGCATCCTGGTTTTCCCGGAATTCAAGCGCGCCGAGTTTATGGAGTATAAGGGCAAACACCGAATCGCTTGTTTGCCGTTCTGTTTCTGCTTTATTTTTTAATGCGAGTAGTTGTTTTATTTTGACTGATTGCGGCTGATTACTGCTGTCTGTGATTTGCCGGACGTTTTGTGTGGTTATCTGCGCACTCGTTTGTATGACGCAAAACATTATAAGGACGAGAAAATGCATCTTCCATCCTACTGGTTGAAAAGATATCTGCGATGCTATAATCATTCAATGTTTATAGCCATTCATCTCCGGCTGTCAGCGACATTTTGAACGTCAATTTAACCTTTTAAGGATACTGGGTATATGGTCATTATTACACAAAACAACATCTTAAAAAATAATTCCTGTTATTGAGGAACTTTGGTTTGTGGTGCACTACTGTCAGAAGCATGTGTTGTAGTAGAGCTGGAAGATGTTTTTTTGGATGATGAACAAGCGTTGGTAATTACAATCACCAGCATTGCCAGTGAAAACAGTAAAATGAACGTTTTTTTCATATGCTTTGATTTAGCTTTGAGCTGTTAGCTATAAGGTATCAGGTATCAGGTATCAGGTATCCGGATGGAGCAATAAAGATCATCATTCACACCTGACATCTCACATCTTACACCTTACACCTCACATCGTACACCGTACACCGTACATCTAAAATCGTACATCGTACATCGCTAGTCTTTCCATTTCTTCAGCCATTCTTCTGCATCGCGATAGCCTTCCTGCTTATCATGAACAACTCTTTCGAGTAATTGTTTGGCGTTGGAACGATCACTTTGTCCGCCGCGTTGCAGCAAAGTAACTGCCTGCAGAAACATTCCCGGGTTACTGTATAATCCTTTAATTGCAGCCAGTTCACTGAAACTATTTAGTGCATGCGTGTAATCTTCCATCATCAGGTATGTAAGACCTGTATATTTTTTTGCATAAATATTATCCGGATGCGCCGTATAAACACCTGAGAACATCGCGATCGCTTTATTATAGTCTTTATTATTGTATGCAGCTATGCCCAATTGCAGGCTGTCGCGCGATCCGTCCATGGTCTGGCTTAACTGTGTAAGGTTGCTGGCAATATATTTTTTTGCAAGTTGTTCAGGAGTGGACTGATTAAAATAATAATAGCCTGCAATAAAAAGCAGCAAGGCAGCTGCCACTGCATAATTTAGCCAGCGTCGTGATCCCATCCTTCTAACGGGAGCAGGGCCTATGTCTGCGCTTTCTTTTTTTTCCCCGGTAAAATAAACAGCGTTTAGCTTTTGCAATGATTCTTTCAACGCCTCTTCCTTCTGTTTATCGGTTTCGGTATAAACCATTTCAGTATCTACTGTTTTGTAAACTGATAGTAAAGAAGCCAGCTCTTCATTCGCTGCAACTTCTTTTTCGAAGGCTTCCAACTCGTCTGTAGTCATCTCTTTGTGTAAATAACGTTCAATATTTTCAAACCAGTTTTCTTTCATACTTTACCATTTCAGGGAGTTAAATTGCGATGATCCTTTTACAAGCGTTACCAGTTTTCCCATACATTCCGACTTTTTTTTCCTGGCATATCCATAACTTACTTTCAAAATTTCGGCCACTTCTTCCATGCCTTTTCCACTCCAGCTTAACTGTAAAATTTCCCGGCAGCCCTCTCCCAATTCTGCGAACTTCTGCATTAACAGTTCCTTTCTTTCCTCCAGGAGTAACACATCTTCGCTTAGCTTAAAACTATCTTCTCCTATGTCATTATATCCGTCGTTATCACTAAGTGTTACCTTGTGGTTCTTCCGTTTGTTTAACTCATTCAGCCATTTGTTTTTACAGATAAGATACAAAAACGCGTCCAAAGGGCAGGTTAATACAAAATCCTGGGTGCGGGCTTTATGGTAAATAGATATTAATGCCTCCTGGAATATATCAGCCGCATCAGTCTCCGTACCGTTATTCTGCAACACCATCCATTTTATTTTGCCGGAGTATTTTTTATACAGCTCATCAAGCAGGGACGTATCATTATGTAATAAAGCAGTTATATATTTTTGATCGGGATGCATAACGATTTATGCTTTAAAATAATGCATAAAAATCTATCTTGCAACAAAATCACCATAAAGTTTTGGCTAAATGAAGGCTGTAACAGGATACTTATTTGGCAACTTCAATCTTCACTTTTTTGTTTTTGATCTTTTCATTTCTTACCAGGTGCAATGCGGTACTTGCCTTCGTTTTGCGAATAGCCACGAACGAAAAGAAATCTTTCACTTCAATTAGGCCAATATCCTCCTTTTTAAGCTGCCCTTTATTTGATAAAAATCCAACGATATCCACTTTGTTTACCTTATCTTTTTTTCCGGCGGCGATGAAAAGTGTCGTCCATTTAGGTTTCTCGGGAAGAACAGTTTTTTCAGGTAGATCAATCTGCACTATAGATCCATCTACATAGCCCGGAAGCTTTTCTTCAGGTGATAGTATTAGAATAGCTGTTCCACTTGCATCCATGCGCGCCGTTCTGCCATTCCTGTGCGTAAAAATGTCTTCTGTTGCCGGCATATGATAGTGAATAATATACCGGATGTTAGGAATATCGAGTCCCCGCGCCGCCAGATCGGTAGTTACCAGCACATTTACTGTACCGTTTCTGAATTTGCAGAGCGCGCTGTCACGCTCACGCTGCTCCATAGAACCGTGATAAAATTCATTTACAATTCCCTTTTCAGAAAGAATATTACTGGTTCGTTCAACAGCATCGCGGTGATTACAGAAGACAATTGATGATCGTCCACCAAGGTGGCAAAGCAATTTAAACAGGGTTTCAGCCTTGTCTTTAGTATCTGACAGGACCCATTCTAAAGCAAGTCCGGCGGACTCTTCATTTTGCATAGAGAGAAAATCCAGCGTCTTGGGTTTCTGCAATCCAACAAATTCAGGTATTTCTACCGAGGTTGTGGCAGAGGTGAGGATCCTGTTGTTTATGTTTTTCAGGGAGCTAATGATGAACGACATTTCTTCCTGGAAGCCCAATTCCAGCGATTTGTCGAATTCGTCCAAAACCAATGTTTCAATCGCATCAACAGTAATGTTTCCCCGCCTGATATGGTCCGCCAATCTCCCGGGGGTACCAACAAGTACTGCCGGAGGTTGGATTAAATTATTTTCTTCAATTTCACGTTTATGCCCCCCGTAGCAACAGGTTATTTTCAGGCCTGTCCCCATTAATTTAAATACTTTCTCTATCTGAAGTGCCAGTTCCCGTGACGGAACGATGATGATGGCCTGGGTTAATTTGTTGCTCCAATCTATTTCTTCAAGCAAGGGCAATAAAAACGCGAGTGTTTTACCTGATCCTGTAGCCGACAGAAGAATGATATCCTTATGGGCCTCGCTGGCTTCCAGTGAAGCTTTTTGCATCTCATTCAATTCTTCAATATTCAGGTTGGATAGTATCTGGCTGATGGAGTGTTTTTTCTGTTGCATTGCGGCAAAAGTACAAAAAGGTGGCGAGGCGTGAGGCATCAGGTATCAGGTTTCAGGTTTCAGGTGTTGAGCTTTCAGCTTTTAGCTAAAGCAGCTATCTAACAACAAACATACCTGAAGCATGGATATAAGCTATAAGCGACTTTCCGCGGGCCTTTGCCTTACACCCCATGCCTTATACCTCACTCCTAATCGCTAAAACCTGATACCTGATACCTGAAACCTCAGATGAGCCTGTACCTCTTTCCCGGCAATGTTGCGAGCATGCCTTTTAATTCCATGGCTAAAATAGCGGCGGCAACAGAACTGCTGCTTAAACCGGTTTCCTGGTATAACGTGTCAATATGTACTTCTTCTTTTTCCTGTAGAATTTGAATGAGCATCCTTTCTTCATCAGTCACATCCACAAATAACTGCCGTTGCACAGTTTTCTTTTTCCGCTGCTCCCAGCCCATCATTTCGATAACCTCTGAGGCACTTTGAATAAGCATGGCCTTGTTGCTTCTTATTAGATGATTGCAACCTGTACTCTTTAGATCCGTTGTCTTTCCCGGAAAAGCAAAGACGTCGCGGTTGTAATTATTGGCCAGTTCCGCTGTTATCATGCTGCCACCTTTTAAAGCCGTTTC
Organism: Danxiaibacter flavus; assembly: GCF_041060425.1. Taxonomy (NCBI): domain Bacteria; kingdom Pseudomonadati; phylum Bacteroidota; class Chitinophagia; order Chitinophagales; family Chitinophagaceae; genus Danxiaibacter; species Danxiaibacter flavus. The sequence goes on from NZ_JAULBC010000003.1 coordinate 164,543, forward strand.
AATTACAATGGTTGCATCGGCCATGCCCGCCACAATACGGTTGCGTTTAGGAAAATTGTGCTTATCCGGTTTGCATGCACGTCTGTGCTCGGTGAGTATGCCGCCATGTAAAATCATTTCTTTGGCAAGACTTGTATGCTGCGCAGGATAAATAATATCTAGTCCATGAGCCAGTACGCCGATTGTGGAAAGGTTGTTGCTTAACGAGGATTTGTGTGCAATGCCATCGATACCAAAAGCGAGGCCACTGACAACAAGCACATGGTGATCCTGCAAATCACTGATAAATTTTTCTGTCAATTGTTTTCCGTAATCCGTGTGATGGCGTGTTCCTATAACACTAATAATCTTCGACGCGTTTAAGTCCGTATTGCCTTTGTAGTACAGCAACGTAGGACAATCATAACAATGTAGCAGTCGTTGGGGATATTCCTTATCAGTAATGAACAACGGCTCTATTTTATATTTTTCAATAAATTCTATTTCATTTTCGGCTACATTGAAATCGTCAAATGATTTGATGCTTTTTGCGCGTATTTCTCCAATTTTTTCAATGCTGCTTAATTCTTTAAATGACGCACGGAAAACTTCAGTAACATCACCAAAATGTTCCATTAGAATCTTGGCCTGAACACAACCAATATTAGGGACAAGTGTAAGTGCAATCTGGTATAGTAAATTACCGGTCAATGGGAAAGGGTTGTAAGGGTTTCGAAAAATTGTGAAGCCAACCCCTTGTGGATTGGCTCCTGTTTTACGGTGCAATGATACTTAAAATTGCGAATATTGTGGCGATGAACATTGCAATAAATCAACCATATAATATTTATCACAATACTTTATATCCTTAGTCACTTCATTAACCCAATAACGACAAATGCAGCGCGCCAAAATTTTGAAGTGATGATAATTTAAGATCTGAAGCGCCCCATCTTTCTTCTTTATACTGCGCGTGATGTGGAACAACCACGCATTTCATGCGGGCGGATTTGGCCGCGATCATACCATTGAAAGAATCCTCAAAACAAACGCATTCAGTCGGGTTTGATTGAATAGCCGCAGCACAGTCGAGATATACCTGCGGATGAGGTTTGCCATACGCTAAAAATTCCGCCGACGCTGTAGCTTGTATATATTTTCTTATACCGATCTGATCAATTACCATCTGGATAAGCGTATCCGGTGATGACGAGGCGATTCCAATTTTAAAATTCAATTTGCTGAAGAATTCAAAGATGTGATCAACACCTGGCATCACTTGTCCGCGTTGACCTATTTTATCAAGTACCAGGCTGAAGATATTTTTTTCAGCTTTTATTAACTCCTCTTCACCGATATTAAAATGTCTGAACCACCATTGAACAAATTCTTTAGTTCTGAGACCGGTGGTTGTTTTGTATTGTTCTTCAGTTAAATTAACGCCATAAATATTGAACACTTCACTTGCAGCTTCTTCCCACAATGGCTCGCTGTCTATAAGCAAGCCATCCATATCAAAAATAACCGTATTCAGATGCATAAATTCCTGTATTAAGGCCGCAAAGATATAGGTTGTAAGTTATACGTTGTACGTTTTACGTTCTACGTTATGAGTTGGCAAGGTGAATTCAGAGTATATCTCTTAAGTATGAGTTATAACAATACAAGGTGGACAACGTACAACGTAGAACTTATAACGTACAACTCATCTCATCCAAGCGTTTCACTATTGAGTAATTCCTGTTGCTTATTAATGTAATGGGCAAGATGATGTTTTCCTTTGAGCATGTGATCTTTACTTTGCTCGATTGCCTGCATTACATCTTCCAGTATTTCATCAACCGGAGCATCGTAGTCTATTACCATTGGTTCTTTAAAGCGCACTTTAAGAAGAGAGCCTCGTTTTTTTAATGTAAGTCCGCGTTTGGAAAATGCCCGCCAGAAGCCGCTTATAACTACAGGTATCACTATTGGTTTGCAGGTTTTAATGATATGAGCGGTGCCCTTTCTGCCAGGTGCAAATGGTTTTGTTGTACCCTGCGGAAATGTGATGACCCAGCTTTTTTGAAGTGCATCAGTTATTTTGCGTGTATCCGACGGATCAAGACCTCTTCTTACTTCTGTGCCTTCAGCGCGCCACGTGCGTTTTACTGTTAATGCGCCTGCCAGCTTAAAAAATCTGCTTACAAAAGTGCTGTTCATGGTTTCTTCTGCGGCGACAAAATATAAATTGGTAAACGGTCTTAATAAATAATATGGCAAACCCAGCTTGTTTTTCTTTCTCCATTTTGCTGCACAAAAAACATGGATGAAAGTAATTACATCTGTAAAATAGGTTTGATGATTGCTTACGAATAATACATTGTTTGATGGAAGGTCCTTTAAATGTTCCATACCTTCTATCTTTAGCCTGTTAAACCATACAAGGCCAGGATAAGTCACCGTTCCAACCAGGCTATATATAGCAGATCTGATGACCCGTATATGTTTCAAACGCTCTTTTATGTTCTTCATTCATTTTATTTGGGTAAGCAAGGGCGCAAAATACATTATTACAAAAGATTTGTTAATACGAAGTTCAAAAAAATTTGTATTATGTAATGAAAGCTTTTCTTGCATCCTTGAGTTATAAAAATGAAGATTTATGAAAAAGATTTTATTTACAGTTTTAACAGCAATCGTTTTAGTGAACAGCTACGGACAGGATAATACCTCAAAGCAAAGACTAATTAATGTAAACGGCACAGCGGAATTGGAAGTAGTGCCTGATGAAATTTATGTACAGGTTGAATTAAAAGAGTATGATAAAAAGGGTGCAGGTAAAATAGATATTGAGACCATAAAAAACAAATTCCTGGAAGCTTGCAAAAGTATTGGGCTGACAGAAAAGGAGATTAGCGTGCAGAGTTATTCCGGCTATGATAATAATTACTGGTGGGTGAAGAAGAACAAAAAACAAAACCCTGATATGAAGGCAAGCATTACTTATTCTATCAAGATCGCTACTGTGAAAAAGATGGACGAACTGGTTGATAAACTGGATGACGAAGCCACTCAGAACTTCTATATCTCTAAAGTTTCACACAGCAAACTGGATGAATACAAAAAACAATTGAAAATTCAAGCATTAAAAGCAGCCAAAGAAAAAGCAAATTATCTTGCTGAAGCAATAGGTGAACATGCAGGTGAAGCTATCGTGATCAATGATGCAAACGAAATGTCGCAAATCCCTCAACCACGCATGTATGCTGCAAACGTAATGTATAAATCTGCTGAATCAGATAAATCAGTTCCTGCACTAGATGTTGATTTCAAAAAGATAAAATTGCAATTCGAGGTATCTGCGTCTTTCGCCCTTAGATAAGACCGTAAGACCGTAAGACCGTAAGACCGTAAGACAAGAAAAAGACGTGTAAGATAGTAAGAAAGTAAGATAGTAAGATAGTAAGAGATTGCATTTTGGCAACCTGCTCCACTTACAACAGCCCTCTTACGATCTTACTGTCTTACGTGTCTTACATGTCTTCCGGTCTTATTTCAGGATGCTTCTGCCGATCACAATTCTTTGCACTTCGCTGGTGCCTTCGTATATCTGCGTGATCTTGGCATCGCGCATTAGGCGCTCTACATGATATTCTTTTACATAACCATATCCCCCGTGGATCTGTACGGCTTCAGTTGTGGCCCACATTGCGGTTTCCGATGCATATACTTTAGCCATGGAAGAGCTTAGTGTGTAGTCCTGGTGCTGATCTTTCTCCCAGGCAGCTTTGAGACACAATAAACGCGCAGCTTCAATCCGTGTTGCCATATCAGCCAGTTTAAACTGAATGGCCTGATGATGCATGATCTCCTTTCCAAAAGCTTTTCTTTCTTTGGCATAATTAACTGAGAGTTCATAGGCGCCGCTTGCAATGCCCAGCGCCTGCGATGCAATGCCAATTCGTCCGCCGGCAAGTACTTTCATAGCAAACGTAAACCCGAATCCGTCATCCCCTATCCTGTTTTCTTTTGGAACTTTTACATCATTGAAGTGTATAGAATGTGTATCGCTACCTCTAATGCCCATCTTGTTTTCTTTGGCTCCAACGGTTACTCCCGGCCATTTTTTTTCTACGATAAATGCATTAATCCCTTTAGGACCTTTTGCAACATCGGTTTGTGCCATCACCACATATACACTTGCACTGGAGCCGTTTGTTATCCAGTTTTTCACGCCGTTTAACAAGTAATGATCGCCTTTGTCTTCTGCCGTTGTATGTTGGCTCGTCGCATCACTACCGGCTTCCGGTTCGCTTAATAAGAATGCACCGATGTACAGGTCGCCGTCTTTTATTCCACGCGCCAATGGAGTAAGGTATTGTTGCTTTTGCTCTTCTGAGCCGTAAGTTTCAAGGCCCCAGCAAACGAGACTGTTGTTGACACTCATACACACGCTTACACTTGCATCAATTTTACTTATTTCTTCCATCGCAAGCACATAACTAATAGTATCCATTCCGGCACCACCGTAAGCAGGGTCTACCATCATTCCCATAAACCCAAGCTCAGCCAGTTGTTTTACCTGCTGCTTGGGAAATATCATCTTTTCATCACGCTCAATTACGCCCGGCAAGCACTCGGTACGTGCAAAATCGCGGGCCGCCTTCCGGATCATTAAATGTTCTTCAGAAAATACGAATTGCATAACTGTAGCTTTGTATAAAAGTAAAAATAACAATCATTAGTTGCGAACAGCAACTATTTTTAAAAATTTATTAATTTATTTTGCTTTGTTTGCAATTAAAACGTAATTTTATCGGCGATACTGAATTCCTCTTCAAAAAGCTTGTCCAATCTCCTCATTAACCATTGCTGAAATCTGATAAGCCTGAAATTTAACAATTACCTTATCCGTACGAACTATACTGGTTGAACTGTTTTCAATTTTGAACAAAGCAACTGTTTGGCGTAACGTAAAAATTATGCTGGGCAATGTATTATATAAAGATGTTTAATTGATCCTATCGATGAACCAAACTCCAAAAGCCACTGACATTTTTATGCAGTGGCGTTTTTTTTGAAACACGGCGACACGACGACCGATGTATCACCCAGACATTGCAATATCATGTACAGACGTTGCAATGTCATGTGGAGACGTTGCATTGTCATGTGGAGACGTTGCAATGTCATGTGGAGACGTTGCATTGCAACGTCTCTTCTAGCCATTCGTAATTCGTTATTTTTTTTTCTGATAGACCCTCACATAGTCCACCTCAAACTTATTGGGAAATGGCGTGTCATTAGTAATATCTCCACCATTATCTCCGGCCATCGCGAGATCCAGTAATATGTAATGAGGTTGTTTAAAAGGATTGATGCCAGATTGATCTTTGTTGTTGAGCTTGCTCAGCGCCACCTTATTCAATAGCACATCATCTACAAAAAGGCTTATACTATTTTCATCCCAGTCCATGCGCCAAATGTGAAAAACCGATGCCCACTGTTTGCCACCCATGGAATCTACTTTGTAGCGGTTGGAATACCATTCTGCTTTACCATTTGTATCAAGGCATGCAATATTAGCCAACAGCATGTTGCGATAATATTCCATGATATCAATTTCGCCGTTTGCCGGCCAGTTGCCCTTTGTACCAAGTGTCCACCATGCGGGCCACAACCCTTTACTTATGTCAATGCGCCCGCGCATTACAAAACGTCCGTATTGCCAGCTTTGCAAATGAGATGTGTTTATACTTGCAGAAGTATACTCAATAAACGCACTTTTTTTACGCCAGTCGCCACTACCGGCTTCATAACGAGGATTGCCTTTATGTTCTTTGCGTGCTTCAATGATCAGTATACCATTTTTGCAGTATGCGTTTTCTTCCTGGTACCACTGTGCCTCATGGTTTCTTACAAATCCTCTCTCATATCTCCAGTTAAGTGAATCAGGTCTGCCATCTTTATCAAACTCATCTGCCCATACCAATTTGTAGCCATTGTTATCAGCCGGGCTGGCAGCCATTTTCGTCTGCCCGTATGCACTACAGCCAATTAAACATGTCATGATTATCGCAAACGCAGATCTTTTTAGTTGCATCTTTTCTTAGTTGATTTTAAAAGAATGCGAAGGCAATTTCTTCTATGGCGCTAAGATATTGTGGCATTTATAATGCTATGCGGGAAAATAATAATAATCGTCGAAAATACATTTATTCAACTGATAGCAATAAGATTGCTCCACACATGTTCCTTGCTGAAAACCCTGATCACACCATTGTCGTGTCTCTGTTACATGACTTGAAATGCCTGTTCATAGCATTTTTAAAAGGCATTCGCAGCTAAGAATCCGCATTTCACAGAAAACAATTGACAAGTGGTCGTTATTTTTAAAAGCGAGTTTTTTAAAAACCTAAGTTTAGTTTATAAAATATTTGAAAACGCATTTCAAATATTTTAATTGTCAAGGCTTTTATATGAATTTATATAAGTGCGTAATCATTTTTATAAAAGTCTGTTATACCATAACCGAAATAAAATTGTGTCAGCTTATGAAAATAAATTAATCACCAACTAACTGGTCTCCGGTCTTTTTATCTTATTCTAGCATTACCTGCCCTCTGCTGAACCGGAAATCAACAATCGTTTTTCCCCTTGCTGCAAACAAAATTGGGCTGTGCAAATCTGGTTTTATTGATCAGTTTACCAGTCATCCCGACGTGAGAAATCTAAGGTCCAAAATCATTTATTGATTGTCTTTAGACAAGAACTGTAGTAGATGTCAGTTTACAATACGTACTCTTGAAACTACTATTGAACGGCGTCCTGGTGTATGGTGATTCCTTCTTAAAATCATTTTAAAACATCGCCCAAATGTTTTAATGACAACCGGTGGTATTGAACGGTTGCGCTATTGTTTTCCCAAAAGTCCCGCCAGTAATGTGTTGCCCGCCTTGTGCTTTATTTATTCGTATCTGAAAAAATAAACACGAAGGATAATATTGAATGATTTGCCGGTGAGAACAATTGAGCTGCCTGTAGTGATGTATAATGTCGCTAAAATATATTGCCTGTAATCATTGTAGTAACGATCTGCCCCTGTCTGTAGCACTAAATCTCTGTTTTTATTCACTAATTCTATCTAAACAAATTGCTATGAAGAAAAAAACAATCAATCTATTGCTTTGTTTGCTGTTTTGCTCATGGTGTTGCGTTGTCCACGGGCAGCAGACATCCGTGGTTTCCGGCACAGTAACTGATGAAACGGGAAAGCCAATTCCCGCAGTTAGTGTATCTGTAAAGAACAGTAAGACAGCCGTAATAACAAATGAAAGCGGCAAATTTACCATCAACAGATTTCCTGCGGGAGGCGTATTAGTGGTTTCATACATTGGGTTTGAAACTAAGGAAATTGCTACACCTGCAGATGGAGTAAACATTACTTTAAAAGCAACAACTTCCGCTCTCAATGATGTTGTTGTAACTACTGCATTAGGCATCAAGAGAAACACGAGAGCTTTAGGCTACTCGCAGGAACAGGTGAAGGGATCTGAAATAACAAGATCCAATGCACCCAATGTTATCAATGCATTAAGTGGTAAAATGGCAGGCGTTAACATCACAAGCCCCAACGGCGTTGATGGTGGTAGTACGAGAATTGTAATTGGAGGAAACAATACACTTACCGGAGATAACCAGCCGCTGATCATTGTTGACGGTATGCCGATGGATAATACCATTCCGCAAGCGGCACAGGACGTAACAGCACCCAAAGACTGGGGAAGTGCAATCAACCTGATCAACCCGCAGGACATTGAAGATATGACGGTATTGAAAGGTCCAGCCGCTGCCGCGCTATATGGCGGTCGCGGAGCAAATGGGGTAATATTGATCACTACCAAGAAAGGTTCTCGCAGAGAAGGTTTGGGTATAGATTATAATGTTGGATATAAGGTGGTAGACCCATACCGTTTTGTAAAAATGCAAAATGAATATGGTGCCGGAGGTATGGTATCACTGAACGCACCGCAATATGTTACAGACGCACAAGGTAATCCTGTTCTTACTGATGGCTGGGTTGGCATGTTTGCTGATCAGAAAAGCGGTACAGGCCCTTATGGGATTGATACGTGGAACCAGGTTAGCTGGCCTGGATCAGGTAGTTCATGGGGACATAAAATGGACGGCACTGTTATTAAATGGTGGGATGGTACAATGAAAGCCGATGTACCACAGCCAGACAATATTACTTCATATTACAGAAACGGTAGCCAGTTCACCAACAACGTAGCCGTTTCAGGCGGTAATGAATGGGGAACGTTAAGAGCATCATACACAAATTTGAGTAACACTGCAATTATTCCCAACTCGGATTACAAGCAAAATTCTTTTAACCTGGGAACTACTTTAAAGCTTACAAAAAGAGTAAACATTCTCGTTAACGCTTCTTATTATAGCAATGTATACCATAATGCACCAGCATTAGGCAATACCGAATCAGGCCTGCAATCAAACCTGATTTATGCTTACGGAAGAAACTACAGAGGTGCTGCAGATAATGGCAACTATCGTTTGCCCGATGGATCTCAGAATAAATTCCCCGGATTCCCCTGGGCTGGTAATGGTAGTGCGCAATATTTATACTGGAACACTTACGCCAATAATGAGACTGTTACAAGAAGAAAGCTGATTGGTTCGGCACAGTTAAACTACGAAGCAACAAGTTTTCTTAACCTGATGTTCCGTGCAAGTTTGGATGCGAACAACAATGAAGATAAAGCCATTAACGATCCAACTGATCCCACAGGAACATTGGGCGGAAAATATGCTAACGGCATGACAAGAGATAACGCAACTAACTTTGATTATCTCGCAACATTACACAAGGATAATATCTTTAGAAGCGATATCAATGCTAAGTTTTCTGCCGGTGGTACATTTTACAAAAGATCTTCTTACGGTATTTCCGGAACAACTAACGGTTCCACATATGCAACACCTTACCTCACCTATTTCGGTAACTACAGCGGAACAGTTCAGCCAGGACAGGTTCCTACAGAAAGCTGGTATGATAAAGAGCTGAACTCCGTTTATGGCTTCCTTAACTTGTCTTACAAGAATTTTCTTTACCTCGATGTAACAGGAAGAAATGACTGGTCTTCAACATTACCTAAAACGCAATGGTCCTATTTCTTCCCCTCATTTGCGGCAAGCTTCATATTTACGGATGCATTTCATATTGATCCGTCAGTGTTAAGCTTTGGTAAGTTAAGAGTAGCCTGGGCTGAAGGTGCCGTTGATGTACCGCCATATGCTATTAATACTATCTATAATCCGGGCAGCTTTGCAGGTGTTCCTACATCAAGCCTGCCAGGTGCATTGCCTGCATTTAATTATAAACCGCAGATTAATAAAACCGCAGATTTCGGTATTAATTTAGGCTTCCTTAAAAACAGGATTAATTTAGACTTCCGTTATTATCATGGCCGTTCTATTCAACAATTGCTGAACTCTCCGCTGCCAATTACATCAGGCGTTTCAAGCATTATCGTAAATACCGGTGTGCTGGAAAATTCGGGAACAGAAATGATTGTCAGAGCGAAAGTATTGGACAATCCTTCCTTTGGTTGGGATGTTAGCTTCAATATGTCAAACAACCAAAACAGGTTGTTATCACTTACACCTGGTGCAGACCGCGTAGACCTGAACAATCTTTGGGGCGGAAGTGGTGTGTATATCTCAGCGGTTGTGGGTAAACAGTTCGGAGCCATTTTATCATACGATTATTTGTATGATGCCAATCACCAGAAATTGTTGCAGGATGAAGCAATGATCCAGAAAAATTTTGGTGTTGACGCAGCTACTGCCGCAGCCATGAAAGGAACCATGTACCAGGCAACAACCGCAATTGTACCTATCGGAAATGCAACGCCAAAGTTCAGAGGCGGTATAACCAATACATTTACATTTAAAGGAGGTTTTTCTCTTAGCGCATTGATCGATTGTAAGATTGGTGGCGATATGTGGTCTGGTACTTATGCTGCTACAATGCAACAAGGTACCGCACCGCAAACACTCACCGAAAGAAATGGTGGCGGATTGCCTTACACTTCACCCGACGGTAATACTTCTAATGTTGGTGTAATTCTGCCCGGCGTTTATGCTGATGGCAAGGAGAACAGCACTGTTGTTCATTACTACTACAAATACATGCAGTATGGTGTATGGAGCAGCGGCCCCAATAACAGCCAATGGATACACAGCACAGGCGTGATGAAAGACACGTGGTATAAATTAAGAGAAGTTTCCGTTAACTATAATATTCCCGACAGAATTGTAAAGAAGACAAAAGCATTCCAGGCTGCATCTGTTTCACTGGTTGGTCGTGATTTATTTTACCTGTACAGTTCATTACCAAACAACATTAATCCCGAAGGTTCTAATGGTGCCGGTAATGCACAAGGTATTGAGTTTGCATCCTTACCTGGTGTACGTTCATTTGGTGCACAGTTAAGGCTGTCATTCTAAAAGTTACTTAACTCAATTGTTAACAGAAAAATTGATCATTATATGAATTCTTCTAAAAGAATATTCGCATACATACTGGCAGGGACTTTTTTTGCAAGTTCCTGTACAAAAGACTTCCAGGAACTAAACACAACACACGACAAACCAACTTCAACAACGGTGCAACCGTTAGTGAACCAGGTGATCAGTACATTATTTCTGCGAGGTCAGGAGCAGGCATCTATACACAACGACTATTACTACGTAGCTACGCAGTTGGGTGCAACAACAAGTGTTTCGGGTTATGTACTGTCTAACGGCGTTAACGATATATGGAACGATTACTATAGTACGCTTCAAAACCTGAACCTTGGCATTGACAAAACAAATGAAGTTGATGACAAGGAGACGATGAACAACATAAAGGCTGTGTTGTATATACTCAGAGCATATAAAACATTTCGCGTTACGGATCAGTTTGGTGATATCCCCTATTTTAATGCCGGCAAGGCATATGCTGGCAATGTGGCCAACTTCAGGGTTGGATACGACCCACAACAGCAGATCTATGATTCATTGTTAAATGACCTTAGCTGGGCCGTTAACAACATCAACACAAATGCAGATGCCGTTAGTTCCGGGGGTAATCCTTATATCGTGCTGGGATCATTCGACACATTCTTTAAAGGTGACATGAGCAAATGGTTGGAGTTCGGAAATTCATTGCGTCTTCGTTATGCCATGCAGATGGTGGAAAAGGATCAGGCAAAGGCAACACCGGTTATACAGGATGCCTTAACCAAACCATTGATTGCCGACGGAGAAGATGTAGGTATGTGGCCAGCATCTTTGGGTGGATATGATCTTTGGGTAAGATGGTGGAGCTTTTCTTCCGGCGGTGCGGGCTTTGTACGTATGAGCTCAACCATGTGGAACATGGTTTCTGACGGAACCACAGATGAATCCATTTTTGATCCCAGGGCCAAACTGTTTGTTGAGCCTAACCAGGCCGGCAAATGGGCGCCATATGTAATAGGAAAAAGTAGCGGAGACAATGTGAATGCATATTTCTCCGGTACAGACCCTTCTCAGAAAAATGATTGTCTCTTCTCTCCTTTCAACTGGTACTTGGTTAGAGATGAATGGTATTTACCTGAAGTGATATTTGCGGCATCTGAAGTACATTTCCTAAAAGCTGAAGCATACGCTCGCGGATTGGGTGCAGCGCAAAATATCAACGATGCCCAAACAGAATATAAAGCAGGGATTACATCGTCTGTAAACTTCTGGTATAATATGGTTAAAGGTGCAAACAATGTAAGTGGGCTTACCTGGGCTTCCGCGGCGCCACCACCGCCAACCAGTGCGCAAATGGATGCCTTATTTGCGAACAAAAAAGTGGCATTTACAGGCGCGGCTGCAGATGCTGTAACAAAGATCTACGCACAGGAATGGTTATCTTATTTCAGGCAACCATGGCTTGCTTACAATTTGTGGAGGAGAACCGGTAACACCCCTGTTGATCCGAACAGTGCTCCTTCAGCTACATATAAAACATTCTATCGTTTGCCATACGCCCAGGATGAGGCGGTAAACAATGCCGATAACTACAACGCCCAAATTTCTAAAATGGGCGGAAATAATTCGGATATTAAAGTTTGGTGGATGAAATAATAAGCTTAGTTGTTTTTTTTCTTCGAGGTCGTCTTATTGTTATAAGGCGGCCTTTTTTTTTATAGTTAACGACTAAGTTTTGGAGAAGTACGATTTACGAAGTACGAAGTACCTGGATTTAAGCTGGCTTTATTTTTTGCGCGTTCGTAGGGGGCATTGAGGCATATCATTCAATGCAGTTTTCTTTGAAGTTCGAAGATCTTCTCTGTGCAAGTCTGTGACTTCTCCGTGAAACTCTGTGTAACTGTATTTTCGTTATTAACTGAACGATGATAGCTCCAGCGGTATTTTTTCAAACCAGACTTCTATTTCATAGCCGTCAGGGTCACTTACAAAAGCAAAAGGTTCACCCGACACAAATTCTCCTTTCTCCTTTATTGTTCCTCCTGCTGTTGACACTTCATCTTCCAATTGTTCTATATCCTTCGGATCAACCAGTCTGAAGCCAAAATGGATAATGCTGCCACCGTTGGGTTGAACAAATTCAGATTGTTCAAAAACAATGATATCTTTCGAGCCTGGTGTTTGAACCTGTGCAAAATCTGCTTTTTGATACATGACTCTCACACCAAACACTTGCTGGTAAAAGGAAAGAGATCTGGCGATGTCTTTTACTTTGAGCGCTATATGGGTAAGGCCGTAAGTGGAAATCATAGGGTACAAAGGTAATTTGAAATGGATGATGGTAGCGAGAATGCGTTTTCTACTGCATCTCACAAATGTTCAGGATCCATACCGGATTTCCTAACAGATGCCGCGGTAAATTCCAGAGAACTGCATTTTCACTTTAACATGTTCGCCAGAAAGGTATTTATGTCACTGTCTCTCTGCTGAAGCATCTCTTTTGTTGCAGACACTAAGTATTCCATTGTTTCCGGGCTAGAGTTCGTTGTTTCTGAATGCTCGTCAGTATCTATTGCAAATTTTAACCGTAAATAATTTCCTTCCTCCATGATTTCCTCCATTTCATAGTCGGTTGCCCGATTAACGCCGCGCATCATGATTTCACTTATCTGTTGAGCCCAATAAATTTCTCCTTTGTTTTGCGTATCTGAGTCGCTTACTTTGCCGGTATAACTTCCGGTACCCAGTGAAAGCACAAATACGTTCTTGTAGTCAATCTCTAACCCATCAGGAAAAGATGGCATGTAGTCGTGATGATACTTCGAGAATTCAACCAGGGCAGCCATTGAAGGATTGTTAACGAAAACCCCTCCATCAATACAATTTCTCTTGGGATCCTCAGTGTCATTTGGGTAAACAAATTCATAAGATGGCAGATAGCTTGGGCCGGCGGAAGTTGCCCGACAAACATCAAATAGCAATGCATTTTGCTCGGGATTTTTCCTTGCAGCCCGGGATTTAAAGAATAATGGCAAATTGTTATTTAGGTCGTATGAGCATACCATAATATCATTAAGGCAGTCCAACATTCTGTAATTTTTCAAAACATCTGTAAACACTGCATTTATACCGGAATCGCTAAATTTGGGCTTAAAAAGGTCTTCAGCATCATGAAACAACTTACCCAATCTGGTACGTTCGGGGAATATTTCATGACCTCTGTGAACATACACATCCATGATGTCATCCAATGTGTACAAAGGATTAGCCGGATCAACCGGGTTCTTAATTGACATGGCGGCTGTGATGAGTCCACCCGTTGAAGTGCCCGCAACAAAATTAAATAGCTCGTGTATACGCTTGCCTGTTTTGGCTTCGATCGCTTTCAACATTGTGAGAGGCACCACACCTCTTAGTCCACCGCCATCGATGGAAAGAATGCAATACTTTGCCATAGATTTTTAGTTTGGATAATATGATTTAAGTTGATTTAATTTTTGGAGGTTAACAGACCAGTATTTAATGATATAGACGACCTTGTTTTTCGTGAATAAAAGTTTTTAAAAAGACGTACGGCCTGGAAATAACTGGGATGTAAACCAGCATAATAAGGTATTTCATTCCGATGCCAACTCTTTTTAAAAGATATATGGCATAGCATGATTGGTTCATTTTTTTTTACAAAACAAATTGCTTTAGCAGCATGAAATCAATTTTGAACGCAGCTAATAGGAGAAAGTCAAGACAGGCAAAGGACTCTCACATCAATCTTTATACAGCTTCTTCTATGTTTAAGGTTAAACTGATACTAATTTATTTTTTGTTTTTGAAAATTGCAATTTATTCAAAAAAATAAATTAGCACTTACGTAATATTTAATTTCGCTTTAACATCGAGTAGCCGTGTATGGTTATTGTTTTTCCTTTGGATTATTCAATTGTTGAAATGCGAAAATGAAATAGAATATCAATCTTGACAACCGGAAAAACACTGTATTAGACAGATCGTTTTCCTGTATCTGCAAGAGAAAAACAACCTTTAAGCTTTAAGCTGTTGCAGCAATTAAAAATGTACGCTAGTTTGTGGGTATTATAAACCTTTAAATCTTTTTTATGGACCCTATTAAGAAAATTCCGGGCAAGGATTTTGTCGGCAACAATGTTGTTGATACAGATCTTAATCTTCCTATTCAGGACAATAGCGCAGTTGCCGGCTATGGCTTGCCGATTACCCTTCCTTTATGCAGGCAGATTTTTTCCGACTACGATGCCAACCAACAGCAGATTTCCAGTTTTTTATCGCAGCTGCCGCCCAGCCCACCATTAGATAATATTATCGCAGGTTTAGATCCGTCAAAACAAGTTGCTGCCGGGATCTACGGACGAGAAGCCCTCCTTGATATCCTTAGCCAGGCAGGATGCGAAGGCATTATGTATATCAACTGCATTTATGACCAGCAGGATTCCATTATTCTGTTAGGTGTCGATAGCAATGGGAATCCAATTGGCGGCGCAGCGGCCTTCGCTGCTCCAACCAGAGCGGCTACAGATCCTGTTATTTACGAAGTAAAAGGAGGAGCTCAAACCCGTGATCAGGTTAAAACCTTGCTTGGCATATAAATCCCAAAGTAAAAAATCATTTAAATTATCGCCTCCTAAACCCGATAATACATTACGTAAAATGCCTGCAGTTTTAGACATCATATATTACGTGCTTTTTTTTACTGCATTTTATTTCAGCTTTAAGGCCTCGCCAAAAAATTTGCGGGGCCTTAAAGTTCTTCGTATATTACTAGGAGTAGGAATTTCTTTTGAGTTGCTTCATGATCTTCTTACTTTTTTACCGATGCTAAAAAACAAGCTATACTACCTTTATATGCCGGTTGAATATGCTTTACTTTCTGCTTTTTTTTATGTGTCAGTTAGTAAAAATGGCCTTAAGCGCGCCATCCTGTTTTTTTTCCCGGTTTACCTTGCCCTTGTTACATACTTTTCATTTCACTATTATCATTTTAACGAGTTTCCCTCCCTTGTATACAATCTTGGAGGCTTTTTAAACATCATTTGGGCGACACTGGCATTGTTTAATATTGAAATTGAGATTGAAAGACCAATTTACGAATTGCCAAATTTTTGGGTGTATTCAGCAATTTTGATTTTATACATGGGCATCTTTTTTTATAACGGCGTTTATAATTATTTTTTACAAAGAGAAACTGAATTGGCAAAGTCGCTTCGAAACGTTATTAACTTAAACTTTAATTACCTGTTTTATATTATCCTGATCTATGCATTCATATGTTCGATTCGACTGAAGAAATATATTATTCGCTGATTGCAGGCGTGGCCCTGATGTTTTTTGTCGCGGTCATTTTTGTATTGACCATCATAAAATATCAGAACAGCTTGAACCGGCATCAGCGGGATAAGCTTAAACTCCAGGCACAATTTGCTCAAACCCTGCTACAATCCCAACTGGAAATCCAGGAACAAACACTCCAACAATTAAGCCGTGAGTTGCACGACAATCTGGGGCAAGTCGCCAGTCTTATTAAAATAAATTTGCATACTTTACAACTAAATGATTCTGCTAAAGCAAACCGGAAACTTGAAGACACACGCGAATTGACCAGGCGTTTAATTGGCGACATCAAATCCTTATCAGTAAGTTTAAGTAGCGATAATGTGATGCAGAGCGGCCTTGTTAAAGCCCTCGAAATGGAAATGGAACGGATTAACAGAACAGAATTATTTACGGCAAGGTTTGAAATGAATGAGACTATTCCGGAGATTGACAACAATAAAGCAATCATTCTTTACCGGATGATGCAGGAAACGCTGAACAATGCTGTTAAACACAGCATGGCGCAAAATATACATCTGCACATTTTTACAAGGGGAAATTTTGTTATATTTACTCTGACAGATGATGGCAAAGGATTTAACGTGGAGGAAAGGATGACAGGCGGCGGTGCCGGCTTGTACAACCTTAAAAAACGAGCCACACTGATTGACGCAAACCTGTCCATAAAAAGTACTCCTGGCACAGGGACAAATATAACCATTGAATTTCCTAACATATATGCCCCAAACACCTCAAGTGAAGCTAGCCCTGGTGGATGACCATACCCTTTTCCGCAAAGGCCTTATCAGCCTGATTGAAATGGTTGGCGATAATTACTGTATTTTATTTGAAGCAGATGATGGCAAAGATCTGCAGACCAAGATCAGCAAAGACAATGAACCGGACATTATACTAATGGACATTCATATGCCTAACATGAATGGCTTTGAAACGGTTGAATGGCTCAATGCAAATTACCCCCTCGTTAAAGTTCTGGTAGTGAGTATGATTGAAAAGGAAGATACCATTGTAAAAATGCTGCGACTTGGCGTAAAGGGCTATTTATGTAAAGATGTAGAACCAAAAGAAATGGGTGAAGCGCTTCGTTCGGTTATGAACAAAGGATTTTATTACACGGATTTTATCACAGGCAAACTTGTGCATTCGCTTCAGTTTGAAAATAGTGGAAGTCAGCAAAAAAAGCTACCAGTAGTATTGAACGAAAGGGAAACTGAATTTTTAAAACACGCTTGCAGCGAGCTGACCTATAACGAAATTGCATCTTTAATGTATCTCAGTCCTAAAACCATCGATGGCTATCGCAACACGCTGTTTGAAAAGCTGAATGTAAAGAGCCGCGTTGGTCTTGCTTTGTTCGCTGTTAGAAACGGACTGGTTGAATTGTAAAATGAACTTCATCGCTAAATTCACTTTGATTACTTTCGCATGACAACAACAAATATCTCTAACAGAACGCTTCATAAAAAGGGTTTAGGATCAATTTTTATGTGATTGAAAGTTATTCGGATCACCATATCAGGTTAGGGTTTCTGCCTTTGATATGATAAAGATACTTCTCATAAAAGCGTTTTGTAACAGGAAAAACCCCTGATTTTGCAGAGGAAAACACCTTTAAATTTATGCTATGGTAAACTTTCTGTCGCATCTGGATAGAACCGGATGCGGTTTGCACTTTTAAATGGAGATACGTAAAATGCTTAAACCTCCTTATCCCTCACATTATCAAATTCCAACCCGCTATCCGCTTCGCCCCTTCCAGTATACTTTCTTCTTCCCAACCATGTTATCACACAACCATCTAACCAACGCGTGCGTTGCCAGGTGCGTTCTATGATCGCTCCGCTGCGCGGCACTTCTTCTTCGAAGATGGTGTAGGCGCCCCAGGTGTTTGTAGTGGCATTGTAACCGGTACGCAAAAGTTCAGTACGTGGCCGTACTCTTTCTATTGTTCTGCCTGGAATGATGCGTGGCATGGCTGCGCGGCGAAGTTGTATTTCGCGGCTTGTAACGCTATCTATTCTTTGCGGGATAAAGGGAATCCAGTTTTCGGGAACTGTTGTGCCTAACTGGTATTCGATCGCTGCTGTATTATTTGCAGGCGGCGCAGCGGGTGGCGCTATGGTAATGCTTTGCAGGTATTTGAGCAGGCGTCTTGCGGCATCCCAGCCTTCGATGCCAATACCTTTGCCGTTTGGTATGATGTTTTCTATGCCCCAGACAAGATTGGCCATCTCGTCACGCATCAGGCTGACGGATTCAAGCGGATCGCCTTCCATCACTTTTATTGTTGATGGCGGAATAAATAATCTTGTATCAGCAATGCCGCCTCCGTAATTGCGGCGGAATAAATTAAACATGGTCCAGCGTTGCCAGTCCGTGCTGTCGCCAGCCCCAGCAGGTTGTATGCTGGTGTATTGTCCAAAAACATCTTTTACAGTTATGCTTTGCGTAGAGCAGATGTTTCCTGCGTCAACAGCAAAAGGAAGCAGCATCCAATCGTTGCTATAGATCAGTGCAAACTCTGCCAGTAATAGTTTGGCAGGTTCGGTTGTATCGGGTTTAATTCCACCAAGATCAACTTTGTAATCTTCAAATTTCCACCATCTTCTGTTGGGCATTCCGGGAAATTGAAGATCGCCGGGCAAGACGGTGATCACTTTGCGGCTGATCAGATCCGGCGTATAACCGGTCAACAAGCCTGCGTCGTAATTGCTGCTTTTTGTTTCTATATCAAAATTGTACCAGTCAAGGTGACCAGATGCATATTCATCTGCGGTTAACACTGTCACCGCGGAGTTGCTATCCGGAGCTGATGTATGGAACTGGTATTCCAGTTGTGAAGCATTCCATGCTGAATCAGTCGCGATTGCAGGCTGACTGTAAATACTCTCAAACCATTGCACAAATTCAGTTGCTGTGTTATTGATCAACGTTGTAATAGCCGGCGATGGAGATGTTATAAAAGAATCGGCCGTGGTTCCTGTCTTCAATGCTTTGTAGAGTACATTTCCGTCGATGGCACGTCCGTTAGCCAACGCCGCATACCAATGCAGCATGGAGTTATCGCTGTAAATTTCAGGAAAATTAGTGTTAGGCGTAGGCAGTACAAAATGTAACGAAGCATTTGCTTTAAATCCATTTAAGACAGCTGTTATCATAGCAGGTGCAATGGGTGTTGGATCTGCAGTGAGTTTTGCCTCTAACAGTCTTAGCCAGTGCTTGCCCATTTCTAGTCGTAAAGTAAGGTCAGGCTGTACAACTTCCCGCTCAACAATTGTTTCGAGCGGCTGTTGATTGGTTAAGGGTTTTGCAGGATTTTTATGTAAGGAATATTTGCCGACCGGCGAAGTTTGCATATCCACCCTCATTTCAACCGGTGTGCCTGTATCTTCTGCAGCAAATTCTCCCATCTGCCACTGGCGGCTCAAGATCCACAGTGCATCTCTCATTTCGGCTCGCAATACACGCTTGAAGTTATTTGTTCTTGGCCGAGGCTCAAGTCTGTTCCAGCTCAATACGGCAGGCACATGAAATTCCATACTAGCGCCGGTAGCAACAACATCTACAAACTTCGTGTACATATAATCTGCTGATGCAGTATACGTGGCATATAGAGGATTCTTGGTGCCTTCTCTGAGCATCACGTCTACATCAGTTTTTTTACCGCTGTCCAGGTTGTACAGCATTGATGCACCAAGTATATTATTAACCTGTTTGCTCCGGAAGTCTGCGTTATTGTTATCAAAGCCACCGTCTTTATAATTTCCCAACCCAATGCGTTTCGCAAAACTGTTGTAACTGTTAGCGATAGCTCCTTTGGTATTTGTATAATAATTCAGCAGGTTGTTGCTTATCGTATCCTGCATATTGTAACTCATGCTTAGCACATCAACAAAAGCGGTTATTTTATCTGTGCCGGAATATTGCGCGTAAAAAGTATCTAGTAATGCCGGATTGAGCTTGGGAGGAGGCGCTCCGGGAATTGTCGGAATGGTTGCTTTCTGCGCGAATTGAAAGATTGCCTGCGCAAGTGTTCCCTGGAAAGAGACCAGTTCAAGACTGGAACCTAGCTTTAACCTGGCGTCTGGCGAAGTAATTTCCGGTTTGCTAAACCTTGCTTCAATACAGGTTAGCAAATAGCTGATGTTAACGATTCGATAGCCGATTCTTAAACTTGATGATTTGCGAATTGTACCGGCAGCCTGCGACAATGCGGGATCCGTTAGCCATTCCGGTGGACTTACCACATTTGCAGTTCCGGGAAGTATTCTATCCAAATCTAATTTACCGGATAGTGGTGATGGAACACGCTTATCCATCAGCAACTTTCTTATTGCGGCAATAACGTCAATGCCTTTCAGTCCTCTTTTTGCAGCATCTGCTTCTAATGTAGCAAGCGCCTGGATAAAGGCGTCAAACTCTTTTCCAATTCCTGTCGGAAAGGAATTCTTTTGAAAAGTATCGTTGCGCGTAATATCGTTTTCCATCTTTATTTAATTGAAAAGTGACAATTGACAATTGAAAATGATTGACGCGATTAAAGTGGCCGAAGCTCCATGTACCTTTTTGTTACACAGAGGAATACAGGAGAAGACACAGAGTCGCACAGAGCTTCTCTCCTTGCAATCCATTGTCAATTTTCAAATATCAATTGTCAATTTATAATCGTCCAATTTGATCAAATCCAATCTTCCCGGTTGTGGTTTGGGTACAGCATTGCGTCCGAAATCAAGCGTTGGCGTATCATCAGAACCTGACAATGCAGCCATAATTGTAGGCAGCAATTGCGCAAACGGTGAATTGTTGAGCAGATCGGGATCTACGGCACGTTTCTTCGCCCATGCCAATGTTTCGTCCAGCGTAGACATTAAATCATCCCAAGACCAGGAACCATTCAAATCAGGTGAAACTGCAAGCAGGCAAACATTCGGTGTTTCAGCATTCGGACTGTTATAGTTTACTGCCAGGCCGGTATCAACTCTTGCTATCGGTATTTCTTCCACCCATTCATCTATGATCATTCCTGAATGTGTTGCGTTTGCGTCAAATGATGCAGGATAAGAAAATAATAACGACAAATTATTATCAGGTACATCATAACCGTCTGGTAGTTTCATGCCAACCCATTTTGATTGTACGTTTCCATTTTCATCAACAGGTGTTAACGGAAACTGTGTAACCTTAAACGGATCTTTCTTTTCAACACCAGTCAACACTTCTGCAAATAATTGCCATTGCTGCAATGCATGCATTCTTTTACGCACGGGTGCTAATCCCTGTATCCATTCTTCCACAGCATGCGGACCTGCATTTGTTAACAGACCGGTGTAGGCATTGGCTGCAATAACTGCTGCAGGAGTGTAAAAATTAAAGTCAGGATACAATTTGAATCCGCGGCCAAATATTGCTTCACCGGCTTGCAATAATATCTTCAGCTTTGCATCTTCTGAGGTTTGCGCAGCAACGGACGACAATAACTGCGTTGCGGTCTGATTTTTTTTGCTGAGTATTGTCAATGCCTGGCCTGCCTCTGCCAATAAAACCCTGGCGTCTTCAACACTGTAGCTCAGCGCCGTGGTGGGAATACTTCTAACCACGCCAAAATAGTTTGCATTGAGCATAGCATTTCGTAGCCGGATGTATTGATTCTCATCAAACGTATTCGCAAAGGCTGGTACGTTAGCAGCAAGCGCATTAATGGCGTCGGTTAATTCTGTCACCAATCCTCCCAGACCTTTCTGACCGTTACTCATTGCGGCTCCGGCGACATTCTGCAATCTTGCAAGAAGGCTTGCTGTTTTTAAACCTGCAGTCGGGTTGGCAGCTATTTCAGTATCGGCATCCGTTTCAAGCATAAAATCTCTCGCATCAAGCGGCTTGCCATTTTGCACTACCATCAAAAGTGCACTGGAAAGCGGTTTCAATTCGGCCAATGTAATTTCACTAATGTCTAATCCCGTACGGTCAGCATTTTTAATCCTGATGGTAATTTCGTCCGAATGTGCAACAGCTAACCTGATGTGATAACTGATCAATTCATACAAGTCAGATTCAAGATCATCTTCCAATGAAATATCCATCAGGTAAAGAAGATCTATTGGTTCAATATTCAGTTCTCCGGCATTTAAATTAAAGTCGGTAACAATGCCGGATGTATTGGTGAAGCTGCAATTGATGACGATTTTTTCTTTCGCCGGTAATTCTCCTGCCAGCCATTTGTTTAATTTTGGTTCTGCCCATGATCGCGCTGTACCTATGGTAGTCCAGTTAATTTCTCCGCCAGCAGCAGGATCAAAGATCACTCCTATCCTGTTTGTCAGTGCATGAAAATTGCGGGGAGTTTGTACTACATGCGGTTCAGGCGGAACTGAAGTTCCGGATATGGCATTAAATGCGGCGTTGCTCCGTGCTGTGTTTCCCTGAACTGCCTGGTGGATACATTCAGTCAACAACAGGTCATGAATGGCATCCATGGTGTCCATCAACCGTTGTATGGACTGTTCTACAATTTGTTGATCTGTCGCCGGATTGAACACAACACCATCAGCCCAATGCGGTTGATTGTCGCGGTATGCTTCCATCAATTTCAATCCGTCTACAACATTGTAAGCCTCTGCTTCATTAATATCCTGTGCACCGGTAGATTCGGTTACTCTTGCAGCCACAAATGGATATTTTAATCTTATATCGCGGATGTACTGATCCAGATTTAAATTGAGATCATGCAACTCTCTTTCAAACTGGTAACCAAGTAGCGCCGCCAATTCCTGTCCGTTACGGATCCCTTCAAGGAAGGTCAATGCTCTTCGAACCCGGTCAGAAGACAGATTTACGGCAAATGCATCAGCATTAGAGCCCGGATTAACTTTATGTGATTCGTAGCCTGAGCGCAACAATGCAGCAGTTGATGCGTGGTTGACGGAGGGTGCATGTATGTAGCCCTGGTTAGATGGATCGATACGGGGATTGCTGATAAACTTATCCATTGCACTATCATACGTTACACTACCCGGATCTGCCGAACCAAGATAAATAAAGCCGGGGCCAACGTTCACTATTTCCGGTACATCGAATAAATCCGGAAAGTTTACCAATACAGTGTCCCGCGTTGTATCCAGCACCATGCTGACTCCACCGGAATCTACGATGGGGTTAGTTGCAGCGACCTCACCTTTTTGAAAAGTCATGGCTTTCCCTTTTACAACAGACGGCGGTGCAGCAGCTCTTGCGACTGCTGCGGTATTCTTTTTATAAACAAAGAATGGCGGAACAGGACCCGGCGCCACTGCAGCGGGAAGCTCAATATTTTGCAAAGTAACTTCCTGAATACCCGGGATGGTAAATATGGTTGGCTGAATATCTACTTCACGATATGCAACACCGGGAAATACGCCGGGTACAACATTTTCAAGCCATGAATAAGATCCGATATAAATACCTGTTTGCCGTTGCGTGCCGCTATTCCGTAAGTTTTCAAGACGTTGAGCGGCCAGGCTAAAGAACCATGCATCTAACCTGTAAGACGCAAGATCAACATGTTCACTGAACAAACGTTCCAGGCTGGCTGTGGACAGTTTGCTCAGGCAAGTGAGAGCGTTGCGTAATTCAAGCATATCCTGCAACTCATTATCAACAACAGGCTTTTTAATACCAAGGTCAATATATTGAGCCAGGTTAACAGCATCACCAATAAAG
This sequence comes from Danxiaibacter flavus, assembly GCF_041060425.1. Classification (NCBI taxonomy): domain Bacteria; kingdom Pseudomonadati; phylum Bacteroidota; class Chitinophagia; order Chitinophagales; family Chitinophagaceae; genus Danxiaibacter; species Danxiaibacter flavus. The sequence continues at coordinate 188,090 of NZ_JAULBC010000003.1, forward strand.
TCATATTTAGTGGCAAGCGTTCCGGTTTTGGAAGTAGTGAACTGAATGGTGTTAATCTCATTTTGCACCAGGGTATTTACGTAGGTATTAAACGCAGGAACAGCCGCAGTTTTCAACTGATTATAATAATTGGTTCTGGCCGTTTGTATAGCTTTCGCATTCATGCCTGCAAGGCTACCTGCATTTGCGCGTTTGATAAACTCTGCCTCTACGTCTGCATTCAGGCGATTATGCAGATCTGTTCCTTCCTTCATTTCTATTCTTGTACGAACGAGACTTTGTATTTCGGGCGAAAGTGTTTTTGTCGCGATATTACCCAGTTCAATATCCAGTATCGCATCGGGAGAAAGCAGCTTTCTGTTAATGAGTGTATTAATGCCGGTATGCACATATTCCAGCAGACAGGAATGACGAAGCATTAAGTACAGCAGTGCTTTCGGCGGAATTATGCCGGCTGCTCCAATATTGCTAAAATCTTCGTTAGAGATTGTTGTGAAATCACTTTTATTTAGCCAGTCAATATAGTTTTCTCCATTGCTCCCGATCATGTTCAGTGTTCGTTTTTCCGAAAAAGGATAGATATCTATAATTGGCCCATCCAGGTGCTTTTCTTTTTCAGAATATACAAAGTTGAATACCCGAGGCGGTGTGGTAAACAGGAAGTTGAGACTATGAAACATGCCCGTGAAATCAAGTATGTTGGCATAGCTAACACTGGTTGGAATGGTAGCAGCCTTTTGTATAAGAAGGCTGTATGAATATAAGTTCCACAGAAAATACGGACCTGTTACATAACGCTGATAAAACTCCACGCTTGCAGGATGTAAACCAAGTATTTCCAAAAATGCTTTATCAGTATTCGAAGTAAATCCCTGGTCAGCATGCTTTACCTGCAACGAAAGGGTGTCCCATGTTACTTCCATTTTTTTCAATACATTGTTCAGCATATTGCCGAGAAATATATTGTTGCCTGTTGCTGCTACAGAGGTGTACGTAAGTTTTGAAAAAGCTGTTGTAGGGAGAATGCCATAAGGCTGATCGTCCACCCTTATTGCCGGCAAACGTCCTCTTCCCAGAACAAAACGGCTAAAATGACTTTTGGTATTCAAAATATCCTGATCAGAAAATAGCGGCTGCATCAGCTGTGATAAATAATAGCCAAGTGTTGTTGGCCATAAAGCCTTATTCATGCAGATGGCTTCTTTAATATCTGTTATGCCTGCATAACGTGTATGCTGCAGTTTTTCATAACCAATACCCAGTGCTTCGGCAAGGCGCTGTCCGTCAGTTTTGTCTTCGTCAGCGGTTAGCTGGGTAAACTGCGGTGCACCCAGCTCTATATTGAACAAGGCATCGTCATCTGCATTATTTGCTGTATAACCAGAAAGGCTATCTTCTGTATTGTTCGTAGGCGTGCCCTGCGGAACGACTGACAGACCACCCGGTTTGTAATGATGATTGTCTACCAGCTCTTCAACCAATTTTTGTGTGGCGTCTTTGTCTGCAGAAGTCTTTACACCAAGCACCAGCAATTTTGTAAACCCTTTTGTTCTTTCGGCAAGGGACAACGGTACCCGGATTGCCATACCAATTTTTTCAGCCTCATCAAAATCCTGCACCCACCACAGATTTTCAGGCAACACCAATTTACCGTCTGTGTTGTCCAGGCCCGAGCCATCATCCTGCGGGTCAAGGCTTACGGGCAATTGATCAGGTATTGATTTACCTGCAACTTCACGGAATGTAGCTCCTGTATATAAGCGCACAATAAAACGATCGGGCATAACCCTTGAATGGGGCGCTTGTGACCATGATGTTGCTTTTTGTGCAGGTGTAGGAAATTGCGGTTGAACTGGCAATGGTTTTGCCCGGTCAACTGGTGCTGTGGGTGCGGATGCCTGGTTAACCGGCGTCATTTGTTTACTGATCCATGCTGCGCGTTCGGGTGTTCTGCCATTTATCAAAACGCGCCAGGCACTTAATCCAAGGTTGTTGTCATTTCCCGCATACCACATTTGTGTCCAGAAAGATTGCCCTGCACTAATTTCTATCTCTGTTAGTTCTTCTTCATGCGTGTGAATGGCAATATCGTCAGGAAAGATGCGGATCCACAATTCGTTGATGTCTTCTACAACAGGTAATGCTGAATAGTTGGGATACAATTCTTTTACGCCGAAGTTTACCGGCTTCTCTACATTCCTCCCTTTAATAACAGTCAGCTTGCCGGGTGTTTTCGGTAGCTTGTCCCTGCCAATCCTGGCTATATGTTTGATTATCATAAAGCGGGTTTCCACTCTAACAGGTAGCAGCAGTACAGGAAACTGATCATCCATAAGGCTCACCTGCGAACGCGGATCTGTATCAATAACAATTTTGCCCAGCAAGTCACCCAGTGAATTCTTGAGCTGGGAAATGCTGTCTTTTATAGCGTCAACTTTAGCATTGACATCTTTTAAGTTACTGGCTTGAGCAGCTAGTTTCTGTTTATCAATTGCCAATGCAGTATCTTTCTTCAACTGTTTTTCAAGCGCTGTTTTTTGCGCAATAGTTTCCTGGAACAACCTGGACTGTTCCTGCAAGGCCGCACGCTGTTTGGAGATCTCCTGTTGAAGATTTGTAAGATTTTTCCTGTTATTGCTTTCCTTGGTATCCATCTTTCAACGAATTATGGTAATACATCATGGCAGCATATCATCCGCATGCACTGCAAGCAACACCGGATTCTGATATAATATTTCCGCCATGTTTGTTGAATTGAAACCCCAGGGTATATGCTTTCCGTTTATTGTATCATCAGTTGGTACAACTGCATTATTGGTTGCATTCAGGTAAGAAAGTCTGAACGCTGCGTTGCCCTGGCTCAGATCATTCCAGGTTCGCGGTGCTGTTGCACTTGTATCAGTATCTAAACCAAATCGTATTTCGCCAGGTCTCTCCTGTATGACAAAGAACCAACCGGGATCAGGTGGCGTGCCATCACGGTTGCCCCTTGCCGCTGCAGCCGTCAGGTCGAATCCGATAAACGTAAGATCTGGTGAGATGTGCGCGCTGAATAACGGATACTTTAAGTCTGTGCCTAACAGTCGCTGGGCTTGCGTATCCGACCCATTGAATGCTGCGCGTTGTGCATAGATAACGGTATCCGGAAAACGATTCAATAACTCGCCCCTTATAACCAGTATCAGTGGGTTAGGCGTACTCATGCCAACCCTTGCAGAATGTGTTCCAAGCGTGGAGTTGGTAGGCCATTCATGAATCTTCTTTATGTCAAGATTTTGCTCAGCCTGCGCAACATCACTCAAACCTCCCGTATTTACTGCATCAGACGAATCCCAGAATTGACGAAAATAACTACCACGCTGATCCGTCGGAAATTCGCGCCACAACAATTCTCTTCCTGTTTCATGATTTAAGCCAACCATAAAGGCTTCTATAAAGCGCTGGTTGCTTTCAACAAGTGTAATCGTATCTTTTGGAATAAGCCCAAGATTCGGACAGAAATAGTCAACACCAAGATCAACTACAGACTGGTAAGTGGGTGTATTAAATACCGGGTAAGCCATTACTGGTACAATCTTATCGGCGGGCGGCATTGTATAACCAGGCATAAACTGTAACTGTCCATACACTTTTGCAGCAATCGTAAATATAGGATTGATTGCTGCAATCACATCGGTAGACAACGCATTTACATCCAATGACGCAACAGCCGGAATCCCTTGCCAATTGGTTGATTCAAAATAATCATTGTATTTCATCACAGCGGTCTGGAAGCGGGATTCACTTTCGAAATCCGCTACTTCTTTAAAGCTAATATTTCCAGGGTTTGTGGGAGCGAACATAGCACTTGCCACTTTATAGTTGCTTACGATCTCTACGTCCACGCTTATTTTATCAACCGTCAAAACAGACTGAAGTGAAGAAACTGTTTTAGGCGCCACCGCAGGAAATACATTGTTGGCAAGATTTATTCTTAATGAATTTTGTTTGAAGATAGTTTTTGCAGGATCCAGCCTCTTCATCACAGGTCCATTCGGCCTTTCTACTTTGCGATAAGCATAAGAGTACAATGCGTCGGGGACGGCGCTGTCTTCCATTTTTTTGAAAGCAGTAACGGAGCCGGACTTTACTTTGCGGAACATTTTATTACCTATTGCTGCTTTCTGCTCTGCCGGTTGATTTTTCAGGTGTTTGTTGTAGCCCGCATTAGACACTTGCTGTGCATGTTGCCCCCATTTTAATTTCCGGTTTGCTTCAATCACTTCACCTAATTGACCCCACGCTTTATCCATTATTTCCTCCTGGCGCTTCTTTACATATTTTACGCCAACACCGGCAACTGCACGGCTTCTTGGATCAAGGTTCAGTTCATATAACCATGAATTGTTGTTATTAAGTGCAGTGTCTGATGCATCCAGTTTTCTTGTGAGCGCATGCCATCTGCCATATAAATCCGGAACAATTAACGGATCATCCTTTATGTCGGGAAGCGGATCGGTATAGCCATACGGATTGGTGGTATATGGTTGCACAAGTGCCGGTGGAAATGTCGCTTCCATCATGTCTTCTCCCAGGTTAACCAATCCCGCAAGCTTCTTACGGTATGCTGTTGATGAGGCTGCAACGCTCCACGGATAAGGTAATCTTGTGTTGTAAGTGCCGGGAGGCAACACCGCTCCCTCCAGCATCAGTATGCCATTATTGAATACAGGACCAGCGCCAAAGTTTACATTCATGCCCGGCTGCTGAATATCCATTTCCCGCGTACCTACTTTCGGATCAACTTCTCTTGGTTTTAGTTTGCGTACGAGTGTTTCAAAATCGCCTTCCTTACCCGTCATGAACTGCCATTGAAAGTAGACCGGGAAATGATCAACATAAGGCAGGTGGCCTTCATCATTTAAATGCGCAATACCGAATGATGGTTCTTGTGCCTTGTGTGTTTGTATAACCGATTCTTCCGCACCCAGACCAGCCAATCTGCCTGTTTCATAGGTTGGCACAAGAAAGCAATAATAAGTAGTGAATGGCTCTAGTTTTCGCGGACAAATAATGCGTGAGTATGCTCTGTCAGGATTTGAATCTACCAGTTGTCTGAATCTGTCCAGCGCTGTATTTACATCGTTAGCGTTATCAGGACTTAAAAGATCAGTTGAATCAAGATCACCGTTTAAATGTACATGTGCCCATGCCCATAATTCAGCAACTGTTGGCAGTGCACCGCTTTGCGCGCCGGTAGTTCCCGAAGGGTCGGTTGCTAAAGGCAATATTTGTATGGAGGGCAATGCGCCCATAATGCCGGTATCATTCTTAAACTCATCTTCCTTCAGCGCCAACAACATGATCCATGGCCTTAGCTGGTGATTGTTTGCCTTGGCCGGACTATACTTCCACGGAAGGTCTTCCTCATAAAATTCTATGTATGGAAAATAGTTGGGAAGGAAATTTGTAATACCATTTTTAGGTTCTGTTTTGACAATAACAGCGGTATTTAAACTGGTTATATCTCCCGGGGCAACGAGCGAAACCTGCTGCGTAACGCTGTCTGCAAAATTTGTGGCCCCCTTGCTGGCAGAGATGTTTGCAACTACATCTACTACCGCACGTTCTATTGTCCAGCCGCCCGCAGGTGGTGTTGCAAAGTTGCCGAGGTTCTCCAGCTCTTCTATTTTTGCAGCAATGCCACGTCTTGCCCATGGAAGAAATGCATACCTGGAAAGTGGATCGCTCATAACAGACAATTAAAAAGATGATACAATATCAAGTTTACCTTCCAATGCAGGATTTGCAGCTATGGCCCGTTTTTGCATGCCCACTGCTTCCGCAACAGAGCCTGCTGTCATACTTCCAAATACAGAAAGATCATCTGTATTTACTACGGAATATTTTTTACCACCAACCTTAACTTTTGGTGGTGACAATGGTGAATCCATTTTTGCTTTTGTTCCGAATTTATTCTTAGCCGCCGCTCCGTTCTTTAAAAATGCATTGAAACGGATGTTGTCAAAAATGCGTTTGGGTAATGTGTTCTTTGGCTTGTCAAAATCATCAATAATGATCTCTTCAAATTCTACATCTCTTTCGCGGAAGTAGTCCGATGTTAAAATGTTAGAGCCATTTGCACTCAGGCCACTGTTGTATTTTTCAAAAGAAGGACGGCTTAATTTTTCAGTCTCTGTAATATCAAAGAATTGAGCAGGAGCAAATTCTTCCTGCAAATCGTTCTTACCCATGTCCGCCAACGCAACCGAGAATTTTGTATAATCAGCAGGCTTCGCAGTGCCAAACAAACTTATTTCTATATCTAACGGTACTACCTTTTGTGAAACGGACAAACTCTTATCAGGATGTGCTATAATTGAATCTGCAGTGTTGGTAATGGTACGTAAGGTTACCATACTGTCGGAAGTAACGGATCCATCTTCAACAGGTGTGATCCAGTTCTCTTTATTACTCAGCGCTTCTTTCAGTTTTGGCAGAACCGGAACATCCGGTATTGCTGTTGTATCGCTATCGCCCCATGTTGTTTCTACGCTTGCACTGATGTTGATGATGAAGATGATCTTGATCTTAACCTTGCCGGCGATATGCCATGGTGTTGGTCCTTCAAGTGAACCGTTGAAGGAAATAGTCATCAACTCTCCACCCCACGCGTAGACAGTTAATCCCGCAGACAAAGTGATCTTGAAATAGAATGGATTAAACTGGAAGAGTGCATCAAAATTAAACCAGCCTTTTATTTCACATGGACCTGCTTTAAAATGAAAATCAACGCCCGCGCCGAATTGTACAGTGTTTGATGTTACCGCAAAATAAGTTGTGATAACGAGCCGCGGATTGCCGGTAAGTAGATTGATGGTAAGCCTTTTCAATTGCGGCAAATCCAGTGGTGGCGGTGCATAATCAGGATGGAAGCCGCCAAGCGTAAACAGGAAGTTGCTGTTGTCACCCCACTTTATACGCAGCGCCATATCCCCTTCCAATGTGAACGTAAGCAGCCTTGAATCGAAAATGGCCGCATCAAAAGTGATGTATTCCGCTTCAAAATCTATCGTACCTACAAAGGCAACTTTTAAACTAAGAATTGCTGCTTCTTCTGTTGGGAGCACCATTTTTATAATACCAATAATGGCAAGACGGATTGGGTTTGGCACTTCCAGCATTAAGCCTATTTCAAGCGAGATCAATGTTGGCGTTCCCCATCCGATAATGCCCATCAGCCCGAATGCATATCTATCCTGCTGCTGCGGAAAAATGCTTTCCAGTGATGAAATAATCTGTGTGGCGTTAGCGATCGGATTGCTGGGAAACATGATATTGTCGATAGCATTGTTTCTTACGCCGTCTCTCAATGCATTCAGTATCATCGTCCGGTTTACACCAATCAAACCTCCCACTCCATTCAATGTAAAACCAAAGCTTAACTGTATCGGCGTAAACTCAGCAGTAATCATCAGTAACATGCTAAAGCCAGGCGAACCATCCGGCGCTTTAGTAGTGATGATAATTACAGCTACTACATTTACTACTTCTTGTATAGACAGTTGGGCAATACCTTCATACCTGCCCTTATCAAACATGAAATTCAGGTATCCGCCGCCTTTAACGATGCCCGCATCAAGTGATAAGCCAATTCCTGATGGCGGCTTAAAGTCGATACCAACATTCATGAAGCTAAGATTGCCCGAGTTGTCTGACGGAAAACTAAAGTTGGCCTGCATGCCCATGTCCTTCACCACCGCCTGGAACGGTCCTAATGACAATCCTATATCAGCGCCGATACCAATTGGAATTGTATCATCCTGAGCCTTGATGGTAAGCGTGAGTGCTGATATTAAAATCGGGCCAATTTGTATGTGCAGCGGGAACTGAATTTCCAAACCTCCTGAACCATCAAAATAAAATCCACGCGCGCTGTCATAACCCATGATCAGTTCAAGGTCTATCACAAAGCCATTTGCAGGAAGTACTGACGCGAGAAAGCCATCAGGGTTACCGGGTTTGATAACGATCTTACCACCTTGCAGCTTGCCTTCGATACCGAATCTGCCTGATGCTTTTCCTCCATCCCAGGTAAGGCCTACTGTTCCTGTAATGCTTAGATCGGTGAACTCAAACCTGCTTGCGTTTGCAGTTCCTATTGCGATAAAAGGTTGACCTGCACCAGCTGTTCCGGGAATACTGAATGTTACGCCAAGATCACCGGTAATGGGAGAAGGATTGCTCAAGGGAATAATGCTTACCTGTAAACCTGGTTGCAGCGTAAGCCCAAATTCCAACGGCAACACGGCATTTGCGGTAACTGTTACTTTGAAATTTGGTGTATTTAAAGCATAGCCTCCATTCAGCCGGAATGATTCAGTGAACAGAAAGTCAATACCGCGCGGAGTAACAGTGGTGTTTGATTTAATCCTGAACATGAACAGTTCCAGCTCCTGCGGCGTATTTAATATCGCGGGAAGGTTAAGGCTTAAAGCAATCTTTTGTAGCTTTTGCAACAATACAATTCCATCAAATGCAGGTGTATCCCATCCATACAATGTCTCCATCAACGCTCCGGGATCTTTAAAAAGTTGAGGGATATTATTAAACTGAACGCGCTTCTTTACATACGGTGTTGGAGGCCCCTGGGTATTGATAGTTGTGGAATCTGTTTTCTCAATAATACCTGCGAACTCAAGTCCCGCGGCCAGTATTGAACTGGCACGTTCAAGATAAACTACTGTAAGATGTTGTAATAAGTTGCTGACAAAATTGGTAAGAAAGGTCTGGACTTCGGCCTGATTAGGCAGCGACATACCTGATAAAAAAGCATTTAATGCCGTTTTTATATTGAGGCAGTCGTCGATGATCTGCGCAACTTTCTCTATCAGTTGCGTTACAATATTTCCACTTGTGTTCCAGTCTTCCGCATTAACAGCATCGATGAGTTGCGAGATTAATGGTGGCAGTTCATATAGCTGATCTACCACATCAGACACTGCATGATTGAACTGGGAATTATTTTCAAGGGAATCAGGAGGATCAATACCTAATTCTGCAAGAAGCAGCATCACTTCTCCCTGCTCAATCCTCTCCTTCAGCGGGTCAAAAACTTTGACCAACTCCATTGAAATTACTTCAAGCGTTCCTGGTGTTTGATTAGTCGGCATGAGCTTCCTGATGAATTGGTTTACCACATTTGGCACAAAGCGGAACTTTCTGCAATGCATCTTTCAAAGAATCAAACCCTTTGAACCGGTCGGCGAAAGTGAAAGCAAATCCACTATAATCGTCCACTGCTTTGGCCAGTTTTATGCTACCATTACGCTCCAGCACTTCGCTCATTTTGATGAGCAGGTTTTGCAGTGAGTATCCGTTGATCTCACCTGGAACTACATGCTGAGGGTCTGTGAAATTCTTAAGTATATGCCCAATATATTCCGGACCATTCATTCTATGCCACGCCACTTTTACTTCCCTGTTATCATTGATAAGATCCATTACTTCATTGCGATGATCCAGGAGTATTTGCAGAAACATTTCTCCCTGGGGTATTGACCTGATCTGTTTTTCAACAACGTTAACATAGCTGCCGGCGCGTATTGGCTTTGCGATAGCTTCGCTGATACCACTCAGCGGGATGGAATTTGGGGTTCCGCTGCTCATCACAGATATGCCAAGGCGATTCTGCACATTTTGAATGGGAAATACGCTCGCCTGTCCACTGGGAACGATCTTTCCATCAGCACCTCTTGTCGCGGGTACTGCAAAAAGCAATGCCACAACCTGGTTTCTACTGTTTACAACCACAGAGCCGGAATCGCCCTCATTTGCCATTAACGGACTTTCCGCAAGTGGTGAGATCCTGGTAATGCAGTTGGCATAGACAATTGTGCCGGACGCAGGATTGGACTTATCCGCTGTAACATTTGCGGTGGAACCAACTGCCTCCACTTTACCGAAAGTTAATCCCGTTGTTCTGCCTCTTTTTCTTACCCTGTCGTTCAGTGCAATGCCGGGTGAGGAACCAAACACGGGACCTATCTCTTCTATTGAGTTGGAAAAGAAAACAGTCTTCGGATCTGTAGCATCCTGTCCCAACAACTTTGCAATAGCTGCGTCAACCAGGTTGGTTGTTCCTTGTCCTGGAGGCAAGGTACCCAGGCTGGAAGCTGTTCCGCTAACATCTCCGGCTTGCCCGCAAAACACTTCGGCTATATCATAACACAAACAGCAACTGCAACCGCTTGGAGATGATGGCTGCCCTACTCTTTGTCCCACCGTGCCTGTTTTACCTATAATGACGTGGTGATTGGATAGCAGGTAGATCTTTTTGCTGCCCTCTGCTTCTGCATCCCTGGTTACAAAACACCCCAGTGTTCCGTTTCCAATGCCGGTATTGATTTGTATGCCGCCTGTTAGCAGGTCATAACCGGATTCATCCGTGGCGTGAAATTCCATTATTTCAACAAGCACATCGGTTGGAACACCTTTTATTTCAGACGGAATAATTTCTTCTGGTTTCAATGCAGACTTGTCAACCTTGGTTTTCACGATCACCCGGAAACAAATGATATCTGTAAGCTCGCCGTTCTTTCTTTTCAGGCCCACCTCCACGCTGGAAACATTCGGATAATTACGCTGCAATTCAGCCTGCACTTCGGGCAACATTGCCAGAAGCCGGTCCGTTGTTGCAATTATTTCTTGTCTTGACTGTTCCATAATACACACTTAACTAAGTGAAGTTTCAGGAGGTAATGCTTTAATCGATTTTAGCTTTTCCAGCACATCATTCAAACTCCCGCATTCATTTATCCATTGCATGATCAGGCTGATATGATCGCTGATGGCTTTTCTTAACGGCGGACTTCCTGCATCCTGTAACGCAGCAGCCATGCGACGTATAAGTGCCGTCTGGGTAACTCCGTTAATTTCCCTTTTCCATTTAATGCCCGGCTCCATTCCACTTTCAAGAAAAGCTGACACAAATGCGGGTCCGTTATTTCTCTGCCATGCCACAATAACCTGCCGGTGATGACCTACCAAAAAGAACACTTCATCTACATGCGCGTTAAATACTTTCAGTAGTTCCGTGCCAGCTGCAGTTTTCCTCAGCGCAATGTCTATCAAGTCAATATCATACGTCATACAGGCTGTGGTGTTGTGTCAGAAAAAAGCCATTCTCCCGTTGCTGCGTCAATAATATGCCGCATATGATTGCGCGCATCGATTGGAATACCGCCGCGTCGCGCCGCATATCCTTCCCCTTCAAGATCAATTCCTCTTGTTTGTATGATCCACACTGCCCTGTCAGAATATCTTATTGTTGAGTGAACAACATAGTAGGCCATTACCTGCCTGGCTTTTTTAGGCGATACCGGCCCGGCAAGATCAAGCTTCTTTAATGCCGTATAAAAATCAACAGACGGTGTGACCGCTGGCAATGCAATAAATTTTTCACCTTTCATCCTCAACTGCTTTTCTTCTTCCGCGGCATTGGGGAATGGTGCAATAGCTGCTTCGTTTTCCGGCCATGCAGAGGCAATTTTTAATATTTGCTGCGTATGCGGATTGGTCACTACGGATAACGCCTTTATGTTCGGAAATCTCGCTCTGCCATTGCGTTGCGTTATGTTTTGCAAATCGTTGAATTGCATGGCAACGGCCATCTCTTCATTTTTAAAGGTCGACTGATCCTCCAGCGATATATTAAAGAACGGCATGAACTGTGAAGCAATGGTTGTCTCTTCAGCCTTTACCGAAGCGTCTTTTACTTCAAAACCCAGATTGGTAGAAACTTTTTGTACTATTGTTTGTTCAACCGCCATAACATAATCTGTTTATGCATTTTTATCCCAGATATCAATCGCACTACCGCTAACCAGGTCAACAGCATCGGCTGTAGCATCATCGATGTCAATATTTCCTGCGGCAAGGCCTGCTGCGACATAAGGACCAGGTGTGCCGACGGGCCTTGATGAAGAGCTGCTCGATGACCTTCCTGAAGAGCCAGAACTGCTACTGGAGTTATACGTTACTACTTTATACATGCAGTTTGTAAAGCTGCATTTGTTGGCAGAGCTTCCCGCCATTCTTGAATCCGGACTTCCGAATACTTCGCCCGTATAGTCAACACGCTGCCCCACATCGAATGCCCAACCTGCATTTGTAAAATGATGAATCACCGCACCGTCATAGGAATAGTCCCATCTTCCCGTCGCCTGATCCAGCGCACATTCAAAATCATGTGTAGTCCCAACTGCGGGAAATGCAGGAAATCCTGCAGGTGGCGTGATGGTATTATCATAATCCGCTGCCGCCGGTCCCGCCTTTGTTTCACACTTAATATATTCTGATATTGCTGCACTTCCGGCGGACCGTCTGCGTGTTAAACCCATTTGGGCCCACTTGCTTATGTCATTTTTTGTTATGCCTGTCCATACAGTACTAAACGTAGAAAATGTGGCATTGGGTTCGCATGCAAGCGTCATCGGATGCCTTTGTATAGTGGCTTTACATGCTATCAGGTTAGCTACTGTTTTTATGGCGCCGGCATGCCGGTAAATAGCAGTTGCTGTACATGAGGCAGAACTCGAACTGGAGCTGGAACTCAATGATGATGATGATGAACTTGAAAGAGCGCTACTATCTGATGATGAACTTAAGCCTGATCCGGAGGATGCACCACTAACTGAACTGGATGAAAGACGGCTGGAGGATGATTGCGGTACTTCCGGCGCGCAATTGGCTGATGGAATGGCCAGTCCACTCGAGTTCTGACCTGCAATTGTAATGCCCAGTGCGCCCATTACCGCACCGATGTGGTTAGCCACGCCTTCCTTTCTGAAAAACGTTCCTGATGAAGAGCTATTCGGGAAATCCATCACATTGCGGTTAGCAGCCCAAATCAATCCAATTACTTTATTCGCAGCATTTAGCAGTACTGCGCCGGAGTCACCAAAATCTGCAAATACATTTGCTCCCGCATCAGGTCTAACAAGTATCTGGCTACCATCAAACACAACTTCTACAACTATTCCTTCAGTTAATTCTGTTGCGGCACCACGTTTCTTTACGTGTTCAAAACACACAGCCTGCGCCACTCCATTTACGCCACCAATGCCTTCAATAAAGTTCTGCATGGAGCTGCTGGAGATATCATCAATAAGATTTTGTTTAAGATCAATCAATGCACAATCAACATTGGCATCTTTCTGTACTTTAAATACTGTACCTATATCTCCGCAAACACAACAACAACAAGTACTGTAAGTTGGTTGCCCAACCTTCATCCCGATTACTGCATTAGGATTTGCAGGAGCAAATACACCTTCAGAGACGACGTGTTGGCAAGTGAGCGCCATTAGTTTACCTGAACTTGAACTGATAGATGTAACCAATGCCCCAATTGTTCCTGCAAGTCTCGGCCTTGATCCATCAACCCTTTCTGTTCTTAGTTGAATGCCTCCTCTTAATGGTCTGTGACGGCCTCTGTCTGAAATATCCAGTATTTCAGATCTGCGAATGACATCTGTTTTGGCGCCGAAAATTTCTGTGGGAATAATATCTGAGGGTTGTAAAGACTGTTTAGCTTTTTTTTCTCTTACATAAACGCGAAAACAAAGATCGTCAGAAAGTTCATTGTTGATCTCCTTTACACCTACGCCTACATGATCTACATTCGCAAGTTGCTTCAGTTGCGATTCGACCATTGGGCGAAGCCTGATAAGCCTTTCCTGTTCCAGCAATATGTCTTCTCTTGTTTGGCGCATACAAAAAGTTTGCGGGGAGAATGCTGCTAAGACCAGGCAATTAGATTCAGAAAATTACATTGAGTGTATAAACTGTTGCCAGAGAATTTATTCCGGGATGGAGAACAAAATAGAAAACTTTTATTTAAGATGCAATAAGAAAAAGTTCGATTTTTTTTATAACTTCTTGCGCAGAAATAATGTCCATACATTTAGGTAAAAATCCAACGGGGTTTAAGCATAGCTGATCTTCATTATCTTTTTCATCGCCATCACCCAACGGCAATACACGTGAACGCCAGCAACCTCCTGTTGCACAGCATGGTAACGCGCCGATTGTATGTATAAACTGATGATTGGGATAAGCCTCCCAATGAACAGGTTCTCTTCCTCCCGCAATAACAACACATGGTCTTAATCTTTGTAGCCCTGGATTTAATTGAACTGCCGCGGCTAAATGCATAGGTAATGAAACGGGTGTAAGTATGCCCACGCTGTGATATACCAATCTTAATAACTGTCGCAGATCTGTTTTGCCACGCAGGTCTATCACATTTTTTAACGGTGGATGATTGTGTAAAGCTTCTCCTACCTGTACAAATTGAATAGTTCCGGCAAAATGATCTACTACTTCCTGATATCGTTTTACATCCCACCATTTGCAGGTGAAATCAAATTTTCCGCCCGCGACAATAATCCAGAATGGATCATCATTGCCTGTGATCTCATGTACCTGCGACATCCAGCTTGTTTCTTCCGGAGTTAAATGTATGTCTCCTTTAAAAGCTGTGGGATAGATGGCCGTGCCCAATTCAAAGTTGAGGTATTGTATAAAACCGTGAATGAAATGGTAAGGCAACGTATTGCTTTGATGGATAAGGGGATAATTCATTTGAATATACTGCACTTCAGGATCGTTATCGTCAAGCGGCGTAATATAAGGATTGTTTTCCCAAAGCATGGGACAATGTGTTCTTACATCTGTAATGTATTGCCCGGGGTATAACAAATGAAGATCCCGCACCGCTGCCGTAAGCATCACAGTATCGCCGGGCGATTGATAATTTTCTAGTATGAGCTTCTTCAAAGTTGTACGTTATGAGTTGTACGTTATAGGAGCCACAAATCATTTTCAAATTTCAACTGTCAATTATCAATTAAATTAACCACAGAGGAAAGGAGTTTTTTCACGGAGTAACACAGGGGTTGCTTCTGTGTAACTCCGTGAAAAAAACTCAGTGTTCTCTGTGGTTTGTATTACGATAATAACTTTCTTTCGCAATCATTTTGAATTCCTTTTCCAAATTTTAACCTTTGTACTCAACAGGCCTTGCGGGAACTTTATGCTTGTTAAATTATGAAATCGTTTTTTATTATTTTATTGATGATGATAAAAATATATTTTAACGATGGTGAAAACGCCGCTTCGGGTGAAATGCAAGCTATAACCGGAAAGTACGAGATTATAGAAACGAGCAATCCGGACTTATGGAGTAAACGGACTTTCTTAATTTCTTCAGATACAGTAACAAACGAAAAAAATACCTATATACTTACAGGATTTACCAATCAGGGGGTTAGTGTGCGCGGAGTTTTATTATACCCGGAAATAACCTTCCAACGTCAATCCGTGTCCGTTATCCCCGAAGGTGGCGGCGGGAAAGTGCAATGGAACATTGATATGGATGGCAAAGGAAATTTTGGCAAAAACTCTTTTACATTAGAATATAAGATTTATCAAAAAGATTCAACAGTTATATCCGGAAAAATATCGGCGGAAAAAATGTGAAAGAATTTAAACCATATAAGGCATATAAGGGATTTAAGGATTATATACGAAAACTCCTTGTATCCATGCTAACCTCAAATCCTGCAATGAATTTTACAGCCCTTATATTTCCTTATATGCCTTCTATACAACTAGTGAATAGTCAATAGTCAATGGTGAAAGTCCGGTCTGGCTAAGTAAATATAAAGTCGTTTAACTGCAATTATTATTGTAGGCAAAATTCTTATATGCTCTTATATGCCTTATATGGTTTAAAAAACTTTGCTTCGGTCAGCTTTGGGCTTTAAGCTTTTCAGTTGTTTACAAAGAAACGTTGGCGCAGCCAACACCTTACTTATATGGTTCAAAAAAAATCTTACTTGTTTAAAAACGGTATTTAGTACTTTATGCAGAGCGGCTATGGTATATATACGGTTGGTGATGATAACTTTTTTGCCGGAATTGTTGCGGCAATTAATGCATTAAAATATTATGGTTACGCCGGGCCTATTGCTGTTATTGACATTGGCTTTGAACCATGGATGAAAAAATATCTCAGGGGGTTCGCAAATGTAACCGTGTTGGATATCGAACCAATAAAAAAACAGGTCCGTTTTACAGATGTCGATTCCGATGAGAGTCCGGTAATGAAAGGTTGGGCTTATAAGGCGTTCGGCATTGTTTATTATGACTTGTTTGAAAAATGGACGTTCATTGACGGAGACTACTTACCACTTTGCAATCTTGAAAAAGAGTTGCTTCCGCTGATAGATGAAGGCTTTGTTATCTCAACTGAAGATGGTACAAATTATTGGGGAAGCGACCATGAATCAGCCACCGGCGTAATTCCTGGAAACTATATGAATATCAATGCAGGATTTCTTAGTCTCGATATGAATGTGCATGGCGCTTTGGTACATGAATGGCGAAATTTGATGACGCGAAGAAAACCATTTGATCTTTGGTATGGTGATCAGGGGGCGTTAAATATTGTGCTGGACAAATATCAAACAGAAAAATTTACACTGGACAAAGTGCTATGGAATCAAACCTGGTTGAATAACGAAATGGCACGTGAAAATCGCTGCCTGTTAATCCGCGAGCCTGATGATATGCATGCATGGTATGAACCAAAGAATGCGCGGATAATGGGCTGGCATGGTGCAGGTTGGTATAAGCTTTGGCACCAGGTGGGTGTCGATCATTACAGAAAGGACAATAGTGAGGAACGGGAAAAGTTTTATAAAGAAAGCCAGGAGAAATCGCCATGGCCGATTGTTGAATTGTTCAGGTACTTTTTATTCCTTGACAAATTTCACACGCCCCTGAAAAAAAATGAATACTTATTAACCCTGTAGTTATGCGAAAAGTTTTTATTGATTGCGGCGTTAGAGAAGGCGATGCAATAGCTGCATTTCTCGGAGATAAAGAAGTTGGCGGCGGCGAATATTATAATCGCCTTTTGCCGCGTGAAGACGCGCATGAATTTTCTTTCATCGGATTTGAGTCTCCCGACTTTAAGTTTAAAGAAGAAACAAAAAAACGCTTTACACATGTTCCCTTTGAATTAAAGGAACAGCTCGTGTGGATCTTTGATGGAGCTGTTGAGTTTGATACTGACGGTGAGTCATACGACTGTCGACTATTGGAAGTAAGTCGCACCGGGGATGCAGAGCCCTGGCGTCATCCGAACCCTCTTTCTGAAATTAAATTGCTGCCTTGTATTGATCTTGCTGCATTTGTGATGAATAACTTCAACCCTGATGATTACCTGATTCTCAAGCTTGATATTGAAGGCGCCGAATATGATGTATTACAGCGCATAATTGAAACCAAGGCCATTAGCTGGCTGAATGAATTGTATGCTGAATATCATTGGTGGGGACGGGCAGAGCTGCGACCACAACTGGAAGATGATATTAAAAAAATAGAAGGGTTGTATTACAGGAATGACTGGCCGTGAGAAGACATCTAAGACCGTAAGACGTGTAAGACAGTAAGAGAGTAAGAGGTGAGAAAGTCAATAAAAGAGTTGTCGTTTTTTGAAAGTATAGAGTTGATGTTTGAGAAGGGTAAGAATAGAACTATTTGGAGTATTAATAGAAAATGAACCGGCCCGCCGTTATTGGTATGGCGTAGGGGGATTATTGGGTAGGGTATCAACAACAGATTAAGAAGTAAAATAGCACTAATGAGTCTGCTTCGAGATGAAGTTTTTGAGTAAGTAATATTCTGTCGAATTGAGTTTCAATTTTACCTGTATTTGATTTCCATCAATATCCACGGACTTGAGTTGAAATCGTTGCAGCTTTAACGCTGGAGATGGCATCACCGTTATGATCCACCCTAAAAAAGATGAAACTAATAAAGGTGCATTTTCGTCGGAAATCATTTCAGTTTCAAAAGATTGTAAAGTGATCTCGTGTGATGGATTGAAAGTCCAGGTAAATGACAATAGTCCAAAAAGATAATATTTCTTTACAACCATGTCTTCTTGTCCTATCGCTATAAATGGAATCGGTAAAAGGGAAAGTACAATTAAAATAATTGCACTCAGAATTACATAATCCGTCAACGAAAATTTTGTCAATAAATAAAACATAGGCAAAATGATGGTAAAGGTTAATCTTACCAACGCGAGTTTTAGTTTTATATTTCGACGGTAAAAGTGCATTTGAGATTGTTCATGAAAAATAATGAAAATTTTAGTTGCTAAGTAAAATAAGCAACATCCACATTACTTTTCCCAAACCGCTCCACTCACTTCTTTTCTTTGCGATAAATTATCGTCGGGGTAAACTACGACCACCCATGGTACTTGCTTGTTTTCGGTTTTATATTTCCATTCAAGTGTTGTTGTTGCGTTTGTTTGAAGTGTGGCTTCTTTAACGTTGTTTGCAGGTGTCAAGTTATTTGTACGCAGCGTAAATTTATGTTTGCCGGATCCGCTTGCTTTAACCGTGATGGTTATTTCTCCATTGGTGGATGTTGTTTTTGATACTTCAAAGTTTACGGCAAGGCCAGTCCGTAATTCAAGTTGATATGTTGTTCCCGGCAGAAAACTTTGAGATTGTTGATTACCATTGCTGCTTACAACATATTTTCCTTCGGGCAACATGATCCTGAAATGCCCGTCAGCGCCGGGCTCAACTGGCGTTTTTTCAGCGGTAGAAACTTCCTTAAATTCAACGGAGCTATTAGCCATACCCTGCACAAGCGCATTTCCACTTACGTCTTTCAATAACCAAACCCAGCGCGCAACCGGGTGTACCCATATCTCTTTGTACGTCCAGGTGTTTTGTACAGGCCAATACGGAGCGTCATCATCTCCCCTGCTTTGGATACCTACCGGCAATGCACCGACCATGTCACCGGACGATGGTGTATATAGTGGAACAAAATCATGTCCCTCTCCCCACATGGTACTTTGTGAGAAAGGATTTTTTCCGATAATCCATTCCAGCTGGTGTTCTGAAAGCTGTGCTGAGGCCAAGTCACCGCGCAACTTTGCTGCGTTTGCCAATGCCTGCGCTTGCGGCAATATGGTACCAAAATGCCCGCGATAATCCATCCATACAGGAAACAAACGCAGGTAATGGCCCTTGCCTAATGGTACGCCGTTTAACACCTGGTTCTTAAAAAAAGGTTTCCTGCTTTCGGGAACGTGCAAATATTCTGTGTCTGAATAAACTGATGCCGGCATTACATTATAGGGTGCAGTATAAGATGATATATTTTTCAGATATTCTGAATAGAGTGTGATGGATGAGTACCATTTCATCCAGTCTGCGTGGTCGGGAAAGGCATTGCAAAGCATCGTAAGCGCCAGCGTTGGCCCTTGTTCCCTGCCGCGATGGCAATAATGCAGCAGGCGATCCTTTTCTGATGTTGTATAATAAAAGCCCGTCATTGGAATATCCCAATCCGTGCGCTCCCTTTGCTGAGCAGCCATGATCTTCTTCGCAAATGCTGCTGCGTTATCTGCATATGCTGCATCGCCCGTTGCACGCCAAAGATCAACGGCAGCGATAACTGCCTGTGACAGTAATTCATGTTCTACATTATCCGAATCAAAAGAACCTCTCCATATCTCTTTTGATTTTTTTATTGAAGGCATTCCTGCTATTGCAAACTTCCAGTCCTGTTTAGCCATCTGCAACGCCTGCGCGGCAAGGCGGGGATCGTTATCTTTTAAAACACGCCAGGCCAAAGCTTCAATCGCAGCGCATTCAAAATTCGTCATTGGGTTGTTGCGTGCAGTAGCTGTAATATCATCATCGTCGCCCATTATATTATTTGTTCTGCGACTGCTGATAGAACCCTGGTTACGAAAACCATCCCCAAAACTTGTTTTCATCACCCAATCCAGTCCCCAGCAAGCTTCTTCAACAACACGCTTATATAAGGCCTCATCTTCTTCTCTCGCGTGAAGCTTTTCTGCTGTACTGAATAAAGCATAAGTGATTTCTCCTGTATTTTCTAATCCCTGGGTAAGATCCCCTGCGTCATGCCAACCACCGTTAATGATCATTCTTTTGTTGTCGTGCACTGCCGTCCAATCGCGGTGACAAGGACCATGCACACCGGGAATATCCATGCCACATCTTTCTGCATAAAAGAAATTCAATGCTTTCCACAGGCTGCTGTTCCAAACATCTCCATCCACTTTAAATGGCGCTGTACTAATCTCTCCCGCTTTCAACACGTACGTTCCGGGTTTCCTTATTTCCGTGAAATCCATCACCTGGAAATTGCCTATATGCGAGCTAACTGATTCAATCGGTTTCGACAAAACAACCTCGCCATTCTCCTGGTTGACCAGCTCGAAATTCTTAGCGTTGATGTTATTGGCTATAGCTGTCTTGTTTGAGCCTGTTTGGTATCCTGCATGACTGTATGAAATGCGTCCCTGCCATACGTCCCAGCCTTCAATTTTATCCGGATCAACCAGTTCAAGATCCATTTGATCAAAATAGAACTTTATAGAATCGGATTCGCCAGCCATATTGCCAGACAACCCGTACGACATTTCAAACGCAGTGATCTTGTCTCTTGCCACATTACTTATTTCCCATACAACGTGGTTCCATTGATGGTTTCTCAGGATGAGTGAAGTCTCTCCTTCCTGCCCAAAAAGCCCCGGCAATTTTTCAACGCCGTCATTATACAAGCGGCAATCCAGAGCGGTTGTGTAAAAACCAGGCAGATCCGGATATATCCAGATTGAAATGCGGTTAAAATGCGTCCAGTCTTCTCCGTCAAAATGCCTTCTTACGCCGGAGCGTCCCCATCCCCGTCCGCTTGACGGAGCAATTCCTGCAAGTCTTACAGGCGTTTTCATTAACAGACTGTGTGTTCCCTTATGCACCTGGTCTTTACTTAATTCCAAAGCAGCAACAGAACCGCTTGAGTCCACAATTTTAGTAACCACCCTCGCGTCTACAACAGCACCTCCGGCAGTAGTAAAACCATGCCAGGTCTCAAGATGCTCCATATCATCTAATACCCGGGTTTCATTAACTTTCTTATTCAACCAGCGATAGGAAGCAGACTGTTTAAAATCCACACTGAGCGGATTTCTTTCGTTTTTAAACTTAAATGCAAGTAAACAGAGACCCGTAACAAGCAGGAAAAGCAGGTATTTCATTTTGGTTTGTTTGAGTGGTTGCGGCTTGCTTAAAATTAAGCAATTATCTGCTATGTTGAGGTCAACTTGAATTGAATGATAAATCAATACGGCCGTCGCAGCATGCCATGATTGGCCCAGCCTTCAACCAGGACGAATTTATTCAGTTGGATTGAAGATGGTATTGTGATGTCGCATGTTCCACGCCACCTTGCGCGGATACAAAGCAATAGGCAATAAATTGCTCATGATGAGAAAAGGATAAGGGCATGCCGGATTTATTATCGTCAATTAGTATATCTGGAATACCGTTCTGGTTTTTGTTGATTTGCAGATTGGCTGAAGGAAAAAGTTCTTTTAATTGCTTTAGCGTAAGTTCTCTTACTTCCAGATGCTGAAAAGCATAATCATAGCTTTTAATACGAGAGATACCCCATTGAATATGCATAAAACCATCTCCGTTGGTGACAACTGAATGAATGAATTCATTACTTACCAATGATCTGCTGCGGAAAGAAATTTCATCATACACAGCAATGCATTCGAATGAATGATTTGGATTAAATCCCTTTGCACTGATCTTGTTTGTGGTAAAAGTAACAACAGGCTGACCTTTTGGAAGATCAACCTGCTCAATGATTATTTTTTTTGGAGAAAAAATGAGTTCTGTATTATTTCTCTTATGACATTTGTAAACCGATTCCTTTACTGACCATAGCAGCCATGCAAAGTGTTCAAAAGGAAGAATTGCAGCAAACGTTTCATCGTAAAGATCAACTTCTTCCTGTGTAAGAAATTTAGAGTAAAACCTTGCCTGCTTTGTCCGCGTGGCGTCTATGCTTTTTAAGCTAATAATATCATTCCCGACACTTATCAACTTTTCTCTTTCATTTTTTCCAGGATGACATCAATGCAGCTTCCCACATTGTGAATTTTTTCTGCAGAGTCCATGTCAATTTCAATATCATATTTGTTTTCGGCATCAATAATAATGTCAACAAGGTTGGCAGAGTTAATTTTCAGGTCTTTTATCAAATCAGTTTCATCAGTAATTGAATTGAGAGCCTCTTTGTTAACCATATAGGGCGATAATACTTTCTTAAGTTCATCCAGGATTACTTGTCTATCCATTTTATTATTTAAATTTTGAAAAAATTAAACATGTGTTCACATCTCCAAAGCCAAAATTAGCTTTCGCCGCAATATTAATCTCTTTATTTATACGCTGGGTAGGCAAAGAATTAACACTTACAATATTTGTAATATCCGGGTTGGGATCTTCTAAATTGATATTTGGGTGAACAAATTTGTGCATGATCTGCAAAATTACGGCAACAATTTCAATAGACCCAGCTGCACTAAGGCAATGTCCGATCATTGATTTTAACGAATTGGTCAATGGAAATTCGTCACCTCTTCTGTTTAATGTGGACGCCCAGCTCTCTATTTCCATTTTGTCAGCAGCTGTCGCGGTTAAATGGCCGCTGATCAGGTCAATCTCCTGAGGCAATACACCAGAATTATGCAGGGCATTTGTTATACAACTCGCTATTCCTTTGGGATTGGGCGCGGTCATTGTACCGCCGTCTCTTTGTCCGCCGGAATTGGTGTCACCACCAAGAATTTCTGCATAAATCGTTGCGTTGCGGGCAAGCGCAAATTCAAGATCTTCAATAACCAAAGCGCCGGCGCCAGATCCGGGAATAAAGCCATTGGCTGTGGCACTCATTGGTCTGGAGGCTTTTTCAGGTTCATCATTGAACTTTCTTGCGAGTACACGCATTGAATCAAAAGCACCGAAAATATAGGGGTCTATATATTCATTGCTACCCACCACCATCCGTTTGGCTATGCCATGTTTAATATATTCGTAGCCCATTAAAACAGCCTGAGAGCCCGTTGCACAGGCAGCGGAATTGGTAATTACCCGGTTTCCAAGGCCTAAAAGACCGGAAATGTAAGCTGTTGCGCCGCTGTTCATGAGTTGTTCCACCATGCGGGAACCAAGTTTTCTCGCCTGTTTTGCATCTACATACGAGATAACCCTTTTCATTGCCTCGGTATCAGCCACACTGTTGCCGAAAACACAGCCGGTTTCCCAACGTATTTCATTCGATTCAAGCGTATTACCTGCATCCAGCCAGGCATCAGCGGCAGCTTTAATGGCATATCCGATTGTACTTGCTTTTAAGCCATACATCGCCACATCTGAAAGATAACCTTTCAGATCCTCCAGTTCAAATGGTGGCACACCGCAAACCTGGGAATTAAAATTCAGCTCTTTGTATTGAGGTACGAATTTTAAACCGGATATGCCGTTTTGTATCGCATGCAAGAAGGCGGGAATGCCCACTCCGTTCGGAGAAACAACGCCTAAACCCGTTACAACCACGCGCCGACTCATATAATATATTTCACTTTTAAACTAACTTTTTTATAATTCCCGCAAACATCCCTCTGGCTATCAATTCCTTGTCTTCGTTATGCATTTCAACATAGCATTTAAGCTTTCCGAAACGAAAATATTCTTTTTTAGAGATTACTGTCACTTTTTGCCCCGGCAATACCATTTTAAAAAAAGAAACATCTGTAGATGTCAGGAGCGGGATCACCTGTTCATTTTCGCTTTTCAGCTCTTTTTGAATAAAGAAAATGCCCAGGACCACCAAGCCAATTTGTGCCATTATTTCAGTTATGATCACACCCGGCGTTACCGGATTGCCTACAAAATGATCCTCATAAAAGAAAGCATCGGGTCGCAGTGTATAGTTGCCAGTAACGCCGTTTTCATCAATAGCCAAAATGTTGTCAACAAATCTGAATGACGACTTATAAGGCAGATAATTTAAAAGGTCATTATGCATGGAAATCAATTATTGAAGACTGAAATTTGAGATTTGAAATTTTATTTAGTGTTTAAAACATTTGATTTTGGCATTCGTATGATATCTAATTTGAAATTTCCAATCTCAAATCCAATAAATTCATTTGCAATGTTCTCCACCGTCAACATGTATCAGTGCCCCATTTATCCATAACGCTTCCGGTAAACATAAAAGATAAATAACGTTTGCAACATCTTGCGGCGTAGTGATCCTTCCTAACGGATTGCGGCTTGACGTAAACTCAGCCAGTTGTTTACTTCCGGGAATCTTTTTAAAAGATGGCGTTTCGGTCACTCCTGCCTGAATAATATTTGTCCTTAGTCCGAAACGTGCAAACTCAACTGCCATATAAGTGGCCAGGCTTTCCAGCGAAGCCTTGGCAACCGAAACCGCAGCATAACTTTCCCAGTATTTATGAGCACCTTCACTGGTTAAACCGATGACTCTGGCGTCATCACTAAAAAGATCTTCTGCGAGGAGTATTCTTGTCCAGTCCAGCAGACTATTACTCATTGCATATGTGGTGAGCTGGAGATCTTCAATAGAGAGCGTTTCACCAGGGTTTCTTTCTTCTGCTGCCAACGGTTTCAGATTACCGCGGGCTATTGAATGCAACAACAGTTTAACTGATTTCTTTGGGAAACCTACATTCTGTAATCCTTTGATAAATGATGTACGCCCATCTTCTGTAAGCGCATTAATGTTATAAGGCAGAACCTTTACATCATTTTTTCCGGCAATATCTGACAGCTGAAGTTTTATTTGTTTTTCGGCAGCATGCGTTTCCCTGTACAATAAAGCAATGTTCATTCCATTGGCAGCAAGTTTTTCAATGGCCGCATAACCAAAGCCGCTGGAGCCACCAAGTATTATTGCCCACTGGTCGGGAAATTGTTTATTCACGTGAACTATTTAAAGTTGTTAGATAATGCGTTCTGCCAAAACAGGCTGCAAGTAAATGAATTTCTTAATATAAAGCTAAAAGAGCTGTGAGCTATCAGCTATGAGCTGTCAGCTTTTCTTCGCACCAGTAGGATAGGTAAGCAATTAAATTGTCATTTCCCCGAAGGTTTTGATAACGTTTGTATTCCCTCTGCGCCTTTGCTTCTTTGCGTGAATTAGCTGTAAGCTATCAGCTATGAGCTATTAGCTGTTCTTCTCACCAATAGGCCTCAACAACTATTGAAAATTATCATTTACCCAGGGGGTTTGATGACATTTGTATTCTCTCTGCGCCTTTGCTTCTTTGCGTAAATCAGCTGTGAGCTATCAGCTTTTCTTCGCATCTGTAGGGATCAGTAAGTAATTAAATTGTCGTCCCTCCTAAGGTTTTGATGACGTTTGTATTCCTTCTCCGCCTTTGCTTCTTTGCGTTCTTTGCGTGAAACTAGCTACGAGCTATCAGCTTTCAGCGATCAGCTATACCACATGTCGAAAGAAACTTGTCAACCATGAGGTAGCCGTCATTCCTGAAGTCGTTTTGATCTCTCCAGTAATTTCGCTGCGTCGCCGCCTCTTCGCGTCCGCTGCGTGAAACAAACTGTGAGCTATCAGCTTTAAGCATTGAGCTTTAGGCTTTAAGCTTCTCTAAAACCTTATATTTGCCACCGATATGAAATGGAAAATAGTTTTATGTTTTTTGCTGGCAGCAGTTTTTTCGTTTAATGCACTTCAGGCTCTTCCGTTGTCACAGGGTTTTGATAAGGCTGCATTTTATCGCACAATGAAAGATGGCAACGTTGATGATATTGACAATGAATTATCACGCGTAGACGCTTCTTCGTTTAGCGAGAAAGATGCTTACAAAGGAACCTTACAGATGAAAAAAGCTGGCATGATAAAAAAGGCAAAGGATAAGATGGACCTGTTTAAAAGCGGCCGTATTAAACTGGAAACCGCGCTGCATGGCGATCCCAATAATACCGAATACCGTTTTTTAAGACTGATGATACAGGAGCATGCTCCAAAGGTTACGAAGTACAAATCCCAGTTAGATGAAGACAGCGAATACATCAAGAAAAACTATAACAAGCTAAGTCCGGATGTTCAGGAAATAGTCAAAGACTACAGCAAGAGCTCAGCTATTTTACATCCTGAAGATTTTTAACCTGCCGCAGATATGCAAAAAAAAGTATTGGCTGTTTACTATTCACAATCCGGACAGTTAGGAGAAATTATTGATAATTTTTGCGAACCGCTTATTCAAGCCGGCGCATCGGTGGAAAAAGTGAGAATCAGGCTAAAGAATGATTATCCTTTTCCCTGGACAGGTAAACGATTTTTTAGCGTAATGCCCGATTGCGTTTTGGGGACCATTGCAGAACTGGAACCTTTTCAACTCCAATCAGCATCCTATGATCTTGTAATCCTCGGCTACCAGGCATGGTTTTTATCGCCAAGTATTCCGTTCAATTCAATGATGCATCATCCTGCGTTACTAAACGTGCTAAAAGATGCTCCGGTTATTACGGTAACTGGTGCCAGAAACATGTGGGTGAACGCATTCGAAAAAATTAAAAAGCTTATCAATAATGCGGGAGCAAAACACGTGGGAACAATAGCCCTGGTAGATAAGCATCTTAATCTTGTGAGTATTTTCACTATTTTTCATTGGATGATTGGTGGAAGGAAAACAAAATATTTGGGCTTTTTTCCCAGGCCCGGGGTTTCTCCAGAAGATATAGCAAACACTAAAATATTCGGCGAAACAACATTGTCTTATCTTCAAAAAAATGAATGGAATGGCCTGAAGGAAGAGCTGATTGAGAAAAAAGCGGTGGTTCCAAAATTCCATTTATTGTTTATGGAATCGAAGGCTGGAGTAATGTTTAAGATATGGGCCAACATTATTGCAAAAAGCAAAAAAAGGGATATATTGCTTGTAGCATTTAAATATTATCTTTTAATTGCGCTCTTTATATTTGCGCCCATTGTATTTATTATCGACCTGCTGTTCTTTAAGCCATTTCTGTCAAGATATGTCAGAAGAAAAAAAGAAGCTTGTCTAAAATTGAATTAATTAGAAATACTATGTCTCTTAACGAGGTTTATATCACAAACACTTCCATTTTTCTACCCAATGATCCGGTCTCCAATGATGACATGGAATTATATCTCGGTTACATAAATGGCAAGCCATCCAAATCCAAAAAGATTGTATTGCGCAATAATGGCATTCAGACCAGGTATTATGCATTAACAAAAGAAGGCAAGGCTACACACACCAACGCTGAAATGACGGCGCAGGCTGTGCGTAATCTTTTTGATAATGATCCGGAGAAGTTGAAAGAAATTGAGCTGCTGTCTTGCGGTACTTCCTCTCCTGATCAGATGATGCCTTCACATGGTGTAATGGTGCATGGCAATCTTCCTGAGACAAGTGCGATGGAAGTAGTGTCACCAGCAGGTGTTTGTTGTGCCGGCATGCATGCTTTCAAATATGCATATATGGCCGTTAAGACGGGCGATGTAAAAAATGCTGTGGCTACCGGGTCTGAAAGATTTTCCGGATCGCTTGTCGCCAATGCATTTGACGAAGAAGCACATAAACTGGAGGCTTTAAATGAAAATCCTTTTATCAGTTTTGATAAAGAATTTTTGCGTTGGATGCTTTCAGACGGCGCCGCTGCATTCGCTATGAGTGATAAACCAAATGAAGAAGGTTTGAGCTTGCGTGTTGACTGGGTTGAAGGTGTTTCCTATGCAAACGAAATGGAAACCTGTATGTACATGGCCGGTGAAAAGCAGGCAGACGGCTCACTCAAAGGCTATCTTGATTTTACGCCCGAGGAAATTATGACCAAGTCCATCTTCAGCATAAAACAGGATATTTCTTTGTTAAGCAACAATATCGTTCCGTTAGGTGGCAAAAAAATAAAAGAAATAGCTGAACGCAGAGGTTTTGATACTGACGATATAGATTATTTTCTGCCACATATGTCGAGCGAATTTTTCCGAAGCAAGATCTTCGACATCATGAGCGTGTTAGGCAAAACAGTTCCCTTTGAAAGATGGTTTGTCAACCTTACTAAAATGGGTAACGTCGGCGCCGCATCTGTCTACTTCATGGTGCATGAGCTTTTCAAAAGCGGCCAGTTGAAAAAAGGACAAAGACTTTTGTTATTGGTGCCGGAGAGTGCGAGGTTCTCTTATATGTATGCGATGCTGACCGTTGTGTAAGATCGTAAGATAGTAAGACCGTAAGATAGTAAGACGCGTAAGACCGTAAGATAGTAAGATGGGTAAGAGAATGATTTGAAATGTGTAGAAAGATGGAGATTGAAGAGTTTTGGTTTTGGGTTTTAAGCTTTGGGCTTTACGCTTCCTTCGTGTTTCTCAGTGCCGCCGTGCCCCCGTGGTTTAAAAACTTGTTATGAAAAAAGAAGATGTTCCGCAAAACGTGAGTTCATTGGGTAAGATAACAACCGAAGTTTGTTATGCTACCGATGCGAGTGGAAACTACACCACGCAGCAAAGCCGTGGTTGGGAGGTTAAGATTGATGCGCTGAACGTAACCTGGGAAGACATACAAAAGAAAGTAGAAGCCGCCAAGCAGCGCGTATTGAATAATGAAGTTAGTCCCATCGCATTCTTTATTGAAAGAAGTGTAATGGATATTAATATTCTCTCAGGATATACAGGGTTTTGGAAATGGCAGATTAAAAGACATCTTAAGCCTGCTGTATTTAAAAAACTGTCGCAAAAAAAATTAGCTAAATACGCCGAGGTTTTCAATGTTTCGGTAGATGAACTAAAAAGCATGGATGTGCATGAACAATAATTTTGAACATATACAGGCTGCACATTGTGAGAGTGGCGTAACAAGAAATTTATTAAAGAACATAGGGATTAATAAAATGACCGAGCCGCTTGCTTTTGGTATAGGCTCAGGACTGTTTTTTGTTTATATTCCTTTTATCAAGATCAACAACGGACCCGCCATTGCTTTCAGGTCTATGCCGGGAATTATTTTTAAGCAAACCTGTCATTCATTAGGGATTCACGTTGAGCGGAAGAAGTTTTCTTCCCGTGAAAAGGCCCAGCAGTTCTTAGATGATCGCCTTGCTGAAGGCAAAGCAGTAGGTTGCCAGGTTGGTGTATACTATCTCCCCTACTTTCCGAAGGAATACCGCTTCCATTTTAATGCACATAATTTAATTGTATTTGATAAGGAAGGTGATAACTATATTGTAAGTGATCCTATTATGGACCAGGTAACTTCAATGACAAGTTACCAGTTGGAGCGTGTTAGATTTGCGAAAGGAGCATTGGCTCCAAGAGGGCAGCTTTACTATGCAGAGACAAATCATGAAGTTACCGACGAGCAAATGAAGAAAGCCATTCAGCATGGCATCAAAAAGAATGTATTTAATATGCTTCGCATCCCCGGGCCTATTGCAGGCGTAAAGGGCATACGTTTTACTGCAAATAAAATAAAACACTGGCGCGACAAATTCGGACTTGAAAAAGCAGGTTTGTACCTGGCGCAACTGGTGCGCATGCAGGAAGAGATTGGAACCGGTGGTGGTGGCTTTCGCTATATATATGCCGCGTTTTTGCAAGAGGCACATGCCTATCATAACAACGACGAATTGCTGAAGATCTCAGAAGAGTTCACCAAATCAGGTGATCTGTGGCGCACATCCGCGGTACAGGCTGCCGGTATTTACAAAGGCAGATTGGGAACTCAGCAGGATTTTAATGTGATGGGCGACTATCTTCTCGAGATAGCAGAAATTGAAAAGCAGGCTTTTGAAGCTTTATCCAAACTAAAATGGCAGTAATGAGCGACTATCCTGCTGTTAAAATATCCGGCCTTGGGTTTACCTATCCTTCTCAATCAGGATCGCTTTTTACTGATCTGAATCTTGAAATTCAACAGGGAGAAAGGTTTGGCTTGTTCGGACCTAACGGTGCGGGCAAAACAACTTTGATGAGCCTGATGACCGGCTTGCTTCCTTTTAATGAAGGTATAATTGAACTAAACGGTCAATCTATTCAAACAAAAGATAAAAAGATCAACCAGCTCTTTGGCTATGTTCCGCAGGATTTTTCTTTCTATGATGAATTAACGCCTGTTGAAAACCTGGAGTTCTTTGGCGCATGGTCCGGATTAAATACAAAACAAATTAAACAACGAACAGCTGAACTTCTCGATGTGATGAACCTTACATCAGTTGCAAACAAGGCCGTCACTAAATTTTCAGGCGGAATGAAACGTCGCGTTAATCTTGCCATTGGCGTTATTCATCAACCTAAAATATTGTTCCTGGATGAACCCACAGTTGGTGTGGATGTGCAAACGAGACATGACATTCTGAATTATTTACTTCAACTAAATAAAAACGGCACAACGCTTATCTATACTTCTCATCAACTAAGTGAAGCGGAAGAATTGTGCAAACGTGTGGCAATGATCGATAATGGAAAAATTGTGGCACACGATGATTTGGATAAATTACTCGTTGATCACGAGCAGGATGGTTTGGAAGGACTTTTCTTAAACCTAACCGGCAAAAATTTTAGTCAGTCATGAAGCTTTGGGCAACCATAAAAAAAGATGTGCGCATTTTGTTGCGGGATAAGGTTGGCCTCACCTTCATGTTTGCCATGCCAATACTATTGGTGCTGGTTGTTACTGCCATCCAGAACAACACATTTGATCTGCTGAGTAAGAATAATATATCCCTATTGGTCAGCAATAAAGATACCGGCAGGTTTAGTAAAGAATTTATGCAGACCGTTGATAAACTGGGTATGTTTAAAGTTGTAGAACTACCCGGCAAATCAAATGATGAAGAAGTGACCACGCAGCTTCGCAATAAAGATGCAGTTGTTGCAGTTATTATTCCGGCGGACTTTTCGGTGCAATTAAATGAGAGAGCAAAAAGCATCACTGATAAGGCATTAAGCTCATTCGGACTGGAAGGAGATTCTACAGCGGCTAAGGTAAACAGCACAAGTGCTTTGTTAATGTACTATAAGCCGGAGATACAATCATCCTTCAAACTATCCATACAAAGCGCGTTAACCAGTGCATTGCAGATGGTGCAAAGCAGGCAGGTGTTGAAGACCTTATATTTTTCGATTAACGAGAAGCCTTTGCCTGATTCACTGGAAGATGAAATGCTGAACAACAGGATGGCTATTGATGAAAAACCACTTACGCGATCTGACAGCAAAGAGATTCCAAATGCATCGCAGCACAACGTTCCGGCATGGACCATTTTTGCCATGTTTTTCATTGTGATCTCACTGGGCGGAAGTATCGTAAGAGAAAAGTCAAGCGGTAGTTTTATCAGGCTTAAAACATTGCCTACAAGTTTTCTTACGGCGCTTTTGTCAAAACAGATCACTTACCTTGTTGTCACAGTATTACAAGCCATATTAATTTTTTTAATTGGCGTCTGGATCTTTCCCTACCTCAGCTTACCTAAATTGAATATGCCTTCCGATATATTGGGATTGTTTATTGTAACGCTGGTCTGTGGCCTGTGTGCGGTTAACTATGCTATATGTATTGGTGTGCTGGCAAAAACACAGGAGCAGGCAAATGGGTTCGGGGCGGTATCTATTGTAATACTTTCAGTCATTGGTGGTCTAATGGTACCATCCTTTGCTATGCCCGCATCTTTTAAAGGTGTTATGATGTTATCGCCTTTACATTGGTGCCTCAAGAGCTATTATGTGCTCTTCCTGGAAGGCGGAAAACTAAAGGATGTTATTATAAATATCCTACCTTTAATTTTGATTACGCTTGTATTTCAGCTAATAACAAGCATCGCACTGCAAAAGAAAAATCTTATTTGAATTTTTATATAATGGAAACAGTAGAATTAAAGCAGCAATTAAAACAGCAGATCATAGAGTTTTTGAATCTTACATCTCTTACGCCTGAAGACATAAAAGATGATGCACCTTTTTTTGGTGCGGATGGACTGGAACTGGATTCAATTGACTCACTTGAACTGATCGTATTGCTGCAGAGAGTGTATGGCATTTCTATAAAAGATCCAAAAGAAGGTCGTAAAGTATTGGTTGATGTTAATACCATGGCTGACTACATTGAAAAACACAGAACCAAATAAATTCATTTTTATTGAGCAGGATTTTTGTTACGGGTGTCGGAATCATCAGCGCCATTGGCAATTCATTGAATGAAAACCATGCTTCATTGTTAAATGGCAAGTGTGGCATTTCATACGTAAACAACTTTCCTTCCAAATATGCATCCGAATTACCGTTTGGAGCAATTCAGACGGGCAATGATGCTTTGAAAGATAAACTCGGGATAAGTAATCCTTCTGTTACACGCACAACTTTACTGGCAATACATGCAGCAAATGATGCTGTTGAGGATGCTGCACTTACAAAGGATGAATTAACTTCTGCTGATACTGCTTTTATTGGCGCTACAACAGTTGGCGGTATGTGTCTGACAGATGAATTATATCGCGATGCAAATGAAAACTATAAGGAGTCTCCTTACCTGTCATCTTACGATTGCGCATCTGTATTTCTTTATTTACAGGAATACTATCATTTAAATGGCATAATCGATACAATCAACACCGCTTGCTCATCTTCTGCAAATGCAATCATGTATGGAGCGAGGCTGATCAAAAATGGATTGGCGAAAAGAGCCATTGTTGGCGGTGCGGATAGTCTTTCAAAATTCACGATTAACGGATTTAATGCACTTCATATTCTTTCAGACGAAGTCTGTACTCCGTTTGATGAGGGGCGCAAAGGCCTGAATCTTGGCGAAGGAGCAGCTTTTCTTGTGCTTGAAAAAGAAGAAGATGTTGCCGGGAAAAAAATCTATGCAGAAGTAACGGGATATCATAACACAAGCGATGCATTTCATCCGTCATCATTGTCAGATAATGGTGAAGGCCCGTTTCTATCAATGCAGGGCGCTTTAAGAAGTGCACAACTGCAACCCAATGATATTGATTTTATTAATGCGCATGGAACAGGAACGGAAAACAATGATGAAGCAGAAAGCCGTGCTATGATCAGGATCTTTAATACGCCACCACCCTTTGCTTCAACCAAATCGAATACAGGTCATACTTTGGGTGCAGCGGGAGCCATTGAATCTGTCTATAGTATTTTGAGTATAGTAAACCAGGAGATCTATCCCGGACTTCATTTTACAAAACCAATACAGGCTACGGGACTTGAGCCCGTTGTTGTTGCCAAACAAATACCTGTAAACCATGTAATGTCCAACTCATTTGGTTTTGGTGGAAATTGTACTTCACTCATCTTTTCTAAAGCCTGATCAACATGTTGTATATCCACGAAGCAAGTTGCATATCACCCCAGCAAACATTCTCAACGATAGATCTTGAGCATGTAACAGACCCGGTGGACAATAAGCTGCATGTTGCAGAACCAGCATACGGAGGCATTCCCAAAAACATGCTGCGTAGAATGGGCAAAGCCGTGCGTATTGGTGTTGGGGCATCTTTGCCGCTGCTGGATAAAATTTCTTCGCTTAATGGTTTTATTATCGGCACTGCAAATGGTGGCATGGAGGAAAGCATTTTGTTTTTAAAACAGATCATTGCTTATGATGAAGGCGTTTTAACTCCCGGAAGTTTTGTACAAAGTACAGCAAATGCTACCGCTGCGCAGCTAAGTCTCTTAACGGGAAACCGAGGTTACAATATTACACACGTCCATCGTGGCCTGGCATTTGAAAATGCGGTGATCGATGCAGCAATGATGGTGAATGAAAACAAAGGCACGAGCTATTTGCTTGGGGGAATTGATGATATATCCAACTATAACTACAAGCTCGACTACATGGATGGCTGGTATAAAGAAGAGGAAATTGACGGGCAATCATTCTATAGCACAAACTCAGCCGGTAGCATTGCGGGTGAAGGTGCGGCTATTTTCCTCGTAAATGATCATGCTCAAAATGCGTTGGCAAAAGTTAAAGCAATAAAGACATTACATTCGGCTGATCCTGATTTGATAAAACGGGCATTTGAAGGCTTTATTAAAGAACAACAAGTTGACCTATCATCCTGCATCTTTTTAAGTGGTGAAAACGGAGACAGCCGTCTTCTTCCTTTTTATACATCCTGCGAGGAAATTCTTGGGACTGATATAACAATCGCCCGCTTTAAGCATCTTTGCGGAGAATATCCAACGGCGTCCGCCTTTGCGTTGTGGCTCTCCTGCCAGTTGCTAAATAGGTTGCAAATGCCGGAGCATATGATTAAGAAGCACGGCTCTGCTAAACAGCCTTCTTCCATTCTTATTTATAACAATCACAAGAATGCGCAGCACAGCTTTATGCTAATTGAAAGTTGAAAATTGACAATTGAAAATTTCAATATCGTTTAGTTGGGATCTGACAATATCAAACGCTCATAGAATATCACAATCAGGTCAATTTCGGGAGACTCTCCTATCGGGCCAATGACAGATTTCACAACAGTGATTGTTTTTCCCGTAGGGAATTAAGCTCCATAGAAATGTGCAAATTGAGAACATCATAGTCCGTTAGGACTTTAACCAACTAAAAAGGGTTAATGTCCTAACGGACAAAAAAGACCTTATATGTTACGGCTTCTATTAAACTTTAAGTCCTACGGACTATAGACAAAAAGTATACTGTCATCTCTTGTTTACAGACTTCTTTGTTATTATGTAGCAGCTATTAGGGCTGCTCTGGTTATTTTTTCTGACGAGCCAGTAGCGTGCATTAAACGCTATTACGCATACATATCAATATAAAGCCTCACTTTTCGTTCATTTGATAAGGGAACTAAAAGTGAGGCTCCTGGGTAAGATTAATTCCCGTAAAAAAAAATTACGGGATATAAAAAAAGGTTACCTGTTTTCTATCTCAATTGAGCCTTCTGCCAGTTGTTCGCTTATAGCATGTACGGTGAACTTGCCTTTAGCTCCACCTTTTGATTTTACAATTACCAATGCCATTCCGTTGAAGGCTGGGCGGTCATGACTTTGAAAAGGAACAAAACTAATGGGGTTGCCATTGTCTGTTGCTACAATTTCTCCCGGGCCTTCAATTGAAAAATGAATGAGCGGATGAGAACGGGGCACCACAAGTCCTGCGTTATCTGTTACTTTAACAGTAATAAAACTCAGGTCATCTTCGCCTGCCTTTATTGCAATGCGATCTGCAGAAAGAACAAGTTTGTTCATTTCTCCCGTAGTCTTTACGATGTCTGTTGCCCACTGTTTGCCGTTTTTATAGCAAATTACTTTTAATTCACCGGGCACATATCGCACACTATCCCAGGTGAGACGAAAATCCTTCCCGGGTGTTTTATGTTTCCTTCCCAAACTTTTTCCGTTTAAGAACAATTCTGCCTCATCGCCCGAAGTATAAACATGCACAGGAGTTATAGAGTCTATTCTTTCCGGCCAGTTCCAGTGAGGAAAAATATGTGCCATTGGAAGATCGGGTCGCCAATGCGCCTGGTAGCTATAGAAACGGTCTTTGGGAAATCCAGCCAGGTCTATAATTCCAAAATAGCTGCTTCTTGAAGGCGGATTATTTTTGCGGATAAACTCCAACTGTTTTTCAAGCTCTTCTTTTTTAGAAGGGTCGGTGCGAAAGTTGAGCAAATTTGTTTCATCTGAATTGTAAGGAGTAGGTTCACCTAAATAGTCAAAACCTGTCCATACAAACTCACCAAGCAAATTGGGGTATTTCGCGTTGGTTCTGAATTGTTCATCAGGCGAGCAACCCCAGCCCGGCTTGGCATTATCGTATGATGATATTTGCCAGTTCTGGTAATCGTTCGATCCAAAATAATATTCACCTCTTGTGCTAACACAGGAAGAGGTCTCGCTGCCAATTGTAGGCATGTTGGCATATCGTGGATCGGCATCCCATTTCGCCTGTTGACCAAAGAAATAATTCACTCCCATAACGCCTAATGCTGTGGCAGCGCCTGAATTGCGACCACCATCAGGATCATTGTATCCGTTTGAAACGGGACGTGTTGGGTCTTCGCGCTTCATAATTTCTGCCAGGTGTTTGGTCAGTTGTACATTTTGCTGCTCCAAAACTTCATTACCAATGGACCAAATGAATACAGAGGGATGATTGCGGTCGCGATGTATAAGCGCTTTCAAATCCTTTTCATGCCACTCATCAAAAATCTTATTGTAATCGTTTTTGCGTTTCCCTTTTTTCCATGCATCAAATGCTTCGTCCCAAACCAGGAAGCCCATTTTGTCAGCTAATTCAAGTAACTCCGGTGCCGGAGGATTGTGTGATGTCCGCAATGAGTTGCAGCCCATGTCTTTCAATATGTTCAGTTGCCTTATCAACGCACTTTCATTAAATGCTGCACCAAGAGCGCCTAGATCATGATGATTGCATGTACCTTGTATCTCAACACGCTTGCCATTTAACAGGAACCCGTTTCGTGCGGTAAATTCAAGTGTCCGAATGCCGAAAGGAGAATTATAGGTATCTACAACTTTACCATTTATTTTAATGACTGTTTGTGCCACATACCTGTTGGGCGCTTCAATACTCCAGCGTTTAGGGCGGGTTATAGTAGCCTGGGATTCTGTAATTTTCTCTTCACCTGCATTCAAATCGATTATCGATTCTTTTGTGGCTGCTACTTTTTTAACCGGCCTGTTCAATACATCCAGTTCATACAATGTTGTCTGAGCAATTGCTGTCGCTGATTTTTGGGACTGATTATTCAAGGTTAATGCAATATTCACCACTGCATCCCGATCGGTTATTTTGGGAGCGGTGATATATGTGCCCCAGTGAGCAACGTGCACAGGCGCTGTTTTTACCAGCCATACATGACGGTAAATTCCAGCTCCCGGATACCATCTTGAGTCCCAGTTTTCTGTATCCAGGCGAACTGCCAGAACGTTTTCTTTTCGAGGCAGGATGTATGGTGTTAGATCCATCCGGAAAGATGTATATCCATAAGGCCAGGTGCCAACATATTTTCCATTAAGCCATATTTTGGCATAGGCCATAGCTCCGTCAAAATCTATGAAAATCTGTTTGCCTGTATCCGTTGCGGGAATGGAAAAATGCTTCCTGTACCAGCCAATCCCCTTCCAGGGAAGCTTGCCGGTAGAGCCATCCAGTTCTATTCTGAAAGGGCCGGTGATGGCCCAGTCGTGCGGCAGTTGTAGTTTTTGCCAACTGGCATCGTTGAGAGCCATATTTTCCAACGCTGCAGGTTCTTCTTTTCGTGTTCCATCGGGTTGAAGTCCATAACGCTGAAAAAGCCAGCCATCATCAAATGATGCCGTATTTGTTGTTCCCATCCGGGTAATGGGGGCAGATTGTGAAAATGCGCCGGGCAAACCGGGAAGAAAAAGTGACGCGAAAAGGAATAATTGAAAAAAACGCTGATAATTCATTTTTTATGTATTGTACTATTATGAAGGAAAAAATCAGCATTCAAAAAAGGCGAATGCAACCTGGGGTACAATGTACATAACTTTAGAACAGAGAAATCTGTAGCAGGCGAGATGTTAGTTTAACAGAATAATCGGGTAAAATTTAGCAAGGGGAACAGGCGAATGCCGGTAGATCACAGCTACAGCAATGTAGCTTTGCATTTGAAACATACGTCTTCATTCTTCAGGATAGTTGCATTGATTTTTACGTGCATGGAATCTGTCAACGAATAATGTATGTTTACTGCCAGCCTATCCTTATCATTTGGGTTTATGATTGAAAGGAACTTCAGGTCATCTGCTTTTATTAATCGGAGAGACCTGCCAATGGCCAACTCTGTCAGTTCTTTGACAATTTGCAATAGACAAGCGCCGGGAACAACGGGTTGGCCGGGAAAATGACCTTGAAAAATGCGGTGAGTGCTGTTTACAGTTAGTGTTGCATGTAACACGTCCGCCTCAACAGATGAAAAAATTATATGGTAAAAATCGTCTTTAAGCATTATTTATTTGTTTCAAACGAAATGCAAATTTAGTCAGTTGCCATTTCAATGGTGTCTGTTAAGAACAGTTTCTAATAACGTTCATCGAAATCTCGTCAAAAGTTTCACGCAAAGAACGCAGAGAAGCTACGGCGCGGCGAAAATGCCTTCGGCATTTATTGATTCAATGAATTTGGATGTAGCAATTTGTAAACATTCCGGCCAAGGAGGAAGAACGCAATAAAAAAATAACAAATCAGTGTGTAGAACAGCTTGCCATCTGTAATGCCAGCTACACTTTGGAGAGGCGTTGGCCGGCAAAACGCCCGGAGGGATCGGGTTTGCCTTGATTTTTTCCTGCCCGATCTGTAATCATTCAGGCGGGGGTTCTTTTGGATCAAGCCAAAAGAACATAAAAAAAGAAAACCTCACACCCGTAATCATTCTTAAGTTTTCCTGTTCTTCCAAGCCTGATTATGGCGGTTGAGAGAATTTCAGAAATCAATGATGTCGCTTAACTAAGCGATATTGAATGATTAATGGATATTTTTTTTAACGTCAGTCGCAGATAGTACCATCACAGAATGATGTATATTTTGAGAATGATTATAAATCAATACTTTTTGGGGCTGTATATTCTTCACTTTATCATTCGCAACAGTGGGAGGAATTTCTCCCGCCTTTAAAATATTCGCGGCAAGCCATAGCGCAAATGATGCGGCAGTCGGATATTCGCCACACAAGTGTTTAAAGTGTAGTGAAGGTTTATTCCGGAAGATGGTTTTCTGCACTTCATCATATATCGCATCGTTTTTTATATCTCCGTTTCGCCCATCAATAATGAGATCAATTTCGTTGAGGTCAACAGATTGAGATTCCAGTGAACGCAGGATTTCCTCTTTTAACGCTTCAATATTTTTTGGTTTGTAAACTATCGACAATGCTTCCAGGCGGGCATAATCTCTATCAGATGGCTGATCTGCCAGAAGAAAAAAAGCAGCCCCTTCTCCCGCGATAGTTCCTTTCGTAGGTACATTAAACAATCCGAAATTGGAAATATCTTCTCTTTTATAAAGGCCGAATCGTTTTAAAATATCATGACTATATTTCGTCAACTCATCCATGCCACCAATCAACACTGTATCGGCTTCATTTTCTTTCAACAACAGTACTCCATCAAGCAATGCGTTTTCAAATGAAAATGCGCCATGCACAAATGTATTGTTGTAATTGGTACATTGAAGCATTAAGGCTATTTGTGCACCAACTGTATTGTGGGTTGACTGAATAAATGCTGTGGGTGAAAGCATTTGCTCTTCTTGCTCAATCATTCTGCTTACAAAAATACCGGTGTCTTCAAGACAACCATAAGCCGTCCCCGTTATGATCGCAGAAGGTTGTTGAACACCCGCATCCTGAAGGCATTGAGATGCAGTGGCAACACCCATGCGAATGATCCGGCTCATTCTACGGATGAGTTTGGCATCTATATAAGTTTTATAATCCGGTTCTATCGCTTTCAGTAAATTATTATTGTATTCAACTGCATCAGCCAGCAATGGCTGATCGCCAAATGTGTTCTGTGGTGATATGGCTGCCGCTGATCTTATATACATTATCATCCTGCAATTTTTGAAAAGACTAAGGAAGAACAATTGCCTCCAAATCCAAAGGAGTTGGACATTACGTGGTTAACCGATTCTCCTTTTAATAAACTTGTTTCCGGTTTAAAGGGAAATTCATGCATTGGCGTTTGCAATCGCAGGTTGGGATAAATCAATCCATATTTTATAGCTAATGCTGAAAATACAGCTTCCACTCCCCCACTAGCGCCTAGTGTGTGACCTGTAAAAGATTTTGTTGAGCTCATTTTTGGATAATGCGGATCGAACAATCGCTGCACAGCCGTTCCTTCAGCAAGATCGTTGTTGTTCGTTCCGGTTCCATGCAGGTTGATGTAATCAATATCATACGGCTGAAGACCACTCATTTGCAATGCAGCACTCATGGCTGCATAAGAACCTCTGCCATCAGGAGAAGATGCCGTTTGATGATAGGCGTCGTTCCTGTTAGCATAACCACTCAGTTGGCAATATGCCCGTTTCGATAAACTGTCAGCCACTTTCTGCGATACCAGCACCACATAACCAGCACCCTCTCCCAGGTTCAAGCCCTGGCGGTTGTCATCAAATGGTTTGCAGAACCCGCGGTCAAGTATCATCAATGTATTAAACCCGTTTAAGGTAAACTTTGTCATTGAATCTGTACCACCGGCGATAACCACATCCAACATATTGTGTTTGATCAACCTCGCGCCATAAAAAATAGCATTTGCAGAAGATGAACACGCTGTACTAATGGTTGATATGTAAGAACGAATTCCCAGCGCATCGGCCGCGATTTCAGTTACCTTACCGCACTCATGATTGACAACATCCCTTAGCCGGCCTTTTTGCGGATCTTTCAAAAAATCAACAAAAAAGTTTTCCGTTTTATCCATGCCTCCAACTGTGTTAGCTGATACAAATCCGGTGCGGAGGCTTTCAATGTTATCAATATCCGCGTCAAGCAAAGCTTCCCTTGCCGCAATCATGCTTAGCAAAGCCGTGCGGCTAGTCTTATTTGATGCACCTGCGACAGCTGCAAGTTCATCGTTGCTCATCTTTACTTCAGCAACAGGAATTTCGCCGCTGTAAAAAGACGAAAGATATTTCATCGGCCCCATTCCGGCATTGCCGCTTTCAAGCGATTGCAGGCATTCCGCCACATTATTTCCTATCGGAGAAATAATGCCGACTCCGGCTATATATACAGGTGTATGTATGTTTGTGTTACGCTCCATTTAGATTTTCTTTCCACTGAATATCTTATCCATATTCGCTTTGTTGAATAAAATCGTATCATCGCCGGCGTTCTCAACCAGAAACAACGTTGCATGATAATCTTCACCCAGGACATCTACCCAACCACAGATGCAAAGTTTTGTGGTTCCACTATCCATTAGACCACCAACGTAAGTTTCCATAAAACCGGCATCAAATTCGTCAAAGATAAAAAATCCGTTTTCGCCCTTAAATCCATTCCTGATGGACATTTCACCGATCATAATATTGGGTAAGGTATATACAAACAAAGCCGGACTTGCAATCTCCTCCACAGTTTTGTAATACTTAAAATCTACGTCCAGGCTTGCATTGGCATTACCAAGAACAATGGCTATTTCTTCGGGAGCATACTTTTTCAGAGACGGTTCGTCTTTTAATAAGATCTCCGATGCCAACCATCCAAGTTTGCTTAATGCATCCATTTTGTAAAACTTTGGGTAATCTATACCCATATGCAGATAAGCATTTACCAGGAAAGCCTGAACATCTCCGTCATGTGCTTCAAACAACCTTGTTCCATTCTTTTCGACAATGCCGTTACTTATGACGCAACTGGCAATGATATGTTTCTCTGAACTCAATCTCTTTGGTTTACTGTTGATCACTTATTCTGCTTTGCTAAACACTACGGCGCCATTACATCCTCCGAAGCCGGATGCAATTTTAAGACAATGTTTTAAATTCTTTTGGATGATTGTATTGGCGGCCACATTCACAGGTTTTGTAACGCCCAACTGTTGAAAACCTTTGGTAGGAATTACCAGGTTCTCTTTCATTTGCTGAAGCGTGATGATAGATTCAATCAAACCTGCGGCGCCAAGTGTATGTCCGTAATAACCTTTCAGGCTGTTGACCGGTGTATGCTCCATCCCGGCGATGGTGATGGCTTTCGACTCCATTTCATCATTGTACATAGTAGCGGTACCGTGAGCCGAAATAAAATCCACGTCGGCATTCTGTATGCCTGCTTCTTTTACTGCTTTTTGTAAAACATGGCTAAGCTCCATTCCTGTTCGGGACGGACCTGAAATATGGTTGGCGTCGTTACCGGTCGCACCGCCTGTTACTTTTATGCTTTTAGCGTCCTGCTTATTGGAAGAGAGAATAATTGTAGCTGCACCTTCCCCAAGGTTAATTCCGGTTCTGTCAGCATCAAATGGCTTACACGGCTCTGCGCTCACTGCCTGGAAAGATTGAAAACCGGACATCACAAATTTGGTGATGACATCAGCCCCTACTACCACTGCATTTTCATAAATACCGGATTGAATCAACCGCATGCCTGTGACAATTCCTAACAAACCGGAAATACATGCGTTAGAGACAATCAAAGGCTTATTAGCGAAATGAAAATGATCGGCAACCAGTTGCGCGGATGTGTGCAATGCCACTCTTTTTCTTAGTGCTTCATTATTTTCCTCAGTTTCAATCAGACTGATATTACCCTTGGTGGAAGAGATGATCAGGATGGTGTTTTTGCTGGTTATATCCAGGTTGGCGCTACTAAGCGTTGCTTCGATGGAGGCAATCAGCAATTGTTCAAAGTGGGTGTACTTGTCACCCATGAAAAGTTCACAACCGGCAGGGAATAAAGACGCGTAAAAAGGTTCGTCAGCGATCTTTTTATCCTCATGCAACTGAACACCTGAAACAGACTGTTTAAGCTGTTGAAAGTTTTCAGCGGTACTGAATCCGAGTGGAGAAATAATGTTATCAGCGATAATAAAAACTTCTTTCATAATGATCCTATGCGGAAATACCAAATAATATCATCCGACGCTACAATTTCCGGTATTCAGCATGGTAAAATGTAGCATGGATTATCCTTCCCCCAGCCGTCATAAGTCAACTATGGGAATTCTAAAAATCAAAAATAGCTTTAATCATACCATTCGAACAAATATTTGGCATCGTGGTCTACTTCAAATTTGTTTAAAAGTCGCAAATATTCATCCTTAAATGATGTTTTTTGATGATGTATTTTCTGATCGCGAATGTATGCGTAGACGCTGCTTAACTGCGAATGGGAATACGAAAATACACCGTAACCTTCCTGCCAGGAAAAATGCCCTGCTACAAATTGGCGTTTATTAATAAAGTTTGCTGAGTTGTTTTTAACATCCCGTGCCATATCGGAGATTAGCATTGAAGGACGCAAGCCAATAAATACATGAATGTGATCCGGCATTCCATTTACAATTATCGATTTTTGACCTTTCTGTGTAATTATTCCCGAAATGTATTGATAAAGTT
This sequence comes from Danxiaibacter flavus, assembly GCF_041060425.1. Lineage (NCBI taxonomy): Bacteria > Pseudomonadati > Bacteroidota > Chitinophagia > Chitinophagales > Chitinophagaceae > Danxiaibacter > Danxiaibacter flavus. The sequence continues at coordinate 231,156 of NZ_JAULBC010000003.1, forward strand.
CGTCATCCCAGTCTTTGTGTATCAAGTTTTGTCTTCCTTTTACAGCGAAAATAATTTGGATATAGATTTGTGAGAATGTTCCGGCCATGCTGGTTAAAGTTTAGGGAGAATAGAAAAATAATTGACGCAAATTAACCTGTTCCCTCTGAATAAATTATATTTTTTTATACTCAACAGTTGTTGAGGAGAATAATGTCACCCCGTCGGGGTTTAACGAGGATGTTGCCGATTGCTATAATAATTTCATCCCTTCGGGATTGGTGCTAAACGCGAGAATTAGAATAGCAAAAACGAACAATAAAACTTTTTAAACATAGGTAACCCTATTTGACATATAGACCTTTAAATTGAAAGGCCACTTAACACCTATGACAGCGTGGAAACAAATCCCGAAGGATGAAATTATTATAGAAGAATATAAAGTGATTAACAAAACCTGAAGGGGTGACATTATTCTTATTTAGATAATAAATTATCCCTGTTCCCAATAAACAGCTTCATCTCATAACTTGTGATGATGGTTTCGTTGAACCAAATTTTACCCTCAATTTATGTCTCCCCGTGGCGGTTTAACGAGGATGTTGCCGGTTGCTATAATAATTTCATCCCTTCGGGATTGGAGCCAAATGCGAGAGTTAGAATAGCAAGAACGAACAATAAAACTTTTTAAACATAGGGAAATCTATTTGACATGTAGACCTTTAGTTGAAAGGTCACCCACACACGACACATTCGAAACAAATCCCGAAGGGATAAAATTATTATAGAAGAACATAAAGTGATTAACAAAACCCCGAAGAGGTGACATTACCCGTATTTCGATAATTAATTGTTCCTGCTCCCCTAGTTTCTATAATAATTTCATCCATGCAGGATTAGAGGCAAACGTGAGAATTAGTAATGTCACCCCGTCGGGGTTTAACGAGGATGATTTCAGTTTCTATAATAATATCATCCCTTCGGGATTAGAGCCAAACGCGAGAATTAAAATAGCAGGAACGAACAATAAAACATTCTAAACATAGGTAAATCAATTTGACACGCAAACCTTTAAGGCGAAAGGTGACTAGACACACGACGCCGTCGAAACAAATCCCTTTGGGATTGGAGCCAAACGCGAGAACTAGAATACCAAGAGCGAATAATGAAACTTTTAACCTAAGTAAACATATTTTACAATGTAGACTTTTAAGTTGAAAGGCCACTAAACACATACGACAGCGTCGATACAAATCCCGAAGGGATGAAATTATTATAGAAGAACATAAAGCGATTTATAAAACCCCGAAGGGGTGACATTATTCTTATTTCGATAAATTAATTATTCTTGCTCCCCAATAAACAACTTCATCTCACAACTTGCGATAATGTTTTCGTTGAGCCAAATTTTGCCCTCAATTTATGTCACCCCGTCCGTGTTTAACGAGGATGTTGCCGGTTGCTATAATAATTTCATCCCTTCGGGATTGGTGCCAAACGCGAGAATTTGAATAGCAAGAACGAACCATAAAACTTTTTAAATATGGATAACCCTATTTTACATCTAGACCATTAAGTTGAAAGGCCTCTAAACACCTATGATAGTGTGGAAACAAATCCCGAAGGGATGAAATTGTTATAGAAGAACATAAAGCGATTTATAAAACCCCGAAGGGGTGACATTATTCTTATTTCGATAAATTAATTATTCCTGCCCCCTATAAACAACTTCATCTCACAACTTGCGATAATGTTTTCGTTGAGCCAAATTTTGCCCTCAATAATTGTAACATTAAATACCTGGTTTTTTATAACAACTTCGGTGACAATCTCATCGTTGATGACAGGCAAATCAAAAACCTCAAAATTTTTAATGGCGCCGATAAACCCCGTTGCAACAGGTTTATTTTCCTGTTGAGCTTTAAATCCCGCTCCGGCAGCGGCTGTCTGGGCAATATTTTCCAGCAGCCCCGGTTCTTTGAAAAAACCATTTTCTACAAATACATTTTCTTCAACAATCCTGAAACTCGTCCGCGCCGTAGTTTCATCCGCTTGCAGTAAGCGGTCTACCATTACAAAAGGTGGAGCTTGTGGTATGAGGGAAAGAATGTCTTGCATAACTGTTTTTTGAGGCGTGAGAAGAAAGGGATGAGGCATGAGGCTTAAGGTGTGAGGTTTAAGGCGGGGCATGAGGTTTGAAACCTTACACCTTAAGCCTCATACCTCTCACCTATCAAGAGTATAGCCCACCGTTAATTGACAATACCTGGGCCGTTATGTATCCCGCATCCGGTGAAGCCAGAAACCCTACAGCGTGGGCAACTTCTTCGGGTTGGCCAAAGCGGCGTGCTGGTACCAATTTCTGAATATCTTTTTCTTCAATGCCTTCAATCATATCTGTTTTAATGAAACCGGGAGCCACGGCATTGACGGTAATATTCTGGCGCGCAACCTCCTGTGCCAGCGCTTTTGTTGCGCCGATAACGCCGGCTTTTGCCGCCGAATAATTGGTTTGACCGGGCAAACCTTTCAGTCCGGAAAGTGACACTACATTAATAATGCGGCCATATTTTTTCAGCATCATACCATTCAGTACCAGGCGCGTTACGTAAAAGAAACTATCCAGGTTTGTTCTAATCACATTATCCCACTGTTCATCCTGCATCCAGGTCATCAATACATCTTCCTTTATACCCGCATTGTTAACAAGCACTTCAATGTATTTATCCTCGTTCACTTCAATCCATTTGGCCAGCACCTGCTGAATCTGCTGCTTGTCAGAAACATCAAACTGCAGCAACTCTCCTTCACTACCAGCCTGGTTTACCAGTTCAAGTGTATTATTTGCTTCACGATCGTTCGACCTGTAATTGATAATCACATAATAACCCATTGCAGCCAGCTTAACACAAATCGCCCTTCCGATGCCCCGGGAGCCTCCTGTTACTAAAGCACATTTCATTGCCGTTAATTATATTGGTTTAAGATGCTTGCTTAGTATTGATTTATTCAGTTTTCGTCGTGCGCTTTAAATGAGATCAGCTCGGCTGAAGATTCCAAAAAGCTCTTCACATTCTTCAGGTCTTTATATTTTGGAAAATCTTCAACAAAACGCGGAAAGACCTCTCTTATCTGTGTGTAAACTTTATGTGTCAGCGGTGACAATTTTTCCTGGCAATTCAGGTAATCAATAGCCTGCATAATTGCCATGATTTGTATACTTAATACAGTATATGAATTGTCAATCACTTTTTTGGCGATCAATGCTGCATTGCTTCCCATGCTCACGATGTCCTGGTTATCGTTATTGTTGGAGATACTATGTACATACATAGGAAACGACAGGGTCTGATTTTCCGCTGTTGTTGAAGTTGCGGTAAACTGCATGCCCTGCATGCCGAAGTTTAAACCTAACACACCCAGGTTTACAAAGGGAGGGAACTTCTGATTGAGCTTATCGTTCAATAAATAATTCAATTGTCTTTCAGAAAGCATACAGAGCTTTGTGATGGCAATCTTCAATTTGTCCATTTCCAGTGAGACATAGTCCCCGTGAAAATTACCTCCGTGGAAAATATTGTAATTAATATGATCAACAACCGGGTTATCATTTACTGAGTTCAGCTCATCCACAACAGTTTTTTCCGCATTAAAAATGGTATCGTAAACTGGTCCCAGAACCTGTGTAACGCAGCGCAGGGAATAATACTCCTGCACTTTGTCTTCAAAAACTTCCTGTAAAATAACATTGTCGCCGTTGTACAAATGCTCAGAACGGTTGCGGATCATTCCGCTGCCTTTTAATACATCCCGCATCATGGTGGCAATGCGGTTCTGGCCTTTGTGGTGTTTTACAATATTCAACTCATAAGAGTAATGGTCATTGTAAGCCTCCACAATTTCATTCATCATTGCAGACAGGATAACGGACCATTCCAGCAGTTTTCTCGCCTGCATAATATTGACCATGCCAATGCCGGTCATTGCAGATGTTCCGTTTAAAATAGCCAGTCCTTCCCTCGCGTGAATACTAAGGGGCTTTATATTACACCTGTTAAATACTTCAATTGTCGGCTGAATCTTGTCTTCATAAACAACCTCGCCTTCGCCTATCAGTACCAGGCCGAGATGCGCCAGTTGTACCAGGTCGCCACTTGCTCCAACACCCCCATGCTCGTAAACACAGGGATAGATATTGTTATTGATGAGTTCTTTAAGCAGGATTACAACATCTATATGTACACCTGAATATCCACGCATAAGGCTGTTCAACCTTGCGATCATCAGCGCCTTGATAAGGTGCGGTTGCAGCAGGTTGCCACTCCCCGAGCTGTGACTCCGGATAAGATTATATTGAAGCTGCAACAGGTTTTCTTCACTCACCTTGTATTGAGCCATTGGCCCAAAACCCGTGTTAATACCATAAATAACTTTATTTGCCGAAAAACTTACCAGGAAACGATAATTGGTATCTACCCTTTCCAGATCTTCTTTTTGTAATACAACTTCCTTTCCGTTAAACAGAATATCAGAAAAATCTTCTAACGAAAGCGTGCCTTGTCCAATAGCTATCATGGGCAAAATTAATTTATCAGGATCGCGGGACGCATAAGCACGAATCAGAAAAGTACGCCATGTGTACTTCCTTCAGGCAATACGTAGCTTAAAGCCCTGGTTTAAAAGCCGCAAAAATATATAAAAGCAGGCAAATTTAGGTTGAGCTGGCTAGTCAACCAGCTTGAATTTTAGCAAAATACGCCTGTCAAACAGATTGGACAAACAATACAGGTGGATTTTGACTTAGCATTGTTAGCCAGATACGATTTACGAAGTCCGCCAGCGCCGGACGCGCATTCAGACGTGTACGAAGTACCCAATTCCCGGCCAACTCATTTTAGCTAACACCCTAAGGAATCATCATTGTATACTAAATCTAAATTTCAAATCCTTTACTAATTCCTTTTGTCGATGAATTTTGTGATCTTTCTGCTGGTTTCTGACACCTGCATTTTATGGAGTTCTTCAGCGCTTGCATACTTCACAAAAGGCGTAACGCGAAGTTTGGCCTGCAGGTAGGCTCTTATCTTGTGATCGCTTTCTTCACTCTTAACTGCAGGAAGCAGGTACAATAAAATTTCGTCAAGCCCCACATCGTTAGTGGATACTTCCACAACATAATCTACAATCTCGTTCATTTCGTTTAGCAGGTCAAACAGCGCCGAGGGGTACAATGTTGTTCCCTTAAACTTGATCATTTGTTTTTTCCGGCCAAGTATGGGTGACAAACGGATGCTTTTTCTGCCACACGCACAGGGTTCATCAAAATACATGCAGACATCGCCTGTTTTATATCTCAATAAGGGCATACCTTCCACACCGAGCGTAGTAACCGTCACTTCACCGGGAACATTGGCAGTTACCGGCTGATCATTCTCATCCAGCAGTTCTACAATCAATAGTTCAGGCTGATGATGTCCGCCCTTACCTTCACTGCATTCAGTAAATGCTGTTTGCATTTCTGTAGAGGCATAAGTTGAATACAATTGGATGTTCCAGGATTCCGTTATTTTACGGCCAAGGATATTTAAGGAACAATCCAGGTTACGGATGTTTTCGCCAATGCAAATTGCTTTTCTAACGGATGATGCGTTTATGTCCGCACCAATACTCTTTACGTATTGGATCAGTTTCAGAATAAAAGACGGAACTGCTACAATTGCTGTCGGGTTTAACCGCTTAATTGTTTCCCATTGAAGTGAAGGTACTCCGGGTCCGAGCCGTATTATACCTGCCCCCATTTTGCGTATGCCTGCATAATAAGCAATGCCAGCCATAAACTGGCGATCGAGCGTGAGCATCAACTGGTAAATATCACTTGCAGAACCGTCGGCTGTTGTGAAGGAATTATACTCATTCTGCGCCAGGCGATTCAGGTCGTTGTCCGTTAAGGCAATTGTAACAGGGCTACCCAATGTGCCCGATGTTGAAGTATATTCGATGATCCTGCTTTTGTCAACGCACAAAAAATCGTTGTTGTATTGTTGCAGATCTTCTTTGGATGTGGTAGGAATTAATGAAAGATCAGCTACTGTTTTAATGGAGGCTACATCAATGCCATGGTTTGAAAACATACGCTTGTAAAAGGGCGAGAAATGGCTGAGGTAAACCAATAATTCCTGCAGCTTTTTGTTTTGCATTGCCTGTATCTTACTCACGGGTTGAGATGTAATTTCCGGTAATATCATATTTATCTTTCTATAATTACGATGGCTGTTGCCATTGATTTTACATGCGACAAAGAAACCGAAATTTTGATGATATTCAAAAATGCCAGGTTTTTCTGCGTTTCTCCCAAAAGCTGCATGATGGGTTTGCCGTTTTCATCATGTATGGTTTCAACTTCGTTAAACTGTGTGCCTTCGGCCCAACCCGTACCAAGCGCTTTAAAAAAAGCTTCCTTGGCTGCAAACCGGGCGGCATAATGTTCAAACCTGTTTTTTTTGCTCTCGCAATAAACTATCTCTGCAGCAGAAAACACATGTTCTCTAAAACCGGAATTCCGGCCAATAGTCCCAGCTATTCTTTCAACTTCTACCAGGTCTATGCCTACGCCTTCAATCATTTTAAAAAATCGGTTATTTTTTTATCAGGCAGCTAAAATACGTCTTTAAGCGTCACCTTATTAATAAGGAAGAAGCCGCCGCATAAATGTTTCTTTGTAAACAACTAATAAAGCTAAAAGCCCAAAGCTGAAAGCTAACCGAAGCGAAGATTTTTAAACCATATAAGGGATGAAAGGGCGTATAAATCGTTAATATTGACTAGAGTAACTTATACTTACTCAACCGGTTTGTGCCCTTCACCATTGACCATTCATTATTCACTAGCGTACAGAAGTATTATGAAAAAGCTGAATTTATGTTGAATTAGCAGTTTTTTTGCAACTATTGAATGTTGTTTTTTGTTAGGCTATAATAACCCCTTAGTATGATCAAGTATTTGCTCGGCCCGCTGTGCCTGTTAGCTACCGCATTGATATCGCATGGTCAGGACGGAGATTCTGCCAGGTACCGGGATATCATATTTTCTGAGGTTAATATTATCAAAGACCTCTCTTATGCCAGGCAGGTTCCTAACGGCGTTAAGAAGGAATATTATTCTTACGACTTGTATCAGTCGTTTGGAGACAGCGTTCGTAAAGGCCGCCCATTGATTATCTGGATGCATGGTGGCGGTTTCAAGTATGAATCGAAGGATGCTGCCGGCATGCAGCTATGGTGCTCCAGTTTTGCAAAACGGGGTTATGTGTGTGCAGCCATAAACTATCGCCTTACTAAAAAGAATACACTGTTTAAGTTTAAGGCATTGGTAAGTGGTTGTGCAGATGGCGTTGAAGACGCCCGGCAGGCAATCCGTTACTTTAAAGACAATGCGAAGAAATTCAGGATCGATACCAACCATATAATTCTTGCAGGAAATTCCGCCGGCGCGATGATTGCATTACAGGCTGCTTACAGCACACCTGCAGAACTGGCCAAACTTGCTGAAGACAGCACACTAAATTTAAAGGAACCCGATCCGGGCAAAATAGCCTGTGTAATTAATTTTTGGGGGGCAATGTTTGATATTGACTGGCTAAAAAATGCAAAGGTTCCGATTGTAAGTGTACATGGAAGAAACGATAATACGGTACCAGTTACCCAAAAGGGATCTAACTTCTATGGAAGCCTACCTATACATAAAGAAGCAGATACACTACACATTCCAAACAAGCTGAAAATTTACAACGGCTATTCACATGAGCTAGAACGTGTTTTTACGCCGTTTTATGCCAGCAGGGCTGCAAAACAACGGTGGCTGGAGGCAGGCCAGTTTGCTGCTGATTTTTTGTATGAGACATTGTTTAAAAGCACTGCCGGTTCATTTTAAATGTTTTAATCAGTGGTACTTAGTTTGGTGAATATTTATGAGCCCGGCAGCAGTGCCACTATTAAACATCCGTTGCGTCGCACACTTGAGCGTTTTGTTCTTTATTGTCCACCCCATATCGTACACCGTACATCATACATTGAATCTATCTGCTTGCTTTTTTTACGGCATCAATGAGCGTCGTCAGATCAAAAGGCTTTTCGATATAAAAATCTGCTAATGCTTCGGATGCAAGTTTTTCCACATTGCTGCTTGCGCTGAAGAAGATAACCGGGATAGTTTTGTGATGCTGTGAAGATTTTATTGTTTGTGATGCAACAATTCCACCGGTCGCAGGTATTTTATTATCGAGTAAAACTACATCCGGCTGATGTTTATCCAGCTTATCGAGAACGTTATCGCAATTCGTTAGTCCTTCCACTTCAAAACCCGCTGACTTCAACGCTATAGTACACACTTCCAAAATATCAATATCATCATCAAATATTAAAACCTTTTTGCTCATGTGACTATTTTGATACAAGATAAATTATCTTTTTCTAGCGGATTCATTTACTTTTTGCTTATTACATTAAATACGTCATCTCCCCAAGCTGACAAATCGCATAATTAAACGGCATCGAATTAACAAATGAGGAATTTATTCCTCGTTCAGGCACATTATTTAGCAACACTTTAATTGCGTCAAACGTAAGATGATTCGGTACAATATCCTGGTTCTCATTGCGATTTAAAATGTATAGCAAATGCTTTAAATTCCTCCGCGATTCCAATCTCAGGATTAATCACAGAAGGAATTATTGACTTCTTTATGGCATGGTTTTCCGGACATCCTCTGTATTAAACGAATGCATACCTAATACCGAACCTTCTAACACTTATAGTTATGACAAACAGGTTTATATCAGACCAGGTGATCGTTATCACAGGAGCCTCAAGTGGTGCGGGACGCGTAATAGCGCTTGAACTGGCAAAATATGGTGGTCCGCTGGTTTTGGCGGGACGAAATACACACGTACTGGACGAAGTCGCGGCTGAATGTCAGCAATCCGGCGCAGAAACGCTCGTGGTGGTAACCGATGTAACAGATGCCGGTGCTGTGGTGCGTCTTGCTGAAACTGCCAACGAATGGAAAGGAAGAATAGATGTTTGGATCAATAATGCGGGAGTATTGGCGGCGGGTGACTTCGACAAAATTCCCATGGACGTTAACGCAAGAGTGGTAAATACAAATTTGCTTGGATATATGAATGGCGTGCATGCGGTGCTGCCCATTTTTAAACGTCAGCAGAGAGGAATTATTATCAACAATATTTCCATCGGCGGTTATTTATCTGTTCCTTACGGGGCCGGATATTCAGCAAGTAAATTTGGATTACGCGGCTTTTCAGAAGCTTTAAAGGGTGAACTGGCAAGCTGGAAAGACATATATGTTTGTGATCTCTATCCCGGTTTTCTTGACACACCGGGTATACAGCATGCTGCCAACTACACGGGCAGGGTTTTAAAACCTACGCCCAGGGTGTATGATCCGCGGCAGTTAGCTGTTGCGATAATTGAGGTAATAAGAAATCCAAGATCCAGCATGTATGTCGGAGGAGCTTCCATTATTTTAAAAGCCGTTCACGCAATTTTCCCTGAATTAACCGCTAAAATAGCCGGCGCTATTATGCGCAGATATTTCAAAAAAGCTAACGGAATCGCAACCACTAATGGCAACCTTTTTGAAACCGTTGACTATAACATGAGCACTAGTGGCGGTTTTCCTATAGTGAAGGCTACCGCTGAAAAAAAAGAATATCTTGCGATAGGGGTATTAACCGGCGTAGCATTAGGGTTGTACCTGTTTGGCTGGCACGGCAAGCACAGTAAAGCGGCGGTAGAATAAGAAGGTTTCTGATGACTATGAATTAAGCACATCGCCGCTTCAGCGTCAATGCAGCCTACGTTGTCCTAACAGAAATGTTCCACATAGGTTTAATATCAACCAACGGCGTTTGGTCCAATACTTCCAGTCCGGATATTTTTATGAATCCGTCTTGTGTGACAGAGTCAACTTTTACAAAATGGATTCCTATCGGATTAGGCCTGTCCGGCGAACGGGTTGAAAAAACGCCGATATATTCTCCATCCTTGTTATTCCGCGGCCTGCATTTTATTGCAGTTCTGTCTGCCACATGAAGCCACGTCAGCAATAAAATTTCGGCACCTTCCTTTATATGTTTGATGCCTTCCATGTATGGCGGAAAAATTTCAAGCATTGCCGATGGCGAATTTTCATTTTCCTGCAATGGGCAATCATCAATGTTTTTCAATGATGAATGAATTTGACCGATGAAGTTGAGTGTTGCATCCATATTGTATAAGTATTACAGCTTGTGGATCTTAGCAAGAATGCCCTGCTTCTCTGTTTGCGTTTTAGCCAGCGAAAAGGCTTTTTCGAAATTTTCCTGCGCTTTACGTTTATCGATATTGCTGTATAGCTCGCCAAGTAACATGAAATAAAAGTGATTATCGCCTGAATAAAGTTTTTCGGCTTCTGTCAACGCAGCATTTGCTCCTTTCACTTTGTATATTGCGAAAATTCTGTTGAGCGCAACACCCGGCGAATAATTGATCGTTAAAAGCTGATCGTATAAATGCAAAATATCTTCCCATTTTTCCTCGCTGTCCTCTTTAATGCAGTGCCAGTATGCAATCCTCGCTTCAATATGATAAGAGCTGATCTCATTTCCACTGAACGAACGGTCAAAGAAGTGCATGCCCTGTTTTATTAGTTCAGCATCCCACAGCTGTTCGTTTTGTTCATCATACAGTATTAATCCGTTATCATCGGTTTGCCGTGCTTCGAATCTTGAAGCATGAAAACACATCAGCGCCATTAATGCATTTGTCCTGGGAAGATTGGTTCTTTCATAATCAGACAGCATCAGTCCGAGCCGCATTGCCTCAATGCAAAGATCTTTGCGAAGCACCTGGTTTTGTGTTTTAGAATAATACCCTTCACTAAACAACAGATAGATAATGTGCAGTACATTGTCCAACCGCTTTTCAATTTCGCCGGCAGGAGGCATTTCCATTTTTATATTTTCAGCACGCAGTTTTTCTTTGGCCCTGAATAATCGCTTGTTAATTGTTTCCTTATTGCTCAAAAAGGCTTCGGCAATCTCGTCTATCCCAAAGCCGCAGAGAATACGCAGCGCCAGCCCTATTTGTGCTTCGCTCGCAATAGCGGGATTACAAACAGCAAAGATCATTTGTAACTGGCTGTCCTTTATGTTCTCTTCAGAGAATATGGTTTCGTCCATTGCTTCTTCACTTTCTTGCGTGGCCTTAACTTGTGGTAATACTTTTTCTTCAAGAATTTTGCTGCGACGAAAATAATAAAGCGTTTTTTGTTTGGCTACGGCATATAGCCATGCGGCAGGGTTTTCGGGCAATCCCTTTATGCCCCATGTTTCTGATGCCAGCAAAAAGGTTTCACTTACTATATCTTCAGCTATTTCAATATGCTGCAAGCCAAAAAGTTTGCTTATTACAGCAACCATTTTAGCAAACTCCTGCTGAAAAAGTTGTTTTAAAGATTCATGCTCTTTCTGCATAATAGAAGATAAAACCTGCCTTTACATTAAGGCAGGTTTGAATTCACATATAATATATTTACCCGACAACCGGTCTTATTTCCACACTGCCACCTGCATCCAGAGCCGGGCAGCCATGCGCAAGGGTTGTAGCATCCTCCAGGCTTTCAGCCTTAACAATAATAAAGCTTCCGAGCCTTTCCCTTATCTCTACAAAGGGGCCGTCCGTTATTACGCCACCGGCTTTGAGTACTTTACCGTCAAGTGCAAGCCTTGCACCATGATTACCGAATTTTCCCTGGGCAACTATTCCGCCAACCCAGTCCTGCCATTTTTTAGATAAGGCCTGCATTTCTGCCGGAGAAGCATTGCTGTAATCGTAGCTGGGCTGTCTGAATATTAGCGCGAAGTCTTTCATAATTTGTTGTTTGTGATAATTGAAAGTATGAATTAAATTAAAATTACAACTATTACCAGCTTAGTTTGCCGGAACAGTATGTGAAGGAACTTTGTAAGATCCTGCCTGAACGCGGAAGGCAATATTGATCCTGTTATAACTATTGATAGCTATTACCGCCATTGTAAGTTCTACCATCTCTTCATCGGTAAACTGCTGTGTAGCCTGTTGGTAAACCTCGTCTGGCACGTTGCCATCTTTGATCTTTGTAACTGCTTCGGCCCATGCAAATGCGGCGCGTTCGCGGTCAGTATAGAAAGGCGTTTCGCGCCATGCATCCATCAGATAAAGGCGCTGTTCGCTTTCGCCCTCAGCACGAAGATCTTTGGAGTGCATATCCAGGCAGAATGCACAGCCATTGATTTGAGAAACACGGAAATACATAAGATTCAACAGTGGTTTTTCAATTGAGCAATTTGCCAGGTAATTATTTAATCCATACATGGCTTTTAACGCGTTTTGTCCTTTTGCATGAACATTCATTCTTTGTTCCATTGTGTTAAACTTAGCGTCTGCCGGCTGGCAGACAGGTTATTTAATGTGTTTACATAAGAATGATGACTGAGTTAAGGGGAATTGGACATGGGAGGACAATTTTTTTTTTAAAAATATTAGTTGCGAAGTTAGTCGCCAAAAATCAATGATTATCAGGCTGTATGTAAAGTAATACCGCTGAATTGTTGCAGTTAGTTTTTGAATTGTTTATATTGATAGAGCTTCGAAAACCAGGAAATGTCAATTAAAAAACAGATTGGTAATTTTTATTCATTAGAGTATTTGCAAGAAGTAGAATTTAACCAGAGTATCTAACCTTTAATCCTTCATATATGAACGATACGCTAAAAAATTGCTGGTCAGATTTGAAATTTTTTCTCGCCATTGCTCTTTTAGCCGCGACACTTATTGTTCCGGCGTGCAAGTGTCATCATAAGAGAGATTATCCCAAAAATGCGGTTTCCTATGAAGTCTTGTTAAAAAACAGAAACTACGATACCAACCAGGTGATCATCTGGCTTAAGCCTGGAATTTCAAAAGATAGTCTTAACAGATGGCTGAAGACTTTTGATAGTACAGGTAAAATAGCAGACACGGTTTTCTGCAAGGGATGTGACGGTTCACTGTTATTATTAAAAGGAACGGGTGCATTGACTCTTATACAATCTGCACGAGGAGGCAATCAAAGTTCTGCATCAAGTAAACCGAGTGGTGATAATGGGCCGTTCTATTATAGTGCGAATTTCCCTGTTAGTTTTAATGATACCATGCAACAGCAGGAAAAACGGGAAGTAGGGCTGGTATATACTGAGCCGGTAAAAAGCCCTGTAGTAGTAGCAGTATTTGATACCGGGGTAAAAAAAGACAGTTTGCAGAGTAATGTCTTTTTCCAAAGCAATGTCACTTCCTGTCTTGGAACTGAGGCAAACTCAGGATGGAATTTTACGCGAAACAACAATGACTGGAATGATGACTATCCCAATATTCACGGAACATTGGTAAGCAAATATATTGTTGACCAGGTACGGCAATACGGATTGAACAATGTTAAAATACTGCCCGTTAAAACACATGACGCGGCTGGTAATGGAAATCTTTTTAGTGTGCTCTGCGGTTTTGCATATGCAAAAGAACGGGGCGCAAAAATCATCAACGCCAGTTTTGGCTATTATGCGCCAAAATATTATATGGATGTAACAGGACAGATAATTCCTGATTCTTCCGCCTTTTTACTTAAAGCCTATATCAATGAATATCTTACAAAGAATAAGATCTTGTTGGTTACGGCTGCAGGCAATATAGATTTTAGCGGTTATGAATCTAAAATTTATCCAACAACCAATGCTTTGGCCCTTCGAAATCTTGACAGCATCTGCTTCTACCCTGCTTCGCTGGCAGGCGAACTGAACAATGTAATTGCTGCAACAACAGTGATGAATGGCAATGTGAGTGCAAATCAGAATTTTTCAAATAAAATTGTCGATGTTGGGGTTAACGGAGATCTTTCTTTTGGAACCAATTTCTATTTCTATAATCCTTTCGTTCCTTTTCTTACCGAGACCGGAAGTTCGTTTGCCGCACCTATAGTTACGGGAAAGATCTGTGCAAATTATGACAGAATATTGCCGGTATTGAACAGCACAAATTTTTCGCAGACATTATTATTTCTGACACTGCAGACCCCACCATCAGTAGTTGTTATTGATAGCCGGTTACATAACAAAATCAGGAACAGTATAGTCACGAACAAACGCAAATAATAATACCTGTTCGAAAAATAGTTACATGAAATATTTCAAATGTTTATTGGCTGTTTTTTTGATAACACTTTGTAATGGTGCAATTGGTCAAAATAACGCAGGTAAAGGCATTTGGGATAGATTATTGCAAACAGAAAAGGACACTACCCTTTCTATTGCTCAAAAAATACAGATCGTTTACGAGCTAAAAAACAATTTTGAAAAGCTGAAAAGAGATCCGGATTCTGTTTATGCGAGGATACTTCACCGCATTGGCTTATATGAATATTTGCTGAACAAGGAAATTCCCAATAATGTATGTATCGCTTATACCCTTTCAGCTGTAAGCATAAACACATCGGGCAAAAGGAATGCATCTCCGGGATTCGCCATTAGTAGTTACAGGAATCTGGCATCATATTATAAAACATTAAAAAAATATTCGAAGGCTATTAAATATTATGACAGTGCAATCATTCTTGGCAAAAGGCTTAACGCGGATCGTGAATCAATGCTGTTATCCGTGGCAAATAAGAACGATCTGTTGTTCCTGACCGGCGACCATCAAAAATGCATTGATGAGTCAACGATCGGACTTAATGAAGCAACGCTAAATCATCTGCCTTCATATGCATTGATATTTTATAATCAAAGAGCGCAGTCGTATTTCTACCAGTCCGAATTGCAACCTGCTATAAAGGATTTAGATTCAGCCTTCGCTTTGGCAACCATCGAAGGCAATACCTATGAACAAGCCGGGGCATTAAAAATAAAGGCCCAGATTGAAGCTGTGCAAAAGAACTACTCACAGGCACAAGAATTATTTTCCCAGGCAATTCAAACAAGGTTGCAAACGAAGGACGATGGACAATTAGCCGATGATTACATTGACTTCGGTGTTTTTTATTTCAATGACCAAAAAAACATAGAAAAGGCTAAAACTTCCTACCGGCAGGCCGCCAAATATGCAATAAGGGCACATGACAATGAGAAGCTCGCGAAGATCTATGCAAATACAGGCGAGCTTTCTTTTTATAACCAGAACTATAAAGATGCAGCAAACTGGTATGCCAGGGCGTTCAATTCGCTGGGACTTGACAGCAGTAAAGATATTTCGTCAATTACATCAACAACCAATCTGGACATTGTTTCCAATACCGATTTGGTGCTGGAAATATTTGATAAAAAGATACAACTGTTGCTTGCATTGTATAAAACGACTCAAGACAAAGCATATTTGTCAGGTACTTTAAGGAATGCACTTACGATGGATTCCGTTATCACCACTATTCGCCATCAGCATTCCGAAGAGCAGAGCAAACTTTATTGGCGAAACAGAACCCAGCACTTTTATGAAAATGCAATCGAAGCATGTTATCTTGCTAACGATGCCGGGCTTGCTTTCTTTTTTATAGAGAAAAGCAGGGCCGTATTATTAGCTGACAGGTTAAGTGAACTTGGTGCTGCTGCCCACTTGCCACCCGCAGAGGCTGCAAATGAAGAAAAACTTCAATTAAACATTGTTGAACAACAGGAAAAACTGGCTGCACTTGACAATAGTTCTCCTGAATATGTCAAGCAACAGATTGCTTTGATTAATGGCAAAGATGCGCTTGAACGCTACCTTAAATCACTGGAATCTAAATACCCTTCTTACTATCAGTATAAGTATGAAGACAGTGTTCCCTCGCTGCGGCAATTACAAACTTTTTTGACCAGGGGAAAGCAATCTTTTGTGCACTATTTTATGGGAGATTCTGCATTGTATATTTTGGCTATAACCCCCTCTTCAACCAAACTAATAAGCGTAAATAAGGACACTGTAAATGAAACTACATTATCTCATTTTCTAAAATTATGCTCCGACAAGAGTGTGCTCAACAAACAATATGCGCAGTTTGCTGTAGCATCGAACAGTTTATACAAGAAGCTTATTGCGCCGTTGCAATTATCTGAAGGAAGGATAATCGTGTGCCCAGGCAGCTTTATGTTGCCATTTGACGCGCTTTGCACCGATTCCAGCGGACGTAATTTTTTACTGGATGATTATTCGTTTAGTTATGTCTATGCGGCACGCTACCTGTTGAAAGAACATGTGTTTGTTAACATCAACGGTCATGGAGATTTCCTGGGTATAGCGCCGGTAAATTTTGCGCCGTACCTGCACCTGGCATCTTTACTGTCGTCAGGCCAGGCATTGAGAAGTACGTCAGCACATTATAAAAGCGCCAGGTTGTTGTTGCTGAATAACGCCACACATCACAACTTTATATCCCACGCAGAAAATTATGCGGTGGTAAATGTCTTCTCACATGCGCGTGCCGATAGCATTAATGAGCCGCTGTTGTATTTAACTGATTCGGTACTTCACTTATATGAATTACAGTTAATTAACAAACCCGCCGTGCAACTAATGGTTTTAAGCGCCTGCCAGACAAATGTCGGTTTAAATGCAACCGGCGAAGGAATATACAGTCTTGCAAGAGGCTTCGCAGCTACAGGAATTCCTTCGGTTTCTGCAACACTCTGGAGTG
This sequence comes from Danxiaibacter flavus, assembly GCF_041060425.1. Classification (NCBI taxonomy): domain Bacteria; kingdom Pseudomonadati; phylum Bacteroidota; class Chitinophagia; order Chitinophagales; family Chitinophagaceae; genus Danxiaibacter; species Danxiaibacter flavus. The sequence continues at coordinate 247,870 of NZ_JAULBC010000003.1, forward strand.
CTGATGAAGGAGCTATTTATGCTATTTCTGAAAAGTTTCACGAATACCTTGCCGCTGGCATGGCAAAAGATGAGGCGCTGCGTCACGCAAAATTGGAATACCGGCAGGAATATGGCGGCGAAAAATTGTTGCCTTATTATTGGGCAAACATGGTATTGATGGGAGACACTGAACCATTGAAGCTTACCGGCAAGCAAAAAAACAATTTCTGGCCCCTTGAATTAGCAATCGGCGTCTTTGCCCTTGTCGGACTAATAATAATCGTTCTACGACGCAACAGAAAAATCGCGTTATAACATCTACTTCAAACAGCTATTATATTCCACCTTAGATCAATTCCATTATCAACAACATACGGAACAATCCCCCTAATGAGCCTTCTCAAAAATTATTAATTCTGACAGGTAACAATAAAAACACGTGATTGATATATTGTCGTATAGCACAAACCTTTGGATAAGTTATTGGCGTTGGTTTTAAAAAAAGTTAGCCTGGAAAAATATCGCTGCTGCACTAGTTCACATCGTACACCGTACATCGTACATCGTACATTATCGTGAACAAGCACTTGATCAAAGCCAAATTAAAATCGCTTCTTTTATTAACTTTTAAAAAACAAAAATCATGTCATTTAATGCAAAACTTAAATTCGGCGGAAAAGATGGAATCGATGTGCTTTCCTGCGATTATGCATTGCGTCGCGATGTAGATGCGAAGGGAAGACCTGCATCAGGCGTTTATGGAGGAACCATCAATTTGAGTATTGAATCTACAGACGACACTTCTATAGTGGAATCTATGGTGAATCAATACAAACCGGTGGATGGAACCATTACTTTTAAAAAGAGTGAAGAGGATGCCAAGATGAAGGAACTAACGTGGGAAAAAGGTTACGTTATTGCGTTCCAGGAAAGCATTGATGTAAAAGGCTCTAAACCTATGCAGATCGACTTCACCATTTCCGCACAGAAGATCAAGATCGGTAATGCCGAACACAAAAATGAATGGCCTGCTTAAAGCAGCTATGTAACGGTGTTGGCCTTATGCAGGCCAATCTGGTTGCTTCAACAAAGATTCACGATTAATCCCGCCGGATATTTCCTTGCCTGTTTACAGCAGTAGCATATGAGGATCTGTTACCTGTACAGGCAATGAATAGCTGGTTATTGCCTTCAAGTTAGTAATTGTTTTTTATGCAAAACCAGGTTGTTGCTGATATTGAAATAGAAGATCAGAAGATAGCATATTATAGTGCTGTTGTTATACGCCAGAGCTTTAATGCTCATCATGAATTTGCAATTCGCATAAAGTATGATGTGCTGGAAAAGATCGGCTCTTTCAGTTTAAGCAACGCCCAAAAACTTATTGGCAAGTCTGCGGTTATCAAACTAAAGCAGGCGGACAGCCTCGATATTGCTTATGAATTCAGAGGCCTGATCTGTGAGATCAACATGGAGCAATCAGATAACTTTACGAGTGATTTTGTGCTAAAGGGTTTCAGCCCCACCATACTGATGGAAACGGGCCCTAACCTAGCTTCTTTCTATAAAAAGAACCTTAAGCAGATTGTGCAGAAGTTAACACAACCTGCCTCACAAAATTGTAGCGTAAAGATCAATCCTTCGCATTCGGCCACACTCAATTACATTAGCCAGTACAGGGAAAGCACATTTAACTTTCTCAACAGGCTTTCATCAGATTTCAGCGAATGGTTTTACTATGATGGAAAAGACCTGTTCTTTGGCAGGCCTTCCTCCTCTCCTAACATTGACATCACATACGGAGAAGATGTGCATAGCATGCAAATAAAGCTTCAGTTGCTTCCGCTGGCATTTAACAGTTATGCTTATTTATCGAAGGACGATAGTTTTATTAGTAGCGATGCACCTTCTTCTGTAAGTGGATTGGATCAGTATGCAAACCATGCATTACAGGAATCCAACAAGATCTTTGCAGAACCAGTCTCTTTTCCCATTAAGCAACGTGTAGAGAGTAAAAGCGACCTTGATGGTTTTGTAAAGAAGCAGAAAGCAGCAATGGCTGCAGATCTTGAAATACTAAGCGGCTCGGGTGATAACCCCGCGCTTTGCATTGGCGCAATAGCCAATCTGAAAATATCCGCATTGGACAACACCACGGTGAACAAAGATGATGGCGGTAAATTTCTTATCACAGCCATCGAACATCATATCACCGAAAACGGAAAATACTATAACAATTTTGAAGGTATTCCTTCCGGTATGGAAATAATACCCGTTAAGAATATTCAACCTGTCAATGCAGAGCCACAAATAGCTACTGTTAAGGACAATAAAGATCCGGATAACATGGGCCGTGTGCGTGTGCAGATGCTATGGCAACAACCCATCAACGAAATGACGGATTGGGTACGTGTAATGACACCTGATGCAGGCGGCGGTAAAGGCGGGGCTAAAAACCGCGGCCTTGTTGTAATTCCTGAGCCAGGCGACCAGGTTGTTGTTTGCTTCCGCTACAACGATCCTAACCGGCCATTTGTAATGGGCAGTATGTTTCATGGAAAGACAGGTGGTGGTGGCGGACAGGGGAATAACAGCAAAAGTTTAAATAGCAAAAGTGGACATACTTTATCTTTTGACGACGGCAAAGGGATTTCAATCATCGATAAAACTACCAATAACAAAATTGAGATAGATGGTACAAATACCATCACCATAACGGCGGCGCAGAAAATTGAATTCACAAATGGCAAATCTACCATTACAATGGATGGCGATACCATCACTATTTCTGCTGCACATATTGATTTGGGAGGCTCTGATGATGTCTCTGTACATAGTGGTGATAACGGTATGTCTGCAGCAAAAGGCGGCGATGTGTCGTTAAGTGGCAAAAAGACAACTGTATCCGGTTCTACTGAAGCCAATTTAACCGGCGCAAAGTCAACCGTTAACGGCGACACCGAAGCCACTCTTAACGGCGGCGGCACCACAACAGTAAGCGCGGGCGGCAAAGTGGCTGTACAGGGTGCTATTGTCGCGCTTAACTGATATTCATTTCAAAAATATTTTCTCTTGAAACATAGCAATCCTATACAGCAAAGAATGGACCTATTCGTGGAAAAATGGGAGGCAGTTGCAGCGCAGACCGGAGTAAATATTATTCGCATCCACGCGCTGGAAAATGAAAAGGATATGGTTGATGCATTTTACAATTACCTGCTTGGTATCGACACCCCGAATCACGATATCCCGATTATTTTCGAGACTATTTTTCATGATGAACACCAATACACAACGGCATTGTTGGATGAATTGAAGGAGATGATCGACTTATGGAACAATGCCGACAGATCGGAGCTTTCCATCGAAACAAAAAATCTTGACTGGTCACCAGATCTACAGTTAAAAGTCAACGGCAATCCAACTAAATTGTTTGTCGAAAATTTGAACAGCCTTGCAACGCACCTTCAATTACCTAAGGGTATTTTTCTTGTTGTAATCTTAAAAGCATCCTTTGTTGAATCAAAAAGATTTTGTGGTTGGCTTGAACATGCAGTGGAAGCTGGTATGGATGATAAGTTTAAGATTATAATTGATGACTCTGTAGCTCACCCTTTCTATAATGATTTCGCAGATAAACATCCGGGCAGTGTAACCACACTCAAACCCGACCTGAATATGGATAAGGCAATGGAGCAGGTAGCTGCAATGGGCAATCCGAATGACGCGGCTGTGCAATACCGCCAGGCTTTTTTAAGGATGACACAAGGCATTGAGCAACGAAATGAAAAAGAAACAAAGAAATATGCAGCAATATGTATTGAGATTGCTGAGAAAAATTTAGAAAAGAACGTTTATTGGATTGGACAGGTTATAGCTGTATACGCAGCCCTGGCAAACGACCAGGTTGGTTATAAGAATTTTAAGAAAGCAATTGAGTTTGCAACCAGCGGAGTTGAGGTGGCTGAGCGGGCAAAGGAACTAATAACAGACGAATTTATTTACAGAAAGTTTTACGCTCAGGCAATTATGATGCGTGCGTCGCTGTATGCTGCGAATAAAAGCTGGCAAAAGGCAATTGATGATTTCGACATTGCATGCGAACACTATTTCTACACAAATGATGTTATCCTGGCAATGGAAGCTTGTCGCATGACAGGCTATTGTCACAAAAAGAGCGGCAACAACGATGCAGCATGTAAAGCACTAACAGATGCCTTAACATTTGTTCAAGACATGCCAAAAGACATCATCAGATACACCACATTCCCCGGAATTATTGAGTTGCTTTTACAGATAAACAACCAGAAATACATAACAAACGACGAGGTGCATGAGACGGCGCGATCAGTTTATGGAAACGATTGGCTAAAGGAAATATTGAACTGGAAAAATCCGCACTACGAACAGGTAAGTGACCCAACGAAAGTAATGATATGAGCTAATAGCTCTAAGCTATCAGCTTTTAGCTATTAGCATTAGGAATTTCCATCAAAAAAAAGAATGTCTATCTATAAAGATCCATACTGGAAATAGCCATGGATAAAGTAAATGAAAACAGGAAAATAGCTATGGCTGCAGAGCGTTCTGCAAAGCAGGCACAGAAGGCATCTGAGCACGCGGAGAAAAGCACGGCTGACAAGGCCATTCACGCTGCGAATACTGCATTGGCTGTTTACGGTGATGTTATGGGCGCTTATGGAAAGGTAATGGGTGCCACCGGAGCGCTAGCAGAAAAAGCAGTTGTCGCAGTTTTTTCCAAGCTGAAATTCATGCAAGGGTTAGCCTGTTTACCTGCATCTTCTCAAATGGATCCTGTGATGGGCATTGATGTTCATTTTGTAATGATCCCTCCCTCCCCATCGCCTGTTCCCATGCCTCATCCTTATATCGCGATGATCTTCGATCCGAAGGATTGGATCGCTTGCGCTGTCATGACTGCAAAAGCAATGGTGCCTCCTCCTCCACCCAACAGTGAAGGATTACAGTTGGCTTCTGCTGTTGGCAATATGGCGTTTAGCATGGTAATGGGAAAACTTGGATTAGGCGCATCAGTAAAGCTAGGCGCCGTTACACCGAGAACAATAAGTGGTGTAAAAAATAAAACCATTCCTCACTTTCCAATGGGTGCAAGTTTTGCGCCAGTACCTGTTTTGAAGAACTCGGGCCATGCGCAGTTCGGAAGCTTATTTCTCCTTGCTGATGGAGAACCATTCACTGGCATGATGCATTTAAATAATGATTGCTGGGATGTTGGCATTATGCAGCTTATGCGGAAGAAAGCTTCACCTGAAGCGCAGCATTTGTTTATGCCTACCGGTTTTGTAATGGCTATCCCATCCCATAACGTAATTGTAAATCCTGTTCCCACACCTATAAATCCAATTGCGGCACTTACAAAGTTGCTCAATTTTGGCATTGCCAAACTCTTACACAAATTAATTAATAAACTGCCTGGTGGTCGTCTCAGCAATGCGTTACACAAAGCAGTTTGTCACGTAACCGGTCATCCGGTTGATGTGGTTAGTGGAATGCTTTTCACCGATGAAGAAGATTTTTCATTGCCGGGAGTTATTCCTCTTTCATGGGAACGTACATGGTACAGTGACAGCATATACAAGGGTCCGTTAGGCCATGGCTGGTATCACAACTATGACGTGGCTTTTGCAATAGACGAAAAAACAAACCAGGCTGCATACCGTATGAATGATGGCAGGATGGTTGGCTTTGAATTGCCTCAGCCAGGCAAGTTCAGCTATGACCGGAAAGAAAAACTGTTCCTTCATTGCCATCCGGAACTCAATTACTATTACATCACAGATAGTGATGGACTTAACTACCATTTTACAGATCAGGTATATAAATATGAAGATGGCAACAGACCTTACCGCCTGCTGAAAAGCATTTCAAACAACAACGGTTATTCTATTCAATTCAAATATAGCACGCACGGATATCTTGAAAAAATAACAGACAGCGCTAACCGCATACTTCTTGTTACGAATGACGAAGACGGTCGCATAATGGACATCATTGCTCCACATCCCACTGATGCCGGCCAAACCTTTGTAATAGCGCATTATGATTACGATGAGCGAGGCAATATGATCTGTCATACCGATGCGTTAGGTCAGCAAATGAAGTTCGAATATGAGCATCATTTGTTGGTGAAGGAAACCTGGCGCGATGGCATGCAATGGTATTTTGAATTTGAAGGAATAGAGAATGGCGCAAGATGCATACATACATGGGGAGATGGCAACATTTACAATCACAAACTTACGTACTTAGAAGGATGCACGCTTGTAGAGAATAGCCTGGGACATGTAACAAGTTACTATCACCAAAACGGTCTTCTATACAATAAAGTTGATGCCAATGGCGCCGAATGGGGCTACCGATATAACCGCTTTAACGAGTTGGAGTGGGAAACAGACCCTTTGGGCAATCAGCAAAATTATTCACATGATGACTGGGGGAATGTTATTTCAAGTACTGATCCCGCAGGCGGTTTTGAGAGCACAGAATATTATAATCCGTGGTATCCTTTGCTACCAACAGCAGCGATGGATGCAGCGGGTGGTAAATGGAAGTGGGAGTATGACCGGCAGGGAAATTTGATAACAAAAATAAATCCTCTCGGCGCTAAGACAGTTTATGAATATCAAGATGGGCTTCTAGAAAAAACAATAAACGCTGCAGGTGCAACGACAAAATTTGTATATGATAGAGAACAGAATTTAGTTTCAATACAAACAGATGATGGCGCTGTAACGAGTTATGACTATGACACGCTTGGAAACTGCTTGGCAGTCATCAATCCTAACAACGCAAAACAGAAGCGTTTTTTTGATTTGAACGGAAGGATAGAAAAAGTAATCGACTTTGATGGCAATGTCATCAATCTCGAATATGATGGAATCGCCAATATAATAAGCTATCGAGATAACCATAAAAAAATTGATTACACCTACAGAGGATTATGGAAGTTAACGAGCTGTCGGGAAGCAGGTGCCACGATAATTTTCAAATATGACACAGAAGAGCAATTAACAAAAGTTATTAACGAGCATGGATTATCGTACCAGTTCGTTCTGGATTCCGCTGGAAATGTGATTGAGGAAATTGGATTCGATCAAATAACACGCAAGTATGAACGAAATTCTGCAGGTTGGGTTACTCGTCTATTAAAACCGGGCAATAGGGAGACCATATATGATTATGATGGTTGCGGACGTGTTACAAAAGTGTCGTACAGCGATACCAAGCAAGAGACCTACAAATACCGGCAGGATGGAGAATTGATGCAGGCGATTAACGAGTCCGCTGTTGTTCAATTTGAAAGAAACCTATTAGGCGATATTATTAAAGAAACGGTCAACAATGAATGGATAAAAAACGATTATGACCTGTTGCAAAATCGAATTAAAATAACTAGTAGTCTTGGCGCCAACATATCCCATACATACAACAAGATTGGTAATGTTTTACGAATGGAAGCAAACGGTTGGCAAGCCGGGTTTCGCTATGACAACCTTGGTTTAGAAATCGAACGTTTTTTGCCAGGCAATATCACTAACATCTGGCAAAGAGATGGTATCGGTAGGCCAGTTGAGCAAACTGTGGGGCATACAGCAGCCAATGTATTCAATACGAAAAAGAAGAAACAATACCATTGGGATGTTAATGACAGGTTGAAAAAAATTAAGGACGAAAAAGGCATCACAAAATTTGAACATGATCAATGGAGCAATCTTGCAAAAACTATCTTTTCGGACGGTGAAGAGCAGTTTCGCAACCCGGACGCCGTTGGTAACCTTTATAAAACGAAGGAAAGAAAAGATCGCGTATATTCCAAGGGTGGTCAGTTAAAAAAAGCAAATGGTTGGGAATACAATTATGATATCGAAGGGAATTTAGTAGAAAAGAAACACGTAGGTGGCGATGTTTGGAAATATGAATGGAACGACGCGGGCGTACTAACCTGTGTAACAAGACCAGATAAGGAAACTGTAACCTTTGAATACGACACGCTTGGCAGAAGATTAAGCAAAAAATATAAAAATACAATTACTAAATTTGTTTGGGACGGCAATGTACCACTGCATGAATACAAGGAACATGCGATAACCGGAGAAAAGTTAAGTGAAATATGTATTGGTGAAAACGGTATTGTTACGTGGATCTTTGATGCAGATACCTTTACTCCAGCAGGCAAAATAAAGGGTAACAAACAATATTCCATAATTACTGACCACCTCGGCACACCGAGCCAGATGTTCAACGAAGATGGCTCTTTGTTTTGGGAATGCGAGCTAGATAGCTATGGTAAATTGCGGATGGAAAAGGGGCAATTGGGAAGTTGTAGTTTTAGATATCAGGGCCAATATGAAGATGTAGAAACAGGTTTATATTATAATAGGTTCAGATATTATTCGCCTGACGAAGGTATATATATTAGTCAAGATCCCATAACTATCGAAGGGGGGAATGCCTTCTACGCTTACGTCGATGATCCCAATCTTAATGTAGATTTATTTGGATTAGCCGCGTACCATAAAAAAAATGGGCAATTTGGTAAAAAAAGAGGGCGCCCAAGAAAGCCTAGTGCGCATGGGAATGCTCACTCTTCTAAAGCTAAAAATTATCTTTATGCAAAATTTGATAAAAACGGAAAATTCCTTAAGTGGGGAAAAACAAAAGATCTTAACGGAAGGTATACGTCCAACAACCTGGCAGGTGGTAAATTAGTTCCTGTGGCTTCCGGAAATATAAAAAGTATAAAGAAAGTAGAACGAGAGCTTACTGAAAAAAGACCGGGACCAGATAATAAAGAACCATGGGCAGGCGCTCAAGCAGGACAACCGCTTAGCCCAGCTGCGCAATCAGCAGCAGACAAGGCAATTTTTTAAAAAAAACAGTTCATGAATAAATTCACGATTTTCTTTAGTTCAGGCGGTGGCGATCAGTTAAAGATTGTTGATAGCTATTGGAAGAAAATTTCGCAAATTTTTGATAAGCTATCGAAAAAAGAATATTCTTCAGAAATTGAAAATTTTCATATTGCACTGAGGGTGGATGGAGAATTTATATCATTTGGAGATCCAGAAGGATGCTCTAATTTGAGATATTTAAAAACCAAAAAAACAATAGCAAATACGATATCATTTGGAAAGAAAATATTGAAGAATGAAGGTATACTAAAGAAATTTATGGCAGAGAATCTGGTAAAAGCATTTGAACAAATGACTGGTAAACTTCTTAGAGAAAAAATCAATATTGAAAAAGATGACTTAATGAATGATCTAAAAACTTTAATTGACAAAGAATTATAGGTTTGCAAGATGCTTATAAATCGCACGAAGAAGTTTTCTTCTTTTAACATTTAAACCCAATCCCATGCTTCAAAAAGTTCGTTTTCACAACGTAAAAAAATCCCAGCGTGTCTTGCTTTCAAAGGATCTTCCCATTGCCCAGGGCTTTGGAAATAAGTATCGGGTTAAGGAAAACTCAAGGGGAGATATCAAGTCTGATGGCTTTGAAAATGGCCGTCTTAAAGTGCAGTTCTATTCTCATTTTAACGGATATGAAAACGTGGAGTTTAATGAGTTAAGTGCAGCGAATTATTTGCTGGTGGATATTTATTAAGATCGGCGCCTCTGTGTATTTGTCCTACACTTTTAAAGTGTAGGACAAATACACAGAGAAAGCAGCCACAACATTTACCTGCTTGCTGCTATAAGCGATTCAGCAAAAGCTGCAGCAGCAACCTCATCGCCAGGGATTGGATCTATAGCGGCAACAATAATTAAGGCGCCTCCTGCAACAATGGCCAATCCTTTTACCCAATCGGAAACATCATCATTATCTCTAAGAAATTCGTAAGCGCTATTGTCAATAGTTTTAAGCTTATGCATTGCGCTTCTTGCCCTTTCTTTAAAACGTTGCGGCACACAAACGGGCTTCGGTTGCACTACATGGATCTCATACAATATAACACCATTAGGCGCGGCCCTTCTAAATGTAGGTTGATAACAGATATATCGCTGCCTCATTGCGTTCAGTTCAAGAAGTCTGTACATTTGGCCCGCTCCCGGCCGCCAGCTGGATGGCCGCCAATCCACATGCAATTTATGAATCCGGTTAACGGTTCTTGTGAGGATGTCAATCTTTGAATTAACCTGTGTGATGGCAGATAACTGGTTTTCCGCGGTGGTAACTTCCAACAATTCTGCCGTAAGCCCATCATCTGCAATACCGAGAATATCACATTTGCGATAATCATTTTTCTTAACCCAGCGCCGGAAATCATGAGATAAAGCGTCAAGGATTTCATTTATTCTTGATTTACCGCGAATACGTAGTGGTGTTGGTGTTGCTGATGGAAAAGTGGTTCTGCCCATGTACTCTAGTTCTGAGATTACAATGCCGTCAGGATGACGACTTAAAAAGTCTGCTTTAAAAAAGTCGCGGACATGTAATTGAGCAGCCTCCGAATCAAGCGGCCCAGGCGGCATTTGTGGATGACCGATGCAGTTCATAAAAGTTATACGTTGTAAGTTTTACGTTGTACGTTTTAGCCCCCGAAAGAACTTCTCGGTTTCAGGCAGGCTCTTTATTTATCTTTGTGCCACTGAAGCACTGAAACACAGGTTTTTTACCACAGAGTGCTCTGAGTTTTTTTTCACGGAGTTTCGCAGATATAATTCTTGCTCCTTTACGCTTTTGGATGACCTAAATCCATCTCCTTCAGACTACACTGATTATGGCATTTTTTATCCATCATTTTCGATTTTCAAATTTCAATTGTCAATTATTCTTTGTGTCCCTTTGCGGCTTAGCGTGGCACCAATCGTAGTGTTTCGCTATGTCGTCGTGTCTCCGTGCCCGCCCGTGCCGGACCGGACGGGGTTTAAAGCCAGGTGTCGGCGCCCAACACACTATTGAGTTTTCCCTCCGAATCAGCGAGTCTTGTTAAACGATATTTTTCCTCCACAATAAATTCTTTCACTACATCCATATGCACGGGCAGCAAATAATCGCATAACAATTCCAGGATCTTTTCATTTCTTCTTCCATCCATAAATTGATGACGCATTTCGCTGCTTACCGGGCCTATCGTAACAATTATCTCGTCGATACCTTCGTCATACACGCGGCTTCCGGTGGTAAGATCGATGCCGAGCCTGCTCTCTCCCATTAACGATAATATCGGCTCTGCAGGATGCTCAGGAAGGCGTTGACACAATTGTATTTCAACCGGCAGTTCAAAGATTGTTTGCAGTATTTCTTCAATTGAGTCATGCATATCTCTTACATCATGCAATATGGGTATGAGATGCAGAAAGATATTTGACTGACGGGAATCGAGGTATTGAAAGATCTCCCATTGGTCTTTGAATATATCCAGTAGCTCAGTATAATGAGACCGTTTATCCAGCTTGTTCTCATACATAGCCATCAGCATCCTCAGATGATTGATCGTAGCTTCAAATGGCAGAAAGAATTTCCTTGCATTCAATTCTTCCGCCCGGCGCTGCTTCATCATCTTTATTACATCTTTCTCTGATCGCAGGCTTCTGGGTGCAGCATGTTCATGAAACAACCCTTCAGGAAGCATATCGTAAATGCCCTCTCGTGGCGTTCTTAGTAATGTATATTCTTTATGGTCGTATTCTGATATCTCTTCTTCAACACCATCCACATCTTTTCTAAAAGATCTTTTTAAAGCACCCGCCATCAATATAAGAATACGGTCAGCCGGAGTTCCATGCTCAACCATTTCGGCAGCGATTACTTCCGCTTTAAAATCATTATCAAAGTTGCTAAAAGCCGTGGCGGGAAGATTCGTCATAGAAGTTGTACGTTATAAGTTTTACGTTGTACGTTTAAGCCCTTAATTCCTTCTCGCGGCGATCGCAGCGGGGTAGCGATTACGCGGCGCATTATACTTATTTACTTATTCATTGGTGCAGATATCTGTACATTCACATTTGCATATTCGCACATTTGCACATTTACCCATCCGCCCATTTTCAATTGTCACCTTTCAATTGTCCATTACCACCCTATAGTATCCGCTCGTTCCAGATCTTACTTTCAGCTTAGCCAATAGTTGATCGCACAGTGTATGCCAGGTATCTTTGTCCAGGATGCCTGTGCCTGACGGAGTCAGCTTAATATCGATTGTTCTTCTGAACGCCTCCTTTGTATGAGTACTTAGTTCAAATCCCCTTTCAATATTCACTTTGCTGATTCTGTCGCCGAGTTCATAAAAACAAAAGTTGCGAATATCCTCTTTTGTTATGATGCGATTGCGGGTCATGATACCATAACGCAACGCATTCAGTCGTTCTTCTGATTTAAGCCTGCTCTTTCCACCTGTAGTTGTTGTCATCATAAAGACCTGGTCCTTAAAATTCTTGTCCTGCTTAACGCCTGCCCCTTTCATCAATTGCAAAGGAGTACCGGCACGGAGATTGTTTGCCATTTCAGCAAGTGTCGTCCAATACTCAGCATACATCATATCCTCGTTTTCGAATGGCTTTACAATAATATAGTTGGGTATTTCTGCGGCGTTGCTGGCGTAGCCTTTTGTCTTTTGTTCCATTAAAGCCATTTTTTGGTTCATCTCCTTTAACGTTATTGCTATATAGTCATAACCGTAAGTTGAAAAAGCGGCGCTTTCGCTGCGCAATAGTTCAAGCAGGTAGCCAATCAGCTCACGCGCGTTCCTGTTATCGAACCGCTCCACACCACCTGTACGTAACGTATAAGTACCGTTTTCTTCCTCCTGCTTGTTTCGATAGGGAACGGACCTGTATTGACGAACACTGTCAGCAAGGGACTTAACTGATAAAAATTGTTCCTGTAAACCAGTCTTAAGAGGAATAATATTGCTACCGCCTTTCAACCGGAACTTCAGATCATTTGCATGCCTGTTGATTGCGGGGAATGTGTTTGGATAGATATACAGTTCGTCCAGGTATTCCTGTTGCATGGCTACCGGGAAAAGGATCTGTATCCATAACAATTTTTCAGTAAACTTCTGCAAATCACTCTCCGGAAATATTTGGGTGAAGGAAGGCGGATAGTATTGCAGTTGACGCTGCAAGTTCATTTGCCTGCGATCTGCAATATGCAGGTATTTATGATGATAGTATTGACGAATATCTTTCTCCAGCAATGCTGCGAGGTCATAAGATGAGAAAATATTGTGAAAGCCGTCGTTCTTTTTCGTCGTCAACTCAGGCAATCCATCACGTATCTGCAATTCTTCGTCATTGATGAGCCATCGTGTAAGTGGCAGCAGTTGATAGATTCGCTGTGCCAGTTTAGGCTCTATGTTTTTCCAATCGAAGCAAAAGAACAGATTTTCTAAAGACGCTATATTCGGATTGATCCTGATGCCCAGCCATAATGCATTTGCTGTTGAAGTTTTTTGCTTACCCTGCGCTGCAATTTGTTTCGTCAAAACACTATCGTGCGAGAAAAGTTTGCCTCCCGTCACTGTATGCAAGATCTGAATGTCAAACAAATCAATATCACTTACAGGTGTAAATTGAATGTCTAATGTTGTGTCAAGCACATCATTTTGATTAGATGATATTTTGCGCTGACAGGAAAATGCGGTTGCCTGGCTTAACAACTGAACAGGTTCCGCAGGACTGGCATACAACAAGGTATGTGCAGGGACCGGTGCTGTCAGGAAATCGGGAGAAAGCAGGTTGGCTACTTTTTCAAGAATACGAACCTGGGTGTCTTTAATTTCGTTGCCAAGGTTATACAATTCAGACGACAATGCCTCCAGCATTAACTTAACTGCCGGATCAATATCCTCAGTATTACTAATGCCCCAGTAATTAAGGGCGTGCTTTAACATCCTGTTCTTAATGACTTCTTTTGAATTGTTGTTTTCTCCGAACATGTTAAGTTAATTGACAATTGAAAAGGGAAAATTGACAATGAACACCGTATATATTATTTCTTAAGATTGATTACCAGTAAGTTTACACCTTACGCCTCATACCTCATACCTGAAACCTGAAACCTGATACCTGGCACCTGCTACCTCTCTCCTCACTCCACCGACAACGGGCTCAAAAACATATTCGTGTGAAATGCAAAAGGTTCACCTGTTTTACGAATGGTGCCAGTTATATGTATGTCAACACGTTTTTTTTGCTCCGTAAAATTTTTGAATATGTTGAACTTCTCAATATCAGTAATAACCACAGTAGCTGAGACATCGGCCAACCTGAGCTCATGCGTAGTAATTGATTTTAAAAGCGATTGTCTGAGCTTTTCTTCCCACCGGCTGGTGCTTACAATTAATTCAAAGTCCATTTCCCAGATCTCGCAACCGAAATCAGGATCACTCCTGTGTTCGCCGAACCGAGTAGTGATTATTAATTCCAGGTTCTTTTCTATTGAGTGCCTCAGGCTACAGACCGGAAGTTCGCTACCTTCAACCACAGCTCCCAATTGCAATGGAATTTTATAATAGATATTGCTCACCTCTTTTAATGTTTAAATGAATATAACGATGCCGGATTTGCTTAGCACACTTTATTAGAGCTTATTGTTATACATTTTGTTACCCCTTAATTTTTCTCATTTACAATTTTTTATTTCAGGAATGTGTTGCCAACGCCGTTTCATTAAGAAAGCTAAGATTTATCAAGTACGATTTACGAAGACCGCCCGCGCCGAATGCGCATTCGGACGGATACGAAGTACCCGATTCAAGGCTTGCTTTGCTTTTTGTAACCTCTTCAGGAAACGACATTGAATGTGTTATGGTATCCTGTCCAACCGACAGAATCGCCTGATTCAAACCTAAAACACGCTCAAATCGTCCGTTTGTCACAAAAAACGAGTCAGCGGGTAACAAATAGCCGGAAAAAAGTATTTATAACCGTACATGCCTGTGCCTCAGTATGAAATTTGATGAGCAGGCTGACAGTCAGTACATAGTTGCATAAATCCGGCAGGGTTATGCTTTAATAAACTGTTCAAATTAATTACATGCCTACACTTTCCCTGAATGAATCTCTGAAGACTGCCGTTGAAATAGCCCGGTCTCTCGCTAAAGAATATCAGAATGAATATTTCTCTCCGGCACATTTGTTGCGTGCCATGCTGCATAAAGATGTCGGCCTGGCAAGCTTCCTGGAATCAATAGGCAAAGATGTTCCGTATATATTGGAGTGGGCGGAAATACATATGGATGAATATCCCAAAGTTGCCAAAGCAAAGGACAATGTTACCGGCGATGAAAAAATAAAAGCCGTATTTGAAGAGGCTGACAATATTCGTTTAAAACTTGGTCTTGACTATATAACACCCATATGTGTGTTGGTCGCCATTGCAAAGCCAGGCACAGCTTTTTCCGGAGAACAAATGAAATCGTTTCCTGTAAAAGAAAAGGAAGTACTGGAGATCTATTTTAAGGAGGATGGGATTCAACACGCCGTCAATAATACCGAAGCCAAAAATAACGCAGCACCTGCGGCTGCCCTCCACAAATATTGTATTGAACGCACAGCTTTAGCAAAGGAAGGTAAGACAGATCCCATCATTGGTCGTGATAAGGAAACCCGGATGATGATGGAGATCCTTTGTCGCAGAACCAAACCAAATGTTATAATAACGGGAGAAGCCGGCGTCGGCAAAACTGCACTAATTGATGGCTTTGCACTTGATATTGTGAATAATAAAGTTCCCGCTCAATTGGCAAATTCATTGGTTTTTGAACTTGATCTCGGTGCATTAATTGCTGGTGCATCTTATAAAGGCGAAATTGAGGACAGGTTAAAAAACATTATTAAGGAAGTTAAACAGTTTCCAAAAGCCATCATATTTATTGATGAGATCCATGTACTGCTTGATAACAAGAACGGCAGCATTGGTGGCGGCGCAGCTAATCTGCTTAAACCCGAACTGGCCCGCGGAGAAATTACCGTTATTGGTGCGACAACCAACGAAGAATACCGAAAATTTATCGAAGCAGATCAGGCATTCGCGCGGAGGTTTGAAGCGCTGCCCGTTGCTGAGCCTGACGAAGCAACTGCAGAAAAAATGCTGATAAAACTAGCGCCCAAGTTTGAAGAACATCATCAGCTTAAAATCGAAAAAGATGCGCTGAAAGAATGTGTCCGCCTGTCAAAAAGATATCTCAAAGACAGAAGGCTGCCTGATGCTGCAATTGATCTGCTCGACAGAACCATGGCTGCTATTAAGCTGATGGTTGATACCAACAAACAAGATCTGGAGGAGCTAAAAGCGAGCTTATTGAAAATAACCTCAAACGGTACAGACGTTGCATGCAACGTCCCTGCATGTACAGACGTTGCATGCAACGTCTCAACATCACATTCATTAGAATTACTCACTGAATTAAAATGGCTGAATACCACCCTCCAAAATAAAATAAGCCCGGTATTACTCGGCAAGCTTGATGACCCAGCTCAGACTGATAAGTTTGAAACCCACGAGGAGTATGAAACATTCCTTACACAAAGCCTCGATACGTTAGATGTTCTGGCTGGTGATAAAAAGACATCAGTTAATAAGGACGATATCGCCTCAGTAATTTCTTACAAAACCGGTATTCCGCTTGGCAAGATCCAGGCGCAGGAAAAGGAAAAACTCCTGAACATGAATGAGTACCTGAAAAGAAGAGTTGTTGGTCAGGATCATGCTGTAAAAGCAATTTCTGAATCCATACTCGAATCAAGAAGCGGATTGAATAAAAAAGGCCAGCCAATAGGCTCCTTCTTTTTCCTCGGTCCTACCGGTACAGGTAAAACAGAACTGGCTAAATCTGTTGCGGAATTTCTGTTTAATGATGAAAAGTCCATGATCCGGTTTGACATGTCGGAGTTTAAGGAAGAACATTCCGCCGCACTTTTATACGGTGCCCCTCCCGGCTATGTTGGTTATGAAGAAGGAGGCATGCTGGTGAACAAGATCAGACAAAAACCTTACTCCGTACTGCTTTTTGACGAAATAGAAAAAGCGCATCCCTCAGTGTTTGATACCTTCCTCCAGATCCTGGATGAAGGTCATATGCACGACAGGCTTGGCAAAGAAGGTGATTTCTCCAACGCCCTGATCATCTTCACATCCAATATCGGTAGTGAATGGATAGCTGAACAATTTGATAAAGGAAACATTCCAACGTCTAACAAGTTAATGGAGATCATGACGAAATATTTCCGGCCTGAATTTCTTGCAAGACTCACAGAGATCGTGCCCTTCGCTCCGATCAGTGAAAACAATATTGTGCGCATTTTCGAAATACAAATGAAGAGTTTGCTGGAAGCTTTGGATAAACAAGGAATTGGATTTGATATAGCTGAGGACGCAAAAAAATATCTCGCAGTAAACGGCTTTACGCCTAAATACGGTGCGAGACAAATCTCGGGTGTAATACGTAACCAGTTAAGACGCCCCATATCTAAATACATCATTTCAGGAGAGTTGACGAAAGGCAGTAAAATAACCGCAGAGCTGGACAACGAAGCCATTTCCTGGAAAATTCAATAATTTTTTTCACTTAAATACGGAACAAATTTTTGTTTCTGCTGATTTATATACAAATACATCATTCATTTTAAAGCGTTTATTATGCCACAAGCTAAACCAGGGATAGCAACCACCATACTTGCTCCCGATCCTGTTGGTGAAGGTTTTGTTGAAATATCTCCTAATAAAACCTTGTTTATTCAAAAGCTTACTTCAGAAGATCCTATCCGTCCTGAAATTGTTGAAGATCTTCAAACAGTTGAGCAGGTTTTTGATTATTTCAAACCGGAATGTAATGTTGAGCTTGACAAAGAAGATGGTTCTACATTAAAAGAAAACTTCCGCTTTGCAGGTCTTGGCGATTTTGATACAAAAAACCTGACCAATCAGAGTTCTTACCTGAAAAATCTCAACCTGGAAAATGATGCTTATTTAAAGATCATCAAACAACTTAAAAGCAACACATCACTCAGAAAGGTTATCGAAAATCCTGAAACAAAAGAAGCCTTTGTTAATGCGTTAAAGGCACTGGCTGCAGAACTGGAGGAAGAATGAGGTGTGAGGCGCAGGTGTAAGGTATCAGGTTCCAGGCTCCAGGTATGAGGTTTCAGGTATGAGGTAATATCACCGGTAACTATTTTTTGGTTTTAGGCTTTGAGCTTTAGGCTTTAAGCTCTGGCTCAAAACTTTCTTTTCAAACAAGCTAAAATTATCGATATGTCAACAGAATTAAACGAAGCTGCCGTACAGCAATTCAAGCAGGAAGAGAAGCTTGCGGTAAATGGTTTTCCTGCACTTTCTGAATCGCTAAACACGCTGGCAAAAGTTGGCGGATATGATTTTCTTGAAGGCATTGTGGATGGAGCAGATAATCTGAATCCCGTTCGCAAAGCAAAAAAGAACATCTTTTTAACGGATGGCAATAAAAAAGAACAACGCAAGGAATTGAAAAAGAAAATTGAGATGTGGACCGCGTTGTTGAATGAACATAACTCAGTAGCTGAAATGGTGGACAAAGCAGTTGAAAGAGCCGACACGGCGGAAAAATTGTTGAAAGGCAATCTGAAAAAAGTACTGAACCATACAAAGCAGCTGGAACAATCATACCGTTCTATTCATTTATTCTATAAGAATACTGAATCTCCGAAGTTAAAGAATGTAGTGTTGATGAATGCGCCGATGAGCAAACTCACCGACCTGGATGAACCGCGGTTTATTGAGTTTGTCGCAGCTGAACTCAAAAATAAGTACGACAGACTGGATCTGCGTGAAAACTATTCCATGCTGGTGATTCCTGGTTATCTTAAATCAAATACGATTGTAGATAAATGGGCCAAAATGGCTTACAACAACAAGGTAATGCTGGTAACAGATTTCGAAAATATAGAAACTCCTGACGATGTGCTGGATATGTTTACTGATGCCAATCTTACCAGCGGTGATCCACATAAAGCCAACGTCGTTATGACTTGCAACTACATTGTTGGAAGAGGCAAGAAAACCGAAGTAGGTGAAGAAGAAGATGTTTATGTTCCTGGCTCTGCCGCACTGGCCGGGAAAATGTATTGTACCAAACTTTCTCAACCTGTCGCCGGCAAAACTTACGGCAGTATTGATGAAGTTGATACAGTTCGCTTTGACCAGTTAAAAGGAGATATCTCCGAACTGGAAAATGTAGGTCTTGTTCCTTTGGTTGGTTCCTGGGGAAGAGTAATGCCGTTTTCAGCAAAGACACTCTTTACCGGTGATAACATTGGTATGCAGACTTACTCCGTTGTGCGTGTATTTGATTTTATTGCGAAAGTGCTTTCCGACTTCCTGAACAGACGCGCCTTTGAACTGTGGAACGTAAAAATGGAAAAGAACCTTCGTTCCCAGATTGTAAAATTCCTTGATGGTATTCAAGGCCCCGACAAGCTGATTGAAAAATTCCAGATCATCCGCTTTGAGAGAGATGAAGATCAAAAAGATCACATCTTCCTTGATATCCATATTACACCATTCTTCCCCGCCAAGAGCTTCCTTGTTAAACTGGATGGCTACAAAGGTGATGATGGTGAAGAATGGAAGGCACAGTTTAAACAGCAGTAGAAGACAGTAAGACCGTAAGATCGTAAGACCGTAAGATAGTAAGATAGTAAGACGTTTAAGATAGTAAGATGGCTAAGAGAGATTTGAGAAAAAAGGGAAGATGATTGCATTAAATGGCTGAAAGCTGAGAGCTGAGAGCTGACAGCTCATAGCTAAAAACCTGATACCTGACACCTGATACCTATACATATGTTGCTCAAATATTTCCTGATGTATGTTGGCGTTTTCCTAGCTTTATCAATAACCCTGTTTGCGGTGGTTGGTAAATTCTCTGAGAATTTTGCAGCAAGCGGTAAAAAGCCGGCAGTGTATGGCACGTTTTCCGCAGTGGTAGCCTCCGTTGCGGCATACGCCGTATCACTTGTTTCTGAACATTTATTTGCCATTTACTGGTTGTTGTCAGGCCTGTATTTATTGTTCGGAATCATACATCTCTTATGTGTTCATAAAAAGTATTTTTCAACAGGAAATTACAATAACAGTGACATTGTTATTGGTGAGATATTTTTCGGATTGTCTATCATCTTTTTTTCTATCGTTGTGTTTTCGGCCTTAAAATACTTCATAAAGGAAGGCGGCAAAAACGTAGACTATCTCTTCTACCCTATGCTCTTCAGTACGTTGTCGTTCTTTATTCCTTTTTTATTCATGCACACATTTGAAGCAGCCTACAATATTCCGGCGGCAGAGTTTAAAACCTGGCAATATCCATTGCAGCCAATTGATCTCCCGGATGAAAACCCAAAAGAAAAAATACTCATTATGGGTTTTGAGATCGCAAAAAAGACATCGGACAAAAACAAAACATTCTTTCGTGCAAGAGGACCGGAAGGCATGTTGCTGGGTGATCTGTATTATCACTTTATGAACGATTACAACGAAGAGCAAAGCGAAACGCCTATTGAATATGCTGCTGACGATTACGAACCGCATGTCTGGTGGTTCCGGCTAAAACGAAGATGGTACCAGTATTCAAAAATATTGAATCCGGAAATTTCTATGAGAGAAAATGGCGTCAAAGAAAATGCGGTGATCATTTGCGAAAGAATTGAAAAGCGATTATAATACTTTGTTATGAGGGACAATCAAAAATATTTTCCTGTAAACTGGATAGATGGAATGAAGATCAATAAAGATCATTTTATTGCGCAGGACAATGCTTTCCGCAATGCACTGAATGATCTGGCTTCGTTATCCGTTTCACCGATAAGATATGGAGTATTGCCTTCATCTTATGAGGGCGAAAATAATTTTAACGTAAAGATTGCCCTTGATAACCAAAATGTGCTACGTGTATCCGTATTAAACTGCCAGGCGGTAACACCCGGTGGCATTAGAATTAGTCTTCCAGTTTTGTCCGGAAGCGGTGTAACAGACACAGATGGCGTTCCCGCTGTATCTTTCCAGTTTTCAGACAACGGAAACAATGCCGTATGGTGGGTTACATTAACAGTGCATCCATACAACAGACTTCCTGCAGGCAGCCCCGATCTTTCTGAAAATCCTCCCAGATTTCCTTATGTGATTCCTGCATATTCTGTACAGGTAGTAAACGAAAGCCAATATGATCAATACGCAAACAATCCTTATTCGCTTATCGTGGGAAAGCTTGTAGCAAATGCCAACGATATAAGAATAGATCATGACTATATTCCGCCCTGTTATTCAACCAGTGCATACCCTGATCTTGTTAGCCTGCATTCGGAGCTCGACCAGTTTTTTTCCACGCTGGAAACCAGGTGCCTTGCCATCGTGCAAAACATCTTCCAGAAAAAACAGCAAAATGAAATATCTGAACTTGTACAGTTCCTGTGCGACAGAATGATGCTTTATCTAAGCCAGGCAATAACCGAGATACGTTGGACCGCTATACATGAATCACCGGCAGTGTTGTTTTCCGGCATAGCCAACCTGGCAAGGGTGATGAAGAATGCCATTGATATGCGTATCGGTTCAGGGAAAGAAGAAATGATGAACTACCTGAGTGAATGGAGCGACATGAAGCAGGGCGAATTGGAAGCCCTCCTGGTTAGCCTTGCGAATATCAGGTATGATAATAATGATATCAACAAAAATATAGGAAGGGTCACCCTGTTTGTTAAAGTCACAACAAGACTCTTTGACACGTTAAGCAAACTCGAATTTATTGGCAAACGCAAAACTGAAGTAGTGAAAGCACTCACTGAAGATCGCTTCGGCTTTGCAGAGAAACAAGCCGTAGCTGTACCACCGCCACCCAGAAGACGTTTCTTTGGATAAGTACGCCTGGCCGGTAGCAAAGATCAAATCGAACTTTATTTAAAAACTTACTATAAACGATTCATTTATGAAGCCTGGTAATCACGAAGAAAGAAAAAGAGCATTTATAAACTTTTTACTGTTCTTTATTATAACCGTCGGCATTATACTCGCCACAGTATTTTTCAGCTTTAAGGTACCGCTGAGAGAAAATGCTCAACTCAGAGCAGAAGCTATACGAATGAATAATGAAAGAATGATCCTTTCCCGTTTTGAAAAGAAAATGCAGGAAACAGTAATGATGCTGGATAGCATCAATGAGTCCGGGAACCAGGTTCCTATCATTGATAACCAGATAAGCAGGAATATTTCAGAACTAACGAATTTGATATCTGATTCCCTGACTGCAAAAAGTTTCTATGAAAGTCTCGTGGCTAATCTCGATAATGTTCAGAAATTAAAAAGACAGTTACGGGATGCCAACGCTAAAGAAGACGAACGGGCTCAATTGAAGGAACAAATCGCAGCACTTAAAGCAGATATTGACAGATATCGAAACCAGGCCCAGTTAAACGCACTGTATCGCAAATAGACACGTAAAGCTACTATAATGAAAACATCGGGCATTTTTACACACAGAGCTTCGGGACTGGACAGAAAGGTATGGCTTACTATGGCCGTTACTGTACTACTCTCTTTTGCCCTCGCTTCTTACAGGCTGATTACAGGCGAAAAAAGTTCAGCCTGCCAGCCGCCACTTATCTTCATTGACGGCCTTAAGGACGATGGCAGCAGAACATCTCTAACCGGGGAACATGTTTGGTTTAAAACGCCGATAGCATCCAGTGGAAATGCTGTTTGGGACTTTGGTGACTCGACAAAACGTTCAGAAGGGTTTAACGTTGGTCATACTTATACGCACGAAGGAATATTTCTTGTTACGGTAACGTTGGACGGCGGATGTGTTACGAGAACAAAATTTATGGTTAACGTCCGTCAGGCAATCGTTGTAGACAGTGCAGGAAATATTGTTGAACATATTATTGGCAGTGACCAGGTAGCACCCGGAAAATATAATTTTTCAACTCCGGATACCGCAAGTAGTTATAAATGGGCAATTGAAAATGACAATAATTTTGACCCTCAATATTCCAGGGCTGGTATTTACACATTCAGAACTGAAGGACATTATACGCTTAAGCTTGTATTGAATAACGATAGAAACAGGATTTACCGCAAAGAAATACTAGTAGTTGATCCATCTGAAAAAAATAACAGACAGGCAAAACCCAGCCGGGGTGATGAAGATATTGCACTTGTGTTACCTCCTGGCCCCACAGCACCACCGATACAGGCACCGGGAACTTCATCTGACACTGTAAAGTCTGTTGCGCCCGCACCGGTGGCACCCAAACCACCGCCTGTGATAGGGACGAGCCCGCAGACCTTCAAAAGCTACCTGCAATCCCTCGTATGCGGAGATATGGATGTAAAAGAACTCTATAAATACCTCGCCGATCAGGGTGCAACTAAAGTTATTGCCAATAAGGCTTACACCACCTTCGATGCTTTTTGTAAGGAGATAAAAGGCAAAAAGTTAGAGATTGAATCAGTTGAGTTTAAAAAAGAAGGCGACCGTATTACCGAGATAAACGTTGGATATGATAAAAAGGGCCGGCTTGCGCGAAACCCGTGCAAAGGGTGACATTAATTGAAAATGGAGAATTGAAAATTGAAAATGAACTGCAACGAAGGGTTTTAAACCCCGTCCGATCCGGTACGGGCGGGCACGGAGGTTTTTGTTTACCACGAAGACGCAAAGACGAAAAGAAGCACAAAGATTCTTGAACCACGGAGGCACGAGCGACACAGAGAGGCACGAAGTTTTTTTGTTTGCCACGAAGACGCAAAGGCAAAAAGAAACACAAAGATTTTTGAAACACGGAGGCACATGCGAAACAGAGAGTCACGTTTTTTTTGTTGTCACAAAGACTTTGGAAGCACAAAGGAAGATCTCTGTGTAACTCTGCATCGTCTCCTGTATTTCTCTGTGTAACAATAACTTTTCATCAGCCATGAAGACTCTAGGGAGAAAAGGAATACATAGATTTCAATAAGACAGGTTAAAGTTCTTTCATTTTCAATTTTCAACTTTCAATTATCAATTAAAAAAAACTGTCAAACCTTAAACCTCATGCCTCACACCTAAAGATTGAATCATGCGTACTACTCACCATCATCTGTTTACATTGTTCATAATGCTAATAAGCATACAGTCAGCATTTGCGCAGAATATTAACGGGAAAGAGATTGCTTTGTCAACAGTATATGAAGTGCGCCTGACATTCCATTCAAAGATTGAAAACTACAATTTCACCGAATCCGGTGCCGACACTTTATTCGATAAGCCAAATGTAAAACAGAATAAAAGTAACAGCTCATTTACTATCATGGCAAAGGTTGAGGGTTTTCCTTCTACAACGCTTACCATTGTTGAAGGCAAAAACAAGCACCGGTTTGTGCTCGTGTATAAGAAAGAATTAAATGCGGACTCATTGTTATTCTATGATTTTTCAGATAGCAAAGTGCTGGCAAAAGTTGCAAAGGAACAAGATGAGAAAAACAAACAATTGGCCCAGCTCCGCAATGCTGCGCCTGTCACCTCAAATACAACCCAAAGCAATAATGCAAGTAACAATACGACAACAACACCATCACAGAATAATCCGGTAACAGTTAGTGTACAAGCAAACAACGCCGGCAAAACGACACCTGCGCCGGCTGACAAAACCACTGAATTTACTGCACTGGTGCTTGCCGGTCAGCGTGCTTTTATATCAGGCAATTACGATGAAGCAGAAGTAAACTTTAAAAAAGCGGCAGACATTGATCCAAAAGAGGAATATGTACAAAAGAAACTTGCTGATATCAAAGTAAAAAGAGCTGAAAAAGAAAATCAGGATAAGAAAGCCATTGCAGACAAGTACCAGGAACTGCTAAAGAATGCTGTTACAGCCTACAATGCGGGCAATTATGATGAGGCTGAAAAACTGTATCAGCAAGCTTTGGCTGCCAATCCTGCTGATCCATGGCCGCAACAGCAGCTTAGGCGCATTGAAGGAAAGAGGGCTGAGGCTAAATTAACGGAAGAAAACAAAAGACAGGAAGAACTTTACCGGGGCTATCTTGCTGCTGGAGCAAAGGCATTGGCAGCAAAATCTTATGATGAAGCCCGGTCAGATTATCAGCAAGCATTGAACATTAAACCGAAAGACGCAATAGCACAGTCAAAATTAAAAGAGATAGACAAGAAGCTTGCGGACCAACAACTTGAAGAGGATAACAAAAAGAAGGACACCTATTTTTCTAACTTCATAACACTTGGCAATGAGGCACTTTCTAAAGGCTCCTATGATGAAGCAGAAAACGCATATAATGAAGCATTAAAAATAAAACCAGGCAATGCAGAAGTGCTGAAGTTACTTGATAACATAAAGAACAAGCGGGCACAAATAGCCGAAAAGGAGAACCAGGAGAAGCTTGCAAAAGAGCGGGATGAAAAATATACTCAGCTAATCGCTCTTGGGGATAAAGCTTTATTAACAGAATTATACGAAACTGCAAAGGAGTATTATACCAAAGCTAACCAGTTAAAACCCGGCGAACCATATCCGTCACAAAAAATTGCGGAAATAGATAAACAGCTTTCAAGCCAGGCTGCAGAAAAAGACAAACATGCCAAAGACTCACTGCTGACAGTACAATATAATATGGCTGTCGACAAAGGAGAAAAAGCGCTTACTGCCGCAGATTTTAAAAATGCCAAAATCGCTTTTCAACTGGCAGCAGGACTTAAGCCGGATGAACAATATCCTAAAAACAAATTGCAGGAAATTGATATCCGCCAACAGGAATTAACTACACAGAAAAAAGCTGAAGCAGATAGCCTGCAAAAAGTGGCGCAAGCAGACAAGCAATACAAAATGATCATGAGTCAGGCTAATGCAGCCTTCGCAAAAAAGGATTATGAGATTGCTAAGAAAGGCTACACCGAAGCAAGTAACATAAAACCAAATGAGGATGGAGCTAAAGAAAAACTGGCAATAGTTACCGGCAAACTCGACTCCATTCAATTGCTGAAAGAAAATGATGAAAAATATGAGACGTCAATAGTTTCTGCGGACAGCCTTGCTTTTGTTACCAAAGATTTTGTGGAAGCCTTAAAGTATTACCGCCAGGCTGCAGAACTTAAGCCATCAGAGAGCTATGCACAAAAACAAATTACTTACCTGCAATCCGAACTGAACCGTAAGGCAAAAGAAGAGACAGACGCTAAGGAGGAAGAAGAACGTAAAGCGAAGTTTACAAAGGGAATGGTCTCATACGATAGTGCTATCGCCGCAACAAGAACTTTGCGATTTGAAGAGGCACGTAACTTTTACAGGGATTTTCTTACATATGTAGATAGTTCTGAACTCAACAAATATCAATACGGGTATCAGGCATTGATAAAATCCGCTGTTGACAAGATCAAGGATATTGATGAATATCTGGCGCGTACAAAACCTAAACAAGTTACACAGGTTTCCGAACCTGTTCCCGCCAAAGTAGATGATGGCACTAAAAAGAAGAAGAAAAAAGCCTAACAGGATTATTACAATTAAACGATACTATACCACAGCTGGCCTGGGACGTACCATAAGAAAGCTTTTCTTCCGGTTGAAACAAAATCAAAACCTCCCGCAAATTATATATCCGCGGAAGGTTTTGATTTTGATCAGTTTAAGCAACAGCAACTGCAGCGGGCAACACTTTTGTAAACACAACATCTACAACCATATTCAACACACTCATTGAAAATTGTTGAACACGGATTGCCGCAAGGCCCGATGTTTGAAGGGCCTTCATCTGCACAAGATCTTTTTCGCTGTTAACCAATATCTCAAATTCTTTTGTGTCAATTCTTTTATTGGCCAGGAGGTCTGTCCAACGAATTAGATCTTCTTTCATGCTTGCAACAAGAGCATTGGCGTCTGCTACCGCCTGGTCGCGGTATTTGCTCACTGTGTTTTCCGCCAGTTGTTTTATCTGGCCGCCTATCTCGTCGAATATTTGATTATAATCTGGCATGATTGCTATTTTAAGGACAAATAATTAGTTTATTTTTTAATCTTGAAGTTCTCGTACTGCGGTATTATTCCAATTATGGCATCCACCCTTTTCTGGTATTCTTCAATGATGGTGCTACTCAGCTTGTCTTTGGTTTTCCAGTCTGCCAAAGCCTGGTTCAGGAAACTGTTATCTGCCTGCAGGCTTTTCCACATGTTAACGCTTGCAGCATTAGATTTGGAACCTCTGGCCGTTTCAGCAGCAACAGCATCGTTGATATGTGTTTTTAAAGTAGCTACTTCTCCTTCATGGGCCGAATAGCTTTCTGTTGCTTTGCCAAACAGCGCTTTAGCTTCAGCCACTATATTGTTGCCCCTGTCATATGATGCCTGGTCAAAGTATAACCCTTTATTACAGGCAACCAAAATGAAAACAATTGCAACCAATAAAAATTTGAAAAGTGATTTCATGGCATAATGTTTTTTGCCTACTCTTTCAACCCTTTTCGGCTTATCGGGTGCTTACTATTTTGCAGGGTGTTCAGCAATTGCCCTAAACTGTAGAAGAGTTAATGCTGTGCTTAAAAACTCAGGCTATAGGCACACCGTGTGCATTTACGGGTTGCGATAAATCCCAGTTATTATTAGTCATCTGATCCATAAAGCATCTTGTACGGTAAACGGTGTTTCGCAGCAGTTGATCTGAGCTGGTAGCAAGCCAGTTATCTCTTGCTTTTACATAATTGGTGATCCATTCTTTTTCGTCACCACCCTTAACCGGTACCACTGTTTCAAATTTGTTCCTCAAGAATCCCAATATCCCACCGGAATGTATCTGGCTGTCATATATTACAAGCATGCTTAATGGTAATGTAAAGCCATTCCTGGTGAACCAGTTTTGTGCCGGCTGATAGTATTCTTTTTCAAACAACTTGTCCTGGCACACTTTCATTATCGGATCATTTTTGCCGGCATTAATCAAAAAGTTACAGAAGCCTGCATCTGTTGCCAGGCTTGGTTTAACGCCAATGCGGTTCAAGTACGGACGGAACTGTTCGGCGAACACACCGTTGTTCATCACATAGTCCTGTATTAAGGCTTTCAAATGACTGAACTCGGTTGTCTGAGAGCGACCATAGGTTATCTGCACTATCTTTTCGCCGGTTTCAGGATCTCTGTAATCCCGCATTTTATCAAGCTCAGAATAATCTCCTTCCGCCGACCCGGTTTCAAAGGCATTTACGATCTGTTCAATTTTTTGTTTAAGAACAGGTGTTATTGCTGTTGATGGTTCAATAACAGGTGGCGGTGTTAAGGGAACTGTGGGAGTTGTAGGCGTAGGTATATCAGCCGGTTGATCTTGTGGAGGCACCTGTTCAACTACTGTTAAGCCACCCGCCCAGTAAAAATAATTATCCCGGTCTTTATACCACTTGCCCAGCGCAGGATTTGGAACGCTGCTTACCTCTTCTCCCTGGAAACGGAATCCGTTTTTTACAACACCAATAATGCTAT
The DNA here is from genome assembly GCF_041060425.1 of Danxiaibacter flavus. NCBI lineage: Bacteria > Pseudomonadati > Bacteroidota > Chitinophagia > Chitinophagales > Chitinophagaceae > Danxiaibacter > Danxiaibacter flavus. The sequence continues at coordinate 276,332 of NZ_JAULBC010000003.1, forward strand.
CCTTCTCGGCAAAACTTGCCGGTATGCGGCTGCGCTTGTTCAGGTTTTTTACGTTTACTTCAAGTAACATAATTTATCCTACGGCCTCCTCTCCTGTTTGTGCGTTGTTTACATTTGCAGGTTGGACAGGTTGGGCTGCGGGAGCAGTTGCCGGGGAGTTGTCACCGGCTGTGCCTCCTTCCTTTTTACCAGCCGCACGCAGATTGACAATTTTATTCAACAGGTCAAACCAGAAAGGAGCGCCTAATAATAATGCAAAGGATGTTAGTAGTAGGCCGGCTATCTTTCCAACCCACCCCAGGAAAGTGCAATCAGGCCTGTTTTCTTTGGCCCATCCGATGGGAATACCAGTACTTTTTAGCGTGAGAACAGTTCTCCTGATATCTTCCTTACGGAAGGTTATTGAATCTCCGTTACGTTTCGGATCAGCAACAGTTGAGTCACCGGTATGGATCCTTGATGACATCACCACTGTTTTACCATCAGGCGAGTTGAAACTATAAATGCCGGAAGAATCTTTAATCTGGCTGATGGAGGTCTGTATATTATCTGCAGTCTGCTTTAGCGCATCAGGGTCATTCCATAATGTCATGGCTATGTTGATCGTATCAGCATTCAGAAATACGGTGAGTACAAGTGCAATAACGAAGATGGCTTTTTTGGTTGAACGGATATAACTGCCTGCAAGCCGGTCCATAGCCGTATTAAAATAACTTTCAAGATTAGCCTGAAACTGCATTAACTGTCCGTTAGATCGTTCAACCAGACTTAACAATGTTCGTCGCAACTCACCTGTAATTCCATATTTGGCAGCAAGCTCATCATTAGTGAGGATATTTTGAATCTGCGTAACATCCAGCAGGTTGCTGTTGGTTCTGAACTGATCGATAATTGCCAGTGCAAAATTTGAGTTGGGAATATAAGAAGGAAATGACTGGGGGCTGTTATTCTTACGCAGCACGTCAATATGCACGCTGGTCATTAGCTTTTCCTGTACAAATTTCTTCCAGTCACCATCAAGAAAGAGGCACTCAATTGATTGCTTAAGAAACCGGGCGCGCTTAGGTTCTTTTTGCATGACAACAGAGTAGATAAATTCGTGAATGGTACTTACAATAAGTCCTAAAAGAAAATAAGTGAATGATAGGGCAATGACAAGATCTAAAATGGGCGAATTAAACATACTGCATAGATTTTCCCAGCCTGGTTTGTGAACTTCAGGCCTTAAGGTTTAATTAATAAGTTTAGTGTTCAGCGGCAGCAGGATACGTCTAAATAGCAAACAACCATTCTAACAATCAATGCCAGGTTCCTAATTCATTGGGTGCATATACATTAAAAAAACTGAGGAAAAACATGCTGCCAGTCAAGAGAGATAGTCTCAAACATATTGAGATCGTTATACGAAAATTATAAACTGAAATCCACAAATGCAAGTGTTTCAGGCATTTTTTTAGAAGTGTCAAACATCGTCAGTAGCGATCGGATCAAGGTTAGAAAGATCTTTCCAATCCTGCTAATGACGTATTTTAAAGCAGTAACAATTTTTCCCGTAGGGAATTAAGCTTAATAGAAACGTGCGAATTGAGGACTTCATAGTCCGTTAGGACTTTAACCAAATAAAAAGGGTTAATGTCCTAACGGACAAGAAAGCCCCTATATGTTAGGGCTTCTATTAAGCTTAAAGTCCTACGGACTATCGATGAAAAGTATACTGTCATCTCTTTTTGATTATGGTTAGCCAAATTCTTCTGTCGAGGTTGCCGATGCGGCTGCAGATTTTCGCTTTATTACATACTCGTTATTAGTGCTGCTGTGATCAATTTTTTCCGATGAACCAGGGTCATCATCAACGACAGAAGACATCCCAAAGTTGTCGATGCTTGCTTAACTAAACGATATTGAATGATGGAGCAACGGTGCCGGCTTTGTGTAGATTAACAAATTATTCTTTGAGTAGAAAGGCCTGGTAGGCCGCCTCTGTTTGTTGAAACGGTTGTCCGAATTCAACCAGTGCCTGTTCAACACCCGGACAGGCTGGCCAGCGATAATCATCCAGTACAATTATGCCTCCAGGCACAAGCCGCGGCCAAAACCATTCCAGGCATGCTTTCACTGACAAATAAAAATCAGTATCAATGTGAACGAAGGCAAAAGTTTCTTGCTCCTGTAAGCTTGCAGAGGCAGGGAAAATACCTTTCACAAGATGTACGTTACTTTTGTATTCGCCAAGAAATTCAGTAACAGCTTCCTGCGATGTATCACCAAATTCGCCGGGCCGATGCACTTCTGTATCTGTCCAATAGGCTATCGGCAATCCTTCAAAAGAATCAAAACCAAAGACACACCGGTCAGGGAAAGTCATTGCCAGTAGCATGAGTGAGCCGCCTTTGTATACACCTACTTCAGCAAAACAACCCTCCTTTGGTGCCTGTGTTGCAAGACGGATCAAAGCCTCCAGCCTGTCGTTTGTAATTAGCGTGTTGTTAATGTAGATTTTTTTTGAGTTGAAGTGAGTCGGGGAAATTTTAATGGCAGGCATTAACCTGCATAAATGCACCCGCGTTATGTCACTGTTGGTTCAGAAAAAGTAAATTGAGTTCATTTTTATCCGACGACAAATTGAACAAATTGAGTGTAAATCCTTCCCGGATGATATAGAGAAACATTTTTACAGGGATCGATTAAATCCCTTCGGGCAATGTCATTAAGTTAGAGTTTTCATATCAAACGCTTATAAAATATCACCATCAGTTCTATATTCGGGAGACCTCTCCCGTCGTCGACGTGACGTTGAGGTTGCAGACTTGCTCATTATTCTGTACTTGGTATTGATGCTGTTGTGATTACTTTTTCTGATAAGCCAGGATCGTCATATCGACGATAGGAGATATCTCCCAAAGTTAAAGATGTCTGTGCTTAACTTAATGACATTGCCCGAAGCCCCCCTGCCCGTCCGGTCAGGCGGGCTTCGGGATTTCATCAAGCAAGCTTAATCATCTGGAAAAACTAAACCGTCTGCTTCACACTTATAGATATCTATTTATTCCGCCAGTATTCATGATTACAAAAGTCCACATTCCTGCAAAAGAGTGAAAGTACACGGGGCTTTTCCCTGCCGGAACTTATCCAGAACTCACATCCCAGCCGTTTACTGTGAAATGCATCCCAGATCTGGTAAAGCGGGTGTTCATAATAATAATTGAAATCGGCAAGTTTGCGCAGGTATTTTACGGAGGCATACCAAAAATTACCGCAGAAGTGCGAAGTAGGATGCATCTCTCTCCAGTTAACACCAATGGCATCATAGTTGGGCAATTGGAGCATGCAATACTCCCAATTCTGAACAAGTTCCTTCATCATAAGCCGGCGCCACTTTGCTTTGGTGCCATCGTCGGGATTACTCACCCCTTTACTATGAAGATAGAGTATGTATCCGTGCTCATTTTTCCTGGCATAGTCTTCAATGGCCAGAATAGCTGGCTTTTCAAACCAGGTCAGATCATCTGCATGAAAGATAATATTGGGTTTTACTCTATACTTAGCACATGTATCCTGAAGCGCAGCGAGATCATTTTCCGTTCCAAGAACTGTCAGATCTATTTTATAAAAACCATTTTGTTTCAACTGTTGTACCTGTTCGTCAAAAACATCTTTCCAGTTGCCCATGCAGGCCACATGATAAAATACTTTCACCTGCGCACGTAAGTATTCGGCAACAGACTGTTTGTATTTTAACAGCCAGGGATAATGTAGTTCGTATTGAAGATTCAATGGAAGAACCCTGTGCCTTGGAAGCTGCGCCTGCGCCGTATCAATTATGCCGCACCCCCAATCAGTATCAAGCAACGTACATTTATAGCCAGAAGTATTGAAAGTTCTCAGAACAGCCTTCCAAACAGTTCCGTTCCAGTTTTCGCCGCTGCGGTATTTGTCAGCCTCACGTTGATGCCACGCATCCGGCGGCATGCAATCATGCAAAATAATGATACCGCTATCAGCAAGGCATTGAAATGAGTGATGAATATCTTTTAACACCTGTTCTTCAGAATGAAATCCATCGATGAAGATAATATCGAACTTGTCGCGGTTGGTAATAAAGAACAGATCAGATGATGCCGGGTAGTTCGATTTTTTATAGCTGCACTGGATATATGCAAAAGTGTTCTGCTTATCGTGCACACAAATTTCCAGGTAGTTTTTTGCATTGCGTTGAGCAGCCAGGTAATTGATTAGCCGGATTCGATCCATCTTGAAATAATTTCAATCATAAAATAGTTAACGAATTACTCGTTGTCACAAGTAAAAATGTATAACTTGATTGAAGGATAGATGCTGCACTTAACTGTTAATGACTAAAATTCATTTGCTCATGACAAGTTTTATATCCGGCATTTTTTATGCAGTGATAAAACCATGAATGACACCATCTAATTAATATTGTTTCTATGACGCTTCTGTACTGCAAGGACGGGCTAATTGGAGATTTCCTGGGATTTGTTCCTGTAATAACTGAGCTTGCAAAGCAGGACGAATTACACCTTGTTATTCACCCTGAGTCCGCGGCAATTTTCTCATTGATTCCGAAGAAGCTTAACATCAGTCAACAACAGCCGGTACACTACAACAGAATTCTGAAATTAGATGCATATGAGGCATGTAAAATTTCACACATCCACAATTATTACATGAGCCAGGCGCATTTTGCATACCTGGGAATGCCTGTTCCATCGATACCGCCAAAGGCTGAACTTGAATATGAAGCAGTGGATGTAGCACTATTTGATTATATCCTCGCACCATTTTCCCGTTCATTGCCTTCTGAACAACATTGGCCTAAAGAACAGTGGCAAAAACTTGTCGATCAGATGCCCCAATATTCGTTCTGCATTATTGGACATGAAAGAGATGATCATCATTTTATTGCAGGAAACAATGTTACAGGTATGTTCAACAAGCCCATTGTTCAAATAATTAATGTACTAAAAAGAGCAAGGCGGGGTTTAATAAGCATAGTATCCGGCCCATCACATCTGGCCTTTCATCTGGGCGTAAAGAATTATCTGCTTACCAATCAGCAAATGACCTGGGGCAACAATCCGGATGCTATCCAGGTTAGAGATTATTTACCTGCGCTTACTGCAGAAAGGCTTAGCACGATACTGCAGACATTCTGAGTTATGCTATGGCGAAGTCGCCGGTGGACAAGGATCGAGGGCTGTTTCCACCTGGTTAGGACCGAGAAAGATCTCTCTCAATGCGTCAGCATGCGCCTCAAGCTCAGTTTTTCTTTTTGCCTGTTCCGCGGCTGCAACATCTGTACTACGTTTAGCAAACTGCACTTCAACGGTTATTATACGCATAGCAGGCCTGTTAGTAGCGGGCTTTGACGGATCGCATATTGCAGTGGATCCCCATCCCCCCAACGAATTACCCTTACCAGTTTCACGCTTCTGTTTTTTGCCTGCTGCCGCGGCGGCCGGATCCAGCGGATAAATAGCGTTGGTTGGTTGTTCATCTTTAAACTTATTGCCGGGAATATTTGCGCCGCCTGACTGAGCTTTGCCCGCCATTGATTTTGCTAAAGCTTCATCTGTATCAAATCCTAACGCAATGCCTGTGGAATCTGTTCTCGGATCTGCATAAATGCCGGCTTTATCAAGATCGTGATTGGAATGAACCGATGCTATTCTTGCCGGTCTGAATCTGTCAATCAATTCAAGTAATATAATATTTTCAGGTTCGATTGCTCTGCCTTTTGCATCTTGTTTCGTGGATGGATCGTACGCTTTTCCAAATTCAGGAAATTGCCTGTTGGGATCTGTGCTGTGCTTTGTTGATTCAGTTCCTGAAGAATAACGTCCAACATTCTCACCTGTTTCTATTTGCTTGGGTTTTGATTTGGCAACTGCTGCATTATCCGGAAACAGGCTCGGTACAATAATGACAGTGTAATAAGGTCTGGGGCCTGTCTTCAATTTTTCTATCAAAATTTCCACTACTTCTGTGCCCGACAATTCAGACCCATGCACACCCGCTATGATCAACGCGTGATTATCTGTTTGACCAGGGAAGTAGAAGGAACGAACGCTTTGTCCGCCCGCGGTTGTACCAAGTGATCCCTCGGCAAAATTCCATTTATTCCTGATTGATTTTGAACGAAGCTCTGCTGAAAGTGCTGGTGGCCAAAGTGCTTCAGGCCCGTACTTAAGCAAGTTTGTAGCCAACCAGTAATCATCCGTACCCTTTTCATACTTTTCATCAATGAGTTTTTGCAGATAGCTGTTATCTTTTGTACCGGGAAAACCATTTCGCATAATATCGAAAAGGTGTTCCCGCATTTCCGCGGTGTCCTTATCGTATTCCTCCTGCTCCGGTGTAGAGACAAAACCCAACGGCCTGCCATATCTGTCCGTCGGCAAAGGTTTTCTTCTAATGCCTGGCAAGTGTTGTGCAATATGTACAAGCTCATGCGCCAGTAAATGTCTGCCTGTTGTCGTTTGCGGTTGAAATTGTTGTTCATTAAAATAGATATCATTACCAACAGTAAAAGCCCTGGCGTTAATTCGGCCGGTCATTTCTTTTGCTTCATCATCCGTGTGAATCTTTATCTTGCTGAAATCTGCTCCAATCCGGCCAGACATAAAGACTTCTGTTGATGCATCAATTTTATCTCCCTTTCCCTGCGAGTTTATAATGTTGTGAGATAAAGATTCGTCAACTTCCGTTTTAGACTCATGCTCATTCCTAAAAAACAGTCCGGTTTGTTCCCTTCCCGAATTATAAGGTATCAGATCATTAAAGTGATGTTGCGCATTGTCACCCGAATGATCTGCAAATCTGCTTTTCTTTTGAGCTTTCAGGTTTTTAGATGCGGAATTTTTGTTGTTGTTTTTTGATGATGAACGACTCTGTTGTAGAAATGTTTGCATGAACTATTTTTTGCCGCAAAGACAGAAAGGCGGACAAAGAATTGAAAATTGATGATTGAAAATTGAAAATGATTGCAACTAACCAGGGTGGCCGAAGGGCTTAAACGTACAACCTAATATGTACAACCGGAACTCACTCCCACATCGTACATCGTACACCGTACATCTTACATCTTACATCCTACACCGCACACCGTACATCTTACATCCTGCATGCTCATTCCATCTTATACGGCGCCGGCGCCTCAGTTGGCAGATCAGTCACATTAACGCCTGAAGGCGGATCTACGGGCCACTTTAAATTCCACTTAGGTGTTTTTAGTTCGCGATGTATCATGTCAGCTTCATTGGTGTCCCATTTTTGAGACGTGGAGACAGATTCAACTGTTTTCTTAATGAAATGATCTGCATCTGCGCAGTCGCATTTACATCTTAGATCTTTAACAATGCCACTAATATCTTCAGACCCGTTCTTCACCCAGTAATTAAACATGTTGTAGAACTCTTTAAAGCGGTCCTTGCCTGGCTTTGCGAGTGCAGCTCTGTAAAATACATGCATCTCACTTAAATGAGCCGCCATTTCGGAAAGATTGTGTTTATGATCATCGAATTTGCATGTAGATGATGATGACGGTGAGGGCAATGGTGCTCCTGTATTAAACCGTGCATGTTCGGTTTCATGTGTTAACGTACCCAGGGTTGATGTAAGCCAGTCCTGACGGGTTTTTCCGCCAATGCTGGCATTGCCTGCGAGATACAATTTTCCTTGCGCCTCCAGAACATCCGGAACAAAAGTGCACTGCCCGCCAGGTTTTGGCGGAACAAAGGCTCCGCAGCTATATGTCACTGCTGCATATGAAGCAGGCATATCTTTATCTACATAAATACCTGTGATATAGCCAAGCCTTGATTTATAATTGGTATTTAGTATTGACGTTAGCGCCGTTGCCTGCGATCCATGACCATCTGAAGTACATGCCGGATCAGGAGGAACTTTACTACATGCCTTTTTACGCTTATCTGCTTTTGAGATATTTTCCGGCTTATTTTCAGTTTCCTGCACAAAATTTTCCAGTGTTGCCTGCGGCGCTGCACATTCCGCGGCTGGTAGACATGCACGCTGAATTTGGGTCTGAGTTCCACCCTGCTGTATGGTATGCACCAGCTCGTGTGCAAGAAGCTTTTTGCCTTCTTCACCCGAAGGATTGTATTGCCCGGTATTAAAATAGATATCCTTACCTACAGTGAAAGCCCTGGCGTTCAATTGCCGGTTCATGCTTGCCGCATCATTGTCCGCATGAATATTTACTTTACTGAAGTCAAATCCCATACGGCTTGACATAAACGTCTGCGTATGCTTATCTAACGCCCTCCCGTTGCCTTGAGACGCAGTAATATGATTGGCAACCGTTGAAGTATTGGCTAATGACGACACAGAACCGGCAGTTACCGCTTTTCGTTGCAAACCTTTCTCTTCTTCTTCACAGTGGGCACATTTACGCTGAACGTTCTTTTCCTCTTCTTCGCAAGCGGAACATTTTCGCTGTGCACTGCCGGGTGAATGAAGAAAATTAAGCGGCTGAAGACTGCTTTGTTCATTCATGCTGATCACTTTATCAGCAATAGCATCCGCCTCCCGCTCATAGGCATCGTTGGGCTGGTTAACTGATAGCTTTGGCTGGATAACAATCGGTGGATGCAATGATAACTGATCAAAATGATGCATTTCTTCCTGTGCAGCCAGGTATGCATCGGAATGTTCACCAATGCTTTTATTCACAGGCGAACTGTTCAGATCAGACTGATTGGATGCAACGGTTTTATTCACTGCTTTTGCGTGCATCAAAATAATTTTGTGGATGGTGATCTATGCTCTGCGTACCTCTGTGTCTTCTCCGTGAAACCCTGTGTAACTGCATTTTGCTCTTGTTAAAAATTGTACATTAACCCGGCCCTGGCCGTGAACACCAGGCTATTCACGGGATCGTATGACAAAGAAAAATCCGCACCAAAGCGAATTCTTTTTTTACCAGCCTCGGTAATGTCTTTCGCTAAATCTACAGATTTGCTAACATTTTCTATATCGTCTTTATGTGCTTTATAGTAAGCAAGCGGATCATCTAACCCACCGGGCAATCCGGTCAACATACTACCAGCAGAAGAACCGCCAGCCATAAAAGTGCGCCCCATATCTGATGGCGGCGGCAGCAACTTGTCCCCCAACCTTAATCCCAAACTATATTTATCCTGACCCGGCGTGGCCGAAAAATTAGCACCAACGGGACCATGTGACAAACCCAGGCTTAACTTGTTATCTCCCGGTTGCCATCCAAAACTACCGGTAGTTCCACCTCCCTTTAAACTTAACGTCAAGGCACCTCCGTATTTGTACGAAAGACTTGGTTTCAGACTTTTTGTTTCAAGATCCAGTTTTACCTGGCTGGTGTTTGCTTCAAAAAGAAGGTGCCAGAACCTGATCTTTAAATCCGGTGGAAGCGCATCGAAATCAACAGAAGGCTTGTTGTCTTCCGGCTTCTCTTTATCATCTTTTTGAACGCGCAACTGCTTGCCGCTTTGTTGTATGGTATGTGTTAACTCGTGCGCGAGCAAATGTTTTCCCTGTTCTGAAGATGGCTTGTATTCCCCGGTATTGAAGTAGATATCATTTCCTACAGTGAAGGCTCTTGCTCCTAGTTGTCTGCTCAGGTCTGCTGCGTTGTCATCTGTATGAATCTGTACGTTCCCGAAATCAACGCCAAAGCCGCCAGACATAAAAGCCTGCGTTTGATTATCCATCGTGTTACCTCTTCCCTGCAAAGAATTAATCCTGTTGCTTATACCATTATTGGAGATGATACCATTGGAGGCGCTCACGGGCGTCGTATTGACGGAAGCGGATTTACGTTGCGCTTTCTTTTCTTCATCCTCGCATTCCTTACATTTTCTTTGCAAAGAAATGTTCTTGCTGTTCACTGTCGCAGATTTCCCGTTGGTTGATTGTTCCGCTGCGTGTACAACCTTATCCGCGATGGCATCAGCTTCCTGCTCGTAAATATCGTTGGGTTGGTTAATACTAAGCTTAGCCTGAATGACTGGAGCTGATACATTCATATTGACGAATGAATGATGACCACCTTCAGACATAAACAGAGTCTGAGTTGGCTTATCTTTTGAATAATTTCCAAACGCTGGTGATACATTCGTTTTTAAGCTACTTTGACGGCCTTTGTTTCTCTGTGATGCGTAAGATTGCATATTGGAAAATCACTGAGTGAAACTAAATGCATAAACGCGGTACCGTTAACCGATGCGCTCAAAATGAAGCATCGGCAACCCTGTCTGCGTTTTTTCGATTGTAAAAACGAGTGACCTGTCTGTCCCCAATAATTGCAGCAGGTGATCTTTAAGCTGACCTGTGTTTGCTAACGTTATCGTATCAGTATAATCCGGTGAATCCGGATCTCCCTTGATAGCAGGCGGCTGAATATGAATATGATACTTTTGAATAAACGAAAGATATTCCTCGACAGCATTTATCCTTGGCGTGTTTTTGATATGAATACCACTGATTTCTTTTCTCCACATGGAATCTGAAGGGAATACAGTATACTGACTTTTCGCTTTGACAAAATCATACTGGCCATCCCTGGGCAGAATGTTTTCAAAAAAGATATCGGGATCATCCGTGAACGGCTCGTCAACATCCGGCTTTTGATTTGCTTCTATAAAATTTACACGAAAACCGGCTCTCCGGAGATGATAAACGAAATCTTTAATTGTACTCATATCAGATGTCAGTAGAATTTAAACGCCTTCTTGTAGATTATGTTCGATCAACGGTTGCAGAACACGTGCCTCCCGATTTGGTAAACTTAAATGTTATTGTTCTTGTCTCTGCAAGAACGCCTCCTACAAATAACTTCTGTGTATATATTTCTGTACAGCCGCCCTCCTTGATGTTTGCCGCAGAAGTGCAGAACGCATATGTATCTGTACAGTTTTTCACCTCACCATTATCTCCTATATCGCAACCTGCCCCGGTTTTTACACCGCCCGGCGTGCAGCCATTATCTGTTGTTACTGACTCTGTTACTTTAAGCCCCTTCAATGAAGGACAACTTGCACCTGTAGCTTCTACCTTGCTAACATCATAGATTATCTTTGCACCGCATTTATCAGCGGCGCATCCGGGTTTTTGTATATTGGAATAAGTTATTTTGTAGGTACATGTATCATCTTTCATTGGTACCGGCGGTGGTATAGAAGGTAGTGGAACGCCAGGGGCCGGAGCGGCAACGTTTGACGTTGTTTCTTGTGCAAGCTTTGTCTCATCCTCGTTGGCCAGATCTGCCGGGCTGTCTGACAACATTCCACCTTTAGCAAAAAAAGGATGACTGACACTTTTTATATCGGCAACCCATTTCATGCCGGAATGCGGAACGGCGCCTTCAAGCTTTTGATTGGATGTGTGACTGGCTCCGCTAGGTGTTAACTCCGGTTGCTCTTTGTTATAAACATTTAGATTGCTAAACTTGTGACCGGATAGCCCTGATGCATTAAGATTGTCTGCAACATTTTTTGCTATGGCACTATGTTGTTTCTCCTCGCGTTTTTTCTTACACTCGGCACATTCACCTCCTTTGGTAATTGGCTTGCCGCAACTGCATTTGTGCTGACCTAAACCAGATTGCTTATTTTCCTGAGAAAGATTGCTTTTCTTTTTTAACGAGGAGGTAAAAACATAACGCTTGTTTTAAGACAGACTTAATTAGTAGCGCCATACCTGCAGCAATAGCCTGTTCAAAGTTACTGCTTTGTCTTATTTCTTCATTAGGACAATCAAACTATCATTCTTTTGAACTTTACAATATTTTCCACCGCTCAATAACTCATCAACAAAAGTTGTAACGCCGGGAAAATATCCTGCATAATCATGAAAAGCAACATAACCGTCCTTTATAAGAAAGGGTGCAAAATGGCTAAAATCCGATGACACATTTTGATAGTCGTGCAAGCCATCTATAAACAATAAAGAAATAGGCTGCTGCCATTGTACATTAGCTGCACGCTCCTGGATTACCTCGACAATCTCCGTCAAGCCGGCGCCCAAAATGTTCTTCTTAAATTCATTCAACGAAGGGGGATATTTTTTCAATCCCTGATCCACCGCACCCAGTTTCCCATCGTGCGGATCAACACTGGCAATTCTTGCGTTTGGAAAAAGGTCTTTTACAATAGTTCCTAATAATACCGTGGACTTCCCATGATAACAGCCGGTTTCAACTATGTATTGAAGTTGATCAGCGTTCTGCAGGGAATGGATACAACAGTTCGCTAATAACCTTGCTTCAGATTCGCTAAGCCAGCCTTGTGTATTACGCATTTTATCCAGTGCGGCTTGAATATCATAGCCGACATCTGCATGTTGCATTGTAATTGGCTGGCGTTCCGTTTCTGTAACATATTCGTTGAATTTGCCCCGGATAAATTTGCGAATGGGATCATGTGTTGAACGTGGAACAGGATGTACCCAGTACATATCAGGTTTAAGAAAAGCTTTATTAAGTTCATCCGTATGTACATCCTGCCGGTATCTCACCAGATTGTAACTACATGGATTTGCGCAGATATCATAACCGAGTAATTTTACTAAAGTTGGCAGGATCACTTCTTCACTCGCCCAGATCTTCGTATGCCGCATTATTTCCTGCAGCGTTGCATTGGTATTGAAAAGCTGCAGCAGATCCTTGCAGGCATCTTTGGTAAACACAGTTGAAGGCCAGAATGTCCAATGCACGAAATGATCTTCTCCGCCTTCAAATTGAGCTAACAACGGCTTCCATAAATCGAATTCACGAAAGGCCTGTAATGCAACATTATTTGTTTTATTATTTCTATCAACCCGGAGTGGATTGCTTGACAACATACCAGCACGACCATCAAGATTAGAGAAGAAACTACTCATAAATACTGTGTAGCCCGGCTTTATGCTTAGTTGGTCAGAGTCCACAATAGTAAGTATATCATTATCTAAACCCTCCAGCATATACTGCATGCTTCTTAATGCGAAGTCATGCAGGTATCCATGCTTTACTGGTCTGGGCGCGGGATGCCTTACTGCATTATATTTCCGCAATGGAAAATTTTCCGGGACCAGGTTGCTGTTGGTTCCACCGTTATACAGCAATATCGTTGATTCCGGGTCGTTATAATGAAGGTTTTCAACAAGATCAAGAATACAGTCCGGTTGTTCATGAACAAGGCAGGCATAAACATTTTTTATTGCCGGAAGCTCTTTCTTGTACTTCGTCAATTGTAGTCCGTAATCCGGTGCTGAAGGATAAGTGATATGACCATTGGTATAATATTGCCAGTCGTCAGACATTATGCGTTTGATCTTATCCGTACTATACGGATGCCACCACGCGCCGGACGTATTTTTGGGGCTGACATTATCCCTGTGGATCATATGTACGGAAAAATCGTATTGCGAAAGAACTGATACTTTTTCAGCTGGCGTGTTCCATACGAATAACCCATCCATACCCACATTAATGTCGGCAAACTGATTCTTTGCCCACAGTGTTTTTGTAAAACACAAAGAGCTTCCCAGCAGCCAGACACGTTGATTGGAGGGATATATATATTGATAGCCCGCTTTGCTACCCAAATCAAAGTAAAGCAAAGTGTTTATGCCACAAACCTGCGTATTGTTGTCCAGTAATGACTTTATTTGGTATTGTAAACGCCATGGAGCATACCAGTCGTCATCATCCCAATTGGCAATGATGTCACCAGCAGCATAACGACACGCCAGGTTGAGCTTTGCACCTAGTGTAATTTTTTGTGGCAGGCGGTAATAACGTATGCACGGTAAATCGGGTATGAGATCCTGGATATTGTCCTGCCCATCATCAATAACAATGAGTTCCTTGTTCTCATAATCCTGCCTGAGAAAATACCGTATAGCATGTGGTATAAACTCCCGCCGGTTATAGGTGGGCATTATACAGGAGACAAGCGGAACACGCATAGCAGACATTAATGAGAAGGTTTAACCACATTGTACGCAGAGTTGTTTTCACAGAGTTTCGCAGTATTTTTTACACCATGATTGTTACAGCAAATAGCGTTATTTTGCGGAGAATAAACGCTATGAGATAGTTTGCAAGTTTCAATTCTGTGCAACTCTGTGCGAAACTCAATGTAACTCTGTGGTGAAAATTTCAAATCTCAAATCTGAAATTCTTCTCCTTTTTAAAACAAAAAAACGAGGACAGTTAAGACCAACCTCGTTAAATGTGCAACGCGGGATTCGAACCCTTCACCTGTTTCACAAAAGTTACTATCAGAACAAACTTACGCATGCAGAGACCGCAACAACTGCTAACAACTGACCAATACCAAAGGAAAACGTCACACATAGTGAAGTTAGAAAATATTGCTGAAAGATCAAAGCGTAAAATACAATGCCGGCAAGGTTTTTTGATATTTTAATCTTATTATTAATTCAATACAAGTGAAACAATTTTCTTGGTCGGCAAGGTTCTGTTTCGATGACATACTTGCAAAGGACGAATTCACTTTGCAAAACCCTAAGCACCTAAAATGTCAACCCCTCGGGTTTTCGAATACAATTCTTGATAGCCACCATCTATAATAATTTCATCCCTTCGCGATTTACCCCATTGGCAGTTTTTTTTTCTCAACCATGCAAAACTTGTCTAGTATAAATATGACTCCAAAAATATCTGACATGCGATAGCTTAAATGTCACTCCTTACCTCATGCCTGATACCTGATACCTTACACCTCACTCCTAAGTATTATTCTGATAAACAACACCCGCCTTTACTGTCGTACTTGCAATTTTACCGGGCGTTACGTTCCACATTACAACCCACTGAGCAGTCCCTGGTTTAGCTTGCAAGGGATTTACATTGATGCCGAACGAAAAACTTTTTTTCTGATCTCCGTCGAAGCTTGTAGCCATATTCTGAGAGACTATTACTCTGAAGCCGAGGTTTCCCCAAACTCTTATGCCGTCAATATCTGTATTATCGTTGGCAACTAATCTTTCCAGTGTCAGTGTGTTGTTTTCTATCAGGATATTGCTTCCGTTCCCTGCAAAAATTCCATAGCGATCCAGCTTGCCAACGGTAGTTGGTAACGTTACTGCAATTGTATTATTGGAGATAGACAGATTTGAAATGCTATCCGGTTGTACCACCGCCGTTCTGTGACTTACACCCACATGAATACCCTGCAAAACATCTGTTATAACGTTGCCGGATATATGCAGATTCTTTCCCACCTGCCCACCAACAGTGATGCCTTGCGCGGCAATGCTCCTTGTTTGTGTGGCGGCAGCCTGAACAAAGATGCCAAATTGCCTGAACCTGTCCTGCAATACGCTTTCAGTAACAAATCTTGTTGCCAGCTTTTGTACGCGAATCTGCAATTCCTTCTCAGATTTTGCTGGTGCCGGATAAAGTGTTTCCATGGCCCTTTTCCATTCATTCTGTAACGATTGATCGCTTTTGAAGTTGACAGAAAAATTACCTGACGTAATGGTTACGTTGTTCGATCCTGCAGGCGGGCTACCCGCTTTACTTATCTGAAGATTTGAAGAGAGCAACTTGCGCAAGCCCAACTCCAGTTGTTTGTTGAGACCACCGGAAGCAGGTGTTGAATAAACTTTCAGGCTGTTCCGTTCAATCCAGCAGTTGGAAGCATTGATAACAAGTATGCCCTGTTGCAGGTTTCCTATTTGCAAATCGCAATCTTCAATGCGCACCGGGCAAGGAGTTGCAGCATCATTGGTCACTGTAATACAGGTGCAATTACGTGTTGCGCTTGCACCACTTTTTAAACTTAAATGATCAACATTTACAGCCTCACATCCTGTAAAGCTGAAAACGCCATTCAAGTGCACTGCCAATGCTGGTTGATTGGGGCTCACTGCCCCGCCTTCAGCATAAAGGTCACGTACGTTAACTGTCTTGCAATGATCAAAAATAATAGCAGTTTCAGCATTAGCAGAAACAATACGACTCGCAGGACCACATCCCACCATTTTAAGGTTGCCTTTATTTTTAAGCACCACCGGATTCGCAAGAGGATAAAGTCCGGATTGAAAACAGATCTGTGCGTCCATTCCGTCAGCTAGCGTGGTTAATGCGCTTTCCCAGCCTGCACCCGGCTTTACAACAATGGTACAGGAACCCCCGCCACTGCGCTGGCATAGCAAATCCAATGCCTGTTGCACAGTTGTGGCTTGCGGAAAATTACAGTTGGTATTATTAAAGCAAACATCTTCGGCGCAAATGCCGGTTAATGAAGGAAACTTAGGCCGGCAATCTATAAAATTTACCTGGCCGCCTTTAGCAACCAGCAGCCCCAATTTCCCAAAGTGTCTTTTTATTCCTGAAGGCGATTGAGGAATGGAAAACTGTAAATTATCAACAGGCCATTCAATATTTCCGGTAGCTGTTCTGGCAGGGATCAACCAATAGTCACCGGTGCGGTAAGTACCTGCACTGAACAAAACCTGTACCCCACTTTCAATGGTGATCCAGTCGTTCGTCATGGCGATCCCATTATCCATACCTGTTCCTGAAACATCCCATCTGCGGAGCTTTAAACCGGTCTTGCCTGCATACTGCGGGATCGCTGTTTTAAACGTTACTTTCAACAGATCCTGATCGATAGTATCAATCTGAACCAATGTACCTCCTGCCATTGTAGGCTCGATCTCTACAATTTCAACCCATTGACCGTTTGCAAATCCAAGGACATCATCTTTGCCAATATCAGCAACAGTTACTGCGCTGTCAAATACCTGCATAATATTTGTTTCAACAGATGCATTGTCCCGCGACCATGTGAATGTAGCCACGCTACGATCCCCGCCTTTAGCAATTTGAATCCGGTATAACTGATTCTCCAGGCCACTATATCCTGAACTCGGCGGAAGAACACAGGGCGTTTTCTGCGATGTGTTCTTTACGGCCTGCGCATTCATTTTGCCGGTTGTTGCAGCTATTGTATTATCCCATTCGCTGAAACCCGTAGCACATGAAGGAGAAATAACATCTGTTACTTTTAATATTTTTACCTGCCATACATTTTGCAAACGGGTTGTAGTATCTGCTTCTCCCAGTGCAACTTCCTGAATGTGCGGATCATCATGAAAATTTCTTTCCCGCTGCCAGCCTTCAACATACACAATATATGTTCCGTCTTTTAAGGGTGGTTTAACCGGACTTGCAGGCGAGCCGGGGGGGCTCGTTGGAATATTGAAATCAGACAGATCCGGATTGAGATAATACGGCTGTTGCAAATAAGTTGTTGTTCCAGGCTCAAGTTCAAATAACAGTCCATCCAGATATATACGGCCCGGCAATATGGTAAAGTCACTGCCATCAGCAAATGGAACAATAAAGAAACCATTATTCTGCTTAGGTATACCTGTTGCGCCGATAACATCTACCGTTTCAGTTGAAATGCGATATTGCTGAATGTCCACCTGCTCGTTCCAGTCAGCATCAACCTGTACCCTTCCCTGCTGCTCAAGCACTGCACTGTAGTGCTTTTTAGCATCGAATAGTTTTCTTGAATAATCGCCTGGCATAGTTAATAAGGTTTGTGAAATGATGTACGACTTTCTATGTATGATGTTAGATGTACGATGTTAGATGTAGGATGTCAGATGTAGGATGTTAGATGTATGAGGAACGTCTGATTTGCTAATGTCCGATCTCTGATTTTATGAGGACGTTTTGACCTGAATATATGCCTCACTATTTATGAGCATGTATTTAAAGTAAGTTAGACATCTATCAATCAGACATCAGAAATTTAAAAAATATGTTTGAAATATTTGCTGACAGAATTCTGTTACACGCTTGCCACAAAACGAATTCAGAGATCAGCAAATCAGATATCAGCGATATTCCTGATCTGTTACGATGCCAAAAATATCCCTGCCTGCAAGCTGAATCGCAAATATTCATTTAATCGCGTACGCAAGTTGGTCAAGCGTTGAGGTTGATATAAATCGCGGAATACGCCCATTTCGGCTTCGTTGTCTGCGCCTTCGGTTATTTCAACTGCACAAAGCCTGCTCAGTTGGCAATAAGCAGCATCCCCATATTTTAGAGAATTGAACATCGGCCGTATTCTTGTTGCGTCTGTATCATCTGCCGGCTGACAATTAAACCTGCGTGGCAATCTTGAGCCTGGCGGAATATAGGAGTATCTTACGCAGCCTTCCTGCAAACGTTGTGCAGTAACAGGAAGAATATCATTTGCGTCTTTCGCAGATGCAGCGTAAAAGATGACATTTGAAGCCAGCTGCATAATACGGGTGGCTACTTTACCAATGACGGTAGTATTTTCTACCTGCAATACAGCACCATAGCTATCAAGTCCGTTAAGACCACAATAAGCAACTGCGTTATCACTTAATGCATCAACAATTGAATTGGAAATATAAACAGTTGAAGAATCACTGGCCCGGATAGCACCCGTTATCGATTTATTTATTTTAACCGTAACATCGGCCATCTCTACAATTAATCTTGGCTGTTGCGATTGGGTTGCAACTGTTCCTATTTGTGCACTTGGTCCAGGTAATAAAGTACAGTGTGTTACCTGCAATGAATCAAGCTGGTTAACTTTTCCGGAGCCGTCCGTTTCCGGCAATCGTAAACATCCACCGCTTACCAGCAATCCATTCAGGCTAAGAACAGCGTTTTCTCCTCCAAAAATTTCCAGATCATCATCCAGTACCAAAACGGGCCGTTGTTTATCCTGGGCCCTTATTTCAATTTTTTTTCCATCAGCAATTTTTACTGAAGGTGTTTCAATGTAATAAGCATTGTCCGTAATTTCTATTATGCCACCTGTCTGTTCCAATACATTTAATGCCGCTTGTATGGTGGGATGCTGATTGGGTACCTGCACAACCGCTAACTCAGACATAAAACTATCTGAGCGAGCATATTCGCCGCCACCAATCTTATCACTGAATCCGTAATAATAGTTCACAGATACTTTTTGTGGAGGAGGCTGTAGCGCAGGAAATGCGATACGGCCCAGCACAGGATCTACAGCAACTTTACTTTGTGGCATATTAACCCAATCGCCGGATCCATCTGTGGCATCGCTCAGATTACAAATGCTTACAAATTCTTTATCATCAATAAACACACTTCTGTCTACACCATAATAGTCATCCGTATAATTGTACATTACGGTACGGCTAATGGGCATAGGTACATTTACCGGTGTGGACAAATGTGTTATTTCATCTTCAGGTACCGGATGATTGTACAACTGTGTGTCTTTACCCAATGCATCAAATTTGTAGCGGCGGTCATCTACTTTATAAGCTGGTGCGCTTGTAATTGAGTAGCTATCCAGTCTCCAAAGAAATATGCCAACATTGGGAATATTGTATTTCCCCCTGCGCGATTCAATATTACGCACATCGAGTGTACGTGTTAGTTTATCGAAAGGCGTATTTACATATTCCATTTTCTCCCAGTTGCGAAGTGCAGAAACGGAAAGGTTAGTGGGTCTAAGATGGTTAAGATATTGTGTTGTGGCAAGCAATTGAAAATATTCAACCACATTGGCTGTCCATCCGGTAACATCTCTCGCCAGTTGTTCCAGTACGGCTGCTGTTCCTTTACGGCGACGGTAAGATATTGTATTTGCCACCTGCGCCCTTTCGCTGAATGACGCACCGGGAAAAGTTATCAGTCCGCGTGTTCCGACCAGGCCACCAATATATGGAACCACCCATTCGGCGCAGGTTTCAATAAACTGATCATCATATAGCTGGTCGAAATTTTCTTCAAGCACTGCAATCTGCTCTGCAATCAATCCCAGCAACGCCTTTAACGGGCCATCAAATTCTTGTCCGGGAACCAGGCTGTTACCACTCTCCTGGTCGCGCACCTGGTTAAAGAGTGGCAGTAATTTGAATATGGTTTCTTTAGTAAAGCTCATGATATGACTTTAAGATCAACCGGTCGCGGATCGAGCGTTAACAATTCAGCACCCTTTACTGATGTTGTTGTAATAACAGGCATTGCAGCATCAATCACGTCAGGTATATTGGTTGCAGGATCTTCTGATCTTACCAATGAATTAATATTAACAGCTATTACGCCGGGTGTTTGTTGCATACAGGCAACCACTTCGCTATAGGTTACGGATTGCGCAAACTTTCTTGCTTTGAAAGAAAATGTATCACGCAGATTTTTTTCAACTGCAGCTATCACATTTGCAGCTATATAGTCAGGATCAACCACGACGTTAGCGGAGATCTGGAAATATCGCGGACTATATGAAGCAATTTTAATTGCCACACGTGGATCACCAGCTTTATTAATTGCAGCAAGAAGATTGATGCCCAGCTTACTGTCCTCAGGAACTTCAGCGCCATCGGTACCTGCAACAGTTATGTAAACATGTCGTCTTCCATTTACAAGCGTCCATGTTGCAAGTGTTTTTTCAATGCCTGCAAACGCCCTTGCAAAATCTTCGTAGTCTTGTAGCGATACTACGCGACCCAAAGTAAGAATGGTTAAAGACGCATTATTTCTTGCGCTATCCAATTGTTCTGCATCCTGTGCCCCGTTGGCCGAAACAGGGTTTATGGCGGATTTAACGCCTAATGGTTTTGTTTGAAGCTGCGATAACTGATTGGCTTTAACCAAGCCGCCAGTCCCTATTCCTTTTCTGTATGTTGCTTTAATGTTTTGTAAACCGGTAGGCACTCTCGCCCCGTTGATGCCATCGCCAAAGGTTACAATGGTATTGCTATCATTGTCCTGCCTTGTTATATAAATTCGTTCATCCTGACCATGATCTAAAAAGTAGGGCACTTCATGCCATAACAGATCATTTACGCGAATTTCCAAAGTTGATTGAACTCCGCTATCAGTATCTGCAGTGATAAAAGTTAATGGTGGTTGTTTTAATTTGAATGTCTGGAATATTGTACTGGCATCTCCGTTGCCAAGTACTTCCTGAACAGTTTCCCCGTGTGTTGCCATAGCAACATTTGCGTTGATGGCAACGGTTTTCCTGATGTAGGAATATTGAATACCGGGGTCAACAAATGTGAGTTCCGTAAAGCCGCCTATTATCTCAACTGTTTTTATAAAAAGCAATTCACTGCTCGAAACGCCCTGCAGATCACTGCGTTCCCCGCTAATGATAATTGCCTGTCCTTCGCGCAGGCCGGGATAATAACGGTCCAGTGTTAATGTAACGCCGGTTACTTCATCTTCAATCGGCAATTCCGCAAGATCTAATTGCTCGCTTTGTGCATATACAACAATAGAACGTAAGCTTGCCAACGTTGTACCGGATCCCCACCAATCACTCGTTGAATCAATAGATAGTTTTGTCGTTTTGGTACTCATGCCATATTCGGTTCTCGATGTAACGTTAACAGCATTCACTTTGTAAAAAGAAACACTTGGATTGGTAGCATCAGGATTCTGGATGGCAATGTAACTGTCGTCTACGATTTCTTCGTATGCATTGTCAAGATACACAATGTTGTTTTTTTCGATACCGGAAATATCCCATTCTGTCCAGCTGGATGGAGGGTTTGGAATATTGCCGTTATATGTTATCTTCTTTTGAGCGTTGTACCCAAATACCGGGGCACGTTTCCGGAAGACAAAAGCCGAAGATTCTGTTTCAGGAGGAAGACCCGCAGCTTGTGTATTTATACTTTGATAAACATCCTTTGGTACCCATCTGTTTGTATTCACCAGTATATTGAAGTCAGACTCTTTCCACGCAACCTTGTTAACCAGACCGAACACAACGTTCTGATTCAGCAAAACAGGATTCAATATTTGAGCAAGATTACCAAAGGCAAATACAGGCTTGCGATAATTGGGCAGTGTTGTTACCGTCTTAAGATTTAACCTTGTTGTCCTGGCATCATTATCTACAACAATATTGAAAATCGTTTTCAGCTTGATGCCGTTGTCAGGGTAGTTAACACGCAAAATATCGCCCTTCTTCAAATTAAGATTTGTGCCTTTTAAAAGAATTATATTGTCAGTTTCTACCAACGGATCCTGGGGTTGTGTAAGCCGGGGTTTTATATTATTCCATTCTGCTCTTGCAGATATGTTTTCAACCGTTTCAAATGTCTGTGCTTTCTCGCCTGGGCCAGGAATGCTTTGTAGTTTAATTCCTTTGTCAATCGTGATTGGCGGAAGGCTTTGCAATAAGCCAGTCAGATTATTAGATGGAAGCACAGGACCAAGCGCACTGGCAGAATCATCCAATGTAAATGCTATGTATGCAGTTGCCGCTACACCCGGACGCAATTCATAACCGATCAGCCTTGCAAGTTGCAGTATGGAAAATCTTTCAGTTGCGGTAGCGAGATAAGATTCATTGGCAATCCGTTCCTGGTAGAATGTAAGCACATCTGAAACAACAGACCATGCATCCAGCAATGCAATAGAGAAGTCATTGTCTTCTCTTGTTGTGAGATTCTTTAGCGTAGGCTGGTCCGCCAGTGACAACCTTGCTAAAAGACTCTCCTTAAATTGAGGATGCGTACCCACTCTGTAAGCAATAGCATTCAGGCCCGCCCGGTTATAAATTTCAACCGGCGTTTGAACGGATAAACCTTCACAGCAATGACAAGTATCCATGGGAATGTACGATGTTAGGTGTACGATGTTAGATGTGAGGAGGAGTTTTTAGTTGTACGTTTTAGCCTTTTTTTTGTGAAAATTATGTCGCCGGGCTCATTGTCAATTTTCAATTGTCAATTTTCAATTCTTTGTGTTTCTCCGTGCCCTTGTGCCTCCGTGGTTTATTTGCCGCCTTCTAACGTTAAGTTGAAAACGCCGTGTTCCGGAAAATTAGGATCGTTATCCAAACGAGCTATTTCGGTTCGTCCTATTAGCAGTGTGCCACTTAACAAAAACTCGTTCGTGTCTTTACCCTGCCGTTGGAATTTAGTTATGGTAACAGCACCGACTCCTGGCACTTTTTGTAACGCGGTATAAATGGGACTTAGATAAACCGGTTGCCCGAAGCTAAAATTATCAGGGTGAAAAACGCCTAAACTACCGTCAGGCAATTGGCGGTTACTCAGTACGTTTAAGAGTGCACTTTTAACCTGGCTTCTGAAATAATCCCGCAATACGCACACCGTTATATCAATTTGAAGTGATACAAATACCGGATTTTCTACCTCCAGGTCCTGTCCTGCCATGCGATATTTTTCAATGCAGTTCCGGAGCTGTGTTTCAAAATCATCTTTAATTACTGCCCCGCCCAATCTGTCCACAGTGAGAAAAACAGTGCGCCAGCTTCCCGTCCAGCGCAAAGTGGCTGCACTGCGTTGTATGTCTGGAGAACATATTCTGGACACATCTTCATAATCCTGCATGGTCACGGCTCTTTTTTGAGTTCTGAAAGCAATAGGAGCGCGTTTTCTTACCAGCTCTATGGTTTCAGCCTCCAGGCCGCCAGTCGCAGGCAGCGGATTGATAATGCTTAAAATTGAATCGTTTGATATAGCACCGTCGCTGCTTACCAGGTGCTTTAAAGCCTGTGCACCAATATTGCCGTTTAAGCCATTGCCAACGCGATACACAGCATCTAACGGCACATCGCTTGATGGTCTTTTGCCCTGCACATCATTTCCAAACCGCAGGTAAGAGATTCCATTTCCTTCCACTTCAGCAACAAAGTTTTTGTCATTGGCGTTGCTGCTTATCAGATCACGCAAAGGCAACCACCGGCTGTTATTGGCTTGTTCTTCCAATTTAATTGCAGGGAGCACATCTTTCATTTCCCACCGCAAGGCAGCGGTGGCAGACGCTGGTGGAGCATCCATATTATATGACGCAGCCTGGGTAAGCGGGCCTTTTTTCAACGCGGGATGGTAACGGGGAGCAACAGGTGTGATCGTTGTTTTTTCACAGGCATTGCAGCCTGGTTCTACTATATTTAATTCAACCTCACTATTGGTAGCATCGGGCACTGCCGGAAGTGGCTCATTTGGCAATGTAAGGCCATGATCTACTAAAACATTGTTACCTAAAACAACACTTACCACAACATCATTTCCGTCATCATCATCAGATGTGATACACAGGGGAAATGGCAGCGCATCAGCATCGCTCCATGTTATTTCAGTTACCAGTCTCGGCGCATATTGAGGTGGTGAGCTATTTACAAATCCGATGGGATCTGATGACAAGGCTACTTCTGTGAGCCGCACCGCATGCCTGTGCTTTGGGTCAGCATCGCCAGCCTTTCCCGTTCCTGGTCCAAGCACTTCCTGGAAGATCAGGATCTGGCCAACCTGTAATGCAGGCAGATGTGTATCCAATGTAGCACTGGTTGCACCTTTGGGCAGACAACAATTCTTTTGAGCCCATGTGTAGAAATACATTGTATTGTGCCGGGCATCGAGAACGGTGTCATGCATCAGCTCAAATATTTCTACTGAGCCATCATTAACCACATTATTGAATTCTTTATTGTCGGGCTTTAATACGTTCGGTAATTTAAAGGACTTAGTCAGTACCTTGGTTATAATGCCATTCGCTTCCTTTAGCAAAGGCAGGCCCGCTATGCCTTCAGCCACTTCTATATGCGCCCATGTGCGTGCATTACATCCGTCATGCATGTA
This sequence comes from Danxiaibacter flavus, assembly GCF_041060425.1. Lineage (NCBI taxonomy): Bacteria > Pseudomonadati > Bacteroidota > Chitinophagia > Chitinophagales > Chitinophagaceae > Danxiaibacter > Danxiaibacter flavus. Next base: position 300,962 of record NZ_JAULBC010000003.1, read on the forward strand.
GTAATCAACCAACCTGGCATGTCTGCGCACAGATATTCTTTTTCGCGCCGTACCAAGATAAGCTTCGGTAGCAATTGCATCCTGCCGGTAGCTAAGGTAGTCCCCCACCCACGCCAGCAACTCAACCAGCATTACACCAGGATCGGCAGCATTGTTTTCCCGCCATTGAGGAAACAACAACGCCATCCTGTCGAGCATTAACTGCCGGAATCCTTCATAATCCTTGGCCAGGTAATTGATATCCGGCGCCTGCTGTACCTCCGGAGAGCAGTTGCAGGAAGAATTACAATCAAAATCAGAAGGACATAAAACTTTAAACGAAAAGTCAACAGACGAGAGAATCGGATCAAAACCTGCAGGTGGATCCAAATGACCAATATCCTGAACTACCTTAAGTGTGTAAGTGGAAAAATCACCAGCTTGATCCACCTGTACGACCAGAATATTGTTATTGCTTTCCGGTGGAGACGCTGGCGGAGAAAGTGGTGAAGTGATCAGACCTACTGATACATTTTTAACTGAAATATGCTGAATACGCTCACCGCCTTGTATAATAATATTTGGGACAGAAAGTTCACCCGGAGCCAGGTCCTTCAGGAAATGTACCATCAGAACAGTCTGGCGCACATCATCCGGGTCGGACGGATTGTCAACCACTTCAAGGAAATCAATTCCATTCAGTAACGGATGATTGATTACCGCAGTACGACGTTCATCTGTACAACAAGAAAATTTCATACACTATCGGGTAAAAGTTGCCTGAGTTGTTTGTTGCGTCAGGCGAACAGTATAAACAACTGTTACAGTCAGCGTACCTTCATCATTGTCGACCCGGACCTCGTTCACGTCAATCAGGTTTCCCAGCCATTGCTGTAGTGAGCTTTGTACCAGGAATTGAGTCGTTGCAACGAGTTCATCGCTATTGGGCTCAAACACAAGCTGCATTAACCCACTACCAAAGGTTGGGCGGTTAACACGTTCGCCCGGAGATGTAAACAATACCTGCTCAATCATGCTGCGGATGTGCTTATCATCAGTGGTGCCGGCTGTTTTGCCGTTGTGTTCAAACTGTATGGGAAATTTGAGGTTCACGATGGAAAGTCAAAATTTAAAAGTAAAAAGTCAAAACCTTGCGTTGGGTAGACTTCGTTATCGTTTAAGCCAATGCAAATTCAAAGTCAAAAATTCAAAAAGCTAACTCCTAACCTTCGCTTCAATAAACGTACAACGTAAAACTTACAACTTACAACCCGTTTTCAGCTTCCAATCACCCTCACCTGTGTAGCCACAATCAACAAGGGTGTACCGTTAGGAATGCAGGTAGCCTGGCTATCCATCAACAGAACGGGCATGCCATTAGACAATATTCTTGCTGCAGCTGTCACCCATTGCCCCGTAACACATGGAACGGGTGCACCTGATACGTTAAAGGGGCAACCTGCTATAACATAAGGTGCAGGCTGCATCACAATCGGCTGTCCGCTTACCAATACCCGCGGATTGGGAGTGGTTGGCTGTGCTTGCCCACCGTGTGCACATAGTACTGTTGCTCCTACGTGAAGTAATGGTCCTGGCATGGGGTGAATGTTAGATGTACGATTTTAGATGCCCGCCCGAACGTTCCGTCGGAACGGGCGGGTACGATGTTGGAGGCAGGATGTCTGATACCTGATTTGATGATGTCTGATTTATTAAATACCCCTCCATGCATTTTCCCATTTGCATATTTGCAAATTTGCTCATTCGCACATTTAACTCCATTTTCAATTTTCAATTGTCAATTATCCATTAAGTAACAGTTAATGCTCCATTGTTGATCGTAATCATCGGCCCAACCATATAAATACTGGCGCCCTTGCCGTTATCGATGTAAATTCCGGTATCGTTGACAGTAAGGAAAGCTCCTGTGGGTGATTTAAGCATGATGCCCCCGACAGGGCCCGCTATTAAATCACTGATCACAAATGTATTCTGACTGGTAGATTGCATTACAATATTCGGCAGTCCCGGTACACCAGCCAGCGCCAATGCCGGTACTTCTGCAGCTGACCCCCAAAAGCCGCCGGTCCATATGGGATAGTCAGGATCCCCCCCTTCAAATTCAACCCATACACCAGCGCCGATAATGGGCAACACATACACGCCCATTTGCGGACCTGCTATTGGTACGCAAGGCATCGCCCAGCTTGAAACTGCAAGTCCTAATACATCCGGAACCTGGATAAGAAGTCTTGCTTTTTGCAAGGGATCGATATTATTTAGAACAAGGCCGCGGTATTTACCATAATATTTATCACTCATAAAAAATACAATTTATTAAGCAGGAACTTTTGGAACTGTAGATACCAGTCCGTTCCTTGTTAACGTAAAATCCTGTGTATATGTGCCACGCTGAATTTTATGCTTAACGCTTTTTACAAAATACAATCCGTCAAATGCATCACCAGCACCTCTTACACCAACAAGCCCCCGCGATTTAAGAACATGTCCGTAACGGACTACGTTTAATGTACCGTTGGCTGTCACCACATCCGATGTGCGTGATGATTGCGCTACGCCCAATGCCAATGCCTGCATCGGGCTAAGTTTGGCAGTATCTTTTAACTTGTCTAATTGAACGTCTATCGGCGGAATTAATCCTAATGGAGGCTGCAATGGATTAAGATCAGGAATTGGAATTGGTATCGGTGTTCTTGTTTCCTGTATCTGAATGAACACTAACGGAATACCCTTTGACGAAGCATCGAAGGTAAAATTCAATGATTCAATATTTGTATGTGCATCCATGTTTATGTTTAGTGCTGGTTGCGGCACACCAACTTTTATCTCAGGCCCCCAATATGCTACGCTTGTGCCTACAGCAGGTCCCGGTTCAAGATAAAACACGTAGCCATTATCATTTGCCAGCTGCTGAATGTAGGCGAGATCTTTTCCTTTTTGCGTTGGTATTTTATCTGTAACGATGGGTATATCCATAAACAGTGTTGGGATCACCAATGGGATAATTCCAAACACTGCATATTTTGCCAGGATTAACAGCACCCGCGCTTCTGCCGGCATGCAGGGAAACGGGAAACCGGAAAAGTCGATATAACCCATCAGGCTGGTGAGATCCGTCCCCATCACCGTAAATGTTGATTCACCTGTTTGCACATTTGGTGTTAACTGGTGATTGACGATCATGCCGTCCATCAACACATTTGGTGTTCCATTTATATTGACTGCGACGATTGTTCGTACAAAAGGACCGGCCTGTCCCACCAGCAAAAGCAACGTGTTTAAAGGCGACTTACTGCTGAAATTAAACACGAGCGAGAAGCCGCTTGCCTGCCCCGCAGAGGATGTTACTTCAATGCTGGACAACGCATCAACAATTGGTTTGGGAACCGGTATAGGTACACCAACTCCTATATATAACGAAACACTAATTTTCCCTTTAAGCATCTTAAAAAGTACGTATACCTGCAGGTTGTGTAATCCTTAAAACGGAACCGGGATGATCAGTCAGCTCCTCAGGCGCAATGGTTACATTGGCATCGGCAATTTGCCAGAACTGTCCCGGATCTCCAATAGTTGCAGTGGCTATATTGTCCAGCCTGTCTCCTTCTTTTACCACATAGATCTGCATTAACTCAAGTGATTCAGGCGGAGGGATAACGCGCCTCCGCAGATAAGCAACATTTGTACCGTCAGACTTCTGAAACGTTGCCGTACCTACCGGATAATAACGGCTTGTAGGCGACAGGTTATTGATTGGCTGGCTGCTTGCCTGCAACAATGTTTGAAGTGGATCTGCCATCAGATAGTATTTATGCCAAGGTCACTTAATGAACCTGCGCGGGCCAGCCCTGCAAGTTTTTCTTTATTCTGTTGATAGCTTAGATACAAGCTGGAGCCTTTGTGATCAAAGCCAAGATCATCAACACTCAGTACCCGAAGTCCCATACTCACTTTAGCACGTATGGGGTTAAGGTTCGCATCAAATGCTTCTTCTGTAACACTGAAATCTGTTATGCGCACAGGTATAATGCGATTTTTGTTCCAGACAAATAATGTTAATGGCGTTTCCATCGGAACAATTTCCAAAGTTCCTGATGATGCCTGGCTGTTATTGGAGATCAGTTGTGTGCTTGTCGGGTAAATTATTGTTTCCAATGCAGCCAACTGCGGATGAATACCGCTTTGCGCAGTAACACTGTCACCATTTTGCATCTGATCGGTCGCATCAATTTCCGCATCAAGCTTTATGGTTTCAACCGGCGGGCCGGTTAAGCGCAAGGGTTGCGACCTGTTATTGGCATCATGCAAGCTCTGCGCCTGTAATGTTCTGGTTAGCGTATCAGGGTTGTATTGAAGCGTAATGATCCTTATTACTTTTGAAGTAGTTGGATCGATAAGCACTAACCCTCCCCTGATAAGCTTGGGTGAACCGGGAAATGAAGACATTTGATGTTAGATGTTAGATGTACGATGTACGATGTAGTTGATGGCTGATATTAGATTTCTGATTTCTGATTTGAAGATCGCTGATTTATTAACACTTAGCCCGCTGTTTTTAGTTCTGTTGTCTGGTCAATAAAACCATGACACGAACGATACTGGTAGTGCTTCTCCGCAGTTTTTACTTTTTACTTTTGAATTTTTACTTCCTCCAAACCTGATACCTGAAACCTGATACCTTACACCTCACACCTCACCCCTTCCCCTTCAGCGTTGCGTGCACAGAATTTGCAACTGCTGCACCAACGCTAGCCGGCTTGCTGTTGGTTTGAAGTGAGAAAGTTCCGGCATTTACATAAGGAATATCTATCGAATGCTTTAGTAATGGTGTAATTCCCTGTTTGGCAAGCGCTTCAGTAAGTGCTGTCTGGAGCGCCTCTCCTATTTGAAGTTTGTCTCCGTGGGCAAAGCCGTGCAGGACAATTTGATCAATATTGATTTCAATATTTTGGTTCATTTCAGCAAACCTATTTCTGTATTGGTCAACGATTTTTCGATCTTTTCATATTCGCTGCGTAAGGCACGTTGCACATGTTGCATACTAACTGCGTCACCTTCGCTCGCCGCAATAAAAGCAGCATTCATAGCGATGTTTTTTATATTTCCGCCGGCAATGTTTAGTCTGGCGAGCTTGGCAATATCAAGATTATTTAATGGTGTTGCCGAAGGAAAAATGCGTTTCCATATTTCAGCACGCTGTTCAATATCAGGAAACGGAAATTGTACAACAAAACGGATCCTTCTCATCCATGCCTTGTCCATCACATTCTTCATATTCGTGGTTAAAATGGCAAGGCCGCGATAGGCTTCCATACGCTGCAGTAAATAGCTTATCTCAACATTGGCATAACGGTCGTGACTATCCTTAACTTCGCTTCTTTTGCCAAAGAGTGCATCGGCTTCATCAAACAATAAGATGGCACCACCATCCTCGGCAGCATCAAATATTCTTTTGAGATTCTTTTCAGTTTCCCCGATGTATTTATTTACTACCTGGCTTAGATCAATCCTGTAGAGGTCCAGCTTAAGCTCTTTCGCCAGCACCTCTGAAGCCATTGTTTTACCTGTACCGCTTTCTCCCGCAAATATGGCAGTAATGCCCAATCCGCGGTTATTACGTTGCGCAAAGCCCCAATCGTTATATACCTGTGCGCGGTACTTTGTGTGAATGATGAGATCTCTTAGTATTTCTTTTTGCGCTTCGGGAAGAATAAGATCATCCATTTGTGCAATTGCTTCAATACGATGGGCAAGCTCTCCTATATCAGGTCTTGAATGAATGCAACAGGTCTTCCATAAATCATTCAGTAGATCTTTAGCGTGATCGCCGTTTAAAGGTGTTTCGTTTTGAGTTACCAATTGTCTGCTGGCGTCTGTTATTGTTTTTGCACTGAAATTAAACTGAGCAACCAGCCTGTTCAATTCCCTGTCTGATATATTGGTACTTTCTTCAAGACTTTTTTTCCACAGATCAAGCTGTTCGGCTGATGTAGGTTTCGCCACCTCAAACAGACCATACCTGGTATTGTTACTCAGGGTTGCCCGGCTTACATTCACTATCATCGGGCTTTGTATGTTACCGATGAAACTATTCACTACCTGCATACGTTGCCTGTCTGATGTATCCACATCACTATTATCAATCATTAATGCATAGGATTTTAGTGCAGCTTCCCTGTTCCACAGCCTCGCCAACTCAACAATATCTTTGGTCGCCGAAGGAATTGCATGTACGGGTATTGTATAGGGGTAAAAACCAAGTTGCCGGCACACATATACAGCGATGTTATTTTTATCAGGTTTGTTATCACCACTTAGTTGTATTGGCTGAAATCCGCTGGTATTGAATTTCTCAAGACAAGTCTGAATTATATTTTTTGCAAGCTCAATATGTGAGGGTACGAGATCCTGCTGTAAAGATGCTGGCTCTATAATTCCTGTAAGCCTTTCATCAAGATGATTTACACCAGCAAGATAGTGGAGAATATGTTCATCAATCCTGATCGGTGCTTTTGAAATAAGCTGATCGGTATTTAACTCGATCAATCGCCAGTAACGCAACGGTGCATTGGGCGACAATGCGCTCCAATGTGCACCGGGAAGACTTGCGAGCACAAGACTGAAAGTGGGAAGACAGGCATTTACATTTCCCTGTAAACCGGCTATTAAAGATGCAAAACTGCTATCCAGTTCAACAGCGGCACATGTTACCAGCAGATCCTTCTCAAATGAAGACAATCCAAAGACATTTACAATGTTGTCCAACGCCGCAGGCACCTTCATTTCTACCGCCAATATGTTGAGTTGTTCCTGAAGATTATTGACAGCAGAAGTATTTTCTTCAATACCCACTCCGTTATCTTCCAGGGTTGCTTTGTACAAACTTAAGCGTGCATACAACAATGACATGGTCGCAGACAGATATTTCTGATTGCCGCTCACCCACTGCGTATTCGCACTATCTGTCATGGCACTATTACTTTAGGACTTTTGTAAACACCTGTACCTGGATCAGCAACCAGTTGGCTTTCCGCACCGTCCACTTGCAAACGCATCAGGTATCCGCCGGATGCAACACCTGCAACAGGAATATTAATTGTTTCCGCCGGAGGTCCGGCCACAGTCATTTTTTCCACCTCAAAAACATAGGATCCTGTAGTAGGCGTCAACCCGTTTAGCAACAAACGGACATTTTGTTTATTAACGATGCCCGGCTTTACTTTCACCTGTATGTTGCCGCCAAAAAAACCGCCTATCGTACTTCCTGATGCTGTTCCATCTGCAGTAACAAAAGGACTTAATATGAATGACTGCATGGGCGAAGCCTGACCGTTGTGTAGTTTTTGTGGCTGATCAATTCCCATTGGTATGGGATGTATCACCTGTACACCTTGCATGCCGGCTTTTAAACCTGCGGGCAAAGCTAGTTGGATGGTTGTATCTGTAACATCATCATCTGCAGGCGTTATTTCATTACCGCCTACAACCACCTTCAAATTCTCATCAAAAAGTCTTCTTCCTTCCAATACAAGTGTAGAGGATGAGAAGATCAATTGATTGGGTAATGTTGGTTCAGGCGGCGTTGGGATAGATATTATGTTTTCAATTATTGGTTGATTAAATGGCACTACATATACCCTTCTGTCCTGTACGGGCAATGCAGTCTTGGTTGGCCTTGTACTTTGTATCAACACAACAGTTACCCTGTACGCCGCAGTAGGCCTGTACTTGGCGCCAAAAGCCGTCCACAGTTTAGACATCTCTTCTGCATTCAACAACTCCGGTGTTATTTTCAGCATCTCCACCTGGTCGGCCAAACCGGTTGAAGCAAGCGCCTGTAAAGTTGGCGGCAGACTTGACAGATTTACATCATCGGGAGGAGTAAGCGATTTGTTGATTGCGTCACGTGATAATACCGGGTTCTCATGAAACAACTGCATTCCATAGCCTAGCAGTATCTCAGTATGCAATTGTGGCCCACTTGTGTAGGCCGAAAGAAGATAGTGCAGATCTAACGCAAGCGGTGGATTGCTTATACGATGACCATTTGTATTGAATGAGGGAAACCCCTCATTGCGCCATCCCTGGTTGGGTGTAGCCTGGTACATATACAGGTTTAACTGGGTTCCTTCTCCTGCAGTATCAATGCGATCAGGGGGAAGTGATGTAACAGTTACAGCAGCACCTACCGCTGTGGTAATGTTATTGATCACCCCGTCATTCAACAAGTCCTTCAGTACCTGTGTTACACCAGCTATGGCAAGCGCAGTACTCATTAATTACTGCCATTTTTCTTCTTTAAAAAATCATCCAGCGACATGCCCGCTTTTGGGCGTTGCATTTCTTTGGAGGGCGTTTGCTGGGTAACGGCCCGCACATCTATGCGGCCAATGTTCACTTTTATGGTAGGTGATGGTTGTGCTGTTATATTATCATCCGGCGGTTCATTTTTATACAACTGTTTGAATGCGTTGATAACTGCCATATTTATCTCTAACTGCGGCGTAAGCTGTATATTTTGTTGTAAGGAAAAAATATCCGGTTGATGCTCCGGTTTTTTGTCATCAATATTTGTCTGGTTATATCTCAGTAAAACCTGATCTGTCTGATCAGATTTGTCAACGAAAGTTGTAAGGCGCTTTTCAACAGGCTGTGTTACGTCTACATCTCTTGAAAATGGCCCGGGACTCTTTATATCTGCAACTGCTTCATTTATTTGGTCGTTGTTTATGCCAGATAATAATGGCTTTGCAAGCAATGAGCCTTCACTCGTTGCATCATTTTCGCGCAGGTCATCTGTAAACAGATCCGGTTGTTTTGGCAAACGTCCTTCCTGAATATTTGCAGAATCGTTTTTATCCGGATATACCGACTTGTTTGCCGACGGCGTTGCGCTTTCTTTTTCTGCTGCGACCTCATTAATTGATGACTGCTGAAAACCTGAAAAAGATTCAAATCTGCCCTTGAGCCTCGGAGAAATATTGGCTGCGGGATTTGTTTGTTTGCTAATCAGATGATTAAAAAAACCGTTCATGCAAAGATCATTTGAAGATAAAGCTGACGCCGTTGAGGACTCATGTTCAATATATCATGCTCTGACCATCCAAAATGTCTTGCCAGAACATACACTTCCTGCACCATATTTTTTGCCCAGGCATTTATTTCCGTCCATAGATAGCTTTGGATATCGAAATGAGAAAGCCATTCATGCGCACATGCAGGGCATGTAAGCAGAACAGTTATATCAGCCTGCGCATCTTCTTTGCTGATCCTTTCTTCCAATGCATCTAACACATATCGCGGCAAATCTTCAACAAGGCAGGGTTCGTTATCTCTTTTTATTTCAAGCAGGCATTGCCGCAATAAGATCAATTCATTTTCTTCATCCGTACAACCCTTTTGCACCTGCTTTATATCTGCACTTACAGGAAGACGGAAACGTAATTCAAAATCGTCGACTTTGATTTGAAAGTCAGAAGTAGCATGTGAATGCTGCAACATAAAATCATTGACATCATTCTCCCATTCAACTTTTTCACCGCACGATGGGCAGACCGCTGTGTTCAGCAATTTTGATCCGAACATCCACTTGCGAAGCTGCAGCAACCTGGCATCACGCTGACCAATACTTAACGTTGCCGGATTGGTATCATCCTTTGAAGACGCATATTGCAGCAGCGCCAATGACCTGTCCGTTTGCGAATGTTGCAAACCATTTTCCCAAACCTGCAATAATTCAGGAGCTGTAAGTGATCGCATGATCAGTTAATCAGGAAGGTTCAGTGAAAGATGGTTCGGAAGGTTCAGTTACCGCGTAGTCTCTTTCCCATCCTTCATTTTCCAGTTTAATGTGCTGTATGGCAACGGCATTGGCATTGGCATCAAGGTCAGACAATGCCTGGAATTCAGATACCCAGCATCTGAAAACGTTATATGCAATTACCAGCTGGCCTGCTTCATTATACAGCTCAATTGTAATGTCTTTCCGGAAATCCTTGAGTGATGTTTCTGCGCCCAGGCCGGATCCGAAGTTCCAAACCTTGTTGGCCCATTTTTCAAACTCAGTGTCGTGAGTAACACCCCGTTCAAGTGTTATTGCATCAAACTCTGTGCGTCCGGGACTTTTGCGGCTGCTGCTGGGATCGCCACCATCACGGTGTTTTACAACTTCAGTTGTCTTTTTCAACATACTTACTTTGCTTACACCTGCAACGTACCTGCCATCCCACTTAACCCTGAACTTAAAATTTTTGTACGGATCAAACCGTTGTGCATTTACTGTAAACTGTGGCATAACTTAATTTTTTAGGTGTCGATTTGTCCAGCTAGTTGCTGAATTTTTATAATTACAAATTCGGCTGGTTTCAGTGGTGCAAAAGCTACCAGTATATTTACAATGCCGAGATCAATATCGTTTTGCGTAGTTGTTTCCTTATCACATTTTACCAGGTATGCTTCTTTGGGTGTTTTGCCCTGGAAAGCTCCCTGGCGGAAAAGGTTCTGCATAAAGGCTCCTACGTTAAGTCTTATCTGCGCCCACAATGGTTCGTCGTTCGGTTCAAACACCACCCATTTTGTCCCCCTGAATAATGATTCTTCGATAAATAATGCAGTCCTTCTTACGGCAACGTATTTGTATTCATCCGCCAACTGATCTGCACCGCGCATGGTTCTGGCACCCCATATCACGCGGCCTATTACCGGGAATGTGCGGAAGCAGTTAATGCCCAGCGGATTTAATTGTCCATTCTCTTTATCTGATAAATTTATCTGAAGGCTTTGCACGCCATTCAATGCAACATCAATGCCTGCGGGAGATTTCCACACACCACGATTGGTGTCCGTTGTAGCCATTAACCCTGCAACAATTCCTGAGGGCGCAAAAAGATCAGGTTGATTCTCTCTTAACGGATCAGCCTTTACAACCAGCGGATAGTACAAAGCAGCATTCCTTGCATCAATGCCTGAAACACCAAGTGAACCCAGGTTTTGAATAGGATTGCTTACCGCCTTGTCTACATTTGCACCCCATGCAGCGGGCGGATCAACGATCAACATCGCTCTTTTTTCCACACATAATTTTACGGCTTTGGAATAAGTTGAGGCAGCGGTATCAACACCCCTTACGGGAGGTGGGATGCACAGCAGATTAAACAGGTCTGTTTTCAACAGCGCGTAGATGCCGGTTTTCAGGTTTTCATCGCCCTCATATTCTGCAAAAGTTAATTCATCTCCATCCGTAACTTCTGATGCGGCAACCGGACTGGTTGTTTCCAACGGGCGAACATTTGGCACAACCCATTTGCCATCACTGTCTTTTATTACGCCAACAACGGTTGAGTTCTGATCTAATACGCGTGGCAAAAAACGGGAAGAATCTTTCTTAAGTGAAACAAGCAGATATTCCTCCAGCTTTTGATTTTGCTGTGTTTCTTCATTTTTTTGATAGATCACCAGGTTGAAGAGATCCGGATCAGGTGCAGGTGGCGACAATGGAGAGGCCGTTGGGTCCTGTGTATTATAATTAACTTCAGCAAGAAGCGAGCTTCCCCACGCACCGGGGCTAGACGCTTCAAGGATCAGCATATCATTTGGAGATGCGGCACCGGTTGGCAAAGCGATCTGCGCCGTCCCTGCATTGTTATCAATGCGTACTATTACAGCCTGGCTACCACCATTAAGATAGAAATCCTGAACGGCGTAGCTCATGGTACTTTCTGTCCATAAACCTCCGAACTGCCGGTCATAATCTGCAAAACTGTTGATAATTGTCGGCTCATCTACCGGCCCCATTAAAGCTCTGCCAATAAACGCCGTTATGGAGGTAGCTACACCTGTAATTGTTCGTACGCCACTGGGAATCTCTTCGATATAAACGCCGGGATAAGTTGTTTGTACTGGCATAGCTGTAGGTTTTATTTAGTTATGTACGATGTTAGATGTACGGTGTATGGTGTTAGATGTACGATGTTAAGATGTTTGATGTTGGTGTGCGATGTACGATGTAGGAAATCGCTGATCGCTGATTTTAGGATGTCTGATCAAAATGTACGATGTGCGATTTTAGATGCCCGCCCGAACGTTCCGTCGGAACGGGCGGGTACGATGTCAAAAATCGCTGATGTCTGATTTTGGGATTTCTGATTTGAAATGCAGGCAGCACCTAAATCCTTATGCCTTACGCCTCAAACCTGATACCTGATACCTTAAAGCTCACGACCGATAGCTGATAGCCCACAGCTAAACAGCATTTACCTCCAAACAATACGAAGGCATATCAACCAATATATTCCGCTGAAGCAATTCGATCCTTACAAGTATCTTGTTCTTGCCGCGGTGTTCAATCACTTCACAGGAAAAACCTTTGAACGGGCCTGCGTGAATGTTTACTGTTGCTCCGGGATTAAAATGCCCGGAAAGAACTTCTATATCATCCAGCTTGTTGGAAATGATCGCCTGAAGTTTATGAATGATTGATTCCTTTATACTGGCTATCTGGTTACCAATTTTTACAAAGTATAACACACCCGGAATTTGCAGGCTATCAAAATAATGTTGAAGATTTTCCAGCTTAACAAATACATAGGAAGGAAAAAGCGGCATCTGCACGTATTTCTTTTTTGTGGGCCAGATCCTTAAAATTCTTGTCGTAGGCAGAAAATACTGGAGTTCCATTCCACCAAGTTGTTGCGCTACTTTTTTTTCGTGACGGGACTTCGTATAAATAACGTACCACCCGGTGCTGAAATCGTGCATAAGGCAAAGCAATTTTTAGGTGATGATAAGCCTTCCGCGTTTATCCTGGAACGGAAAGAATGCAGTTTGGTGGTGAGGGAGTAAAGCTATCGCTACTGCAACGTACTTGCAGCCATCCAAATAGTAAAATAAATTTCGAAAAACAATGCTTATACGAGACTTTAGCGGATCTGTATAAAGCTTTTGTTGTAATAGGTCTAACGTGTCATTCCATTGTGGGGGAAGAATGATACTTATAACTAAAACTAAACTAATAAAGTTTTTTTTAAAATTCAAGTAGCCGGAGCAGTTTTGTCAAATAATTAATTAGCGTTTGTACTTGCTTATCATGCGATAATGATGGATTTTGCGAAAGAGAATACAAGTAAAGAATGAAGTAAGGAAGGTTGTATTTTTTGAAAATAATTCGTAGAGATGAAAAGCCCTGCGCCCCACGTTGATGCCTGACGTGACAAAGGATCGAAACTTATTAAGGAGTTTAATTAATACCAGGATGTGGATAGTGCTTTCATTTGCGCTCGCCCTTACAGGGCTTATTTACATTTAGCTCTCAGAACCACAGGGCGTTGCCCAGTGCTAATGCCTGCGCCCTTTCAGGGCTTCTTAAATGCAATATTTATCGTGCCTGTTTCATAAAGAATGAGCGCTTTGGAGCAGGTGACCGATATTATATTGCATAATTTAATGTATGAAACGGCAATTCTCGTGTTACGCACAAGGCTGAAGGCCTTGGAGCATTAGCATGGGGCAACGCCCTATGGACAAAATAACAAATAACCATCAAGCCCTGAAAGGGCGCAAGCAAATTCTCACAATATTGTTTTTAGGTCGTTGTAAATGATATGGATACGTTTTTCTGCTGAAAATCACGCGTCATAATAGGTTTAGGGTTAAACAGTTCTTTTTACTCCTTACAGTATTTACCTATCAAACCTCCGCCATCCAAACATCCATCTTTATCTATTGTAAACACATGGTTCTCTCCCGCTATTGATATTGTTACTTTGTCTCCATCTTTTTTAAAAGTGCCGGATTGAGTAATACCCATCGCGGATATTTCAACGCCGTTTTTTGAGGTGAAAGCAATTTTTTCAAGAAATGCATCACCTTTGGCAACATAGGTACCAGACAATCCTTTACACCCTGCGATATATATTATCAGGATTAACAGACAGATAAATACGAGTAAATTTATCCTTTTCATAATCAGAACGACTTGAGGGGTTATGTATGATTTTACAGTGAAACTGACGCATTCGGTTCAAACGCATTATCAGTTTGTAGCCTGGCTATGTATCATTCTTTCCTTCCAAAATAAAAACTGGCGATTGTTCCGATCAGCGTGACATAAAAACCGAATCCCACCGACATCATGCTCCTTGCTTCCTTTGCCATTGCTTCTCCAAAGCCAAAAGCATCATTGCCGGCTTTAGGTACAGACGGATTGGCTGTTTTATACAAACCAATGCCGGCATAGATCACAAGTATCAGCGCGCCCACCAACAATGCCCTCTTATATTTTGCCAGTTGCGGAATGAATTGTGAAGCGATGATCGCAGCGAGACTTAACGGGATAAGGTAAAGCAGGAAAGGCACCAGTATACTATCAGGAGTCATGTCCAGCATTTTCGACAGTCCGAAACAAGAAAAACTTTGACTTGCAACGAACGCATTTAGTTTAAACCATGGCAGAAAACACCCCAGCAATGCCAAAGCTGCAAACAAAATGGATTTGTTCTTTAGTGCTGCGTTAATATCAATTTTTTGAAGCGCACTTGCGTCGAAAGAAAATGCAGGTGTAGAAAGCGCTGCGTTACACTTTGTACACATGACCTGGTTGGATGCAGTCGGAGAGCCACATGAGGGACAAAAACTTTTTTCGGTACGTGGATTAACTCCGCATTTGGGGCAGGCGATAGCTTTATCACTTACCTCGTTTCCACAATTTCTGCAATACATGATGATTGATTTTAATTGCTTGTTTTAATTATTGTTGCAACAGGCCGGCGAAGCTTTGTTTCGTGCTTCGCCATCATGCATCAAATGTATTCGCGCAGTCAGCGGATATCAATCTTGATTTATTTTTTGCGGCTGGTAATTTATTTTTTGATTTAAAATTTTTTTGTGTACTGCGGGCAGACCTGGATGCAAACAAATGCCCTGTGGTCCTCTGTGTCTGCTTTGTGCCCTTTGTGTAACTTTTTTTGTTACACAGAGAAACAGCCGGAGAAAGCACGGAGGACCACAGCGCTTGCGCCGAAGATTGTCCATCAGCTGAAGCAAACGGCAATGAAACGGAATTGCTGGACAACAATGCTTATTTATCCAATACTGTAAATTCAGTTCTCCGGTTCAGTTGATGTTCTTCTTCAGTACAAGGCACTCCGTTGCTACACTTGTTTACAAGCCTTGTTTCTCCATATCCTTTAGCAATCAGCCGTTCTGCATCAATCCCATGATCAACAAGATACTTCACAGTAGATTCAGCTCTTCTTTGAGAAAGCTTCATATTGTACGCATCAGGTGCGCGTGAGTCTGTGTGTGAAGACATTTCTATTTCCCATGTTGGATTGTCCTTCAAAAGCTTAACCAGTTTATCCAGTTCTTCCGCAGCGTCGGGACGAATATTCCATTTATCTAAATCGAAGTATATATTTTCCAGTTTAACCGGTTTCTTCACTTCAATCTTATCCAGGTAAACATCTTTTCTCAGCGTTTGCGATTCTGTGAGCCCTTTTGTCGTAAGTGCAATTCCCGTTACTGTAGTATATTCTGTTTTAACGGTGCTTAGATCGTAATCTGTTACGCTGTCCAACTTAAATATATAGCGGCCCTGATCGTCTGTAATTGTTTTCAGCGGAGTGTTGGTGATCTTATTTTGCAGGGTGATCACCGCCTCACGCAACGGCTCATTTGTTTTCCTGTCTCTGACTGTACCTTCCAGGGTAAAAAGAAGCATCTTTGCAACATCAAAGCGGTAAATATCGTCACTGCCTTTTCCTGCCAGCCTGTTGCTGGAAAAGTAAATAACAGAAGTTGATTTAAAGACCGGTGCAAAATCATCTTGCGGACTATTTACCGGCGCGCCAAGATTAACAACAAGCCACTCTCCGTTAGCGGACTTAACTGCTTTATAAATATCCAGTCCACCCATGCCCGCTCGCCCGTCGCTTGCAAAATAGAAGTTCCCTGCTTCATCAAAATACGGTGTGCGTTCATTTCCCTCCGTATTGATAGATGGCCCCATGTTCTTAGGTGCCTGCCATTTGCCATCCATATCTTTCTGTGTATAAAAAATATCGGTACCTCCTTTAATTTCATCACCATGATCGGCAGTGAAATAGAGTGTTTGTCCGTCTGGTGCTATCCATGGATCGCCGACAGAATATTTAAACACTTCATTATAGGGAAAATTAACCGCCTGCCCCCAGGCTTGCCTGGCCGTATCCCAACCGCTTTTGCGTATTTCAATATTCAAAGTATAAGGCTGATCCTTTCCTAAAAAACTGCCCCCTTTTTTCACCAGCGTAGTAACCGCATAGTACATTTCTTTACCATCAGCGGTATAAGTTGCGTTGGCGCTATGGTAATCGCCGTTAATTCCTTTGTTTAATAACCTTGCACTCATACTATCCTTCCCATTGCTTTGATAAAGATGCAGGTAGCTGTTTCCTGTCATACCATAGTAACGTCTTTTAATATTAGAAGTACTAAAGAATGGCTGGCGTCTGACAGAATCATAGGGTCTGTCTGATGCAAAAATGAATTGATTGTTATAGAATGCCGTGCCCCAATCTGAATACTGGCTATTCAGCGCCTGCATATTTTCCAGGTTTCCTTTAAGCGGATGCGCCATCCATGTCTGTGCTGAGTCGCAACCTGCCAACAGGTTTGCCGCACGCTTATCATCATTTTTTTTGCCCAGGTAAGCTTGTAATTGTTGTTTTGCTTCGCTGTATTTGCTGTTGTTCATCAATACCTCAGCATAATTCAATTCATCCTCAGCAGTATGATTGGGCATGGCTACAACCTTCGCGTACCAGGACTCAGCAAATACGTAATCTTTTGTTTCCGTATAAATCCCTGCCAGCCCGCGTGCAGCTTCAATCGTGTTCTTCCTTTTATAAGCTTTAGAGTATAGAGGTTTGGCAGCTGTATAATTGAACAGGCTGGCCTGTGTTTCTGCCTGCTTCAGCACATATTGTGCGTGCAGCTCTCCTCCCGGCATAAACACAGCAACCACAAGTAAAATCAAACTTATCCGTAGAATTAATTTATACATGAGTGGCGAGGTTTAAGTAATAATGATCACGTAGTGTTTCTTCATTGTCAATTATCCCCGCCTGAATGACGCTCAGTCGGGCAGGCGTTATCAATTGTCAAAAGTATCTCGGCGACATCATTCTTGCTCTTTGTGCCGGGAAGAAATAACTGAGCGATATTTCATGCGTAGTGTAATTGTTTGCGGCGGTACCGTTAATAGTTTGGTCGTAGGCGTAGCCAATCCTCAGTTTATCATTAACAAACACTTCCAGCATTCCGACGATGGCTCCAGATTTTGTTAGTGAATTATCGATAGCTGTTTTATTGAAAACTGCGGTACGGTAAGATGCACCGATCCAGATCATTTTATTGATCAGTAGAAACGCATTCAGATCAAAACTTGTTGGCCCGGCAAAGTCTTCTTTCAGCAAAAAGGATGGCTTTAACAACAACACGTCAGATAAAGGAACCAACCCTCCTACTGTAAAGTATAAATGAGGTTTTAACGGAAGATAAGTTCTTAATGCATCTCCTTTCTGAAAAACGTTTGTAATGAGATTATCAGCGGACAACCCCGCATACAGACGCTCGCTATTGTAAAATATGCCGAACCTTGCATCAGGCATAAGCGCAGTCTTCTTTGCATTCATCAGGAGCGGATCATCGTGATCCACCGGATCCAGTGCGGTTACATCCAGGCGTTGCTGAACAAAGCCCCCGCTGATGCCCAGTGCTAAAGTTTTATTGTTGTAATCGTCAAGTGGAATGCGATATGCATATGTTGCGTAAAAAGATGTGTTGTTTTGAGCACCGAGTTTATCGTTCATTACCTGCACGCCAAGGCCGACACGCTCATCGTTAGCAGACCCGTCGGCGGCGATAGAAAATGTTTTCGGCGCACCCGGAAAGCCAACCCATTGCGTACGATAGAACATATTTACGTTCCATTGCTGCCTATAACCCGCATAGGCGGGATTTATATACAGCCCGTTAAACATATACTGGCTAAACTGAGCGTCCTGCTGCGCAAAGGCAATCACAGTTGGAAAGCCAAGTAGTAATAAGATGAGTAAACGTTTCATGGTTAGTTCCTTCCTTTTAAATAAACACTATAAAACGGTTTCTGGTTTAATGCTTATCCTTCAACAGGGTGATATATCCCTTATAACTGTGCCATTGATTATTCCTGTCCTTCAGTTTGAGTTCATAGTAGTAAGTACCGGCGTTCAGGGTTGATCCATCCCAGTCGTTTGTGTAGCCCTTCTTTTCATATATTTTGTTATTCCAGCGGTTAAAGATGAGCAGTTGATTATCAGGATATAATTCGAGACCTTGTATTACAAATTTGTCATTGTGACCATCACCGTTTGGTGTAACCACATTCGGAATCTTAAGTTCCAGTACATCGGTGACGACAGAACTGATATTATCGAGTGGATTTGAATCCTGTTCCATGCTGGTCACAACAACCCTGTTGGCAACGATGCCGGATTGCTGCGAGCTGACAGTCACAATAAGATTACCCTGCTCACTTCCTGCAAGTGAATCAATTGTCCAGGTGATTACCCTCGAAGCCTGCTTAAAGGCTGCCGTACCTTTATCTGCACTGCTTTCACGGTAAGTTAGTACTGAAGCAAGCGTATCTGTAACAACCACATTGTGCGCTGTAACAGCACTATTGTTTGTTACTGCGATCTGATAATAGAAAGGATCATTCACGCCTATGATATTATTTCCCACTCCGGTGCTTGTATTGGTTGCGCGTTTAGTAATCTTTAAATCAACAAGGTTCAATACCGGGATCGCTGTCGAATCTCCGCCCGTGCATCCTGACGGAGTGCTGCAAGTCGGCTTATCGGGCCCTTCGCTGTTATCATGTATGTAACCGATATTCTTTATAACCCCGGCATTACCCAAATTGGTGCCGACATTTACTTTGAACGATAACAATGCCGAGTCACCAACAGGCACATTCACATTGCTGAATTCAACTCTTCCATTGCTGAGTGTTCCGCCACTTCCCTGCACATAAGTCGTAAGTGCCGGTATTGCATCATATACCAACAGACCTGTTAGCGCCACATTACCTGTATTATGTAAATGAATGATGTACGTAAGTGTTTCACCGGGTTCAGCCTTACCATCGTTGTCAGCATCTGAAACAGTCTTCCATGCAATATATGCGGAGTTACCAACAGGGATAATTGTAGTATCCCCGTTCGGACAAGCAACAGGAGCTGTACAGGTTGGCACATCTTTACCGCCCTGGTCGCGTACAAATGCGATATTCCTGATTGAGCTGGCATTGCTTAAATCTGCATCGGTTGTCACCTTAAACGATAGCAAAACAGAATCGTTAGCAGGCACATTAATATTACTGAATTCAACCCTTCCGCCATTCAATATACCACCACTACCGGCAACATAAGTTGTATAAGCCGGTAGCCTGTCATAAACCATCAGGCCTGTCAGAGCTGTGGCACTCATATTTGTGAGATGAATGGTGTATGTCAGTATTTCCCCCGGTTGCGCTTTGCCGTCGCCAGATGCATCAGAAACAGTTTTCCATGCTTCATATGTGATCGGTTGGGTAATGGGTATAACCATAGTATCACCACCCACACAGCCGTCCGGAGCAGTACAGGTTGGCTTGTCTTCACCACCGCCATTGTCATGCACAAAAGCAATATTCTTAATGGACGGAATATTCAAAAGACTGGCTGCTGCTGTTACTTTAAACTGTACTGTCACAGAATCTCCTATAGCTACATTTACATTACTGAACTCAACCCTTGATCCATTTAAAACGCCACCACTGCCTGCTACATAAGTAGTAAACATTGGGATGGTGTCATAAATAAGCAAACCATTCAACACTGCATTTCCTGTATTTTTAACATGAATGGAATAAGTGAGTTGTTCGTTCGCCTGAACACTACCGTTGCCATTGGCATCGGCAACAGTTTTCCATGCAATGAAAGAAAGTGGTTTAACAGGAATAATTGTACTGTCTCCATTGATGCATCCCGAAGGATCATTGCAGGTTGGTTTATCACCGCCATCACCAGGGATGTGTATAAAGGCAATATTGCTGATATGAAGCACATCTGCTGATAAGCCTGTACCTACCGTAACCTTAAATGACAACAATGCAGAATCACCAACAGGTATATTCACGTTGCTGAAGTCAACCCTTGCTCCGTTAAGTGTACCACCACTACCTGTTACATAAGTGGTATGATCCGGAATAGTATCATATATCAACAGGTTTTGTAACGGTACTACATCTGTGTTCCTGACATGGATGGTGTAAGTAAGTACTTCTCCCGGCTGGGCGCTTCCATCGCCACTGGCGTCATCAACTGTTTTCCATGCTATGTAATTAAATACCTTGGTCGGTATAGCAGTAGTATCACCACCCACACAGCCATCCGGAGCAGTACAGGTAGGCTTGTCTTCACCACCGCCATTGTCATGCACAAAAGCAATATTCTTAATAGCCGGAACACTCATAAGATCCACTGCTGCCGTTACTTTGAACTGAACAGTAACAGAATCACCTACAGCAATATTGATATTGCTGAACTCAACTCTCGGTCCGTTTAAGACTCCGCCACTGCCTGTGACATAGCTAGTATAAGCCGGAATGGTGTCGTAGATCAATAGTCCGGTTAATGCTGCTGTACCTGTATTCCTGACATGAATGGAATAAGTAAGTTGCTCATTTGCCTGAACACTACCGTCACCATTGGCATCGGTAACAGTTTTCCACGCAATGTAAGAAAGCCGTTTAACAGGTATAATTGTGCTATCTCCATTGATGCATCCCGAAGGATCATTGCAGGTTGGTTTATCACCGCCATCGCCAGGGATGTGTATAAAGGCAATATTGCTGATATGAAGCACATCTGCTGATAAACCTGTACCTACCGTAACCTTAAATGACAACAATGCAGAATCACCAACAGGTATATTCACGTTGCTGAAGTCAACCCTTGCTCCGTTAAGTGTACCACCGCTACCTGTTACATAAGTGGTATGAACCGGAATAGTATCATAGATCAACAAACCGGATAACGGAACCACATCTGTGTTTCTGACATGAATCGTATAAGTAAGTACTTCTCCCGGCTGGGCGCTTCCATCGCCACTGGCGTCATCAACTGTTTTCCATGCTATGTAATTAAATACCTTGGTTGGAATGATTGTAGTATCACCACCTATACAACCATCCGGAGCAGTACAGGTCGGCTTGTCTTCTCCACCGCCATTGTCATGTACAAAAGCAATATTCTTAATGGACGGAATATTCATAAGACTGGCTGCTGCCGTTACTTTAAACTGTACTGTCACAGAATCTCCTATAGCTACATTTATATTACTGAACTCAACTCTTGATCCGTTTAAAACGCCACCACTACCTGCTACATAAGTAGTATACATTGGTATGGTATCATAAATGAGCAGACCATTCAACACTGCATTTCCTGTATTTTTAACATGAATGGAATAAGTGAGTTGTTCGTTCGCCTGAACACTACCATCGCCATTGGCATCTGCAACTGTTTTCCATGCAATGTAAGAAAGCGGTTTAACTTGTATCTCAGTACTATCACCGCTGGGACACCCTGCAGGATTATTACATGTTGGCTGATCAGGCGTGCCCGGCTCATGTACATATCCGATATTTCTGATGGATGTAACACTGGCAGGCAGGTTTGTTCCGACTGTAACATTGAATGAAACAGACACAGAATCTCCAACAGGAATAGTGATATTGTTAAAGAATATTTTTCCACCGGACAAAATACCACTACTTCCACCCGCATATGTGGTGTATGCAGGTATGGTGTCAAACACCTGCACACCTGCAATGGTTACGGATCCGGTGTTCTTTACGTAAATTGTGTACGTCAATACTTCTCCCGGCTGGGCGCTACCATCATTGTTAGCGTCAGCAACTATCTTCCATGCGGTAAATTGGGTCGGTCCAACCGGGATCTTTGTTGTATCACCTCCAACACAATTATCCGGATTCGTGCAGGTTGGTGTATTTCCGTTTCCATTATTTGTGAATGCAATATTGCGAATCGAATCCTTGTTTGTAACGCTCGAATCTACCTGAACGTTAAATACAAATTGCGAAGTAGCGCCAACCGGAACAGTTATATTATTGAACTCAACTCTTGATCCGTTTATTGTTCCTCCACTTCCCGGCACATAACTGGTCAAGTGTGGTATAGTGTCAAAAACCTGGAGACCGGTAACAGCAACTTTACCAGTATTTCGAACATTTATTCTATAGACCAATTGTTCTCCTGCCGATGCAAATCCATCAGCGGACAAGCCATTGACTGTCTTCCATGCGATGTATGATTGAACGGCAACCGGAATAAATGTAGTGTCGCCGGTTTCAGGCGGACATCCATCGGGTCTGTTACAGGTTGGGATGTCCGGACCACTATTTGGAACATGCACATAGGCGATGTTTGCTATTGTATCCCGTCCTGTAGAGTTTTCCGTTATGTGTACCTTAAACTGTAACAATACGGAATCTCCAACTGCAATATTCAGTCCACCGAATTCAACTCTGTTGCCATTTACAACACCGCCGCTGCCCGCAACATATGTTGTTCTGACCGGAACAGTGTCATAAACAAGCAAATTGCTCAATGCCAGGTTACCTGTATTCCTCACATGTATCGAATAGGTCAGATCTTCTCCTGGTTGACCGAAACCATCGCCATCGGCATCAGCAACAGTTTTCCATGCGCTGAATGCATAAATAGTATCAGTCGGTATAATTGTTTCGCAATTACTGTTGGCAGTGGACTCACTGCATCCTGTTGGATGTGTTACCGTGTCGCCGGTCACAACACCCTTATTGCGTATTGTGTCGGCTGCTGTGATGTCATGATCAATCTTCACCTGGAACTGAACGGAAGTATCTTTATGAACGCCCAGATTCAGTATTCTGAAAATAACGGTGTTTGTTGCTATATCATATATTCCTCCGCTGTTGGCAACATAAGTTGTATGCGCAGGAATTGAATCTCTGACCGTAGTATTATTCAGGATAACATTGCCTGTATTCTTAACATGAATGGTATAAGTGAGTATTTCATCAGCCCCCGGTAGTCCATTACCACTGGCATCGGATACAAATTTCCATGTTTTGAAATCTTTAATGGCGTCAACCGGAATATCCGTCCTGCATACCCCATTGGCTTTATCTTCACTGCAACCGGTATTATATGTAAGTGTATCCCCATTAACCCTTGCTACGTTGCTTATAATACGTGCTCCTGTGAGATCATCCGCCACACGTACAGTAAATGTAAAAGATGTGTCCCGACCTACACCAAGATGAACTCCCGTAAATGTGATACTCTTTGATGCGCTGTCAAAAAGTCCATTTCCTGATAAGAATGAAGTATATGCAGGCATTGTATCACGAATCGTAATGTTGTTAATAAGTACATTTCCTGTATTCTTAATAAAAATGGTATACGTTAGCACTTCCCCGCTTTGTGCAAGGCCATCGCCGCTGGCATCTGCAACCAACTTCCAGGTCTTGAAGGATTTCACCTGATATGTTGGCATAACTGTCGGGCAGGCGCCATTGGGTGTAGCTTCAGAACAACCGGTTTCATGTGTAATGGTATCACCGGTAACGCTGGCCTGGTTGTGAATGGTGTCAACACTTGTGATATCAGCATTTACAGTAACTATAAATGTAACAGTGGTATCCTGCGCAACTTTGAGGTTAGTCCAGCTAAATGAAACCGTATTGGACACAGCGTTGTAGATTCCGCCGCTTCCTGCCAGGTAAGTAGTATGTAAAGGAATGGTATCAACCAAAGTGACATTATTAATAGCAACGTTACCTGTATTTTTAACGTGGATGGTATATGTCAGTTTTTCTCCGGCTGTAGCTTTCAAATCCCCGCTTTCATCACTCAGCAGCTTCCACGTGTCAAAGCTTTTTACGCGGGTCAGCGGTATTTCCGTTACGCAGCTATCGATTGCTGTTGCTTCTGCGCATCCTGTCGGGTGTCTCACTGTATCACTGGTCACAACAGCCTGGTTAAACAGCGCCGTATCAGCTCCTGTAAGATCATTGTTTACCCGTACAACAAAACTTACGGATGTATCTCTTCCTGTCAGCAGCCTGGTTATTGTAAAGTTGATGGCGCGGTTAGCCGGGTTGTATATGCCTCCATCTCCATTAACAAGCGTTGTATACGGCGGCAATGTATCCTGTACTACTATTCCTGTTAATATAATGCTTCCTGTATTTTTAATATGAATAGAATAAGTGAGTAGCTCGTTCGCCTCCGCACGGCCGTTCCCGCTGGCATCTCTAACACTCTTCCATGTGATAAATGCTTTCGTTTTCTGAACAGGAATAGTTGTTGTACAACTATCTTTTGCAGAGGCCTCGCTACAAGCGGTGTAACGCGTTAACGTGTCTGCACTTATAATTCCTCTGTTGCGAATAGAATCTACTCCTGTAAGATCCGCGTCTACCTTAACTCTAAAGCTAAAGCTGGTATCCTGCCCCACACGAAGGATACTCCATACAAAATTGACCGTATTCCTGAATGAATTGTGACTACCGCCGAGAAGGCCTGGAATGAAGGTGGTGTATTCAGGAATTGTGTCTGAAAGTATTAAATTGAATATATCAACATTCCCTGTATTCTTTACATGTACTGTATAAGTAAGCGTGTCGCCTGCGGATGCTTTTCCATCGCCATCACTATCGGCAACAGTCTTCCATGTAAAGAAATCTTTGATTTTATTAGCGGGAATGTCCGTATTGCAGCTATCACTGGCCGTTGCTTCGCTACAACCGGTAGGATGAGATACAGAGTCACCGGTAACAAATACCCGGTTCCTCACTGTATCAACGCCAGTGATATTACTATCAAGCCTTACAGCGAAACTTACAGCAGTATCAATACCCACTCCAAGGTTGCGGATAAGGAAGCTTACACTGCTGTCTAATGTATTGTATATACCGTTTCCTGCACTGCCGTCAACAAATCTTGTTCGTGAAGGTATAGTATCTTTTATTGTAACGCTGTCGATACTTCTGTTACCCGTATTCTTTACATGGATGGTGTACGTGATAAGCTCACCTGCATCTGCCAGACCATTGTTGCTACTGTCTGATACAGTTTTCCACGCTATAAAGTTCTTCGCAGCATCAACCGGTACACTTGTATTGCAACTATCTGCCGCAGTTGCTTCGCTGCAACCTGTAGGATGAGATATTGTATCTCCCGTTACCCTGGCATGATTAGAAATTGAATCGGCGCCGGTGAGATCTGTTGCAACATCTGCTGCAAACCTGACTGTGGTATCCTGTCCTACTTTCAGGTTCGTCCAGCTATATGTAATGGTTTTGTCTGTCGCGTTATATACACCATTTCCTGCACTGCCTGCCACGTAACTTGTATAAGCGGGAATAGTATCGGTTATACTAATATTTGCTATGTTAACACTACCGGTATTTTTAACGTGAATGGTGTAAATAAGCCTTTCACCAGGCTGTGCTTTACCATCGGGATTTTCCGCAGTAACAGTCTTCCATGTGTCAAAACTCTTTGTTCCAATGGTGGGTATATCGGTAGTGCAATTGCCATTGGCCTCAGATTCACTGCACCCGGTGCTATGTGTGGTTGTATCTCCTGTAATGGTGCCCTGGTTACTGATTAATGGCACGCCTGTTATGTTGTTGTCGACTCTTACCTGGAAACTTACAGTTGTATCCTGTGCCACTTTCAGGTTTTGCCAGGAGTAGGTTACGGTATTTGTGCCACCGTTATAATTGCCGTTGCCCGCGCTTCCGGTTATAAACGTAGTGTGCGCTGGAACTATATCTGTTACCGTAACATTATCGACGCTAACACTTCCAATATTTTTAATGTGAATTGTGTAAGTAAGTATTTCATTGGCGGCGGCTTTATTATCTCCGTCGGTATCCGTTACTGCTTTCCATGTGATGAATGCTTTATTGGGCTGTGTCGGAATGGTTGTCGGACATTCACCGTTTGTTCTGTCTTCCGCACATCCAGTGAGATGGCTGGTCGTATCTGTCTGAACAAGCGCCTGGTTGTAAATCGTATCTACACCGGTTATATCCGGGTCTATCTGCACAGTGAATACCTCATTTTCAGTAGCCCCCGGAGCGATCCCAGGAATTGTAAAACTTACAGTATTATCGGTCACATTGTGTATGCCTCCCGAAAGGTAAGTCGTGTGACCAGGGATAGTGTCCTTGATTTGTACATTAGTGAGGGGTACCGTTCCGGTATTCTTTACATAGATCGTATAGGTCAGTATTTCATTTGCCTGTGGTTTAAAATCTCCGTTAGCATCTGTTACAAGCTTCCACGTTTCAAATCGTTCTACATCAGGCAGTGTCACCGATCCCTGCGCATTGCTTTGACATCCTTTACTATTAT
Organism: Danxiaibacter flavus; assembly: GCF_041060425.1. Classification (NCBI taxonomy): domain Bacteria; kingdom Pseudomonadati; phylum Bacteroidota; class Chitinophagia; order Chitinophagales; family Chitinophagaceae; genus Danxiaibacter; species Danxiaibacter flavus. The sequence continues at coordinate 327,454 of NZ_JAULBC010000003.1, forward strand.
AAGCAGCAACGGTGTAAGTTCCGGTATCAGCATGCGAGTATGAAGGTATAGTATAAGTAGCCGCAGTTGCACCAGGTATCAGCACGCCACTCTTATACCACTGGTATGAAGTTGCTCCCGCGGCATTTGCTGTAAGTGTAACAACTTTCTGATAACCCAGTTCACTCACAGGCCTGGAAAGAGAGATGGTTGGCGTAGCAGCGGATGGATCCACGGTAACTGTAAATACCTTCGCAACACCATTACATCCGTTTGCAATTGGCGTAACGGTAATATTGGCAACAATTGCCGTTGTTCCCGCATTTATAGCTGTGAATGAAGGTATGGTTGTACCTGTGCCATCGGGCATTCCTATTGTGGTCCCGCCGGTCCAGCTAAACGTTACCCCGGCCGGTGACCCTGAAAGAATTATTGGCGCTACGGCAGATGCATTACAGATGTTGATATTAACAGGCTGATTGACTATTGCACGCGGACTAACGGTAACCGCAAGGCTTACTGTAGTTGAACAAGCGCCGGCAACAGCAACTGTGTAAGTTATGTTTACAGTGCCTGTGCCAACCCCCTTAACCTTTCCGGTATTATCAACAGTAGCAATGGAAGCATTTGCGGAAGCCCAGGTACCGCCGGCTGTGGTATTGCTCAATTGTGTTGAGTCCCCTACGCAGGTAGCAGCGGTTCCGGTAATGTTATTAACAGTGGGCGCCGGATTTACGGATGTTACCTGAACGGCATTTGAAACTGCGCAACAATAAAACTTCTGCGCCGCAATATTAGCAGGGTTACCCACAACTACGCGGTAATATCCAACTGCCGAAGGTATACTTAATGTGTTGGTTGTGGCTCCGTTTACAGGCGTCCACGAATTCCACGACGTCAGGTCTCCTGAAGTACTATAGAACCATTGGTACACATATCCTGCTCCTAATGTACCATCGTCTGTATAAGCAGCTACCAGATTCAGGTTTTCTCCCTGGCAATAAATGCCTCCGCTTTTTAAACCTGTAACCGTTACAGGTGGAGTACAGGCATATACAGTAATATCATCTAAAGCCACGTCATTTCCGGTGCCCCCGGGGGCGTTATTCTTAATACTTAATGCAATGGATGAAAGTCCGGCGGGAACGGTAAAGTTCATGCCGTATTGCCGCCATACTTTATCTCCGTTAATGATGTCCCCGGCAAAGAATTTCGACACAGTGTCTCCGGTAACGGGATTGGTTAATGCAAAAGTCAGGTTTGGATTAATGCCTCCGGTTGCGTTTCTAAATAAGCTAATGGCCCATGCTGAAAAAAACAGCTGGGTTCCGGGACAAAGGTTTCTCAATGTATCGGTGAAAAATGTTCCGGGTTGAAGATCTGCATTAAAAACAGCCATATAGCCGCTGCCGGTATGGTCTGTGAGGTTTGTATACCATTGGGCAAAGCCATTCCCGTTAGGATTCTTTGTAAGTGAGTATTGATTTGTTTGGGGTGGAAAATTAGCGGCCCCCGAAGCAAATGTGTAAGTAGTAGTTCCATTGGGCAAGCGTGTGCTGCTGTAGTTTGGATCGGACGCGTTATTTCCGCCAAAATCATTCTTGATCAACAACGACCCGTTTGCCGAACAACCAGACGGCACATCGCTTCCACATGTACCGCTGATAGTTACGTCTACCCGTTTTGCTGTTCCTGGCTTATTCTCGCATGTAAAGGCGTTTTGAACAGTTACATAATAGGACGTACTTCCGGTAAGTTTTGGAGTTGTATAGGTTGGCCCGGTTGCTAACAGCGTGGTTAGACCACTATTTGAATACCATTTATACACAGGATTTCCGACCGTACTTGTTGCGGTTAATGTAGCGCTTACATTATTACACACAACAACATCTGCGGAATTGATAGGAATATTGGTTATAAACGGATTTACCGTCACAATAACTGTTGAATCAGGTCCGGTTGCAACTATCTGACCACCATCATTGGTTGTATAGATATACGATGGCGTTATTTTGTACGATACGGTTGCGGGTGCTGTTCCTGTATTTGTAAGCGTTTGGGGCAGTGTATACTGACCGGCTGCATTTGCAACAGCGCTGCCGCTTGTTGCGCCGGTTGCACTGCCTGCTGTAACCGTGGCGGTCCATGTAAGCGTCGCGTTCGCCATTGTGGTAAGCGCTATATCCGTTGAAGTACCACTGCAAATGGTTTTACTGGTCCCTTTCACTATAGGAATCCGGAAGGTAGTGGTACGGGACGTATCATTGGTTATATCAGGGTCCGTAAATCCTGATGGTGCTTTCGCTATCGCGGTATTCTTTAACTGCAAGGCCAGGCTATCAGTAAACTTTGCTTTTCCATAAACCGTAAGAATAGCATAGCTGTTGGGTTGTAAGGTGAGTGTGTTGTTTTTCAGCACGCCCTGGGCCATTGTTGTGCTTCCTTTTGTAAATGTATTGCCAGTCGTTCCGGCATTAGAAAAACCAATTGAGTCGTATTGAAAATTTGCCGGAAGCGTATCAGTAAACGGTATATTGGTAAGCGCTGAAGCACCATCATTGTATATGTTGATATTGTAGCTTAACCTGCTACCATTTGCAACGGTTAACGGTCCGTTTTTTTGTATACGCAGACCACCTGGTGTGGTAATTTGCAGATTTCTGATACCATGTACTCCCATGAATGTTCCTGTTGATGCAGCAAATCCCAGCTTTAAAAATTCCGGCGGCTTGGGCAGGGCATTGTATTCCATAACTTTTTGCATAGGGCCGGTTTGTGAAACCTGCATAAATAACGTAAAGGTGTAGGATGAACCTTTGGGGACCATTTGAATGCGGACCTTCCGGTAGAATTGTGAAGGGGATGGCCGTGATGTTGTGGCTGTCCCGTAACTGATTTTCGTTCCTGCTAAAGCTGTTCCTCCCAGGTCCGCATTAGTTCCCGTAAGGTAGCGGGTGTGATCGCTTATAGGCCCCCCGAAGTGTTATAGCATTCGCCCTGGCGCCAGGGGCGCTATTATCAACAGTGTTAAGTTGGGCGGCAAAGTTGCCAAGTTCGTCAAAACCAACACCAAAATAGCCTCCGGTTAATCCCGGGCCCATGGTATAGGCTGCCGGAGGTTTTGAGTTAGCGTCAACTTCAGCATAGCCAAGTGCTGCGCCACTTGGCCCCAATTTGAAGGTTCCGGGTCCGTAAGATGCATCAAATAAAAAAACAGAAAACCCATCCCCGTCCGGTAACTCACTCGACCAGTCAGAATATTCAAAATCGATTAACACACCCAGCGACGAAGGAAAGCGTTGATTTAAATATGCATAGCCCAGCTGGTTTGGCTGGTCATCAGTTAATCTTAACCAGCCCTGGCCCGGAGGATCAATGCCCCGCTCGGCTGTGAGAAATGCTGTGTCACCCAAAATAATATCCGGCGTAACTACAGTACCCGTAAATGTTTCGCTTATGGTGAACTGCGCGTGCAATTCGCGCAAACTAAACACACAAACCACAGTTATCAGGCAGGTGATCTTTTTTAATGTCTTTAAGGTTGGCAACATACTATTATGATATATGTATTTACAATATCATCATAGGGAACGCGCTCTGCATTCTGCTGCAAAATGGTTCCATGTTTGCTGTAGTAAGGGGTACCCGTTTTCCGGGTTATTATGTTTTTGATTTCTTTACCGAGGGCAGGACTTTGGAAGCTTAACACGTTGAGCCCACTAATTTTTAAAGATGTCCGTTGTCAGTTAATTTTTGGCATAACGGTTAGCAAAAAACTGGTATAAAAAAAATGATTTATACAAAAACTACAAATCTTTGGTTAGTTTGTTCAGTTAGTTTACAAAAATTTGAACAAATCAACGTCTTTTTAATGGCAATTTTGTAGTTATTAAACAGTTTGCAACAACCTTTGATTTTGTAGATCAATTACATAGACAAGAGATATCACAGCCTTCATTAAAACGATTAAACAAAAATTTTATGTCCCGTAAAAGTGCAGGATTACTTTGTTACAGGTTTGCGTCGGATGAGTTACAGGTACTATTATTGCATCCCGGAGGGCCTTTTTGGGCAAAGAAAGATCTTGGTTCATGGAGCATTCCCAAAGGCGAATTTGATGATAGCGAGTCTCCATTAGAAGCCGCTAAGCGTGAAGCTTTTGAAGAAACAGGGATCCGGATAGACGGCGCATTTATTGAACTGTTACCTGTTAAACAAAAAAGTGGAAAACAGGTTTTTGCGTGGGCACTTGAATATGACATCGATCCCGCGGCCATTAAGAGCAATCTGTTTGAGATGGAATGGCCTCCGCATTCGGGGAAGAAAGCTGAGTTCCCCGAAATTGATAAGGCCGGATGGTTTTCGATTGACGAAGCCAGGCAAAAGATTATTGAAGGTCAAAAACCTTTGATAGATGAACTGATTGAAAAGCTGCAATAGCAAAGTACCGGACTGATCAATCTAAATTCATAGCAGATATTATTTTTCAATTGCATTATACACTTGCGATTTTGCTTTCAATTATTCTTTGCTATTTTTAAAACCAGATTTATTTAATTGCATTAGGGCTGACAAGCAGAATATTCGCGGCCTTTTTACCGGAAAAAGCTTTCAATGAAAAACGTTTCATCTCGTATAACCAACTTTACTGCAAGCCAATTCATTAAAGTGGTAACCATACTCATTTTCATAAGTTGTAATGGGCAAACAAGTAACAAACAGCAACAACATCCAAAAGCAAAAACGACACATACAGATTCTCTTATCATTGGGAATTTCAATCCGGCATCCGGAATTCCGCTTGACAGTACACGTATAAGTGGGTTTGTGGCAGGCAGGCCCTTATTCAAAGAGTTCACGCCGGACATTTATAAATTCTATTCGTCCAATCATTACAACTATGTATGGTATGACAAGAAAGGGTTGTCCGAGCTTTCCAACATTCTGATCGGCCGGTTAATGAAAACGGATGAGGATGGCATCACTGACACTATTCCTTATAAAGAAGATTTCTTAAAGCTCATTCACTATAATGATACTTCGGGTTTGAAAAACGACAGCGCTCCGGATATTACAACAGAGCTGATGCTCACCGCACAATATTTTAATTATGCAAAGAACATTTGGGGAGGAAAGCTGAATAACCAGGCGGAGAACTTAAACTGGTATTTACCGCGCAAAAAGCTCTCTTACCCGGAACTGCTTGAAAAGAATCTTACAGCTGGTGCTATGACCCCTGATACGAACAATATAGTTATTGTACAGTACCGCGGTTTAAAAGATGCATTACAACGTTACCGTGATATTGAAAAACAAAATGCAGCGGTTACCATACCATCACTGAAAAAGCCGGCCACATTAAAACTTAATGACACATCAACTACAATAACACTCATCAGGCAGCAATTAACTTTATATGGATATGCAGGCGCACTACCTGGGGGAAATAAATTTGATACAGCTCTTGCCACCGCAGTAAATAAATTCAGGGTAACGCACGGATTAAAAAAGAGTGCAGTTATCGACAACAGCCTGATAAAAGAAATGAACGTGCCAGTTACTAAAAGAATTGAGCAGATCATAGTTAACATGGAGCGTCTTCGCTGGATTCCGGCGGACAGTATTTCGGATGAATTTATTTTAGTGAACATACCTGCATTTACACTTAGCTACTATGAAGACAAAAAGATAGCCTGGGGCTGCAACGTAGTTGTAGGCACGCCTATGAATAAAACAGTGATCTTTAGTGGCATGATGCAATACGTAGTATTCAGCCCTTACTGGTATGTGCCGCCAAGCATTATCAGGAAAGAAATTTTGCCGGGCATGAAACGCAATTCCAATTACCTTGCCAACCACAGGATGGAATGGAACGGTGGCAACGTAAGACAAAAGCCGGGAAAAAACAATTCTTTGGGACTGGTTAAATTCCTTTTTCCCAATGCCAATAACATTTACCTTCACGATACTCCGTCAAAATCGTTATTTGGAGAAGATAAGAGAGCGTTCAGTCATGGATGCGTCCGCGTGAGCGAACCGCGACAACTCGCTATCCGCCTGCTCCGTTATGATTCATCATGGACGCCTGAAAAAATTGATAAAGCAATGAATGCAGGCACTGAAAAATATGTAACGCTGAAAAAAAAGATCCCGGTTTACATTGGTTATTTCACCTGTTTTATGGATGCGAACGGCATGGTAAATTTCAGGGATGATGTGTATAAGAGAGATGACAGGTTGATGGAAATGTTGGTTAAATAAGTGACAATGGAAAATTCCTGCCCAACTGACGTCATTCAGGCGGGGATAATTGAAAATGGAGGGCAGGTCTCTGTGAAAAAAAACTATTTCATTCTTTTTACGACAGAAACCACAGAGTTTTTTTTCACAGAGACACGGAAGAAACTGCTTCTGTGCTTTGGTGGCAAAAAACGGTGAAACTCTGTGCATCAAATTCCCTTCACTCTGTGGTTAAAAAAAATGTAGTTGCTAAACAACTTTCAGAAGCTCTTTTTTACCACAGAAACCACAGAGTTTTTTTTCACAGAGGACACGGAAAGAAACTCAAGAAACCATCCCACAACAAACTCAGTGCTTCTGTGCCTCAGTGGCAAAAAACCGTGAAACTCTGTGCTCAAACTCCTTTCACTCTGTGGTTAAAAAAAAATGTAGTTGCTAAACAACTTTCAGAAGCTCTTTTTTACCATAGAAACCACAGAGTTTTTTTCACAAAAGACACGGAAAGAAACTGCTTCTGTGCTTCAGTGGCAAAAAACCGTGAAACTCTGTGCCTCAAACTCCCTTCACTCTGTGGTTTAAAAAAATGTAGTTGCTAAACAACTTTCAGAAGCTCTTTTTTACCACAGAAACCACAGAGTTTTTTTTCACAGAGGACACGGAAAGAAACTCGAGAAACATCCCGCAACAAACTCAGTGCTTCTGTGCTTCAGTGGCAAAAAAACGGTGAAACTCTGTGCTCAAACTCCTTTCACTCTGTGGTTTAAAAAAACATACAGTTGTTTAAACATCCTCCAAAAACCATACTTCTTCTTTCTTTTTCCTCTTTATTTTCAACATTTTTCGCCATTAACCGCTTATTAATTCTTTCATTAACCCTTCCGTTAAGGCCAAAAATTAGTTTTACAACCTGATTGCTTGTCCCACGCTTTAGTCAATTCCGGCTAACACTTTTTCCGGGACGGCTGTTTAAAACGATCTGCTATGAGCTTTAATGGTTACAAAACATTCTTCAGTTGTCTTTTACTTTTAGTTATTTCCGCAATTTCATCGGCGCAAAGCAAACACAGTTCCTCCACTTTGTATCCAACTTACGATGGACTCGTAATGGCAGGCTACCAGGGTTGGTTCCGGGCACAAGGTGACGGAAGCATGGGCAAGCGTTTTGTCTATGGCGATGAAAACAGATCCGGAATTGATGCATGGCCGGATGTTAGCGAATACGAAAAAACATATGAAACACCCTTTGTGCTGGCCGACGGCAAAAAAGCCCGTTTCTTCAGCTCATTGGACCAAAGCACCGTAGACCTCCATTTTAAATGGATGCAGCAATATGGTGTTGACGGCGTATTTATGCAGCGCTTTTTCAATAGTACAAAAGAAGGCGAGGGCAAAAAGGAATCAACTACGATACTCAAATATGCACTTGATGCAGCCTCTAAGTACAAAAGAGCCATTGCTGTTATGTATGACCTTTCCGGCTTAAAGGGAAGTGGAGAGGATTGCTCAGCTATTATCGAGGACTGGAAATACCTGGTTGACCAGTTAAAAGTCACCAACCAGCCAGGCGAGAAAACATACCTGCACCATCGCGGCAAGCCGGTGGTCGTTATATGGGGTGTTGGCTTTCCTGATCGCCCTTACGACATCAGAAATATTGGTTTGGAAAGGCTCATCAGCTTTCTGAAAAATGACCCGGTATATGGCAATTGCACTGTTATGCTCGGTGTGCCGACCTTTTGGAGGGATCTGAACTCAGATTGCGTACACGATGCTTACCTGCATGAACTGATTAAGCAGGCCGATATGATCATGCCCTGGGCTGTGCAAAGGTTCTCTCCGCTCCTGCACAATGATATGGATCGTTATCGGGACGTAATGTCCGATGACATGAAATGGTGCAGGCAAAACAATATCGACTATGTGCCGTGTGTATATCCCGGTTTTAGCTGGCATAACCTGAGTGTCCATGCCTTTCCCGATGATATAAAACCTGTTGGCAGCATCCCACGCCAGGGCGGACGCTTCTACTGGCAATTAATTACAACAGCAATAAAAACAGGCGCTAAAAGCCTGTATGTCGCCATGTTTGACGAGGTGAATGAAGGTACGGCCATCTTTAAATGTACAGATGCACCACCGGTGACAAAAGGTGGCACTGTTTCATTTTTATCGATGGATGGTAAACCTTCTGACCAGTATCTCTGGCTTACAGGTCAGGCAGCGAAAACTTTGCGGGGAGAAATTCCGCTAAACTTTGCGCTGCCGGAAAGGAAGCAGTCTGCGGTAAAATGATGTAAATGAGTGAATGTGCGAATGTGCAGATGTGCAAATAATAGACACTCTGTGTAACTCTGTGTCTTCTCCGTGGCTCTCTGTGTAACTGTATTTTTTGTTACACAGAGAAAAGACAAAAGAAGACACAGAGTTTATAATACCGTACTTAAATAACACAATAATAACCGGTTGCTTGCATGCATAACAATAACCATACTAATAAAAAAAATATTTCCCGAAAGAAATTGATAGCGTTTAAAGCCATCGGCATACTAATGCCATTTCTTATTTTAATGGTGTTAGAGCTTATACTGCGGCTGGCTGGTTATGGCTATAATCCGGATCTGTTTATTGAGTACAAAGCTGATAACAATTACCTTGTTTTAAATCCGGAAGCTTCTAAAAGATATTTCAGCAACCAGACAATTGCCACCACAGGCAATATCGAACCGTTTAAGAAAGAAAAAGATGAAAATACCATGCGCATTTTTGTGCTGGGTGAATCCACAACCATTGGCTATCCCTATTTTCACAATGGCTCATTCCACCGTTGGCTGCAATACCGCTTGATGCGCAGCTTTCCTGAAAAGAATTTCGAGATCATCAATCTCTCATTAACCGCTGTCAACTCATATACGGTGCTTGGCTTTGCGAAAGAGCTTGTAAACTATCAACCCGATGCTGTATTGATCTACTCAGGCCATAATGAATACTATGGCGCATTGGGAGTTGGCTCCACTGACAAGGCCGGCGGCTCACCGTTGCTTGTTTACTTAACACTTGCACTACGGTCCTTAAAAGTTGTACAACTTTTTACCAATACGTATGAAAAATTAGCCGGCACTTTTAAAAGCAAGGATATTCCTGCGCGTAAAACCCGCATGGAATTCATGGTTGCTGATCAGCAGATCCCCTATGGATCTGCACTTTATACCCGCGGAATAAAGCAATTTGAAACCAATATGGATGCAACGCTGGATGTGTTGAACCAGCACAACATCCCGGTATTCATCAGCACGTTGGTCAGCAACGAAAAAGACATGAAACCATTTATCAGCATTACGCCTGACAGCCTTAAACTTCCGGCTTTTCAACAACTGTTTAATGACGGCTTGAAAGCATTTGAAAAGAATGATTCTGCTGTTGCGTTCGCATCCTTCAGCCAGGCTGCCAAATTGTTTCCTGGTAATGCCGACTGTTCATTTTTTCTCGGAAGACTTGCCTATCAACAACAAAACTTCAATACGGCTGGCGCTAATTTCAACAAAGCAACCGACCTGGATGCATTGCGATTCAGAGCACCACAGCAAATAAACAATATCATCAGGCAATTGTGTAAGAAACATCCGAATACATTCCTCGTAGATGCACAGGCTGCTTTTAAGAACAGATCGCAAGGCAATATAATTGGAAATGAGTTTGTGCTGGAACATGTGCACCCCAATCTTCGTGGTTATGCATTGTTATCTGATGCACTCTATGAAGTGATGAAAAAACAAAGATTCATCACCGTTCAACAGCAAAACGAAATCAGCTTCGATCAGTTATTACAGTCGATGCCGGTAAGCCAGGTAGATTCTTTAGCCGGGCTTTATAAAATTGAACATTTAAAAAGAACCTGGCCCTTTAAAGGCACAGAAGTGCTGAATAGTACAGCAACCGGTGACTCATTACCCGTTAAAACTTTTGAAGAAAGACTTGCATATGATGTCGCCGGCAACACGCTGACCTGGCCTGATGCAAATGAAAAATTGTACGAACACTACATACAAATCAAGGACCTGGCAAAAGCCAGGCTTGTTATGGAAGGCCAGGTGCTTGAACATCCAACTGAAGAATTGTATTACACCAGCACCGCAAATTTGTGCGGGCAGTTAAATGACGAAGCTGCTGCAGCCTATTATTTTAAACGGTCGTTTGCGTTGTCGCCTACAGTGGACAAAGCCCGCTACCTGTTTGTTTTATATTTTAAACAGGACAGGCCCGCAGAAGCAATCCCATATCTTGATTTTGCAATACGCAACGGTGGCGGCAATGCACTTATGCCCATCAAAAATCTCGCGACAGATATTATCGGTCTCCAGAATAAATTTAACCGCGATTCCGTAAATGTCGAAGCGTTAAATCAAATTGCCGGTAATTACTATAAAATGGGCAATAAAGATGTGGCATCAAAATACGTGGAGAAAGTTTTGCGGGCCGATAGTAAAAATAAAGACGCCTTATTGTTACTTTCACAACTCCAAAACGTGCAGACACATCATGAAATCCATTAAGAAAATATTCGAACCTGTCACAAAAAAACAGTGTATTGAGTTCGGCGTTGTTGCCATACTCGTTATGGCGATGCTGGCTTTATTCAACAAACAAAATGGTTATGTAATAGTCATCATGCTGCTCTGTCTTGTCTCGCTTATTGTTCCATTAGCATTTTATCCGTTTACGGTTATTTGGTTTGGACTGGCTAAAATATTAAGCAGCATCAGCTCGCAGGTTATATTGACCATTATTTATTTTCTTGTAGTAACACCTGTTGGCCTGATCCGGAAATTACGTGGAGCAGACGGCATGAAAATAAAGGCGTTTAAGAAAAGTGGAGACTCTGTAATGTTAACAAGAGATCATGCTTATTCAGCCAAAGACTTTGAACATACTTTTTAGACTAATTAAATGAGTGTTCAAATCAAAAAAACAATTGCTGCAATATTTATTAACTTTCAGCATACATTTTAAGCTTGCGTTATGGAATTTGTAAAGGAGCTTTTATACTTTTTGAGAACAAGGAAGAAATTCTGGCTGTTGCCATTATTCATTATTCTTCTTTTACTCGCAGTTTTAACTGTCATGACAAGCGTGCCTGCCCTGGCTCCATTTATTTACACATTATTTTAAAGAATTGGGAAAAGCGATACTTGGCATTTCGGCATTTTATCATGATAGTGCAGCGGCATTGATTGTTGATGGAGAAATAATTGCCGCAGCCCAGGAAGAACGTTTTACACGCATCAAACATGATGCTTCCTTCCCCAAAAATGCTGTTGAATATGTGTTGCAAGAGGCTGGACTTGTTGCGGAAGATTTATACGCAATTGCTTTCTATGACAAGCCGTTGCTGAAATTTGAACGATTACTTGAAACATACCATGCATTTGCGCCGAAAGGACTTTCAAGCTTTCTTAAAGCAATGCGGGTTTGGATCAAAGAAAAATTATTCATAAAAAAAGCGTTACGAAAAGAATTAAAGCAGATCAGCAACAAAGTGCCGGTTCTGTTTCCAGAACATCATTTATCGCATGCCGCCAGTGCCTTTTATCCGTCTCCGTTTGAAGATGCTGCGATTCTTACGATTGACGGTGTGGGAGAATGGGCAACAACAACAATTTCCCATGGCAGTGGAAAATCCATTAAAATACTGCGTGAGCTGCAATTTCCTCATTCAATAGGTTTGTTGTATTCAGCATTCACCTACTACCTTGGTTTTAAGGTGAACAGCGGTGAGTATAAATTAATGGGACTCGCCCCTTACGGTAATGCGGCATCACTGGAAACGGAAAACTTTAAGAAAAAAATTTTTGAGGAGATTGTCGACCTGCGTCAAGATGGCTCCGTTATTCTTAATATGGATTACTTCAATTATGCAGCGGGGCTAACCATGACAAATGATGCCAAATGGGAGTCCGCTCTGCGTTTAGCAAGACGAGCACCGGAAGCCGCATTGAATCAATCTCACATGAACCTGGCACTTGCAGCTCAGCAAGCCCTTGAGGAGATTATAATAAGATTAGCACGTACGGCGAAAGAGATCACCGGAAGTAAAAACCTGGTAATGGCCGGTGGTGTTGCACTTAACTGTGTATCCAACAGTAAACTTGTAAATGAAAAGATATTCGAAAATGTCTGGATCCAGCCGGCAGCGGGTGATGCTGGCGGAGCTTTAGGAGCAGCGTTTGCTGCATGGCACATCTGGGCGAATGAAGAAAGAAAATATATTTCTACTGACAAGATGCAGGCTGCGTATCTCGGGCCTCAATTTGATGTTGCAAATATCAGCCGCATAATGCATAAGTATGGTGCGACTGCAGAACGCTATGATTCTTTCGAACAACTTACTTCCGCAATTAGTAAAAAAATAGCTGATGGCAAAGTTGTTGGATGGTTCCAGGGGAGAATGGAATTCGGGCCGCGCGCACTTGGCAACAGGAGTATTCTCGCCGACCCGAGAAATCCGGCCATGCAAAAACAGTTGAACCTGAAAATAAAATCACGCGAGGGTTTCAGACCTTTTGCACCAAGCGTTTTGGCCGAGGATGCTTCATGTTATTTCGAAAATGCATTTCCATCGCCTTACATGCTTTTTGTTGCTTACTTAAAGGAGCATCTGCGTAAGCCGTTGGTGTCATTTGACGAACAAACAGATATGTACGCAAGATTAAATTCTTTACGATCGGATGTTCCTGCTATTACTCATCTTGATTTTTCCGCGCGCGTACAAACGGTAGATAAAACCAGCAATCCAAAATTCTGGCAACTGATCCATGATTTTAAAAAGCTGACTGGCTGTAGTATGCTGATCAATACTTCATTCAATGTTCGCGGCGAGCCAATTGTATGCACTCCCATTGATGCTTACCGTTGTTTTATGCGAACCGAAATGGATTACCTGGTTATTGAAAATTATGTTTTCGATAAAACAACACAACCGGAATTTGTGGAGAGAACTTCGCTGTTTGAGCCGGATTAAGAAGTCAAAATTCAAAAGTAAACACTCAAGGAGAAATACAGTTACACAGAGTGCCACGGAGAACTAACAGAGTTACACAGAGATCACCCGGAAAGGTAATCGCAAATACATTTACTCTGCACATCCGGTGAGGATTTTTTTGAATTTTGACTTTTGAATTTTGACTTTCTCTACGCAATTACATCATGAAACGACTTACTAAAATCTTCTCCATAAATATCCTTATAATCCTTAATAAATTTCAGGTAACTGTTGTTGGCCAGCGTATGACGTTTTAGTTGGATAAAGCACTTGCATTTATAGATCAGCGCATCTTCATTCAGCTGATCAAAATGGAAAATGTAGTTGGTTACTTCAATAATAAATTCAGGCTCTTTGGAAATATCCTGTGTCTTAATAAAGCCAACACAAATATCAATAACAGAGTTAGAGATATCTGACTTAATATTATCCAGCCAGTTATATTCTGTTTGCGACAGGAATGAACCTCGTTTTATGATGTCGCTCACAAGTGCCATATACTCTTTTGGAGGCAACGATGTATTTTGGAGCAGCGCAGCATACTGTTCATAATCTATATGGACAGTTTTATTATCGTTTTGAATCTGCCAGTAACCCGATTCCTTATTGATTACACAGTCACCAATTTTCTCAAGTATCCCTTTCAGTTTCGCAATATTTACAGAACGGTTGTTTTTTGCATCCTTGATGGATTTATCATACCAAAGTATTTCATTTAATCCCTGTGATGAGATACCTCTTCCATTGTGAATGGTATATATTGATATGATGAGGAAAAGCTCTTTCAACAAAGGTGTGAACAATTTTGTAACATCATTTCCTTCTTTATCAAAAACCTGGAATTGCCCGAACAGATAAATAGTTGAGGTAATTTTTTTTCCGTTATGACTTTGCCCCTGTGGCAGGCTAATTGCCGGCAGTGTTTCTTCCCGGGTAACAACGGGCGGCGTATCTGTGTTTTGAGCTTGCGGTTGGGTTGTTACGCGTCTACGTTTCAGGATTGCTATTAACCCAAGTGCAATAATCAAAGCTCCTGCCAATATCCAGATCCATTTGGAACTACCCTTTGCAGCATTCTGTAATTCTACAGCATCCAATGGTTCAGGCGGAAAATTTAACGTATAGATCTTTACTTCCGTACGTTGCTCTTTCACATCTTCGGGTGTATAGAACATTGTCACCGCGATCAGCCTGTTATTAACAGGAGAATAGTACAGATCTGCAAACGATTGTACATCGTGAAAACTATATGGAATGGATGTACCTAATATAGTAAAGCTCGAATCTTTTAGCGAGCCGCGCAGCAGTTGAAGTTTTGAATTAAAACTGTCGTTGGGAAATAGCAGGCCATAGTAACTATTCGTCTCCTCATCAATCACAAGGCTATTCGCAAAAGTGAAGGGTTCACCGGAAGGCTTGAATGTATATAGCTTTTTAAACGATTTATCGCGCACATCAAATCTGAAAAAATCATAGTAATATTTAGGATCAAGCATTTGATCACCGGTCTGGCTGCCATATCCTCCTATTATATAGGCGTGTTTCCCAGCCGCATCTGTTCCAAGCGCTGCGAGATACCTCGGTGTAAAATAATCACCGCCCGGCACTATACTGTCCCACTGCTTTGTATTGAAATCATATTTTTTTACGAGGTTTTTATATCTGAGATAGCCATACCCGCCAATCATGTACAACGAGCTATCAGCAGGCGATATAAATTTATTGGCGTGCCAGTACCGGGTGATCGCCACATGTCCCGATGGAAAATTGGCACTCCAGTGCTGTCCGTTAAAATCATAGGAGGTCACTTTCTGAGAATCGAGGTAAACATCAAGCAACCGGTTATTTAAAGTATCATAAATTTCCTGGTGACCAACGAGGAAATTCTGGTGCTTGCTCGCCGAACCGTCAATTTGTATTCCACTTTTGAATGAGTAAGTGTACACAGAATCGGAACCTGTTATATAAAGTTTATCCGTTTTTGCGTCGTAAGCGACGCCGGCATAACCATTCATAGTTAATGAGCCTGCATTTTCCCAACGCTGGTAGCGTGGTTTTATCCATACAGGATTCTTGACGGTGGCGGCTTTGTGATTGATCTTATCATAACAGATGTCCCCCGAAGTTTCGTCCAATGGCCAGAAGTATTTTTGTGTATTGTTTTCGGAGATCCGAATATCTTTTACCTGCATCGGCGGAATATCCCGCGTTTTGAATTTCAGATAATCATTGGCTCCCCACAGGAATTTAAAACAGCTCCCCAACTGAGGAAGCTTACCACTACCAACTGTTTTATTGTTGACCGAACATTGCAGTATATGCTTTTCCCGGTCAAAATTCATGGCAATCTTGTTCCACTTTTTATATAGCAACAAGCTGTCAATGGTAAAAGTGATCCCCGCAAAATTTTCACCGGCAATTAACCGGAAAGAAGAGGAAGGCTGATCGTATATCAGATCAACATTCTGGCTGTTGTTGCTGATAAGGCGGAAGATATAACCGAAATAAATGGCGTGATTGGGTATGAAATTAAACTGGAATTCCAGTTGAAAATTCTTATCAAGACATATTGAATCTCCGGGCGAAACGTCGAGTGAGGTCCTTTTTTCCAATACAACTTCGTGACTGTTGAACAACAATCCATAAGACTGTCCAAAACAGCTCAACTTTAAAGCCAGTAAGATCAGAGTACAAAAAATATATCTCGCCATAAGCAGCCATAAAAGTAAAGGTCTTTTAGCTCACTATATTTCATTATAACAGGAAACAATCGCCAAAAAACTCGAAAACAATCAAAAATTTCCGTGAAAATAGGGCTTTAGGAAAAACTGAGGCGAGGAAATTTACAAACACATCTTGAAAACCAGTATTCATGTATTGCATATCAGGATTGATTTAGCAAATCCACCCCCGTTATAGCCGGTTAACAAGGTTAATTAAGCGGTTAACAGCAGAAAATCTTCAAAAAAAACATTTATTAACCCTTTCATTAATCGTTTATTAGCCGGCCTATTAAGACCCTCACATCTACTTTTAGCCCCATTACAAACCAAAAAACAATTGCTTGTGTATGAAAAAAATTCTATTGCTCCCGTTGTTGATAGTCAGCTTTATTGTTGGTTATTCACAGGGCAAAGTTGTGACAGGTAAAATAGCAGACCAGGCGAACAAACCTCTCGCCGGTGCCACTGTCACACTCAAGGGAACCACAGTCAATACCGTGTCGGATGAATCCGGGAACTTCGAGATCAATACCGGCACCCAGGTAAATCCCGTGCTAACAATAACTTTTGTTGGCTATCTCCCGCAGGAATATTCAGTCAGGAACCGTTCGGGCCTTTCCATTCAATTGCAGCAGGATGTGCAGGCGTTGAATGATGTTGTTGTTATAGGCTACGGCGTTCAACGAAAAAAAGATGTAACTGGTGCCAGCAGCACAGTGAAAGCCGGAGAAATCGCCAAACGTCCTTTGGTTAGAATAGAGCAGGCATTACAAGGTACCACGCCAGGCGTTGCGGTAATCAGTCCCAATGGCCAGCCCGGACAAGGACTTAAGGTTAAGATAAGAGGTGCGAATTCAATTACCGGCTCTACTGAACCATTGTATGTTATTGATGGCGACATTGGCGGCGGATCTGATGTAAATGTGAATGACGTTGAAAATATAGAAATTCTTAAAGATGCTGCGTCCACTGCAATTTACGGTTCACGGGGTTCTAATGGCGTTGTTCTGATCACGACAAAATCCGGCGCATCAGGAAAACCGAAACTTGGATTTGGCGCATGGGTGCAGAAAAACAAAATTCCAAAAGAGCTTGACCTGATGGGGCCCTATGATTTTGCCCGTTCGGTAAATGCGCAGTTTGTAGCACAGGGAAGTGCGCCTGCATTTACCGACCAGGAACTTGCCGATTTCAAAAGCGGAGCAAAACAAGGCACAGATTGGCAGAGAGCTTTGCATACAGAACCATGGGTGCAGAACTATCAGCTGGATCTTTCCGGCGGAACAGATATTGCACGCTACCGTTTTTCTATGGGTTATCTTGATCAACCTGGTATTATTCTTAACCAATGGTACAAGAGAACTTCATTCAGATCAAATGTTGATGTTAAGGTGAGCAACAAGATCAACCTGAAAGTTATTGCGGTGGCAACCATTCCGCAGAGCCACAATAATGATTATGGCGGAGGACTTGGCGATCCGTTTAACCAGGCAGTAGAATGGGATCCTACCTCCCCTATTCGTGATGCCAATGGCAACTATATCACACACTCCAAGTATGCTTCAATCCAATTTAATCCGATAGCACAGGCTGAAAGCCAGGCGCATGATAACATTAACACCAATCTTTCAGGTACAGGTGTAATTACCTATCGCATGCTGAATGACCTGACTTTTACTTCAACCAACGTGTATTCACTTGGTATGGGTTACGGACAGCGGGTTGACGGCCCGGGCACCAGCGCCTACGACGGCAAGACAGATAATGCACAGGTAAACTCTAACAGGTTCAGGAGTTTCTTAACCAGTAACTATCTTACCTACAAACACAACTTTGGCGATCATGCGATTACAGTAACAGGTCTGTATGAATTTTCATCAGGACAGAATACTTCAGTAAATGCAACTGCAAAAAATCTTTCAACTTATTCTCTGGGCTATTACAACCTCGGCCTTGGTTCTACTCAGAACACAAGCTCAGGGTATACCGCAGACGCGTTGATCTCTTATATGGGCCGTTTGTTCTATTCATATAAAGACAAGTATATGTTGTCTGCAAGCGTTCGAACTGACGGATCTTCACATCTTGCCCAGAAATACAGTACGTTCCCATCCATTGGTGTAGCATGGAACGTCAAGAAAGAAAACTTTATGCAGAAGTCTGATTTCTTTTCAGACTTAAAGGTCCGTGCGACATATGGCCAAACAGGTAACCAGGCCGTGGCGCCTTACTCAACCATACCAGTTATTAATATTGGCGGTGGAAACGGCCAAAATGCTTACTACTATAATGGCGGCAACAGCACACCAAGTGTTGCAGTTTCATTAGGCACACCGGTATCTACTTCATTAAGATGGGAAAATAAAGCAACTTACGATGCAGGGATTGACGCTGCTTTCCTGAAAGGACGTTTAACGTTTACAGTTGATGCGTATAGCAGCAAAGTAACTAACCTCTTATACAATAACCAGGCGCCGCAATACCTTGGTGGCGGAAGCTATGCTGCAAACGTGGGAAGCCTTTCCAATAAAGGGATAGAGTTTGGCATAGGAGGAACACCAATAAGCACCAAAAACCTAAGATGGAACACAAACCTGAATGTATCTATCAACAGGAATAAGGTGATCGATCTTGGTGGATTGGATAATATACTTGCAATAGGTGGTAACAACACGTTCAACTCAGTCATCAAGATCGGACAGCCACTGGGTGAATTTATTGGCTACAAATTCCTTGGCACATGGAAAGCTGATGAAGCTACAGAAGCATCTAAATTCGGAATGAAACCCGGTGATGCTAAGTACCAGGATTTAAACGGTGATCATGCATACACTGCCGACGACTGGATGCCGCTAGGTAATGCAACGCCCAGCTACACGTATGGCTTCATAAACGACATAAGCTACAAAGATTTTACTTTGACCTTTATGTTCCAGGGCCAGCAAGGCAGCCAGGTATTCTCTCAAACACTTGCTTATTTGTGGGGCGGTCTTGGCGACATGAAGAATGCAACAACCATTGAAGCTGTTCCGGAGAATTTATGGACGCCACATAACGAAACCAACAATCCTGCATGGAGCGGCTCCAGTCACAACTATAACAACAGCAGCCGTTACGTATATAATTCAAGCTATACAAAACTGAAAAATATTTCCCTTTCCTATCACCTGCCTCCAGGCGTTTTAAGAAGCCTGCATTTGACAAGCCTCGAAGTTTATATAAGCGGACAAAACCTTTGGGTGATGACTCCTTACAAAGGATATGATCCTGAGATTGACCAACAGCCTACAGGCAACGCGATTTCGCAGGGACAGGAGTTTGGCGTTATTCCCAATCCTAAATCGTACACATTCGGCGTAAGAATGTCATTGTAATCGTGCGCCTCTGTAAACGTCAAATAAAATAAGGGTAATAGTAAAAAGTATAAAAAATGAAAACAACATATTCCATACTAACTTTCTTTGTAATGGCCGTTTGCGCATTGCAGATAACTGCATGCAAAAAATACATGGAAGAGGATCCCAAGGCAAGCATTACACCGGTCACCTATTTCAAATCACAAAGTGACCTTGATGCAGCAGTATCAGGCATGTACATACAACTTGCAAGAGATGGCGCATGGGGCTTTACAAGTAAAATGACATCATACTTCGGATCCGATGATCTTACAACTGACCCTGGTTTGAATAAGGGTGATTTTCGTGAGTTTGACAAATTAACAGGTAGTGCAACCAACAGCAGTCTTCCTGCAGAGTGGAACGGCCCATGGCAAACGATCTATAATGCGAACAACATTATTGAGAACTATGCAAAAGTAAATTCAACAGAACAGCAAAAGAATGAATCTGCAGGACAGGCGTATTTCCTTCGCGGCCTGTGTTATTATTATCTTGTAAGAACATTTGGTCCTTTACCAATCGTACTGGGATCAATAGATGTGTCTACACGTCCGGCAAGAAGTTCTGTTGATTCTGTCTATGCTGCAATTATCAGCGATTTGCAACAGGCCAAAACAATGCTCGGAACAGATAAGGTACAGGGAAAGCCCAACCGTTACGCTGCAAGTGCAGTGTTGGCTGATGTGTATTTAACAATGGCGGGATGGCCGTTGAACAAAACGGAAAATTATGCACTCGCTGCATCCGAAGCCAAGATAGTAATGCAGTCAGGTGTGTACAATACCAACACCTCTTACGACCAGGTGTTCACTACCAACAACAATGCAGAAAGCATATTTGCTTTGCAATACAGTGTTGCCGGAAACCTGCCCAACAGAAGCTTTGGTTCAACCAGTGTACCGTTAGAAGAAGTGGCGCTGGACGGATCCAGCGGCTGGGATGATTTTTACCCTGAGATTAATTTTTATAAAAATGCACCTGTGTGTAAGAGAACAGACCTGACTTTCTACACTACAATAAAGCTGAGAAATGCAGACAACACAACTTACACACTTGTTCCATGGAATTCAGATAAAACGCATGCTCAGCATCCTTACTACAAAAAATTCAGACAAGGCTTAATCTCTAATGGAACAGCAGATGGTGTAAGTGAAGGAGATAATTCCATTGCAACCATGCAGCCCAGTACAAACAAGGAGACCATCATTGTTCGTTATCCACAGGTGTTGCTAGGCTTTGCAGAAGCATCAGCAATGGCTGGCGGTGCGCCTACAGCTGAGAGTTATGCGGCAATTAATGAAGTGAGAAAACGTGCAGGAGAAAACCCATTAACGCCGGGCCTTTCACAAACTGCGTTCAGAGATTCAGTAGTATACGAACGTGCATACGAATTTGCAGGCGAATTTGGTATGCGGTGGTTTGATATTGTGCGATTACAACTGCTGCCAAAAGTTATTGCCGCAAGGGATAAGAAAGAAAACGAAATTCCTGGTGGCACAAATGTGAGTCAAAAATATCTTGCTCCCATTCCTTTCTCGGAGATGACATTGAACCCCTCCTGGAAACAGAATGACGGATATTAATTTATACGATCAAAGTAATGCCGGTGCGAAAGCACCAGGCATTGCTTTGTGTATTAAAGAAATATTACCAGTACTAAGTAAAAAGTCAAAATTCAAAATTATCAAGCATTCCTTTTGGCTGTCTTAAATCAGGCTACATAATCTTCGGTTTATTGCTAAAATTTTATTCAGCTAATTTTAATGTTGATACATTATTATTAAAATGATTGTCATGAAAAAAATATCATGCCTGTATTTGTTTGGTTTGCTGTTGCAATCGTCTCTTTTTTCACAATCACCAACGCAAACGTTTACAGGTGCAGACAACCTTAAGTATATTGATCCAACTATTGGTAATATTGGGCAATTGCTTGAACCAACCCGCCCAACAGTTCAAATACCCAATCAGGTAATACGCATGTATCCCATGCGAAAAGATTATTTGGATGATCAGATCTCAAGCTTTCCTTTAACCATTGTATCACATAGACTGGGAGAAGTTTTTTCAATTAAGCCATCAATTGGCGTTCCATTTGTAGATCAATGGAGACAACGCATGCCCTATGATCATAACCTGGAGATAACACGCCCATGGTATTATTCCACTTACCTGTTGAATGATGAAATTACTGTAGAATTTACGCCGGGTAAGAAAACAGGCTTTTATCGTTTTTCTTTTCCAAAGAATACACCGGGAAATCTCTTGTTCACCAATTATAACAATGGAGAATCAACATGGAAATTTATTGCCGGTAATGAAATTGAGGGTGTAGAGACCTACCATGATGATATAAAAGTTTACGTATATGGCGTATTTAATTCAAAGGGAACAACGGGTATTGTAGACAACGGCCAGTTAAAAAATGGAACAGACGTTTCAGGAAAATTTGCAAAGGCTTATATCAGTTTTCCTGCGGGTATTAATGCTGTCGAACTTAAATATGCTATCAGTTTTGTAAGTGCTGAACAGGCCAGAAAAAATTTTGATAGAGAAATAAAAGGCAAAGACTTTTCAGCAGTAAAAAAAAATGCTGAAAAGGCATGGGCTTCCATCGCGTCTCAAATACAGGTGGAGGGGGGAACTGAAGCGCAAAAACGTTCTTTCTATACTGCACTATACAGAACGCACGAGCGTATGGTAGATATTAGCGAAGATTCTTTCTACTATAGCGGCTACAACAAACAGATCAACAAAGATCCGCGTCCGTTTTATGTGGATGATTGGTCATGGGACACTTATCTTGCATTGCATCCTTTGCGCATGATACTTCATCCTGCGCAGGAAGAAGACATGCTACAGTCATACGTTCGCATGTACAAACAGAGCGGATGGATGCCAACGTTTCCTGTCCTGTTTGGCGATCATGCTTGCATGAATGGTTTTCATTCTTCGGTCATATTTCTTGATGCGTATAGAAAAGGTCTGAAAAATTACGACATACAAACGGCGTTTGAGGGCATTAAAAAGAATGCCACGGATGCAACGCTTCTCCCCTGGCGCAACGGTCCGAAAACTATACTGGATGACTACTATCATACCAACGGATACTACCCTGCACTTGCCCCTGGTGTAAAAGATACTGTTGCGGAGGTACATCCTTTTGAGAGCCGCCAGGCTGTAGCCGTTACGCTTGGCGCGAGTTATGATGATTGGGCTGCAGCGCAGCTGGCAAAAGAATTGGGTAAAAATGATGACTACGTACAATTCTCCAAACGCGGGTTTAATTACAAAACGCTTTGGAACAATGATCGCAAATTCTTTTTACCAAAAGATGATAAGGGAGAGTGGATCAATATCGATCCAAAATTTGACGGTGGCCCGGGTGGCAGGGATTATTACGATGAAAACAATGGATGGACATATATGTGGCAGGTACAGGAAGATATCCCCGGACTTATCAATTTAATGGGCGGTGCCAAATCTTTTGAGGCCAGGTTAGACCAGTTATTCCGCGAAGATCTCGGGCGATCCAAACATGATTTCTGGTATAAATTTCCGGACGCAACAGGCCTCGTAGGACAATACTCAATGGGTAATGAGCCCAGCTTTCACATACCGTATTTGTACAATTATGCAGGTGCACCGTGGAAGACACAGAATGCAGTAAGACAGTTATTGGATCTATGGTTCAAGGATAATGTATTTGGCATTCCCGGCGATGAAGATGGTGGTGGTATGACAGCTTTTGTTGTATTCTCGAGCATGGGCTTTTATCCTGTGACACCCGGCATCCCTGTCTACACTATAGGCAGCCCGGTATTTAGTAAAGTGACCATTCGTTTAGATAATGGAAAACAATTTAAACTTATCGCAAACAATTGTTCTGTGGTGAATAAATACATACAACGCGCAACCATGAACGGCAAAGAATTAACTACACCCTGGTTTACACATGAGCAACTGATTAACGGAGGTACACTTGTGTTGGAGATGGGGCCCAAGCCAAACAAGCAATGGGGCGCAACCACGAATGCTTCAACTATAACAGCAGCACTTAACAATAAATGATGTCTTATAGCAGGCCCTGAAACCCTTTGTTTTTCACAACATCAGCCGGAGTTTTTGTAGCAGTCACAAAAAGCTTCGGCTGTATTTTTTGAGCAAAGCTATTATTCTCTGTGTAACTCTGTGCCACCTCCGTGCAACTCTGTGTAACCATATTTTGGATTTCAAACAAGAAACACCCGGTGAAAGTCTAACTACTAACATCTTCATTTATCGAAAGTAAATTTCCGTCCGGATCTTTAAACCATGCCACTTTAAAACCGGCAGGTGAAATCCAGACTCCAAGGTCGTCCTGTTCAAAAAACTCATATTTTTCACAGAACACTCCCCTTGTATTCAACTCTTCAATGGTAGCAAAAATATCGTCCACAACCCATCCAAGCACCGTAAACGGCTGCGGCGTAAAGGTCTCAACAGATATTATCCTCAACAGACTTCCGTGTGCATTGAAATCCAGGAAATACTTCTGTTCGGATAATAGTTTTAGCCCGATAATATCTTTATAAAAGTGTTTAGCCCGTTCCGCATCAACTGTTGGAATAAAGGCCTTGAGTTTTCTGTCGGCAAGCATCTTATAAATTTTATGACTGGCAGGCTGGTGTTCCTGTCAAATGTAAACAGAATAAACTTGCATAAGTTGTGAGTTCGAAGTTATACTTCACACGTTTAAGGTGTTTTTAAGGATGGCAGATGAAACGAGGGCCACGCTATTGCACCCGTAATATGTACAAATGATTCCGCATCATATACATTGAACAGAGCTGATCTAAAAAATAAATTTGAACAAAATGCGCTGATGTTTGCAGAGTTAAAAACTACAGGCAATACAAAAAAATAATGATGCAATCGCCAGGGATCACTTGACAATACGGCTGAAAAGCGATAGATTTATTATCATATTTTTTTCGAGGCGTCAGC
The DNA here is from genome assembly GCF_041060425.1 of Danxiaibacter flavus. Taxonomy (NCBI): domain Bacteria; kingdom Pseudomonadati; phylum Bacteroidota; class Chitinophagia; order Chitinophagales; family Chitinophagaceae; genus Danxiaibacter; species Danxiaibacter flavus. Next base: position 351,816 of record NZ_JAULBC010000003.1, read on the forward strand.
AAATATTTCCCGGAACTGGTGCGGATAAATTTTCCGCAAAACAGTACTTTATTTAACAGCTACACGTAATACACAGCCATCAAAGTCTTTCGTAAAGGAGATCCAGTGAAGAAGTAGCCGGCATACAAAAGTCAGATGGTCATCTTTTGAATACCAGGCATCATATCTTTTAAAATCATACTCAATGGCAACACTTAAAACCAAACAAATTGTTTTTGTCACCGGCGCATTTGTTACAAATGGCTGCTGGGACGAATGGCGTACCTACTTTGAAAACAGAGGGTATTCAACAGTCGCTCCGCCCTGGCCATATAAAAACGGAACCGCCGCAGAATTAAGAAACAGACAGCCGGATGATGTAGACCTGGCGCTGCTTACACTGGATGAAGTAATTAACTCCTATGTTGATGTGGTTAACAGTTTCCCCGACAAGCCTATTGTTATTGGTCATTCACTTGGTGGCCTGATCACCCAGATTATCGTGAACAGGGGACTTGCTGCCGCAGGAGTTGCCATACATCCGGTTCCGCCGCTTGGTGTATTCCCTTATGAGTTTTCGTTTCTTAAAGGCGGGTGGAAATCCCTGGGATTATTTACATCTTTAAAAAAGACTTACCTGATGTCTTTTAAAGACTGGCAATATGCTTTTGTAAACACCATGCCTTTGGAAGAACAAAAAACAGCTTATGAACAATTTACTATCCCGGAATCAAAAACAGTTGCCAGAGGTGGTTTGAGCAAGGCGGCAAAAGTTGATTTCAAAAAGAGCCACCCACCATTGCTGATAACAGCAGGCAGCACCGATAATATTATTCCTGCTCATCTGAACCGCAGGAACTACAATGCATACAAAAAGAACGGCTCAATCCTTGAATACAAAGAATTTCCTAACCGAAATCACTTTGTGCTAGGACAACCCGGGTGGCAAGGCGATGCGGATTTTGTTTACGACTGGCTGCAAAAACTTTAGAATGTACGGTGTACGGTGTACGATGTACGATGTATCAGGTGCGGGTTACAAAGTTTTAGGTAAACAGGTTTCATTATTAGTTTTCTTTTTAAAAAAAATACAAAAGCCGCCGGAAAATTTCCAGCAGCTTTTTCTATTAACAACAAACTGCTTTATCACACTATTCCTGCGCTTAAACCAGCGGGTGTCCCAAACATCGTACATCGTACACCGTACATCTAACATATTCATAACGCTGCCACACTTATGTACTTGTAATCCGTACTTCTAACTTCGTACTTACACCCTAGTATCCCGGATTCTGATACATCTTCACCGGATCGAGAATTGTTTCATAGTACGGAATGGGATAATATCTGTCTTTTGTTCCGAAGTTGGATACTTGCGCAAGTCCCCAGTCCGCCTGGTTTTTAGTGTGCATATATGCTACCAGTTCGTCTATTGTGAAGAAACGCAACAGATCAAACAGGCGGTGATGTTCAAATGCAAGCTCCACTCTTCTTTCATGCAGGATTGCCAGTTTAAGCGTTGGAAACTTCTGCTTGTAAGTTGGATCAGTCATTGATACCGCATAAGATGGCATGCCGGCTCTTTCTCTTACCATGTCAACATACCGGATAGCTGCAGTTGTATTTCCTTTGTAGAAATTCACTTCCGCAAGCATCAATATAACATCAGCATAGCGGATCAGGATCCAGTCATTGCCACCGTAACCGGTTTTTCCTGCAGTAGAACTGGCATCTCTAAACTTGGTAATAAACCAGTCTTTAACAATAGGATCGTTCGCATACTTAACAGAGAAATCTTTACGCGGGTCATTTACTTCATACTCATTCACCAGGTCATGAGTAACGTTGTAGCCAGTACCTGATGCCGTCTTTTGAGAGTTAATCGTTTCGCCCTTAGCCTGCGCATCAGCAGCAATGTTGGAATGATAGTTAATATCACCCTGGATGTTAACGATCTGCCAGATTAACTCAGGGCAAGTCGCTTTCTTATTTACATCAAACACATCGGCATAAGGGATGTCTGACAGGGAAGAAAATCCACGCATGTTGTAACAAGCTGTCAAATAATAATCGGCGCTATCAAGATCTGAGGTTTTATTCGCACCGGTAACAGTAATTGCGCGTGTTAAATATGCCTGTCCCAAAATGGCTGTAACCGCCTGCATAGAAACTCTTCCCCTGTTAGCTGCTGGCTGAACCTTAGGCAGATTGCTCACTGCAGCGTCATGAAGGTCTGCAATGATCTGTGCAAATACGTCCGGAGTTTTTGCACGAAACGTAGAAGCAGTTACTTGTTCAGGTGTACTTAATGCCTCTGTGGTCATAGGGATATCACCCCATTTTCTCACCAGTTGAAAATAAATATATGCCCTGATGAACTTTGCTTCAGCAATGTATTGTTTTTTGGTTGAGTCTGATGCAAATTGCACCTTATCAATATTGCTCAGCAATACGTTGCATCTTGAAATTGACTGATATAAGGCTATCCAGTGGCTTTTCAAATATGTGTTTGTAGGTAGCAGAGAGAAATTGTTGAACTGGAACGGTTCACCTGCATTTGACTGGTTGTCATTCGTACCGGTATCGTCCGAACGCTGATCTGTATAAAGATCACTTTCTTCACCAATACAACTATTGCTTCTTAGTGATTGGTAACAACCATTTAAAGCGAGTAGAACATCTGTTTCAGAAGTAAAAAACTGGGGGATTGTAACAGAGTTTGGATTCGTTTGTTCAAGAAAGCTTTTCTTACATGAGCTCAGCAGTATAAGCATCAGGCAAGCAAGCTGCAAAAATTTATGTCGCATCTTCATTTCGTTTAATGGTTATTAAAATGTCAGGTGAATGCCCACATTATATGATCTTACAAGCGGATACACACCATAGTCTACACCAGGGGTAAGATTGGCTGCGCCGCTGTTTACGCTGTAGTTATAATCTACTTCCGGATTATAGCCTTTGTATTTAGTAATAGTAAATGCATTGTTCACTGTTCCGTAAATCCTTATACCACTAATGCCTGCTCTCTTTAAAGCAATTATCTGGGGCAATGAGTAACCAACAGAAATATTGGTGCATCTGAAGAAACTTCCATCCTGCAAATAGAATGTAGACAATCTTGTGCTATTACTTTGCGTGCCGGCTCTTGACGCGCGATATACTTTTCCCAGACCTGGCTGTGATTCTGAGCGGTAACGGTCAGCAACATCTGCATATTGGTTGCCGGATCCTTCCATATTGTACAGGTAATAGTCCTGACCATCCAATACCTGGTTGCCATAAGAACCTGCGAAAGATGCACTCAAATCAACATTGTTATATGCCATTGATAAATTAAATCCGTATGTGAATTTTGGATAAGGCGATCCGATTATACTAAGATCACTTGAGTTTACTACCCCATCTCCATTAACATCCTTAAAGTAGAGATCACCAGGCCTCAATGGATTTGTCTGTGCAGTTGAACGCGGTGGACCTACGATCTTATAATCTTTAGGAAATGATTGTGTGGTCTTGTTGTATTGAGCATCATCCTGGGCAATGTTGGCCATGTCACTTTCACGTACCATTCCTGCTACTTTATAACCATAGAACATACCGATCGGTTGTCCGGCCATTGTAATATGTGTTAAATAAGATCTTTCAGCACCTGCTGTAATAATGGTGCTTGCCCCACCAAGATCCAGCACTTTATTTCTGTTAATTGAAATATTACCGGCAAGATTCAGGTTAAAGTCTTTTGACTTGATTACTTTTCCATCAACCTGGAAATCGAAGCCTTTGTTTTCTATTTTAGAATTTCTCAGGTTGGTGAGATACGAAGAACTTCCTGAGATTGCTGAGATATTGTTATTGAACAGCAGGTTAAACGTACGGCTGTTATAATAGTTGGCAATAACAAACAATCTGTCATGGAAAAGACCTAAGTCAAGGCCAAAGTTGTATTGAGAAGTAGATTCCCAACCAAGTTTGTTATCGGCAATATTACCCGCATAATAAGCAGTAGAAATAACGTTATTGCCAAACACTACGCCGGTTGGACTGTTGAATGTCTGCAATGCATTATAGTTACCGATATTGTTGTTTCCACTAAGACCCCAGCTGGCACGCAGTTTCATAGTTGTGTTTTCAGCTAACCATCCTTTGTAGAAAGATTCCTTTGAGATGGCCCAGCCGCCTGATACAGAAGGGAACACACCCCAGCGATTGTCAGGACCAAACCTTGACGAACCATCTGTTCTTATTGAAGCTGTAAGAAAATAACGGTTGGCGTAAGCATATTGCGCTCTGCCAAGATAGGAAAGCAATGTATTCACAGACTTTCCGGTTGACCCCGTGTTTACGGTAACCTGCCCAATTGTACCAGCGGTTATTTCAGGAATAAGATCATTCTGGAAACCTTTAACAGTAATATTTACAACATCTGAATTTGTTTGCTGCGCAGTATAACCAGCCAGTAAATTGATGCTGTGCAGGCCGAATTGCTTATTGTAATTCAGCGTAAACTCAGCCAGTTGATCTTTCTGTGAAATGGTTTGTGCCTGTGCATAAGCCGCTGCGATTGATTGTGTAGAATATGGAGGATTCACACCATTACTCAGGCTCGTGGGCAAATAGTAATCATACTTTTCATTGTAAGTCTGTAACCCGAGGTTTGCTTTGAAAATAAGGTGAGGTATTATTTCGTAAGAAGCAAAGCCATTGTAGGTACCGCGATTCCCTTTCCTTGATATTTTAATGCGTTCCGCAGTAGCTATAGGATTCTCTATGCTTTGGTAGCCGTATGCACTTGATTGCGCAGCAGCCAGATTGGTTGCGATTGAGCCATCCGCATTATAAGCCGGAAGATTAGGCATGTAGATCAAAGCACCAAATGCAGGGCTGTGATCCCAACGGCCTTCCTGTGTTTCGCTGTTGTTAATACCTGTATATGCAATGCTTGCGCCTACTTTTAGCTTTTCAGAAACGTCGCCATCCACATTCGCACGGAAGTTTAAGCGATTCTGTCCGGTATTCAGCATAATACCATCCTGCGTTTGGTAACCTCCGCTTAATGCATAACGCACAGTTTTGGAACCACCGGTAAAAGAAAGGTTATGCCTCATAAATGCGGCATTTCTGTATAACTCATCCTGCCAGTCAGTGTTATACTTTTGCGGAAGTACTTTTTGATTCGCAAAATCATATAAGTCTGTTGGTATACTAACGGAGCCAGCATTGCCGACTTTTGAAACACGCGTTGCATTGTCGTCGGAATACATTGCATCGTTCCATGTACCGCCGGTATTTTCAACCAGGTCTTTGTAACTATTGTTTCTGCCATCCACCACCAACTGAGCGAATTGATCGCTGTTTAGCAGTTTTACTTTTTTCGCTAACTGGTTAACACCGTATTGAAAATCGTACTCGAGTTTTCCTTTACCTTCCTTACCTCTTTTTGTTGTGATAAGCACAACACCACCAGAAGCTCTTGAACCATAAATGGCTGCTGAAGCTGCATCTTTAAGGATGTCTATTGATTCAATATCATTTGGATTGATGAAAACATCGTTACCTGCCGGATAGCCATCAATAACGTACAGCGGATCTGTGCCTGCATTGATAGATCCAACACCACGCACCCTTATTTTTGGTGATGCATATGGAGAACCATCAGTTTGAGAAACAACCACACCAGCTACTTTACCAACCAATGCCTGCCCAGCTGTAGGTGCAGACACGTTTAATTCTTTCGCCTTAACGCTTGAAATTGCGCCGGTAAAATCGCTCTTGCGCACTTTCTGATAACCTACGGCAACAACTTCTGCAAGATCATTTAACTGACCTTTTAAACGGACGCGCAGTTGTTCGCTCAGCGTTGAAGCTATAGTATCTACGCCTGTTAAGCCAACAAATGAAAAGTGAAGCGCATTACCAGCTTCGCCTTTTATCGTAAAAGAACCACTGGTACCTGTGATAGTGCGCTGACCATTGGCGTCATTAACAATCACAACTCCGGATAATGGCTGTCCGTTTTCATCAACAACCGATCCGTTGATCTTTTTCTCGGTACCGCGCTTGTTTTGCGCCGATACGGAAGATATGCCTGCGACCAGTATAAACACCAGCACGCGGCACTTTCTCTTTACATGCTTCCCTCTGAATAGCAAAGGGACATGCAATCCTAATTTTAACTTAGTAAGCTTCATAATCAATTTATTTAATAAAAGCAGCCCGATTTAAAATTTTAGTCCCATTGAATGTTCATGAAATTGGCGTTGTCTTTGCGGGAAGAGGTAACCGCAATGCCCTTTTTAACCTGTGGGAGGAAGGTGAATCCTTCGAGTTCGTCAGTACGCTGATCTACGTCGACGGTCTTCAATATATATTCTTTACCACTATTCAGCGACTTTTCAAAATCAAGATAAGTGAAGCGCCAGCCCCGTCCCTCTGTTCTGTTCTGAATCAACAGCAATATCTTTTTGTCGTTTAACCAAACCATGTTCTGCACCCATGGGCCACAAATGAATTTCTTGTACACAATGCCCGCCTCCGTTGTCTTTTTGGCTTTTGCCAAAAGAGCCGGATCGTATAATCTGACTTCATTTTGTTTATTGCCATAATCGGCAGTGGCAACATACCATTTACCATCAGCCTGAACATATTCGGGTCGGCATCCCTGTATACATGCATCGTCTTCAATAGTATTTAACAGGTTACCATCGAGTGTCTTTGTTTTTAGAAAACCATCCCAGTTAATGGAGTAGATAATTGCTTTCCATGCTGTGCCTTCCTTGTTTAAGCGAACGCTGTTACCGATGAAGGTTGGCATGCCTTTATGATAAGCAATGCCGGTAGGGTGATTGATTACGTCCTTACCATTTTCTGTAAACAGGCACTCCTGTTGTGTATATACAAGAGAATCATGTTGAAGTTTGTAACGGCGCAACATTCCTACTTCTCTGTCACCATACAAATACACATCTCCGTCAAGAAATTTTGCACCCTGGCAGGCGCCGAGAGAGTCAATTGTTGAAGGCTTTTCCAGCTTCATTGATATATTGTCTTTACCCATCATAGAGCAAAGGCATAGCAGTATCACTCCCTGCAAGGAAGTAAGTAAGATCTTTTTCATGATGTACTAGTCAGGTTGTTTAAATAGCCAAATCCTTTTTGTTATGGATCCATTATTTCATAAGGATTGATCTGAAGGGCCTCCAACGAGGGATAAAACACTGATTCCGTTTCTGACAAACGATCTCCCTGCCTGTATGGTAGTTCATTTAGTTCTTTCTTACAGCGATCATCAAGAACCGTGGTTATATATATGCTCTGAAATTTATCTGTAGATGCTATGCAAGGCTTATCAAAGGGAATATGATAACGGAAGATCAGCCTGACACTGTTGCGCATGTTGGTAGTTGTATGCCTTGCATGAGGCTCAATAATGATGGCACTTTCAGGTATCATCATTGCTTCCATTAAATACCGCTTCATTTCCGTTGCTTCGCAATATTTGGTTTTGTATGGGTGTACCTTGCCGCCGGAAACTATAATAAAAGGAGCTAATCCTTCTTTATACCTGTAAGCAGCCACACGGCATCTAAGCATACCTTCACCACTAAGAGCAACGCCAGCAATATCTGGTCCCGCGCCAGGCACCATGATTGTACGATATTTATAATTGCTCCACTTAACTGAAGCTACTTTTTTAAAGGCAGCAGCATTTTCCTTTTCAGTCATCGGTTCATAGTCGGCAGCATTCAGTCGTTCGTTTATTTCTATAAAACGCAATGCATAAGTAAGTGAGGGTTCAAAAAATAATGCAGCATTTTTACACTCTTCGCGAACTGTATTTGTTACAACATTCACAAGGTCCGGATACCTTTTGGATTGCGTATTGTAGCCGATTGAGTCGATGTTCGGGTAACGCGCTTTATCGCCTTCAGCGTACACACCGATAGCAAAATTGACACCGCGTGCGTCTTGCTGCCAGGCTTTGACCAGTAAAGAATCGGGGGAAGAGTGCTGATAGATATAATAAGCTCCTGAACGAAGCAGATGTTCTTTTACAAGACGTCCCAAAGCATTGCCAGGTTTATATAACTTAAACAAGCGTTCGCCAATTGCAAAAATTTCATCCTCTGAAAATTTCATTTTAGTTGTATAGCAACGAAAGTCTTTACAATTATTAAGAGAAGATGCAAGGTGATCTGTTTTTGCTTTTGCAATTCTCATTAGCGTTGTGTCTTCAGATAATATTTTACTTACTTCAGGAATGTTATGAAACAGGGACAACAAGTAGTAATTTTTGGCGACAACTATATCTTCCGTTGTTTTTCCAAATATTAGTTTATACGCAGGATCCGGAGATTGAGATAACGTTTGCAGTGGTAGCAGGATAACGGATAACAAGTATAGAAGCGTGTTTCTTTTCATGCAGTCTCATTCTTAAAATGCGATGCAAATAGACTAAGTTTTTTTTAACAACGCGCCCCTTGCTGTATGATGGAATTGTTAAGAAAAAGGTTTTAGCAACAAATCAATTGTCACTTTCAACATCTGCAATTACTAAGTAAAATATTAGTAGGCTTATTATGCAATCAACTAAAAAAGATAGAGGCAACATTAAACTTTTCCCTTAAAAACATGTCAAACGTTGCAAGCTCAAATAGTTTCTCTTACAACAACCGAAGAGGATGATCAAATGATCATCCTCTTTTTGTTTCTGCATTATTATAATACAGGATGCATATTTAAGCTAACGCCAATTCTGTTCCAGGCATTGATAGTAATGATCGCCATGATTATTTGTGCAGTCTTTGTTTCGCCAAAGCGGCTCACAGCCTGATCATATAATTCAGTGCTAAGCCCGTGCTGATGGATCAATGTTATTTCTTCTGTCATTGCAAGAAGCAATTGTTCATCCTCGGAAAATACATTGGGAGCTTCGCGCCATACACTCACCAGGTAAATTCTTTGTTCCGATTCACCAAGTTTGCGCGCATCTTTGGAATGATGATTAACACAGTAGGCACATCCATTTATTTGTGACGCCCTGATCTTAATCATTTCACGATGCAACGGATCAATTTCAGATGATGTGATAAAACTATCAAGTGCGTTCATCGCTTTGTATGCATCAGGTTGCACTTTGCCCATAACAAGTCTGGAGCTCATATTTGTAGTTTTAATTTTAATGCAAGGTATGATGCAGCTATCAACTTTTCCATATCACGGTAAATAAACAACATCCCAATGCTGTCTAATCGATTAACAATTTAGCTGATTGAATTAGAGTCATTGGCTTCGTGCCTGCCGCGGGGCTTCAGCCGGGCAATACATTTATCCGGCAGAAAACAACATTGATGAGAGAGAGACCTCGCACTCCTGATGATAATTGATTTTCAAACAAAAATACTTTTCAATTATTATTACAGTTTTGATTGTTTCTGATTGCGAAAAATATTTTGATTAAGGTATTGACAAAACATTCATATTGTCGTACTTTTCAAAAGCTTGTGTTTTTACCAGAAAACACAGGGATATATCCTCAAACATCCAATGGCAAAATATTGTTTTGTTAGCTGGTGTGGTTGGCTGTTCAAGCACACAGGCTGGGTAGTATTGTTGCATTAAACCGACGATTCAATGAATGTGAACTATACGCCATTGTTCTTGTTATGGCTATATCCAAAGCATTTTTCTGATACAATTATTTTATCCAGGGATTGAAAACCTTACTGTGTACATGCAAAGCCGCACTGAATCTGGCGTTCACAGTACACTCATCCCTTCCTCCGTAATCATCTATGAACCCGATAACATGATAGCACATTGTTAAGAGTGATGCGTATGCTTGTATTTCGATGTTTGTGGCTACCATTTCAAAGATGCTCTCCCTTATAGTGTATGATAAAAAACATCCCCTCAAAGTGTATGGTAAGTAAGGGCCGTTGATTTCAATCAGCGGCCCTTTAACATTATATCAATGAAACATATTTGAATAAACAAATTCAATGCAACTTGCATCGAAATAAAAAATTACATCTGGTTCTTTTTTTTAAATCCACCGCCCTCAAAACCAGGCAGCACATGAATTCCGGATCCGTTGCAAAAAAGGGGCGGCCAAAAGGCCACCCCGCAATCCATACTATATACTGCTAAAATTAGTACTGATCTTAATAACCAGGGTTCTGAATGAGGTCTGGCTGATTGCGATCAATCTCTGTCTGCGGTAACGGCCAGAAATCATATTTATCTTCGTACTTTGTCTTAACGTCAGGAGCAAGCGGGTTCGGTACAAATCCATTGAGTTTTTGTTTTGCTATATGCCATCTCCTCAAATCATGATAACGTAATCCTTCCATGGCAAACTCAACCCTTCTTTCATGCCTGATGCGTTCGCGCATTTGGTCTTTGGTAAGTCCTGCGGGTAACGCAGCCATATTTACACCTGGCCTTGCACGCACTTCATTGATCTGTTGATAAACCGTCGCGTCTGCACCTGCAGCTTCGTTCTGCGCTTCGGCATACATCAGCTTTATATCTGCAAAACGTAACAGTACATAATCATTGTCATCCAGCGCGCCATAATCGGGATTTACCATGCCGGGCGTGAGCCATTTCTTCACGCAATAATATCCCGTGATCCAGCTATCCTTACCAGGCGTAGCTACAGCAAGATCGCCGGTAAATGGCCATCCCTGTGCTTCGGTATCACCCGGAAAAAAGAATGTCATCGTTTTTCTTGGATCTCCTGCTTCATATTCATTAATAAGATCCTGCGTAGCAAGCTCTCCTTTCCAACGCTGTAATGATACGGCAAGGGCCACATCCTGGTGCTGAATATTCGGCAACTGATATTTAACGGAGAACATAATCTCCTTGCTTGCATTCTGACCTGACTTATAGAAGTTAGCTGAATAATCCGGATTTAGTGAATACAGGTTATCACTGATAACTTGTTTAGCAAGACTCGCTGCATCTGCCCATTTTTCCTGCACTAATAACGCTCTTACTTTATAACCCTGGGCGGTTGATTTAACTGCATGACCATCACCATACGCCGACGCAGGCAAAGATGCAATAGCAGAATCGAGATCTGCTACTGCCTGCTTCAGCACATCAGCTTTGTCCGATTTAGCTTTGGTACTTTTAAAATCAATGGAAAATGGATCTTCTGTAGTTATAATAGTATTGCCATATAGCTGGGCCAGCCATAAGTAATAAAATCCTCTTAAGAAAAATGCTTCGCCCTTGTATTGTTTCAGTTTATCACCAGACAATACTTTTCCAACATTGGCAAGGAAAGAATTGATGGCTGCAATTGCCTGGTATGAGTTGGCATAATATGCATAGACAAAATCGCCGGACTGTGGCGTAATGCCAGCAGTAAGCGCTGAAGTGCCTCCACCATAATTGTATTGTCCGTATGAATCGTCGCTGAAATTGTCCCAGGCTACTACCTGGAATTGAGAAGTTGCATACCCTCCGCTACTTGCGTACATGTAGTTATATAAGCCTGTTAATGCGAGGTCTGCATCGGACTCGGTCTTCCAGAATGTTGTAGTAGCAAGCTTGTCAGGTGGCGTACGATCGAGAAATGATTTGTTACAGGATGCAGTAACAATCAAAACAATGACTAAAGGTATATATCGAAAAAACTTTTTCATATTCATCTTGTTAAGGTCAAACAATTAAAATTGAACAGATGCGCCGAATGTGAATGTCCTGTTTTGCGGATAACTTAAATAGTTACCGCTCACATTGGTGCGCTCAGGATCCAGGCCCGGGAACTTACTTGCAGTAAACACATTGTCTGCTGTGAAATAAACACGCAATGATTTCATACCAATCTTCCTGATGGTTTGTACCGGAAGCGTGTAGCCCACCTGGATATTCTTCAACCTGATATATGTTGCATCTTTCAGAAAATAAGTAGACGCATAGTTCTGCACTGCAGGATAGCTGTCCGCCACATATATTTTAGGCATCGTATTGGTATGATGATCCGGTGTCCATCTGTTGCGCCAATCTGTTGTTGGCACTGATCCCTGGCGGAATGGTTCTATACCCCAACCGGTAACATAGATCTTCTGCCCTTCTGATCCGTAGAACTGTGCATTGAAATCAAATCCTTTCCATGCTGCACCAAGGTTGAATGAATACTGGAATGATGGGTAACGGCCCGGGGTATATGTACGATCCTTATCATTAATAACGCCGTCACCATTTATGTCTTTTATTTTTAAATCGCCAGGCGTTGGTGTAACAGGTTGTTTTGGCGAATTGTCAATCTCTTTCTGATCCTGGAAAATACCATCCCACTGATACAGGTAAAATTCATCCAGCGGCTTTCCTTCTTCGCGAATGCTATTTCCGGAAATTTCTGTTTTGCCAAAACTTTCGAGCTTGTTTTTGTATGCCTGTATGTTACCGCCAACATACCATGAAAAATCCTTCCCGATCATGTCTTTATACTGGGCACTGACTTCAAAACCTTTGTTACGTAGTGCGCCATTGTTAATGGTTGGCGCGTTAAGACCAAGCCACAAAGGCACTTGCGAGCCTCTCAAAATGTCGAAAGTGTATTTATTGAACCAATCCGCAGTAAGTGTAAGTCTGTTGTTTAAAACAGTAAAATCTACCCCAACGTCAACCACACGCGTGGTCTCCCATGTTAATGAAGGATCAACCAGCGTGCTTGCAGAATAACCTGTAGAAACGCTTCCGCCAAATGCATAGTTGCGGTTATCCAGCACCGGTTGATAAGGATATGTTCCTATATTCTGGTTACCGAGCTGTCCCCACGAACCACGTATTTTTAAATCGTTCAACCAGGATACATCTCTTAGAAAAGCTTCCTGGCTTAAGCGCCAGCCACCGGAGAATGAATAAAACAAACCCCATCTGCTATCTTCCGGCAAACGAGAAGTACCATCATAACGCAAACTTCCACTTAACAGATATCTGTCTTTATAGTCATAGTTCGCATTACCATAAAATGAACGGATGGCCCATTGTGAAGACGTACCGCTGTTGGTTTGACCGTTGGTGGGGCCGGCATTCAACTCCCTCAATTCGTTAGTTGGAAATTGCGTACGGGACGCGTACAAATTGCTTCCTCCATTATATTCCTGCTGATAACCTGCCAGTGCGGAAATGTTATGATCTCCAAATCCTTTTCTGTACGTGAACTGGCTGTAGTAAACTGTATAAATATTATCTGTTCTTCCTACATTCAAACCAGGAGTCCCCACGTCCAGCAAACCTGCTGAACTCATATCATTATAATAGTAAGTTTGAACTGTTGGTCTGAAGTCATTGTACTTATAAGCATCGAAGTTCATACCTGCCCTATTCTCCCATTTTAAACCATCAATGATATCCACATCAAGTGACAGGTTACCCTGAGCATAATAATCGTCGGCCCTGATCCTTACATCTTCTTCCACAATTGCTACAGTATTTTTGTTGCCCAGCTCATTCGGATAAGCGCGTTTGATCCATCTGCCATCCGGGCTTTTCGGAGGATATAACGGAGACTGTGCTAATGTTGAAAGGAACATATCTACGCCGCCGTTTTCAGGATATAACCTGTGGCTGTAACGCATCTGAATATTTGTTCCAATGGTAACGCGTTTATTTACTTTGGAAGACAAACCAAAGTCCATGGTATATTTCTTTTCATTGAAGCCGATAACAACGCCATTCTGATCAGAATAACCAAGACCAAGGCTGTAATTGGTATTCTCCTTACCACCACTCATATTCAGATAGTGGTTTTGAATAGTGGCAGTTTTAAACACATCATTCAGCCAGTTATGATTGGGATATTTAACCCGGTCCGTCGCATTGCGGTAAAGGTCTATCTGGTCTTGCGTGTATAAACCCTGTAGACCTGAGTTAGCGCGGGCCTCATTTGAAAGCTCCATAAACTCGGCAGAATTGGTGATCAGGTCCGGCAGCTTGGTTGCTTTAGAGGAGCCAATGTTGTAGTTATAATTAACAGTAAAGCCGCCTCCTTTACCTTTTTTTGTTTTAATAACGATCACGCCATTTGCACCGCGTGAACCGTAAATTGCGGCAGAGGCTGCATCTTTTAACAGTGACACAGATTCAATGTCGTTAGGATTGAGTACTGTCATGCTTCCCGGAAGTCCATCTACTATAACAAGCGGATCATTTCCGGCGCCGCTGAATGTTCCAATGCCCCTTATGCGCAGTTGAACACCTTCGTTACCGGGTTCACCGGAGCTTTGTACAACCTGTAAACCGGGTAATTGTCCCTGCAATAACGTGGCCGGATTTGTGGCAACGCGCTTATTCAATTCATCACCGCTTACTGTTGCAACAGCACTTGTAAGTTTGCGTTTGTTTTGTGTGTTATAGCCGACAACCACTATCTCGTTCAATTGAGCGGAAGTGGATTGAAGCACAACATTTATTTCGGATTTACCACCCACGCTGATATCCTGCGAGGAAAACCCCACAGATGAAAATGAAAGAACAGCATCATCATCAGCATTTACTGAATACTCACCTTTAGCATCGGTTACACTAACGGACGATGGCTTGTTGACAACAATGGTTACACTTTCCAGCGGTTCACCTTTTGCAGAGGTAACTTTTCCATGTACAACATGTCTTTGCTTTTCTTCCGCCGCCTGCATAATCACAACAATGTCATCTCCCATCAGCTTATAAGTAAAACCCGTGTTAGTTAATACTTCTGTTAATACATCAGCTACGGCCTTGTCTTTTACATTAATGCTCGTTACAATATCCCCGGGAAAGATATTAGATGAATACACGAACTTGTAGTTTGTCTTTTGTTCGATCGTTCGCAAGATCTTAACCAATGGGGCTTGTTTCATCTGAAGGGTTATTCTTGCATCCTGACCAAAACCAGCAGCAGAAACATGCAGGCAGGAAACAAGAATAATGAATGCTGTCAATTTCATAAGCAGTAAAATTTTGGCAACATGCCGCAAAGGCGGAATTGCCACGGGCAATCGTTTTTTTTGCATAGATTTACTTTGTTAATAATGAATAATAGTAAGGGGCCCGGTCCAATGGAACCCTTGCTGTTAGCATTTTTCAAGGGAGCGCCATTCCACTGGCGCTCCTCTTTTATGTTAGTTGTCTTTATTTCTGCTGATCCTGATCTTTTTATTCTGAGCGATAGTGTACTCAAAATACCTGGAGAGCTGTAATGCGTTCAGAATTTCCTCAATGCTTTTTCTATCAAATGTTCCTGTATAACGGAAAGTTTTAACATCATCAGAAAGTTCGATCGTTACATCGTACGATCTTTCAAGCATCGCTGCTATCTCAACAAAACTGTCATCTTCAAAAACCAGCTTGGCTTTGGTCCAGAGGATTTCATTAACCGCACTGTCCGCTCCCGATTCTTCCAGCGGCCGGATAACATAGTTGCTATCCTTTGTATTTATTCCTGTTCGCGCGTCACCAGGCTTGATTTGGTAACCATCTTTTTCAATTACTATTTTTTGATTGGGACGAAGAATGATCTTTTGCTTACCCGGCTGTTTTAACGTTACTTCCACCATGCCTTTTATCAGGGAAGTTTCAGACTTGTGATCTGAAGAATAGGCTTTAATATTTAATACAGTTCCAAGAACACGCACATCCATGGACGGCGTATGTATGATGAAGGGTTTATTACGGTTGTGCGCCACGTCCAGCAGGGCTTCTCCATCAAGTGTTATTTCACGGAGATTCTTGTTGAAATCGGGTGATACAGTCAGCTTACTGCCTGCATTTAAGGTGATTTTAGTGCCGTCTGGCAGCTTGAAGGATTTATGTTCCCCATAAGCTGTCTGATTGGTGTATGCCGGTTTACCTTCCTGTTCAGTACGGTCATTTCTGGAAATAAACAGCAGTACAGTACAAACAATAATAAATACAGGAAGCCCATATAGCACAGTCCTTCTTACTGCCTGGCGCCATGAGGTATATGTGTACTGCTGAGCCGATCTGTTCTGCTTGCCAGCTTCCAGGTGCTGTTGAAATTGTTGCCTGAAGTCGGCCTCATGCCTGCGGAGTTGCGCTGGTTTATTGTTGCCGTTTAGTAAAAAGTATAAACGTTTTGCATTTTCAACAATTGTTTTTTTGTCTGGATTTTTTTCAAGCCATTCCTTCCAGAATTTTATGGCAACCGCATCTGTCCCTAAACAGTAACGGATAAATGATTCATCCAGCAAGAAATCTTCTTCTTTGTAATCGTTATAGTGGCTGTGCATTCTGATAAGTAATTAGCCTTTGCACTATTGATTACAGGAACAGATTTTTTTACTATGAAAATTTCAACTTTTTTTTATTGAAATAAAGTACTGAGAAAAACAATGAGGATCGGGTACAGTTCAATCACATTAACACCATCCTGGTGAAGCTCTTTTTTCATGCGCTTGAGGGCGCCATGTATTATATTATATGCAGTGCGTTTGGTTATCTGGCAGCGTTCGGCAATTTCGTCATAATCAAGGTCGTCATAAAACTTCATCTTCAGTAGCTCTTTCTCGCGCTCCGTAAGGCATTGAAAGGCTTTCAACAGTTTCTTTTGCAGTTCTACGTTAGATTGTAGCGCAATGATCATTTCTTCATAAGGCTGCTCTACACTTTCAGTTTCTGACGCATACGCATTTATGTTTGCCTGATGACGGTTCGCGGTTTTTAAGTGCTGCAAAATTTCATTCCGTACGCATGTCATTAAATAAGATCGTGTATTTTTTACATGAGGCAGATGCGCTCTGTCATCCCAAAGCCGCAATAAAACCTTGATGAAACAGTCATTCGCAGTTTCTTTATTTCCGCAGATCTTAAATCCGTAATTAATGAGGCCGATATAATGATGTTGATATAATGCAAGCAATGCACCCTGGTCTCCGGAGCGGAGTTGATCCCAGCCGTCTCCCATATAGCAGTAGTTAGAAAGCATGTAGCTCTAAAATAACTTAAATCCCGTCTTGTTGCTACGCGATTATTATCTTTTTATCCAACAATATTAGCAACCGGATACATTGCTTGTTGAAACAATGCATTGTAACCGATTGCTATTATCCAAATCAAATGTCCTGTTCAGCGAAATGTTTCTGCTATTCTATTTTTTATTGTCCTTCCACTTTAGCCCAAAAACATTTAATTAAGGATATTATAGTTTATTTATGGCGAAGTCCAAAGCTCCAGTGGAGCTTCCTGTTTAAGGCATTCCAGATTAACTAACATCGCGCTTTGGCCGCTGTTGTTGGTATGAGGCGCAGCGGTGTGCAATAGCTACCAACAACAAATTAGCCTGTTCCCGTTTTTTCCTCAGCTAAAACGCAAATGCAACGTGCAACATCATCCTGTTGTTTGCTTTCACTATTCCATCTGCAAGATTCTGAGACAATGGCGTTTGCCAGTTTCCGCCGATGGCAATCTTTTTTACTGAAGCCTCTACTCCTACTGTTCCCATTAAAAGACGGCCGCCGGAAATATCTACAGACATTTCATGATCCAGATCTTTTTCTGCATTTTCATACAGGATACCTGTGTTGGGTGCAATGGTGACAATATTCTTAATCCTGAACTTATAATAAACCTGTGCATTGGTGCTGAATTTATTACCGTAAGAATATTCATACTTATTAGTGGTATTCATTTTATAACTGGCAGCGAGGTTTACACCAACATCCTGCAAGCGGATATCATACATGCCATTTACAGAAAAATCCACGCTTCCTGTTCCTAATTGAAAAAGGTTTGCATTTTCATTTGTCGCTGATTTGTCCAACGGATTATAATCACCCGTAGGCAACTTAACGCTTCCACCCAACCATAAGCTTTGCACCAGCAGTTTATTTGTCAGTACCGCTTTTCTGCTGTTGATTAACTGATAGAATCCTGATACAGAAATATCTCCGATGCCGTTCTTCTTCGTGGTACTTCCCTGGTTAAGGCGTTCATTAAAGTTGTATGGCAGAGAAGCCATCAGTCTGAATTTTCCGATATCCCAACCGCCCCATGCCTCTGCTGTGCGATATGTTTCATCGGTTGTAAGGTATGTGGTTGTGCCATCAACCCCAACATGCGTAAGCAGGGAGTTGTAGCGATAACGTATGCCGAATATATGTTTATTAAACTCAGGCAAAATACCGATGTAAGAATTTCCTACGCCGCAACCGCAAATATCGCAGGCCCTAACCTCTACCAGCATGCCAATAACTGATAGTATAAAAAGGATAATTTTTTTCATATCAAAAAAGATTATTGTTCGGCAAAACGTTTGTCAGTAACAAACGTTCTGTCATTTAATGTTTTAAGAAAAGCTATGATCTTCAATTTCTGGTCTGCCGTCAGGACGATGCCCTTTATACCATTCTTTTGCAGCAACGGATCAAGGTTTGGCGTTTGCTGAACATCATCACTGTAATGATCCAACACACCTTCAATCGTCAGCAATCTGCCGTCATGCATATATGGCGGTGTATAATCCAGGTTACGCAGGCTTGGCACTTTAAACGTGTATTTGTCCGCCGCGTTTAAAGTAACCGCGTACCTCCCTTCATCATTCACCATGCTAATACGAAGACCGTTGTTTCTGAACGATTGATCCGTAAACAAGGGTTCTTTGTGGCAGTCGCTGCATTCTTCTTTGAAAAGCATATATCC
The DNA here is from genome assembly GCF_041060425.1 of Danxiaibacter flavus. NCBI lineage: Bacteria > Pseudomonadati > Bacteroidota > Chitinophagia > Chitinophagales > Chitinophagaceae > Danxiaibacter > Danxiaibacter flavus. Next base: position 370,449 of record NZ_JAULBC010000003.1, read on the forward strand.
TTCCTGCTCTGCTGTTGTAAAGGAGGATTGATTCCTCATTACACTATCATACTTTGAATTGCTACTTACACACATTACCATGAACTGAGACAACGCTTTCAAAAACCTGGCGCTGTTTATTTCTTCTGTGCCAAATGCTTTTGTAAATAAACCGGGATACACACTACTGTTGCGTAAACGGCCAAGCACATTCTCTACACTGTCATCCATCTCTACGTGATTTGTAATGGGAGCCACCGGTTGCAGGTCAAGATCAAATATGCCACCATCCCACATAAAGCTTTTGTTCCACGCAAGGTTCATGATCGGCGGACTATTTCGTGTGCCGAGCCTGTCGAATATACCATGACTTACACTGTGGCCATGGTGTGTGAAGGCTGAAGTTTGGATATGGCAACTGCCACAGCTAATGGTGTTATTGGCAGACAACAACGGATCATAGAACAACTTTCTTCCCAGCTCGAAGCCTGCACTTGTAACCGGGTTTGTCGAAAAATGATAGACCGGATCAGGAAAATCCGAAGGCTGTTGAAAGCCTGCAAAATACTCTGCAGCATCTTTATTACAGGCCAGCAGACCTGTAATAAAGACAAGAAGCAGTACAATATATTTTTTCCTGATCATGCAACTAGTTTTCTGTATGATCGTGGCGGAACATTGCAGTGTAGTTGTTGGCAATTCCAACACTTGCGCCACTGAACATAACCATCGGAGTTGTTGCAATGCTTATATTGGTCGTGCCGGTAAACATTTTCAACACATCCACCATCAGGTGAATATTGGTCTCCTTTCCGCTTTTTACTTTTGGTGTGCCTCTGGCAGTTAAATCCAGTGTAATGGTCTTGATATTGTTGATGGTAGCTGAAGAGTATCCGCCAAAGCCACCTATGTGATAAGCAAACGTATTGCCCATTGACGTAGATGCCGGTGAACTACCTTCCATTTTAAAGAAAATATAGCCGCTGTTCCAGCCCCAATACATGTCACCGCCATCGCTTGTTGGATCAAGCACGCCCGTGCGGCGGCTTATATCCATTGTACTTCTCAGGCTATCGACTCCTACAGTGAAAGTTAACGACTTGTATTCTCCTTCCGGCACGCGCAGTATTGGCTCATGCGTTTCTTCGTTGCTTTCATCAATCAGAAAATAACAGCTATCCTGCGGTACTGTATACACAGAACCATCTGTATTGGTAAGCACAAAATTGCTCACATAATATTTAAGCTTGGTAATAGTAAGCTTTTCACCTGATGCATTGGTATAAACACCCGTATTCAACTGAAGATCAGAAGAGCCGGCAATATTGTCAAACTCGACAGACAATTCAGCTTTTTCAGATGCATTATACGGAGCAGTGTTTTCTTTTTTACAGGCAGTAAAGAACAGGCCGATCACAGCAGCCAGCGCAAATGTGTATTTCATGTTAGATCAGTATTAGTGTGTTTTTGGGGTATGTACATGAACGATAGCATGCGGGCATGCGTGTACCGAAACATTTCTGTTATGTTATTTGGACGTAACGCACGTATGAACGTGCGTAGAGACGTTGCATTGTGTAGAGACGTTGCAATGCGTAGAGACGTTGCAATGCAACGTCTCTACGTTCCGTGGGAAATTAAACACATGGCGGATGAAAAAACGCACGCGGCATGTTGCAAACCCGGGTATCGTTTATTGCGTTATAAACGATCCTGGTTTTATGTATATGTATAATGGGAATTCCCGAAAAGAATGATTTTGAAGAAATGATCTGTTCCGGGGCAGATGATCTGTGATCTGAGTTTTGTGAATCTTTGCTTTCTTCCTGTTTAAGCTTTTTCACCATCTGGCATTGACCATTACAATGCAATTCGGGCCTGGCTTTGTTTTCACAATTAACAGCAAAAGATTCAGTATTCACGTAGTAATCATAAACAATAAACGCCTTGTTATATGTCTGAACCATTACGGTCAGCAATATTACAAATGCGACTATTTGTTTGGTGATCAAGTTGGTGAATTTTCTGCAAAAGTAACATCGAAAAGTCAAAAGTCAAAAGTAAAAATTCAAAAGGGTTGACATGCACTTAACGTGCGAGTGAACACATTTAGCCGGGCAACACTCCTTTTTTACTTTTGACTTTTGAATTTTGAACTTGCTACTTCCCGGGAGGAACCGCAATCACCTCCCACCTGTTTCCTGCTTTAAAACCTGTAGGCCCCGGCTTGTCACGCATTATTCCGCTGAGCTTGTAATAGTTTTCCAATTGACGTATTATGATCGCTTCTCCTGCCCCGGTCTGAATTAAGTTGTCACCCTGATCAGCTCCATAACCACCCAATGCGGCAGATCTTATATCAGCTATATATCCCGGCCATTTACCGCCGCTCCATGTGTAACCAAACAGGAAAGGCTTTACGCCGGCGAGCCGCATCTTATCTTTCCATTCAAGTTGCAACTGCACAAACAATTCACCCGGACAGGCTGCAATTACAACGTCCTTATTAATAATAATCGTGGAAATATTCACATTAACATTCAGCGATTTATTAAACCGGCCTGTGAATACAAGCGAATCTATTTTCAAACCGATTGAACCGCTGTTTTCTGAAGCAACCAGAGACCTGGCTAATTTAATTGTTTGAAAAGCCAGCAATTCGCCTGTCCGTTCCATTGGTCGATAATCCGTTTTAAAAGGATCATCCGGCCCTGTTCTTCTTGAACTGATCTGCAATGACTCAATATTGCCTCCTGCTCCCTGGATAAACAGGCAGGTTAAATTATTACCGAAAGCCTCTTCCACTTTTCGTGAAGCGACACCCGGATAATCTGCCGAGATCGCATAGTTAAAACAAACAATGTCTGCATGACAAGCATAATTCATCATGATCGCACGAGGCGCTCCATTCATGTCTTCAATCTTGATTACACCAACTTCCGGGTCTACGGGACCAAAGGGAATCCTTTCCGGGTTTTCTGAAGTGTATACACTATCGCCAAACCATGATTCACGTGCATGTCCATCCTCCCGTTGAATAAGCCTGTTAAAACCGAGTTGAGGGAAACTTTTATGGCCTGCTGCAATTTTTGCCGGAAACTTACGGGCGACGGCTTGTCCTACAGCGTCTATAATCTTGTCTTCATAAAATGATACAAACTCGTTACCCTGAAATGTCCACTTACCTCCGGGCTGTGGTTCGGAATGGGTATGAGATGCACTGAGCATTAGTTGAGTTATGCCATACTTCTCCTTACATGCTTTAACAATGCGCTCGCTGGTAATGATGGCCAGATCAACCGCAACAAAGGCAAGCCGCACGCCGTTACCTTCCAGAACAAGTACTCTTGCGTAAATCGAATCATGTATTGGAAGAGATGTGGAAGGTGTAATATTGACTTTTGCGGTACCAGCCATTATTGTATTTTCTTCGGCCAGGACATATTGGGGCCAATAACATAACATCAGGATAATTAAAGTAAAAACAGAAGTCAATCGTTGCATATTGTCTTTTTATTAGAGATGATAAGATGGCTTTTACTGATGGGTACTTTTATTCCGCGTCATTTGCGGTAAAGCAGCACTCAGTGGTATTTCTTTGCGAAGCATTTTACCAGCCGTTCCGGCGAGATACAGATAATAGTCACCAGGGACATCTTCCTCGAAGTGCACAAAATTGCTTTCACCTACAGGCGGGTTTTTACTGACCTTAAAGATGGCAGTACCTTCATCTATTTCGTCAAACATTGCTATGTAAAGCATTTCTGCTCCATTCTTAAGGGCTCCATTCACCTGTTTCCAGAAAAAATTACCACGGTTTCTTGGAATCTGATTTTGCGGCGATGGATTGTACATATTGTGCCAGCTAAATCCCGGATACAAAGTCGGCACATAGTCAAGATGATTGGTTTTGCACCAGGTAATATCGTCTTTTATCAGTTGCTCAAACGATGGGTAAGATGTTTCATTAAATCTGCCGACAAACCACGGATGAATAATATCGGCCTTGCGGAGTACATCATGGAGATGCGAATCCTTTTCTGTATCATTCCCAAATGTTCTCCAATAAGTTGGTACACCCAGCATAACCGCACATCCTCCGTATACCGGATCGTTCCTGAAAAAATCCAGCAGTTTATCTACAGCAGCCAGACCATAGCGCCTTCCATCAGAAAAACCAACACCCCATATAACGACCAGCGGCTTGCTGTTGTGATACAGGTACGTTTGCTGAGTACCGCGGTTGGTTAACTTCAAACTGTCCACCAGGAATTTCCAATCCCGGATCAACACAGTATAATCGCTATCATGCATTCCCGACAAATCGTACATTACAGCGATAGCTCTGTTATATTTTTCAGATGCATTCAACGCATTCTTTAAAACAGTATTGTTGTGGTTTAATCCTGCCGGCCGTTTTATATCCTGCACAAAGCGCTGCATAAAAACACCATCGATACCATATTCCTTCATCCATTTAAAATGCAGGTCGACTGTTGTGGCATCATAGGAACTAAACAGGTAAGCCGGCTTTCCATCAGGCAATTTGAATGTTGTTTCGTACGTCTTGCTGTACTCACTCACATCAGGCCATAAATCAATTTTACAATTACCCGGCGCAAACCCGCCCCTGGCAACATAATGATTCCATCCTCTTCCGGCGCCATCCTGCGGCGCATTAAACCATCCCTGGTAACCGGCCATCACCAAACCTTTGTAACTCATAAATTGTGAAGCAGCACTATGTTTTGTCTGCGACCATCCACTTAACCCAAGCGTCGCTAAATAAAGAATAAACAAACAGATCTTTTTCATGTGGCGTTTTAATATTATGCAAAACAAATAACGTGTGGTTAATAAGAGGATTAATTAATTGGTTAACGGGGAAAAAAGACAGGAAGATAGTAAGACCTTAAGACGTGTAAGACCGTAAGACGTGTAAGATAGTAAGACAGTAAGATGGTAAGGCTGTTAAGATAATCAGAAGAATAACAAAGAAGAGTAAAATAAATCCCGCTAATCCACTAATCCCAAAAATCCCGGTCAAGACAAACCCCAGTCCTTAAGCTTTCTTTAATCCATTTTTTTCTAAATCGTTTTCACTTATTGGATATTTCATCTATATTTATAATTGTAACCGATTGCATTATTAGCCAATTTACTACTTATACCGACGCTAGCCTTTGGGAATTAATTACTTATGATTCTGTTGAAGCCTTTGATGCGCTATATGAAAGGTATTGGCAAAAATTATACTCCACAGCCATAAAAAGGCTGAAAAATGAGCAGGCCGCAGAGGAAATTGTGCAGGATACTTTCATCATTTTATGGCAGAAAAGAAAGTTGCTCAAAATTGATTGCGTGGGCAAATATCTTACCGGTATAACTAAATATGCAGTCTTTCATTATTGCGCAAAACAAAGCAAAATGAGTATAAGGCTTAAAGCAGTACCATTTTCACCGGTCGACAAAGACCTTGAAGAATGTATCTATCGCAAACAACTGCTTCAATTTATTGAAGAATGCTCCAACGAATTACCGGAAAAGTGCCGCATGGTATTTAAGCTAAACAAACAAATGGGTTATACCGTAAATCAAACTGCCACTGAACTACAGATATCACCCAAAACTGTAGAAGCACATATTACCCGCGCACTGAAGCATTTGAAGCTTAAGCTGGGAAGCCTGTTGTGAAGAAGTGAATAGTGAATGGTCAATAGTGAAAGGTGCAGGCAGACAAACTGTTGGATATAACGCGTTTTGATCATTTCATACTTCCTTAGACAAATCACAGCCGTTAACCTATACTAATCTTTTGTAAAGAGGTGAACAGTGAATAGTCAATAGTCAAAGATGCAGGCAGGTAGACTATTTGATACTTGCACATTTTAATCATTTCATATTCTCCTACATAAATACTACTCCGTTAATCTGTTTAAAAATCGATTTCGAGCGTTGCAAATCCAATAATCCAACGAATCCTTAAAATCCTGGTCAAAATCCTGGTCAAAAATCTTTATCCAAATTATAGGGGGTATTCTCTTTTTTCTACTCTAATACATACCCATGATAACAAATTATACAAATGCTTAGTCGCCATATAAAAAAAATCGCTAAGAAGTATATAGCAGGAAAAGCATCAAGGCAGGAGATCGATATCCTTTTTCGATGGTATGATAAAGCAGATCAGGAAGAAGAGACCCGTGCAACAGAGAATGATCCTTTATCGCAGGATTTAAAGGAACGAATGAGCGGAAAGATCCACGCGGCGATTGATCATCCACCACAACAATCCGTAGCAATTAAAGGTAACCGAAGTAGAAAATACTTAATGGCTGCTGCATTGTTAGGAGCCGTTGTTGCGGGCACATGGTTTTGGTTTCATGAGCATAACGGCAAGGCGGGATCCGTTAATAAGTTATGTAAATATAGTGTGCCAAAAAAACAGCGGAGCAGGATAATATTGCCGGATAGCTCGGTAGTGTGGCTTAATTCAGATAGTTATATTCAATATAACGAGAATGAAAAAAGCAATACACGTGAAGTAGTTTTAAAAGGAGAAGCTTTTTTTGACGTAAGGCACAATCCTTCAAAACCCTTTGCTGTTATTGCAAACGGAACTGTGACAAAAGTTTTGGGAACAGCCTTTAACATTAAGGCGTACGATGATAACAAAAACGTACAAGTGACAGTAACCAGGGGGAAAGTGCAGGTGCAGAAGCAGGGCAAAACGCTGGCTGTTCTTACGCCAAATGAACAAATAACGGTGCAGACAGAAACAGGCGTTGCCACACTACAATTGGTAAAGACAGATGCATTTACATCCTGGGCAAAAGGCGCCATTGAATTCAATAACGACACATTTGAAGAGATTGCGTCTATTTTAAACAGGCGCTTTAATGTGCCTATTGTTTTTGCATCGGAGAAACTAAAGGCCTGCCGGTTTATAGCCGGTTTTGACGAAGGTGTGCCGGTCGAAAAAATAATTACGTTGTTGTGCAAAACGAATAGTAACACATACTGGAGCTATAGTGAAGACGGAAAAACGATTATTATAGGAGAAGTCAACATTCAAAAGTAAAAATTAAAAAAGCTGTTGATTCTCCAAATTACCAATTAACAGATAACCTCATAGTAAGGCAACTCATTTTTTGACTTTTGAATTTTGAATTTTGACGTTTGAATTAATGTAATCAAACAATTGCTTATGCCATACACAGAACCGCCATTTAATAACAGCACATAAAAAATCCTTCCCCCGGAAGGGGAAGGATATGTTTGTTCCCACTGCATGATGAGTCGCCAAACCTGCAAGCAGAAAGGGAACTGCTTTGTACATTATTACCTAATACAAAACTTATTAAAGGTATGAAATACTCCTGTAGTTTTCATGGCACGGGCATGCCCTCTATGCCCCATTTTAATCAACTTTTTAATCTCCTCTGCAAAACAATGCGCATTGTAACGTTAACTGTAACAATATTATGCACCACTGCATTTATGTTATTGGCACGGGATACCAATGCCCAGAAACTGAATGAAGTGAGGCTTTCGCTCAAAGTAAAAGGCGAAAGACTGGATAAGATTTTGAAGAAAATAGAAAGCGAGACCACGTTTAGATTCGTTGTAGATGCAGCCGTTGCACAGAGTGTGCAAAACATTACAGTATCCGCCAACGAGGCCACATTAACAGATGTACTGGATAATATTCTTACACCCAATCACCTTTCGTATGAACAGGATGGTAATAACATCATCATCAAAAAAGACCCGCAACACATATCAGGCAACAAGTCCTACGACCTTACTCAATTTAATGGCTTTTTAAAGTTCAAAGAAGTTGTAAAGGGTACTGTTGTAGATGAAAAAAATGTTCCGCTGGCCAATGTCACCGTACAGGAAAAAGGCACCAGCAACGGTACCGTAACTAAAGAAGATGGATCGTTCAGCATTTCGGTAGAAGATGCCAACGCCATACTCTCTTTTAGTTTTGTCGGCTACCAAACACGGGAAATAAAAGTGCAGCGCAACAAGCCGGTACAGGCAACGCTGATCTCAGAAACTTCACGCCTGAATGATGTGATTGTGGTAGGTTATGCTACACAAAAGAAAACTTCATCTACAGCAGCTGTTTCTTCTGTAAAAGGTGATGAGATCGCCAAATCCCCCGTCGCAAATATTTCCAATTCACTTGCAGGAAATGTAGCTGGTATAAGTATGCGTCCCAACGGATCACAACCTGGCTATGATAATCCTGACATTCACATTCGTGGTATTGCAACAACCGGAAATAACGGTCCGCTGATTGTTGTTGATGGCGTTATCCGCAATAATATAAATGAAATTGCGCCTTCATCCATCGCGTCTGTTACTGTATTAAAAGACGCGGCAGCGGTGGCGCCCTATGGTCTTGGCGGTGCGAATGGAGTAATACTTATCACAACCAAACGCGGACAAACCGGCGCTCCCTCCCTTTCATTAAATGCCTACTACGGCCAGCAGACGCCTACCTACTACCCTTCCATGCTAAATGCGCAAGACTACATGAAGCTGCGCAATGAAGCATATTTGAATGAAAATCCCGGCAGTACAAATATTCCGTTTTCAGAAGATCTGATCCGTGACTATGCCAGTTTAAATGCTAAGGATCCTGACAAATACCCTGTCAGCAATACCAAAGACATTATGCGTATGCATGCGCCCGTTCAACAATATTCAGTGCAGTTGAGCGGTGGTAGCAAAGGCGTGAAATATTTTGCAGGTATGGGTTACCTGCAGCAGGACGGCATGTTTGATCCTGTAAGTTATAAGCGCTATGATTATACATTGAATGTAGATGTAGAAGCCACTAAAACAACCACCGTGTCGCTATCAGTCATCGGTGCACTTCAAAATACGCACAGTGTTGATGCTGCAGTAAGCACAGGCCAGCTTTTCAGAAGCTCTTATAAATTAATTCCTATCACCAATTTGTATTATAGCAATGGCCTTTGGGGAGAGTTTGCGGGTAATACGCCTGTCGGTATCTTAAAAGCCGGCTATTATCAAAAGAATGGCAACACTTTACTGACCACCATTGCCGTAGAACAAAAATTGCCTTTCATTCGCGGACTTAGTCTTAAGGGAACTTTTAGTTACGATCCCAATCAATACACGGAAAAGAAATGGCACACTCCTTTCTATTTCTACTCACAGGATCTCACCACTAATCCTTATACATACACCAAACAGATCTCCACATCTGAAGGCGGTGCGGCAACATACACATGGCTGGAACAGGTGTATTCGCAAAACCAGATCTTCACTTACCAGGCTTACCTGAACTATCATAATTCATGGGGCAAACATGATGTAACAGGCTTGTTGGTTGCTGAAGCAAGGAACAATGATATGTCTGGCTTTTCTGCACGCAGAAACAATTTCGCGGTAAATATTGACGAGTTGAATATGGGTAGCTCGAACAAGAACGACTTTGATAATTCAGGTACATCCTCAACAGGAAGCCAGGTTGGTTACGTGTACAGGGTTGGATACAGTTACGATAACAAATATCTTTTTGAAGCATCCGGAAGATATGACGGCCACTACTATTTTGCTCCGGATAAAAGATGGGGTTATTTCCCGGCTTTTTCTGCGGGCTGGGTACTGTCGAAGGAAAACTTCATGAGCCAGAATTCATCATTCATTAACTATTTGAAGTTACGTGGTTCGTGGGGTAAATCAGGAAATCTTGCTGGTACTGCATTCCAGTATTTAAACGGATATGACTTATATGGCAATGCTTATGCGTTTGGTGATGGAAACATGGTGCAGGGAGCCATTATGAGAACAGAAGCCAATCCAAATATCACCTGGGAAATATCCACTAAAACAGATCTGGGTTTTGAAGCTACTATGTTTAAAAACCTTTTGCGGTTAGAAGTCGATTATTTTCATGAGAAAAGAACCGGCATGCTGTTGCCTCCTGCCGTTACTGTTCCGGTTGAATATGGTTTAAGTCTTTCTGACGAAAACCAGGGCGTTATGGAAAATAATGGTGTTGAAGTTACAGCAGGAACTCAGTATAGATTTAGTAATGGTCTGCAGCTGGGCCTGACCGGCAACTTTAGTTACGCTAAGAATAAAATGCTCCAGATCTTTGAAACATCCGCAACAAAAGACAACCCCAACCGCAGCAGAACAGGCAGGCCATTTGGTACGCAGTTCGGTTATAAATCAATGGGATTATTCAAAACCAGTGATGATAAAAATAACGATGGCATCATTGACGCTGCTGACGGATATAATGTAACACAGTTTGGCATTCTTCACCCTGGCGATATTCGTTATGCAGACCTGAGTGGCCCTGATGGTAAGCCGGACGGCAAGATTGATTCTTATGACGAAACCGTATCAGGCAATCCTGTTTATCCGTTCATAACATATGGATTTACACCAACTGCTTCATGGAAAGGTTTTGATCTTAGCCTGTTCTTCCAGGGAGCTGCGTTGGAAAGCATTGATATCAAAGGATTTCAGACTATTCCATTCAACAACAACAACAGTAATTCAGCATACGAATATTACAATCACCGCTGGACACCGACCACACAGGATGCAAGATATCCGAGAGCAAACCAGGCCCCGTACGCCAACAATACACAGGCATCAGATTTCTGGATAATGAAAACAGGTTACCTCAGGTTAAAAACTGCAGTTTTGGGTTACACCATTCCTTCAAGAATAACACAGTCATGGAAAATGCAGCAGGTGCGTTTTTATGTATCAGGCCAAAATGTATTTACCATCAGCAAGCTGAAATACATGGATCCTGAAGTTGGTTATTCCAACCTGGAAACAGCATACCCAACACAGAAAGTGTTCATTTTCGGACTTAACGTAACCTTTTAGTTTTTACATTAAACATCAAACCATGATCAACATACAAAAATATTCCTGTGGTCTTTTGCTTGCGGCATTCTTACTAAGTTTAGCGGCCTGTAAAAAAGACTTCCTGGATAACACCAATAAAGGAAAGCTCACAGATGAAACGCAATGGAGCACCGAAAGCAATGCGGATATTTTCCTGAATGATATTTACGGCAGCCTGCCCAACTACTGGAACCAGCCGGAAAATCTCGACAATTTTACAGATGACAACGACGCCGGTTTCTATTATACATCTTACAACTGGAAACAAGGTATCGTACAACCTTCGTCCAGCGATTACACCGTATGGGGAGGAATAACCGGTTCAGGAGATTTGGTTAACTGGCCAACTACTTATACCAACATTCGCAAATGCAACACCTTCCTCCAAAATGTAAAAGCCAATGCAGCCAATTTCTCGGCGGCATGGGTTCAAAAAAGAGTTGATGAAGCCAGGTTTCTTCGTGCATTCTATTACAGCGAATTGTTTAAACATCTCGGAGGACTTCCGATCATTACAGATGTCCCTGATAGAAGAACAATGGACAGTTCTGAAATTTATCATTCAAGAAACACTTTTGAAGAAACGTTCAATTTTATTACCAATGAATTTGATACGATCGCAAAAAACGGCTATCTCGCAGTTAAGTACAATCACGGTGACGCAAATGCAGGCAGGCCAACAATTGCTGCAGCATTGGCAATAAAAGGATGGCTTGAGTTATACGCCGCAAGTCCGGCATATAACGCAGCAACACCAGCTGCAGGAAATGATCCTTATAAGATAGCAGGCTTCAACAATTTCAAAGCCGAAAGATGGAGTAAGGCTGCTGCTACATTTAAAGAACTGATAGATAAGTACGGAAATGGTAAACCATACGATCTGTTTACTGATCCGTCTGCTATTTGGTATGAAGCGAATGAATATCATTCTGAAGTACTATGGGACAGACAGGTGGTTGCCAATATTATGGGTTCTTCTTTTGAACAATATGGCGGCCCTGTGTGGATACTCGGTGCATACTACACGTGGGGTAACTATTGCCCAACACAGGAGCTTGTTGACCAGTTTGCCATGGCTAATGGCAAGCGTATTACAGATCCCTCTTCCGGCTACGATCCGCAACACCCATATGTAAACAGGGAACCGAGATTTTACGACTGGATAGTGTATGACGGAGCCCCTTACAAGATGGATTGGATGGATAGGCAGGACACCATCTACACGCGCATTGACAAAGTGCGCCCCTCAAAAAACCAGATTGATTTTGGTACCGATGATGTGGGAAACACCGGTTATTATTTCAAGAAGAAACTGAATCCGCTTGTGAGACCAGGCGGAGGTGCCGTTAGCGGAGCCAATTTTATTTATTATCGTTATGCTGAAGTATTGCTTGGCTATGCTGAAGCACAAAACGAAGCTGTGGGTCCTGATGCATCGGTGTATAATGCTGTTAATCTGATAAGAAAGCGCGGCGGCGTACCAGATTTACCAATGGGTTTGAATCAGACGCAAATGCGTGAAGCCATTCATCATGAAAGAAGAGTTGAATTATGTTTTGAACAGAAGCGCTTTTATGACCTGATCCGTTGGAAAGAAATGGACAATGCGATGAACGTTGATAAGCATGGCATGAAAATTACCAACACTTCTCCGGATAACAATAGTGGTGTATGGAAATACGAACCCGTGCCGTTGAATCACCCGCATGTGTTTACGCAGAAAATGTATTTAAATCCAATACCTCAGGCTGTTATTGATCAGAATTCCAGGATTGTTCAAAATCCGGGATACTAACCGCCTCAGTGAAACAAATAAATGTAAAAGCCGCATCTTTCCGGATGCGGCTTTCTATTTTAAAAAGGATCGCGTTTTTCCTGAATCAGTAAAAAGTACCACAAACGAGCTAAAAACTGATACTACATTTCGCAAGGCCTTTTTACCTTTGTGAAGCTAATTACAGAGATGAAAAACGCCATCCCGGTATATGATATTTGCAGATTGTCTGATGCGCCTTCGGGTCAGAAAAACCAGGAATTCCATGTTGAAAGATTTGGTAGTTATGTGAGCCGCCATCCAAAAAGCCTGCATCTCTCCCACGGACATTCATTTTACCATATGGTTTTGTTTACTAAAGGAAGTGGTAAACATACAATCGACTTCACACAGTTCACCGTCAAGCCGGGTCAGTTATACTGCATGATTCCGGGGCAGGTGCATAGCTGGAATTTTAGCGGAGATGTAGATGGTTATATCATCAATTTTTCCGACAACTTTTTCAGGTCATTACTATTGCGTCCCGATTACCTGGAACAATTTATCTTTTTTAGCGGCGTCAGCAATGATGGTGTTATTCAGCTAAAAAATTCCGTTTTGGAAAGAGTTGTTTCGCTTTTTGAAGAGTTGCTTTCTCAAAGTGAGCTTGTTAAGACCAATGGCAATACGGATATCTTAAGAGTAATTCTCTTGCATACATTCTTGCTGATAGATGAAACCACAGCGAAAGTGCATAGCAGTGCCGTTGCAGGTTCCAGGCAAATGCTGATGAAGAATTTCAGAAGATTGATAGAACAACATTATAAAACGATACGTCTGCCAAAAGAATATGCAGACCTGCTGTACATTACGCCCAACCATCTGAATGCATTGTGCCAGGAAATGGTTAATACTACAGCCGGAGAGTTAATCCGGGAGCGGGTTTTACTCGAAGCAAAGCGCCTGCTAATTAATGCAGATCTGAATATCTCAGAAATTGCTTACACGCTGAATTTTAAAGACAACTCTTATTTTTCGAGATTCTTTCGAAAGTATGAAAAAATCTCGCCGGAGGATTTCAGGGCAAGATTCGTAACAACAAAGTAGAAGAAGTACAATATAACAACATTAAATAGTTTAGTATGGCAAACCATAAAGAACATGTTCACACATCTCCGTTGCAATTATTTAAGTGTAAATGTCCACGTTGCCGGCAGGGCAATATGTTCCAGGAGAAAAACCCTTATAAGCTGCGCAGTTTTATGAAGATGAATGATCAGTGCCCGGTATGCGGACAATACTTTGATCTGGAAGTAGGGTTTTATTACGGTTCCAGCTATGTAAGCTATGCTTTGACGGTAGCATTCAGTGGTTTTACATTTGCCGCATGGTGGTTCACAATAGGATTTTCACTTACCGATTCACGCATATTCTACTGGATGGCTGTTAATGCAGTTTTATTGATCCTGCTTCAACCAGTTTTTATGCGTGTAGCCAGAACACTCTGGCTGGCCTTTTTCATTCGATATGATAAGAACTGGTCCGATCATGCAATTAACAAACCCGAGCGGCAGAATGAAGCATGGAAGAATGCTTGGTAAATGTGCGAATTAGTAAATGTGCAAATATGCAAATGTGATGCGGCTACTATTCGGACATTTACCCATTTGCAAACTTGCAAATAAGAACTGGTCCGATCATGCAATTAACAAACCCGAGCGGCAGAATGAAGCATGGAAGAATGCGTGGTAAATGTGCAAATGTGCGAATGTGCAAATGGGTAGATGTGCGAATGACTTGCATACTTTGTGCAACGTTTATTCTCCTGTATTTCTCCGTGTAATAATAACTGCCATTAAGCAGTGTCAACAATTAGTGCACGACAGCACACATCTCCCAAAATTGAAGATGCATGCTTAAAATAAACGACAATATAAAATTGAGCCAGACAGCTAATTCGCACATTCGCACATCTTCTCATTTACACATTTGCACATTCACTCATTTGCACATTCACACATTTACCCATTTGCACATTCGCACATTCACTCCGGTTCCTGGTACAGCCCCAATATATTTCCCGCGGGATCTTTGAACCTGGCAGTAATTTCCGGCGCATCTGCACCTACTTCCTGAACTATAGATCCATTGTTTTCTTTTATCTTACCAATTGATTCATGAATATCATCAACCATAATGTAGATTAAAATACCGGGCCCTTCTATGGGTTTTCTGCCGGTAACCCATGCGCCGCTAACTTCACCAACCCCGTCATCAAAAGCAGTAGCTCCATCCCCTCTTTTTCTTATGTTCCAACCGAATACGTTTTTGTAGAAATCAGCGGATTCTTCAACACTAGAAGCAGGGATCTCCAGGTAGCAAACTTTTCCGTTGCCCGTAGTTGGGCGTGTTTGATTTGCCATAGTAAACAAATTTTGTTCTGAAATAATCGGGCTGTCCAAACCAATTATGCATTACGACAAGCCATGTCCATTAATATATGAATTATCTTCAACATTATATACCCTCAGTTTCATATTCCCGCTATTTTGATCAGTCTTGTTCCTGATGTTTGTCATTCTTTTAGGTAGTATTTGATAATAACTTAGCGCTGTTCCATCCAATATTTCTTCATCTAAAGATTTGCACCATGAAAAAATTTATTTCAGTTTTTGATGGATTAAGAATGTCGCAAAGTACATTGGATTATACGATACAACTGGCCAAATCAACCGGAGCACATGTAACAGGTGTATTTCTCGACGATCTTCTGTATCGGAGTTATAGTGTATATGACGTGTTAACCACATCTTCACAACCTGAGATTACCATTAAAAAAATGGATGAAAAAGATAAGGAGAAAAGAGACAATGCCGTAAAGCAGTTTAAATGGGCTTGCGCAAGTGCAGGGATTCTTTTTTCTGTTCACAGGGATGTATGTATTGCAGTACAGGAATTGAAGCATGAAACCATGTTTGCAGATCTTGTCATCATAAACAAATCAGAGAGTTTCAGTTTCTATGAAGAAAAATATCCCACCCGTTTTATCAAAGATGTTTTGACTGGCGTACAATGTCCGGTGCTCATTTTGCCAACCGAGTTCAAACAGATAGACAATATTGTTTTGCTGTATGATGGAGCACCGTCTTCTGTGTACGCAACAAAAATGTTCAGCTATTTACTGGGCAATCTGGAGACCTTACCTATTGAAGTATTTTCGGTTAAAGAAACAAAAAACAATACGCTTCTTTCAAGTGACACGCTGATGCGTGAGTTTATGCACAGACATTTTTCTACGGTAACATATACACTTGTAACCGGCCAGGCTGAAGAAGAGATTGCAAACCACCTGTGTCAAAAGAAAAATACACTTGTGGTGTTGGGAGCTTATAACCGTGGCGAAGTATCCAGATGGTTTAAACCCAGTATGGCCGACATTCTCATGGATAAAATTGAATCCCCGTTATTCATTGCGCATAATAAGTAAATAAGTAGTAATAGGCCCTAATGAAACAAAAAGCCGGTGATCTGTGTGATTATCCGGCTTTACTTTTTTTTGCAGATAAGCTATTTGATAAAACTATTCATACCACTCCTTAAGATAGGAACCGATAGCCTCAACTAGTTGCAAATCTTCCATTTCCTCACTTTTCCAGCCCTTATCCGTGCATTCAATTGTTCCATCAAACAAATCATCTATGGCTACGGAGAATCGTTTGGGAACGCCGTCTGTTTTATTAGGTTCCAATGGTACAGCTTTTCCAATTAGCTCCATGTTGCGAAAATTCAATTTAATAGGAATTTGCTTTTCCATTATCTCTGTATTTATGATCAACCACAATTAGTCTTCTGCCGGTTCTTTGCTGGCTTCGAAGTATATTTCCCTTCTTGCCATATTTACCAGCATATCATCCGCACGCTTTTCTTCTTCCAGATTTTCTTCCAGTAAACCGGCAATCTCTTCAAAATTTAATGTTCTGGCCATTTCAATAAGCGAACTGTAAGATGCTATTTCATAGTGCTCAATTTTTTGGAGCCCAGCGATAATACCAGCATCCCGCTGAGCCGAACACTCTTCCGTTTCGTCAACTATTTCATCAGCCTGGCTCAGTATTCCTGCTATGGCTTTGCATTTGCCATCACCCGCTTCCTGCTTCAACAAGGAAAATATGTTCCTGAGCCTGTAAACATGTCCGGTGGTTTGCTGAAGCACCTGGGCGAGTTCCATCTTCAATTCGCCTGAATCAACAAGCTCCATCAGGTCGGGCATTGCCTTAACCTGTTTCTTTTCCGCCGTGTACATTTCCCGCAATAAAAAATAAAATAACTGCAGAAGTTTTGAATCATTTTTGATCTCTTCAACTGTTCTTATTTCCATAATCTCAACTTTAAGGATGAATTAGTCATGCAATAATTTGTCGCAACTTATATGCCATTGAAGCCTTGTAACAATCAGGACAAAACCTTGCATAACACCTTAAAATCCGTACAACAACCGGCTTCTCAATTTCACAAAATTGAGCCTGCGTAGAATTTTCGCCACTATTTGAGGTTTATTTATCTATAACGATGCCGGATCTATGTTCAGGCGAGAGAATCTGCTTCTTTTGAACGCCTTCAACTGATATGCGATACTGGCAGAATCTTTGAACCTGTTATAGCGGCACAATAGATTTAACATATTACATGCATGTTTATGACCACACAGACAAAACCCATCAAAAAATCAGTGAAGCGTAATGATGCAGCAAAAGACATTGCAGCTTCTTATAATGCTTTCAAAGATTACAAGGGTCAGTTTTACACAGGAATGAAAGTTGGGAGAAGCCACAAATGGAATTACGATAAAGGCATCTGGAAGGAGACAAAAGTAACACCCGAGAGATGGGAACTGGTATACGATGTGATCAAGCGCCGCGCAGGACATGCACCTGAAGGCTCCGGCGTTCCGGTTGGCACTGCATATCACTGGTTTATACTTTCTCATCAATATGTTGAAAAACTGAACGCAGATGATTACACTACATCAATGATTGGACTTAAATTCAAGCTTGCGCATAAACGCGCGGTCACCAATAAATGGAGTACATCCGATGCAACTCAGCGAAAACATCTTATCCAAATACTGAAAGATTTTATTGATGAGCTTGAAAGAGAACCAGAAAAAACCGTTCCCATCCAACTTGATTTTGAATATAAAGGCAAAAGATACGGAGGTGTAGCTGTGCCGGTTATGTCGAGCTGTAACGAAGGAACCTGTTTACAACTGGATATACGGCTAAACAACAAACACCTTGGCGTAATAAGATCCACCAAAGATGGCTGGCGCATGACAGGCATGAAGCAGGGCCTGATAAGCGCTATCGGTGAACAAATTAATAAATGGTACGAGTAAATATTTTATTATGCCTGAACTACCCGATCTTGAAGTATTTAGCCGGAACCTGACCAAACATTTGAAAGGCAAGCGTATAGCTAAAGTTGTGTGCAACAGTAAAAAGCTAAACGTTTCGCCGGCCAGGCTGAATAAAGACCTGCAGGATAATACGGTCAAAAACTTTACACGCGAGGGAAAAGAACTGTACCTCAATACGAGAGAAGGAAATATACTTGCCTTACATTTAATGCTTCACGGACAATTAGCCTTATCCGATAATGATGAAAAACCCAGGCATGTGATTCTTCAACTTGTTTTTAGCGATGGTAGCAGTCTTTCGCTTACAGATTATCAGGGTGCGGCGAAACCAACATTAAACCCGGACGAAAAAGAGGCTCCCGACGCTCTTGATAAGAAAGCGAATGCAGCTTACTTTTCAAAAGAATTTACCGGCAAAAGAACAAGCGTGAAGAATATGCTGATGGATCAGTCGTTTATCAGAGGTATTGGAAATGCATATGCAGATGAAATTTTATGGAAGTCAGGTATCTCACCTTTTTCAATAGCGGGAAAAATTCCGCCCGATAAAATAAAAGCGCTTGTTAAAGCCATTAAATCTGTGGTAAAGCAAGCCGAGAAACAGATTCTGAAGGCAGATCCCGATATTATAAGTGGAGAAATAAGAGATTTTCTTTCAGTGCATAACGCAAAAAAATCCAACACTCCGACCGGCACCCCCATTAAGAAAAAAGCTACCGGCGGGCGAAAAACATACTATACAGATGAACAAAAACTATACGCCTAATCGTCCTGGTTATCTTTCTTTTGATTTGGCTCAGGTTCAATAAACTCGGGCTGATCCTTAAATTGTTTATCACTAAGACTTGGTTCAGGGTAATTGTATTTTTCATGGGCCTTCCGATCATGCCTGATGGATTTATCTTCGGAACCTTTTTTAACCTCTTCAGGATGTTTTTTATCTGTGTTTTTCATGATCTGTTTTTTTATAAAATTTCAAAAATTATGCCTTTGCTTTTTATCGATCATACACTGGATCTGCATCTTTGTCCGCTTGAGTCATTACTTTGTTATAAGTAGTCGAAATCTAAAATATGCCCGGACGCAAATAAGCGACCGCCCCAGGAAGCGTTACAACACTAAATACAAGATTGAAATCTTGCGTAGGCATAGTAATGAGTTTTGAGGGAATAGGTCGCATAATCCGTGCCTCTAAATCTTCTCCACATTACTTTTATGGGATTTATAAAATAACAAGTCCTGCCGATAAAAGACGTTAATCATTCATCCTCCGGACAAAACAACCTACACAATTTGAGTTCAACATTGGCACAGTTGTGGTGGCTATATAGGCGATATTAAAGGGTAATCTGCAAACAAGGAATCAAAAGGCTTCGGATATGACGTTCCGAAGCCTTTTGACATCTTACACGATACCCACTTTCAACTACGCCAAAAATTGTTGATATGATAAACTCCAAACAGAAAGTTTTAACTATTTCCAGTACGGCATTCAACAACGAAACCAACATTCCGGTTAAATACACTTGTGATGGAGATGATACTAATCCGCCGTTAACAATAACCGACATTCCTGAGGAAGCGCATTCACTGGCGATCATAATGGAAGATCCTGACGCCCCTAAAGGCACGTTTACACATTGGCTCGTATGGAACATTCCCGTATCTCACCACATAAAAGAACATGCGAATCCGGGCATCAGCGGAAATAACAGTGCAGGAAAAACCGGCTACCACGGCCCTTGCCCTCCATCCGGATCACACCGCTATTACTTTCATGTATATGCGTTAAATGACAAATTGGATTTACCCGTGGGTGCAGACAGGGCTTCACTTGAAAAATCTATGACAGATCATATTTTGGCCCAGGGTTCCATTATGGCGCATTATCAAAGAGCAGGCAAATAAAAAAAGCCTTTGAAGATTTTATTTCCAAAGGCTTTACAATTTTAATAATGCTTGCTTGCCGTGTCTTTATGTTTTTTCTTGGTAGAATCTTTCCATTTATTAGTTGAATCTTTCATCTTCTTTTTGTTCTTGTGCATCATTGTGTCCTGATCGTCCGCATAAGTAGCGGCCAGTAAGCTGTTACTGTGCTGCGTGTATGAGCCGCCGATTGAAATAGCGGCCAAAGACGCGATAAGCACGAGTGAAAACATTAGTTTTTTCATGGTAAATGTTTTTGATAAAGCTTCAACTAGTATGCCACGCGGATAGTAGTTGCCCTAAATAAGAAGAGCTCATTTCAGGAGACTTTTTTATAGTCAAATTTTCCTTTTATATGCGTGTTTAAATAGGTTCCCTTTGAACGGGCATTCTTAAGATCCACGTAAACAGACGCCGGCACATGCAGGTAATCATAAACGGAGCCTGACACGTAAATGACACGCAATATTTCCGTCGGTGCGTCATAGCTATATTTGGCAATTACAGATGATGGCATAAAATTCTGCTATCGGTGCATATTTGTTGACTGTTAACCCACCTCAAACATTATACTAAAACGAATTTCCGGTCTTTCCCAAAAAAAACAACGAGACTCATGCCGGATCGTCCAATGCCGTACAATTGTCATTCCTACACTTAGAGTTAAACGATTTCCGATTCCGTAAACTGATTTCCTGATTTGATAAATGCAAGTTTTAACAGCGGCCCATTTTTGCAAAAAATTCAGAGAGAAAATATGAACTACAGCTTTAGAATCAGACGACTACTCAGCCTTCCTGTACTCATTGTTCTTACCTTAAACAGCTTTGCTTTTACGGGTGGTGAGGGAGATGACGAAGGCAATGGAAGCATTAGAGGCAAAGTAAGTACAACAGATAATAAACCTGCAGCCATGGTGAATGTGATACTCAAGAACTCGAGGAAACGTGTATTGACTGCTGATGACGGATCTTTCACACTGCGTAATATTAAACCCGGGGAATATCAACTTGAAATTTCACTGGTAGGCTACGAAACGCTTGAACAAAGTGTTTTGGTTGAAGCAGGCAAAAGCGCTCAACTAAATTTGCAGCTAAAAATATCCGAAAAAGAGCTGGATGAAATTGTAGTAAAAAGTGGAATCAAGGGCTACAAAAGCAGCAATATTTCTCCATCACTTCGTTTGCAGGAACCTTTACTGGATGTATCTCAGAATATTCAGATTGTAACCGGTAAAGCGTTAGCTGACCAACAGGTGGTAAGCATGAGCGATGGCGTGATCAGGAATGTCAGCGGTGCTACAAGACTTGAACACTGGGCTGACATGTACACAAATATTACCATGCGCGGATCTCAGATACAGGCATTCCGCAACGGTTTTAATTTTGTAAACTCTTATTGGGGGCCCCTTACAGAAGACATGAGCTACGTAGACCATATTGAGTTTGTAAAAGGTCCTGCCGGTTTTATGCTTGCAAACGGCGACCCCAGCGGTTTATATGATGTTGTTACTAAAAAACCGACGGGACAGACCAAAGGTGAAATCGCATTAACCTTGGGCAGCTTTGATATGTATCGCGCTTCATTAGACCTCGACGGAAAACTTAGTAAAGACTCCAAAGTGCTGTACCGCCTGAATGTTGCTGCTCAAAATAAAAATTCTTTCAGGCAGTTTGAATACAACGACAGGTATAGTATAGCTCCTGTAATTTCATATCAAATTGATGACAAAACAAAATTAACCGCAGAATATACCTGGCAACATGCAAAGATGTCTGATGTAGGTTCTTACTACGTATTTTCCACAGACGGTTATGCTACCCTGCCACGTGAGTTTACCACAATGCCTCCAGGCCTTGCTCCTACTGTTATTGACGATCACAGCGTATTTCTGAACCTGCAGCACCAGATCAGCAGCAACTGGAAGTTTACGGCCCAGGCTGCATATTCCAAATACAAGCAACAGGGGTCTGATCTTTGGCCTGCAGCGGTAAATCCTGATGGCACAATGCTAAGAAGCATGAGCATCTGGGATGCACAAAGCCACATGTCATTAGGCCAGGCTTTTATTAATGGAAACGTAAAAACAGGAAAAATTCAACACCGTATACTGGGTGGCATTGATGTTGGCACCAAAGCATATATGGCAGATTGGAGCCAATACCACATGCTGGATACTGCAGGCGCTGAATTTAATACAAAGAATCCTGTATACGGTGTGCCTGTAAACGGCTACCCAACTTTTGACAGAACGCTTAACCTGGAAGCAAGGTCTGTAGCATCGGGCGGAAACATCGATCAGAGCTACACAGGTCTTTATGCGCAGGATGAACTTGGATTTTTTGATAATGTACTCAGACTTACTTTAGCCGGGCGTTATACATTTGTAAAACAGGATGAATGGGGCGGCTCACGCTATTCTGCAAAACATTTTACACCACGCATAGGCCTGAGTGTATCTGTTGATAAACAAACTTCTGTATATGGGTTATACGATCAGGCATTTATTCCCCAGTCAGGAAAATTAGCAGATGGCGGCAAAGTAAAACCGATCACCGGCAATAATATCGAGTTCGGAATTAAAAGAGATTGGTCCGGTGGCAAATGGAACACATCTGTATCAGTTTACAGAATATTAAAAGAAAACGAATTAACCACAGACCCGAACAGCCCACCTACTTCTGGCCTCAGCATTGTGATGGGTCAAAAAAGAGCACAGGGCGTCGAGTTTGATCTCAAAGGTTCTATTGCCAGCGGACTTAACCTGATTGCCAACTATGCTTATACCGATTCAAGAGTAACCAAAGTGGCTGATGGTGTAACCGGTATGAAAGTCGGCGATGTTGTTCCCGGTTATGCAAAACATACGGCAAACGCATGGTTAAGTTACCAGGTGCAAAACGGTGCACTTAAAGGCATTGGCGTTGGCGGCGGCGCTACCTGGATGGGTGACAGGGCTACAGGCACATGGAGCAAAACCAATCCGCAATTCAACCTGCCAAATTATTTCAGACTGGATGGAAGCATTTTCTGGGAGAAAGAAAAGATCAGGCTTTCATTGAACATGCAAAACATGCTGGATGAATACCTGTACAGCGGAAGCTATTACGATTATTTAAAAGCATACTACTGGCAGGCCGAAGCACCAAGAAATTTGAGATTTAATATCACCTATAGATTCTAAAAGTAACCCTGGCAATTAGCGACAAAATATACAGGTCATACAATGCATTTTGTATGACCTGTTTGCTTTTTAAAAAATTGGTTACCTGCTCCGTTCTGATTATTTATTAATTTGGCTACTTATATAAATCAGGCATGAAGGTTTTTATCACAAAGGTTATACCAGAGCAGGGTTTGGAAGTACTGCGCACAGCGGGCGTTTCAATTACACAGTTCTCAGAGAAAAGAGAATTAAGCACAGAGGAAATTATAGATGCCTGCATAAAGCATGATGCGTTATTGAGTGCTGGCAAGAACATTATTGATGAAGCATTTCTTGAAAAATGCGGTCATTTAAAAGGCATCTCACTATTATCAGTGGGGTATGACAATGTAGATATCCCGGCAGCGACAAAACACAAAATACCGGTAAGCAACACACCCGGTGTTTTAAGCGGGGCTACATCCGATATTGCATTGCTGCTTATGCTTTCAGTTTCGCGAAAAGCTTTTTACTGGCACAGCATCATCGGAAAAGGTGAATGGGATTTTTTTGAACCTACTGCTGGCCTGGGCGTTGAGATAACAGGAAAAACACTGGGTATTTTCGGCATGGGACAAATTGGCTCTGCGCTTGCGCGAAAATGTAAGTCAGCGTATGGCATGAAGATTATTTATCACAACAGGTCACGCAATGCAGAGGCTGAGAAAGAATTAGACGCCACTTATGTTAGCTGGCACGAACTGTTGGAACAAAGTGATATATTATCTGTTCACGCAAATCTGAGTAGTGAAACACAAGGTTTATTCAATATGGACGCATTCACCAAAATGAAACCATCCGGGATTTTTATTAATACAGCAAGAGGCGCAATACATAACGAGGGGCACCTTATTGAAGCACTTGAAAAAGGAATGATCTGGGGAGCAGGCCTTGATGTTACCAATCCCGAACCGATGGCGAAAGACAATCCTTTGCTTGATATGCCCACGGTTTGCGTATTGCCGCATATTGGTTCAGCAACTTTAGAAACAAGAAGCGTTATGTCTGTAATTGCAGCGAGGAATATTGTCGCAGCCTTGCAGGGAAAACAAATGCCACAGGTTATTAACCCGGAAGCTTATAGGTAGTAGACCGTAAGATAGTAAGACAGTAAGACAGTAAGACCGTAAGACGTGTAAGATAGTGGGAGCGGTTTTCGACAATACAACGTTTTCATCATAAGTCATAAATTTGAGCTTACGGTGGATCATCACATAAAATACTAAAACCTTTCTTTATGGAGTACAGACAACTGGGTGCATCTGGTTTACAGGTTCCTGTTCTAAGTTTTGGAACGGCCACATTTGGCGGTGGTAATGACTTCTTTAAAGCCTGGGGAAGTACGCAGGCAGAAGAGGCTACCAGGCTTGTTGATCTTTGCCTGGATGCAGGCGTTAACCTGTTTGATACGGCTGACGTTTATTCACAGGGTTTGGCAGAAGAAATATTGGGCAAAGCAATCAGCGGCAAAAGAGACAAGGTAATCATTTCAACAAAAGCAACTTTCCCTTTTGGCGAAGGCCCGAACAGTATGGGTGCATCACGCTTCCGCTTGATGAAACAAATAGAGGGAAGCCTTAAAAGATTGAATACGGATTATATAGACATCTATCACATGCATGGCTTTGACGCCAATACACCTGTTGAAGAAACACTGCGGACACTGGACGATCTTATTCAAAGCGGAAAAATAAGATATATCGCTGCTTCCAATTTTTCAGGCTGGCACATGATGAAATCACTGGCAATCTCTGAAAAACACGGATGGAACAGATATGTGGCCCACCAGGTTTATTATTCCCTTGCCAACCGCGAATACGAATGGGAACTGATGCCGCTGGGCGTTGATCAAAAAGTGGGCGCAATTATATGGTCACCGCTTGCGGCAGGAAGGCTTGGTGGCAAATACCGCAGGGACAAACCAATACCACAGGAGAGCCGCGTGGCACAAGGCGGAAGTCCGGTTCCTCAATTTGCCGTGAATGAAGCAATATTTTATAATACGATAGACGCAATGGATGATATTGCAAAAGAGACGGGCAAAACGCTTGCCCAGATAGCACTTAACTGGCTGTTACAAAGACCAACTGTGTCAAGCATTATCATTGGTGCACGCAACGAAGAACAACTTCATCAAAACCTCGGAGCAGTTGGATGGAACCTCACCGTAGATCAGCTAAAAAAGCTGGATGCGGCAAGTGAAATACCTACTATCTACCCATACTGGCATCAGAATGAAAGACCATCTCTTGTGCCGGCACCGAAATTTTATTAGCTGTCAGCTATTAGTCAAATAACGGCTGCATGAAACAAATCAGGCAGCCGTTACATTTCCAGTATTCGCACATTTGCATTTCAATCTCTAATCCCTTAATCCTCCAAATCCAGGCTAAGAATCCTGGTTAAAACTCCCGATCCCAAAAGAACGGCGGCTGAATTCCCAATGAACGCAGATACACATATCCCTGCGCCCGATGGTGTATTTCATTATCGATAAAATACAATAGGCTGCTGTAAGCAGGACCTTCATATTGTTCATTAGCTATCAGCTATCAGCTCTTAGCTATTAGCCAAGGGTATGGCTGCACTGAAACAAATCAGGCAGCCATTACATTTCCAGTATTCGCATATTTGCATTTCAATCCTCCAATCCCTTAATCCTCCAAATCCAGGTTAAGAATCCTGGTTAAAACTCCCGATCCCAAAAGAACGGCGGCTGAATTCCCAATGAACGCAGATACACATATCCCTGCGCGCGATGGTGTATTTCATTGTCGATAAAATACAATAGGCTGCTGTAAGCAGGACCTTCATATTGTTCAAATGATTTGATCACTTCCTGGAAGCGTTGTGGTGGTATCAGCGGCCACAGAGAATTGATCTGGGCTGTTATTTCATCCCAGCGATGAAGTACCTCTTTCTTTGTTTTTGCGAACGAGTTTACGGAATGATCACCTTCGGGCAGGCGGCTCCATTCATTGGTGACGATACCATGAATGCCGGGACCCGCAATATCAATCAGCTCAATAACCATTTCATAAAAAGGACGCATCCCTCCTATCGAGTAGCTGAAAAATTCATTTTCAGGAAAGGCTTCTATTACGCGACGGGTTAAACTGCGATGTCCCTGCCAGTGACGCAAAAGCTCTTCGGGAGTAATTACAACTGTTGTAGCTGCTGCTGTGGTGTTAAGTAAGTTGCTCATAAGAAAGTATTAATTTGTTTGGAATATTAGTTCCCTACAAAGAGAATACGGGTAAGTGACAACAGTATGTCAGCATGTTTTAGTCTAAATTTTTTTTCTTTCAAAGAATTTGATTCGTGATCAAATAGCCGGGCATGCCTTAAATAAAGATTGATTATTAGCGCTTTTCGTTATTTATTTGTACTTTTTAACAAACAAAGCCTATTATGAAAAGAGTTCTCAAAATCATTGGAGTCATATTTCTGCTGATCATCGCTATCGTGCTCATCGGCGGGATATTCACGGCAAAAAAATATCATTTCGAAAAGAGCATCAGCATTAATGCACCGCAAAGCGTTGTATGGCCTTACATTGGCAACCTGCAGGCAACCACTAAATGGATGCCATGGATGAAAATGGATCCAAACATACAATCAGGCATTGAAGGCACTGACGGAACTCCCGGCGCAAAATATTGGTGGAAGGGAAACGATAAAGTTGGAGAAGGCAACATGGTGATCAACTCTGTTAATCCACCACAAGAAACAGTAATTGATCTTCATTTCATAAAACCGTTTGACAGCAAAGCCGTTACCAGGCTTACGGCTCAAAATGAAGGAAGCGCAACAAAAGTTACCTGGTCAATGGATGGAACCAATCCATACCCGTTAAACTTCATCAGCAAAGTCATTTTCAATATGGATGCAATGCTTGATAAAGATTTTGGAACTGGCTTAAATAATTTAAAAGCGATGTGCGAGAAACAGTGAACTTCAGACAGTATGTATAAGTAAGGTGTCGACCGCGCCAACGTTTCGTTATAAACAACAGGCCTAAAGCCTAAAGCAAAGCCAAAAGCTGACCGAAGTAAAGTTTTTTAAACCTTATAAGGCATATAAGAGCAAATAAGTATTTTGCCTACAATAATATTGCACTTTGATGGATTTATATTTACTTAGCCAGACCGGACTTTCACCATTGACTATTGACTATTCACTAGTTGTATAAAAGTTGATGAGTAGTTAGTAATAAATAAAAGGAAACAAAACATTATTATAGTCAGTTTTCTTAGCCAAAGATCCATCATTCAAAAAAGACTGAATAAGGTAAAACACATTGATCTCACAAAAAAGGAAGGGCAGCAATGAAACGCATTTCATTACGGCCCTTTGCTTTTTATATTAATTCCGGTTTATAATAAACTAGCTGCCGGCCTTCACAAATTTCCCTGTGAATTTTTCATTGCCGACAAAAATTTCAACGAAATACACGCCTGACATAAACCCTGCTACGTTAATATTATCCTGCCAGCTTGCAAATTGTTTGGTGGCAGCATTTTTTAACAGCATGGTTCTTCCGCTCATATCAGTCACGCGGATTGAAACTCTGCCGGATGAACTATTATTCAGCATCAGCTGCAGGTTATCTCTTGTTGGCACAGGAGCCAACTTCAACGTAGCCTGTTGTTTTGCTGATTCAGCAACGCTGCCGGGCGTAGCAAAAGATGATGATGTTACTGTTGCGGAAGCTATAGAAGATGCAGCTGTGTCCGTAGCCGCCACACGTGCTGTTGAAGAAGCTACAGTAAATATGATTCTTGCGGTGGCAGAAGCTTTACTATCGCTTATCTTAACCTGGTAAGTGTATGTACCGGCTACAAGCTTGCTTAAAGTAATTGCCGGCTTTGTAGAATCTGTATACACAGCACCCTTAGGTCCCGCTATATAACGCCAGTCATATTTTGTGATCGTTCTTCCCGGTACAGTGTAAGATGCAGATGCATCTAAAATAACCGAGGTAGCAGAAACGGTTACCGGCGCCTTGAATACCACTACCGGACCTGTAGCATCATCATTGGTTACAGCAATGTTTGCCGTTGTGGAAGCCTTAACCCCGCTGCTGTTGGTCACCGCTAATTGTACGGTATAAGTGCCTGCTGCCAGATTGGAAAGCGTTGCTTTTGATGAGCTGCTGTTTACCAGGGTATATCCTGTAGGCGCTGAGCTTACACTCCAGGAATAATTGGTAATAGTAGCACCACTGCTTGTTGTGGAGCCTGTTCCGTCAAGTGTTACAGAAGATGTTGGCAGAACAACACTCGATGGTGCGCTGATTTTTGCAGATACCGTTGTAGATGCAACTGTTGCCGCAAAACTTACTGTTCCGGACACACTGGTTGTACCATCAGAGATTTTTAGCGCATAGGTATATGTTCCGGTCTTTAGATTGCTCACCGTTATTACTGGTTTTGTAGAATCAGTATACGTAGCGCCTTTTGGTCCGGAAATATAGCGCCAGTCATATTTTGTTATAGTTCTGCCAGCTGCTGTATAAGATCCGGATGCGTCCAGTGTAATTGATGAGGTTGTTACACTGGATGGTGCTTTGAAAACGATTACCGGCCCGGTTACTGTTGGATTACTTACAGTAAAGGCAGCTGTGTCAGCAGATGTTGCTCCCTTATCATCTTTAATCGTCAGCTTGAATTTATAAGTTCCTGCACTAAGCTTGGTAACACGTGTAGTTGCCGAGCTGGGAGAAACTATCGTATAACCTGTAGGCCCGGACAAACATGACCATGTATAAGTTGTTACAGTTCCACTGGCATCAGTAGACTTAGTTCCATCCAGCGTAACCGAATCTTTGGGTAATGTAATATTTGATGCCCCATTGATAACAGCCACAGGTCCCTGCGTTGCCGCATTCACAACAAGTGAAGCACTGGCTGTCGCAGTTACACCATAATTATTTGTAACGGTAAGTTGCAAACTATACGTTCCTGCCGCTACGTTTGACAATGTGGCTTTTGAACTTGTGCTGCTGCCAAGCGTATAGCCAGACGGACCAGATACAACTTTCCACAGATAAGAAGATATAGTAGCTCCATTGTTTGTTGTGGAACCTGTTCCATCAAGGGTAACAGAGGTAACTGGTAGTGTTACTGATGCGGGCACCGTTATTTTAGGATATACATTTGTTGTTGGAGTTGTTGGTGCTGTCGTAGATGTGCCCCTCGTGTACTGAAGCATCCACTCGTACACATTCAATCCTCTCGGACGAAAATTGGGATCGAATGTTTGTGTCCATGAGTCATGACCGCTTGCATCAAACACATCCAATAATGGTTGAGTAGGCATTTTAGGTACGTACTTTGCGAGGCTGTCGTGCCAGCTTATAGAATAGGATGGCGGAACAGTCGGATCGATCTTGTTTGTACAAAGCCAAACAGGAACGTTAGCCGTAGCAAGCGTTCTTACAGTGTAGCTGTTGGGCCTGGAAGCTTCAGATGCTGTAACTGTAGCCGCAATTGTTTTTGAAACGTTTCCATCGTTTGAAGAATAGTACATGGCATTACCTCCGCCCATGCTAAGTCCCGAAAGGTAAATACGCGTTGTATCAATACGATACTTGCTTTTCATGTATGCTATCAGGGCCTTGTAATCGCTCATTATCCATTGACTATTTTTCATTTGCGGACAAATCACAATAAATGAAAACGTTTTGCCATTTACAGTAAAAGTCTTTGGAAACGTACCGTTGTTGATCAATTTTGGGGGGCCATTTTTTAATACAAGCTGTAGTGCGCTTGTTGACCCATCACCCTGCTCTCCTACACCGTGAAAAAAGAAGAGGACCGGATATTTTTTTCCGGAAGTTGCGTAATCAGCCGGAAGATATTCCCAATAGCCGCCAATGTTACTTGAGATGGAAACTGTTCTGGGGGTGTTTGTTTGTGCATCTGCCTTATTTAGGTTGGCCAGGCTGAGCAAAAAAATAGCCATCGCGAACAGCGTTCGCATTGAAATTGTAAAATTTCGGTGCATGTGACTAGTTGTTTTAGAATAATTGGAATTTGTTGGTTACAAAATCTAAAGGAATGGCTTGATGTGTAATCATGTGGTACCGATTTCTCTTTTTAATGCTGACTCCCCTTGGAAACAAATTTTTTGCCAACGACGACCTATCGTAATCGGTTACACAACGGACATTCCGTACTTAGCCATGATTATATGTATTAAAGCGAATTGTTTAGACAATAATGTTATTTTTTTTGTCTTTTTGGGTTACATATTAATTTAAGATATATTCTTTTGTTTTTCTATGTTAATTATTGTTAGTATCTTACATTATCATTTTTTATCATGCCAGTTCTGTTTTCATAAATCGGAATAAAGGATTGATAATCGCAAGAGAAAACCGGCCTTCATATCGTTATTAAAAAAATATTAAAGCAGAAAATAACACATTAAATATTTTGTAATGTTTTACATTTTTCTAGTATGTTGCATAGAACAGGCTAAAACAATCATTTACGATACAAGTGGCAGAAATGGATACTCAAGTTGGTGTCTAATCGTCAATATCTCAATATGATTATTAAAAAATATTATATCATAAGGAGTTTTACTTTTGAAATCATTTTTTCTTATTTTTAAGCAATAAACAACACTAATTGCTGACTAATCGGGATTCTACTAACCAAACGTTCGTTCATACCATAGACGAAAAAACATCGCAACATTTTGAGGCTTTGTATGAAAAACATGCAGACTCATTGTTTGCACTTGCGTTCAAAACAACCAAATCTTCAGATCTGTCTCAGGATATAGTTCAGGAAGTATTCTTAACATTATGGTCACATCGCACTGAACTCCATACAATTAAAAACATAGATGCCTGGCTGTACACAGTGACCGAAAACAAACTGATCGATTTTCTCCGGAAAACAGCAGCTGACAATCGTTTACGTGAAATCCTTTGGAAAAGATCCCAATCCACATTAAACGAAACCGAAGAATTTATCAACGCCAAAGAGTGCAGGCGTTCCATACAACAGGCAATAAAAAGCCTGCCTCCGCAGCGCCAGCTTATTTACCGGCTTAACCGCGACGCCGGTATGAATTACAAAGAAATAGCGGATGCACTTTCCATATCCAGGCATACAGTTAAAAACCAGCTTTCGAGTGCCTTACAGGCAATCCAACGCTTTATCTCAGGCAGTATTGGATTAATGTTTATCCTCCTTTCAGTTTTATAATTTTTTTTTGATTGGAATAGGAACATTCGTTTCCTCCTTCGTCATTGTCTGATAGTAGCTATGCAGTCATGTTCATCAGCTGCAGAAAGAAAAACATTATCATACGAATGGAAGAAAGGATCAAATACCTGTTTCGAAAATATCTGAATAACACCTGCTCGAAAGAGGAGTTTGATGAGTTGTTTGCACATATGCAGATAGAAGATAACGACAGTTTTATCCGGGAAGTACTACGGGAAGAAACCTACCATAATAAAACCAACCAGGCATCCGCTGCTTATGTAGATGAGTTTGGTAATCTATCAGGATTGATAAATAACAAGACCAATGCAGCACATTTATTTACAAATAAGAAACGGAGAAAACGGATGCTTGTGCAGGCATGTACCGCTGTTCTTATTATTGCGGCGTCTTTATTTGGAATGACTTATCAACATAAAGACACTTCCGTTAGTAACCATGTTCCGGCGGCTGTTTCGCACATCAAAAAAACAACTGAGCGATCAGAATATAAATACCTGCTACTGCCTGATAGCACACAAGTATGGCTGAATGCAGCAAGCAGCCTGGATTTTCCCGAAAATTTCAACCCGGCTAAACGGGAAGTAACGTTACAGGGAGAAGCGTATTTTGATGTGAAGCATGCAGATAAGATTCCCTTTATCATTTACACGGGCAAAGTAAGCACTGTTGTAATGGGCACTGCATTTAATATAAAAGCATATCCTGATCTCGAACGAATAACAGTTTCGGTACAAAGAGGAAAAGTGCAGGTAAGATACAGCAACAAGCAGATTGCCATGTTAACCAGGGGTGAAGAGGTAAGTATTGGCAACACCACACGTATAATTAAGGAGAAGAAGTTTAAAGAAGATGAACCGATAGCATGGCATGAAGGTAATCTTGTGTATGATGACTACACCATTGGCGATATACTTGCTGATCTCGAAAGGGTGTATAATGTAACCATTCGTGTAGAAAGCCCGCAGCTTAAAACCCTGCGCGTTTCTACCTCTTTTAAGAGAACACAGGGCGTCGATAAAGCATTGCAGATCCTTTGCAGGCTTACAGACACAGAATTAAAACAGGAAAATGGCACCTATGCCATCAAATAATATTCAA
The DNA here is from genome assembly GCF_041060425.1 of Danxiaibacter flavus. Classification (NCBI taxonomy): domain Bacteria; kingdom Pseudomonadati; phylum Bacteroidota; class Chitinophagia; order Chitinophagales; family Chitinophagaceae; genus Danxiaibacter; species Danxiaibacter flavus. The sequence continues at coordinate 402,983 of NZ_JAULBC010000003.1, forward strand.
TAAATAGTACTGACAATTATAATGATATCAGAAAACTGACTAATAACCAAAACAATAAAAAAGCAATGTCACCACCCGGTTAAAAAAAAAATGGACCGAACCAGTTGCGACCTGGAACGGCCCTCGTTTAAAGTAAATACTTTTTGAGAATTTTTTAAACTAACCAAAGCTATGAATTTGTATCTAAAAATACATGGCATTGCCGTGCTGTGTATTGAGAACCTTCGATCCCGTTACAGCAATGTGACCGGATGGAAACTGAAAGTGTTACTCATGAGAATTGTTATCCTTGCTTTTTTTCTAACGCTGAACGGAATGTTGATTGCGGGTCCTACCACCGGCCAGGATCTCAGCAAGATCAGGATTTCCGTCGATCTTAAAAACGTATCGCTTAAAACGGCTCTTCGCAAAATTGAAACGGAAACACGTCTTCCATTTTCTTACAAAACCAGCGATGTTGAGTCTTTTGAGAACATCAGCCTGGAAGCTGATGATGTTAGCGTAGACAAAGTTCTTAACGAAGTGCTGACCAACACGGGACTTCAATACGAGCTTGTTAATGCAAATGTCATCATCAAAAAGAAGCTGGCTGGTTCTGCCGGTTATCAAATGATACTCTCCTCTCCCACGCGTTTTGCCACCGGCGGAATAAAAGGAAAGGTGACCAATCAAAATGGTGATCCGTTATCCAATGCTTCAGTTGTTCTATTGAAGACAAGCATTGCAAAAGCAGCAGATGCAGATGGCTCATTTTCATTAACAGATGTTAAACCCGGAACCTATCAGTTGCAGATCTCTGCAGTAGGCTATCTTCCGGAAACAAGAAATGTTACTGTTTCGGATAATGCTGTTACTGAAGCTAACTTTCTGCTGGCAGAAGACAAAAGCAATATGTCTGAAGTAACGGTGACAGCTTTAGGCATCCGCAAGGAAAAAAGATCATTAGGTTACTCCGCCCAGGAAGTAACCGGCGAAGCCATTGCATCCAGCCATCAGCCTAATATTGTGAACGCGTTGCAGGGACAGGCAGCTGGCTTGCAGATCAACTCTGGAGGCGGGGCTCCCGGCCAGGGTGCAAAGATCGTTCTGCGTGGCATCAACTCGCTTGATCCTAACCGCGACTTTCAGCCGCTGTTCGTAATTGACGGCATCCCTATCGATAATACCACGGATACAAAAGATGGTTCCAGCTTAAACGGAATGGGTAACCGCGCAGCAGACATCAACCCGGACGATATAGAATCAATCAATATTTTAAAAGGTGGCGCGGCCACAGCGCTTTACGGATTACGTGCAGCAACAGGTGCAATTGTTATCACAACCAAGTCCGGTAAAACCGGCAAACTGAGAGCCAGCTTTACCAGTACGTTGAGTTTGGATAACATTAATAAATATCCGGAAACGCAAACCACTTACACACAGGGTTGGTTTAACGAGTATGATTCCACAAGTTTCTGGCCGGCTTACGGTCCTACAGTTAAGGAAGCAAAGGCGATCGATCCGAATCACCCTGATCAGTTGCACAACAACTACAAATATGGATACGAAGGCGGAATGTCTTTCAGGAATAGCCTGAATATTTCCGGTGGTACTGAAAAGGCAGTTTTCTCCGGAGCCTTCTCTCAATTCAGCCAGGATGGTATCATGCCTTTCACCAATTACAAGAATTTTTCAGCTAAGGCTGGCGGAGAATTTAAGTTCTCAGAAAAAGTGCGGATGGGGACTTCACTCAATTATATAAACTCCGGCGGACGGCATGGCAACTCTGATCGTTACAATGAGAACCTCACTTACTTCGCGCCAAACCACGACATCTGGGATTATATGAAGCCGGATGGCACACAAAAAACCATCGTTGGTTCAGATAATTACAATCCTATTTACCTATTGTGGGCAAAAGATTATGAAGACAATGTAGACAGGGTTATTTCCAACACACACTTTACGTATTCTCCGTTTAAATGGGTGGATATTAATTATCGTTTCGGCGCTGATGTGTACAATGATTCACGTTCACAAACAACACCCGGTCCGTTAGGTGTTCCTGATGAGATCTATGCACCGGATGATCTTGGTTACGGAACCATCATGGAATACAAGATCAAAAACACAGTGCTGAACTCTACTTTAATGCTCAATTTCAAAAATGATATCGGCAGCCATATCAAATCATCCTTCAAAGTGGGACATGATCTTTACCAGACTAAAAGGACATCTGTCTACACAGAAGGCGACACACTGGTGGTTCCTACATTTTATAATCTGAGCAACGCGAAAAGAGTAATTGGTAACAACTATTTGCGCGAATACCGGATCGTTGGTGTATTTGCTGACTGGACACTGAGCTGGGATAATTATTTATACCTGACGTTAACGGGAAGAAACGACTGGACATCTACGTTATCCAAAGAAAACAGGTCATTCTTTTATCCTTCAGCCAGCTTAAGCTGGGTGTTTTCAGAAAATCTTCGTTTACCACAATGGTGGTCTTACGCAAAGGCACGTTTTTCAGTAGCTAAAATTGGTAAAGATGCTGTTGCTTATGCAACATCTTCAGGCTACAACATAGGCACACCGTTAACCAATGGCGTATTGCCTTTTAGTCTTTCTACACAGACAGGAGATGCAAATCTTCGACCCGAGTTCACAACTTCCTATGAAGGTGGCGTTGAATTAAAGTTCGCCAATAACCGCATAGGATTGGATTTTACATACTACAACAATACAAGTAAAGATCTGATCATCCCTGTAAAAGTACCGGTTACAAGCGGTTATGATCAGATCTATCTTAATTCAGGAAGCATTCGCAACCAGGGCGTTGAAGTGAGTGTTTCTGCCACACCCATCCGCAGCAAAAATTTCACATGGGATGTGCGCGTGAATTACACCATGAACAGGAACAAAGTGCTTTCCATCTATCCTGATCTCACTGAGATCACTATGGGCAGTCAGTTCGGCTATTTAAGTTCAACTGTAACACAAAAGTATATTCCGGGTTATCCCGTAGGCGCATTATTCGGACGTACTTACCAACGTTACTTTGGCAGTGATACAGAAGATCCGATGAGACTTGATAAAAGCCGTCCTATTGTTATAGGAAGCAACGGATTCCCCGTTTTAAACCCAGCATCTAAACAGCAATATATTGCTAACTCGCAACCAAAATGGATCGGAAGTTTAGGTAGTACTTTACGCTACAAGAGTTTTTCACTGGGCTTTTTATTTGATGCACAGCAAGGCGTGTACCGTTATAACCAGTTAGCCAACTTTATGGGGTCATTTGCATTGCAAAAAGGTTCAGAAAACCGCAATGATGTGATCGTATTCCAGGGGGTTACTGCCGACGGAAAAGCCAATACAAAACCGGTTTGGCTCGGCCAGGGCACAGGGCCGGATGGCGTGGATTATGGTAACGGTTATTATCGTAACGTATACAGAGGCGCTTCTGAAACATTTATTGAAGACGCATCCTGGATCCGTTTACGTTCGCTTAGCCTTGGCTATACATTACCTCCGCAATTTGTTCAACGCTCACGGTTCATTAGCGGCGCCACGTTTACCGTGTCAGGAAACAACCTGTGGTTAAAAACCAAATTTACAGGCTTTGATCCGGAATCAAGCTCTACCAGTTCAGGTGATGTGGCTGATGGATTTGCAGGTTTTACTTATCCTGCCGTACGCAGTTTTATCTTCTCTTTAAACCTCACCTTCTAAAACCTGTAATCATGAAAAGAAATCTCATCATATGTTTAGCTGCGGGGTTGTTACTATTTACAGGCGGATGCAGCAAATATCTTGACAAACTGGATAACCCCAACCTTGTTACAGATCCTCCGTTAAATGGTTTGTTGGCTGAAGCCACATTTCAATCCGGCATGGATGTGTATCGCATGGGTGATATTGTATCTTATTACACACAATACCTTGCATCTAACTCCAAAGGGAGCGATGCTGATATTTATAATGAAGTAGATTATTCTACTACATGGACAAATTTTTATAACACCATGATGAACATTCAGCAAATGATCACACTTGCTGAAAAGCAGGGAGCATCAAAACACCTGGGTGTTGGCAAAATTCTAATGGCGCTTAACCTCAATATGCTTGTTAACTCATTCGGAGATGTGCCATACAGTGAAGCTTTAAAAGGACAGGAATTGTTGGTGCCAAAATTCGACGATCAGGCTACGTTGCTGGCAACATGCATGCAATTGGTTGACGATGGTATTGCAGCATTAAAACAGACTGACGCCACCCTGGATCTGAATGCAGCAAGCGATGTAATTCACGGTGGAAGCGCAGACGCATGGATCAAAACAGGCTATGCTTTAAAAGCAAGATTCCTGAATCAATGGTCAAAAACCAGCGATTATAAGCCTGCAGATATTCTTACAGCATTAGGTACTGCTTATTCATCTAACGCTGACGACGCCCAGCTTACTGCTTTCAGCGGAAGAAGCCCGTGGAACCAGGTTGCATACGATAACTCTGTCCTTGATCTGGACGGCTGGATGAGCACTCAATTCATAGATGCAACCAATGGCAAAACCTACGGCATATTCGATCCCCGTCTTCCAAAAATCGCTACACTTACCAAATTCGGTGACTATAGAGGAACACCTAATGGAGCAGGAAGAATAGGCACAGGAACAGACAATGAAGAATCATATTTATCTCTTGATGGCTTCTATTCAAAAAGCGCGGCACCGTTGCTTGTGATCACTTACGCAGAAACAAAGTTCATTGAAGCTGAAGTTGCATTCAGAACAAATGACAAAACAAGAGCATACGATGCTTACCTAGCCGGCATTTCTGCAAATATGGATAAACTTGGTGTTAGCGGAACAGACAAAGCCACATACATGAATAATCCTGCAGTAAGTGTTGGTGCGGCTAACCTTACACTTGATCTTATCTTTAAGGAAAAGTATGTTGCCATGGTGCTGAATCCTGAATCATGGGTTGACGCCCGCCGGTATGACTATAAGTACAAAGATTTTGGTCTTCCTGTAGGTGCAGTTATGAATACTTTTATAAGGCGCGTTGCTTATCCAACTGTTGAAACCAGCCGCAACGGAGCGAATGTACCTACCATTTCAGGTCTTGATGAAAAATTGATCTGGGATAAATAATTTTGAACCAAACAAGTTTTTTTGATTTGAACCATATAAGGCATATAAGAAAATATAAGGATCTTAGCGAGTATACAACACGTTAATAAAAGTCCTTATAATCTCTTATATGCCTGATTTAAAAGACCGAACCATATACGAAACAAGCATACATTAGATCTGTCAGCATAAAATCTTATATTCCCTTATATGCCTTATATGGTTCAAAAAATCATTATACAGTTATGAAAAATTGTTTCCTGCTTCTTCTGGTTTCCTTCATTTTTCATGACTGTTTACACGCACAACGATTCACACTGGAAGCGGCACTTGCTTATCCTTTTCCCAACGAGTTGACAACATCTGAAAAAGGATCTTCAATTGCGATGGCTGTTAATGAAAAAGGTAAAAGAAACGTGTATGTGGCTAACGGGCCGGACTTTGTGTTACGGAAGCTCACGGATTACAATGAAGACGACGGGCAGGAAATAACAAGTATAAAAATATCACCAGACGGCAAATGGGTTGTTTACGTAAGAGGCGGAGATCATGGGGCATTTGATGAAACCATCCCAAGAAATCCCGCATCCCTTCCAACTGCGCCAAAAATTCAACTGTATAGTATTCCTTTTGCAGGCGGCAAGCCGGTTTTACTGTCTGATGGCGAATTTCCGGTAATATCGCCGCAAAGTGACAAAGTAGTTTTTATTAAGAATGGCCAGGCATGGAGTGTTCCCATAGATGGCTCTCAGCCTGCAAAGATGTTGTTTTATGCCAGAGGTGAAACAAACTCACTTCAATGGTCGCCGGATGGCAAACAACTCGCTTTTGTTTCATCGAGAAACGATCATTCTTTCATTGGCATTTTTACGGACAGCCTGTCTCCTATTCAATGGCTCGATGCTTCAATAGCAAAGGATCAGTCACCCAGGTGGTCACCTGATGGGAAAAAGATTGTATTTATCAGGAGAGCTGCAAGCGGGGGAGCTATAGATTCTCTCACTGTAGATAAACATGTCCCCTGGTCAATATGCGTTGCAGACGCTGCCTCAGGCAAAGCACAAGAGATCTGGAAAGCTCCGGAAACATTAAGAGGTTCTGTCCCTGAAACACAAGGCAGATTTAATTTAAACTGGGCGGCTAACGAACGGATCATTTTTGTGTCGTACATGGATGGCTGGCCACATATTTACTCGATAGCGGCAACAGGCGGTCAACCAGTGTTACTAACGGATGGTGCCTTTGCGGTAGAGCATGTAAAGTTAAGCCCGGACAAAAAATGGGTTCTCTTTAGCACCAACACAGGACCGGACAAATACGATTACGACCGGAGGCATATCGCCCGAGTTCCCGTAGACAAGCCAGCAATGGAAATACTGACGCCAGGCACAGGCATTGAGACTTTTCCGATGCTTACCGGCGATGGCACAACACTCGTATTAATGAGTGCAACAGCACAGCAGCCACCGCTTCCGGCGATCATGAAGTTTGCGCCGGGCAAACCTGTATCGATCGGTGGACAATTACTACCTAAAGATTATCCTTCCGGCAAAATGGTAGCACCCACATCTGTTCAATTCAAAGCTGCCGATGGCAAAACTGTATATGGACAGTTGTATATGCCAAAAGAAGGTCCGGCAAAGAAGCCAGCAGTATTATTCATACATGGCGGGCCTGAAAGACAAATGTTGCTGGGATGGCACTATGGCGACTATTACGCAAATACTTATGCGCTGAATCAATATCTTGTATCGCAGGGATTTATTGTGCTTTCGGTAAATTATCGTCTTGGCATTGGCTATGGCTTTGAATTTCAGCAGCCGGGAAATACATGGAACAACGGCGCATCTGAATATTTAGATATAAAAGCTGCAGGCGAATGGTTATCAAAACAACCAGCGGTTGATGCAAAAAAGATTGGTGTATATGGCGGTTCATACGGCGGATTTTTAACAGCACTGGCACTGGCAAAAGATTCAAAATTATTTGCGGCCGGTGTAGATATTCACGGCGAACATAACCTGATGGTATTTGCACCGGATTACTCAAATGTTCAACAGGCACCTGATGCAGAACTATCCCGTAAATTAAGCTGGCAATCATCGCCGGTTTCTTCACTGGACACATGGACATCCCCGGTTTTGTTAATTCATGGTGATGATGACGGCAATGTACCATTTCATCAGACTGTAGATCTGGCTAAACGTTTTATGGAAAAGAAATTTCCTTTTGAAAGTCTTATCATTCCCGATGAAACACACCACTGGATGAAACATTCCAATGCATTAAAAGTTGACGAAGCCGTAGCCGATTTTCTCAAGCGAAAACTGATGACCCCATGAAACCCATTGTGATTGTAATATTTCTGTCGCTTTTTTTTAGCAGACTATTTGCAGCGGACACAACTGTGCTTCGCGGAAAGATCATTTGTGTAGACGCCGGGCACGGCGGCACTGCACTTACAGATCTCTACAGACAGGGGCCTACGGGCGAAAGAGAAGAATGGATCAACCTTCGCGTTGCAAAACTACTTCAGGAAAAACTGCAACAACAAGGCGCAACCGTTATAATGACACGGATCTCTGATGATACAATCGCGCTTGAAAGACGTGCACAAATTGCTGTTGAAAATAAAGCCGACATTTTTATATCCATACATCATAATGCAACGGCTGATTCTTCGGTTAATTTTCCCATTGTATTTTTTCACGGGGCGGTTTCAGAAAACAAAGCCAGTGTTGCTTTGGGAAAAAGCCTGATCACCGCATTGCAAAAAACACTGTATAAACGACCGGCACAGGCAATGGTGGTTTCTGATTATACCATCTTTCCTACTAAAGGGGCCAATGTGTTACGCAACACTTACGGCATACCGGGCATAATTGGTGAGGCTTCTTTTTTTACCAATCCGCGGGAAGAGGACCGGCTCAAACAGGACGAGCACAATCAGAATGAAGCGACAGCCTATGTTGATGCGCTTGTTAATTATTTCAACCAGCCGAAAGAGGAGATCCTGCCCATGCAGATCATGCAACAACTTCCTCCGTTTATTGTGTATGAAGAATCAAGCAGAATGAATGTTGACGCGCGTAAATGGCTCACAGACTATAAAAACGCGATCAAACTTGCTAAATCAGAAAACAGTAAAAAAATAAAACAGGCATACCTGTTATTCAAACGGTCCGCAAGTTCTTTTCCTGATTCATATGTGGCAGGAGAATGTCATCGCAACATTTCGATACTGGCAGCGAAGCTGGGAAACAAGCTTGAATCAGAACAGGAAAAACTGCGTTGGAAGGAATGTTATGTACAGCTAAAAAACGGAGTAGCAGCCTCCATTTCAAAATAACCTTCAATGAAATACAAAAGCATTTTCCAGCTTGTAATTGTAACACTTTTGTGTACATCAGTGTTCGCTCAAAATGGCGATGATCTGCCACCGAAACTGGACGAGTATATCACAAAAGTGCTGCAAACATTCAACGTTCCCGGGATGAGTGTGTCCATTGTTAAAGATGGAAAAGTTGTGCTGGCAAAAGGATTTGGCGTAAAAAAATTGGGCGAAGCAGCTCCCGTAGATGAACATACATTGTTCTCCATTGCCTCTAACTCGAAAGCATTCACAGCAACAGCTCTGGCTTTGCTTGTTGAAGATGGTAAGCTGAAATGGGATGATCCTGTAATCAATTACCTTCCCTGGTTCAGAATGTCTGATCCTTATATTACGATGCATTTAACTGTTCGCGACTTGTTGGTGCATCACAGCGGTATTGGCGCTTACGCAGGTGATTACCTCATCTTCCCGCCATCAAATTATACGAGGAAAGAAATTGTTGGCAAAGTGGCCAGGCTCCCTATGGCGCATGATTTCAGAACCACTTATGCTTATGACAACATCTTGTACCTGGCTGCAGGAGAAGTGATATCAGCGGTATCCAATGTGGAATGGGAAGATTTTGTAAAGACAAGAATACTTGATAAAATAGGAATGAACGAAACGACTACCCGGTTCTCTCAAATGAAATTACAACCCAACGTTTCGTCAGCTCACATCCGTTATAAGGATTCTGTGCGTGTGCTCGAACATTATAGTGAACAGGCTATCGGCGATGCGGGAGATCCGGCAGGCGGCATTGCTTCAAACGCTACAGATATTGCCAAATGGATGATAACGCAACTCGACTCTGGTAAAACGCAGCAGAAGGTTCAACTTTTTAAACCAACAACAACAAAAGAATTGTGGAAGATCGTTCGCCCCATCCCAATAGAAAAAATCTCCCCGGACATTTCACCAGCCCAAATGGATTTCTGGGGATATGCACTTGGATTTAGGTCATACAATTACCAGCGATACAAAATTGTTGGTCATGGCGGCAAACTCGATGGCTTTGTCTCGCAAGTTGTTATGGTGCCCGATCTTAAAATGGGTATTACCGTACTGACCAACCAGGAATCAACCGGCGCATATTGGTCCGTAATCTATCATGTGCTTGATTATTACATGCACAATAAACCTTTTGACTGGATCGCAGGCTACAAAAAAATAATGGATTCAAGCATTGCTAAGTCAAAATCTGAGCAGGTTCCCATTACGCTTCCCGATGAGTCAATCGGAAAACCACCATTGCCTTATGAAAAATATGAAGGGGTATACCGGGATGCGGTGTATGGCGATCTGTCAGTCACCAAAGAACCAACGGGTCTGGTTTTGCGTTTCACACACACGCCGCAATTTACAGCGGACCTAAAGTATTTTCAGCACGATACATTTATTGCAAAGTTTCGCAATCCAGACCTGCGATCGGATTCATACGTAACATTCGCATTAAATCCCGATGGAAGCATTGACCAGGTTAAGCTAAAGATCATTGATCCGGATTCTGATTCAAACTTTAATGATCTGTTGTTCAGATCGACAAAAAAATAATACATCAACCTTTAAAACAATCTTCATGAAAGTTTTCAGATATATTGTTTGCATGCTTTTTTCCATCAGCATGTGTTCTGTATATGCGGCGATGGATACCACTCGGCTAAGACAACAAATAATGGCGGAATTTGCCAAAGAGCCATCCGGAACGTTTGCGGTTGCGTTTAAGGACCTCAGCACCGGACAACAATTCTTTATTAACGGGCATGACAATTTTCATGCAGCCAGTACCATGAAAACACCTGTTTTAATTGAGACTTTCCGCCAGGCAGCCCTGGGAAAATTTGCAATAACAGATTCCATATTGGTGAAAAATACCTTCTCAAGTATAGTTGACGGAAGCCCGTATTCACTCGACTCAATGGATGATAGTGAAAAAGATCTTTACACGCTTATCGGAACAAAATTGCCTATCTCTGATTTGTTGTACAGAATGATTACAAAGAGTAGTAATCTTTCAACCAATATTATCATTGATCTTGTTGACGCAAAAAATGTAACAAGCACCATGCGCAAATTGGGTGCCAATGATATACAGGTATTGCGCGGTGTAGAAGATGATAAAGCTTTTGAAAAGGGCCTTAATAATACAACCACAGCCTATGACCTGATGGTTATTATGGAGCATATCGCGAACGGAAGTGCAGTGAGTAAAAAAGCCTGTGATGATATGATCAGGATCCTGATGGATCAGCACTTCAGAGATATCATTCCAGCCAAACTTCCGCCAAGCGTTAAAGTTGCCAGCAAAAGCGGATCTATAACAGCGATATGTCACGATTCCGGCATTGTATTTCTTCCCAACGGAAAAAAGTATGTTATAGTCTTGCTTTCAAGAGGCGTGCAGAACCAGGCCGCATCAACAGAAGTACTTGCAACGGTGTCCAGGATAATTTATGATCATGTAACCCAGGCATCAAAATAAACAAGCAAACACTTATTTATGCAACAGGAAAATTTAAAAAATGGAACAAAGGCTGTATGGGGCGGAGAAAGTGATCCTTTTGTGCATGATGCTGCAACAACGCCGATAGTGAACAGTGTAACATTTGCTTACAAAGATCTTGATGAATGGTATGATGTGGCAACCGGTAAAAGCAAAGGCTATATCTATAGCCGGAACACGAACCCTACAGTGACTGTTCTTGAGGAAAAGATCCGGATGCTGGAAGATGCTGAAGCCGCCATCTCTTTTTCAACTGGTATGGGCGCAATCAGTAATACATTGTTTACTTTTCTTACGCCGGGCAAAAGAGTTGTTTCGATTAAAGATACTTACGGTGGAACAAGTAAGATTTTTTTGGATTTCCTGCCGATATACAATGTTGATGTTCATTTATGTGACACGACAGATCATGATGAACTTGAAATGCAGATTGCAAAAGGTTGTGACCTTGTATACCTGGAAACACCAACAAATCCAACACTTAAGATTGTTGACATAGCCCGCATTGCAAATGCGGCAAAGAAAGCCGGCGCTATTGTTGTTGTTGATAACACATTTGCAACGCCCATTAATCAACATCCATTGCAATTAGGTGCAGATCTTGTTATACATAGCGCAACAAAATTCCTGTGCGGTCATTCTGATGCATTGGGCGGATTACTTTGTGGCAAAAAAGAACTTGTTCAGAAAGTATTTCAATTCAGGGAGATCAACGGCGCCAGCCTGCAGGCAGAACCAGCCTATTTGATTGCGCGCGGAATGAAAACACTGGAACTGCGCATTGAAAGGCAAAATGCGTCTGCACAGAAAATTGCCAACTATTTAAAGGCACATCCAAAAGTAAAAGACGTTTTTTACCCGGGCCTGGAATCACATAACGGACATGCGATTGCTGCCCGGCAAATGAGTGGTTTTGGTGGCATTCTGAGCTTTTCACTGGATGGCGGTTACGAACTTGTAAAACAGCTATTGCCTAAATTAAAACTGGTGCATCTTGCAGCAAGCCTGGGCTCCGTTAGTACACTTGCCGGGCCGCCAAGAACAACAAGCCATGTGGAACTAACAGAGGAACAACGCAGGTTGCTGGGAATACCTGAAAGCCTTATCAGGTATTCTGTTGGCATTGAAAATGTGGAAGACTTGCTGGCAGACCTTGAACAGGCACTTGCTTCTTTGTAAGATGTGCGGTTAAATTAATTCTGATCTACTTTTTTGTTACTATGATGAAATATCGTAAACCACTTCGCATACTAAAAACAGCTGTATTGCTGTGCACGTTATGTGCAAGCAAAGTCTTGTCACAGGAAACACAGGATTTTGAAAAAGCGTTTCCTGTTGTTGAAAAAGTATTCAATGATTTTGCAACACAAAATCATTATCCGGGGCTTGTATACGGCATCGTAAAAGATGGAAAACTGGTTTACACAGGTGCCACGGGTTTTATCAATATCGAAAAGAAATATCCTGCAACAGCGAAATCTGATTTTCGCATAGCGTCTATGACAAAAAGCTTTGTCTCTGTCGCCATTCTACAGTTACGCGATGCGGGAAAACTAAGATTAGACGATCCAGCCAGCATGTATATTCCCGAATTGAAGGATCAGAAATATCTTGCAACAGATGCACCGGTGATCACCATCAGGCATCTGCTCACGCATTCTGCAGGATTTCCTGAAGACAATCCCTGGGGTGATCGTCAGCTAGCCATCACAAACGAGCAATTTAAAAACATGCTGAAGAAAGGTATTTCTTTTTCTAACGTACCCGGCATTGCGTATGAATACAGCAACATGGGCTTTGCAATGCTTGGTTATATAGTGCAGAAAGTTTCGGGAGAAACCTATGCCGCCTATATTACCAATCACATTCTAAAACCACTCGGCATGAGCCATACATACTTTGAATACAGCAAAGTTCCGGAAGAGCAGCTGGCTCATGGTTACCGTTGGCTCAATAATAACTGGGTAGAGCAACCAATGCTGCATGACGGCGCTTATGGAGCAATGGGTGGCATGATCACAACTATGGAAGATTTTGCAAAATATGTTGCATTTCAATTATCGGCATGGCCTCCACGCAATGACCATGAAGATGGCACCCTAAAAAGAAGTTCACTCAGAGAAATGCAACAGCCCTGGCGTTTTAATAATCTTAATTCCTTTTCAAACAGCAGCAAGCCATGCCCCGTTGTTTCTGCATATGGCTATGGATTGCGTTGGAGCAAGGATTGTAAAGGCATCGTTAGCGTTGGTCACACTGGCGGACTTCCCGGTTTCGGCAGCAATTGGGTTATTCTTCCTGATTATGGAATCGGCATTATTTCATTTAGTAATCTTACCTATGCCTCCGCAAGCTATATTAACGGAAAGGTTATCGATACGCTTCTCAAGCTTACCGGTTTAAAGCCCAGGCCAATACCTGTTTCACCCATACTTGAACGGCGAAAGAACGAGCTGATAAAGCTGTTGCCTGATTGGCGAAACAGTGCTTCACAAAAGATCTTTGCCGAAAACTTTTTCATGGATTATTTTGAAGATTCATTGAGAAATGAAGCGCAGCAGATCTTTAAAAAAGCAGGAAAAATAATCAACATAAGGGAACTAATTCCTGAAAACAATTTACGCGGCACTTTTATAATGGAAGGTGAAAATGCAGATATCCGGGTTAGTTTCACGCTTACGCCTGAGACGCCGGCACTCATTCAGGCTTATGATATTGAAGCAATTGAAAAAACGCATTAACGAACAAGAGCGCTTTATTGTTTGAACCTTTTTCACAACGCTTTAAAAATTAATAATTTAATGAAGAGTGTTTAAATTTCTTTTAACCAATATCAGCACATCAATGAATATTTTGTTTATCTGCTAAAGAACGACTTCCTATTTGCGCTTTCTTTTCGCTTTCTTCTGCAATTGCTTTTGGCATCGTTTTTTGGTAGCTTGTAGAAAAAAACCATGAAATCAATATGGACGGGTTCAATCGGTTTTGGCCTGGTAAACATTCCCGTAAAAATGTACAGCGCCGTTGAAGAGAGCACGCTCGATCTTGATATGCTTGACAAAAAAGATTATGCCAATATCAAATTCAAAAGAGTAAATGAAAATACCGGCAAAGAAGTCCCATGGGCAAATATTGTAAAAGGATATTTGGTGAACGAAAAGTACGTGGTGCTGGATGAAAGCGATTTTGAGAAAGCGAGCCCGGAAAAAACAAAGCACATTGAAATAATGCAGTTTGTGAATGAATCTGAAATAGACAGCATATATTTTGAAGTGCCTTATTACCTGGAGCCTGAAAAAACAGGTGCAAGAGCCTATGCGCTGCTAAGAGAAGCCCTCGCTAAAACCGGAAAAGCAGGCGTTGGCATGTTTGTAATGCGCAATCGCGAACATGTTTGCCTGATCAAAGCTTCAGGGGATGTAATTGTTTTGAACCGCATACGATTTGCACAAGAGATCAGGGATACATCAAGCCTTAACTTACCCGGAAAAACCAGCAAACCGGCAGAGGTTAAAATGGCCATCAACTTAATTGATCAACTAACCGAAGCTTATGATCCATCAAAGTATAAGGACGATTATACAGATAAATTATTAAAGATCATTCATGCAAAAGCAAAGGGCAAGACGTTGCCATACAAGCCTATGAAAGTCGTTCATTCCACATCCAAGGATTTGATGGAACAATTGAAAGCCAGTCTTTCATCACCTGCTAAAAAGAGAGCCTCATGAGTTTAGCGCTCTATAAAAAGAAACGAGATTTTAAGCAAACAAAAGAACCGGAGGGAGCACAAGGGAAGCAAAATAAATTCCGTTTCGTAGTTCAGCGTCATGAAGCAACACGCCTTCACTATGATTTCAGGCTTGAGCTTGGTGGCGTGTTGAAAAGCTGGGCCGTGCCCAAAGGCCCTTCGCTTAATCCTACCCAAAAGCGCCTGGCAGTAATGGTAGAGGATCACCCTGTTGACTACATTACATTCAAAGGAAAAATTCCGGAAGGCAACTATGGCGCAGGCAATGTAGACATTTGGGATCATGGTACATTTGTTCCGGTAACCGAGGACCACGAGCCAATTACAGAAAAACAAGCACTTGCTGCAATAAAAAGAGGTCAATTGAAATTTGCCCTGAAAGGGAAAAAACTGAAGGGTGAATTTGCTTTGGTAAGATTAAAAGATGACGATAAAAACTGGTTGCTGATAAAACACAAGGATGATTACGCGGTAAATACCATATATAGCGCAGAGAATGATCTTGATGATGCTCCTGCTAAAAAGAACGTTGCCTCTATTCGTCATGGTAAAGCCAAACATGTAACAAAATACATTAAGCCGATGTTGGCTTCTATCACGAAGACACCATTTGATGATAAGGAATGGCTATTTGAAATAAAATGGGACGGATACAGGGCTATAGCAGAATGGAAAGACGAAAAACTCAGGTTTTATTCCCGCAACGGAATAGATTTTACCGAACGTTTTCCATCCATCGCGAAAGAACTTGCAAAGCTCAAACATGATGTGGTTCTTGATGGTGAAGTTGTACTAATTAATGACAAGAATTTGCCTGATTTTCAAAAACTGCAGCATTATGAAAACCATCTTAATTATCCTTTGATCTATTATGTATTTGATATCCTTGAACTGGAAGGAAAAGATACAAGAAAGCTGCCATTGACAGACAGAAAGCAGCTTGCAAAAAAGCTTCTGCAGAAAAATAAAGTAATTTGTTATTGTGACCATGTTGAGGATGCCGGTGTTGCCTTCTTCAACACCGCCAGGGAAAAAGGACTGGAAGGCATTATAGCCAAGAAAAAAGACAGTACATACTCTGAAGGATACAGAAGCAGGGAATGGCTGAAAATAAAGAACGTGCAAAGCACAGAAGCTGTGATCGCAGGATATACAGCACCACGTGGCAGCAGAAAGAATTTCGGATCACTGATACTGGCTTCAAAGAAAGGGAAAGGCTGGCAGTATCGGGGTCACGTTGGTACAGGCTTCAGCATTGAGTTATTGAAAGCCCTGAAAAAAACAATGGAACCATTGGAAACTGATGAGTCGCCCTTTGCTGAAAAGGTTCCGGTGAACGATGCAGTAACATGGCTAAAACCTAAGCTTGTAGCAGACATTGCCTATACAGAAGTTACAAGGGACGGTATCTTCAGACATCCTGCTTTTTTACGTTTACGTGATGAGAAAAAAGTTAAAAATATGAATGACGAAAGCGAAGCCGCAATTGAACCGCCGCAGAAAGATGAAGTCATCAAGGCCGGCGCGCAGAAAATAACCATCAGCAATTATCGCAAAATATTCTGGCCGGACGAGGGCTATACAAAGGGCGATGTAGCACATTATTATGAGCGTATGTCAAACTACATTCTTCCTCATTTGAAGAACAGGCCGTTGTCGTTGAAACGCAACCCCAATGGTATTCGTGACGAAGGATTTTTTCACAAGGATGCCGGGGAGAATGCTCCCTCCTATGCAAAAGTATTTCCTGTTGAAAGTGCGAGCACCAACAAGACGATCGATTATATCGTCTGCAACAACCTCGCGACGCTGTTATATCTCGCTAACCTTGGCTGTATTGAGATAAATCCATGGAATTCTACTATCCTGAAACCGGATGCCCCTACGTGGATGGTAATAGATATTGATCCTTCACCTAAGAGTAAGTTTACGGAAGTTGTTGATGTTGCTTTGGCAACGAAGGAAGTTATGGACAAACTTAAGATGGAGTGTTTTTGTAAAACATCCGGCGCAAGCGGATTACATGTGTATACTCCTTTGAAAAACAAATATGATTACAAGCAGGTCAGAGATTTTGCGCAGATCATCGCAGGCATGGTAGTAGAAATGCTGCCTGATACATCCAGCATTGAAAGATCACTAAGTAAGCGTGGCTCCAAGATCTATGTTGATTATCTTCAAAACAGCCAGGGGCAAACGCTTGCTTGTGCATATAGCTTGCGGCCAAAAAAAGGCGCAACAGTTTCAACTCCACTGGAATGGAAAGAAGTCAATCACGATTTGCATCCATCGCAATTCACCATCGACAATATTTTTGAACGTGTAGAAAAGAAAGGCGATCTGTTTAGCAAGGTAATTACGGGAAGTAATGATATGCTGAAAGCCTTAAAACTAATTGATAAGGGATAATTGACAATTGAAAATGAAGGCCTCTGTGGTTGTAGCGCTAAAGCTTATGAAAAGGCAAGTCGTCTGCAAGTAGCAACGTTAACGGCGTTTAATTTTATTAAGGAGATAAGCAGAAGTTATGCAATCCCGAAGGGATGGAATTATTATAGAGGAGAAGATACATCTTTATTTAACCCCGACGGGGTGACATAATAAAATGTCACCCCGTCGGGGTTTGATGGCGTGGGTCCGGACTTTGCTATAATAATTCCATCCCTTCGGGATTAGGATTAGTTCGGCAAAAGTCAGCCCTAACTTTTATCCGACAAGGATCGCGACCCAACCTGTTTAGATTTAGTGTAACAATAATGATTGAAAATTGAAAATGAAAGGCCTTCTTGTTGTTGCCTTTGGGTCTCACTAATAATTCGATCGTGCACCGAAGCATCTATTCATTCGCATATCTGCACATTTCCCATTTGCACATTTTCAATTTTCCCTTTCCAATTATCCATTAACTAAAAAGTGTACGATCCTGCACGCATTGCCTTTGCTTTTAGCGTCTTTGCTGTCAGCGATTTTTATATGCAAAGTGTGATTCGTATTCTTTAACTCACTTCCGAGTAATAAGTACCACGGCAAATGAAGCAAATTACTCCATTGCGTATAAAGGTTGATGGTTTTGGGAGCGCCATTATCAATTGAATAAGTGATCATTCCTGCATCGCTTCCTGAGACTATCGCAATACCAACAGCATTGCCCTTGAATTTAAAAGACAAAACTGCACCTGGCTTGTCGCCAACCAAAACAGGCATATGCGCAAAGCCATCACGAGTGGACAGACCATCAGAAGGTTCCCAATTTTCATCAATCTTCCAGCCGTTGTCTGTACCTGCTTTGTGTATATCCACATATCCTCCGTTATCAATGCTCTGTTTAGTTAACGGAGCTGCCATTGTTGTTTGAGAGGACTGTTTGTTCAAATTGTTATCATTAAAGCAATTATTCAGCAGCGTTTTAATGGTAGCAGCGTAAAGCTCCTGTCCGTAAGGTGATGGATGCACATCTTTAAAATCATACGTCCAGGTAAATTCTTTATTACGGATCTTATCATGCACTTCTTTCGCCATATTTAAAGACGGCAGTCCATAATGTGCTGCAACCCGTTCCAGGTTTGCAATTTCAACAGGCGTAATGCCTTTGCCATAATCATCATTCTTCTGTTCATCAGCAAATGACATCAGCACAATATCCATTTGAGGATTGGTTCTCCTAGCGTGTCTCACAATCCCTTCCAGCGCCAGCATTTGTGTCAGACTATCAGTTCCGTTAACACGATCATTTACAGCTGTCTCAACAAACAACAGATCAACCTTACCGGAGTCCAGCACATCTCTTTGTAAACGGAATGAATGAGGAAGGCTGCCCAGCGAAGGAATACCGGCAGCAATAAAATGAAACTTTGTATCCGGATAGTGCTCCTTCAGGTACCTGCATATTTTATCGCGCCATCCCGGGTTGTAGGTAATAGATCCGCCGAGAAAGGCAACGGTTGCCTCCTTGTTGTTGTGGATGGCATTAAAGCTGTTTTGTAGCCCATTTCTTTTGTTCACATAAGGCCCATACGGCAATCTGTCATTTGCAGGATATGCGTTTTGTGCAATAAAATCAGCCCATTTGCCCGCGTGTTCAATAGGGAAATGATGCCCGCTCAGCTCCTGCGGTCCCATTGTTACCGGGTAAATGGACATTGGCCCACCGAGGGCTGTATAACGTTGTGCAAGCATATAAGTATTCTCGTCAGATGGCAATAACCTGTCATCGTAACCTATAACGTGCAGCACTGGAATTTTGAAAGCGGCCATTCCCTCAAGATTATCAACAGGGTTATCTTTAAATAGCAACGCCTGCTGTTCCGTTAAAGAAAATATCTGCAGGAACTGATTCCAGCATGTGCTGTCGCCTGGGCCTTTCCCTTTGCCGCCGGGCCAGCTTTTGATATCGCAGACAGGAGCTTCAGCATAAATACAATTAACCTTATCAGGATTTCTTTTTGCCCACGCATAAGCATACAATCCACCTCTGCTAACAGCTTCCAGGGCAACAGTATGGGCAAATGAAACTGAATCGGTCAGATATTGATATAGCTTATTGTACAGGCGCATTGCCGAAGGACTTCCATATTGATTGTCAACATTCAGAAAAACAATGTGAAATCCTTTTGCCAGTAAGAGGCTGTCCATTTCCGTGTGCCAGTCAGGAAAAGACGTTCTCCAAACCCAGGGATTGCCCGGTAATGCTTTTGCAGGCTTTACATAATAAGCAGCATGATCTTCCAGCAGAAAATTTACTCTTGCAAAACCTTTCCATTTGTCAGTGTGAAAACTTACCGGATGTTGGCAGAACGAGAAAAAAGATACGCATGCTAAAAAAATAACGCAACAAAATCTTGCGACAGTATATTTCATGCAGATTGATATTTATTCAGGTATGATGCTTTAAAAGCAATATGGCGAAGCGAATTTAAATCCAATCCGATAAAAAATATAAACAAGGGTGAAGTAAATTTGACTGAATTTCCGGAACTACTGTCAATATCTTCTTAAAAATTATCACTCATGGAAATCAACGAGCAACTTGCTAATCGCGTGAGAGCATTAATTGCAGCCAAAGAAAACAATATTGAGGAATGTACGATGTTAGATGTACGATGTTAGATGTCAGGACACGACAAAGTTTTGACTAATTATGTGCATATAATAAATTATACCTCAACAAATCAGGCATCCGGCATCCTTTACATCGTACATCGTACATCTAACATCGTACATCTAACATCGTACATCTTACATCTTACATCTTACATCTTACATCGTACATCTTACATCGTACATCTTACATCGTACATCTAAAATCGTACATCGTACATCTTACATTACCTCACACCCTCAAGAACACTTTCTTCCTATACATAAAATACAGGAACAGCCATTTAAGAAGCACGTAAGTAATTGCTAAGACTACAGCGTTAAACGGATTTCCTACCAGTTGTCCCAGCCATTTAAAGAAGCCGTTGTTGGAGTATTCCCAGTTAATAAAATGCTCGGACATATATATCAAAATAGAGTTCATTCCGATTATGCGGAAAAAGAATGCCCAGTTTTTATAACCCTTTACATCTATAATAAAATAAAAGATTGACAGAAACAGCAGGCTTATGCCACCTACGTGAAACACAAATGAGCTGGTCCAAAGATTTTTATTAATCGGGAAATCAAGGTTCCAGATTTGTGCAATAACAAGACATATGACCCCGGCAATGGCTAACCGTAAGGCCTTTGTGTTGCCGCTAACATCTTTTCTTTTCAGATAATTACCAGCCATTATTCCCAGTAATCCGGTGCCAATGGCAGGAATAGTTGACGTTAAACCTTCGGGATCATGAATCCCCAGGTATAGTTTGCCCGGCATCAGCAGGCGGTCAATGTATGAAGCAAAATTTCCCTCCATCGTCAGGTCGCCTGTGGGAAAACCAGGTGCGGAGTTGAATTTGAGCAATAGCCAGTAACCTGTTACCAGCGAGAAAAACCAGATCAGCTGGCCTCTTTGCTTGGTATACAGGTATATTATGTTCGCAAACATATATGCCAGCCCGATGCGTCCCAATACGCTTCCGAACCGCACTTCTGCAATGGGCTTTATCTGCAGGCCGTTGTTATAAATAATACCGAGTAGTACAAGTAACAAACCTCTTCTTATTACGCGCCACAACAACTGTTGCCGGCTTTTGCCTTTTTCAAGTTCCTTGCCGACAGAAAAAGGTGTTGCTACGCCCGCAAGGAAAAGAAATAGCGGAAATATAAGGTCATACATGTGAAAACCGTTCCACGCGGGATGTGTAAGCTGGTTAGCAACTGCACCCCAAAATGGTGAACCTGTTGCTTTTGAGAGTTCATGAAAAATGCTTTCCGCACCCATTATCCAAAACATGTCGAAGCCACGTAATGCATCCAACGAATAAAGGCGCTGATTAATAAAATTGCTTGCTGAAGAAGGTTGTGTTGATACGGGTGGTGCCTTCATTTCGGCCATGGAAATGTCAGCTTGTCTTGGTTCCATTGTTGTTTGTTTAGTGTTCTTATTCGGTTACAGTAGCAGGGTTCTTAAAGATAACTATTTTGACCACCCAAATAACGGGAAAACATTTTTTTGAATAAAAAAAGTTAATGGAGGAACGGGTGAAGATTCGGAATAGGGTGTAAGGTGAAATGTAGAACATCCGGCATCTAAAGTGCAATAACTGGTGCTATTTGGCAATCCGGTACATAACGGCCAGCCATATAAGACCCTTAACAAGGAAAAACATAAAGCCCCAGAACCCGAGCTTTTTCAGCCACAACAGTAATTTGTTCTTATGTTTTTTATCCTGAATCAATAGCTGATTATTTGGAAAGCAAAGCTACTCTTTACTTCTGATTGTCGTTTTCCGTATAGGAAATTTATCAGTGCAGCATAAATTGACAAAGCATAAAAACGGGCGATAAAGAACCATTATTGTCCGATTAACAGTGAAACAGTATTTTAATTAACAACGGAGAGATTAATCAATCTAATTTTATTCGGAAGAATAAGCTCAATTTATTCAATCCCGAAGGGATGAAATTATTATAGTAATGCGTAAATTATTTATTCAAACCCTGAAAGGGTGGCATAGTATAATGTCAACCCCTGCCCGTCCGGTCAGGCGGGCTTTGGGTTTTAAATACCGCCGTCTATTTCATTCTATAATAATTTCATCCCTCCGGGATTGGGTTAACCAGCGCTAAAATGTTTCTTCGTATGGGTTATTATTAATCACGTCTGTTCACTAAAAGCCCACGTGCCAGGATCGGATATTTTTTCTCTTGGCAACCCCTGATTTTGAAACATCGGATACTCTTCTTATTTAGATGTAGCTTAAGCTCATCTGCTACTGTGATCTAAGAAGGTTTTAGACTCATTTTGTTCAAATTTTAATCGGACAATAATGATAAAGAACGCTTGACGATTCCTCTAATTGTAATCTAAAAGGTTGACATTTCAATATTTATCTATTACATTTAAACTGCTAACCATAACCTTATGCTTAAAATTGAAGATTTCACAAACAACCCTGATGTAAAAGAATGCGTTGAACGGCTAGAACGGGAGTTCGGCAGCAATGGACGGCCATTTGTTGTTTCTGATGTGTTGGACAGTGAGAACCATCAATACGTTAACCTGGTACAAAAAGGCGGTGGCGTATTGGGCGTGGCACTTGTAGGTTATACTTATATACTTGAATACATGGGTATAAGGTTTATGCGCCTGGCAGGTACGAGCGCCGGAGCCATCAACACATCGCTAATGACTGTGATAGGCCGGAAAGAAGAAGCCAAATCCGACAAGGTTTTGGATGCCATCTGCAAACTCAATTTTTTTAACCTGGTAGACGGCCACCCGGTCGCAAGAATGCTCATCAAAAATTTTATCACTAACACAGATTTTAACAGCAACGTAAAAAAATGGATAGCGGGGATCGTGATTACGCTGCTCTTTTTTGTTACCGGTGATTTCGTGTGCCTGGGCCTGCAAAAGGCTGTACCCTGGGTATCCGTTCTTACCAAAACATTTTTTATTCTTACAGGTTTCTTCTTATTGATCCTTGCGGTCTTGCTTGTTTATATTTCAACTTTATTGAAGCGTTTAAAGAACTCAGGTTTTGGGATCAACCCGGGCGATTACTTTTATGACTGGATAAAACAACAATTGCAGGCAAATGGAGTTCATACCGTTGATGACCTGAACAAAAAAGCTGCCCAGGAAATAAATGGATTGTATTTGCGTGTGCCGCACGAGGAAGGAATAGCCGATCTTAAAGGGGATGTTACCTTTATTACCTCTGAGCTGGTTACTGAAAACAAAATACAGTTCCCGGCAATGTGCAACCTGTTTAGGAAAGCGGGCGACATAAACAGTTTACAACCTGCAGGCTTTATCAGAGCCTCAATGTCTATTCCGGTGTTCTTCGAATCTTATTTTATTAACGATATACCGTGTACTGATCAGGATATAAAAGATGTCTGGTTGAAAACCTTTGGAGAAACTGATCCTCCTTCAACTGCAAGATTTGTTGACGGCGGCATTCTATCCAACTTTCCGATAAACCTGTTTTACAATCCAAAAGTGCTTTTTCCCAGGCTGCCCTCATTCGGTATAGACCTGGATGATACTAAACCGGATGACAGCGCAAAAACGGCTGAGAACTGGAGTTTGGCGGGTTATTTCGGCCGCATGTTCAACACGATCAGGTTTTACTACGACAAAGATTTCCTGATAAAGAATCAGTTTTTCAAAAAAGGGATCGGAACAATACAGCTGGCCGATTTCAACTGGCTTAATTTCTTTATTACGGATAAAGATAAGATTGAGATGTTTGTTCGCGGAGCAAAAGCTGCGACTGATTTTTTAATACAGTTTGACTGGGATGCGTATAAGAATGAACGCTCAGATATGCAGCAAAAATTGCTTAGCGAACAAAAAACTTCTGAAAGTAAATCACGTGTAATTATTTAACATATGTACACAATTAACTGGCAATTATTCTGTATATTTTTTGGAATCATGTTGCTGATATCGTTCCTGATGGCTTTACAAGGGAGGCACTTTTATACTAAAGATGTTGTTATTCGCAAATTCAGCATAATGGATCTGGAGATACCGGCCACACCACTCGAGTTGAAGAATGTGCTTGCCGGCCTGTATGATTTGCCGCCTGAACAATCCCGCAAATCAATTGGTGCATTAAAAGGTCAATTGTACCTGGACTTTTTATACATGCCTTTTGCTTATGGTTGCATTTATATTGCCTGTGCGCTTATATCCGGAAAAATGGAACATGACGCAGGCAAAGCTGTATTTACCGCCCTTGCTTTCCTGCAATTTTTACCCTGGTTGTTTGACATAATAGAAAACATTTATCTTCTCTCAAAGATCAAACCTGATGTTAAGGCATCCAGCAACCCGGTTCACAAGGCCTATCTTGCTATGGAAGCTGCTAAATGGGGTATTGCCCTTACCGGTGCCATTTGCGCAATTGCTGCCCTCTGTTACTTCTGGCTCTCCGGTAGCTATGCATCTGATTCCGTGAGATACTTCGTTTTTATAGTTGCGGAAATAATAATATTTGCAGCCTTACTGAAATTTTTTATTAAAACACCTCCTCCTCAAAAAGCTTAAAACGCTGCTTTATCAACCATCGTTAGCATCTTCCCGGCAGGAATAAAAATAAAATATAATAGGTAAAAATTACCGACAATACGCTCCATTCACAGAAAACCACGGGCTTAAAAGGCATTTTTTTTTATCTTTCGCCCTTTATTCATAATAACGTCACTTTCACCACATGAAAAATGCCTCGAAACTTGTACTCCTGGCTTTATGGAGTATTGTATTTACTAACTGTACCAACAACAAACCCAAAGTACTCGTTTTTACAAAATCAAAGGGATATCATCATGAATCAATTCCGGCGGGAGCTGCTGCCATTATTAAACTGGGAGAAGAGCACCAGTTTAATGTAGACACCACTTCTGATGCTACGTACTTCAATGATGATAAGCTGAAAAAATATTCTGCAGTCGTTTTCTTAAGCACGACCGGAAATATTCTGAATTCAGACCAGAAAGTTGCGCTTCAACGCTATATTGAAGCTGGCGGCGGATTTGTAGGGATACATGCCGCGGCAGATGCTGAATACAACTGGCCCTGGTACAATAAGCTTGTAGGAGCCTATTTTATGAGTCATCCGGGCGATCCCAATGTTAGAAAAGCAAACGTAATCGTTACTGATACAACTAATCCTGCCTCCAAAGGTTTGCCCCAAACATGGGAAAGAACGGATGAGTGGTATAATTACAAAAGCATTAGTCCGGCAATAAAAGTGATTGCGAAGCTGGATGAAGATTCTTATGAGGGCGGTGAAAACGGAGACAATCATCCTATTGCGTGGTACCAGGATTTTGACGGCGGCCGGTCATTCTATACCGGTGGCGGCCACACAGCAGAAAGCTTTAGCGAGCCATTGTTTTTGCAACATTTAGCGGGCGGTATTCAATACGCAATGGGTAATGGCGTAAAACTCGATTACGCCAAATCATATGCTACAAAAGCGCCTGAAGAAAACAGGTTTAATAAAGTAATCCTCTCTAACGACCTAAATGAACCAATGGAACTTGCTGTTGCGCATGATGGACGCGTGTTCTTTGCCGAACGTTCAGGTAAGTTCTATATGTACGATCCTACCAATAACAGCACAAAAGTTCTGTACAACTTCCAGGTACTTCCGGATACAAAGACCGCCTTCGGCAATGGTGTACTGGGTATGACAATTGATCCTGACTTTGATACCAACAACTTTGTTTATGTGTTTTATTCTCCCAACAAAACGCCGGCAAGGCAGAATATTTCAAGGTTTAAGATCATTGGAAGGGATTCACTTGATGTCTCTTCAGAAAAAGTATTGATTGAAGTACCGATCGATCTGGAAGTAAGTGCCCATACCGGCGGATCACTGGCATGGGATAAGGATAAAAACCTGTTTATTTCTACCGGCGACAATACTGTACCGTTTGCTTCTGATGGCTACGCGCCAATTGACGAAACACCAGGTCGCCTGACATATGATGCGCAACGCTCAGCATCCAATACAAATGATTTGCGTGGTAAAGTTTTACGTATTCATCCTGAACCGAACGGAACTTACACTATACCTGATGGCAACCTGTTTGCAAAAGGTACTGCAGATACAAAACCAGAGATCTATACAATGGGTTGTAGAAACCCCTACCGTATCTCTGTTGACCAGGCTACCTCTATTTTGTATTGGGGTGAGGTTGGACCAGATGCCGGTGAAGATGGCGACAAAGGTCCGCGTGGTTATGATGAGATCAACCAGGCAAAGAAACCCGGAAACTATGGCTGGCCTTACTTTGTGGGTGATAGCAAAGCCTACCCCCGTTATGATTTTGTGACGAAGGTGATCAGCGAAAAATTTGATGCAAAAGCGCCTGCAAATAATTCAGTATATAACACAGGTCTTAAAACACTGCCTCCGACAACAAGCGCAATGATCTGGTATCCATATGCATACTACGATCAATTCCCTGATCTTGCACAAGGCGGCCGTTGTGCTATTGCTGGTCCTGTATATCATTATAACAAAGACAAGCACAACAAGATCGGTCTTCCCGAATATTACGACAAGGCATTGTTTATTGCTGACTGGATGCGTAACTGGGTATTCGCAGTAAGATTGGATGAGAACAACAATTACAAGCGCATGGAACCGTTTATGCCGTTGACAGGTAATTTCAAACGCCCGATCGACTTTGAAATAACACCTGATGGCGTAATGTATATGCTCGAATATGGTTCAGTATATGGTGCGGATAATGACGATGCAAGACTGGTTCGTCTTGAGTTTAATGGTGGCAACCGTGCTCCGGTGGCGGCCATCAAAACAAAAGACAGCATAGGCCTGGCTCCGTTAAAGGTAAAATTGGATGGTAGCAGCAGCTCAGATAATGATGAAGATGATGAGTTGACTTACGAGTGGAATTTTGGTGATGGTTCTGCTACCTCTAAGGAAGTTGCACCAGAGCACCAGTACACAAAAAATGGCGTATACAAAGCAACGCTTACAGTTACCGATCCTAAAGGTGAAAAGAATACGCAGTCAATCGACATTAAAGTAGGAAACACACTGGCTGCTGTAAACGTACAGGTAGCTTCAAACAGCACTTTCTACTTCCCCGGTCAGCCGATTAATTATGATGTAGCGGTTACGGACAAAGAAGATCAGACAATCGATCAGCAAAAGATTATTGTAGATCTTAAATACGTGCCTAAAGAAGCAGCTTCATTTTCAGTTCTGGGTCATCAGCAACCCGGTACCGTTATCGTAAGCCCGGGCAAGGCGTTAATGGACGGAAGTGATTGTAAAGCCTGCCATACATTAAATGAAAAATCAGTTGGCCCGGCATTTATGGAAGTATCCAAACGTTATAGCGGCAAACCCGGTGAAGCTGACAGGCTGGTAAACAAGATCATCTCAGGTGGTGCTGGTGTTTGGGGCGACCACGCGATGAGTGCGCACCCACAGCTTTCAAAAGAAAACACACGCAAAATTGTTGATTATATTCTTTCTCTGTCAAGTCAAAAATCTTATGACAGTCTTCCTGCAAAAGGTTCTGTAGCATTGAAAGCCGATGATGCAAAAACAGGTGGTAGTTATGTATTAAGTGCATCTTATACAGATCAGGGTAACGGCATTGTTCCGCTTACTGCACACAACCAGGTTGTATTGCGTCCTGCTCGTGTGCAGGCTGAAGATGCCGATGTGTTGCATAACATTAACCGGAGCAGGGAACAGTTAGGTGCTATTCATAACAAATCTTACTTCGTTTTGAAGAATATAGATCTGAAAGATATCAAACAACTGACTTATCGTTATTCGTCAAAAGAAATAGCAGCCACACTTGAAGTACATGTTGGTTCTGCAAAAGGTCCGGTTATCAGCACGCTTGATTATAAAGCTACCGGCGACTGGCAGAAGTTTGTAGAAGTGACTGCTCCTGTAAAAGATCCGGGCGGAAAAAATGACCTGTATTTTGTATTTAAGAAAGATACACCACCCAATCAGCATATGTTTACGCTGGATTGGGTAGAGTTTAAAAAATAAGCACTGATCCTGGTGGCACAGTAATTGAACCAACTACAATAAACATTATATGAAAACATTCGGTATAATACTTATTGTAGTTGGTATTGTAATGATACTCTTCAAAGGTTTTACGTATCATACAGAAAAAAATGTCGTTGATCTGGGCAATGTGGAGATAAACAAAAAGGAAAATAAGTGGGTCGGATGGCCAACTTACACTGGCGTGGCAGTGGCAGCTGTAGGCATTGTGCTTACCATTAGCGGCAATAAAAACAGATAATTGTGTTGAATATTGCGGAGTTTTTTCCGCAGATGGATATTTTTCTTTCAGTGAAAAGGTAATTCTTACATTAAAGGAGCAATCTTTTATTAAGAATTACCTTTTTATTTAATTGGCTGATTTAAATGAGCATTGAACTCCATCCCGCGTTTTTCGTTATTTTCGAAAGCAAAAAAATCTGATGATTCTGCAATCCCGGCGCTTTTTTGCTTTTATAGTACTGATCTCCCTGTCTTTTTGTGGCAACAGCCAGTCAATCACTCAGCAATTCCGCCAATATGCTGATAGCACTTACAAGAATATCTACACTTTCTTTTACGATCCATCCTCTCAGCTTTTCAGAGAAACAACCGATTATTCTAAAGATGATCATCCTTATTCCTATTTATGGCCGCTTTGCGCATTGATACAGGCAGGCAATGAGATGGAGATAATGAATACGCACAAAAGTTATATGGAAGGGATTACTACTGCGATTAAAAAATACTACACAACCAAATCTCCGGCGCCCGGATATAAAGCCTATTTAGGCGAAAATGATGACCGGTATATTGATGACAACCAGTGGGTAGGATTGGCATACATGGATGCGTACAAAAGAACATCAAATAAAAACTACCTGACACTGGCCGAAGAAATTTACCGGTTTATGATGACGGGTTTTGATCTTAAGCTGGGTGGCGGACTTTATTGGCGCGAAAATGATACCACAACAAAAAACACCTGTTCTAACGGTCCGGGCATTGTGCTGGCACTCAAGCTTTATAATGCAACTGGCAACAAAAAATTCTTCGATACTGCAATGCTTTTATATAACTGGACGAACAAGCATTTACAAGCGGCCGACGGACTTTTTTATGATGCAATAAAAATTCCGGGAGGAAAAATTGATTCAGCAAAGTACACCTATAACACAGGAACCATGTTACAGGCAAATGCAATGCTTTACAACATAACCAAAGACAAAAAGTATTTAACTGAGGCGCAAAGAATAGCTTCAGCATCAGCAACGCAATTTTATAAGAACGGGCACTTCCCGGGCAACGACTGGTTCAACGCAGTGCTGCTTCGGGGATACGAAGAACTCTTTCTTATTGACAAGAACAAAGCTTATGTTGTGTTAATGATGAAAGATGCTGATAGAAAATGGCAACAAAGAGATAGCAACACGGGACTGATGGGTAAAGAGGTAAGGAAAAAACTGCTGGACCAGGCAGGAATACTGGAAATATTTGCACGCCTTGCAAATATCGAAGCAATGTTGTAAAACAATTTTAATGGAGTTACAAGAAGCTATAAGATTATTACACCAGGAGGTATATCCTTTCAATGCACCTGAAACATGGGTTGACGCTGGATGCGGGTCCGGTTTATTCACTCTCGCATTGGCCTCATTACTTCCCAAGGGTAGTCATATTTATGCAGTTGACAAAAACAAAAGCGTTTTACAGAACATTCCTGACTCGTATAACAATGTTTCCATTCAAACAAAAGTTGCTGATTTTTCATCTGAAGGCATGCCGTTCAATAACCTCGACGGTATGCTTATGGCCAATTCTCTACATTATATAATGGATAAAATAAGCTTTATTAAACAAACACAGCGATCATTGAAACAACGGCACAGCCTGCTGATTGTTGAATATGATACCGACACAGCTGTTTCTTCATGGGTTCCTTATCCTGTCAGTTTCGCATCGCTCGAAAAACTTTTCACCAAACTTGGCTATCAACATATCCATAAGATAACAGAGACCGCATCACGTTATAACAGAAAAGGGATATATGCGGCAATTGCCTTCTGAAAGACAGTTCCGGATAGATTTCCCAATGCTCATTACCGCTATATTCTGAATAGTAAAAGCCTCTTAATACAAGCATAAAACAGCCCGGTAGAACCGGGCTGTTTTAATTATCCATAAATGTCAGAGACCACAGCTTTTCCTCTTATTGCATCCTTTAGATAACTCCACCTTTCCGCGGGCAGCTCGGACTCAGCCATCTGCAGAAATGCTTTAAATGCATGTTCCGGTGCGCTATTCCTGATCCCATTGATCCATTGTGTTAACTCTGCATCATTTATCGAACGGATTATCCATTTGCTTTGCTCAGCAAGCACAGCTGGTTCAATGGACTGTACAAGCGCCTGGTGAATCTGGAGAATTTCAAGGTCACTATAATGCTCCCACAATACCTTGTTCAGAAGATCTTCTTCCTTATTCATATGATAAAGATTAAAAGCAATAAACTCATTGAACTCATAAAAAATCTGCGTACCGAGATCAATCATTTCTTCTTCATCATAAGTTACTTTCCAGTCAATAATGTAATCATTGATATTTTTCGACAAGGCGTGGTCCGTAACGTGCTCACGTTCAAAATCATCAACCAGCTTTGCATTGTAACGTTGAATAGCCGGGAGAATAAAATTATTTTCATGCTTCGCATGTTCATCAAAGTAGAACAATACACGTTCAACTTTCCTTATCGCGTTCCATCCTTGTTCACGGCTGCTGAAATCCGTCCGCTGTAATGTGTTTGCCGCATCATACAGACTTGCTCTAAGGGCTTTGTGGATCAGGTTAAAGGTGTTATACCTTGTCTGTTTCATTTTTTAAGTGATTTATAGGTTATGCAATTTGAGATTTGAATTTTAAGATTTGAAATTGACAGGTGCGGGATCACCGGGAAAACTCATTCACCTCTTTGGCTGGTATTATATATTGCCTTAGGATGTGATAAAGTCTTTTAAGGATCGGGGCTTCAATTTCGAAGTGCAATGTTCCACGATTTTAACGAGACAAAAAAATTGATATTGGATGAACGGTGAAAAAAGCGGGATGGATTGGAGAATTTGAAATTTCAAATTTGAGATTTATGATAATCTAACTGCGCACGCTCAGGTCAACCTACCTGAATACGAAGCAATATTTATATTCCACTCAAACCAACAGCAAGTACCTGAATTAAGAACGCGCTCGCACCCGAATAATTTTAAATCTCAAATTTCAATCTCTCAAATTTTATATCCTATTAATTTGGTAGACTAATAAAATTCTACTACATTTGTTTTGTTGCTCATTTTAAGGGGGTAACAAATACCGGAAACTAATAGCAAAGAAAATGTTCACTGAAACACAAAGCAGACAAGTAATACTAACAAATTCCTTCTGCAAGCAGGCTTTAACTGAATGCTGTCCTTCATGTTGTTGTTGCTAAGACCAACATCGCTCTAACTGTTTGCCCGCCGCCATTTCAGCATTTTTAAAAATTATCAAACATGGTTTTACGATGTCGTTTCTAAAAAACAACATTGCCAGAAGACCTGGTTTACTGGTGATGTACTATGTCTGTGGGTTAAAAAATTGAATGGATTAAAGAAATTCTATAAAAACATAGCACCAGAATAAAAGATCTTTAGACTAGAAAATTTGCATAAGTTCTATTTGACAGCAGCATCATTTTCAATTATCAATTTTCAACTATCAATTTTCAATTAAAAAAAGTGGCCGGCAACTGCTCGCAACAGTCCCGGCCCGAACTAAACAAGGCTCGTTAAACAGCACTGCGACATAAAGCCGCAGGCCGTTACCATTATTTAATTACTAAATCAAATGTAATGAAAAAACATTTCCGCAATGGAGTGTGGTTTTTACTGCTTTTTCCTATCCTCACTTTTGCTCAGCAAACGCCTGAGCCATTAATTAACTCAACACTTACAGGAACCATTATTGACAGCAGGGCAAAGACTCCGCTGGATGGCGCTACCGTACACATAAAAGGCACTACACATGAAGTGTTAACCGATAGCAAGGGCAAGTTTAGTTTTCGCACAGGACAAAAGCTTCCCTTTACTTTACTCATTAATTATGTTGGCTACCAGCCTTTGGAAATAATTGTCAATGATCCGGTAGTAACTATCACGTTACAGGAATCTCAAACTCAGTTAAACGAAGTAGTTGTAGTAGGTTATGGAACGCAACGGAAAAGTGACATATCCGGTTCCGTAGCAAGTGTTCCAAAAAACGTCTTATCTCAACCGACAGCATCTTTTGACAATCTTTTGCAAGGTGCAGTTTCCGGCGTTTCTGTAACGCAGAGTTCAGGACAGCCGGGAAGCACAGCTACCATCCGGGTGCGCGGCGGCAACTCCATCAGCTTTGGTAACGACCCCTTGTATGTAATTGATGGATTTATTGTTTACAATAACAATAGCTATACAAATTCCGGTGCAACAAGCGGAGCCACTGTAAATGCGCTTTCCACCATTAACCCGTCTGACATCGAGTCTATTGAGGTATTGAAAGACGCATCTGCAACGGCTATCTATGGTTCACGTGGTGCTAATGGAGTAGTACTTATCACCACGAAGCGAGGCAAAAAAGGCCGGGATGAAATCTCCTATAGTGGTTATTATGGCGTACAGCAGGCAACTAATAAAAAGAAATTGCTGAACGCTTCGCAGTGGGCGTCATTGGTGAATGACATCAACATTAGCGATAATGTTCCGAAAACTTATACTGATTCAGCAATCGCTGCACTTGGCGAAGGATATGACTGGCAAAGCGCCGGCTTGCGGGATGGTGCTATCCAGAATCATGAGCTTTCCTTCTCCGGCGGCGATGACAAAACACGCTACCTTGTTTCCGGAAATTATTTCAACCAGGAAGGGATTGTGCTTAATACCGGTTTTAAAAGGTATTCCGGCAGGGTGAACTACGAGCGCAATTTATCCGACAGGTTTAAGATCTCGGTAAACATTTTCGGCAGCAGCTCTACACAGGATGAAACTTCCAATGCTAACGGTCCTGCATTTGCGACGCTTTTACAAACTGTTCCCCTCGTGCCGATCAAAAATGCAGATGGCAGCTACAACACAAACAATCCGTATATCAGCGTGCCCACCAATCCGCTGCAGGATATAACTGCAACAACTAATCGCAGTTATATAACACGTACACTCGGCAACTTTTCAGCAGAGTATAAAATATTGCAGGATCTGAAATTAAAAATCAGTGCAGGCGCAGATCTTATCAATACCAAACAAAACTATTATGCGCCATCTTATACAACAGCCGGCTACACACCTCAAGGTTACGGCTCTGTAGGCAACATAAAGGCGACTACGTGGTTGAATGAAAATACGCTCACATACGATCATATTTTCGGCAACGATCATTTTTTGAATGTTATCGTTGGCTATACCACTCAGTCAGGCAACGACGAATCATCTGTTGCATCAGCACAAAAATTCCCCAATGACCTGACTACATACAACAGCCTGGGATCTGCCAGCACGCCATTACTTGCCAGCTCGAATGCACATAGCTGGACATTAAATTCCTGGCTGGCACGAGCAAGTTATTCTTACAAGCATAAATATAATGCAACTATTTCCGCACGTGCCGACGGATCTTCTGTGTTGGGAACAAATAACAAGTGGGGCTACTTCCCTTCTATCGGTTTGTCATGGAACATATCAGAGGAAGATTTTCTAAAATCAAACAATACCATCAGCAACCTGAAACTCCGTTTATCTGCAGGACAAACGGGTAACTCAGGCGTACCTCCTTACAGCTCGTTATCAACCCTGGCCCCTGTTAACTATTATTTCGGAAATCCGCTCACACTTGTAACAGGTATCGCACCCACCCAACTGGCCAACCCGGATCTCAAATGGGAAACAACCACACAATACAACGCAGGTATTGATCTTTCCATTATCCGCAATCGCGTAAACTTCAGTGTTGATGCTTATTACAAGAAAACAACAGACCTCTTGTTGAACGTTCCATTCCCGGTATATACGGGTTATGTCAATATAGTGAAGAATGTCGGCAGTGTTGAAAACAAGGGCTTTGAGTTTTCTATCAATTCGGAAAACATCAAAACGCAGAACTTTGTATGGCGGTCCACATTGGTCTTTGCTAAAAACCTGAACAAGGTGCTTAGTCTTGGCCCTGGCATACTTAACTTTTTCCCGACAGCGCCCATCGGACAGCAGTCACCCGTAATTGTACAAACCGGTTTACCCGTAGGAACATTCTGGGGATATACAACTGATGGATTACTGACAGGCGAAGACATCGCAAAGGGTACTCCGTTATTAACGGGTGTTCCTCAACAAGAGGGCGACAGGAAATATGTGCCCATCAATGGTCATACCAGTGTAACCAATGCAGATAAACACGAGCTGGGTAACGCTCAGCCTAAGTTTACTTTTGGCTTCTCAAACAACATCTCCTGGAAAAAATTTGATCTCTCATTCCTGTTGCAGGGTTCTTATGGCAACAAAATATTCAACCAGTATCAGCAGTTGCTGGAAAAACCAACACTATCGTTAAATGCTTCAGCAACATTGCTCGACAGATGGAGCGCATCAAATCCCAACGGCACTGTGCCAAGGGCTACCAATTCTCCGGTTCCCCAGATCATCGACCGTTATGTTGAGGATGGTTCTTATCTCCGCCTGAAAAATATTTCACTTGGTTACAGTCTGCCACAATCAGTGCTTTCGAGGATCAGGATTAAACAAGTGCGGGTTTATGTATCAGCACAAAATCTTTTCACCATAACGAGTTATACAGGATTTGATCCGGAAGTTAATTTCTATGACGGCGATAACACTAAACAGGGAATTGACATGGGCTTATATCCATCAGTTAAAAATTTTACTGCAGGACTTAATGTAACGTTCTAGCGCAATCAGTTCATCATTTATATAATTTATTCAGTCATTGTAAACACAAAAACAATGAAAACAATCTTCATAAAAAAATCCATCAATAAACGTAGGCTTATTACTGCGTTAATTATCACATCAATACTCGGCACTGTCACTATTCTTGAATCATGCAACAAGCTTGTTGAAGATCCCACATCTGTGGTTGTTTCAACACAATTTTACAAAACACAGTCCGACGCAATTGCTGCTGTCAATGCAGTTTACAACACATTGAATGCTTCACCGGGAGATTTCCCTATGTACGGCAGACAGTTAAACCTGCTAACAGATAACGCCAGCGATAATCACAATTTTAGCCCGAGCAATACCAACCCGGATGTTAGAGCAATGGGAACTGTTACCTATGTATCTTCTAACGGAAGAATATTAAAGAACTGGCAACAACATTATTTTGGCATTAACAGGGCAAACATTGCGATTGATAATATAGCACTCATCGATGCATCTCAATTCAGCAATGCCGCATTGAAAGACAGGTTGATCAACGAAGCCAAATTCATCAGAGGATTGTTGTATTTCAACCTCGTAAGGCTGTTCGGTGACGTGCCCCTGGCACTGCACAATCCAACATCTACGGATTTGCGCAGTATCCAGGTGCCCAGAACATCAAAAGACAGCGTGTACGCCCAGATTATCCAGGATCTTAAAGATGCCACCAATTTGCCGAAATCTTATTCCGGTAGCGATATAGGCCGGATAACCAGCGGAGCTGCACATTCGTTGCTGGCGAAAGTGTATGTAACCCGCAGGCAATGGAGCAATGCTTTAACCGAGTTACAGGCGGTACTGAATGGGGGTTATAATTATGCGTTGATTCCAAACTTTAAAGATGTTTTTCAAAAAGCAACGAAGAATGGTGTTGAGCATATCTTCTCTGTTCAGTTTAATGGCAATGGCGGGGAAGCGAACAGCGTTCAATATCTCAGCTCAAGCTTTACTTCTTTCAATACGGGCACTTTTCCGATTGACATCATCTCAGACAGCAGTGTTGTAAAAATATTTGCGGATGACGATACCCGTAAAGCCGTTACTTTCTATACAACACAATACAATCCTGCGAATGGCCAAACAGTTGTATTCAACAACCCTTACACACCCTACTTGAATAAATTTGTTGATTATAGTGTAACTCCGCTTAATTCTCAAAATTTAAGCAGCATTAATTTCCCTGTGATACGTTTTGCTGAAATACTGTTATTGCAGGCTGAAGTCTTAAATGAGATCAACGGAGGCCCCACTGCTGAAGCTTACACCGCAATTAACCAGGTGCGCCACAGAGCCAATGTACCCGAACTTACTAAAGGTTTAAACCAGGCAGCCTTCAGGGATTCTGTATTTCTCGAAAGAAGAAAGGAATTTATACAGGAAGGTCAGCGCTGGTTTGATCTTGTAAGAAAGGGCGGAAATTCTCTTGTTGATGCGCTTCATAAGATAGCGGCCAAGTCTGCGGCAAGTCCAAAGGATACGTTGTTCCCAATTCCGCTTACAGAAATTCAGTTAAATCCATTGTTAAAACAAAATCCCGGATGGGAATAGCCGGGGCTGTCAGCTTTCAGCTATGAGCTATGAGCTAGTGATCACTAACACTGAAGTATTGACACAAAATGTTCACGGCTCACACCTGATACCTGACACCTGAAACCTCAATTAAATTTCACACAAATATGAAAAGGCTGTCAGCTATCAGCATTCAGCTATGAGCTATAGATTACGAACATTGAAGTATTGACACAAAATATCCACAGCTCACACCTGATACCTGACACCTGAAACCTCAATTAAATTTCACACAAATATGAAAAGGCTGTCAGCTATCAGCATTCAGCTATGAGCTATTGTCACTAACATTGAAGTATTTACACAAAATGTTCACAGCTCATACCTGATACCTGACACCTGACACCTGACACCTGATACCTGACACCTGAAACCTCAATTAAATTCCACACAAATATGAAAAGATCAATAGTCACCATTGCACTAACGGGGGGCAGCTTAATGCTGTCAACGGTACAAGCACAAACCAATGGTCAGCAAACCTACCAGGGTGTTGTTGGCAAAACACTCGCCGAATCAAAAGAATGGTGGCCCGAGCCGGTGAAAGCTCCGGCAAATGCGCCCAACGTTATCTGGATCTTGCTGGATGATGTTGGTTTTGGTGCGGCCAGCACTTTTGGCGGCGTGATCAGCACACCTACATTTGATAGCCTTGCCAATAACGGCCTGCGTTATACCAACTTTCACACGGCAGGCATTTGTGCACCTACACGCGCATCACTGTTAACAGGCCGTAATCATCACTACGTGCATGAAGGTGGTTTCTCTCACGTATTTGCGTCCGCAGGATTTCCCGGCTGGGACGGCCGTATTCCTTCTGATAAAGGAACAGTTGCTGAGATACTCAGGGACAGAGGTTATAATACTTTCGCCGTGGGTAAGTATGGCGTTACTCCTGATGAAGAAGCAACTGATGCTGGTCCGTTTGACAGATGGCCCTCTGGCAAAGGATTTGAACACTTCTTCGGATTTCTTGGTTCTGAAACGGACCAGTACAAACCTGATCTTGTTGAAGATAATGCACATGTAACACCTGATGGCAGACATTTCAGCGAACAGCTTACAGACAAAGCCATCGGCTATATCTCCAAACAAAAAAAAGCGGCGCCCAACAAACCTTTCTTCCTGTACTATGCGCCTGCTGCTACGCATTCACCGCACCAGGTTGCCAAAGAATGGAGCGACAAATACAAGGGCCAATTTGATGATGGCTGGGATGTGTTCAGAGAAAAAGTATTCGCAAGACAAAAGCAACAGGGTATTATACCGGCCAATGCCGTTTTGCCTGAACGCAATCCGGAGATAAAAGCATGGAACACACTGGATGCTGAGCAAAAGAAATTGTATGCACGATTTATGGAAGTATACGCCGGCTACCTTACTTACACCGATTATGAAGTAGGTAGGTTGATCAATCATTTAAAGTCGATCAATCAACTTGACAACACGCTCATCTTTGTCATCATCGGTGACAATGGCGCCAGTAAAGAAGGGACACTTCACGGCACCGTAAGAGGCAAAGGAACAGGCGGGCAAACCCAGGGCATCACGGAAAAAGAATTCCTGCAGCTGAACGAAAACGGTATTGAACAAATCGGAACACCAGCCTCATGGACAAACTATCCGCTTGGATGGGCACAGGCAGCGAATACGCCATTTAAATACTGGAAGCAGGATGCCAATGCTGAAGGGGGCACCAGAAATCCGCTGATCGTATTTTACCCCAAAGGCATACAGGACAAAGGAAGCATACGAACACAATACGGACACGTTAATGATATTCTGCCGACGACGCTTGAAGTAACGGGCATTAGTGCACCTGAATCTATCAGGGGAATTAAACAGGATACATTGCAGGGAACTTCACTTGCTTATTCTTTTGCAGACGCAAAAGCTCCATCGAGACACAGAGAACAATACTACTACATCTTTGGCTCACGCGCTATTTACAAAGATGGCTGGAAGGCAGCAACACTGCACCATCCGGACTACATTGACGAAAATTCTTTTTCAGATGTCAGGAAGACGATCAATTCGAATTACGACGATGACAAATGGGAACTTTACAATCTGAACGAAGATTTCAACGAAACAGTTGATCTGGCTAAAAAATATCCAGAGAAATTAGCTGAACTAAAAGGTGTGTTTGATGAAACTGCAAAGAAAAACAACATCTATCCGTTTATAGATTGGGATGATGTGTTTAAAAGAAGAATACATAATGCACCGAAGACGGTGAGCAGCAAGTGATGTACGGTGTTAGATGTACGGTGTATGATGTACGATGTACGGTGTATGATGTACGATGTATGATGTATGATGTATGATGTATGATGTGCGATGTGTGATTTACGATGTATGAGAGCGCTGATGTAGGATTTGATGATGTCTGATTTTTTTATGTGCGATAACCTGATTTAATTGTGTCAGGGGATGCAAAGAGATCGCTGATGTAAGATTTTTTTGACGTCTGATTTCTTTATGTGCGATAACCTGATTTAATTGTGTCAGGGGATGTAAAGAGATTGCTGATGTAAGATTTTTTGACGTCTGATTTCTTTAAGTGCTACAGCTGAATTAATCTGAAGAAGCACATTAGCCAGATAGCTTTTGTTAAGCCCTGAAAGGGCGGCTGGCAATAGCACAGGGCAACGCCCTGTGAGATAGATCGATTAACATACTCAAGCCCTGAAAGGGCGCAAGCAAATCACTATCCGAACAGGCAAAAAAAAAATTCCGTTGATCTTTTGGTATCAACGGAACTTTTTTTTTGTAGAATAATTATGTAGCAAGCCAACAACAGCTAATAGCTAACAGCCCACATCTCCCCTATCTCCTGCCACGGAATCCACCACCACCTCTAAATCCACCACCCTGCGAACGGAAATTCTGAAAACGTTGCGTGTTCATTTGTCCGCGTTGCCTTGCTTCGGCGGAGTGATTAAGCCCTTGCCAGGTGTGTTGTGTTTCACCACTCAGATTGTTATTTGGTCTTTGCACCTGGTTCCAGCTACCATTATTGTATTTGCTCCAACCACCACCTTCATTCTTGCGGTACACATTTCCATCGTGGCCCGCATAAGTTCCATTCGTAGTGTGCGCGACTGTTCCGTTTGCTCCATGTGTAATTACACCTTGTTGGCCAGTAGAAGTTCTATACCCAAAGGCGGTACCGTTAGCAGTAGTCACATGACCAGTTTGCGCCCACTGGCCATTCCTTGTGGCAACCGAGCTTCCCCATTGCGAATAAGCGTTATGTCCCTGTGATGTTGCAGCATAGCCGCCTGTCCATGGATTATATGCGCTCGCGGCTGTTCTTCCTCCGTACCAGCCCTGTACGCTTGCAGAACGGCCATATCTGCCCGTCGCAGGATTGTACCATGCCGCAGATTGTGCGGCGCCATACGGTCCATATACACCACGTCCAACAGCATATCCTCCTGTCCACGGATTATAAACAGCTCCCGCTCCATAAGTGCAGGGCCACGGGCGGTAAATTGGATATAGTGCACCCGGCCCCCAATAGAAGTAAGGCGGATAATAATAACCGGTTCCATAAGTAAGGATGGCTCCGGCTGTAAGCCCTAATACAAACATACCAAAGTAACCAGCGGAAGTACTGCTTTCCACTGTTGTTTCGGTCGCATTGGTTTGTGTTACATACGTAACATTATACAAAGGTGAACTGGGTGGAATTGTGTAAATTTCTTTCGGCACTGCCTCTGCTGTTAACCACGGTCCGTTAGGCGTAGAGGACATAAACCAAACACCCTGAAAACACAGGTAATACAAGTCGCCATCTTTGATGATCTTCTCCTGTGTATTTGTTGCATACTGCAGATTAGTACTGTCAATCGGCTTAAACTCAGGGGCACCATCATAACTTACTTTCACTTTCTTTTCTGCTTCTTTTTTATTTACAACTACGGTAGTCGGAATCTGTGCAAGCATGATCGCATCTGAAGCTTCAATTGTTCCGGGGACCGATGCCAGTACATTAGCCTTTGGCGAACCAGAAGGAATTTTAGCGAATGATTCAGGAAGATCATTTCCAGCATAAGTCCAGCTGCCGTTAAGTGACTTTGAACGGAACCATCTGCCAGAAAACAACACATAAAAAGTTTCATCTGTGTTATCAAGAAAAACATCATTATCGGTATTTGTCACATACAACAACCGTGTATCCGGAATAGTAGCATATACAGGTGATCCTTTGATTAAAATGAGTTCCGCAGGATTACTACTGTAAAATACTTTGGGTGCTGCAGCGGATGTTGAAGGCGGTGGCACCGCTTTTTTGACATCATCAAAATTTTGACCCGATGGCAGTTTAGACATATCTTTTGGTAATGTCTTCGTTGCGGTCCATTGGCCCTTTAAGTCATCAGTTGTATACCAATATTTATCAGCCAACAGGTAATAATACTTTTTTGACTTGTCATAAAATACATCCCAGTTTGTATTCACAACAAATTGCAGATCCGTTTTCTCAACAGGAGCCAGTGCAGGTTCTCCCTGAATCATTAACAATATCGCCGGCGTTGTACTGTAAAATATTTCGGGCGGATCATTTTTTACGGCGACAGGCACTGCCTTAACATTACTCTTATCTACATCAGCAATAAGGCGATCTACAGCGATTGGTTCACCACTTTGCGGAAGCAATTCTTTCACCAGTGTTTCCATTGCGGGGATCGCAGATTGATCCAGCGAAGGAAAGCGGGTACTTTCAATAACTACATCATGAAAATATACGGTGCGACTGTCATTATCTACCGAAGTGCCGCACTTAAAA
Organism: Danxiaibacter flavus; assembly: GCF_041060425.1. Classification (NCBI taxonomy): domain Bacteria; kingdom Pseudomonadati; phylum Bacteroidota; class Chitinophagia; order Chitinophagales; family Chitinophagaceae; genus Danxiaibacter; species Danxiaibacter flavus. The sequence continues at coordinate 444,231 of NZ_JAULBC010000003.1, forward strand.
GAAGCAACACCAGGTGTTTCCTTCCCTCCTTTTGGAGTGAGCGCAAATGCAAATCTTCCCGATATTTCTTTGTAATCCTTCCATTCATCTATTTGAGGTTGGTAGTAGATCATTTTATTGCCATCCTTTGTTGCCTGCCTCGGCCAGCCAATATCTGTTGCAGGCGAACTTGTATCTCCCGACGGTTTGGTTTGCGCCGACAATGTATTAACTACAAAAAGAAAGATGGCAAAAGCAACTATAGCCCGATGTCTTAAAAGTTGAAAATACAAGTACCTCATCCTGATGGAAATTATCTGGTTATCAAATTATTTTATCAATTGTAACAACTAAGTATACGAATGGTTCAGATAGGTCTATTTTTGTGATAATGACGATGTTGTTCCTACAATATGCATCAGGTGTGTTAAGGCATTTTAACAGCCCCCTCTCCATTCTGGCACCGTTGTTGAAAAAATGAGTAAGTAAATCATTAAAAAGGAATAGTATGAAATTGAAAACAGACACATTTGAATTAACACACGACAACAAATTAGTCACTGTAAAGGCAACTGCGTTCCAGACAGCAACAAGTGAAACACGCTATAGAGTGAGCATAAACAATAGTCCTGTTCACATATTCGCATTAAACAATTCAATTAACCGTTACCAGGATATTGATAGTGGCGCAGCAGCAAAAAACATTCCATTGGAAATCGAGGAAGCCATTGGTAAGAGACTATACAACAGCATAGCTGCATAAATAAAGTTTACTTTTCATTTTCCAGGAAACGAGCCGGCATTCACCCGCCGGCTCTGTTGTTTCTGATCCGCTTCGATTCTCCGTCCTCTGCAACTGCCGTTCATCAATTAGTAAACACTGAATATGTTTTCAGAAGTTGGCATTTGTATATTTATCGATCAAATGGGCCGGAAAGAAAATCACCGCCCGGTTTAATTAACATTAGTCATACAGTTATGCATAAGCTTGAAATCATCGAGACAATTCAGAACATCTTTATTGGGGCTGACGAAAAGAACTGGAAGCAATCCAGGTCTGCTTTTGCTGATAAGGTGTACTTAGATTACACATCAATGGCAGGCGGAGATCCCCTGGTATTGAACGCAGATCAAATTATTGAATCATGGAGCTCATTTCTTCCCAAATTCAAGGCAACACATCATCAACTGGGCAATTTCATGGTCAATGTGGAAGATGAAAAAGCCAACGCATTTTTTTACGGAACAGCAACGCATTACTTTCCCAATACAAGTGGTAAAAACATCTGGACAGTAGTTGCAACATACAACGCTTCACTCGTGCATGAAAACGATTCATGGAAAGTTATATCGCTCAGGATGAATCTAAAATATCAGGACGGGAATCTTGATTTGCCGAAAATTGTTCAAAATCCATAGTTGCGGAAAGTTGATATCGGTAGTAAAATTTTTATTGGCTGGAGAAGTGCATTTGAAGTAAAAAATGCCTGTCTTTCTTTATAAAGACAAGCATCGCAATCACCATTAACTTCCAATTTAATATCGTTTAGTTAAGCAACCATCGTCAACTTTGTGAGATATCTACTGTCGTCGACCATGATGATCCTGGCTTATCAGAAAAAGTGACCACAACAACACTAATAGCAAGTGCAATAATTATGAGCAAGCCTGCAGCCGCATCGTTTCATGTCGACTGGGGAATTTGGTTAACCACAATCAAAAAGAAATGACATATCATTTATCAAGAGCTGATCGCCATCGATTCATTACCGTCTGCTTTAGCTGCCGGACAGCGGTTCGTCTTTAGAACCGGGCTTTAGCCCAAAATTGGATTGTGTGGCTAAAGCCATATTCAATTACTTTCATTTTCCGTCAGCTAAAGCAGACGGCAATGAAGAAAAACAGCCCTGATCTGTCATTGGTACCACAGGAGAGGTCTCCCGAATACAGGCTTGATCGTGATATTTTGGCGTTTATCATGGACAACTCTTAACTAAAAGACATTGAATTTCCATTTTCAATTTTCAATTTTCCATTTTCAATTGAGTTATTCCATTGGCTGCATATTAAACACTGCCCATTCTTCTTTAGAGGGGCCGTAAATACCCGGCACTTTTATATCCAGCACCCGCATTAACATTGTCATCTGTCCGCGATGATGTGTCTGGTGCGCAATCAGCGCATTTATCACTTTACCTTTTGTCCATCTTTCGCCGTACATATTAACTTCATCGGTCAGCGCAGCATCAGTCAGGCTCTGTACTATTGCAGTTTTAAGATTACCACTGTATTTTTTGTATGCCGCAATTATCTCAGCAAATGTTGCAGGCAGTGGCTCCTGCGCTAAAGCATCCGAATCTATAAAGCCGGCACGGTGGGGCATTTCCGTGAAGGTCTGTGTAATGTGCCACGCAAGACGCTCTAATGAACGGGTGTTGTCATTAAACTGTATGGCTTTTTTTGTCTCATCAACTGCTGAAAATATTTTCAATGTCAGATCTGCTTCCTGTTGCAGATCGTTGATAAAATTGCAGGTCATTCTATTGTCCATAGTATAGAATTGAGAGGGTTTTGTAAATCCCACAATAATAAAACAGGACTTTAACAGTAGACATGAGAATTATCAGCTATACTATTATTCAATCCGTATACAACGTTCTGCAAAGAAAAAAGCAAGTGTATTCTACAAAAAAAAGAACCTTAATGATTTCCTGCATTATAGGATATCATAAAGGTTCTTGCTTTTAATGAGTTATTGCAGCAAATCAATTTCCGCTCTTTAGTGGCCCCTGTCTTTACCTGGAAACTGCATCATTATTAGTCAACTTCCATTCATTATCATAAAATCCTGCTAACTGAATGCCTTTAGAACCGTCACGAAGCATGTCCAGCTTATAGATCATAAAATCAGGAAAACCACTTGCGCCAGCGAAATACTGGTTGGCGTTTGCAGCGTTCATACCTTTTATCCCGCTACCTGCAATTACTGCTACAGATGTTACAGGCGAGTTTTTTAACGGCCATACAAAACAGGCACTTAAATCATCTCCGCTCCATGTGTTACCGCCTGCAGTAACTTTATTGCGCTGCACCTGGATAGGACAATCATTCAATAACTGTCCCCATGCACTATTTGTTGTAGCGTTTCCATAAATTATTACACCTCTGCCCACATATTTATCCGCAGAAAAATCTTTATCAGCTACTATATCAATAGCCCCGTTACCACGATAGTACCATGTTTCTGCGTCATATTTTGCTTTATTCAGACTCCAGGTATTTTCAGCTTCAGTGCCTTTTGTACTATAAACAAATACCATCCTGTAATTAAATGCATCTTTCAAAGTACCATAACGGTGTGGGCCTTTTTGAAGCACGCCGGGGTTTGTACCAAACGCCCATTGATCATTTTGTCTCAACAGGTAAACCGTATCATTAGTGCCTTTCGCATTATATGATAAAGTCTGTCCGTCCAGTTTAAGATCAACTGATGATCCTTGCTTGAAATCGGACATCGCAATTTGAAGCACCCGAACGTTTTCTGTAGTTCCCGAAACAAGTCTTTTTGCTTTGTTCCTATCAAGCACAATCCTACTGTACTTCAATGGATGTTGTTGCTGTATAATTGCTACCCAGTGATATTTTGCCGAAATACCAGGATTAGATGTAGTGAAGTCCACCTTTTCAACAGTACTGTCAGGCGGAAGGGCATGCCACCTAAAATAATCAAACATAGGTTTCCAGTCTACGCTCTGATCACCAAACCAATGCTCACCTTTGGGGTATTCATAGTAACTGAAATCACTTTGGAATTCGCCTAATATTTTCCGCATTTGCCTTGCATACATTACAGGAACAACTTTATCTGAGTCCCCATGCAAAATATAAACACCTAATGGCTTATAGTTAAAAGCAAGTTTAGGCACATCACTCTGATTGCTTGCACGCAATAATACCTGCTCAATCGGATCATTGCTGCTATCGGGTATTACACCATCAGCCGAACCATAGGCTTTTAATGTGGGATAACCGGAACAGGCACCTATTGCGGCCCATTTATCAGGATATGTTGCACCAAGAAACCATGTGCCGTGGCCTCCCATTGAATGGCCCGTTAAATAAATATGCTGCGGATCCGGATTAAATGTATTCGTAGCGTTTTGTAATACTTCCAGGGCATCCAGTCTTCCCCAATCTTCCCAGTTAAAACCACGCGGACGGCGGTTAGTAGCAGCAACCAATGTGCCCCAGCTTTTTGAACGATAAGCCTTTGCCTGGCCGATGGCTTCAACACCTGCACCATGAACGGAAAGGAACAATGCATTGTGCTCTTTAACCGAATCTTTAGTTTGGGGAGTTACGGCATAATATTGAAGACTGCCATCTATGTTGCTCGTAAACGTAACACTGTATTGCTCACCCGGGTTAACGGACTCTATCTTAATGTTTGCTTCATCAATAGCACGACCGTTGTCCAGCAAAGTTATACGGCACTCATTCATTCCTTTAACTGTAACATCACTGCCATCAAAATCAAAACTTACCTTACGCGTAGACATTGCAGGAACTGCAGGAACAGGAACAGTCTGCTGTTTACTGCCAACAATCGCCTTTAGCTGATAGTTATTTAGTACTTTGTTGCTTGTATTCACAACAACCAAAGCGCCTTTTAGTTTGCTATTATCCTGACCGATAACGATGTGAGGCAACGTAGGATCCTCTGCTTTCAGCAGTACCGGCTTATCCGGAAAAATAAGATCCGCAGTAACATTACTTCCACGAACATATAATTCATTCAACCCTTTCTTTAACTGAACGGGAATGTATAACCAGCCAGAATAATAAGGGTCGCCGGTATGTGGCACGCCGTTAAAAAACAAACTGCTGTTGCCTTTTATATTAAGCAAAGCCGCCTGTTCCTTTGGCGAATTATAGGTAAGATATAAGTAACTGCCACCTCTGTCCACGCGACCTGGATTACCAGGATTATTTACGCGGGGAATATTTCCCCAGTCAACGGTTCTGAAGCGATGAGCAGTATCTGCTTTTGCGGACCTCCATCGTAATGTATCGCCTTTAGCTGTAACATCAAAGACTGCGTTAACCGCAGGCGTTTGCAAAGTGCCGTTATATAGCTTGTATGCAAGCAGGTCCGTATAGATCGCTTCGCGACCATAGCGGCTCCCCGCAGCCACTAATAAACCTTCAGAAAAATGGAATACCTGTTGTGCCAAAGCTGAAGTACTCACAACAAGAAATAAACATACAGAAGAAAGATATCTATGCATATCGACAGTTTAATAAAATCTGCATAATCAAACCGGGCACAACATGTACCTGTAAGTAGTTTACTGGTAACTGACACGATGTAGTGCACGGACAAACTAAGTTTTAAAGAACGCTGTTAAGCAGTTTCATCTATTCCTTGTAATTACCAGATGATAACTTATACTTATCCTGAAAAAAAGTTTGGAGCAGCCAGCAAAACAACTAAACAAAAGCTGTTCAACCAGACAGAATCGGCAGAAGGGATAAGGCTTTCGGTTGACGGAATACATATCTATCGCAACAATCTTCCTGCAACATATTCGCCCAGCAACAAGCCTTCTTTCCTGCCATTTTCAATAGCTACGCGGTAATGAATGCCGCCGTATAAACGTGAAATAGCAGCCTCTTTGCATGCTTCTTCAAAGGAAGTAAAATGACGTACAGGCAGGCCAAACTCAACTTCCGTATCATCATCAAATGATACATCCTTACCAAACAATCCGGTTAAAACAATTGACGCTACGGTAGACGCTACGCTATGGCCACTTGTATACTCAGGAAAGGGCGGCGTTTGCAACAATGGACGCCATGATTCATCAATATAAGCGTTGATATAGGTCTCCGGGCGAATGACGTTGCTTCTGAATTTTTCATCCCAGCAACTGATAAACGCATCAAACAATGCAATTGAAGTGTAGGTATAAGCTTTAGAGGTCTTCATGAGATCAGCCCCCGTGTTACGTGCCACGAGTCCTGCAATTGAGATCCAATGACCGCCGGGCGATATTTTTTTTGTCGCATAATTCAGATGTCCCTCCACATTCAGAAAAAAAGGATTGCAATCCCAAAAGCTGGCAATATCATACTGGTGCTTAGTCAGATTTTTTCCGGCAACATACACTTCATAAGCCTGCTTGTAAAAAGCACTGGCGGTATCCTTGCTGAATGGCAATGGCTTTTCCGGCATAAACTGGTTGCAGGAATCAAGCACCATTGTCCTGATCTGGTTCCAGTAAGGTTCTACTGCTGCCATGTAACCGGGTGGCGTTGGTATCCACTTGCCTTCTTCTTTCAAATAGTTATAACGACGGATCTTTCTTGTCTCTTTATATTTGTCAGTACCAGCCCAGTTCAAAATAACGGACGCGACTGTTTCTCCATAAGCCATTGAAGAATTGAATTCTTCATCAGAAATTTTCATCGACTTATAATAAGCTAATATATTCTGCAGGGAATCATGCAATAACGGCTCAGAAAAAACCAGCTTTTCGCCGGTAAGCATAAAGGCACAAACAGCAGCTAAGGAGGGCAAAACTTCTTTTCCCGGATTTGGCACCTGGGGTAATGATTTTAGTTTTCCGTACAGCGATTCGCGCTGATCTGTCGCAGCAGCCAATGCCTCATGCGCCGCGATATTTGCGTATGCATAAATACGGCTGGCAACAGGCGGTGAAAAAATATCATGAATAATTACGTCTGTCAACGCCTTTTCGCAACGGTGCAAGGGATAAGCATCCGTATTCCTGTCCGGTGGCAGTGCGAAAGTGCTTTGGCACAACACGATTAACAATATCAATAAAAAATTTCTTTTCATCAGTTAGTTTTCATTTTTCATGAAAATTAAAAAAGAAGTTACATATTCAATTTCAGCACCTGCATGTTGTCGTCATTTTTCGCAGCGATGATTAGTGTTTCGCCCGAAGCGGTTTTCAAACTCACCATTTTCCGGCAATCTCCGTCCATGAACATACCTGCTTGCCCGGGTTCTACACTTTCAAATGTTTTGTTTCCTTTTCCTTTCAATAACACGCCATAGCCCGCATCATTTCTACCAGCTGTTGTGCGGTAAGGATAAAAGTTTCCACTTAGGAGTATGTCGTTGATACCGTCTTTATCAAAATCCTGAACAACGGCTGCAGATATTCGTGAGAACTGCGCGACCAAAGGAAGGGGCGAAAATGAAAATTTCATATTCCCATTGTTGTACAGAATACCAGAAGCAAGTTCATCACAGTGATAATATCCTGCTTTTTTCACTTTATCTTTTGAGAATATGTCATTGACGGTGGCATCAGCATAATCCTTATACTTTATATATTTTCTTTTCAAGGGAACAATCTGATCAAGCAGCTCATCTCTTGAAGCAACAGGATAGCTGGTTCCCTGTATATAATAACACATGATGGGATCTATTGTACCGTTATCGTCAAAATCAGCAGCATATAAGGTTACAGGCTGATCTTTGGATGCTTTGAACTGATTGTTGTATCCACAGTTACCCAAAATAAAATCAGTATCGCCATCACCATCAACATCAGCTGCATTGATGGAAGCCCACATACCATTAAGGTTTTGCACGCCTGATGCAGCGGAAATATTCGTCAACTTGCCAGCATTGTTCTTAAACAGCATTACATTCATCCAGTCTCCCGCAATCAATAACTCAGGAAAATGATCGTTATCAAGATCGGCCCAGGCAGCAGCGGTTACCATACCGGGTTTGCGCCATGCATCCTCAGTTACATCAGTGAAATGAACACTTCCATTTTTTGTATCATTGCGTAACAAATAACTTCTTGCGGCCATTGGAAAGGATCCGGGAACAACGCGACCACCAATAAAAAGATCAAGATCACCATCATTATCAAAATCACCCACAGCGACGGCCTGCTTATCACTTAACATTGCAGGCAACGCATTCGGTTCTTTAATAAAGTTTCCTTTACCGTCGTTAAGGTATAGTCTGTCGTTATATTCAGGAGAACCGTCAGCATATTCGTTGCCTCCACTCACCACATAAAGATCCATGTCACCATCATTGTCCGCATCAAAAAAAACTGCATTCACATCTTCGCTCGCTGCATCAACGGTCCATGGTTGCGAGCCGGCCGCCATAAACGTTCCTTGCGATGTTTGAAGATATAATACACCTGATTGTCCTATAGCACCACCAACAAAAACGTCTTCCAATTTATCGCCGTTTACATCGGCCTTTGCGAGCGCGGGACCTTCACGGGACAACTGGTAGGGCAGCAGTACTTCATCTTTAAAATCAATAAAATCATTTTCCGTGTGCCTGAACGTCAAGCCGGACTGCGCTGTAATATCTGTAAACAGCTTTGTGCTTGCCGTTTGCACAACCTCCTTCGGTCTCGCATCGGCTTGTGCTAGTTCGATTGTTTTGCCTGACGATATACTGGTAAGAACAGTTTGTTTTCCATTGGGCCATGTAAGTTCCAGCTTCGCAGGTTGTGAACCCGAAGGATATCCAAATATAATTTCAGGTGATATGGAGGATTGGTAACCACGTACGGGATACAATTCCTGGTACTGCTGAAGACCATCGTCGGTTGTAAAAGTAATTTTGGTACCGAATGCGGCTGTATTCAATCCTTCACCCTTCAGTTTTAATTTGATAAATGCAGTTGGGCTTACTTCATTTTGATTATTACGGTACACAAAGGCCGGTTCGTTATTGTTACATACAATCAGGTCCAGATCTCCATCATTATCCAGGTCAGCATAAGCTGCCGCATTTGAAACACCTGGTTTGTAAAGTCCCCAATCTTTTGTCTTGTTAGCGAATGTGAGGTCCCGTTTATTTTGAAAAATGTAGTTACTAAGTTTATTGGAAGCCATTTTCTTTACCAGGTCGTAGGTTTTGAAGTTTACAATTCCTTCTTTCAATGAAGTCTTCTGTGCATCGGCTACGGTGTATTTTAGAAAATCCATGTCCGTGTAATCTCTCAGGTAGCCGTTGCTTACAAACAAATCCTTCCAGCCATCGTTGTCGAAATCTGCAAATAAGCCAGCCCAGCTCCAATCTGTATTAGATATACCGGCCAATTGCCCTATCTCACTAAAACGGACATTACCCTTTGCATCAGTACCACGATTTAATTGTAACATGTTGCGCATTTGCTGATGATAATATCCGCTATCGAGCAGGAGATGATATTGATCGTATTCGTCAGGACCTTTTAACAGCTTCTGACGATGATTATCTTCAGGCAGCATATCCAGCGTAAACACATCCGGCAGGCCGTCATTATTATAATCTGCAATATCTGCACCCATCGAAAATTTCGAGACATGTGCAAAAGATTTGCTTAAAGACTCTGTGAAAGTGCCATCATGATTGTTGACGTAAAAACAGTCCACTTCAGTGTAATCGCTGGTTGTATAAATATCAGGCCACCCATCTTTATTTACATCACTCACTGTAACACTTAATCCAAAGTTGAGTGCATTATTGATGATACCTGCTTTTAATGTAACGTCGGTAAAATGGATCTGTCCGTTTGCATCTTTATCATTACGGAACAGCCTGTTTCCAAAATGCATATCAGGCGTTGCTCTTACTTTCTTTGTATTCAGCAATGGATTGTAAGTGTGGTTAGAATGGTTGAGCAGGAACATGTCGAGATCACCATCATTATCATAATCAAAAAAAGCAGCTTGCGTAGATTGCGTTCCGGGCGCATCAAGACCATATTCTTTGGCCATTTCTTTAAAAACCGGGACACCATCTTTTACTCCCTGATTGATAAAAAGCTCATTGCTTAATTGCTCAGGATCTTTGAACTTGCCTGAATGACAAACGTAGATATCGGGCAAACCATCGCCGTTAATATCAGCAATACTTACGCCTGTGCTCCATGTGCCATTTCCTTTTACATTCGCCTTTCGGGTAATATCTTCAAAATGAAAACCACCTTTATTTAAAAACAATTTGTTAGCTGCAGTGTTACCAGAAAAGAAAACATCGGTTAAGCCATCATTATTAAAATCTGCAATACCAACCCCTGCCCCGTTATAGAGATATTCATAACTAAACACGTTCAGTGAATCATCTTCTGTAATAGTATTTAAGTACGAGATACCACTTTCCTTTTCCGGCACCAGCGTAAACTGGGTTGGCGCAGATGTAGTTTGTGCCTGCGCATTCATCACGCAGGCCAAACAAAAAATGAGGTATGGATAGATACGGGTCATTGTTTAAGAGAGTCAATCGGTGAATAGTGAATGGTCAATAGTGAAAGGTGTAACAACCTGACATTATTTTCATCATTATCATTTGTATTTTTTAGTTCGCTTGTTTTTTGCATTCGCATTCGCACATTTTCATATCCGCACATTCGCACCTTTTCAATTGTCAATTATCAACTTTCAATTAATTCACTGCAAACTAATTGCTTCGTCTCCCGGTTTATACGGAAGAAACACCATCATTAATGTAAGCATCTCGTCAGTCGACCTCATGTCGCCAAAAGAAAAAACAGTCTGCGGAGGATTGTGCGGATTGAATGGATTTTCTGCTGTATTATCATAGGTTCCTTCAATATGGATCACAGACCCTTTTGGCACGCGAACCAATTTTTTAAATTTATAGATTTCCTGCCAACGGAAATCCCAGTCAGGAATGTGCACCAATCTGGTGGTATCTCCAGCCGGTGTTAAAAGATATGCTTTAAAATCTTTACCAATGTAGTGCATATGCGGCCACACATACATAATGGAAAAATCTTCACTCGGATTTTTTACATCCAGTGTAAATGTTTTCTTTTCATTTGCCTTTATATAAAATGAAGGAGTGATACTCTTCTCTCCTATTCCACGGGAACCAAAACTGATTACTTTGATAGGTCTTTTTACCGGTATTTTCTTGAAGAACAGATTTACTCCAACAATACTTTTTTCATCTTTAGTTGTTGGTGCATAGTGTACTGTAAAAAGCACAACGCCACGCTTTGGCAAGATCCATCCAAAATCTTTAGGATAGGCTTCATAGCTTGCGCCAGGAATCCAACCGCCATAATAAGTAATGGTCTTGCGATACGGTTGGTACTGATCAAACTTTTTCCTGTCATCCTCTGTCAGGTTAATATAGCTATCCGTATTACTCAAACTGACCAAAGTGTCAGCAACCGGATGGATAGCATAGTTTACGTGATGGATCAATTTTTTATTGTTGCTTACAAATTCAATAGCCTCAATGTTAGCAGAATCTGCTAACTCAAACGGCACTTTAAATATGATAAATCTTTCACCACCATCGCCTTTAACTAAAAAACTATCCGTCGTTTTTAAAACGAGATCGGGCTTCCTGTTATATAATGTTCCTTCGTTCAAATCTTTTTTCACCGCCGGCGTTGCCAGTGTTTTACCTTCCGGGCTTTTATTGTCAATCCATTTTACGATGAGATCAATTTCTTTTTTACTGAGTGACCGGTCATTGGCAAAATGAACATATTTGTTATCCGGTTTCCATGGTGGCATGTAGCCCTGTTGCACCACATCTTTTATGAAAGAAGTACGTTTTGCTACGTCCTCATAAGTGATCAGCGAAAATGGCGCGGTTTCGCCCGGTTTGTGACATGAAGCACATTTCCGAATGATGAGGGGTTGTATATCTTTATAGAATGTTACTTCCTGGGAATGACCATATACAGCAGCGAAAAAAAGACAAAATGCCAATAAATAATGCTTCATGTTAGTACTCATTAATTTTACAACCAACGGCTTTTATACTCTTTATAACCACCGTTTTGTTATTTAAAGATTGTTCGAGCGCATCCTGCAAATAAAATGCAGTTGCTTTTATTTTCCGTTTACCCAAACCTTCCAACAGATTATCAATAGCACCCTTATAAACCAATTCATTTTTGTCATTCAACAACACAGCTTCAGGCGTTACAGCAGCATTTAAATAGTGAGTCAATGACATGGCGGAATCAATATACAATGGAATATGAACACTGTATTCACTTGCAAAACTTTGGATATCTGAGGTGGAGTAAGCCTTACCAGGAAAAACGCCATAAATATTTACGTGTTCTTTGTACTGATTATAAATGCTATCGAACAATTTCATATAACCTTTACAAAGGGGGCATTCGGGAGATAAAAACACGAACAGCGAAGATCTGTTATCCATCTTGATCTGATCATCCTGCACCTTTTGCAGATTAAAGTCTGCAACCCTGAATTTGAGAAATGACGAATCAACCTGGGACGATACAGATCTGGCAATAAAGAGAAATAATATAATAAGCAGTATTCTCACTAAAAACATGCATTGTATTCAACAATCAATTTACACCTTTCACTTAAATCTCTGCACATTAAACACAAACTGTTTTATAAAACCGGAAAACAATAGTACGGAATGGAAAAAAGCAATAGAGTAATTCGCATTACTCTATTGCTTAGGTAAGAACTATTTTTTATCCCACCAGATTCTTCCAAACATATCAGAAGGTCCCTGTCCGAAGTCAGGATCTTTTGACATTTCGGCTATTGCTGCTGTTTTTGTTTCGTAGTTCGCATCTGTAGAAACCGGAACTGAAATAGCTGCACGGCGAGGAATGTCTTTTGCAACACCGTCGATCATGATATCTTCATTTGCCAGAGCAGTGTTTTTATTTGGCATACCTGTGCGTTTGAATACGGCCCAGGCTTCGTTTGGCTGCTTGTAATCGTTCAGATAAGCTTGAATTGAAATCTGCTCCAGTGCTTTTGCTGCATTGAACTTAATGTCAGGCATATTCAAATAGTCGCTTATTTCATTCGCGCCTAACGCGGCGTAATCAGGAAGTTTTGCTTTATTGCCAGCATCATCGTAGAAAGTGATTGATGCGGTTACCCCATTGTTGTACCAGGTTCCTGCGTCACCTGCAGCTAATCCACGGGCAATCAATTCAGCTCTCATAAAACAGTAGTCAGCATACGTGATCACTGTGAACACATTCAATCCTGTACCATTGTTGTTGGCTGGCTGCCACATGCGCCATTGCAGGTAAGAAACTGTATCCAGAGAAAGATCATCACTAACCTTCTTGGCAGTAAACCATGACTTATATTTTCCCTGAGATGAATCCGGACTGATGTGTGCACCTACATACTGACGAGGATTCCAGGTAGTACCGGCAGGGTAAACCCCTGCAGCAATAGCAGCATTCAGATTATCCTGTGTATAGTTATTCTTCTGATAGAAAATTCTGATCCTTGGATCGCTATTCTTCCACATGAAGTCAACTGTAGGTTTTGGCGCCCGGAATTCTGTTGGGTTCCAGTTACCACCAGCGGTAAAGTCCTGGTTAGCCCACATTACCCAGCCATCTGCATTGCTTGCCATCTGCGAAGCATCGGCCAGAACATCATCTGCTATGGCTTTTGCGGCTGCAGCATCTCTTTTTACCAAGCGTAAAGCAATACGTAAACGGAGCGCATTAGCGGCCTTGATCCACTTCGTTACATCACCGCCAAAATACAGGTCATTTTTTCCGAGAGAAGTCTGCGCAACAGGCTGAGCTGTTTTTAGTGTAGTAACAATCTCTTTAAGGCGAGTATTAAACACAGTAAATAACTCCTGTTGAGAATCATACTTCGGCGTAAATGTTCCACCGTAACGCGCCTGGAATGCTTCGGTATAAGGAATACTTCCGTTTACATCCGATACATAAAATGCATAGCTGATTTTCGGTATATCTGCAATTGCTGACATATACACGTACTTCGGTTTGTCTGCATCAGATTTTTTATTGATCAAATTCTGTAAATCTGCAACCTGACTGCCCATTGTTGGAAAAAATACGCCATAACGCTGATTAAAATTTCCTATATCATTGAGGAAGTTTTTTGGATTACCAGCATTTGCTGTATTCATTTGCATCCAGGGCATCATCCTGCGATAGATATCGTAATACGCTTCAAAGTCACTGCTATGCGCCTGAATACATACATTTAAAAATTCTTCTTCAGGCTCAATTGAATAAATAACAGTGGGATCTGTATTTGTTTTTACAAATTGCTCCTTTTTGCAGCCTGTGCCGGCTACAACAAGGGCTAGTATATAAGGTAAATATTTTGTTTTTTTCATAATAAGTAGCTATTACGGTTTAAAATTAAAATCCTGCACTTACGGTAAAACCAAAGCTTCTGATAAATGGAAGGCCACCATATTCTGCAAATGCACCAGCTCTGCTGCTGAAAATGCTTTCAGGATTTATATTATCCTTAGCTGTGTTGTACAGATAGAACAGATTGCGACCAACAGCACTCACTCTTAAGTTGTTCATCTTAATTTTTGAAGCAACTTTTTTAGGCAGGTTGTATCCAAGAGAAACTTCTCTTACAGCTACCCATGAGTTTTCAAATACGGAATATTCACGAATACCTGTACCCCAGCTTGCCAACCCTTCGTAGTAGTTAAGAGCAGTCATTGGCTGAGCTAATCCTTTGGCTACCGCATCAGCGTATGTTGTACCGCTAACATCAACTCCATTTATGATTGTACCGGAAGCAAAAACGCCATCAGGATTAATACCATCATTACGCTCTTTGCCGGTAGTAGGATCTGTGAATTTAATACCGCCATGAGCAGCATCGCGGCCAGGTAAGGTGCTTTTAAAGCTACCGAACTCAGAACCATATTGGTGTGTGGCAGAAGCCATCTTTCCACCGAACTTAGAATCAAGCTGGAAGCCCAGGTTGAAGTTCTTATAAGTAAATTCATTCACGTTGCTCAACAGGAAGTTCTCCATCATTGTACCAAGTTCTTTTGTGCCTTGTCCAGCATCGCCAGAACGCCAGAAAGTTCCGTCTTGTTTCAACAGTTTCTTGCCATAGCCAGGAGCGCTTTTATCATTCTGATAAGCATATGCATAGCTGGTTACGATAGTTCCGTATGGTTTACCAACAGCAGCTACCGATTTCACGTCAGCACCAAAAGCCAGATCAAGATCAACAGATGTAACACCATGCGCAGCATCTACATCAATAACTGTATTTCTGTTTCTTGTAAAGTTGAATGTAGTTGTCCATTGAAAGTCTCTGCTACGAACTGGCTGTGCAGTAAGCATAACTTCGATACCCTGGTTTTGAACGTTACCAGCGTTGATCACACGGCTGCTTGCACCGCTTTCTGATGGAACACCTAAATTAATAACCTGGTTGAATGTGTTCTTTTTATACCATGCAACGTCCAGTCCAATCCTGTTTTTTAAGAATTTCAACTCAGTACCAAATTCAATTTCCCTGGTGCTTTGAGGTTTCAAATCAGGATTTCCCAAAGAATTACCCAATGTATATCTGGGAATCAGGTTGCCATTAATGTCAGTATAGTTACCATTCAGCGTATAGCCTAAACCGGTGCTGGTAGTGTAAACTGCAGGACCGCCACCAGTATAGCCAAGACTTGCTCTTAATTTACCAAAGGACAAGAAATCGAAATGAGAATTAGATTTCAGCATCTCTGTAAAAATCCATGACAAACCTACTGACGGGTAGAAATAGCTATAATCTCCGTGACCGTCAGGATAAGTCAAGGTTGAGTTCCAGTCATTTCTTGCACTAACGTTCAATGTCAGCATGTTTTTGTAAGTCAGGTCACCGTAAGCATAAAGGGCATCCAATCTGCCAAACGGATAAGTTGAACCGTTACCAGAAATTGCATTAACAGAATTTGACAGTGAATACATGTCCGCAACCTTCAAACCACCATTAGTATTAAGGTTTGTTCTGTAACCTTTGATTCCCCGGTTTGTTTCTCCTCCAATTGACACGCTTCCTTCCAAATCCTGGTTGAATTGTCTGTTAGCAGTTAGCAAAGCCTGGATACGGCCATAGATATTACTGCTCTGTGCCAGGCTGTAATAACCATTCGGGCCTAAGAAGCCCGGGCCATCTCCTCTGTTCTTAGTCTCATCTGTAGTACCAAGGCTATTGATGTTACCTCTAACCAACAGGTTCAACCATGGAGTGATAGTAGCATTGATATCCAGGTTAGCGCGAAGGTTATCTTCTCTTCTGGAAACATTGTTCTGGTAATAGTTCCAGAATACAGACGTCATAGAACCACGTGTATATGGATTGCTGTTGGGGTTTCCACTAGCACCAATTCTTCCACCTCTTACAGTGTCGATATAGTGATTGGTGTAATAGTCTATATCGTAATGACGTGAGTTAGAATAAGCAAGCCTGAACAGCGGGTTGGAGTTACCACCTTGCAAAATCGGGTTCAAAGTAGTTGAACTTGCGTAAGTAACCATCGCATCCATGTTGATAAAGCTTCCCACTTTTTGTGTTGCTCTTAATGTAAACACATCTCTTTTGAATGAGTTGTTAGGCATTACACTGTTGTTCTTTGTATTGGTATAAGAAAAACGTACAGTTGTTCTGTCACCACCGCCCTCTACGGCGACATTTGTATTGATGAATCTTCCGGTTTGGAAAAGATCAAGCAAATTGTTTGCCTTCCAGGGAATCAATCTTCCATCAGCATCGCGAACAATGTGGTTATCGAATTTTGGACCGAAACTATAATAAGGGCCATTGGCTGGATCTACTTCATCCTTACCATCTGCACCCTGATTAAACCAGGGATCAGCGCCACCACCGAATTCATTTTGGAAATCCGGCAACTTATAAGCCTTTTCCCAGGTTTCAGTGTGTGATACGCTAACACCAAGTCCTTTTTGACTTTTACCTTTCTTTGTGGTAATAAGTACTACACCGTATTGCGCTTCAGAACCATATAAAGCGGTTGCCGCAGAACCTTTCAATACAGTTAAGCTCTCATAATCATCCGGATTCAGGTTCTTAAGCTGATTACCAAAGTCCCTGTTATCACCCCATGAATCCGCACCCGAAACATCAGGTCTGATCAGTACACCATCAATCACGAACAAAGGCTGTGTGTTGTTTGATGTGATTGAGGCATTACCTCTGATTCTGATTCTTGAACTGGATGAAGGTCCGCCTGCGCCCTGGTTAATCATTACACCGGCAACCTTTCCTTGCAGCGCATTTACAATGTTGGGGGTATTTGCTCTTGAAAGCTCGTCACCCTTTACTTCTGTTACCGCATAGCTTAACTTTTTTGTACTTTTCCTGGTACCGAAACCGGTAACCACAACTTCATTCAGTTCACCACTTGCACTTAATAAAGTCACAGGGAAAAACGTTTCAGAACCAACAGTAAGTTCTGTTTCTTTAAAACCAATACTTGAGATCACTAAAACATCGTTAGGCCCACTAACAGGGATCCTGAAATTTCCCTGCGCATCCGTGGCGCCTCTTGTTTTGGTTCCTTTAATAGAGACCGTTACTCCGGGGATAGCAATTCCAGCGCTGTCTTTCACTACGCCAGACACCGTTCTTTTTTCTTGCCCAAAGGCAAAAACACTTCCTATGCAGAATAGCATAAAAAGCAACAGACGTGTTGTTTTTTTCTTCATAGCAGTTTTTAATTTAATTGAATAGTACAGATTTAAAATTCTTTATGAAAGGAAGACATCTATTCATACTGTTTCTCAGTCTATTTCAGTTTGGTTTCTGTTTTCTCATAATTTTCCATCACTAATGCTGCTGCACCTATCAGTTCTGCCTGGTGTCCTAATGATGATATTTCGATAAATGTTTTATCCGCTAACCGGGGAATACAGTGCTCATTGATTGCCTGTTGGACCGGCGCCTGCCATACTTTGCCCGCTGAAGACCCCCTGCCGCTAAGAATAATTACTTCGGGATTGAGGATGTGAATCAGAATGGCTGCACCGCGACCAATGTTGTAGCCTGCTTCAGATAAAAGTTCGATTGAAAACTTATCACCTCTCGTTGCTGCGTTGATTATAGCATCACTTGCCTGTTCGTAGTTTTCAGGAATTTTTTTCAGGATGGAGATCTTGCCTGTATTAAGTCCTGCCTCTGCTTTTTCTGCTACCACAGCAAGTGAAGCTTCTGTTTCCAGGCAACCGGTTTTACCACAGCTACAGATCTTGCCGTTTGAAAAAAGTGGTATGTGACTAAATTCACCCGCAAAGCCGTTGTTTCCTCTAAAGAGCCCTGCATTTAAAATCAATCCCAACCCTATTCCCCAGCCAATGTTTATCACCATCGCGTTTCTCTTGTTCCGCGCCGCACCAAAGCGCAATTCTGCAAGGGCTATAAGACTGCTGTCATTGTCTATGAAAACAGCCATATCCACTCTTTCCTCTATATATTCAGTTATGCTTTTTTGCTTTGTCTCAAAGAACGAGTAATTAACGCCTTTCTGAATATCGATAAAGCCAGGCATTCCGATGCCAACACCACTGATACTGTTCTTATCGATCCCTGATTCTTCAACCAGTTCATTTATTTTTCCCGAAAGCTGATCCAATGCGTCATGTGTATTCGCCAAAGGCAGGTCAAACTTCACTACAGGCGTAACCAATCTGTTATGCATATCCAAAATGGCGATCCGGCTTACAAACTGATCCATTGCCACAGATACTACATAACTGATATCTGGCTTAATAGCATACATTAAAGGTCTTCTGCCACCAGTCGACGGCGCAAGGCCTGTCTCAAGCACGGCTCCTTCACTAATAAGCTCATTCAACATCCTGGTTGTTAAAGGGATACTTTTTTCGATTCTCTCACTTATGTCCGAGCACGATAGTACATTCTCAAAATATAGCTGACGTATTATTTTTCTACGGTAATGGAGGCTTTTGCCAGACATAAGGCTACGTTAGTTGGTGTTTTCTGTTAAATTTAAACTAAGATATAGTGACTTTTTAAAAAATATAAAAAGCTAGGCTTAAAAAAACATTAACCTTAACTTAATACGGAAAACATTTGTGGAAGTATAAATTCATTTTTGCTAAAAATTTTTTTTAGGGCCTGTTTGGACCGAAGATTTCGAAAAAGTAAATAGGCTGGTTTTGCGGCTATATAAGAGATTGAAGAAATGCAGTTGCTTTTTCTCAGAAGTGTTAAAGGGCAATAAAAAAGCCGGCCCCATCAACAGAGCCGGCTCACTTTGCTATTTATAAATCCTGCCTTATCTCACATCCCAGAAGATCTTTGTATATGGCTGATCTTGCTTTTCTACAGCGGAATAATTATCCGTGTTATATAATTTCTCCCTTGAAGGATATAGCAACCTGAAGGCTGGCACTTTCAAAGTGCTTGCACTTGGCTCGGGCGCAAAATACAGGGAAGGATATTTGGTTCTGCGCATTTCGGCCCATGCCTGGTCTGCACGGATGATACCAAAATCAACCCATTTCTGGATCGCTATCTTTTTCAACCTATCATCTTTTGTTCCTCCGTCGTAAGAAACCAAAGGACTCGCGAGCAAGCCTGCAATTTCAGTAGCTGTTGCCGGAGTTGCAGGTGATCCAAACTCAGTATTAAGTGCATTTATATTATAATAGTATTGTACTGACTGACGGATACCATTTTCGTATGATTGTTTGGCATCTCCTCCACCCCATCTTTCAAAAGCTTCGGCTTTGCAGAAACTAACTTCCGAAGCAGTAAGAATGATACCGGGGAAATAGTTGTTCATCACGAATGTTACGGAGTCAATATAAGAGAAATAATATTTCCCTATAGAGTCATTCTGACGGCCTCCATCCCAGTTCACAGGCATTCCGTGAAAGTCGTTATCACGTTTGTTCTTTGTAAAATAAACACGGAGACGAGGATCGCCTGAAGGCTTCATCAAACTATCCAGCATATAACCCGGAGCCGGATTATTACCCAAACCATCACGGATGTCATTCATCGCATTCAGGTTTGGTTTAGCTGCCGTGATCTGAACGTTCTCGGTTACATTGTCAATCAGCGGATACTTTGCAGGATTGCCCAGCATCTCTGTTACAATCGCTTTTGCTTTTGCCTCATTTACATAAGAAATGCGCATGGCCAAACGAAGTCTTAATGAGTTGGCATATTTTCTCCATGCACTAAAGCTTCCGTGCAAAGCAATATCCGCCTGCGTAAACTGGTTGGTATAGAAGCTGCTCACATTTGCTGTATCAAAGTAATTGTTGATCCTTTGGAGCTCTGTCAGTACTGAATCATACAAACCACTTGCATCATCAAATTTAGGTTTAACTGCATCTCCGGTTGCATTGATCATGCCTGCCTGGGAGAAAGGTATATCACCAAAAAAGTCAACCATTTGTATTGCCTGATCATACAAAAAGATACGTGAAGCCTCTACAAACGGCCTGTAACCTGCCTTATCTCCTGCTGTTGAATAAGTATTATATGCTTTTTCGATTTCCCTGTACTGGGAAACCGGTCCTGAATACTGATCATTTGCTGTTGAACCCGAACTAATATAAAATGCATCCCAACGATCTGAAATATAGTTCAGCGGCTGATCGTACATTCTCTGGCCATTTACATAACCTACAGTTTGTGTGTTCTTGCCGAGGTAAGGAACTACAAATGTGTACAGGTTCCAGTAACGGGGCAATACAGTTCTGTTGCGGTACAAACCCGAAAACAAGCTGGAAATATTAGCACCTGTTGATTTATCGGGATTATAATATTTACTATCGAAATCAGACTTCTTACAGCTGATAAAGCTACCTGCTGCTAAAGCGATTGTTGTTATTGAAAGAAGTATTTTTTTCATTACTGTTTTTTTTACTGATCAATGTGATTAGAAGCTTAATCTCAGGTTAACACCGTAAGAACGTGAAGCTGCAGTGGAACCTGCGTCAATTGCCTGTTTTACGTAGTTGGTACTGATACCTGCTTCAGGATCCAGGTTAGGAATTGATTTGTAGAAGTAGAACAGGTTTCTGCCATACAGCCCTAATGAAAGATTCTGTGCTTTTACAGCGTTTTTCAATTTTACCGGGAACGTATAGCTTAGTGTTATTTCTCTCAACTTAATGTAGTTATTATCATACACTGCACTTTCATAAGAAGTACTTGTACCACTACCAGGATAACCACCCCAGCTATAACTGTTCAGGTAATAGTTAGCAGCTTCAAGAACCTGCTCGTTCGCCTTTCCGTCAGCAGTTACGCCTTTCAGAATGATACCATCGTGGTAAACTGTTGCTCCGTTGGGTGCAGCGCTGGTATGTGAAGGCAGCAATACATTCTTTCCGTTCGCGTCCACATAATAAGGCAAACCACCATGCGCTTCATCTCTTCCTGCCAAAGTGCTTTTGTACATACCGGCACCTGTTCCGTAAAGATTTGTTGTAGACAACATCTGGCCACCCCAGCGAAAATCAACCAGGAAGTCCATTGTCCAGTTTTTGTAGTTAAACGTATTACCAAGACCGCCAACAAGGAACGGTTGAATGTTACCTACTTTCTGGTATTTATCATAATCAATCTGGTAATATCCATCAGAAGTAATGATATAGTTACCATTTGCATCAGTAGCACGTTTGTACGTCATGATATCGCCGCTTGCACTTCCAGGTCTTGCAACGACCAATGCAGAACCGTTGTCAACGTTTGCCAGTACCAATTGATCAACGCCATCAACCAGCCTGATCACTTTATTTTTATTGTAGGCAGCATTTGCTCTAACGCGCCATTCAAAGTTTCTGCCCTGTACAGGTATACCGTTCAATGATACTTCCACACCCTGGTTCCTCATGTCGCCAACGTTCACAATGCGTTTGCTTGCTCCGGTGCTTGATGCAATATCCAATTGAGTGATCTGGTTGTTGATGGTTGCATTGTAGTAACCGACATCAAATCCAAAACGGCCTTTGAACATTCTCATTTCCAAACCAAACTCATATTCATGTTTGCGCTCATTCTGCAATCCTTCATTACCAAAAGAAGCATTAGGATATGCACTTGGCGTTCCGTTAATGGAACCGCCCATGTAAACAACGTTTGACAAATATGCTGCAGGCGGATTACCTGTAACACCAAATGAAGAACGGAACTTGCTATAGTCAATAAATGAAGGCAGGTTAAGTAATTTGTTCAATTCAACTGAAGCACTTACTGAAGGATACACGAAAGTATTATTACCCGGAGCAAGTGTTGAAGTACGCTCGTATCTTAAAGATCCTTCAACAAACAGGAAGTTTTTGAACTCAGCACCAACAATACCAAACAGACCATCTTTAGTTAAGTATTGGCTTGTTGCATTGACCGCCAGTGTAGGATTTTTTGATGCAGCTATACTGAACCAGTTTTCCTGGATCAAGCCATCAACAGTTCCAATACTGTTATAGCGATATCTTTCGTTACGGGCCTGGTAACCTGCAGTTGCATTCAGTACGATGTCTTTGCTTACGCTCTTGTTGTAGGTCAACAAAAGGTCACCGTAAAAAATGTTGGACAAATTAGAATTTACCTTGTAGCTGCCGCTTGTACCGAAGGCTAGCGGATAAGTTGCATACTCTTGTGTTGATGCATCATATCCTGTATAGTCATTACCAAATCTTCCGCGGAATTTCAGGCCTTTCGCAATTTCATAGTTCAAAGTAAAGCTGCTCATTAAACGATTACTCTTCTCATCGAAATTGTTTTTTAATTGCGTCCACAGAAAATCCATGTAGTTATAAGCTCTTATCGGGAACTGGATCTTTTCTGCATCATCATAACTCTCATTGTATTTTACATACTTGTAACCATGAGATGTCTGGAATTTATTCATATACACATCCATGTAATCAGCAGGGCTAAAGAATCCATCGTAGCTTCCCATCACCTGGCCTAATTGCATCGGCCTGTTGTGTACCAATTCATTTACATAGTTAATCACGATGTCTGTGCTTAACTTGTTATTGATCTTGTAAGAAGTATTCAGGTTGAATGTATTCTTTTGTTGTTTACCTCCTACCTGGATACCCTTATAATCATTTCTTGTATAAGAGAAACGGTATTTAAACTTATCGGTGGAGTTATACATTGCTAAACTCGCCACGTCGTTAGAACCTGTGCGGTAAACACTTTTCCAGTTATTGGAGTGTGGCACATAGTTTCTGAACTGACCATCCCACCAATAAACTTCACGACCATCGAGTTTAGGACCAAACTGTCCGTAGGCACGGAAATAAGGTCTTACGTCTTGTGTACCATCACCGTTAAAATCGCCATGAAACCAGCCGGTTTCATCAGCACCATTGGCAATATTGGTAGCTCTGTCGTAACCCGGGCCGTATTCAGTCTGAACATCCGGAACAACACCTACTGATTCCAGGCCATAAGTAAGATTCAGATCTACACCAATACCTTTAGCTTTTGAGCCGCTTTTGGTGGTGATCACTACTACGCCATTTGTCGCGTCAGAACCATATAAGGAAGATGCGGCAGAACCTTTCAAAATGCTGATATCGGCAATGTTCTCAGGATTGATATCCAGTAAACCGTTACCATTGATACGTGGGTTGGTCCAATAGTCTTCGGTGTTGGCATCTCCGTTCCTGATAGGCACACCATCCACTACAATTAGCGGCTGGCTGCTACCAAAAAGAGAATTGATCCCCCTGATCTGGATAGAAACCGCACTGGTACCGCCGCCAGGAGCAGACTGGATTTTTACACCGGCAGCCTTACCGTACAATGCAGAAGCAAAGTTGGTGGGTGCAGACTTTACGATATCTGAGCCGGATACAGAAGATACTGCATAACCCAGTTTACGTTTGTCTTTTTTGATACCCATCGCAGTAACTACTACTTCTCCGCCTGCTTCCTGAACGCTGGCTTCAAGTGTTACCTGCATAGAAGAAGCGGCTTCAGCTTCTTTGCCAGCAAAACCAATAGCTGAAAAAACAAGAACGGAACCTTGAGGTACGTTCTTAAAAGCAAAGTTGCCATCTGCGTCGGCAGCAACGGCCTTACTTGTATTTTTTATGGAAATTGAAACTCCTGGCAGAGGATGGCCAAGATTGTCCTTCACCTGGCCTGAGACATTTATTGCCTCCTGTGCAAAGGTGAATGCGCTGAACATGCAGAGCAAAAAGCTCATGACAATGCGTGTAGCTGTCTTTCTCATCATAGTGTGTTTAGTTCACAAAAAGTTCCCGTATCGTAGAAATACTTTTTTTAGTCATCAATCCCCATCAGCTTTGCACAAACAAATGGGTTAATAATGCCGTTTAAGGCAATTTTTTCCTGGTTGATGTTAAATGAAAAAACATACCGGTTAGCTTCGAAACATATTTTCAGCAATCATTTTCATAAGCCCGGTTGTAAATAATAACTTAAACAAACATTAATTTTGTATTAAATCGGGAGCTAAAGTAGGTAAACTTTTTAAATATTTTATGAACGAAAGTTATTTTTTATAGGAATTCTACGACTAATTAAATTATTAGATAAAGGTGTGCAACCTTCAATCAGAAAAAGGCTTCATGGTGCACGTTAAAGAATGGCACGGGTTAAGGCAAATTCCCGGGAATAAAAAAGGCCTGGCGACTATTCACCAGGCCTTTTTTATTTTATAAAATGTGCATCAAAACGACCGGACTCAGTTCATACTTATCTTGTGTTTTGAATAATTATCCATTACAAGTGCTGCTGCACCTATCAGCTCTGCCTGATGGCCGAGCTCAGAGATTTCAATTACCGTATTATCCGCCAAACGCGGTATACAATGCTCGTTGATGGCTTGTTGAATGGGTGCCTGCCAGATTTTTCCGGCAGCCGATCCACGTCCGCTTAAAATGATCACTTCCGGGTTTAAAATATGAATTAAAATTGCCGCACCACGACCTATATTATATCCAGCTTCCGACAATAGTTCAATTGAAAACTTATCACCACGTTTTGCAGCCTGTATAATAGCATCCGTGGCCTGCTCGTAGTTGGAAGAGATCTCCTGAAGTGAAGAAACTTTACCCTCTTTTAAAGCAGCCTTGGCTTTCTCCGCAACCATTGCCAGTGATGATTCAGTTTCGAGACAACCTGACTTTCCGCAGCTACAAATTTTTCCGTTTGAAAAAAGTGGGATGTGGCTAAACTCACCCGCAAATCCATTATTTCCTCTGAATAATTCCGAATCCAGTACCAGGCCCAATCCAATTCCCCAACCGATATTGATCACCATCGCATTACGACGGTTGCGTGCCGCACCAAACCGCAGTTCTGCGAGTGCTATCAGGCGACTGTCATTATCTATCCAAACAGGTATACCGATCACATTTTCTATGTACTCGGAAATATTTTTTTGCCCGCTTTCGAGAAAAGAATAATTAAGGCCTTTCTGCATATCAACAAAACCCGGCATACCAATGCCAACTCCAGCAATCTTTTTTGCATCAACACCCGATTCTTTTATGGCTGTTTTGATAGCTTCTGAGAGTATTTGAAGTGCTGCCGGATTGTTAGCCAATGGAAGATCAATCGTTTGCACCGACGAGATGAATGTATTCTGCATATCCATAATGGCTATGCGCGTAACAAACTGATCCATTGCCACTGATACGATGTATAAAATATCTGGCTTTATACTATACATCAATGGTCGTCTGCCGCCGGTAGAAGGCGCCAGACCCGTTTCAACTACCGACCCTTCACTAATTAGTTCGTTCAGCATTTTAGTTGTTAAGGGTATACTTTTTTCGATCCGTTCACTCAGATCCGAACAAGAAAGAACGTTTTCAAAGTATAGTTGTCGCAGGATTTTTTTTCTGTAAAAATGTTTTTTTCCCGACATGCAATCCGCTTTAATGTGAAAATAATTATGTAAGATAGCATAACTTTTTAAAAAAATAGAAAGGTCCGGCCAACCGGATATTTAGTTCGCCGGATTTCTATTTTTTATAACCGCTGAATTGTACCACGACTAATCTTCATCCCACCACACTTTGTTAGTATATAAATCCTTCGCTTTAATATCATCCGACATACCTATCGTGTTATTAATTGTCTCGGCACTTGGATATTTGATCCGTTTCGGCACATTCGGCACAGCTCCGTTATCCGGCACGAAAGAAAAATGAGGATGATCGAATCGCCTGATATCAGCCCATGCTTCGTACATTTGAAGATGTCCAAAGTGAATCCAGCGCTGAATTCCAATTGCTTCAGCTGCTCCAACATCTAAATTGTTAAAATAATTGTCTACATAATATTGTATGGTATTAGTAACTTCCTGAGAGCTTGGCGGATCAAGATGCCCAACTACTGTTGATTCAATTTTCTCGTTTAAGTTTCTAATGTAGTAATACCATTCAATTGACAGTTTAATTCCCTTTCTAAAAGCGTCTTCGGCCCGGCTACCGGAACGCAACTCTGCTTTCAAAAAATGCACCTCCGACGCAGTAAATAAAACTGCCGGTAAAAAGTCATTATATCTGTAAGTAGCTGAGTCAACATAAGAATAAAGGTGATCTCTCAAGGAGTCAGCTATACTACTGGTACTTGGAATTAACGGATCAATACCTGCATACTCTCCGTTGGAATTTTTTGAAAATATTGTTTGAAGTCGTGGATCTTGAAAACTACCATGTTTTAAAATATCAAGCATTTTTTTACCTGCAGGCACTTCTGCAAACCCTCCTTTTGGGCCACCTTCATGTTGATTTGTTATAGCCAACAAATTGGGAGCTTTTGATGAAAAGATAGCATTGTCATCATTTGATTCAATCAGCGGGTATTTCGCAGGATTATTTAGTATCTCGTTAATTTGCTCAATAGCCTGGGAGCTCAGTTCAGTATTTTTAACCCGAACCAACCATCGTAGTCTTAGCGAGTTTATGAACTTCTGCCACTTAAGCAAATCACCCTTGTTCACAAAATCATAAGTTGTGAGAAACTTCGTTTCCGTGGCTGTCGCCGCTGTGGAAACAGCCAGCGTGTCTGCAAAATCCTTTAAATCACTCAGCATTCGAGTGTAAATCGATTTCTGACTTTCATATTTCGGGTAAATTATTTGATTGTCGGAAGACCTGATTAAGCCTCCTTCGCTATAAGGCACATCGCCCCACAAATCGGTAACCTTCGACATTTCATTGGCCATGACAGCCTCTCCAATTCCCATTATGTATTTATAATCTTTCTTCTCGCTATCAGGGAGTTGCTTATAAATGGCCTCCATTTGCCTGTAAAGAGGAAGGATATCGGTATAAAATTTATTCCAACGGTCATTAACATATGAGTCGGACGGTTGGTACCGGCCGGGGTCATTCGTATATCCAACCATCTGGGTGTACCTCGCCAGGGTAGTTCCGGTAAACGTGTAAAGGTCCCAATATTGCATATGATATCTTGTCATTATAAGCATGTTCGCAAATAATGATTCAATTTTACCATTTGAATTTTTATCTGGGTCAGGGTATAACTCAGCAAATTCTGACTTTTTACAGCCCCAGATAACAGACAATACAAGCACTAACGATATATATCTATATAGGATTTTCATAAATAACAAATTGAGATGATTAAATTAAAGCCCAACCTTAAGAGCAATGCCATACGATCTTGTGGATGGAATGCCATATCGGTCAAGCCCCATCTCCTTCGCAGTTGTACCAACAGCAGATTCCGGATCGCTATTAGGCAAGTTTTTAAAAATATAAAAGAGATTGCGGCCAATAAGCGATAGCATTACGGACTGCATTCCTGTTTTCTTCAAAAATACCTGGGGTATAGAATAGTTTATTGTAAGCTCTCTAAACTTTAAATAAGAGTTATCGTAGATCGCGTTATCATAAATTCCGTAATACCAATAATTATTATTCATGTAATATTCCGCAGCACTGATTATTAAACTATTGGGCTTGCCATCATTCGTATATCCCGGAGTAATAATACCATCCTCAAAAATCTTCCCATTGTATTTTGCGTCAGCAGGCACCATGGCTCCGTCATAGGCCACTCTGTCGCCTTTTGCTGAAACGTAGTATTTCAATCCGCCTCTGCTTGCATCTCTATACTTTAACGTTGACTTTAGCTTGCCGGCTGCTGTATTCTGATAATTTGCCAAAGAGAACATATCACCACCAATGCGATAATCAAACATTGCATCCAATGAAAACGTACCAGCTTTTGTATTCCATAAGAGAGAACTTGCAAACCCACCAATACCTTTTGGCGTGGTATTGCCGTGCACAGATGGCTTATCATCCTTAATGTATGTCCCCTCATCATCAACCAACCGATGTCCATTTGCATCTAATTTATAAGAATAGGTCATGATATCACCAAATGGTCTACCTGCTTCGGCAACTATCATCAACGCATTATTATCGATATCAGCCAGCTTCAAATAGTTAACACCTTTTGGTAACTCTTTAATCGAATTGCGATTATATGCAAAGTTAAAGCGGACATCCCACCTCCATTTCCGTGACTGTACAGGCGTTCCGTTTAACGCAACTTCAATCCCTGAGTTACCGATTTTTCCTAAATTAGAAAGTATTGTTTTTGCACCTGAGCTAGACGGCACGTCAAGATTAATTATCTGATCGATGATTGTATTTGAGTAATAGGTTATGTCGACACCAAATCTATTCTTGAACATTTTGGTTTCTAGTCCAAATTCAACTTCACGCTTCTTTTCCGGCCTTATCTGGTCATTTCCATAATTTGAGGGAATACCATTAATTGCAACTCCATTAACTGTTGATTGCGAATATGCGTTATTTGCGGCGTAAATAGCTGGCTCGTTTCCCACTACACCAAATGATCCTCTCAACTTACCATAGTTCAACCAGGATGGCAGGGTGTTTTTAAATGATTCAGTAAAAAGCCAACTAAGACTGGCTGAAGGGTAAGTAAAATTGTTGTTTTGCGGGGGAAGCGTCGACGCTTTTTCCATGCGTACCGAAACTTCGACAAACAACATATTTCTAAATGAACCGTTGACAATGCCGAAAAAACCATTTTTTAGTTTCTTTTGCCTTGTCATGCTATTTATGAGTGGATTGATAGAGTTTTTTAAACTAAACCAACCTTCCTGTACCAGTCCACCATCTGTATTGGTAGCATTCGTAGTGTATTCTTCCTGCTTCGCCAGGTAACCTGCTGTTGCTCCTAAATCAAAGTCATTTACCTTTTTTGTAAAGATGGCCATAATGTCTCCGTAACTTATCCTTTGCCTGTTGTCTACTACCCCATAATACCCACCATTTGTAAACACTGAAGGCTGTTGATTATAATTTTTAGTTTCCGTGAACCCGCTACTGAAGTCATTACCAATTCTGCCACGTATATTGAGAAAACTAGCAATTTTATAATTTATCGTGGCACTAGCAATCATCCTGTTGATTTTTTCTTCGTCGTTATTCACCAATTGGGTCCATAAAATATTATTCATATAATTGGTAGACGGTGTATAAAGAATGTATTCATCCGGATTTATCTTTTTATCGCTCGTATACAAATAGCCCTGCGATGTCCGGAACTTTTGTTGCATGACATCTGTTTTCTCGGCACGACTAAAACCATAAGCGTTGATGTTATTTATAAGATAGGGTCTGTTTGTCGTTATGTTATTAATATAATTAACAACTAAATTAAGCGACAGTCTATCAGAAGCCTTCAGATTGCCGTTAAAGCTAAAGTTGTTTTTCACCTGCTTACCGCCAGGCATCATACTTTTGTAGTCATTCCTATTATAGGAAAACCTAAAAGATCCTAAAGCGCCACTATTTGAAATCGAAATGTTATAATTACTATTTCGACCGGTCCCGTAAATATCCTTTACGTTATTCGGCTGGGCATCATACTTTCTCATAATACCATCCCACCACATAACATCCCGACCGTCAAACTTGGGTCCGAAATTCCCCCAGTTACTCAAGGAAGGGCGAATATATTCCAATCCGTCACGACCGGTTATCTTCATAAAACCATCCATATCTGATCCCCTGGTCAACAGGCCGTTAACGCCCGTAAAACCATATCCTGGTCCAAACTCATTTTGAAAATCAGGTAATGCACCGACTTTTTCTATTATTTGGTTTACACCAAAATCAACTCCCAAGCCTTTCTTCCTGTTTTTTCCCGATTTTGTTGTGATTACGACAACGCCGTTGATTGCTTCGGAACCATAAAGCGCCGAAGCCGCAGCTCCCCTTAAAATTGAAAGACTTTCAATATCATCTGGATTTAAATCAAGCAAACCATTTCCCTGAATCCTTGACTCTGACCACATATCCTTCGTATTGGCTTCGCCATTTCGAATCGGTACCCCATCCAATATATATAAGGGCTGGGTATTAAAATTCAAGGAATTTACCCCTCGAACGGTCATGCTAACCGCCCCTGTTTGCCCACCGGGTGATGATTGCACTTTCACGCCAACTGCTTTACCATACAAAGCAGATGCGATATTGGGAGTGGCAACCTGAATATCCTTTGCAGTAACTGTACTTACGGCATAACCCAGGGCCTTTTGTTCTTTTTTGATACCCATGGCCGTTACAACCACTTCGTCACCCGCAGTTTTTATGTCTGGCTGCAAAACGACATTTAATACAACTGAAGGTTTTCCCTCAAACGGCAGGTGACCCACCGCAGAGAAGACAAGCGTAGCATTTTTGGGCACATTTTCAATCTTGAAATTTCCGTCTGCATCTGAAGATACCCCCCTGGAAGTGCCCTTTATCACAATTGATACTCCAGGTATGGGATTACTTGAACTGTCTTTTACCGTACCGGCGACGGTAATCTTGTCCTGAGCAGCTACAAACAGACTTGTAAGGCTGAGTAGCAAGACGCATATGGAAATGCGTATCGTTGTTTTTCTCATTTTTTCAATGGTTTAGTTTAAAAAAAGCGGATTGATTTCATTTGATTATCTTTGGGTTAGGTCACTTGTATATATCTCAAACAGAGGACAAGGGTTCCCCTGGGATCGTTTTTTGAAGGCGGCTAAAGTAGAAGTAGCTGTTACCAAAGCCTATGATTTATGTCATTTATTTAAAAAGTCATCTCATCTTATTAAAATTTCGCTTTAAAAATCCCTTAAGTTTTCACATTAAAGCTTAATATTGTTATTTTAACCTTAGAAGTTTATATTTTTCATCAAAGTTTTGATCATTAGACATTCTAATCGCCAGTATGAAAATTCTACAGACTGAAATAACTCCCAGGCAGAACAGTTACATATCTGTATCGGAAAGAAATGAGGCCTATTTTGAATCTCCCTTTCACTTTCATCCGGAAATTGAGCTGGTTTATATTAAAGAAAGCTTTGGTAAAAGAATTATCGGCGATAAAATAGAATCTTTTGAGGCAGGAGATCTTGTGTTGATAGGTCCTAATCTACCGCATGTGTGGCTGAATGATGAATGCTTCTACAAAGGCGAAACAGACCACCGCGCTCAATCCATCGTTATCTACTTTAATAAAGATATTTTCGGTAAGGGCTTTTATGATCTCCGTGAAGCAGAAAAGATCAATGCATTATTTGACAGGGCGAGAAGAGGTATAAAAATAAACGGCACCACTTTTACCGAAGTGTCTACCCGGATGGAAAAGCTGCTCACCATTACCGGCTTTGAAAGAATTATTATTCTGCTTGAGATCATGCACCTGATTTCTACATCGCAGGAAACAGAGTATATTAATAAGGAAGAGTATTCCGGCGTAATGTATAAGGCTGATGGAGACCGTTTGTCTGAAGTATTCAAATACATTACAACTAACTACAAAAATGATATATCGCTGAAAGATGTGGCAACCATGGCGAACCTTACACCGCAATCTTTCTGCAGGCTCTTTAAAAAGAGAATGAATAAAAACTTTGTTGATTACCTGCATGAAGTGCGCATATCACATGCATGTCGCTACCTGATGGATACAGACTGGACAATCTCTGAAATAGCCTATTCGACCGGCTTTAAAACTGTTTCCAATTTCAACAAATTATTTAAAGAAAGTACCGGCCTCTGCCCTACTGACTATAGAATGAAAATAGCGTAAAGCTGTGAGCTATTAGCTTTGAGCTATCAGCTTTAGGAGCACTGTCAGACTTACATTTTTTTGTCGATAAAGAAAGCACTCTACCGTGAGTGCTTTTTTATTTGAAATTCTGAATGTTTACGAGGATAGCAGGAAATGAAGCCGACCATCCTTTCGAGATTTGAAATGCAGTTATACGGAGGTGCACCGAGAAGTACGGAGATTCACAGAGAATTGCAAAGGCTGGTGGCATTAAATGTCAGAGCCCTATCTGTCCTACACTTTGAAAGTGTAGGACAGATAGGGCTCAAACAATATACTCCTCTAACAA
The DNA here is from genome assembly GCF_041060425.1 of Danxiaibacter flavus. Taxonomy (NCBI): domain Bacteria; kingdom Pseudomonadati; phylum Bacteroidota; class Chitinophagia; order Chitinophagales; family Chitinophagaceae; genus Danxiaibacter; species Danxiaibacter flavus. The sequence continues at coordinate 476,428 of NZ_JAULBC010000003.1, forward strand.
AATTTTCGGGTTTAATAGCAATTTTACCGCTGCACCTTTCACTATTCACCTTTCACTATTCACCTTTCACTATTCACCTTTATTCACTATTCACCATTCACTGCCCCCCTACTCAATCACCACCTCATCCACAAACAACCACGAAGCATCTCCCGCGCCAACATTTCCCGGGGCAATTTTGCCATGCGGCTCAGCAGTTACGCGGAAATATCTTGCATTAACCTGATCAAAAGTTAGCTCAACGGGAATAGCGCCTTCATTAGCCGGAACCTGCAACTCTTTCTTTGCAATAGTTCTAAAATTTGTTCCGTCATCAGACACTTCAATAATTATAGACTTTGGCATCCAAATCCAGCTACTCGGTTTATGGAAAAATCTTGTTTTAACGGAATTGAATTTTACCGCCTTGCCAAAATCCAGGGTTCCTTCAAAAACTTCGTCGTTCCAACCCAACCACTCATCATTGCTGAATTGTTCGTCGCTTCCCTTGCTGCCATTGTGCCATGCATCGTTACCACCTCTGTTGTAGTTTTTGTTGGGAGCGTTCTTTAACGTGGCTCTTTTGCCAACTCCTTTGTGAATCGCAAACGCTTTTTGCAATCTGTCGGTCACAATACCATCGTTCAGCAACGCTGCGGTAATTACACAATCATGCTTCACAAGAACGCGCTGCTTGTATACAGGTGATTTTTCAGAAGGAGTAGTTCCATCCAGCGTATAATAAATGTTTTTGCCGTTTGCAACTCCGCCTAATTGCATAAACACATTGCCCTTCCCATCAACAGAATTAACCAACTTCAGATCGTACATGTGTTTTGAGTAATTAACGCCGTGCAAATCGAGACGCTTCAAATAGCTTGATGAAAGCCTGCGTGCAAAATCCTCATAATTTTTTTGTTGAGGCTGAGACCATCCAACTTCGGCCAGTGCTATCGCACGTGGAAAAATCATGTACTCCGCCTTCTTTGCATAGGGAATATGCTCTGTCCATAAATTGCCCTGAACACCATTTATAAACGCGCCCTGAGCTGCATTCAATTCCGCGGGAACAGGCTCATAACTATAAGCTTTTGACAAAGTAGTTAATCCTCCAAATGCAACAGGTTCACCAGGTGCATCAGACTGGTAATGATCCAGGTAGCAATATCCGCCCGGCGTCATTACAACATTGTGTTCCTGCTTCGCAGCCTTAATACCATTCTCCACGCCAGTCCAGCTCATCACTGCTGCTCCGGGAGCCAAACCACCCTGCATAATTTCATCCCAGCCAATCACCTTTCTTCCTTTACTGTTTACAAACTGTGCAATACGTTTTATAAAATAACTTTGAAGCTCTTCTACATCTTTCAGATTTTCGTCTTTCATACGTTGCTGGTCAAATTTGCACTTCTTCCAATTGGCTTTACCAGCTTCGTCCCCGGCGATATGAATATATTCAGAAGGAAAAATATCCATCACTTCTTCCAATATTCCGTCAAGAAAAGTAAAAGTTTCATCTTTTGTGCAATACTCATCCTGGATATCAGACGGATACGCAAATGCATGTCCGTTACTATCAAGACAAGCCAGTTCAGGATAAGCTGCCAATGCAGACTTTGAGTGCGCAGGCATTTCTATTTCAGGCACAACCGTTATGAACCTGTCAGCAGCATATTTTACAATTTCCCGCATTTGATCCTCTGTATAGAAGCCACCGTATAGCGTGTCATTAGGTCTGCTGTTATAATCATAAGTGGTGTTGAGAGGCGTACCCTTTCTAAAAGCTCCGATCTTTGTAAGCTTAGGGAACTTCTTGCTTTCAAAGCGCCAGCCCTGGCTGTCCGTTAAATGCCAGTGAAAACGATTCATTTTTTGCATGGCGATCAGATCGATGATCCTTTTAACAGAATCTAATGCCATATAGTGACGTGCAACATCCAGCATTACACCCCTGTAAGCAAATCGTGGCGCATCTTCAACTTCAACGCAAGAAATTTTCCATTGTTCATTTTTAACCGGAACAGGAGATTCGATATTAACAGGAAGCAGCTGCAGCAAGGTTTGCACTGCATAAAAAACGCCCGAAGGTTGTTGTGCCTTAATGTCAATCACGGAAGGTTTTACTACAATCTGGTATCCTTCCGGGCTCTTGATCGTGTTATCCAATGCGATCCGGACAACGTTGCCTGTCTTGCATTTTTTTGCAGACAACAGGTCTATGCCCGCTGCTATTCTTAGCTTTGAAACCAATGGCCTTACAGCTTTCAAAAGATCCTCGTTCTTTTCATCCACACGAATAGCGGAACAATTTGAAAAAACGAAACTGCCCTGGCTATACACCACCTTCTGCGGTGCCGGAACAATATTATTCTTTTGGGAAAAACAGGTAATTGCAAACAGGGAACAGAAAAATAAAGCGATGGTTCTTTTCATGATAAACATTTTGTAAGGCCGGCTAAAACAGCCGTCAAATTTATTGATTAATCGTCTGCACCTGCATGACTAGGTTTTACCCGATGTTTCAGATATATTAACCTACGCTTTATGCCTGATTTTTTTAGCTGTTTAACACTTAAAATTGTAATTCATAAACCTTTATTACGATGCTTAAACGACACTTGCTTTCAGCCATCCTTTTCTCTGTACCCTTTTATATGCAGGCACAGACAACCTTGTCATCCTTGCCTGAATGGAAGAACACCGGGAACAAATTGCAACAGGACTGGCTGATACATCCATCTGCCGAAAAAGCGAATGTATTCCGCAGTAGCGATAATAAGGCCATAATACTGTCTAACGGGCTTACCAAAAGAGTCTTTAGATTAACTCCTAACGTTGCCTGCACTGATTACTCCAACCCGGTTACCGGCGAACAACTATTGCGCGCTGTTAAGCCGGAAGCAGTTGTTACGTTAAATGATGTTAGCTACAATGTGGGCGGATTGTACGGACAAAAAGAAAAAGCCTACATTCAACCTCAATGGGTAGATGGCTTTACTGCACATGACAGCGATTTTGTGTTTTCGCACTTTAAAGTGAAAGAGCTTCAGCCTTACATAAACTGGAAAAGGAATACCTGGGCCTACAACCAAAAACAGCCTGCCGGAAAAACACTGTCGTTTTATTTCACCTCAAAACTTGCAGCATTAAAAGGCGTTACTGTTGCTGTTCATTATGATATCTACGATGGAATTCCGCTTATCTGCAAATCGCTGAGCATTGAAAACAATGGCGCAGTCAAAATCAAAATAAATAAGGTTGTAAATGAAGTATTGGCAGTTGTTGAAGAAGAAAGTGCTGTTGTGGGTTCTCCGGCTCAAATGAAGAAACCACACGGACTTTATATAGAAAGCAATTATGCATTCAATAACTCCATGCGTGCGGATATCTCAGACCAGACAACACACTGGCTGCCAGATCCGTCGTACACATCCCAGGTGAACTACGATTATCTTACTCCATGCCTGCTGGAAATTTATCCGGCAGTGGGTCCCGGTGTTGAACTTGGAAACGGAGATGCATTCAATTCCATCAGGACTTTTGAACTTTTGCAGGATAGCTATGACAGAGAAAGGAATGGTCTGGCAAGAAAAAAAATGTATATCACGATAGCACCGTGGACCACGCAGAACCCGATTTTTATGCACCTGGTAAGCAAGAATGATGAACAGGTACGCACTGCAATTGACCAGTGTGCAGCAACGGGCTATGAGGCTTTGATCTTAAGCTTTGGCAGCCATTGCAATATTGAAGATACATCAGCTAAAAACGTAGAACACTGGAAGGAACTGGCTGACTATGCACATAGTAAAGGCATCCAGATAGGCGGCTATTCTTTATTCAGCAGCAGGCGCATCAGTGATGAAGATGATGTGATAGATCCGAAAACCGGCAAACCGGATGCGGCGGCATTCTTCGGTCACGCGCCCTGCCTTGGAAGTAAATGGGGACTGGCTTACATCAACAAGTTAAAATACTTTTTTGCCAATACGGGCTTTAACATTTTTGAAAACGATGGGCCTTATCCGGGTGACGTCTGTGCGTCAACTACGCATCCGGGGCATATGGGCTTAGATGATTCACAATGGAAGCAAATGGAGTTGCAAAAAGAATTGTATCACTGGTGCAATGAAAGAGGCATCTACATCAATGCGCCGGACTGGTATTTCCTGGACGGAACCAATAAAATTGCATTGGGATACAGGGAAGTGAATTTCTCCTTACCGAGAGAACAGCAAATGATCCTGAACCGTCAGAATATTTATGACGGTACATGGGATAAAACACCTTCCATGGGCTGGGGATTTGTACCACTGACAAAATACCAGGGCGGTGGCCCAGAAGCGGTGCTTGAACCGCTTTCTGACCATTTAGCTGATTATGAAAAACTGATGGTTCAGTATTACGGATCGGGTGTGCAGGCTTGCTACAGAGGGCCCAGGTTGTACGATACAGACAAAACAAAAGCATTGGTTCAAAATACAGTCAACTGGTACAAAAAATACCGTGACATTATGAACAGCGACATGGTTCATTTAAGGCGTGCAGATGGCCGCGATTGGGATGGCATGATGCATGTAAATCCCCAACTTAAACAAAAAGCTTTTGTGCTTGTTTATAATCCATTAAAACAGACCATAACAAGAACAGTCAAACTGCCGCTGTATTATGCGGGGCTTACCAAATCTGCTGTTGTAAAAGAAAAAGATGGCAATCCTAAAATATTTCAGTTAAAAAGAGATTTCTCCATCGATGTGCCGGTAACTATAGGACCGGAAAGCTACAACTGGCTGGTCATTGAGTAATTGAGAATTGAAAGTTGACAATTGAAAATGAATTGGAGCGAAATAAAATTGTGAACCTCCATGGTTCTTCTAAGATCTATGTGTTTTGTTACACAGAGAAAAAGCCTGAGTCTATATGTAAAAGGTTTCGGCGGGCAGCAGTCCAAATGAATGGCTGCAAGGAAGGCACGGAGGGCCACAGAGATGACGCACGAATTTTCAATTGTCAATTTTCCCTTTTCAATTAATGGCTTGTTATTGAATAATTGACAGGGGAGAATATGCAAATGTGCGGATGTGCGAATATGCAAATGGGGGGCGCTACCTGATCTTTTTCGAAAAATCCCCCACATTTACACATTTGCATATTTACACATTTGCATATTTTCGTTCATGCTTAGTATTGAATTAAAAAATCTCCGCTTTCACGCATATCACGGCCTTTATAAAGAGGAAAAAGTAATTGGCGCCGAGTTTGAGCTTGACGTAACGGTGCTGCACTACCCAAATACGGTTCCGGTATTACACATAAAGGACACCATTGACTACACCATCATTTACGAAATTGTAAAAAAGCACATGGAGCAGCCGGCGGAACTGCTCGAAACGCTCGCTACCCGCATTGCCCACGAAATATTCGCCGAATTTTCTCACGTCGAAGAAATCAATATTTACATCCGGAAGGTCAGCCCGCCCATCATCTCTTTCAGGGGTAGTATTGGTGTTAGATATACTTTGACCAAAGAAAATTATATTGCAACCAATAAATAAAGTTGTACGTTATACGTTGTAAGTTTTACGTAAGCTTATCCCTAAAATCATGACCATGAAATGGAAAAAATATAGCCTGCTCTGTTGCACTTTCTTTTTTGCGGCACTGATGAATGCACAAGACATAAACGCCGTTTTAAAAGATGCGGACAATCTTGAAAAACAGCTCAAGGAAGCTGCCGCACTGGACAAATACAAGCAAGCCGCTTTGATGGATCCCAACAACATCAACGCATTGATCAAATGCGCAGAACTCAATGCCAGCATCGGCGGAAGATTAGCTGACAAAAACAGCAAAAATTATTCTTACCTCGCGTGCCGCGACTACGCGCAAAAAGCATACGCGCTTGATAGCAACAATGCCTCGGCTAATTATGTAATGTCTCTCGCTTCCTCTAAAATGCAGGAAGTTGAAACAGACAAAAAGAAAATTACCGAGTTTACAAGACAAACCAAATGGTACGCAGACAAAGCACTTGCTTTAAATCCTAACCTTGCCAAGGCCAATTATGCGGAAGGCAAATGGCACATGGACATGCTGAATGTTTCCTGGCTGAAAAAGACGCAGATAAAAACATTTTATGGAGGTGTTCAATCAGCTAACATTGACTCCGCTATCTATTACCTGGATAAGGCCAAAACGCTTGATATGTACTCTGCCACAACCTATATGGAACTGGCAAAAGCCTATCAGATGAACAATAAGCCAGCCCAGGCTATAGAAGTCCTGAATAAACTTGTAAAACTTCCTACCCGCACAGAAAACGATGCCGCAATTAAAGCTGAGGGACAGAAGATGCTTTCAGCAGTACAGTAGTTAATTGAAAAGGGAGAATTGAAAATTGACAACGAAGACAAGTCAATAGTGAATGGTGAATAGTGAAATGTGTAGCAGTACAAGTTATGGTGAGAAGTGAATGGTGAATAGTGAATAGTGAATGGTGTAGCAGTACAAGTTATGGTGAGAAGTGAATGGTGAATAGTGAATAGTGAATGGTGTAGCAGTACAAGTTATGGTGAGAAGTGAAAGGTGAATAGTAAAATGTGCGGCAGTAAAAGTTTCTTAAATAGCACACCAATGTTCTATTTAAGTGCTATTAACACCTGGTTACTTTTAAACATCGCTGACAGCTGATTGCTGACAGCTGATAGCTACCTCAAAAAGGCAAACGAGTAAATGTTTAATATTACTGTTTGCCTTTTATATTTAAGTGCGATCAACACTTAGCTAGTTTTGAACATTGCTAAAAGCTGATTGCTGACAGCTGATAGCTATTTCAGCGCGTTGATGATCGCCACGAATTCGTCAACAATCAACGAAGCGCCGCCCACAAGACCTCCGTCAACATCCGGTTGAGAGAAGATCTCTTTAGCGTTTGCCGCTTTAACGCTTCCACCGTAAAGAATAGAAATATTGTCAGCTACTTCCTGGCCATATTTGGTTGCCAGTTGAGCGCGGAGAGCAGCATGCATTTCCTGAGCCTGTGCGCTGGTAGCAGTTTTTCCTGTACCTATTGCCCAGATTGGTTCATAGGCAATCACTATTTTCTGGATTTGTTCTGCGGATAAATGGTACAATGACTCTTCTAACTGTTTTGCAACAAATTCATTCTGTGTATTTGCTTCGCGGATGCTCAAGGGCTCACCGCAACAAAAAATAGGTGTGATGTTGTACTCAAGACAGATGTTCACTTTATCAGCCAGTAACTGGTTGCTTTCGTTAAAGTATTCCCTTCTTTCAGAGTGACCCAACACTACGTATTGAATACCCAAAGATTGTAGCATTTCAACAGAAACTTCTCCTGTATATGCACCGGATTTTTTGCTGTAGCAATTCTGCGCTGCTACAAACACATTCTTTTTGCCTTCAATTTTTTGCTGAGCCATCGCCAGGTAGGGAAACGGCACTGCAAAAACTGCTAGCTGATCTTCTTTTAAATCATGCGGTTTTGCAATAATATCATCCAGTAACTGTGCACCCTGTTGCAGGGTTAAATTCATTTTCCAATTGGCGGCTGCTATTTGCTTTCTCATATGTTGAATTTTGTTTAATATGCCGGCGTTGCTGCCAGGTTATCGCTTAATGTTTATCTTTTTTAATGATCAGGGGTTTAAGCTGAACGTTGGCTGCTTATAAAAAGTTGTCAAAGATATATTTCAAAACATCAGCTTCCGCATTTGACAAAGATTGCTGCTTAAATTTTTTCCAGTTTTCAATGTCGGCCAATGCTCTGTCAAATTGATAAACCTTTTCTCCATCCATCCCCCAGCAGAAAGAGGGAATGAAATGAGGTGTCAGTCCGGCGCCAAAAACATTACAGCTCACGCCTGTTAAAGTACCGGTATTGATAGATGTATTGATTGCTGTGCGCGTATAATCACCCATGATTACACCGCATTTTAGCCCGGCGTTCAAAAAACTATCATTCGTTTGGCTGGGCATTTTTATCGCAGATGCATTATTTTTTACGTTACTATTGCTTGTTCCGGCTCCCATGTTGCACCAGGCGCCAATAACAGAGTCACCAAGATAACCGTCGTGCGCCTTGTTGCTGTACGAATGCATAACAGCATTTTTAATCTCCCCTCCTGCCACACAATGCGGCCCAACTGTTGAAGCGCCATAAATTTTCGATCCCATTTTAAGCACCGCGTTTTCTCCCAGCGCAAATGGACCGCGGATCAGCGAGCCTTCCATTACAAGCGCATCTTTCCCGATATAAATAGGCCCTTCTGAGGCGTTCAACACCGAGCATTCAACGACGGCGCCTTCTTCTATAAAGATATTTTCGGCTTTTATCAGATGATTTGTCGGAGAAACGGTCGCACTTTTCCTGCCTTTTGTCAACAAGGCAAAATCAAATGCAATCATTTCGCCATTCCATTGGAATATGTTCCAGGGATGCTCTATCCGTTTTATTGCCAGGCTTTGTATTGCATGTCCATCAGGCTTCACAGCGTTTATGCTGGTTCCGTAATGCTTTATCGCTATGATCTGGCCGGACTGGTCAGAGAGATAATTTCCGGTATTCAACGATAAAGCCAATTCTACAAAAGCGGCGTCAGGCAAAACAGCAGCGTCAATAAACAAATTGTTCCTGTCAGGTACAGCCTCATACAAAGCAGAAAGATATCCTTCTGTCTGCACATATATTTTTTCTCCTGTGATCCGCTCCCACCGTTCCTGCATGGTAAATGCCCCCATACGGATCCCTGCTACACTGCGGGTATAAGTAAGTGGTAACAAACCTTTGTGTGCATTTCCGTCGAAGAGAACTATCGGCATATTCTTATTGAATTTGATTTTTGGGTCGGGAAATCAAGTATAAAATCATTGCAAAACACATTATCAATATCAGATATATTTCAACAATGCGTTAATAATGTAAATGTATAGGTAAATCTTTTCACAATATGTCTTGTTAATATAAATCCGCCCTTATTTTTGCCGACTTTCCTGTAAAAAATATGAAACACCTCAACATCTATATATCATTGTTTCTTGCGCTAACCTTCTCCAATTGCACGTCGGGAGCCAAGAACAAAAAGAAAGAAATTGTGAAGAAGGGTATTGCAGCGGACTCTCTTAAATCAAACATGTCCCCTGCAGTAGTCAAGGCTTACCATGATGCCATAGAAGCATACTATCAAAAGAATCTTGCTTCCAGGGGTTTTAATGGAAGCATACTGGTCGCTAAGGACGGTGTTATTCTTTTTGAGGCATACCGCGGTTTTGTAAACGTTCCCGCTAAAAAAGATTCGATTACGCAATACACCCCCTTCCATCTCGCTTCCATCTCAAAGACATTTACAGGAACTACAGTACTGAAGCTTTGGGAACAAGGAAGGATTTCGTTGTATGATTCTGTTCAAAAATTTTTTCCGCAGTTTCCTTACCATGGCATTACTGTAAAAACATTGCTGGATCACAGGAGTGGCCTGCCCAATTATCTCCATTTTCTTGATAAAGGCTGGGACAGAAAGAAAAAAGCAACCAACCAGGATGTGTTGGATTACATGATTGCGAATAAGCCCCCTGTTTCCAATTTGCCCAACAGGCATTTTCAATATTGCAACACGAATTACGTACTACTTGCATTAATTATTGAAAAAGTAACGGGGACACCTTATCCGCAGTACATGAGAGATAGTGTATTTACGCCGCTTGGCATGACCAGCACGTTTGTGTTCTCTGCGCCTGATACGGCTAAGTATGTACCGACTTATAGCGCGGGCAACAGGCCATTCCCTATGGACCACTGCGATATTACCTACGGCGATAAAAATATCTATAGCACGGTGCGTGACATGCTTTTGTGGGATAAAGCATTATATGAGCATCGTTTCGTTTCCCAGAGCACACTGGATTCTGCTTTTACGGCAACAAGCAACGAACGAAAATCCATGCACAACTACGGTATGGGCTGGCGTTTATTTTATGATAAAGGCGATACCATTGTTTATCACAACGGCAAATGGCATGGAAGCAATACAGCTTTTACCAGGCTTGTTCAGCAGAAAGCCACGATCATTGCGCTCGGCAACAAGATCAATGGCAATATTTACCAGGTGAAGAATATGTCATATATTTTTAGCGGCGTGGTAAATGAAAGCGCCCTTGAGGAGTAGACCGTAAGACGTGTAAGACATGTAAGACCGTAAGACGTGTAAGAGAGTAAGACAGTAAGAGGAGCGCTGTATGCGACTTTTTACTGTCTTATTTTTTTTATTATCTTACAAGGATTTATATTTTAAACGATCTTACGATCTTACGATCTTACGATCTTACGATCTTACGATCTTACTGTCTTACGCGTCTTATTATGAAATTGCTTTCTGCTCAACAGATCCATCAGTGGGATGCATTCACCATAATGCATGAACCGGTCGCTTCGATTGACCTTATGGAGCGCGCGGCGCAAAGTTGTACGGACTGGATAATTGAGAACAATCTTCATTCAAAAACAATCAGGATCTTTTGTGGTAAAGGCAACAATGGCGGAGACGGGCTGGCAATAGCAAGACAGTTGATTGAAAGAGGCGTCAATCCATCTGTATTTATATTAGAATTTGGTGCAAAGGGTACAGATGATTTTCAGACAAATCTTAACCGGCTTCATCCACTCACAACGGAGATCTACTTTCTTCAATCAGAAGATTTTTTTCCTGAAATACAAAAAGAGGACCTGACGATAGATGCCTTATTCGGTTCGGGCCTGAACAGACCACTTACAGGTTTAAGTGCATCTTTGGTTGACCATATTAATAATTCAGGAGCTGAGGTTATAGCGATTGATGTACCGAGCGGAATGTTTATTGATAAAAGCTCGTTGGGTAATCGCCTTATTAAGGCGACTTACACGCTTACCTTTCAATCCCTAAAACTCAATTTCCTTCTTGCAGAAAATGCAGTGTGGTTTGGATATGTGGAAGTGTTGGATATTAGATTGCACCATGCATTTTTGCAGGAAATTGATGCAGATTTTAATTTGCTTGACAAACATTTTATATCCCGGCACCTTATCGATCGAAAACCTTTTTCGCACAAAGGCACTTTTGGACATGCGCTGCTAGTTGCTGGCAATAAAGGTAAAATGGGAGCTGCTGTATTAGCAGCAAGATCCTGTTTACGCACGGGCGTTGGCTTGTTGACTACTTTTATTCCAGAGGAAGCCTTGTCAATTATGCAGACGGCTGTTCCCGAAGCGATGGTATTGGTAAGAGGTGAAAATCCGGACCTGGATAAATACAACACATTAGGTATTGGCCCGGGATTAGGTACTGCTGACGATGCAGTGTCGCTTCTTAAAACAATGCTTGAAAAATATAGCCAGCCGGTCGTACTTGACGCTGATGCACTGAATATTATTTCAGGTAACAAGCAGCTGCTAAAGCAAGTTCCCCAAGGTTCCGTCTTAACACCGCACCCAAAAGAATTTGACCGTCTTTTTGGTGAAAGTCCAAATGATTTTGAGCGCCTTCAAAAAGCCATTGATGCGAGCAAAGAATATCCGTTGATCATCATTTTAAAAGGCCATTATTCTCTTGTTGCTCACAATGGCAAAGGTTGGTTCAATACCACAGGAAATGCAGGCATGGCCACAGGAGGAACAGGTGATGTGTTAACAGGAATTATAACTTCTCTCCTTGCTCAAAAATATACCCCGTTTATTGCCGCATGCATTGGCGTGTATGTGCATGGAATGGCGGGAGATCTTGCACTGGCGTATCAATCCGAAGAAAGCCTGTTGCCTTCTGACATTATTGAGGCATTGGGAACCGCATTTAATCAACTCCGTTCCTGATCAGGCATTAAGGAATCAATGCCGGTTCCTTAAAAAGAATTAAAATTTATCAAGTACGATTTACGAAGTACGAAGTACCTCATTCCAGGTTGCTTTGTTTATCGTAACCTCTTAAGGAAACGACATTGATTAAGGAATAGTATTTGCAGCTCCAGACATAAACTTTGTATGGCTGATATATTAATTGCAGGTATTTCAGGAAGTCTTAGAAAAGATTCTTACAACACTTTATTGCTGCACGCGGTGCAAAAATTATTACCGGACAATGTTGAAATGGAAATTTTGTCGGTGGCAGATCTTCCGCTCTACAATGCAGATCTGGATGTTCCCTCGGCGAAAGAAAGACCCGCTGCCGCAGCCGCATTCAGAGACGGCCTGACAAGAGCTAATGGTATTTTGTTTGTTTCACCTGAATACAATTATTCTATACCCGGCGGGCTAAAAAATGCAATCGACTGGGCCTCACGTGGGGAAGATTCTCCCATGATACGCAAGCCGGTGTCCGTTATGGGTGCAACGCCCGGCATGTGGGGCACGGTAAGAATGCAGCTTGCATTTCATGCTGTTTTTCAATATCTGAATATGATCCCTGTATATAAGCCGGAAATACTGGTTGCGCAGGCAAATAAAAAGTTTACAGATAAAGGTGAATTTACCGATGAAGTAGCGAAAGAGCTTATTAAAAAGAATCTTGAAAATCTAAAAGCACTCATTCTGAAGTCGGCACAAACGCTGTAATTTACACTGCTAACCAATCGGCACTTTAGTCTTTGGTTCTTTGTATGAAGGAAGAAACGATCATAATAATCGGCGCGGGAGCTGCAGGGCTTCTCGCCGCTAAGGAATTGTCCTCATCCGGTTTTAAAGTGATTATACTTGAGGCTGCGGGATATGTTGGTGGAAGGATAAAAACTACAACCGATGTTTCATTTGAACACCTGCTTGAAGAGGGAGCCGAATTTGTTCATGGCAAACTGCCGTTGACACTGCAGTTGTTGAAAGAAGCAAAAATTTCATTTCACCGTACTAAAGGGAAAATGCTCCGCAACACTAATGGAAGATGGCACGAACAGCATGAAATAATTGAAGGATCGGACCGGCTAATGGCAAAGATGCACGAATACAAACATGATGTAACACTTTCCACATTTCTTGAAGAAAACTTCAGGGATGCGAAGTACGAGCCGCTAAGAAGATCAGTTCAAAAATTTGCTGAAGGGTTTGATCTTGCCGACATACAACAGGTCAGCATGTTTGCCTTAAGAGATGAATGGGAAAAGGAAGAAGGTGATCAATACAGAATTGAAAACGGCTACGCTCAATTAACAGATTTCCTGGCAAAACAGTGTATAGCTAATGGGGCGACTATCCACATATCATCTGTAGCAAACAAAATTTCATGGAAGAAAGATGAAGTGCTGATCACTACCACTACCGGTGAATATTTTACAGCGTCAAAAGTAATTGTAACTGTTTCCCTGGGTGTATTGTCTGCCACCGGAGAAAAACATAACGTACTGGCATTTATGCCGGCAATCGATAACTACCTTAAAGCTGCACAGGAAATAGGTTTCGGTTCAGTCACAAAAATATTTCTGCGGTTTAGCGAGCCGTTCTGGAACAAAGACACCGGCTTTATACTAAGTGAGGAAGCTGTTCCAACCTGGTGGACGCAATTGCCCCGCACAGATGCTTTGCTTACCGGCTGGCTACCTTCAACATCTGCAGTTGCTTTAAATAAATTAACAGAGCCGGAGTTGATCGAGTTGTCCATGCAGTCTTTAGCGAATATTTTTTCGCTTGAAGTTTCTTTTTTAAAACAGCGGCTGATAAGTCATAAAGTAAGCCGCTGGCAGACTTTCCCATTTACCAAAGGAGCTTATAGCTATGCTAAAGTGCAAAGTATTCAGGCAAGACAATTATTGAATACACCTTTGGAGAACACTGTCTTCTTTGCAGGTGAAGGTGTGTATGACGGCGAGTATCCCGGTACTGTAGAAGCGGCCCTTGTAAGCGGACAAAATGTTGCTGACAAAATAAGAGCCCTTAAGCTTTCAGCTTTGGGCTTTCAGCTTTGAGCTTTTCCCTAACTTCACGTCATTCATTTACCTGGTCTTAATATGAAAAAAATATTTGCATTCATCATCGTCATTCAATGCATCATCTCCTGTTCTTCACCCAAACACAAATATCCCCTCATAGTTATTCAAACAAATGCAGGAGATATTGAGGCTGAACTTTACCAGGATAAGGCACCTCAAAGTGTGAATGCTTTTCTTTCGTATGTTGACAAACAATATTATAAAGCAAGTTCTTTTTACAGGATACTGAATGATGACAATCAACCCTCCAATGCGCCTAAATCGGAACTAATACAGGGAGGTCTCTGGCAATCAAATTATACAAAAGCCAGAAGCCTTCCAGGCATTCCTCATGAAACCACAAAACAAACCGGCCTTTTGCACAAAGATGGGACCCTGTCGCTTGCCCGCAGAGAACCCGGCACAGCTACCACCGAATTTTTTATTTGTGTAGGTGATCAACCCGGCTTCGATTTTGGCGGTGAAAATAATCCTGACGGCCAGGGATATGCTGCGTTTGGCAAAGTGATCAAAGGAATGGATGTTGTAAAAAAAATCTATAACCGCCCCGAAAATGACCAGATCTTTACGCCACCGGTTACGATTTTCAATATCGTCAGAAAATAAATTCAGATCGCTGATTTGATGATCGCTGATGGCTGATTTAAGATCGCTGATCTGAGGATGTCAGATGGCTGATCTAATGAAGTCTGCCTGTGCTTTCATGATCAGAAGTGAGCGTCTCGTAACTGGTAGTCTCTTCCTTACTGATAGCTAATAGCTAATAGCTGATGGCTGATATTTAATAGATAAAGCCTGTCTGTGCATTCATGATGGGGGAGTAATTATTTCTTATTTAGCAGTTTTTTTTCTTGCTGATAGCTCATAGCTGACAGCTGACGGCTGCTTTAAGAATGGCTGATATTTAATTGATAAAGCCTGTCTGTGCATTCATGATGGGGAAGTAATTATTTCTTATTTAGCAGTTTTTTTTCTTGCTGATAGCTCATAGCTGACAGCTGACGGCTGCTTTAAGAATGGCTGATATTTAATAGATAAAGCCCGTCTGTGCATTCATGATGGGGAAGTAATTATTTCTTATTTAACAGTTTTTTTCTTGCTGATAGCTCATAGCTGACAGCTGATGGCTGCTTTAAGAATGGCTGATGTTTAATAGATAAAGCCTGTCTGTGCATTCATAATGGGGAAGTAATTATTTCTTATTTAGCAGTTTTTTTTCTTGCTGATAGCTCATAGCTGACAGCTCATAGCTACTCGCTGATGTCTGATTTGACGAAGCCTGTTTATGATTTCCTAATAGAAAGTGAGATTTGAATTTCGAAGATACCTTACACCTTACACCTGATACCTTACACCTTACACCTTACACCTGATACCTTACACCTTACACCTGATACCTGATACCTTATGCCTGAGCGCTGATAGCTCACAGCTGACAGCTAAAAAAAAAGAGGCTCAAGAATAAGCCTCTCTGTAACCCTTCATAAACAATCCATACCCCTATGGATAGTACTTTTAGTAACTTTGATGATTTAAAATTAAAAAACAATTAAAAGCAAAACGCATTTTATTTGGTCTTTAAGCATTTAAAATCGGTAGACCAAAGATTATCATCGCTTAGTGATACCAAACAACTCGGCCAGTACAATTTATATACCCCTGAAAGCACTTATCAAGACTTTATTCCCAAAAAAATTGGTCATACATCAAAATAATATCATTTTTAACATTTATTGGTTTTCCCCCTTATTTTTGTCGACCTTATAATTTTTTTTAAAACTCTTATGTACTTGCTTATGAACAATTTGTTTTACGCTGTACCGGCAATGGGTGTCATCGGACTTATCTATACCCTCGCCAAATATAAATGGGTATCAAAACAGGATGCCGGAAACGACCGTATGAAAGAAATCAGCAAATACATAGCTGAAGGAGCCATGGCCTTTTTGAGGGCTGAGTGGAAAATTCTGTCTTACTTCGTAATCATCGTCGCAATATTATTAGGCGTAATGGCCAGCAGCAATCCTTCTTCTCACTGGATGATCGCAGTTGCCTTTGTACTCGGCGCCGTTTTAAGTGCTACCGCGGGCTATATCGGGATGAGTGTAGCAACAAAAGCCAATGTTCGCACCGCACATGCAGCGCGCACCAGTCTTTCCAACGCTTTAAAAGTTTCTTTTACTGGCGGATCAGTAATGGGATTAGGCGTTGCCGGTCTTGCAGTATTAGGATTGGGCGGTTTATTCATCGTTCTTAAACAAATCTTTGCTCCTGAATCTGCTGCTAATTCGGAAGATATGATCAGAACCATCGAGGTGCTTACCGGCTTTTCTTTAGGAGCTGAATCAATCGCTTTGTTTGCGCGTGTGGGTGGTGGTATATATACCAAAGCTGCGGACGTTGGAGCTGACCTTGTTGGTAAAGTTGAAGCTGGTATTCCGGAAGATGATCCGCGTAACCCGGCAACTATTGCTGACAACGTGGGAGATAACGTAGGTGACGTTGCGGGTATGGGCGCCGACTTGTTTGGCTCTTATGTAGCAACAGTTCTGGCCACAATGGTATTAGGCCAGGAAACACAATCTACTGATAGCTTCGGAGGTTTTGCTCCTATCCTTCTTCCAATGTTAATCGCTGGTGTTGGTATCATATTTTCAATTATCGGGACCTTGTTTGTAAAAATCAGCGAATCTGCAGGTATCCATACTGGTGTTGTTCAAAAAGCATTGAACATGGGTAACTGGGGATCGATTATTCTTACTGCACTTGCATGTATTGGCCTGGTTAACTACGTTCTTCCGGAAACGATGACCCTGCGTGGCGTTGAGTTTACTAAATGGGGTGTTCTGGGTGCAATTGCGGTGGGTTTGGCAGTAGGTACCTTAATGAGCATTATTACAGAATTCTATACAGCAATGGGCAAACGCCCCGTACTTTCAATCATTCGTCAGTCCGGCACCGGTCATGCAACAAACGTAATCGGAGGTCTTGCGGTTGGTATGGAATCTACATTCCTGCCAATTCTTGTATTAGCTGCGGGTATCTGGGGTTCTTACGAGTGTGCAGGTTTATACGGTGTATCTATAGCAGCAGCAGGTATGATGGCCACAACGGCAATGCAGCTTGCAATTGATGCGTTCGGTCCTATTGCTGATAACGCAGGTGGTATTGCAGAAATGAGTGAGCTTCCAAAAGAAGTTCGTGAAAAAACTGACGTACTTGATGCGGTAGGAAACACTACGGCTGCTACAGGTAAAGGTTTTGCAATTGCCTCTGCAGCATTAACTGCGCTGGCTTTGTTCGCTGCATTTGTTGGTGTTGCAGGTATCCAGGGCATTGATATTTACAAGGCAAAAGTATTGGCCAGCTTATTTGTTGGTGGTATGATTCCTTTTATATTTTCTTCTCTTGCTATTCGCGCCGTAGGACAGGCTGCCATGGCAATGGTTGAAGAAGTTCGCCGCCAGTTCCGCACAATTCCGGGTATTATGGAAGGCACCGGAAAACCAGAATATGATAAATGCGTTGCCATCTCTACAGATGCTTCCATCAAAAAAATGATGTTGCCAGGCGCTATTGCAATCATTTCCCCATTATTGGTTGGCTTCTTATTAGGTCCTGAAGCACTGGGCGGTTTCCTTGCCGGTGCAACCGTGTCTGGTGTATTGATGGGCATTTTCCAGAACAACGCTGGTGGTGCATGGGATAATGCGAAAAAATCATTTGAAAAGGGCGTTGACATCAACGGCGTGATGCACTACAAAAAATCAGATCCGCACAAAGCTTCTGTAACAGGTGATACTGTTGGTGATCCGTTTAAAGATACATCCGGCCCATCAATGAATATCCTGATCAAATTAATGTCAATTGTTTCACTGGTTATCGCTCCTACCCTGGCTCAGATCCATCATACAAAAGAAGGAATGGCAGGAAAGCAATCAGAAACAAAGTCGCACAACACATCTGCCACACAAAAGAAAGCGGCGGATAATACAGTTGTATTCAAATAGACTCGAACATATCAATGAAAAAAAGCTGCTATAAGCAGCTTTTTTTATGCATGTTGCCTGTTCATCAATAGTTTACAGAACAAACTTCTTTCTCGAAATCCTTGGTCTTCTTAACCGGTGTACTTGCCATAGATCTGCTGGTCCGAAGATCTTCATTGTTTTCACTACATCGTCTAATGCGATTGTTTCTTCTACCATTGGCCTTGAAGCCAGTTCTTTCAGGGTTTCATTTTCCATGAATAACACGGAAAGGTTAGCGTTGCTTTTCATTTTTTAAAGTGTTTAGATTGAAAAATAATACGGCGATCCCGGCAAATTCACAGGGTTTGTTTGTGTTTTCTCCCGCACATTTTACGATGTTTCACATCAACCTCAAATCCTGATTCCGTATTTCGAGCGCAAAGATAATGTCCTGTTTTTTTTCCACTCAAACCCTTTGGTACAAACGGTTTTAAAAAAGTACGACCGGATTATACAGATGATATTACTTTGCGGCAAATTTTTTGATATGCACCATAAAATGGCTATGATGAAAAATACGCTGATTCTTTTAGTATTATTTGCGTTTTCAGGTTGCGATACTGTTCAGCAGGTAATCAACGCTTCTCAAACCACATCACCCGGATTGTCCAACCAGGATATCATTAATGGTTTAAAACAAGCACTTACAATAGGTACACAAAATACTACCAGCAAATTGTCTGCTGTCGACGGGTTCTTCGCAAATGCAGCGGTAAAAATATTAATGCCTCCGGAAGCTCAGAAAGTGGAAAGCACATTGCGCAGCCTGGGGTTAGGTAGCGTAGTAGACAAAGCTGTTCTTTCTATGAACCGCGCTGCGGAAGACGCAGCAAAATCGGCTACACCCATTTTTGTTGACGCGATTAAACAGATGACAATACCAGATGCATTGGGAATACTGAAAGGCAGCAATACTGCGGCTACAGATTACTTCAAAAACAAAACCACACAGGCACTTACCAACGCTTTCAAACCTCATATTGACGCTGCCCTGGCCAAAGTAAATGCTACAAAGTACTGGAGTGACGTCTTTACACTTTACAATAAGTTCAGCAACAAACCGGTGAACACAGATCTCAGCGCTTATGTAACCGGAAAGGCTATTGACGGCATTTTTTACCAGGTAGCACAGGAAGAAACCGCCATCCGTAAAGATCCCGCAGCGCGGGTAACAGATCTGCTGAAAAAGGTATTCGGCAGCACTTCTGCCCAAAAATAACCGGCAGCAGGATCAGAATTTAAAAAATATTCTATTATAGCAAATACCGACAGGGTAGCGTTTCGAAACTCTTTATTCGCGGATTACACTTGTAAATATTGTTATATAACTTTAAAAGAGTCTGCTCATTCTGTCAGTTCTTTTAAAGTTGACAAATGTAATTTTGTCACGGAATGCAAAAGTACTTTATTTGCAACTCGATTTGTTATGCCAAGTCTTCCATTTAGGTCTCTGTAACGATTCAATAAAGTGAAATTTTGACCTTTCTGTGTGCAATGGCATAATAATCGTTAAGAAAAGTGTTCTGAATTTTCAATCATTAGTTAACTAAAAAAAACAATACAGCTATGGCAAAAAAACTCAATGTTACCCCTCTTCATGACAGGGTGATAGTAAAACCGGCTGCTGCGGAAGAGAAAACTGCAGGTGGAATTATTATCCCTGACACAGCCAAAGAAAAACCTCAACGCGGAACAATTGTGGCTGCAGGTCCTGGTAAAAAAGAAGAACCGGTTACAGTTAAAGTGGGTGATACAGTTTTATACGGAAAATACGCCGGAACAGAGATTCAGATTGACGGCGGTGACTACCTGATCATGAGAGAAAGCGATATTCTCGCAATAGTTTAATTCAAAATTCTAAAACGCAGATCATACATTAATGATCGGCCTTATTAGAAATTGTTTTAACCATTTCAAATCAAAAATTTCAAATTATTAATATTATGGCTAAGCAACTCTTCTTCGATATTGAAGCAAGAAACAGAATGAAAAAAGGCGTTGATACACTGGCTAACGCTGTTAAAGTAACATTAGGTCCTAAAGGCCGTAACGTTGTTATCGAGAAAAAATTCGGTGCACCTGCAATCACAAAAGATGGTGTTACTGTTGCTAAAGAAATTGAACTGGAAGATTCTATCGAGAACATGGGTGCTCAGATGGTTAAAGAAGTAGCTTCTAAAACTGCAGACATTGCAGGTGACGGTACTACTACAGCAACTGTATTGGCTCAGGCTATCATAGCTGAAGGTTTGAAAATGGTTGCTGCCGGTGCAAATCCAATGGATTTGAAACGCGGTATCGACAAAGCGGTTGCGCTTGTAGTTGAGAACCTGAAAACACAAAGCCAGACTGTAGGCAGCGACGCTAAAAAAATTCAGCAGGTTGCTACTATCTCTGCTAACAACGACGAAACAGTTGGTAAACTGATCGCTGAAGCTTTCACTAAAGTTGGTAAAGAAGGCGTTATCACTGTTGAAGAAGCTAAAGGAACTGAAACTTACAACGATGTAGTTGAAGGTATGCAGTTTGACCGTGGTTACATCTCTCCATATTTCGTTACAAACAGCGAAAAAATGGAAGCTGAATTACAGAATCCTTACATCCTGATCTATGATAAAAAGATCAGCAACATGAAGGATATCCTGCACATTCTTGAGAAAGTTGCTCAGAGTGGCCGTCCTCTGTTGATCATTTCAGAAGATCTGGAAGGTGAAGCACTGGCTACACTGGTAGTAAACAAATTACGTGGTACATTGAAAGTTGCAGCTGTTAAAGCTCCAGGTTTCGGTGACCGTCGTAAAGAAATGCTTACTGACATCGCTATCCTGACTGCAGGTACTGTTGTTAGCGAAGAACAAGGCTTTAAATTAGAGAATGCAGACCTTTCTTACTTAGGTCAGGCTGCCTCTGTATCTATTGATAAAGACAATACCGTTATCGTTGGTGGTAAAGGTAAAAAAGCAGATATCACTGCTCGCGTTAGTCAGATCAAAGCTCAGATCGAGACTACAACTTCTGACTACGATAAAGAAAAATTACAGGAGCGCCTTGCTAAATTAGCTGGTGGTGTTGCTGTGCTTTACGTAGGTGCTACTACTGAAGTTGAAATGAAAGAGAAGAAAGACCGCGTAGACGATGCTTTACATGCAACACGCGCTGCGGTTGAAGAAGGTATCGTACCTGGTGGTGGTGTTGCTTACATCCGCGCTATTGAAAGCCTGGAAGCTAAAGTAAAAGGCCAGATCGCTGATGAGCAAACTGGTATGGCAATCGTTCGCCGTGCTTTGGAAGAGCCTCTGCGCACTTTAACTGCTAACGCTGGTATCGACGGTTCTATCGTTGTTCAGAAAATCAAAGAAGGTAAAGGTGACTTTGGCTTCAATGCAAGAACTGAAGTTTACGAAAACCTGTTCAAAGCTGGTGTTATCGATCCTACTAAAGTAACTCGTATTGCTTTGGAAAATGCAGCTTCAATCGCTGGTATGTTATTAACTACTGAGTGTGTTGTTGCTGACAAACCAGAACCTAAAGCTGCTGCGGCTCCAATGCCTCACGGTGGTGGAATGGGTATGGATTACTAAGAGAACAAGTTATCTCAATAAAAAAAGTCCCGGCTTGCGAATGCGAGACCGGGATTTTTTTTAAAGCTTAAAGCCTGGAGCATAAAGCCTAAAACTTATTATGGAGAAGGGATTGATGCTGGCTATCTGAATCGCCCCACGCCTCTGGAAGTTAATCTCCAATGTTTACGCAGCTATGTAATCAATCGGGTCAACTATTTTCATTAAGACATTTTTTTGTTGTCTTCTGAGTCTTCAGAATTATTATCGATCGAATAAAATTTGTTAAAATGCATCCTCCCCAGATCCGATATTTGGGTCAAAATCCATTAGCATTCATCGACAACAATTTGTCATCCTGAATTTTACCGATAATTTTTTAGCCCCCAATAGTGTAATTGTTTTATAAAAGTTGCGTTTTTACAAAACAGATCTGAGATTACTTTTACATCCGATCAGGAAGATTACTGCATGCAAAAGAAATGACAAAACAAAAGGCTAATTAGTTCTTCTGTCCTTTGAAAAACTGCACTTCTTTTTCATGCTGCTTTGCAGCATCCAATGTATCGAAGGTTCCCAGGTTCCTGCGCTTATTTGTCCTGGGATCTATTTTTCGGGAATAAAGTCTGTATTTCCCTGATTTTAATTTTCGTATCATTTTAGAATAAAGATTTTAGTGCTAAACAGATATATTATACTCACTGTCCGAAAATATCACGCCAAAAACACCCTTATCATTTTACATTATAAAACCGATTTACTGAAGCGGCTTTCGAGCGCAGATTACGCATGGCATTGTAGAAAAAAATCCCTCTTATAATGGATAGCAGAACAATAAAATCCATTTAATACATAATAAGATGCGCAAGGGCTTAAAATGGCACGTTATTTAATGTAGTAATAACGGATGTTTCCGGAAGGAGGTGGTTTGCACGGCAGATCTGAGATTAAACTCCCATTACTTGATCTGGACAATGCCAGCGTAAGGAAAATGGAAATAACAGGGGCTCCGGTATCACCGGAGCCTTTTTTTGGTTTCTGTTGATGCTAAGCCACTTAAAATAATGCATCTGTAATGCATACTGCCAGGTTTAATTAATTACTGAATTTCATTTTTGCAACCTTTACAATTTTATCGCATCAATGCACTGCCTGGCCTGATGCTTTTATTTGCATAACCGCGCCGCCGCTACCGGCAACATGTATGTTGATAACATCTTTTGCTGTAACGCTTTCTATCCTTTTTTGAAGATGATTGGGTTCGGCATCACTATCTGCGGCATCTTCATAAACTGTCATTTCATAATTTCCATTACCTAAAAATGACAACGGAATTGATACATCACGAGCCTTTGTATTGTTAAGTGTTCCTACATACCATTCGTTATTTTTCCTTCTTGCAATGGTAATATATTCACCAACTTCAGCGTGTAACGTTACTGTAGAATCCCAGGTTACAGGAACTTCCTGCAGGAACTCAAACCCCGGGGCATCCCTGTATGCTTCAGGTGCATCAGCAACCATTTGCAAAGCACTTTCCATCACTACATACATTGCCAGCATGTGGGCTCTCGTACCTGTTACATAGGGATTGGTAAAATGAATGATGTGTTTACCCTGCGGCAAAGAGCGAAATCCCCCGAGATGATAGTCGGTTGCACCTGCAATTAATCGCGTGAATGCGACATCCAAATCGTGATTAGCATTCATTACATCGCTGCTCCATTTATAGTTTTCATAATTGAGTGTTCCTTCCCGGGTAAATTCGTTGGGATAAGTACGTGATAAGCCAGTGGGCTTACATACCCCGTGAAATTGGATAAAAAGATGATGTTTTGCAGCGGTCTTCAATATTTCTTCCTGCATTTGTATCATTTGCTGGTCATCCCTGTCAATAAAATCTACCATCATACCTGAAACACCCCATTGTTCATACAGCGCAAAAATTGAATCAACAGGATGCTGCTTGTACAGCACTTTCCAATTCACCCAAAGATGGATACCCACACCTTTGCTGTGAGCATAATCACAAATATGTTTCATATCCAGCGATGCAACAGGTTTGGTAGCATCAGCTTCACTGCCGGGTTGGCCAAAGTCGGAGCCGTCGTCAAAATACCAGGGTTGCTGGCCATATCCGTAAATGTCATGATATTGAATGTGATTAGCCGCGGCAAAATCAATATAATATTTATGTGTTTCGAAATTGCTGCCGGGACAAAAGTTAGTATCCGGTACTATATTCCCATTCCACCATGGAAAAGTGGTTTTTCCCGGCCTGATCCAGGAGATATCTTTCAACACGCACGGTTCATTCAGATTTGTAATCATATTGGACGTAAATAAATCGCCCATACGGTCGCTAATTAAAAATACACGCCAGGGAGAATGATGTGGTAGTGTAGCCTCAACCTTTATATCGGGATCGTCAATATGTGGAGAGAGGGCTGTTCGTAAAATGCCTTTTTCTTTTATCAGATACATGCCTGCATAATTGCGCAGTGCAGCTTCCGTAATTGCCATATGCACCCCATTATCAAACTGGAATAATGCAGGCACGTCCATCAGTGTGTCGTTTTTTATATCAGCATAACGCAAGTGCGTGTATAATGGCTCATGCGAAGTTTGAAAGTTCTCCAAAAGTCCGGTAATCACTTTGGGATTTCCTGCAATATTCATTTCCGTATGTTCATCAGTAAGCTTAAGGGTTTTCCAATTTGTTTGCGTTGGGAACTCATATCTGAACGCAATTCCCTCATCATAAGCACGGACGATAAAATTTATACTGTGAAAAGGGGCTTGTGTTTGAGATAACCCAATTACCATCTGCCGGCAATGGTCATGAGCGATCTTCGATTTTCCGACTACAAGTGTATAGGAGGTATCAATAACAGAAAATACAGGTTTGTTCATTTTCAGATGCGATGCAAATGCATCATCCGGAAATATTAATCTTATCGCAGAATTGTCTACTATTTTATTCTTTCTGTAAGTAACCGTATAAGTTATTTGTTCTGATGTGCACTGCAATGAAAAATGCAGATTACCATCAGGAGATGTAACGCTGTATGTTTTATCCCCGGCATACAACGATAAGGTTACTAACAGGGTGATGATAAAAAGAACAGGCTTCTGCATCTTCGTTATTTTTTATTGGTATTGTGTACAGATATTTTTTATTACTTATGAAAAACAACACACAACCTTTAGCACTCTTATCAAGCGGACAACACCACTCAATGTGCTACTTTCACTAACCCTGATAAGTCATCTGACTTAGGTCCGGTTCCACTTAATGGCAAGGTTTTTAGGATTATATGTCGTTGGTTACATAATCTTTTACACAAAAAAAGACGCATTAGCGTCTTAAACATTTTTAGTCTCTGCGCCGCGGCTTCTTCGCGTCCGCCGCGTGAAACCCTTCGCTTAGATCAGTTTTAAGCTTTAAGCTTTAGGCTTACTGAAACCTTCTCATATAAACGGTTCTTCCGAAATATTTTGTAAGCGAATCAATGGCACGCAGGGTATCCGCCTGTAATACTGTAGCATCAATGTACAATCTGTATCGCATTGCTGTATCAGTTTTAAGACTGTCAAAGCCGGCGTGATCGCCATATTCACGCAATTTAGCAGTCCGGGCAACTGCACGGTCACGGCTGCCTGTTACTTCAAAAATAAATTTAAACCTTGCGCTGTCAGTTGCAGGCGGTGCAATTGTGGTAACTGTGGCGGTAGTGTCAACAGTCGCTGGTTTTCTTACAATTGCAGTATCTACCGGAGTAGCTGGCTTTTCTGCGCCTTCTGTTGCATTGTTGCCTGAAGACATTTCTGTCGATTTGCTTGCTTCATGTGAATTTATGTAATTATAGATGCCATAACCGATGCCAGCGACTATTAAAAGCACAATTATGATGGCAAGGGCAAATACTCCTGTTCTTCTTGACTGCCTGTTTTCTATGGTGCCGGCTTCGGCTGCATAACCTCTTTTTCTTTTGAACTCTTCTTCCCTCGCGGACAGGTGGGCCATCTGCCTGAATTGCAGGTTAGCCGAATTATCCATGATTATTTCGCCTATACCTTCAAAAGAATAAGATTTTCCTATATTGATCCATTGCTTGGCTTCAATAAGGTAAGATTCAACGCCACTGCCCGCAATGCTTCTGTTTTTACCAAGTTTGGTTGCTATATATTCAATTAGTTCCGGAGAGGTTTCTGCATACTTGTTAAAGGTGAACTCTATCTTAGGCTGACTGGTGGTGGTACCGCTTTCTGTAACAAAAGGTTCGCCGGTGATAACAAATTCGCCTAATTTTTCTAAGGACACATGTTTGTTTTCCAATAAAAACTCATGTATAAGTGCATCATATTTAGTCACAGAAATTGAATTTTAAGGCAAAATAAGAAATTAAACTTTTAACTGGAAACATTTTAAAATTAAGCAAAGTATTTTTGCGGATGCTTACGAAGGAAGAAGAGAGTTTTCTCAAATATTGGGAGGGTTACCGCCAGAATAAGCGGCGCATATTTCGTCAATTTGTTATCGGACTTTCGATGGGACTTACAATTGGCGTTTGCATTATCGTATCAGTAGGAACCGGCTGGTATGAAAGGGCAAGCATGGTGGCAAATGCCAGCTTTAACCCGAACGTACTCATCGTTGCCATATTGGGTATCAGTCTTTTCCTCGCGTTTTTCTACAAAAAATATAAGTGGGAAATGAATGAGCAACGCTATAAAGAACTAATGATAAAAAAAAATAAAGAGAATAAAAGTCTGTAAGCAGCGTTTTAATTTCTCTCAGGCTCTTGATAACAATCTTTAAATGCACCCAGCGTGCTGCAAATTAAAATAACGAATGAAAAAAACTGCATTTGCACTACTTGCCGGATTAATGGTATTGGCTTCCTGTATGAAAAATAACAATAACTATTGCACCAACGTGGCTCCTTCTGAAGAAGCGGACGATATAAGAGCATTTTGTATGTCCAACGGAATTACCCCTCAGATAGATGACACGACAGGAATTTTTTATCAGATAACTTCTCCTGGAAGTCCCGACAGGCTTAGCAATCAATATGATACAGTTAAAATGGCTGTGGTAACAAAATTGCTTAATGGGACACAACTTCAAAAAAATGATTCTGTTGTTGCTCTAATGCAGAACGTACCAGCTCTGTTGTTATTTGGTCTAAACAAGATTGGGATAAGCGGTCAGATTAAAATGGTTTCCCCATCGGCTTATGCATATGGTTGTAATGGAGCAAAAGATAACAGCGGCAACCAGGTTGTTCCGCCTAACTCACCATTATATTATGAAATAAGAGTGCTCAACATCGGAAAATATAAATAATTTTTCAACCCTAAACACCAAAGAACCTCAACAATAGCATTGAAAAAAATCTTAAAAGTTAACCTAATGAAGAAAATTTTGGGGCTTTCAATAGCCGCTGTGATTGGATTGGCTGCATGTGTTAAAACCAGCACTCCCTGTCAGGATCAAAACCCAACAAGTGAAGTAAGTGAAATGCAGGCTTTTTGCCTGGCAAACGGAATTAATTATACAACAGATTCAAGCTCCATTTTGTATGAAATAATTGAGCCGGGTACCACACCTGCGATTACCAATAAATATGACACTGTTACTATTAAGTATGAAGGAAAATTATTGAATGGAACAACATTTGACAAATCAGACTCATTGGTGGCCTACGCAGGCGGATTTGTATCGGGTTTTGCTTACACCTTACAGAAAATAAAACAAGGTGGCCGCATTAAAATGGTGATTCCTTCGGCCTATGCCTATGGTTGCAACGGAAGCGGAACAGCGATCCCAGCTAACTCCCCTATTTATTTTGATGTTACACTACTCAAAGTGAGACCTTATAAGCAATAATTCTGAATATTTTCTTTTTTTCTGGCCTTCTATTAACAAAATAGAGGGCTGGAAAAACTACCGAAACTCATTATCCAGGCTGCATTCAGGGCAGTAAACTTGCATAAAAATAGCGGGAAATATATCCGCTTTTTTTTCATTTTACTATTTCACCTCCAATCCCCTATCTTTGCCGCCACTCAAAAATTGAAAACCATAGTATGCAACTTAAAGGTTTGGTGCGTTTTTTTACGATTGCACTGATATTGATCTGCTTATACCAGTTATCTTTTACATGGATCGTAAAGAGCCATGAAGGTAAAATGGATGATAGAGCTGCCAAATGGCTGAAGGCGAATTACCCCCTTACTCCGGACCAAAAGTATCCTGGTAACAAAGAATTACAGGAAGCTTATGCTGACACCCTTGACCAAATTAAAGACCAGCATAAACACCGTTTGCTGGACAGCACCAACGATACAAAGATTGGGCCGTTTGGTTTGGTAACTTACCAATCAGCTAAAGACAATGAATTGAAATTAGGTCTTGACCTGCAGGGTGGTATGAGCGTAACCATGGCTGTGGGCCTTGATGGTTTAATGCACTCATTAAGCAACTACACTAAAGATCCGGCTTTCAATAAAGCTTTGAATACTGCGATAGAAAGAAAAGCAAACAGCGGTGCAGACCTGATCACTTTATTTTATGATGAATTTCAGAAAAGTGGCAACGGTGCTAAACTTGCTCCTTTCTTTGCACAACGCAGCAATGGTAAAATTAAATTTGATGCATCCGACAACACCGTGATCAGCTACTTGCGTGATCAGGCTACTATTGCATTCAACAATACTTACAGAATCCTGAGAACGAGGATCGACCGTTTTGGTGTGGCTTCTCCTACCATTAACCCCGATCCTGCAAAAGGAATTATCACTATTGAACTTGCTGGTGTTAACGATCCTGAAAGAGTTCGCCGTTATTTACAGTCAACTGCAAACCTGCAATTCTTTGAATTGTACAACATCGGCGATCTGCAGGAAGCTGTATTAAATGCTGACAAAGCGTTGTCTGATTACCTGACAGGTACAAAAACTGACACAACTGCAAAAGCCAAGGTTGATACAACTGCAACAGCAGCTCATTCAACTGATACTACACAAACAGCAACTTTAGGTGGTGTTTCTGATACCAATGCAACCGCAAAAACTGCAACTGCTGGTAAAGATTCTACTCAAATTAAATTCAATCAGGCTCCTTTAAGAAACCTGATCGGTTTTTCTCAGCCACGCCGCAATGCACAGGGTGCGGCTCAGTTCCCTGCTGAATTGGGTTATGTACTGACTAAAGACACTGCTCAGATCAACGACTTTTTGAATATGGAGATCGTTAAACACAACTTCCCATCTAACATGGTGTTCATGTATGGAAAGGCTGATGTGAGCGATCCTAAGACAAAAAATATTCTGCCTTTGTACGCTATCAAAACGCTTGATAACGGCACTGCAGAACTGGAAGGAGAACACGTAAGTGAAGCGCGCCAGGACTATGATGAAAAAGGCCGCGTCGCCATTAAAATGAACATGGATGCTATCGGAACTTCTATCTGGGCTAAAATGACAGAAAGAAACTCTCCTGCAGCAAACAACGGCGTTTCTAAACCAATCGCTATTGTTCTGGATAACATCGTTTACAGCGCTCCGTTTGTAAATGGTCCTATTCCGAATGGTTCTTCAGAAATTTCCGGTAACTATTCCATTAATGATGCCCAGGATCTTGCTGACATCCTTCAGTCTGGTAAACTGGATGCTCCTGCCAAAATTGTACAGGAACAACTTGTTGGACCAACGCTTGGACAAGAAGCTGTTAAAGGCGGTTCTTTATCGTTCCTGATCTCTTTCATAGTGATCTTCGCTTTAATGCTGCTTTACTTTAACACAGCAGGTTGGGTTGCCAATATCGCACTTATCCTGAACTTACTGTTTACCATCGGTATACTAAGTGCATTAGGATTTACGCTGACTGCTCCTGGTATCGCCGGTCTGGTATTAACCATCGGTATGGCCGTGGATACGAACGTAATCATCTTTGAAAGAATTAAGGAAGAATTGACGAAAGGTAAGAGCTACGCAAATGCTGTGGCAGACGGTTACAAACGTTCTTATGCTCCTGTACTGGATGCGCACGTAACAACCTTGTTGACCGCCATCATCCTGTTCTCCTTCGGATTGGGTCCTGTACTTGGTTTCGCTACAACTCAGATCATCGGTATCCTGTTGTCTTTGTTCTGCGGCATCCTGGTATCAAGACTTATATCTGATGTGTATATGAGCAAAGGCCGTCACTTTGAATACTTTACCAATATTTCAAGAAAAGTATTCAAACACGCAGCCATCAAGTTTGTTGAATACAGAAAAGTAGCTTACGGAATCTCTATCGTAGTAACACTTTTAGGTATTTCTTCTTTCTTCTACGGATTTGATTATGGCGTTGACTTTGAAGGTGGTCGCAGTTATACTGTTAAGTTTGGTAAAGACATGACCAAAGAAGTAACCAGCCTGACAGATGATTTGAAAAAAGTATTTGGTGAAGCTCCGGTTATCAAAACAGTGAGCACGCACGATCAACTGAATATCACTACATCTTACAAGATCCATGAAACAGGAAATACAGTGGATTCTGCAGTTGAACGCACTTTATATGATGGTTTGAAGAGTCATTTGCCTCAAAATGTAAGCTTTAACGAGTTCAGTACTAAATACAAACAAAGCTCTCAGACCGTGTTGCCAACCATTTCTGACGACCTGAAAAAAGGCGCAAGAAATGCCACAATCCTGGCAATTTTCGCGATCTGTCTGTACATCTTTATACGTTTCCGCGACTGGAGGTATTCCGTTGGTACAATTGTATCATTGTTGCATGACGTCTTTGTAACACTCGCAGTATTCAGCTTCTTCAGAAAGATAGTTCCGTTCCCGCTTGAGATTGACCAGCACTTTATTGCGGCCATCTTAACGGTGATAGGCTTCTCAATGAACGATACCGTGATCGTGTATGACCGTATCCGTGAGGATAGCAGGTTGTACCCAACGATGCCTAAAGCCCAGGTGATCAATACAGCGATCAACCAGACTTTAAGCCGTACCATCATGACTTCATTGACGGTGTTCTTAACCATCCTCATCCTCTTCATCTTTGGTGGTGAAGTAACCCGCGGATTTGCATTTGCGATGTTGATTGGTGTGATCACCGGTACCTACTCTTCTATCTTTGTTGCCGCTCCTGTATTACTGGAGTTTGCAAAAGACAAGCCTTTAGGCAAAAAAGTTGAGCCTAGGAAGCAAACAGCATAATAACACAGGGTAACCTGTTAATATAGAAAATGCATCAATCGAAAGGTTGGTGCATTTTTTTTGTTGTTATAAACGAAGAGTTGATGCCTGACTTCTTTGCCTACTTCTGCTTTTATGTGAGGAATAAATAAATACAGTTATATAGGAGATTCACGGAAATAAAACTGAGTTGCACAGAGCGTGTATTTTAACATTTAACCTTTTGATGAAATTCAAGTCATACGAACGCTTTGATCAGAAATATGAGAACAGGGTTCATAATTAGAGAACACAAAGTGATGTCGGGAATTTTCACATGTTTCAAGGCGACAAAAAATTGAAAAGAGTAATTTTCACTTTTTTTTAGAAACCCGGACTAAACAGGACATAATTTAAAAATTAACCTTTGCCCGGATTTTAATTCAATCATACCCCAATATTTACCCCGTTGAATACAAGACGGTTCATATCGAAATTTATATTTTTTATTGTAGCGATCCAGATTATCAATCTGAGCGTCTATGGTAACGATATGGATTATTATGCTTTGAATCATCATTATGAAGATATAGGAACGAACAGCATTGACAGTGCCATTGAATATGTAGCAGAGATCCTGCTGAATTACCAGGATGCCTTCCCCGAATATGGCAAGCACCAGAACTCAAGCAGCCATACTTACCAGATCAAACATGCCCTCTTTAAACAAATAGACTCTTTTGAAGACATCACGATCCCCAAAATAACTTGCTCGGTTACTTATATTTCTTCGCTTAACGAAGATTACAAACATCTTTTCTTTAAGGAAATAACTCCTCCTCCGCCTAAGCAACTCATCGCTTAAGGCAATAATTGAATTTGTCAATACAGCATCTCAATTATTGTATCTGTCAAAACCTCCGCGAGAGCTTTGGCAACGTGTGCGCGTATTAAAAAATTCACGCACCGGCATATTCATGTAGCTGAACATTCCCCTGCTACCGGAACGTCGCTTATAGTAATAAGGCACACCAGTACTGCAGGTTTATTGGCAAACGGCTATACTCAGTCTCATCTCATATTTATTTTTTGTATGGAAATATTTACAGGTAGAGCATGCAAATCGCTTATACCGTATATAACTGTAGCAGCAATGCTTGTAAGTGCTGTAGCAACCGCGCAATTACCCGATACATTATCGCTTACAATAAACCAGGCCGAAAAAAGATTTATTGACAGCAATCTGCAGCTACTTGCGGCGCATTATAATGTAGACGCGCAAAAAGCATTGATAGAACAGGCGAAAGTGTGGGACAACCCTGTTCTGAATACGGACCATGTGATAGCGGCTAATGGCTCATTCATGCCGCACGGCAAATTGCCCGACGGATCATTAAATAATCAGTATTTCATTCAGATGGAGCAGCTCATCAAAACCGCCGGCAAACGTGGCAAACTGATCAATATTGCTACCACCAACAGCAAACTAAGCGAACTGCAATTGCAGGATGTATTAAGAAACCTCAGGTATCAGCTACATATAGATTATTACACAATCGCCCGGCAGCTAATGAATCTTTCTACATTGCAGGAACAGCAGAAGCAACTCTCAATCTTGTTGAATGGTATGCAGGCTCAATTCTCCGCTGGAAATATTGCACAAAAGGAATTGCTTCGCGTGCAGGAATTGCAAATCTCACTCCAACAGGATATAACAGACCTCCACAAGGCAATCGCTGACAACCAGGCTGACCTGAAGTCTTTATTACAAATAAAAGACCCAGTGTTTGTGAAACCGTCAGATCCACTTGCTGTTTATTTGGACCTGCCAGACAACCTGGAGAATATTATAAAAACGGGGATCCAAAGCAATCCCAATTATCTTTTGCAGCAAACTACCATTTTGTATCAGCAACAGAACCTGGCTTATCAAAAGGCATTAAGGGTCCCCGATGTTACGCTGTCGCCCAATTTTGATCGCAATTCTAATTATGCACCTAACTATTGGGGACTCGGATTGTCATTGCCGTTGCCTGTTTTTGACAAGAATAAAGGCAACATTAAAGCTGTTGAATTTTCCATCAAACAACAGCAGGCCATCACAAGCGATGCGGAGACTGGTCTCACCAATGACATTAGTAATGCCTATAACAAACTGTCGTTAACCATTGCTCAAAACAACGCAACACAAAAGGATTTTTATGAAAAGTATCAAACCATGTTCAGAAATATGTTTGATAGCTATCAGCACAAACAAATAAGCCTCCTGGAGTTCCTTGATTTCTTTAACGATTATACGGAGATACGCCAAAGACTTGCGCAACAGCTGCTCAATCTCGCTCTTGCAAAAGAGGAGCTTAACTACAATGTAGGCAGCGACGTAATTAAATAATCAACAAACAAACTAACAATGAAACAGTTACTATACATAATTTTTGCGGCCATCTTCCTTTGCAGTTTTGGAAGCTGTACAAGCGATAATGCGCAAAAACATGAAGACCTTGATTCGGCCTTTACCCTTACACCGGCAATGAAAGGCATGATCAAAATAGATACAGCAAAAATCTCTGACATTGCTGATGAATTAAAGCTCAGCGGTGAGATAAGTTTTGATGAAAATGCTGTCGTGAAAGTATTTCCATCAATCAGCGGGGTTATTACAGAAACAAAAGTATCCTTAGGCGACAAAGTAAGCAAAGGACAGGTTTTGGCTGTTTTACACAGTGCAGATATTGCCGGTAATTATAGCGATCTAACCAGCAGCAAAGCTGATGTTGCCATTGCAAAAAGAGAGTTGGATAACGCAAAACTTCTTTATGACAAAGGAATAGCAAGCGAAAAAGATCTTACTGAGGCGCAAAACAACTACACAAAGGCAATGGCGGCGCAGGATAAACTAAATTCCGTGATTAATATTAATGGTTTGGGCGGCGCGAAAGAAGGCGGAACAATTCTTATCACGGCACCGATTGACGGTTACATAGTTGAGAAAAAAGCCAACACCGGAAGTTTTATAAGGCCGGATATGGGCGACAATATTTTCACCATCTCCAACCTTAAAGACATATGGGTATATGCCAACGCCTACGAGGCGGATATTCCTCGCATAAAACCGGGATATAAAGCTTCGGTTACCGTATTGGCCTACCCGGATAAAGTTTTCAATACAACTGTTGACAACACAAGCAATGTGCTTGATCCGGATAACAAGG
Organism: Danxiaibacter flavus; assembly: GCF_041060425.1. Taxonomy (NCBI): domain Bacteria; kingdom Pseudomonadati; phylum Bacteroidota; class Chitinophagia; order Chitinophagales; family Chitinophagaceae; genus Danxiaibacter; species Danxiaibacter flavus. Next base: position 510,352 of record NZ_JAULBC010000003.1, read on the forward strand.
TTGAGAAAGTGCGCCTTAAACTACCTAATCCTGATATGCTTCTAAAACCGGAGATGTTCAGCACTGTAACGATCTACAACGAGAGCGGTGCAAAAGCAATAAGCATTCCGTCTTCATCAATCATTTTTGACAACTCCAAAAATTATGTGCTGATCTACAAGAGTGACTGCGACATTGAGATTCGCGAAGTGAGCATTTTAAAGAAGGTTGAAGATACCGCTTATATTCAAAGCGGTGTTGCGGAAGGTGAGCGCATCATTTCACAAAAAGGGCTGCTCATTTTTAATGCGCTTCTTCAAAAGCAAAACAACTAATGAATGATCGATTCGATGCCAAATGCTCATAAGTATCACGATCAGGCTAATATTCGAGAGACCTCTCCTATCGTCGAGGTGACGATGCGGTTGCGGTCCTGCATAATATTATGCACTTATTGTTAGTGCTGTTGAGATTACTTATTCTGATAAGCCAGGATCGTCATGTCGACGACAGGAGAAATCTCCCAAAGTTGACGAAGCCTGCTTAACTAAACGACATTGGATTACAAACTACCGGATTAAAACACCACGTTCTGAAATTTCTTTAACAATCAGAGTCAATATGCAGCCAATGCAAAGGCCTAACCGTTGCGTATTGACGTAACAATAAATTGTCATGAATAAGCTCATCAAAAGAATTATATATTTCTCTCTTCGTCATCGCCTGCTGATCTTCTTTTTTACGGCAGTCATGGCCGTGATCGGTGTGTGGAGTTATATTAAAACGCCGATCGACACTTTCCCAGACGTCACCAATACACAGATCATCGTTATCACCCAATGGTCCGGACGAAGCGCCGAAGAGGTCGAAAAATTCATCACTATCCCACTTGAAACAGAATTAAATTCCGTTCAGAAAAAAGTTAACCTCAGGACTATTTCATCCTTCGGACTCTCTTATGTCCGCATCATTTTTGAAGACGATGTGGATGATGCATTCGGGCGGCAGCAAGTGCTCACCCGTATTATGAATGCCGATCTGCCAGACGGCGTTAAACCGGAAATTGAGCCGCCTTACGGCCCTACAGATGAGATCTATCGCTACACACTAAAAAGCAATACAAAATCAATCAGGGATCTGACTACTGTTCAGGAGTGGTACCTGGACAGACAGTTTAAATCTGTTCCCGGCATTGCAGATGTAAACACTTTTGGTGGTGAAGAAAAGACGTTTGAAATAAGTGTTAATCCCAACATGCTTACCAAATATGGATTGACTGCAATGGATGTGTATAATGCGGTTGAAAAAAGCAACGTGAATGTTGGTGGTGATGTAATTGAAAAGAACGACCAGGCGTATGTAGTGCGCGGTATCGGGTTATTAAACAACATTGAAGAGATAAGGAACATCATCGTAACAAATATTCATAACGTACCCATCCTTGTTCGAAATCTTGCCACAGTGCAGGAATCAGGCAAACCACGTTTGGGCAAGGTGAGCCTGAATGACCAAAGCGATGTCATAGAGGGAATTGTGGTGATGAGAAAAGGAGAGAATCCAAGGCAGGTGCTGGACCTCATCCATAAAAAAGTAGATCAGTTAAATAATACGCTAGCCAAACAGGATGTGAAAATTGTACCCTTCTATGACCGTACCACGTTGATGGATTTTTGTACGGAAACAGTGATCCATAACCTGCTGGAAGGTATTATTCTTGTAACTGTGGTTGTATTCTTATTTATGGCTGACTGGCGCACAACGCTGATAGTGGCGTTGATCATTCCGCTGGCGCTGTTGTTTGCATTTACCTGTATGCGCCTAAAAGGGATGACAGCCAATTTGCTTTCCATGGGTGCTGTAGACTTCGGGATCATTATAGATGGCGCCGTCGTGATGGTAGAAGGAATTTTTGTGGCGATGGATGCGATGGCGAGAGATATCGGAATGGAAAAATACAACAAGCTCATCAAGCTTGGCGCATTTAAAAACGTGGCGACAGAAAAGGCCAAAGCCATCTTCTTTTCCAAACTGATCATTATTACCTGCTTGTTGCCCATCTTCGCGTTCCAAAAGGTTGAAGGCAAAATGTTCTCTCCGCTTGCCTACACGTTGGGCTTTGCTTTACTTGGTGCCCTGATCTATACACTCACATTTGTACCTGCATTGTCAAGCATTCTTCTAAAGAAAAATGTTCGCGAAAAGCACAATATCCTGGTGATCGGTCTTGAAAAGATCGTTGACAGGTTGGCCAAAATAACACTGGGTGCGCCGAAGAAAAGCCTGTTCATTGCCTTTACACTTATGGCATTGACCTTTTTCTCTACACGCTTCCTGGGAACAGAATTCATTCCAAAGTTGAATGAAGGTGCATTGTGGATCACTGCTCAACTGCCGATCAGTTCTTCATTGAATAACTCTGTCGATATCTCGCAAAAAATGTATCACATTTTAAAGCAATATCCTGAAGTAAGACAGGTGATGGTACAGGTTGGCCGGACGAATGATGGCACCGATCCCAAGGGCTTTGCCAACGTGCAAATCGCCGTTGATCTTTATCCGAAGAAGCAATGGAAGACGTTCAAGAACATGGATGACCTGGTAGCTGATATGAACAAAAAACTATCGACATTCCCCGGTGTGGGATTGAACTTCGCTCAGCCAATCAGCGACAACGTGGCCGAAGCAGTTGCCGGTATTCCTGCTGAAAATGCCATGAAGATCTTCGGTCCTGACATAAAAATGCTGGAACAAAAATCGGCCGAAGCACAGGCGATTCTTAAAAATATTCCCGGAGTAACTGACCTTGGTGAATTTAAAAACATGGGACAACCCGAGTTCAGGATAGAACTGGATCAGCAAAAAATGGCGCTTTATGGTGTAAACGTGTCCGATGCCAATGCCGTAATTGAAATGGCCCTTGGCGGAAAAGCAGCGACCATTTTGTATGACAATGAAAAACGCTTTGAAATACGCATCAGGTATCCTAAAGAATTCCGCGACGATGAGGATAAGGTTCAAAACCTGATGGTTCCGGCAGGAAATGGAAATAAGGTCCCTATCAAGAATATAGCAGAAATTCAGAAAATAACGGGGCCTGCCTTTATCTATCGCGACAATAACAGCCGTTATATCGGCATCAAATTCAGCGTGCGCGACAGAGATCTTGGAAGTACCATCGCGGATGCCCAAAAAGCCATCAGCAAAAATCTGCATCTGACGGATGAGTATTCCATTGCCTGGAACGGCGAATTTGAGAATCAGCAAAGAGCGGAGCATACACTGGCTACAGTGGTTCCTATCTGTTTGCTAATGATCTTTATTTTGTTGTTTGTTGCTTTTGGTAACGTGAAAGATGCGCTGATAGTACTTATGGACGTACCGTTTGCATTAATTGGCGGCATTCTTGCCTTGCACCTGAGGGGGATGAATTTTAGTATATCTGCAGGAATAGGTTTTATTGCACTGGCCGGGATCTGCGTGCAGGACGGTGTGATCCTCATTTCCCAGTTCAAAGCAAACCTTGAAGCAAAAATGCCGTTGGACAGAGCCATTCATGAGGGAGTTGTATCAAGAGTCAGGCCGGTTGTAATGACAGCTTTAATGGCGGCCATTGGTCTATCTCCGGCTGCTTTCAGTACAGGAATTGGCTCAGAGTCACAAAAACCGCTGGCTACGGTTGTTATAGGGGGATTGGTTACTTCTACTATCCTTACCCTACTTATTCTGCCAATTATTTACAGTGTGATTCATAAATTCATACACAACCGCGAGAACAGGAGATTATTAAGAAAGTCAGGACTAATTAATTGATCACATCGAAGGTTGCCCGGTAAATGCCGGGCAGCCTTACATAATAACAAAAACAACCATTTGTTCTCCGGGTTAGGTACTGCCCGGTGGCTATTGTATTTCTAAAATGTCAAAACTTCCATATTGTGCACGTTATATATCGCTTGATGCTTAACTTTACGCCCTTCTTTCTCAAACAGGAAGAAAAATGCATTGGGCCTGATAAAAACAACCATATTAAAGTTTATACTATTTATTGTCGCGGTACAAATACTCAACCTGAGTGTATACGCCAATGAACTGGACCATTACGCATACAACCATAACTACGAAGATCTTGGAGGCAACAGAATTGACAGTGCCATTGAGTATATTTCCGAGATTATTTTCGATTACCATAATGCTTTTCCGGAGTACAGTAATCATCACACAAACAGCCACTCCCTTCAGCTAAAGCATTTTTCCTTTAAATTAATTCATTCTTCTACTGTTGCAGAACTCCCTTACAGCACAACATCGCATGTGTACACAAATGTGTTAAAGGAAGACTACCAGTATCTTTTCTTTAAGGAGATTAATCCTCCTCCGCCTAAAATGTGCTAAACAAGTGCGGATGGCAAGGTCGTTTCCATTAAACGGTTACAGCTCTTTCACATACGCCCCGCCTATGATGCACCAACAAATATGATGCTTTTTGAACAGTACCTATTGTCTGCTGTTTTGCATTGTATTATACCCTTATTGATTTAATCAACTTAAATAATATTATGACTGAACGTATGCACCTTGCTAAAGGGCGGCTGATTTGGATTGCCGCATGTATGCTGGGCATTAACCTGGGTTTTACAACGACGGTTTTTTCGCAACAAACAGACACGCTTGCCTTATCAATAGAGCAGGCCGAAAAAATGTTTATAGACAGCAACCTGCAGGTGTTGGCCGCGCACTATAATACGGACGCACAAAAAGCCCTGATTCAACAGGCTAAGTTGTGGGATAACCCTGTGCTGGTAACGGACCAGGTTATTCATGCAGACGGCAAACTCTTTCCTTACAGCAAAAATCCGGACGGGTCTTTCAATGGCCAGTATTATATACAGGTACAACAACTGATAAAGACGGCCAGGAAACGTGGTAAACTTATTGATCTGGCTACTACCAATGCGCAGCTAAGTGAACTGCAATTACAGGATCTGCTGCGCAATCTGAGATTCCAGCTTCGTTCCGACTATTATACCATCGCCCAGCAACTAACCAACCGGTCCATTTACCAGGCCCAGCAACAACAACTTACGCGCCTGATGGATGGGATGAAAGCTCAACTGGCCGCCGGCAACATCGCACAGAAAGAATATTTGCGCGTGCAGGCACTGGTGATATCCCTCCAACAAGACATTACGCAGCTAAACAGGGATATTGCAGACACGCAGGCAGACATTAAAACGCTCCTGCAGATTAAGTCGGCAGTTTTTATAAAACCGTCTGGCGCACTTTCAACTGACGTCTCAATTAATGAAACTTTGGATTCAATGGTTAACAAGGGTAAAGAAAACAACCCTTTCTACCAGTTACAGCAAACACAAACAACTTATCAGCAACAGAACCTGGCCTATCAAAAAGCATTGCGTGTGCCGGATGTGACGCTTGGTCCCAACTTTGACAGAAACTCAAATTACACTCCCAACTATGTTGGCCTGGGAATTTCGTTACCGTTACCTGTATTCAATACTAACAAAGGCAATATCAGGTCTGCAGAATTCGGGGTTAAGCAACAACAGGCAATTACTCAAAGTGCTGAAACAGATTTACAGAACAGCATTACCAATGCCTACAACAAGTTGCAGCTAACTATTCAGCAGAACAATGCAACGCAGAAGGATTTCTACGATCAATATCAACGCATGTATGAGAATGTATTGAAGAGCTATCAGCAAAAACAAATAAGCCTGCTTGAGTTTATTGATTTCTTTGATAATTATACCGAATCACAGCAAAGACTCACGCAACAACAATTAAATCTTCAACTGGCGAAAGAGGAGTTGAACTTTAACATAGGAACAGATATTATTAAATAAAAGTGCACTTAAACCGACATATAATGAACAGATTTTCTATAGCAGGTATTTTAACAGGTTTTGTTTTATTTGTTTCCTGCAAAGAAAAAAAAGAACAGAAGGATGACCCTGTAAAAAAGTTTGTCCTGAGCAGTACAATGCCCGTTACTATTGACACTGTGAAAACCTGCAATATTGATAACGCTATAACCCTTAGTGGCGAAGTAAGCTTCAATGAAAACAGTGTGGTAAAGATATTTCCACGCAGCAGCGGACAGATCATAGAATCAAAAGTTACGCTGGGAGATAAAGTTCAGGCCGGGCAGGTACTGGCTGTTATTAAGAGTGCAGATGTTGCAGGCAATTATGCAGATTTAAGCAGTGCCGAAGCTGATATCGCAATAGCTAAAAGACAGTTGGACAACCAGGAATCTTTATATAAGAGCGGTATATCAAGCGAAAAAGATTATACTGAGGCAAAACAGAATTACCAGAAAACACTGGCTGCTAAACAAAAAATTGAATCAGTCCTGAATATTAATACCGGCTCTAACGCTACGTCCGGAGGCACATATTCCATCACCTCTCCCATTAACGGTTACATTGTTGAAAAAAGAGTGAACACCGGGAACTTCATCAGGCAGGATATGGGTGAAAATCTGTTCACCATATCTAACCTCAAAAACGTATGGGTTTGGGCAAATGTATTTGAAGCAGACATTCCGAAAGTAAAGGAAGGTGTTAGTGTGCAGGTTACAACACTTGCTTATCCCAATAAATACTTCTCCGGAAAAATTGATAAAGTAAGCGAGGTGCTCGATCCCGCCAACAAAGCTTTACGTGTACGCATAAGCCTGGACAATAGCGAACTGCTGCTGAAGCCTGAAATGTTTGCGCAGGTGTTGGTTTCAAATCAACTTGATCAAAAAGCTATTTGTGTACCAACAAAAGCGTTGATATCGCAAAATGGTAAAGAGTATGTGATAGTCTACAACAGCAACAGCGACATGAAAATTGCAGAGGTTGACATACTGAAAACAACCGGCGATAAAACCTATGTAAACAGCGGCGTAACAGAAGGACAAAGAGTTATAACCCAGAACCAGTTACTGGTTTTCCAGCAACTGCTTTCTCAATAAGCATCCGACAAGCTGGCTGCAGTTATAACATTTCTATTTTACCATTGAGCATTTACTATGAATAAGTTTATAAAACGAATTATACATTTCTCATTACGCCACAGATACCTGGTGTTCTTTTTAACAGGAATACTCGCCGTAATTGGGTTTGTAAGCTATAAGAACACACCTATTGAAACATTTCCGGATGTTACCAATACACAGATCATTATCATTACACAGTGGCCCGGACGTAGCGCCGAAGAGGTGGAGAAATTTGTGACCATCCCACTGGAAACGGTGTTGAACTCCGTGCAGAAAAAGATTAACCTTCGCACAACATCATCATTTGGTTTATCCTACGTGCGGTTAATTTTTGATGATGACGTAGATGATGCCTTTGCAAGACAACAGGTATTAAGCCGCCTTTCCAACGTTGATCTTCCGGATGAAATTAAACCCGACGTTCAGCCGCCATATGGCCCGACCGGTGAAATTTACCGTTACACACTGAAAAGTCCGACACGCAATATCCGCGACCTGTATACCATACAGGACTGGGTACTTGACAGGCAATTTAAATCCGTTCCCGGAGTAGCCGATGTGAATAGTTTTGGCGGCGAGGAAAGAAGTTTTGAAATAAGCGTGAACCCCAATTACCTGATAAAGTACGGCCTGACATCTCTTGATGTCTACAACGCCGTCGCAAGAAGTAATATCAACGTAGGTGGTGATGTTATTGAAAGAAACGGGCAGGCATATGTTGTTCGCGGTATTGGCCTGCTAAACAACATTGATGAGATTGAAAATATCATCGTTACAAAATTAAATGGCGTGCCCATTCTTGTGAAAAACCTGGCGCGCGTTGTAGAAGCCGGAAAGCCAAGACTCGGGCTGGTTTCAAGAGACACGGTAGGCGATGTGCTGGAAGGGATTGTTGTAATGCGGAAGGGCGAGAATCCTGCGGAAGTACTTTCAAGAATTCATGATAAAGTAAAAGAACTGAATGAAACCATTTTGCCGAAGGATGTTCATATCGATACATTTTATGACCGTACCACACTGATGGATTATGCAACGCACACGGTAATACACAACCTGATTGAAGGTATTGTCCTTGTGACCTGCATTGTATTGATCTTTATGGCTGACTGGCGAACCACAGTCACAGTAAGCATTATAATTCCGCTGGCGTTGTTGTTTGCCTTTATGTGCATGCGCATTAAAGGCATGACGGCAAACCTGCTTTCGATGGGTGCCGTCGACTTTGGTATTATCATTGACGGGGCCGTGGTGATGGTCGAAGGATTGTTTGTAGCGCTCGACAGTAAAGCCAGGGAAGTGGGCATGGAGAAGTTTAACAAGCTGGCCAAGATGGGTTTATTTAAACAGGTTGGTACGGAAATGGGTAAGGCGATCTTCTTTTCCAAAGTCATTATCATTACCTGTTTGATTCCCATTTTCGCCTTCCAGAAAGTGGAAGGTAAGATGTTCTCGCCTCTGGCTTACACGCTCAGCTTTGCTTTATTAGGCGCCTTGATTCTTACACTAACGCTGGTACCGGCATTATCAAGTATCCTGCTAAAAAAGAATGTGAGGGAAAAGCACAACCCGGTTGTAACATTCTTTGAGAATGGTGTGAAATTTCTTTTCGAGCGTGCGTACAAAGTTCCTAAGCTAAGCTTATTGATCGCTGTATCGATAATGGCTGTTACCTTTTTCTCTGCCAAATTTCTCGGTTCCGAGTTTTTGCCCGAACTGGATGAAGGCGCATTATGGGTAAAATCCCAATTACCGATGAGTGCATCTCTCAGCCAAAGTAAAGAGATCTCTGACCGCATGACAACCATCATCAGGCAATACCCGGAAGTAAGACACACGCTTGCGCAAATCGGCAGAACGAATGACGGAACAGATCCTAAGGGCTTTTTCAACGTTGAAATTGCGGTTGATCTGAAGCCAAAAGAGGAATGGCGCAAAGGCATTACAACGGAGGGCCTGATAGATAGCATGAACGTGCAGCTAAGCAAAATACCCGGACTTCTGCTCAATTATTCACAGCCAATCCGTGATAACGTGGAAGAAGCTGTTGCGGGTGTGCCCGCGTCACTCGCAGTGAAAATATTCGGGCCGGATTTCAAGGTGCTTGACTCGCTGGCCGATGTCGTTCAAACAACACTAGGCAAAGTTGAAGGTGTTGAAGATCTTGGTATTCTTCGAAATCTTGGTCAGCCGGAGTTCCGAATTGAACTGGATCAGCAAAAAATGGCGCTTTATGGTGTGAACACTGCCGATGCTCAGGCTGTTATCGAAATGGCCCTTGGAGGTAAGGCAGCAACAGAATTGTATGAGGGTGAACGCAAATTTGATATTCGTGTGCGCTATCAGAAAGATTTCAGGGATACGCGTGAAAAAATTGAAAGGTTAATGATCCCAACGCAGGATAGTGCAAAAATCCCCCTCAAGGAAATATCTGCTATTCATACACTAACGGGGCCTGCATTTGTGTATCGTGACAATAACATGCGTTACATACCGGTGAAATTCTCCGTTCGTGGCAGAGACCTGGGAAGCACTATTGCCGATGCTCAAAACAAAGTAAACGCAGTGGTCAAACTTCCCGAAGGTTACAGAATGTCGTGGAACGGCGAATTTGAAAACCAGCAACGGGCAACCAAAACGTTGTCTAATGTTGTGCCTGTCTGTCTGCTTGCAATTTTCCTGATCTTATTCATGATGTTCGGCAATGTAAAAGATGCTGTGTTAACCATTCTGAATGTACCGTTTGCACTCATTGGAGGCATACTCGCGCTACATGTAACAGGAATGAACTTCAGCATCAGTGCAGGTATTGGTTTTATCGCCCTGTTTGGTGTTTGTATTCAGAACGGTGTGATCCTCATCACTGTATTCAGGAAAAACCTGGAACAAAAAATGACGTTGAACCAGGCTATTCTACAAGGTGTTATCTCCCGTGTAAGACCTGTTGTAATGACCGCCCTGATGGCTGCTATAGGTCTGTTGCCCGCAGCAATCAGTACCGGTATTGGCAGCGAAACACAAAAACCGCTTGCGATTGTCGTAATCGGTGGTTTGATAACATCGACTATATTGACGTTGCTTATTTTACCAATTATTTACTCGTTGGTTTACCAGTTTATACATGATCGTAAAAACAGGAAGCTATTGGGAAAAATGGGTGTGGTGAGTAAGTCATAGAGCTATGAGCTTTCAGCTATCAGCTGTCAGCTTTCCTAAAGGGAGATTTATATAGGTAAAAGGCTTGTTGATTTTTTTAAATCAACAAGCCTTTTTGCTATCTGCTTTAACCTGTGCACCAATGTGATTGTTTCCACAAAAGGCGAAAACCAATGCCACGGTTCGTGTCTCACGAACTGTTTAACGATAAACATAATTTGCGCGGGCGAAAGCCAAATCCCTGGCTACAAATCATGTATGTTCATTTGTATCAACATATTTTCATTAGACCGGATTTGTCAATCGCTTCCATAGCTAATAGCTAATAGCTGATAGCTCACAGCTTTTAACTACCAGTCATTAGCTTCTGCGGTAAATAACATTTTTTATACGGCAAAAGATGCAGCGTTTTTTACAGATAGATTTTAAATTTGTGGTATGAAGAAAGTGACTGCCAGCCGCCATCAAATCATTTTGATACTCCTACTTCTTTCTGTAACTTCTGCCTTTAGTCAGCAAACAAAATTATCGGGCCGTGTATTTTCATCTCCCGCGAAGGATCCTGTCTCTCAGGCAACAGTTCAGTTATTAAAAAAAGACTCAACGGTAGCTAGGTCGGTGCTAACGGATAGCACTGGTAAATTTACATTTTCCGGCATGGCAGCGGGTCCTTACACATTGCGGATCAATGCACTTAGCTTCACAACGTTTGACAAAGCTGTTTCATTTAAAAACGGAAATTCAAAAGTTGCGATGGACTCCATTTTTCTTGCACCGTCGTACGATGCTTTAACATCGGTTACAATCGTCGCAAAAAAAGCTACCGTAGCTATAAAAACCGACACAACCGAATTCACCGCATCAGCAGTTAAAGTCCGCAAGAACGGTACTGTTGAAGACGTGTTTAAGAAAATCCCGGGCATGGAGGTTGACAAAAACGGATCAATAAAAGCCCAGGGTGAGCCTGTCACTAAGATCTATGTAGATGGCAAACCTTTCTTTGGATCTGATTTAAAATCCGTTACGCAAAACTTCCCTGCAGACATCATTGACAAGATCCAGGTGATTGATAAACGTAGTGACCAGGCATTGGCAACAAACGTTGAAGATGGTGTTCGTGAAAAGATCATCAACATCACATTGAAAAAGAACAGAAAACGTGGCCTGTTTGGCAAAGAATATGCAGGATACGGAACAGACAACCGGTACGAGGTAAAAGGCAATGTCAACATGTTTAACAATGAGCGTAAAATAGCCATTGTAGCCGGAGCGAATAACACAGGAAGAAATGACAACGGTAGTAGTGATAATGCTTCTTACGACAATTGGAACGGCATCACCGACAATAAACAACTGAAAGCCAATTATGCCGATAAGTTTGGCAAGACGCTCGACTTCAGCGCGTGGGCTGGTTATGACAGGAATAAGACAGTGAAACAACAATCGATCAGCAGGCAGAACATATTCACTGATTCTTCCACTTATTACGACGAAAAAAACAACAACACATCCATCAACAATAATTTGTATACCGGCATCTATCTTGAATTTAAACCGGATTCACTCACTATGGTTCGCGTTAATCAAAATGCAGGATATAATATCAGCCATTATGATGGAGCTTCAGTTTTTAATACAACATTGCCCGGCGGAGCTGTAAAAATAAATGAGGGCGCCAGGCTAAGCACCAACAAAACAACCGTTCCTACGTCAAATGGTCAAATCAGTCTCAATCACCGCTTTGGCAAAACAAGAAGGAACTTGTTCATGAACTTCTGGCATGATATCAATAACAGGCAATCAGGTAGCTATAATCAATCAAATAACTACTTCACGCCTGTTGATAGCACCGCATATAGCTTGTTACTGAATCAATATCAGAATTACCAGGATCACGGAACACGTTTGGGATCCAGTGTGAGCTACAGTGAGCCGGTTGGCAGAAGGGGTGTTCTTAACTTTGGATACAATTACAGTTATGGCAAAAATAATTCACCCAAAGAAGTGTATGACTATAACGCCCAAACAGGCTATTACGATCATTTCAATGATTCGCTAAGCAATCACTTCAATAATTTTACGTACAACAATACGGCATCCGTTAACTATAATTATAATGGCAAGAACAGTGGGTTTGGGGTTGGCGCCCGTTGGCAGGATGCAAAGCTTGTGAGTGAGACTTTTGGTAAAGACACATCTTACAAACAATCTTATGCAGGCTTCTCTCCTAACCTTAGCTATTATTCAAACGGAAGAAGAAGAAGATTCAACGTTTATTACAATTTCAATTTACAAGCGCCTCAGGCTATACAATTGCAGCCGATAGTGGACAATACCAACCCTTTGTATTTAAGACTCGGCAATCCGGGATTAAAGTTTGCGCAAATACACAATGCGCGCTATACATACAACTACTACAATTCACGCAAAGAAACAGGCTTTAACTCCAACGCAAGTTTCTCTGCCATCGTAGACAACATTGTTAGCAGCAACACTTTCGATCAAACTACCGGAAGGCAGGCAACACAACCTGTTAACATGGACGGAGCATACAACTGGAACGCATGGTTCTCTTATTTCAGACCATTCGTTTTCGGAAGAGAAAAAATAAAATGGAACATCAACCTGTATGCCAATGCCTCTCACAACATCAATCTGTTGAATGGCGAGGAAAACAAAACCAACAATACTTATTCAAAAGTTTACATGGGTTTGACATACGACACACCTGAATGGATAGATCTTCATACTGATGTTAGTCTTGTCAGACAAACAAGCGACTACTCTCTTCAGCCAGATCTAAGCAACACTTCCTATTTCTTTGTTGTAAGCCCCAATGTAACCTTCTCCATCTCCGGTAAAACAGAAATCAATATTGACTATGATTACAGGCAAACAACCGGCCAGGCAGCCGGGTATAACACAACCATCAACATGTTGAATGCAGATGTAGTGCAGTATTTCTCCGAGAAAAAAGATGTATGGTTAAAACTGAAAGCATATGATCTGCTGAATCAGAATGTCAGCATCTGGCGCAGCACCGGTGACAACTACATTCAGGATACAAGGTCAAATGTATTGTCAAGATTTCTTTTAGTTAGTCTCAATTTCCGCTTGAATAAGTTTAATACTAAACAGGAAACGCTGGATTTCCCGGGAAATAATAAGATGTCGAGAGAGATGTAGGATGAATGTGATGATCGCTGATGTAGTGATCGCTGATTTCAGGATGTCTGATTTGAAGATCTCTGATTTAAGGATCATTGATTTGCTCCAATGCTATCCTGATTTTTTTTGCCAGGCTACGTCCCAGGTTAATTATGATCTGGATTATTTACAACCGGTACCCAACCACATAATTTACTATAAGCTACAAAAACAAAACCCCGGTAAGATTACCGGGGTACTAACAAACCAAAACAGCCTCTCATTAACTAGGGCTTCAATTGTAGCCATCGCTATTTGAAGCTGTCAAACTCTTCTCGTATAGTCATTTCAATCTGGTCTTATTAAGCATGGCTCGTCAACATGAGTGAACGTGCTTTATCGAGTCATTGCAACGCTAAGTATGACATGTCTGCACTATTCTCTGTGCTACTCTGTGTCTTCCCGTGCCCTCTGTGTCCCATTACCCTCCACAAAATTCAAACAAAAACATACAAATTTCAAACATCTTACATTTTACGCCATATATATTTAGCATTCGGTTTTATGCTGTTTACCAATGGTTTTGATGGCTCATTTTTTGCAGTTTTCGCCAAAATATTGAACATTGCAAAAAAATAGATTTATGAAAAAGATATTGGTGATGCTGGCCGTTCTGTTTTCTTTGACTGCTGCTCATGCGCAGACTGCAAAAGAACTGATCGGCAAGTGGAAACTGGTTCGCTGGACAGGCGCTGACGGAAAAGACAGGGATATTAAAACCTACTTCAAAACCGACCAGGTTTACCAGGTGTTTAAAGAAGGCGATGAGTTTGAAAGCATCAACGGTGAAAAAGTTAGCAAGGGCAAATGGAAACTTTCTAGTGACAATAAGAAACTGACCATCAAATCCGGTATAATGATCACGGATTTTACAATGGAAGTTTTTGATCAAAATAAAAGAGTGATGAATTCCAAATTCGGAGTCATGGAATACATCAAACAATCATCCTGAAATTTGATACTAAATCCCCCGGAATACACCGGGGGTATTTAGTTATTTGCCAAAAACAATCTGCTGTTTTCATCCATTCCTCATTGTACGATCCACCGCTTTATTCTGTAAATAACTGTACATCCTTCACTTTCTCCCGAAACCATAGCAGCATTTTCTCCCTTACCTCTGTTGGCCCATGCATAGTAAGGAATGGCTACAAACTGCTGCTGACTGGTGGATACCTGCTCGCCATTTGCCACGACATTTACTGTGTTATTCGATATTGCTTCTTATCACCAGGCCGTTACGGACGATCATATTAAGTTGCGTTGACGAAGATTGAACATCATGTCAACGACAGGAGACATCTCCAAACATTCAACAGGTTTAATTTTGTGGGACCTCTCCTATCGTCGTGACGGTGCGTATTCGTCTTGTTGCCATATTATCGAATTGATCTTCGTTCAAACACTGCCATCCCTTAATAATCCGGGTTTTGCTTTAGGTTACAGTTCGTTGAGATCTTTTCGCCATTTTTATAAATGTATAATTGACATTTATAAAAATAGCGCTTTTTCTCAAAAAACAAAAAAAAGTGTACTTTTTACAATTATTATTTATAACCCGGAAATCAAGTCTGTTGGAGGCTAAATTTTTAACGGTCATTTCTGTTTAAGATGCGCTCAACAGGTTGTTGATCATTTCCGGAACCGCTTTGTACCCGGCTTCACCTTTTCCCGAAGCGAGGTTTTACAGTAAAAACCCAATAGATACTGCCTTGCGCTTGGCGAAGCCATTTGAAATGTTTAACTTAAACTAAAGATGACATTTTTGTGAGGAAAGGAGATTGTGAAGCTGAAGAATGCTTAACGATGATTATCCCGGACCTCATTTGAACGCAGTAAACTTATCCTGCCCCCTTCTGCCATTCACAGGGTTACTTGCTGCTTTAATAAAAGACAAACCAAAATTGAATATATGCTGCGAAATACGTACTGTTCTTAAATATCCTCCCGCCGCGAAGCCGGTTATTTAATTAATGACCTGCTCATCCAACACATATCACTTTATACTTTCAATATAACGGAAAATGAAATATTCTTTGTTATTTAGAACAGATGCCTGGGTACTATGCCTGTTTCTCTTCGTCGGATGCATTTTCATGGTATCTCTGGGAAAATTAGTCCAAATTAAATTCTTCAGCCATGATGTACAGGAATCCAGAGGTGGTGTTAACTCGCTGCTCGGTGCACTCTTTGGGCTATGGGGCTTTATGCTGGCGTTTACTTTCAGCCAGTCCTCAGCAAGATTTGATAACGTACGCACCATTATGGTTGATGAATCAAACGTCATCCGGAATACTATCCTGCGCGTTGAGACGTTTCCAGATAGCATTCGTACCGGCCTGCGACCTGACATGCAGAAATACCTGGAAGCGCAGATAGATTATTACAAATACGCAGCAGATCTCGAAAAATTTATCAAAGCAAAACAAACCACCGAAGATGTCAAAAAGCAACTTTGGATGAAAACAATAGCAGCGTCACATCTGCCCAACATGGGTATAACCAGTGCCAATATGTTGGCTTCTCTCACCGGCATGTATGACATTGCTTCCAAACGCGATGCACTGCTCCTGTCTGATGTTCCCGAGTTGGTGGTCTACATGCTTTTTTTTCTGGCATTATGTATCAGCTTTATCGGCGGTTTTACAACGCCCGCCAACATTAAGCCTAAGGAATGGCTTGTTATAGTAGGCTTTTTGTTGCTGGCATCAATAATTATCTACATAACTTTCGACCTTGCCAGACCATTGAGAGGTTTTATAAAACCAACGATTGGAATTGACAGGCTGGCGGAATTGAGAAAGCTGATGTAATTTTTTAAACCACATAAGGTATGTAAGGATATTTAAGAACCCGGTTCCGTCAGTCCTTATTTCCCAAAGCTTACTTAATAGCATTTTCTAGAACAACGTAATTAATTTACAACTAGTGAATAGTCAATGGTCAATGGCGAAGGTCGGCGCTGGTTAAGTAAATATATTGTCGTTTAAATGTTATTATCATCCTGGGCAAAACTTTTATTTGCTCTTATATTTCTTAAATGGTTTAAAAGCCTTCGCTTCGTTCAGCTTTGAGCTTTAGGCTTTGAGCTTTAGGCTTTCTCAGTTGTTTACAAAGAAACATTGGCGCCGCTGACACCTTACTTCTATACAACTAGTGAATAGTCAATGGTCAATAGTGAAGGTTCGGGATGGATAAGTAAATGCATTCTCGTTTTAGTGTTATCATAGTCCTAAAGTAAAAGTTGTTATTTACTCTTATACGCCTTCTATACGACTAGTGAATAGTGAATGGTCAATGGTGAAGGTCGGCGCTGGTTAAGTAAATACATTGTCGTTTAAGTGTTAATATCATCCTGGGCAAAGCTCTTATTTGTTCTTATGTTTCTTAAATGGTTTAAAAACCTTCGCTTCGTTCAGCTTTGAGCTTTAGGCTTTGAGCTTTAAGCTTTCTCAGTTGTTTACAAAGAAACATTGGCGCCGCTGACACCTTACTTCTATACAACTAGTGAATAGTCAATGGTCAATAGTGAACGTTCGGGTTGGATAAGTAAATGCATTCTCGTTTTAGTGTTATCATAGTCCTAAGGTAAAAGTTGTTATTTACTCTTATACGCCTTCTATACAACTAGTGAATAGTGAATGGTCAATGGTGAAGGTCGGCGCTGGTTAAGTAAATACATTGTCGTTTAAGTGTTAATATCATCCTGGGCAAAGCTCTTATTTGTTCTTATATTTCTTAAATGGTTTAAAAACGTTCGCTTCGTTCAGCTTTGAGCTTTAGGCTTTGAGCTTTAAGCTTTCTCTGTTGTTTACAAAGAACCATCAAATAATCCTTTCTTTTATTCTGCCCCTTTGTTTGTAAGAATAAGTGTCAAAACTACCAATGCTATATGTTCTGTACCATGTGCAATATTTTATCTTTTTCCGTTATATTTGCCGATACCCCCATTTTTACGTGTGATCGGAATGAAGGGGCGCATACTATTTGAGCCATTATTTAACAGGACGAAATGATTGAAACAGCTCCCAGGGTTGATCTTTTAAAAACGAAGCAACATTTTGAAATTTTGGATGGACTAAGAGGAATTGCTGCTGTTTCAGTAGTGATTTTTCATTTCATGGAAATTGCAGTTCCGGATTATACCCAAAGCTTCATTGCCCACTCCTACCTGGCGGTTGATTTCTTTTTCTGCTTATCGGGTTTTGTCATTGCTTACGCATATGATAACCGTTTGCAGAAAATTGGCGTGCTGTCTTTTTTAAAACTGCGTTTGATCCGTTTGCACCCATTGGTGATTATAGGATCTATTATTGGCCTGCTGGCTTTTATATTTGATCCGTTCAGCAATCTTCATCAACAATACGCAGACAAGCTGTTACCGATGTTTATTGCTTCTTGTCTGATGATTCCTTATCCGGTGGTGCGCGAACGCTTTTTTAATCTTTTTCATCTTAATCCGCCTACATGGTCCTTGTTTTGGGAATATGTAGTGAACATTGTGTATGCGATTGTTCTTATCAGGCTTCCTAAAAAGATTCTTTGGGTGCTGCTTGTTATAGCTGCAGGTGCATTGGCTTATGAGGCACGCAGATCAACCAATCTGAGCGGTGGCTGGGGCGGTGATAATATTCTTGGTGGCCTGATAAGAGTAAGCTATTCATTTTTGGCAGGCATCCTTGTATACCGTTCGCGCTGGATCATTCAATCGAAACTGGGATTTCTTTCGGTTGGAATTTTAACAGTGGCGGCTTTCGTGGTTCCTTTTGTAAAAGAGCTCAACTGGATAGTAGATCCGGCAATCGTGATCTTTTATCTTCCATTCCTTGTTGCTTTAGGCGCTGGCGCAACTTTACGTCCGGCCTTTGCAAAGATCTGCCGGTTTTCAGGTGAGATCTCTTATCCCTTATACATGGTTCATTATCCGTTCATCTGGATCTTCATGAGCTATGTTGAAAAATACAAACCGAACATCGGCCAAATGACTCCCATCATCATTACCGGTACAATTGCGATGATATTACTGGCTTATATTGTAATGATCAGCATTGATATTCCTGTGAGAAAATGGTTGAAGAACAGAATGATGAAGAAAGCGGCATAACGGCTTATAACAACTGTTTATGTCAATTTGCAATTAAATCCTCTGTGCACGCTGTGTCTTTTCCTGGCTTTCTGTGTGTAATTATAAATCACGCCAGCTCCACAGAAGACATCAAGTTGTCCAAAGAATGCTGCTACAAACATGACTATGAACCTAAACAAAACAACCTTGAATCGTTCGTTTTAATCACTGGTACTTTTAATAGTTGCAATGCGTGGAGATGTTGTAATGCGTGGAGACGTTGCATTGCGTGGGACGTTGCATTGCGTGGAGACGTTGCATTGCGTGGGACGTTGCATTGCGTGGGACGTTGCATTGCGTGGAGACGTTGCATTGCGTGGGACGTTGCATTGCGTGGGACGTTGCATTGCGTGGAGACGTTGCAATGCGTGGGACGTTGCATTGCGTGGAGACGTTGCATTGCGTGGGACGTTGCATTGCGTGGAGACGTTGCATTGCGTGGGACGTTGCATTGCGTGGAGACGTTGCAATGCAACGTCTCTACAAATACAACATTGCCAAATACCCACCTCAACCATCCTGCACCATCCTGCTCATTTATAACGCTTTAATAAATAGGTTTCCCGTTCACATTAAAAACAACAATAAATATTATATTAGAAGAATACATTCACAACTCACCAACATGCTTAGCCATCAAACCACCTCAAAAACACTTTTATGTCTTCTAATTTTATTTGTACTGACAGCAGGATGTAAGAACATGAAAAGCAACGAAAAAAACATGCCCGATGAAGACCGGTTTAAACGCGTCGTTCTACAAGAACACCTTTACAATCCGCAGGAGCTGGAGATTACAGAAGATGGCAGCGTTTACTTTATACAGACCAATGGGCTGCTTATGAAGTTAAATCCTGGTACAAAAGCAATCAAACAAATCGGTTACATCAAAAACTCAGATAATGGAGAGTTCGGATTGATCGGCATGGCGCTCGATCCACATTTTTCTGACAATCATAGGATATACCTCCACTATTTTCTTCCGGATATACAAGAGAAAATTGCGCAGGTCTCACGCTTCACACTGGTAAATGATTCTTTGGATCTAAGCACCGAAAAGAAAATGGTACAGATCCCATACGATAACACTTGTTGCCATACAGCAGGTTCAATGTCATTTGATGCAAATGGCAATCTTTATTTTTCAACGGGTGACAATACCACTGCATTTGAAACCACCTACTCCCCTCACGACGAACGCGCGGGACATGAATTGGCGAATGATATGCGGGCAGCCGCCAATACAGCTGATCTGCGTGGCAAGATATGTCGCATCCATCCAGAAGAAGATGGCAGTTATACCATTCCCGAGGGAAATCTATTCAGCGACAAAAAGATGGGGCGACCTGAGATCTACATTATGGGATGTCGTAACGCATATCGCATTTATGTAGACAAACCAGGTAATACGCTTTATTGGGGCGAGATTGGTCCCGATGCAGGCGTGGATAGCAGCAGAGGGCCCAGAGGCTACGATGAATTTAATATCGCTGCTAAAGCAGGCAATTACGGGTGGCCACTCTTCATAGGAAACAATATAGCTTACCCGCATATTGATTTTGAGACAAATCAATTACTCGATACGCCCGATGCTGCAAAACCATCTAACAAATCGAGATTGAATACCGGGTCACAAATATTGCCGCCTGCACAACCTGCAACCATTTATTATCCTTATACTAAGTCTGATAAGTTTCCATCAATGGGTGAAGGTGGCCGTGCTGCAATTGGCGGGCCTGTTTATCATTACGATGAAAAGCTACGGTCATCAATCAAGTTTCCACAATATTTTGATAATGCATGGTTCATTGGTGATTGGATGCGAAACTGGTTGAAAGTTGTGCGACTTAACGATGATAAGCAGCTGGAAAAAATAGAAGATCTGATGCCGACTGAAAAGTTCAACAAACCGATTGACATGGCTTTTAGTCCGCACGACGGCGCGTTATACATGCTTGAATTTGGCGTCGCATGGGGACCTAATCCTGAAGCAAGGCTGGTGCGCATAGAATACAATGCGGGCAATCGCGCGCCGGTTGCGCAACTGAAAGCAGATCGCGAGTCTGGCCCGGAACCGTTGACTGTATCATTTTCCGCAGGCAACTCATTTGATCGTGATAAAGATCTGCTAAGCTATAGTTGGATCATAGACGGCAAAAAAATGAGCGACACAACAAGTGATTTGAAATATACATTCAGCAATGCGGGCCTTCACCATGTTGAGGTTATGGTTACAGACCCTTCCGGTCTCAAAAGCTCAAATCGTAAGGAAATAAAAATTGGCAACAGTTCGCCGGAAATATCAATCGTGCTTGATAATAATACGTTCTATCACGATGCATTACAATACAAGATACTCGTGACCGACAATGAAGATGGCACATTACAAAATGGCATTGACGGGCGTAATGTTACAGCAACATTATCTTATCAGCCCGCACAGGAAGGATTAACAACCAGCGATGGCAAGCTCGTAAACCGCGGAGAAATATTATTGAATGAAAGTGATTGCAAATCATGTCACTTATTAAAAGACAAATCCGTTGGTCCGGATTTTTACTCGGTATCAAAACGTTATTTCAGGCAGTCAGCAAAAGATGACAAGCTTGTACCTAAGCTTGCAAATAAAATCATAACCGGTGGCTCAGGTGTATGGGGCAAAGCACAGATGAGCGCTCATCCGCAGTTGACAACAGAACAAACTACTGAAATTGTAAAATATATTCTTTCATTACAAGCCAATACCACCGCCGCAAAACAAATACCCCTTGCAGGAAGTTTAACATTAACAAACAAGGCCACAACGGAAAAAAATGGCTTCTATGTTATTGAAGCAAGCTATACTGATCGCGGCGGAAAAATAATCGGGCCATTGTCTGCCACCGCATCACATGTTTTGCGGACCAACAAACTCTCCCCACAGGACTTCACCAACCTCACCGACATGAAAGTAGAAAGCAATGGATTAAGCGCAATTCACGGCAGCAATGCTGTAGTAAAAAATATAGATCTGTCAGGCATCCGGCAACTCAAACTGCACACAACAGGTTCCGGCGGAAGTTTTGAAGTGCATCTTGATTCATTACACGGCCAACGCATTGCAGTGTTCCCACAGAATGCCAATGCCAAGGGGCCATCGGAAATGTTATGCAGCATCTCCGGCATCAAAGGATCGCATGATCTTTATCTTTTGTACGTAAACAACGCATTGCGTTTTCAGCAATCGATGGTTCAATGGATTGCGTTTGAAAGGTAGGGTTTGGCAATTGCAACAGGCGTTCCGCCTGTAGAGACGTTGCATTGCAACGTCTCTACGCAATGCAACGTCTCTACATGTGTTTAACCAATTCAATTGGTTAATCGCGTTAATTCCACCGGTTCCGCCGGTGTTGAAATATCATACAGAATCAACCCATTGCTAACATACGTGATCAACAAATTATTATATGCAATTACATCCTTAAAGGTTTCTCCTTTAATTGTTTGCAGGATCTCCGGCTCGCCAGGCTTCTTAACGTTAATTACACTCAATCCATCACTCATTCTGCATACATACAGGATAGTGTCATTTAGCCCCAGCCCTATAGGCGTTGTCATGGGCAGCAGTTTCACCTCTTCCGGCTTCAGCGGATCTTTTATGTTGTAGACGTAAAGCCCTTCTGTAACGTTACCACAGGTGGTGCCAGCCCTCAGGGTTACGAAGGCCATTGTATCATTTGCTACTACAGGATCACAACTTCTAAGATGCGAGACCTCTCCAAGCTTTACGGGGTTTGAAGGATCTTTCAGTGAAAAAACATACATGCCATTTCTTGATCCAATATATAAGTTGTTGTTATAGGGAAATATCGTCTCAGTATCCCAATTCAACGGTACCGAATTTTTGAGAACGGGAGATAAAGGCTGTGAAATGTCATAACACTTCAGCGAACTCCAATCCACCATATACAAAAAGTTTTTGACAACTGTAAACCTGGCCAGCGATCCGCCCTGTCCGGATGATGAGCTTTCTGAAGAACTTGAACTGCTGCTTTTGCTGCAGGCAGATGCTATTACAGAGAGAAAAATTATAAAGCATATATTTTTCATAACATTATCTTTTAATTAATAAAACGGAAAAACAAACGCATCACCATCCATATCTAATAGTATCCAACGCAATGATCCTTCGTTGTAACAGAGTCTTCTCTCCATGAAACAATAACGGAATCAGGATAGTTGTTAGCACAAACGCAATAGCCACTTTGAGGTGGCGGTAAATACCAGTAGGCTGACGAAGATGAAAGGGCTGTAAAAGCATTTTTTTGCCGGGAAACAACAGTTGCTTTAGAGGCGACAGATAAATCTACAGTTATCAGGTCGTTGTAATTATTGGTGTATAGATAATTGCCTTTCATGGCAATTTCCTGGCACCCGTTTATTTTAATGAATGCAATGCGCCTGGCATTTGAGGGCGTAGCGTTGTCTATTACATGAATACCCTCGCCCGTTTCAGCCTGGTAAATATACCTGCCAAGCACATAAATTTTTCCTGCATTTCTAACAGGATAGGCGCTATCAATGTAGGTAACTTTTTTATAGATGCTATCCGGTCCATACACCGGAACCCAGGCTTTAACTATCGGCGGAAGAGGGTCTGGGTTATAACCAGACCATGGAGAAAAACAAGCGCTAAAAAGCAAACACGTTAATAAAGGGTAAATAAGTTTCATAGCAGTTTTTTTTCAAAGAGTAGCCGGAGCATCTTTTCGTTGCCTGTTGCGTTGGTTTTAAGAAATAATTATAGTTACCGCAAAACTTGCAAAAAAATAATATCCTACTAATTTTGTAGAGAAATGTAATGCGCTTGTATTTTTTTGGAATATGGATGTTGGTTTATTTGTTAAACAATTGCGTGTAGATAAAATAGCATTTACTTTTTAATCCCTTTCTCAGCAGCTCAATTGGTATCAGATCTAACATAATTATTAAACAATTAAATTTTACTCTATGTCAAACACCTCTTCAGCTGAAAACAGCCCCGTACTGACAGAAGTTCTGGAAGCGAATAAACAATATGCCGATTCATTTGGCGATAAGGCAAATCTTGCTTTACCACCTGCAAGAGCATTTGCAATACTTACATGTATGGACGCAAGACTTGACCCGGCAAAATATGCCGGACTTGCTGAAGGAGATGCGCATGTTATCCGCAATGCAGGCGGCCGCGCCAGTGATGATGCGATCCGTTCTCTCATCATATCCCACAAGCTTTTGGGAACAAAAGAATGGTTTGTGATACACCACACAGATTGTGGTATGCAGTTGTTCACTGACGAAATAATGCGGAACCTTTTGTCAACTAGCCTGCTGACAGCCTCTATAACTGATGCCGGCTGGAAAAACAACGATGAAAGCGGCGGTTCTGATGAAGCAAAATTTATTTCCTTCCTCACTTTTACTGACCTTGCCAAAAGCGTAACAGAAGATGTAAAACGTATAAAAGGTCACCCGCTTGTTCCCAAATCAATTCCTGTGTATGGGTATATTTATGATGTAAAATCGGGGAAATTGATAGAGGTTCCGGATGCGACAAAGGCCGGAGTTGCAGGTTGATTTTTTTAATTACGGGCGGAACGCCCGTAGAGACGTTGCATTGCAACGTCTCTACAATTGCAATGCAACGTCTCTACAATTGCACCAACGTGTTATGTTTATTTCACCAACATCTATTCACAAAAAACCCGGCATAAAAATACCGGGCGTTTACCAAAACTAACTGCTTATATATGAGAAACATTAAACAAAATATGTTTTGAACTGGCCACACGCTTGCTGTAAATTATCATCTACAGAACAATCATCGAACGAGAACAGATTTTGGCTGTAATGTGGTAGAATGAAAGTGCTGTTACTTAAACTATATTCTTCAATCACGCAATTTGTTACCATCTTATTGTAATTAATTTGAATTGTCGGTACTTTCCTTTTTAGCAGCAGAATCCCGAAAAACAGGAATAAATGTTCAATAAATCATTATATTCCATTAACAATTGAATTCATATGAAGTTTTACCATTACTGTTTGCCCGGTCTTTTGATATTATCCCTGTTAAGCTGGAAAAAGAAAGATCCGAATGTAACCACATCTATCGTTTCGCATGGACAAATGCCCAATGCTATCAACGATAAATCAGGCAATCTGCATCTGGTTTATGGCAATGGGGATAGCATTTTATACTGCATGTCAACCGACGGCGGACGTAATTTTTCAAAACCTTCGTTGGTTGCAAAAGTCAACAACCTTATGCTTGCTTATTCCCGTGGACCGCAAATAGCAGCAACCGAAGCGGGTATAACCGTCATGGCTTCTAACACCGGAGGCGATATATTTTCATTCACCAAAACTTCGCCGGAGCGATGGTCCTCACCTACAAGAGTGAACGACATAGACACTGTTGCTAAAGAGGGATTAATGTCCCTAAGCGGTGATAAAAACCTATTGTATGCGGTATGGCTTGATCTGCGTGGAAACAAACGCAATAAGATAGTGGGTGCAAGCTCAACGGATGGCGGCAAAACATGGTCGAAAAACAAGCTCATTTATTCATCGCCCGATAGTACAGTATGTGAATGTTGCAAACCTTCAGTGTACGTAAAAAACAATACGATAAAGGTTATGTTTCGCAACTGGCTGCAAGGCAATAGAGACTTATACTTAATTCAATCATTGGATAATGGCGTTAGCTTTGGCCAGGCGACGAAACTGGGCACGGAAAGCTGGGCGCTGAACGGATGCCCCATGGATGGTGGTGGGATCACAGTAACGGACGATGGCAAAACCGAAACAGTCTGGCGCAGAAAGGCTACAATATACGCCGAAGAGCCGGGCAAACCAGAAAAAGAAATTGGTGAGGGCAAGAGTTGCGTGATCACAGCAATAGCAAATAATATAACGTACGCCTGGGTCAACAAAGGTGAAATTACGTGCCTGTTACCTGGCGGAAGTAAAGTTACGCTTGGTAAAGGAAGCTTTCCCGTTTTAAAACCTGCAAACAACAAAGCAGTGCTTTGTGTTTGGGAAGACAACAAGCAAATAAAAACTGCAACTGTTGCGTTAAAAGATTGAGATTTGTTTGCAAGCATAATCTCTGTGCAGCTCTGTGTCTGCTCAGTGCTCTTTGTGTAACTATAATTGTTCATGGTATTGAATGAAAATTATGGTTACACAGAGAAATACAGGAGAAGGCACTGAGTTTCACAGAGTTTTTTTAATACAAGAAAGAAAAACCCTTTGTTGTTACTCTTTCCGGATCCTTTCACTTTCATCCGAACTACCATTGTTTTGCTTTTCTTTTTTACCTGCTGCTCTGCCAAAAGATTTTGAGTACGTGAGTTTTACAATTGGAAACCTGGTTGATTCAGGATTGTATATAACATGATTGGTGATATGAAAAGCTTCATCGGTAAGAGCTCCATAGTAGGAATGAATATGAACGCTTCGTAACAGATCGCTTGCGGCAAGTTGAAGTGTGCCCCAATTGTTTTTGAGTTCTTTTTTCACTCCCGCATTTAAGGCGCCAAAGCCACCCATTTTTACAGAGCCATTATAAGAAGATCCGTTATACCAACCCGATAATTCAAATGAGAAACTGCGTGGAAGTTTAAATGATTGGGTAAAATTAAAAGAAAATCCGAAATAAGTTTTTTCAACAGGACGCTTAGTGTAGTCAAGTTTAAACATTCGCGGTCCGCCTGTATAAGTATAGCTCATATTCCACCAGTTATTTACTTTTAAAGGTATGGTAGCCTGAAAGCTCATATTATTTTGCCATAACAGGTTTTGAGGCGAAACGAATAATATATCACCCGATGGGCTTTCTGTCAATTGATATCTTGCAATTGGATTAACATCCCTGCTCAGCAACACAGAGAAAGCATAGCTTCTAAAGGAATAACCCAGCTTGAGGTTATGTGTTATTGTCGGTTTTAAAAACAGGTTGCCGGTGTAAACAGCGGTGGGATCACTGTAGCCTACATAAGAGGCCAGATCATTATATGTCGGACGCGTTATTCTTTTTGTGTAAGACAGTTGCAGCTCAGATTTATTTTTCAGTTTATGCGTGACCGAAATATTTGGAAATAGCATGCCTGATTTTCGTTCAATCACGTGTTGTTTTGTATCAGGTTCGCTCATGTAGGTAGAAGAATACTCGTAACGCAATCCGGCGACAAGATTGGTAGCAGTGCTTAACTCAACATTTGCCGACGCATAGGCTGCGCCAATGCCCTCTTTCATAAGAATGCCGCTGGCGCTTTCCGAACGATTTACCCATTCACCGTTTACAAGGCTTTCAATCCCTGAATGGCTTGATACATTGGTGAATGTGCCTTTAAATCCAGCTTCAAGTTTAATCCTTTTTGAGAGCTGCCTTGTATAATCCATTTTGCCAACAATAACGTTTATAGAAGTATTTGCAAACGTTCGCTGACTGGGTGAAAAAAGACTGTCATTATTGTTTACAACAGCACCTTCTTTGGTAACAAAAGAGCTACTGATAACGGCCGGACCATTGTTATTGAAGTGTAGGTAATCGGCATCAAACAGAAGCTTTTCACCGCTTCCCAATTGTTTTTCCGCATACACAGATGCAAGCATATTTTTCCAGCGGTCGGTACCGGCATTCGTTCCATCAAAAAATAAAATTGAATCTGGCATAAGTCTGTAGGTGGAATGAGAATAGGTGGTGCGTAGGTCGTGGCTCGAATTGTACGTTATATTGGCCCCTACTGTGGTGTGTGGAGTTATTTTATACTCAATACCGGCAGTCGCTGCATGGTTGCTGAGGCTGGCCTTAGTAGTATCATGCAACCGGACATCCAGCTGCCCACCAAATAACTGCATGTTTTGATAGCTCACTATATCGAGATCGCTATATGTTTTGTCGCGGGAAAAAGTATAAGTGCCATAAAGGTTTATCTTCTTTGTATTGTGAGCAAGGTTTATACCGGCAGTTGCCTTTTGTGCCCAACCATAACCGGCCGTGACGTTGACAGATCCGCTCGTCCCATAATTTTTATTTTTCTTAAGTACAATATTGATGATGCCCGCATTACCCTCAGCGTCATAGCCGGCCGGTGGCATAGATAATAGTTCAATTTTTTCAATATCATTGGCACTCATACTATTTAAAAAATCTATGATCTGTGCAGAAGACATTCGTAAAATTCTTCCATCGATCATGATGAGTACACCTGATTTGCCATTCAGGGTAATGCCGCCGTTTCTATAATCTATCAAAATGCCCGGCGATCTTTGAAGCACTTCAAGTGCACTGCTGCCCTTTGATAAAATACTGCTTTCAACATTAACGATTGTGCCTGTGGTTGTTTGCTGATACAAAGCTTTTTGCGCCTTTACCACAACGGTTTCCAATTGTTGTACACTTTCTGTCAGAACCTGTGTTCCGAGATCTTTATTTTCCTGCCCGCTCGATGTTTCAAAAGACGTGATATATGTTGAGTATGCAACGCTATTTATTCTGATAATGTATTGCCCCGCGGGAATTTTCTCCAACCGGTATCTTCCGTTTTCATCAGTGATGGCGGTTTTAAGGTTGGTTGAGTCTGCTGCATAAAGGAGCTGGACGTTAGCAAAGGCAATGGGCTGACCGTTAACCTTTGTCACCCGGCCGGACACCTGGGCGTGTGAAATGTCCAGCGCACAAAATAAAACCAGGATAATGAGCATACATCTCATATTGTGGCTATTTAAAAATGTGATGTGATAATGAAAAACAAGAACAAAGAAACAAACGCCATAACAGTTAAGAATGATCAAATGACAAAGCGTCGTACTGAATTGACAAGCCGCATAAATTATAAGGCATAAGGTTTGAGGTATCAGGTATCAGGTGTGAGGTGTCAGGTTACGATGTTCAACTCTTACTATCTTACATGTCTTACTATCTTACATGTCTTACTGTCTTACATGTCTTACACGTCTTTTATATACCCATAAGATCAGCTCGTCAAGTATTTCCGTGATTTCGTATAGTGTGGCCGAAAAAATCTCCAAAATCTGCGTATTTTGTAATAGTTCTTGCGGCGCCATAATCTCACATCAATAAATTCATGGCAAATGAAAATCACCACTCGCCAAAAAGAAGGTCAAAACTGGATTTCAAGGTATAAATTATACCAGTTCCCTTTTTGGCTGTTGTACAATTACATCTGGTGGGTTGTTGCAGTTGGAGATCCTGTTGTTGTAATGAAGAATCTGCTGTTTACGCCTTATTCCATCAAGTTCTCCTTTTATGTTGTCTTCCAAACGATAGCCGTTTGCATAAACCTGTATTATCTTCTGCCAAAATATCTCGCCAAAGGGCGTTATGCGTTATATATCAGCTACCTGTTATTGATTACTTTAGCCACCTCGGTAATAATAGTATCGGGTTATTTCTTTAGCGCTTTTTTATCAGGAAGACCGATAAGCAATCTATATGGAAAAAATGCATCTTTCTTTTCCTTTTTCTCTACTGCATTGCCATCAACCATGGCCTCTATGACGCTTGCACTGAGTATCAAACTCACAAAAAACTGGATTCAAACGCAGCGTCATCAACAATTGCTTGAGAAAGAAAAACTGGAAACAGAGTTGAAATTCCTGAAGTATCAATTCAATCCGCATTTTCTTTTTAACAGTATTAATTCAATATTTTTTTTGATCCATAAAAACCCTGATAAGGCATCGGATTCGCTGGCCAAGTTTTCAGATCTGTTGCGTCATCAGCTATATGAATGTAACGACAATCAGATTCTGTTAGACAAGGAGATTTCGTATCTGCACAATTTTATAGAGCTGGAAAAGCTCAGGCAAAATGATCGCCTCAGGATCGACTTTCAATTAACAGGTTATCATGCAAAGCCACTGGCTATTGCTCCTTTTATTTTAATGACGTTCGTTGAAAATGCTTTTAAGCATGTATCCAAACATACAGACGAAGTCAATTGGATCGCTATCCGGTTGCATATAGACCAGACACATTTACTGCATTTTACTGTTTCAAACAGCACATCGCCAAATGCTTCCGGAGATGTTGTTGACTATGGAGGAATTGGTCTGCATAATGTTCAACGAAGGTTGGACCTGATCTACCCAGGAAAATACAATCTAAAAATCAATAACGACGGCAGCCGGTTTGATATTGAATTGTTGTTACAAACAGAAGAGGCAGTTAGCGGAGATGGAATACAATTAAAACCGGACCTGGCATTGGCTATTTAAAACATTAATACGGTAATGTGATGATAAATTGCGCAATTATTGATGATGAACCACTGGCCCGCGAAGGCTTAGCGAATTATGTAAGAGAAATAGATTTTTTGCATCTTACAGCTACATGTGAGAATCCTGTTGAGTTAACGGCTGTATTAGACAAACATACTGTTGATCTTATTTTCCTGGATATTCAAATGCCCAAAATGAATGGCATTGAATTTCTTAAAATTACACAGAAACCGCCAATGGTAATTATTACAACTGCTTTTCCGACTTACGCGTTAGAAGGTTTCCAATTGAACGTGCTGGATTATTTGCTGAAGCCTATAACGTTCGACAGGTTCTTTAAGTCAGTAACCAAGGCAAAGGATTATCATCAGCTCATCTCCAGCAAGGCATTAAACATTCCTTCAAAAGAAAACGATGCACCCGATTACTTCTTTATTAAGTGCGGCAACAAATATGAAAAGATCCAGATAGCCGATATACTCTACATAGAAGGAATGCAAAACTATGTAACCATTTACACGGTTAACGGAAAGTTTATGACATTGCTGTACTTAAAAAACCTGGAACAGAATTTAGACAGCCAATCATTCATCCGCGTACATAAATCCTACATCGTTGCCATCGACAAAATACAGGCGATTGATGGCAGTGAAGTGCGAATTCAATCCCACAATATTCCTGTCAGCAGAAATTACAGAGACCAGGTGATAGAACAAGTTGTAAAAAAGAAGTTGTGGGTGAAGTGAGGAGCCGGAATGCCCGGGCGCAAACATATAGCCCTGCATGAAAAAAAGAATCACGACTTTTCAAGCGCCAGTTCTTTAATAACCTGATTAGCTACGATGAAGCCGCTGTCTAATGCGCCACTGATATGTGTATGATAAGACATTTGGTCACTATGATATAATACTTCCTCTCCAGCCTTAAATATGTTTTTATCCAAAGGCTGAGAAAGTAACAGCCGGGCCTGAAAGTTATTTCTCGAGGCGGCACTGTAAGCTCCCAAAAAGTATTTGTCTTTATTCCATTGAGACAAATAAGAGTCTTTACAGTAGTCGAAAACAACCTTACCAAAAACTGACGCCAGAATTTTTAGAGAAGCATTCCTTGCATACGCGGTCCCCTTTTTCTCGTACTCAAGCGATTTTTTCCCACCAACAAAATTTATTAGTATGTGTTTGCCGAACATCTTCAAAGCAAGAAAATTGGCATCCCTATTTAGCCGGTTGCTTCTGATGTTTATATGTGTGAAACTGCTAATATGGTTTTCGTCGAAAAAAAGTTCGTCCATTAAGAGAATATTCTTGTTCAGGTAGCCCATTTGAAGACTGTTGATCACGCTGACCTTTTCTTCCGGCAGAGCGATCCTTTTTTCCTTTATCCATGATTTCAGAACGCCAACAGAAATTGTTATTACAAGCATCTTAGTGCTTAGTTCGAAAGTCGCATTCGTTATTGAATCTCTGCAGGCAACTAAAATACTCCCCTTTTCGCTTTTAACAGATATAACTTCCTTACTGAAGGAAATGTAATTTCGAATTGACCGGGCATACGCCTTAAGTAATGTGCCCATCCCGTCCTGCGGAAACAAACCAGGATTAGACGGCATTGTATTGATATAATCCATGAATGATATCTCTTCTGCATCTAAACCCGTGTCAGTGTTGGAATATATGGTTGAAATAAGAGAGCGGCATAGATCGTCATTGAATATTTTAGAAAACGCATCTTTTAGTGAGATATCGGACGGTAACTCCCTTCGTTCAATTTTTTTGATCGTGTTTTCAATTGTTGTTTCTATGGCATCATTCGCTTTGTTTACCAGGCTTTCTTTTATTCTTTGTCCATTTTTGTAAAGTCTGAAATTGGGCTTTTCATTCTCCCGTATAAACCGGAAGTCATTTTTTCTTGCAAAACTGATGAGATCAGCTGCGCCCCAAAATTCTTCATGTAAATTTTGAATTCGCAACAATTTTTCGGGCAAATGAAGGCACATGCCACCAACATCGCCAAACTTATTGTTAAACCTGACACGACCTCCAACTGCGTTCAATGCTTCAAGGCATATAGTGTTGGTATAACCACGGTTAACCAGCTCTTTCATGCACGCAATCCCTGCAGCTCCGGCACCAACTACTATTACATCATAGTCGAACCTTCTTTTTCTCATCACTAAACATTTGAGTTGGTTATCAAAACAATATCTAATGTACTGCGCCGGCAGCTTATTGTCAAGGAACTAATATGAAAGCTTTTTCTTGCAGTATCAGCAGCTGTTCATTTTTATTTACGCGAAGTCCGGCCATGTATTAGAGCATCGCATAAATTATCTTTTCCCAAAGTATCCATCATGGCCCTGTCTTGAGCCTGGGACTTTGCGTCTTAAAACAACAAACAAACCCAAAGACAGTCTCCAAATATATTTATTACACTGTGCCAGCCTCCGAAATCTGTTTCACCATGGAACTAGCAATCGTAATGAAATTGCCAAACTAAAATAATTCAATGGGCAAATGCACTAAATTAGAGGTTCTGCTCCATATACCCATAAATTATACCGATTGGTATATTACAAAATTTATTTCCTATATTTGTCAATCATTTTACCATCATTGTGTAACTTAATAACAAACGAAGCACTTTATAATTGAATGAAGGGAAATCAGCGAACTATTTTTTTGTTTTTAAATATACCAGTTGGTATAATTAAATGATATGACAACAAAAAACAGATGCAGAACCTACGCGTGGGACGATCCGCTCGCCGGTGCGTCAAAAGCAAGGACAATGTCCGGCATGGAATACCTGCAGGCAATGAGTAGCGGCGAAATTCCTCTTCCGCCACTGTTATATACCCTTGGTTTTAGTAAGCCGGAAATTGCCGAAGGAGAAGCTACATTTTTGTTTGAGCCTCAGGAGTATCATTTCAATCCTTTAGGCAGTGTTCACGGCGGCGTTATTACAGCTGTACTTGATTCAGCAATGGGATGTACGCTGCAATCCGTTTTGCCGAAGGGCACGGGCTACACAACGTTGGAACTAAAAGTAAATTTTCTAAAAGGGATAAACCTTCAAACGCCTGTTCTTTCTGCCACAGGAAAAATCATCCACAAGGGTAAAACGACAGCCCTTGTTGAAGCTGACTTACGCGATAAGGAAGGAGTAGTTTATGCCCATGCAGTGTCGACATGTTTGATGTTCAATTTTTAAAATATGAAAAGAGTTGTTATTACCGGACTTGGCGCGGTTACGCCATTAGGCAACAGCGTTACTGAATTCTGGAACTCACTGATCAATGGTGTAAGCGGGGCAAACCTGATCACCAAATTTGACGCTACCAATTTCAAGACAAAGTTTGCCTGCGAGGTCAAAAATTTTGATCCGCTGCAAACCATGGAAAAAGCAGAGATTAGGAAATATGATCTGTTCACGCAATACGCACTTGCATCGGCTTATGAAGCTGTATCGAATGCAGCAATAAACTTTGACACACTTAACAAAGACAGGATTGGCGTTATCTGGGCGTCCGGAGACGGCGGTGTTTCTACTTTTGAAGAGCAGTTCGCCGAATACAAATCGGGCAACGGAATACCGCGTTTTAATCCCTATTTCATCCCGAAAAGGATCATCAATATTGCATCAGGCATTATCTCTATCAAATACGGTTTACGGGGCGTGAACTATACAACAGTAGCAGCATGCTCTGCAAGCAATACAGCGATTATTGATGCATTCAATTATATCCGTTGGAACAAGGCCGACATGATCATTACAGGCGGCTCGGAGGCATCGATTACAGAAAGCTCCATAGGCGGATTTAACGCCTCCAAAGCAATGTCCACCAACAATGAAAATTATTTGCAGGCATCAAGGCCTTTTGATATTGAAAGAGATGGCTTTGTATTAGGTGAAGGTGCAGGCGCCATTATTCTTGAGAGTTATGATCATGCGATGAAACGGAATGCACCAATTATTGCCGAGATCGTTGGAGGCGGATTGGCAGCTGATGCGTATCATATAACAGGCACACATCCCGAAGGCGCCGGAGCCCAATTGGGCATGAAGCTGGCACTGGAAGAAGCCAATATATCACCAGGCGAGGTTGATTATATTAATGTGCATGCAACATCCACACCTACAGGCGACCTAAGTGAACTCAAAGCAATTGAATCCGTATTTGGTGTAAACCCACATGCTTCAATCAGTGCAACAAAATCCATGACGGGGCATTTGCTTGGCGCAGCCGGTGCAATAGAAGCTATTGCATGCATAAAAGCAGTGAGTGAAAACATTATTCCTCCAACAATCAACACAACGCAAGTAGAACGTGATTTTGCAGATAAGTTCGATTTAACATTAGGCGCATCAAAAACAAAAGAAGTAAACTTTGCATTGAGCAATACGTTTGGGTTTGGTGGACATATTGGTTGTTCGGTGTTTAAGAAATATAGTTCATGAGATAAGGGAAGTTTTTTCGTACAATATACCAATCGGTAGTTTTATAACATACAGAAATAGCATTCTTTAACTGGTATACAGGATAGTAGAAAGTTAGAGGCTTGCGAGAAAGAAAAACAATCACATTAAAATAAACAAGCTGCATGGCGTTTCTACCATGCAGCTTTGCACTTTTTACAATGCGACAATTATGGCAGGTTAATACACCTTGTTCAGTTTATTGATATAGCTGAAGTGTGCGACGCAACAGACGCCCAATAGTAGCAATGCTGTTTGGTTCATAATAACATTTCTGCTACTGAATAACAGGATCAAAATCTCCGTTATCCCAGCCAATATTTTGTTTTAGTTTGGGATTTTGTGAAAGCCAATCCGGATGCATGGGCCTGAAATAATAGTTGTCCTTAATGTCTATAGTGCCGCTGTATGTCCGGTCAGCCTGGGCAAGTGAATAAATAGTAATATCCTGCAAGAATTTATTGATGTCTAATGAAGCTGGTGGATTCAGCATTATTTTTGATAATTGGCCAATGACCTCGCTGTTAGTAACTGATGTGTTTATGCCATAAGATTGCGCCGCCGGAACATTCAGTGATGGCCCCCAGGCATGTATTGTGCCGATATTGTTTAATACACTAAACAATCTTCTTCGCCTTAAGTCCCAAAACCGTTTTCCTTCAAGATAAAATTCTATTTGTTTTTCGTGCAGAATGGCATCCAGGGTTGCCTGGTAATCTGTTCCGACGCCGGCATTCAAACCATAGCTGCCATCGCCTGCATCTATTTTGGCGCGCTTCCTTATACTGATCAATAACGGACGAGCTTCCGGTGAACGACCAACTTCATTGGCAGCTTCTGCAAGGTTTAATAATACTTCTGCATACCGTATAATGGGCCAATCAAAAGCCTGTTGGTTCCAGACAGAAGAACCCAGCGTAGTATCAATTTCTTTGCGCGAATAAAAACCTGTAGAATTCCAGCTCCTGTAACCATCAAGATCTACATATATCTGAAATACCCATTGTATCCTGGGAACGTTGGCAAAATCATACCTGCATCCATTATAAACAACAGCGTTGTAAAAACGGGGATCGCGGTTAACCCAATATTGCCCTTCATTATAGCCGGATGAAGGATCTGTTATGTTTTTACCGTTTTTCATCGGAAAAGCTTTAACCATTTCCCATGTTGGTTCACCACGTCCCGCATCTCCTGAGCTTTGTGTAAGCGGCCTTTGCGCCATTTGAATACCGTTTGTTTTGTCGGGGTAATGGTACCTCATATATAGAACCATTTCTTTTGCTGCGGCATCTTTGTTATACCATACATTTTCTGTTGCTTTTAAAGTATTGTCCTCATACAAACCATAACCGTTTGCATCCAACTCTTGCTTAGCAGCTGTTAAAGCATTGTAAGCATCTTTCCAATAGCCGTCGTTTTTTGTTTTGCAAAATAATGGGCTTGCTTTAAGCAACAGCACCTCTCCTTTCACGGCCATCGCAGCACCTTTGGTAACTCGTCCCGTATTATTGAGATCCCATTTGGAAGGCAGCAACATGATCGCAGAATCCAACTGGCCACATATATAATTAAAGCATTCCAAACTTGAATTCCTGGGAACCATAAGCGTATTTATATCTGCAAAGGGATCTTCAACCGTGGTTATAATAGGTACGCCGCCAAGCACTTTTACCATTTGATAGTAAGTGTAAGCTCTGAAAAAATAAGCCTGCCCTTTAAATGCGTTATAGGTTGGAGCATCTAAAAAACTTTTTGCATTATCGATGTTTGCAAAAAAGGTATTCAATGCTCTTATATTGCTGTAGGAAGACGCCCATGCCGATTTAGCAAAATCGGGATAGTCGTCAACAACCTGCGCTGTACCTTTCAGCGCTGAAGGTGTACCGCCACCGCATTCGGCTGAAATAACTTCATTTCTGTTCCATGCCGGTAATATGCTGTAGAGATTGTTTATGTAATATTCAATATTACTTTGTGAAGACCATTGCTTGTCGGGTGTAACCACGCCGCCCGCTCTATCAACATCAAAAACCTTGTTGCAGGAGCCAATGAGTAAAGAAGCGCACATTAAGGCAGCGGTTATTTTTATAGTTGTGATAGTTCTTGTCATTTTATCATTAATTACTGAATTAAAAATTGATATTAGCTCCAAAAGTGAAATTCTTCATTAGCGGATACAGTCTGAAATCTCCCCCCAATTCCGGATCATAATAACCGGTATGGTTCCAACAAAACAGGTTTTCTGCATTGAAGTAAAACCGTGCACTTTGCAACTGCGTATTCTTAAACCATTTAGCGGGAAGATTATAGTTAATAAGCAATGTTTTAAATCTTAAAAAAGCGCCATTCGTCAACCAGAAAGTGGACTGCACTTCTGCATTGCTCATGCCCGAAACATCATTCATTGCAGCACTGGGTAACGTTGCTGTTTCTGCCGTTTGGGGAGTCCATGCATCTTTCCACATGGATAAAGTATTATATCCCTGAAGGGTATACGGATCTCTTGCAAATGTCTGCACAGGCATAATATCATATTTTGCCATGCCAGCAAAGATGGCAGTGACCTGAATATTTTTCCATCCTGCAGTAATATTGAAACCATAATTTATGCGGGGCACACTGTTGTAAGAAATGGGTATTTGATCATTCGCATCAATTATTCCATCAGGCGTGTCCTTGCCATACGGCCCTCTTATATCCTTATACAGCAGCATGCCTGGCTGAGGCTTATAGCCAAAAGTTGTAAAGCCGGGAGTTTTAGCGAGAATGGCGTCCGCCTGTGCCTGTGTTCTAATAATACCTTCACTTACATAACCGGTAATTAACCCATTTACCGGGTTGCCGATTTTATTATCCAAAGACCGCACAGATGTGGGCTGGTCAACCAGTAAATATTTATTTGAAGATGTAGACCAGTTAATCCCTGCTTTGTAAAAGAAGTCGTCAAACTGCTTCTCGTGATTAACATTTATCTCCCATCCTTTAGCTGAAGCCTGTCCGTAATTTACTGCAGGAAGTGTTGCGCCGACAGTTGCAGGTACGGATGCATTCCGGGCGCCTAGTATATCCGTTGTTTTTTTATACCAGTATTCAACAGTTGCACTTACCAGCCTGTCAGGAAGTGCGATATCAATACCCACATTGGTATTGTAATTTTTCTCCCAGGTAATATTGGGATTGGTTGTACCGCCGAGCGATATGCCCGGAGTCATAGAATTTCCAATGTAAGCGCCTGAGCTGGCTTTAAAATTATACGCTTGTTGCCATTGCCAGGGATTGGTATTATTGGAACCTGTAAGCCCATATGATACCCTCAGCTTTAAGTAATCGATGGTCTTTTTATAAGCCTGAAAAAAAGATTCATTGGAGATATTCCATGCTGCTGATGCTGCGGGAAAATAACCCCAACGCTTATCAGGCGGGAAAATGTATGAGCC
Organism: Danxiaibacter flavus; assembly: GCF_041060425.1. Classification (NCBI taxonomy): domain Bacteria; kingdom Pseudomonadati; phylum Bacteroidota; class Chitinophagia; order Chitinophagales; family Chitinophagaceae; genus Danxiaibacter; species Danxiaibacter flavus. Next base: position 548,006 of record NZ_JAULBC010000003.1, read on the forward strand.
GTCTGCCCTGAAAGTAACCCCAATCATATACCTGCCATCATAGTTATAATCAAGCCGGCCAAAATAAGAGGCCTGTCCATTCAGGTTTTGCTGATTTCCGCTTACGTACCTGTTTACACTTGAAGTAGAGCCTCCGTCAATTTGCTGGTAATCGATATTGTTGTAGTAAGCGGCTCGTCCGCTAATAATTTGCCCTTTGCCGGATAATTGCTCATATCCAATAAATCCGCTTATATTATGTTTACCAAATGCTCTTGCATAATTGAGCATCAGGTCAAGTTGATAATTGCTGTTTTTCTGCCATGTTTCAGATAATTGCTGAGGGGCGCCCGTGCCTGCAACTACAGCTCCATCCAGCACTTTGTAGCCGCCGGCGCGGGAAGAATCCAGTTGGTCCGTTATTATATGTTTATGCTCTCCCGCAGTTTTAAAATAATAGATATAGGGTGCGTTTGCAAAAGTGCGCGAATACCCGTTATATGTATTATATGCAAATACGCCTTTCGCCGATAACCCTTTTATGCCCGGAATATTATATTTTAATTGAAAAGTAGGCGACAGATAATTATTGGCAGGCCTTATGTATCCCCCTGCCCCTTTGGCAAGGTTTGCAACGTTTGTATTATCAAGGTTGCCCACCGGCAAACCGTTTATAAAATCGGGACGGCTGGGAATCACCATTAAAATACGGTTATACGTATTACCCAGGTTAAGTGCGCCTCCATCAGCCGGCCAGTAAGGACGGCTGCCATTATCCCATGACGCATTCAGATCCAGCATAAAACTCAGGGAACTGTTTATCTGCCCGTCTAATTTTGCAATCAGATTGTATTTATTATAACTGTTGGAAGTAGCCCCATTTTGACTTAAATACCCCCCGGAAACATAATACCTGATGGCCTTGGAACCGCCACTTACAGACAAAAGGTGATTGGTATTATTCGGCGTTTGCCAGGTATTCGCCAGCCAATCGTACGAATGAGTTTTAAAATACTCCAGTTCATCAGGCGTATAATACTGAGGATCTGTTTGTGGTATATTTCTTTGTGATAAAATTGAATTGTGAAACGCAAAATTATCATAAGCACTCATGCGGCCCGGTATTACAGTAGGCTTATTAAATGTGTATGAGCCGCTGTATGAAATTTGTGTTTTTTCTGAACTACCGCGTTTGGTGGTAACCAATACAACGCCATTACCAGCCTGCATACCATAAATGGATGCAGAAGCTGCATCTTTCAGGATACTTATATTATCTATATCTGCAGGGTTTAATGCAGCAAATACATTCTTATCACGGATTATCCCATCAATCACAAACAACGGATCGGTGGTTCCATTCCACGAAGCAACTTCTCTTATTTTAATACCGGCACCGGCACCGGGATATCCGCCTGACTGCATTACATTTACACCAGGGGTTAATCCTTGCAGCAACGTTGCCGGAGAAGCACTAACCCTGTCGCCAAGCTGTGAAGCTTTAATTACACCTATAGCACCGGTTAATGCTTCTTTTTTCTGAACACCATAACCTATAACTACTACATCCGCCAGATCACCAATTACTGCAGTCAGGGTAATAAGAATATCCTTATCGTGAGATTTAACTATATAGGAAGACGGTGTAAAGTTTAGTGAGATTATCTCCAGCACATCACCTGTTTCGGCCCTCAATGTAAACTCTCCTTTTTCATTTGTTGTTGTTCCTCTTGTAGTTCCTTTTATTGTTATTGATGCTGCGTTAACGGGATTACCATTTTCATCCACTACCCGGCCGTTTATATTGTCGGCAAAAACAGCACCGTGTAAAACATCTAATAGATCTGAAGAATTTTCTTCAAACAGCACTATATGGTTATTAACCAATTTATATCCAATACCAATGGTTTTAAAATAACCATCCAACAGGCTTTTTAAAGTCATATTGCTGAGAGAAAAACTTACTTTTTTATTTATATCAATTACTCTGGAGCTGTAATTGAATTTTATACCTACTTGCTCCTCAAGCATATTTATTGCCGTCTCCAGCTTTTGGTTTTGTACAATGAGGGTTACTTTTTTTTCAAGAACTTCCTGTGACAATATTCTCCTGGCAAATAATACATTTATAAAAAGAAATGTGACACATAATGCCATCACTCCCGTTTTCAACAGAAAGGTCATAGAGGGAATTGGACTTTTCTTCATAATTTTCAATACGTTTTTGTATTAAGCAATCTGGTTTAGACAAAAGCCGTCCGGCTGGCAATACTGGTACTATTGCCTGCTTTTTTTAGGGTTTATGTTACAATACTATTTACATGACAGTTATATTTAAAGGCTTACAATTTTGGTATAGAGTTTAATCACAGCCTTTGCCGGCAATAACAATATCAAGATGATCGATAGTATAAGACGCATTTATTGACAAACAAATAATATCCAGTTTTTGATAAAGCGAGAGATTGGCATCTGATACATCACCGGTAAAAGGACAATTGTTCAGGGCATTGTTTTTTACAACAATATGTACATTGTATGCATCGCCTAAATCCTGCAAAACTTTATGCAAGGGGCTGTTGTTAAACAACAGTTCTTTTTTTCCAGGCATGCTTACCATTACAGGATTTTCAGCAAGCGCAGTTGCAAATTTTTTATCGTATTTATTAAATACAGCCTGCTGATTGGGTGTGATGGTTATAACCGGCTGTTTTATGCTGTTTATTTGCTTGTTTTCATAAACAGCTACTTTTCCTGTTACAACCGTAACAACCACCTGTTTTTCGTTGGTTCTTACAAAAAAACTGGTTCCTACAACTTTGGTAACCGTGACTTTGTTGTACACCATGAAAGGCCGGGCTTTGTCTTTGCTTATTTCAAAAAAAGCTTCTCCTTCCAGGTAAACAATTCTTTCTTTTAAAGCAAATTTTTTCGGATATACAAACCTTGCCTTTGGCATAAGGGTAACAATACTGCTGTCCTCAAGTTGTATTGTTACAGGGTTTGTAGTTGTATTCACTTTTTCCTGCATGCCTTCATTTATTTTTTCAGCCAGGTACATTTCATCACTTGTCATTCCTGTATGCTGATAATAAGATAACCAGACAATGAGCATAGCAACAATAACAGATGCGGCCACAATCCATTTGACATAACGAGAATACCTTCTTAAAGGAATAATGGGTGCTTGCGTCTGCTGTGCAGCATGAATTTTACTCCATAAACGCTCCCGGATCGTTTCCAATTCATCCCTATCTACCTGCAGTATGGTTGTTTCATCATCCGGCAAATCAAACCATTGGTCTATAAAAAAACGCTCCTCCTTTGAACAATTCCCGTCCAGGTATTTCTTTAACAACTGTCCGAATTCATTTTTCGCCATTTTCAAACAAAATAAAGCTTGGCATTCAAGGGTATGACAAGCAACCCTTTCTTATAAGTAACCTAAAGTGCATCTATCCCTAAGAGACAGTCTAATTTTTTTTGATCCACCATAAATATATTTTTGAACCATAAAAGGTGTCGGCCGCGCCAACGTTTCTTTGTGAACAACTGATAAAGCTTAAAGCCCAAAGCCTAAAGCTCAAAACTGACCGAAGCGATGTTTTTTGAACCATATAAGACATATAAGGGAATATAAGTTTGGGTGAGACATCATGACTATAATTCAGCATTCATAATGGCTGAGAAGAGATAGAATCCGGACCTACCATGGCTGATAGCTGACGGCTGATAGCTGATAGCTGATAGCTTTTTTAGATCCACCATCAATATATTTCTGAACCATATAAGTCATATAAGGAAATATAAGTTTGGGTGAAACATCATGACTATAATTCAGCATTCATAATGGCTGAGAAGAGATCGAATCCGGACCTACCATGGCTGATAGCTGACTGCTGATAGCTTTTTTAGATCCACCATAAATATATTTCTGAACCATATAAGACATATAAGGGAATATAAGTTTGGGTGAAACATCATGACTATAATTCAGCATTCATAATGGCTGAGAAGAGATAAAATCCGGACCTATCATGGCTGATAGCTGATAGCTTTTTTAGATCCACCGTATATATTTCTGAACCATATAAGACATATAAGGGAATATAAGTTTGGGTGAAACATCATGACTATAATTCAGCATTCATAATGGCTGAGAAGAGATAGCATCCGGACCTATCATGGCTGACAGCTGACGGCTGATAGCTGATAGCTTTTTAGATCCGCTTAAAATATATTTCTGAACCATATAAGACATATAAGGGAATATAAGTTTGGGTGAAACATCATGACTATAATTCAGCATTCATAATGGCTGAGAAGAGATAGAATCCGGACCTATCATGGCTGATAGCTGACTGCTGATAGCTGATAACTTTTTAGAGCCACCGTAAATATATTTCTGAACCATATAAGACATATAAGGGAATATAAGTTTGGGTGAAACTTCATGACTATAATTCAGCATTCATAATGGCTGAGAAGAGATCGAATCCGGATCTATCATGGCTGATAGCTAATAGCTGACTGCTGATAGCTTTTTTAGATCCACGGTAAATATATTTCTGAACCATATAAGCAAGGTGTCGGCCGCGCCAACGTTTCTTTGTAAACAACTGATAAAGCTTAAAGCTCAAAGCCTAAAGCTGACCGAAGCGAAGTTTTTTGAACCGTATAAGGTATATAAGGGCGCACAAGAAGTTACGTCGGAGACTAATAATGGCTAAAGCAGTATACATTTACTCAGCCAGTTTGTGCCCTTCACCATTGACCATTCACTATTCACTAGTTGCATAGAAGGCATAGATGGAAATATAAGTTTAGGTGAACCATCATGACTATAATTCAGTATTCATAATGGCTGAGAAGAGATCGAATCCGGACCTATCATGGCTGACAGCTGACTGCTGATAGCTGACAGCTGACTACTATTGCAACGGTCAGCAACAAACCCATAAAACCTTTTAAACACATACGAAATGCCCGAAGAGACCGGGTAATGTGATATTCGACTGATTTTTCTGATATCTCTAATCTGGCTGATATCGTTTTATTGGAGAGCTTTTTTTCACGGCTTAATAAAAACACTTCTCTTGTTTTAGGTGGCAAGCTATTAATTACGTTGTTGATTATGCCGTGTAATTCTTCCAAAGAGACAGGTATTTGCGGAGGCTGTTGAACAGACGTTTGACTGGCAATAATTTTGTGGTGTTTTTCATGCAACAAAACCGTCTTGTAATAACTCAACACCTGGTATTTGATGGCACTAAAAAGATATTTTGCCAGGTCATTTATTTCTACACTGTTTCGTTTTTCCCAAACATCTATAAGTACCGTTTGAACAATTTCTTCAGCAACCAGTTTATCCTTTACTTTTTGCAAAGCAAGATGAAACAGCTTTTTCCAATACTTGTCATATACCATCTCCAGGGCTGACTCATCTCCTTCCTTTAATTGCTGTAGTATTATCTCATCATTGGGTATTTCGGGTTTCATTTGGCGACGTGCAGATTGATCACGCTCAAAATTAGAATTAATTCTAATAAATAAATTACCCGATTATATCAGAAAATTATCTTTAAAGGCTTTCACAAGTCTCCACTCATGCCGTTGTGCAGATGCCCGGTACGTTGCGTTTAGGAGAACAAATAAATTCCTGCGATGTTAATACCTGACATGAATAAATTTTCTGTGTTTACCCACATTCAAATTAGAAAGCAATGTCAATGTTGCTTGTGACTTCGTCATTAATACTTCTTCTCATAGTAAGGCACTTCATCATTTGATACAGCTTCTTTTTGCTGCCAGTATGCCAACGAAACAACATGGCCACCTTTTGTATGTAACTGGCGTCCAAAAACAGCCAGAACAGAGCTAAATGTAAGATCAGTAACGCCAACAATAAAACTTGCCGGGGGAGCTGCAACAGGCGCACTCTCTTCAACAGAGGCCGGTGCTGCTTTGGGCGGAGGCGCCGGTGCTACTATTACCGTGTATCCGTTAAATTCAAGAAGTGTTTTCAAAAAATCAGCACGCTCCTGCGAAACGTTCTTTTCTACTATTGCACACTTTACTCCCTGTAAGTCATCAAACTCATGATTTTTATTAATAGCCATGGCGGAAGGAAAAATTAAAAATTTAAAATTAAAAAAGCATGCTCACGACACATGTACTCGCTAGCGCTATGTTAATTACAAGTGTCAAATAACAGACCATCAATTCTCGATTTACGTTTGACGATTCCCGGATTACAAAAGCGCAAATTTGCACTTAACGCAATACTATTAGCGAATAAATATAATCGTAAACCGGGCTCACCACACCTATTGTTACAGCACCTGCTACACATACAATGAATGCCAGCTTTGGCATAAGCGGTGTCCGGATAGATGGAAGTGGTGTTGGATTTGCGTCCATAAATATTGCTTTTACCACACGTAAATAGTAATAAAGCGAGATAACGATATTTACCGCGGCAATGCTTATCAATACATAATTCCCTTTGCCTGCTCCCGCTATCAGCAAAAAGAATTTTCCGAAAAAGCCTGCTGTCGGAGGCACACCAGCCAATGAAAATAGGGCAATCGTAAGCACCCAGGATAAGCCGGGATTGGTTTTGTAAAATCCCTTGTAGTCGCTGATGTTTTCTTTACCAGTAACCGCAGTCACCAATGATACTACGCCAAATGCTGCAAGATTGGAGAAAACATAGATCAGTACAAAGTATATAACCGAGGTAGTTGAAATATCGGAGCTTCGGGAAATACCTACCAGTATAAAACCTACCTGTGCAATGGACGAAAAAGCAAGAAAGCGCTTGAAATTTTCCTGCCTTATTGCAAACAGATTACCTGTAATTATCGTGAGCAACGACAAGATGAACAACATATTATACCATACTTTTGCCAGCGGGCTGAATACAGTATACAGCACCGAGACAAATGCAAACAGTACCGCTCCTTTTGATACCACAGATAAAAATGAAGTTACCGCAACCGGGGCGCCTTCATATACATCAGCTGTCCACAGGTGAAATGGCACCACCGATATTTTAAAAGCAAATCCGGCAATAATTAATATGAAAGCGAATAGTTGTAGCGGATTGTTGTTTATCAGGTGTGGCAGTTCAGAAAATACCAATGTGCCGGTGGTACCATACAGCATGGAAATTCCAAACAACAAACATGCTGACGAAAAAGCAGATGAAAAGATCAGTTTCATGGCCCCTTCTGATGAACGCCGCTTTGTCAAATCAAAATTGGCCGCTGCCGCTAATGGAATAGTTGACATTTCCAAACCCAGGTAGAACATAAGAAGGTTGCCCGAAGAAATCATAAAGAACATTCCCAACAATGACGAGAGCATTAAAATATAAAACTCCGGCACATGCTTATTCGTTTTGAGCCATGAGTAGGACTGCAACGAAATGATCAGCATCGCCAGGTTGAGAATATTTTTTTCAAATGCTATCAGCCTGCTGGTTCGAAACATTTCATTAAACAATATTCCCTCATGATTGAATACAAAACCCAGAATCAAATTCAGCAGCAACAACACATTCATTGTGTTCATAAAACTTTCGTTGCTTCTGTCTCTTCCCAGTTTCATAAACAGTAGTATAAAAATCATGGCGATTACAGCCATTTCCTGTTTCATGAGTATCAAAAAATCAGTCCACATTGTTTGCTCGTTTATGTTGATTAGTTCTTATTTTTTCTGAACCCCGGCGGCACGGTGCTATTAAGCGGCCGTTGCCTGCCCGTCCCCGTAATAACAGCATCACATACTGCTATTTTACCATCGTCAATACCTTATTCATAATAACATCTGTTGAAGGTGCTATCAGCTTCGTAATTAAAAAAGGAGCAACACCCATTATTACAATCCCTGTGATCAACACACCTGCAGCCAGCTTCTCATTCCATGATGCATCGGTTAGTTGATTGTATGATGCATTCAAAGGCCCCATAATTGATCTTCCGGTTGCTCTTAATATATAAACTGCCGTAACCACGATGGAGGCGCAGGCCAAAATAGTAGCAAAACGATACCAGGCATCAGGATTTTGCCAGGAACCCATAAATACAGTCATTTCGGCTACAAAGCCGCTGAATCCGGGAAGTCCCAGTGAGCATAAACCTGCAATTGTAAACACGGTAGAAATAAACGGCGTAACCTTCAGCAGCCCGCCTAATTGCGCTATCTGTCTTGTATGTGTACGGCTGTAAATCATACCAATGGCAGCGAAGAAAAGAGCCGTCATTAAACCGTGCGACACCATTTGCAATACGGCACCATTAACAGATGTTTTCGTAAGCATACCAATACCGAGCAGTACAAAACCACAGTGGCTTACAGAAGAATAGGCATTGATGTATTTCAAATCCGTTTGCATCATCGTCGCAAAGGCTCCGTATATAATTGCGATAGTTGCCAGTAGAATAATTATCCATGCATAGCTATGTGCCGCATCGGGCATTAAATATGTAGCCACACGTAAGCACCCGTATCCGCCCAGCTTCATGGATATACCTGCTAAAAACATGGAGGCTGCCGTTGGTGCGGAGGAGTGACCATCAGGCACCCATGTGTGAAACGGAAACAGCGCCGTAAAAATGCCGAAGCCGATAAATGCAAAAGGAAAAAATGTTTTTTGAACGGATAACGGAATATGCATCCCCGCAATTTGTATAACGTCAAATGAGTTTGCCTGAAAATAAATGCCTGCAAGCCCGACAAATACCAGTGCAGACCCGGCCATGAGCATTAATGCCAGCTTCATGGCGCTGTATTCTTTTTTTCCGCTTCCCCAAATGCCGATCAGCAAAAACTTGGGAACAACGGCTACTTCCAAAAAGAAGAACATGGTAAACAGATCAAGCGAAATAAAGAAGCCATAAGCCCCCATGCTTAGTAGTGCCAGTAAAAAGAAAAATTCTTTACTCAGCTTCTCCGTGCTCCACGAAACAAGTGTTCCGGCAAGAACCACCAAAGCGGTGAGCGTAATCATAGCAAGTGATATACCATCAATGCCCACATGATAATTAATATTAAGTGGCTTAAACCACATAACATTCGATTCAAACAAAAACTGACTACCGCCTGAAGTATGCTGTTGCCAGTATGCTATGAGCAGAAATACGACCAATGCCAATTGTACCGCGGCACCTGCCAGCGATACCGTTCTTACCTGCTTTAATCCTTTGCAAAAAAGAACAGCAATTGCGGTGAGAAAAGGCACTATGATAAGAAGTGTTAGATTCATATGACTAATTATTTCCAGAGATAAATAAATAAAACAGCCAATCCTGCAATACCTGAGAAAAAGTACAAGGCGTATGTTTGTACCTTGCCCGATTGCAACCCTTTAATAAGACCAGAGATTCTAGCTGTAGTTGCAGCCACTCCATTTACAAAAGCATCGATTATATTCCTGTCAATCCAGGCGGCCGGCCGGCCAATCAAATTGAAAATAACTTTGCGGGTGATGAAAAGATAAATTTCATCAACATAAAATTTCTTTGTTGCTGCTTTGTAAAAGCTGCCAAAAGCCACCGCCATTTTACCGGCAGATCCGTTTTCTTTTTTATACATGCGTGCAGCAAAAAATATAGCAAACAACACGAGCACAATGGGCACAAGAGAAAATAATACATCCATGTGTGTTTCCAGCGGCACACCGTCTGAAGTCACCATTTTGGTAATTGGAACAAGGCCTGCGCCTACGGAGCAGATCATTAAAACAATCAATGGAATCTTCATGGAAGCCGTTCCATCTGCATTATGCGTGCCATGTACGGTAGCTTCTTTTCTCCAGAAAATTGAAAAATATAAACGGAACATATAAAATGCCGTAAGTACTGCGGTGAACAACGCAATGGCATAAATAATTTTATTGGAATGGAATGAGGCTGTAAGGATTTCTTCCTTGCTGAAAAAACCCGCAAACGGCGGCACACCTGCAATGGCAAGGCAGGCCACCAGGAATGCAATATGTGTTACAGGCATAAGCTTGCGCAGGCCACCCATATCTTTTAGATCGTTGCTATGGACAAAATGGATAATTACCCCTGCACCCAGGAACAATAGCGATTTGAAGAACGCGTGTGTAAATAAGTGAAACAGAGATGCTGTATAGCCCAATCCGTTTTCACCACCATAACGCGATATGCCCAGGGCGAACATCATGTAGCCGATTTGCGACATGGTAGAGTATGCGAGTACCCGTTTGATATCGGTTTGTGTGCAGGCAATAATTGCGGCAACCAGGGCTGATATAGCACCTACCCATGTAACAATTTGTAAAGCCGGTACATCAATGGCGAAAACAGGAAACAATCTTGCTACGAGATAAACACCGGCTACCACCATTGTCGCCGCATGTATTAATGCAGATACGGGCGTTGGCCCCTCCATAGCATCCGGCAGCCAGATGTGCAGTGGAAACATAGCCGATTTTCCCGCGCCGCCTACAAACACGAGGCATAATCCCCACGTAAGCATGGATATACCAAGAAAAGATGCTGTTGTAATGCTTACAAATTCACCGGATTGAGGTGCCGTGAGTCGTTGAATGAGCGCATTAAAATCCAACGTACCTCCATAAAAACTTAGTACCAGGATGCCTATTAAAAATCCGAAGTCGGCAAAGCGGGTAACCATAAATGCTTTTTTTGAAGCGACAACTGCGGAAGGTTTATTATAATAGAAACCAATTAAGAGGAATGAGGAAACACCCACTAACTCCCAGAAAATATACATCTGGAAAATATTGGATGAAAGCACTAACCCTAACATAGAGAAGGTGAACAATGAAAGATATGCATAGTAAGTAGTAAAACGTTCTTCTCCCTTCATATATCCAAGACTGAATATGTGTACCATGAGAGATATAAAACTAACCACTACTATCATCATCATTGATATAGGGTCAACAATGGCACCCATATCAATAGACAGTGTTGGCGAAAATGCCAGCCAGTTGTATTTATAGGCAATAAGGTGCTGATAAACGCCATCCACTTTCCCGTCCGCAAAAAAATACCGGCCGGCTACCAATACCGAAATTATTGTAACAGCAAACATGGATGCCGTACCGATAACACCGGACGCATTTTTTAAATGTTTTTTTCCAAACAGCCCAAGCAATAAAAAACACGCCAGCGGAAGCAAGAGAACCGGTAAAAGATATTGTTGATAGTTCATAAGCCTCACCCGTTCTTTCACAAAGGAAACGGGACTTTGTTTTAATTTTTTATAAATAAAACCATTGACATTTAATCGTTACCATTTAAGTTCCGTTGCGTCATCTACATCAATGGATTTGTGGGTCCTGTATAAATTAATAATGATAGCGATAGCCACGGCCGCTTCTGCAGCAGCAATTGTTATGATGAATATGGTAAAGAATATACCATCCGCTTTTTGCGGATACAGATATTTATTAAATGCAACAAAATTGATGTTCACGCTGTTTAATATCAATTCGACCGACATCAGCATGGTGATCATATTGCGGCGTGTAAACAAGCCGTACATTCCTATAAAGAACAAAGCCGTGCTTACAAATAAAATATGAGTCAGTGGTACCGTGCTCATTTAAACCTCCGTTATAATTAATGGTTCACGAATATTGACGTTTACATTTTCTTCTTCTGGCTCGGTGATATTTACAGTTATATTTTCCGGTGCTGCTACGGTCCTTTCTACATTCTCTTTTGGTGGTTTTAGGGCGATCACAATACAGCCAACCATCGCGGATAAGAGCAGCAGACTTACTACTTCAAAAGGCAGGATATAACCATGTTCCGTTGTGCTTAGCATTTGTACACCTATATCACTTACTGACAGGCTGAAAGGTTGCGAAGCGGCACTGCTAAAACCATAATGGTTAATAAGGTTAAAAGAAAAAGTGAGCCCAAAAAGCGCTGCTAGTGCAGAGGCAATGATGCGCTTTAGCGATGGCCCGGGCATTTTTGTACCCGCCTGCTGTGTAAGGAAAATGGAAAAAATGATTAAAACAACAATGCCGCCGACATATACGATAATTTGAACAGCGGCAATAAATTCTACCTGCATCCAAAAATAAAGTGCGGCAATACCCACCATTGACAGTAAAAGCCAAATGGCAGATCGAAAAATTTTTGATGATGTTACTGCCATCAAACCCATTACGAGTGTAAAAGCAGCGATAGCATAAAATATGATTGCAGAAGTATCCATTATTCAACTCCCTCCCTGATTTTTGAACCGGGTTTATTTAATTTTTTTGTTAACGTGCTGCGGTCGTAAACACTATGCTCAAAATTTTGCCCCATCTGAATAGCGCCGGAGGGGCATGCATCCACGCATAAGCCGCAGAGTGTACACATATCCAGGTGATAGACGAAAGTGTCCAGCGCTTTTTTCTTTTTGTTTTCCGGCGTCAGTTCAAATTTTGTAATCACTTTAATGGTCGCATTGGGGCAGGCGAGCTCGCAAGCTGTACAGCCGGTGCAGGCATGCTGATTATTTTCATCATGCGGCATTGTGACTTCACCACGAAACCGGTCCGCCATTTTTAGTGTATCGCGGTTATCAGGATATTGCTGCGTAATAACTGTTTTCGGCCGCACAAAATAATGCCCGGTGAGCTTCATCCCGGTCCACAGCGATTTTGTGGCTTTTGCGATTTCCGATATGTATTCTTTAATAAACATTGTTAGCGTTTAAATATTTTATAGATACCCCTCACACTAAGTGAATAATACCTGTTAATTCCTGGTTTTAAAAATGCCAGTTCATAATGGCGATAAGCGTTACCAACAGCAAATTGAAAAGACTGACAGGCAACAAATACTTCCATTCCAGGTTTAACAATTGGTCAACCCGCAATCTTGGAAATGTCCACCGGAACCACATGATCAGAAAAATCAAAAAGAAGGTTTTTCCAAAGAACCAAATGGATGATGGTATAAAATCCATAACATGGTTAAACTGTGTCCAGTTGCCCATGTGAAAAGGCATCCAGCCACCGAGGAAAAGCGTGGCTCCAATGGCACACACAATAAATATATTAATGTACTCAGCCAGGAAAAACAATGCGAACTTCATTCCGGAGTACTCGGTATGAAAACCTGCCGTAAGCTCGGACTCCGCCTCTGCCAAATCGAATGGCGCCCTGTTTGTTTCGGCGGTTGCTGCAATTATAAATATGATGAATGCTATAATGACGGGTATATGTCCCTTAAATATCCACCAGCCGTTTTGCTGGGCCTGAACAATATCTGTCATTTGCAGGCTGCCTGTAAGTACAACAATCGTGAGAATGGAGAGTCCTGCCGAAAGCTCGTAACTTACAATCTGCGCACCGCTACGCATGGCACCAAGCAATGAATATTTGTTGTTGCTTGCCCATCCTGCTATCAGAATACCTATTACAGATAGTGAGGAAATGGCGGATATATATAGCACACCAATATTTATGTTCCAGATTTGAAAGCCATTGGCAAAGGCAATGGGAGCAAGCAACAGCATGGCGACGATCATTACTACAAACGGTGCGAAGTTGAACAGGAATTTATCGGCGCCATCGGGTGTTAATCCTTCTTTCAAAATCAGCTTCAGTGTATCGGCCGACGTCTGAAAAATACCTGCCGGCCCCAGGCGATTGGGCCCGAGACGAATTTGCATGTGTGCTGCCACTTTTCTTTCAAGCCAAACCAGTATTAAACCTAAAGCAGCAAATAAAGCAATGGCTAATACAATTACAATAAGGCTTTCTATTATCAAAACCCATGTGGAGCTTAACCTGGCGTTCAGCCAGTTTTGAACGGAATTTGTTATGGCGTGCAAACTGTACATAGAAGTTGTGAGTTATTAGTAAGTCAAAAGGAAAAATTAAAAAGTCAAAAAACTGCAAGAGGCAGTTCTGTTGATATTTCTCTCAAGCAACAAACGACTCAATACTAGCCAGGCTGCTTTTTTTTACTTTTTACTTTTGCTTTTTTACTTTAAAAAATTATCTGTCAATATCGGGTATTACCAAATCCAGTGTTCCCATTGTTGCCATCAGGTCACCCAATTTGCCACCTCTCGCCATTTGATCCAAAGCGGAAAGATTGGAGAAGCCCGGTGAGCGGAACTTAATCCTGTAAGGCGTTGTAGCGCCTTCGCTTACAATGTAGACGCCCAGCTCGCCCCTGGCTGTTTCTACCCTTGTGTAGAAATCACCTTTCGGCAATTTTAATACAGCCTTGGTCTTTGCCTGGTAATCACCTTCGGGAATGTTGTCAATCAACTGTTCGATCATCTTTATCGATTCTTTCATTTCCCGCATGCGTATCATATACCGGGCAAACGAATCGCCTTCCGTTTCTAAAATTTCATCAAAGGCTACTTTGTCATATACGTCGTAAGGATATAGTTTTCTAATATCGCAGGATACGCCGCTGGCCCTGGCGACGGCTCCGGTACAACCGTAGGATATGGCATCTTCTTTGGATAAATAACCTACTCCCTTCATGCGATTCTGGAAAATAATGTTGCCTGTCACCAACTCATCATATTCATCGATTTTCGACCTGAAGAGTTGAATAAACGCCTTAACCTTTTTTTGAAAATCAGGATGAAGATCTGTCATCACTCCACCGGGTACCATGTAATTCATGGTGAGTCGTGCACCACAGGTTTCTTCCATTATTTCGGTGATCATTTCACGCTCCCTGAAAGCATAAAAGAAAGGTGTAAAGGCGCCCAGATCCATAGCCATGGCACCCCACCACAATTCGTGTGAGGCTATACGTGTAAGCTCATCCATAATAACACGTATATACTGCGCTCTTTGCGGCACTTCTATTTGTAAACCCTTTTCTACCGTTAATGCACATGCGTGATTGTTGATGTGGGCAGAAAGGTAATCCATGCGGCTGGTGGCATAAATAAATTGCCTGTAGGTAAGGCTTTCACACATTTTTTCAATAGAGCGATGGATATAACCCAGATGCGGTTCAACCTTTTTTATCGTCTCTCCCTGCAGTGTAATCACGAGGTGCAACACGCCATGTGTAGCGGGATGCTGGGGGCCTACATTTACAACCAATTCGTCGTCACTATTATTAACAATCTGTGTTTCTGTATACATAATGGCTCATGTGTGTCCCGCTTGCGGGAATGAAGCTTTATAATTTTATCATGTTAACAGGGTCCTCAAAGTCTTTACGCAATGGATAACCTTCGAAGTCTTCTGTTAAGATTAATCGTCTTAGATCAGAATGATTTATAAACCGTACACCAAATAAGTCAAATACTTCCCGTTCATGAAAGTCTGCGGTTTTCCATATATCAGAAACAGTTTCTATCTGCGGGTCGTTTCTGTCAACTTTTGCTTTGACAACTATTGCCTGCCTGTGGCAGGTAGATGTTAGATGATACACTGTTGTAAAATGTGTTTTCCAGTCTACACAGGTCAGGCAAAACAAATAATCGAAATGATAAGGCGCATTATACAGCAATGTTGCCAGCTGCTTCCATTGTGCCGCATCAATCTGAATGGTAAGCCATTCCCCGCTTTCATCAAAGGTTGCGGAAGGCAGGGGGCCGGAAACCAACTCTTTTATTACTTCGTTTGTCATAGCTGAATTGGATTTGCTTTTATTTGTTCTCTTGTCAATCCGCTTTTTATTTTTCCCTGTAATGTGATCAACGCATGAAGCAAGGCTTCAGGACGGGGAGGACAGCCCGGTATATATACATCAACTGGTATCACATGGTCTGCGCCTTTTACTACAGAATAGGTATTGTAAAAGAACGGACCGCCGCTAATGGCGCAGGCACCCATTGCTATAACGTATTTGGGATCGGCCATTTGGTCATACAACCGCTTTAGTACCGGCGCCATCTTTTGAACGATAGTACCGGCTACAATGATAACATCTGCCTGACGGGGTGAAGCTCTCGCAACTTCAAAGCCAAACCGTGAAAAATCGTATTTGGAAGATGCCACACTCATCATTTCAATGCCACAGCAACTGGTAGCGAAAGTGAGTGGCCACAATGAGTTTGAACGGGCCCAGTTGATCACATCCTGAATGGTGGAAGCTATTATACCGCCACCCGGAGTAACAATCACACGACCAGGAAAGTCTTCCTGCTGTTTAGCCTGTGGCTCTGCTGTTAATTCTGTTACATCCATTTCAACGCTCCTTTTTTGTGGGCGTACAGAAAGCCCATAAATAAAATAAAAATGAAAATGAGTATTTCAAACAATGCAGTTATCCCTACTTTTTTTACTACTACTGCCCAGGGATACATGAACACCATTTCCACATCAAAAATGAGGAACAGCAGTGCAAACAAATAATACCCCACATTAAACTGGTGCCACGGTGAAGTTTGTGTAGGAATACCGCATTCATATGGCTGGCCTTTCTGTGCGTTCCTGCTCCCTTTCGTAAATAATTTACCAGCCAAAATGCCGCCCGCTGAGAAAGCTATCGCTGCGATTGTTAATACTATTAGTGAAAAAGCGCCCATATATTTACTTTATCTGATGTATGTTTTACGTTTCAAGTTGTAAGATCAGCGTCACACACAACCGTCATCTTCACTATTCACAACACGGATAAATTGTTTATTCAACAATATCTCCTCCTCCCCCTTATTTCTTCATCATAATATTGTCCAGGTTTTTTCTCCTGACAATATTCTGTCTAAAGACATTCGTCCTTTAGAGGCATTCAGGGCTTCAATCTGGGCCGAAAGAATTTCTTCATACACCGGCCTTTCCTGTGAATAAATTACACCAAACGGCCGGGGGAAAGCGACGTCGTTAAATGTTGTATCAAAAAATCTTGAAATGAAAATTGCTTTTGTTTTATCGTTTTCGTCGTGGATCCACAAATCATCAACACTTATGTTTTGCTCCTGTAAGTTTACAATTACAGGAGTCAGTCCATCCAGTTTGATCCCTTTCTCATCATTGTTTCCAAACAAAAGCGGCTTGCCATGTTCTAACCGGATTGCTTCTTCATTTTTAGTTTCCTTATCTGAGAACGCAAAGAAAGCCCCATCGTTAAACACCGGGCAATTTTGATACACTTCCACAAAAGAAGTTCCTTTATGTGCATGCGCTTTCTTCAAAATGCTTTGCATATGTTTAGGATCCCGGTCCAGTGTGCGGGCTACAAAAGATGCTTTAGCACTTAATGCCAGCTCTATTGAATTGAAGGGTTCTTCAATGGACCCATAAGGAGAGGTCTTTGTTATTTTTCCTTTTTCCGAAGTGGGTGAGTATTGTCCTTTGGTGAGGCTGTAGATCTGATTATTGAACATCAGGTAGTTTATGTCAAAATTCTTCCTCATCAAATGAATGAAATGGTTTCCGCCAATAGATAATGAATCACCATCACCGGAAATTACCCATACGCTTAACTCCGGATTGGCAGCTTTTACACCTGACGCAATGGCGGCAGCACGGCCGTGAATAGAGTGCATACCATAGGTATCCATATAATAAGTGAAACGTGATGAACAACCTATTCCGGAAATAAAAACAAAATTTTCTTTCGGCACACCCAGATCAGGAAAGATGGTTTGTACTTGTTTTAAAATAGAATAATCGCCGCAACCGGGACACCATTTCACATCCGCTTCCGGCGCAAAATCTTTAGGTGTGAGCTTTATTTTTTCATTTGTAGCAATCGTTTCCATTTACGCTGATTTTAAGGTTTTAAGTATTTTTTCCTTCATCTCAACTGTGGTAAAAGGCATTCCCTGCACTTTGGAAAAACCGGTTGCCGGAACCAGGTATTTTGCCCTGATCAGTTGTAACAATTGTCCGCAATTCATTTCCGGAATTAAAACCTTGTCGAAGCCATTCAGCAACTCACCTAAGTTCCTGGGAAATGGATTAATATAACGCAGATGAACATGAGCAATATCATAACCTTCTGTGAGCAATTCCTTTACAGCTGTTTTAATAGCCCCGTAAGTAGATCCCCAACCTAATACCAATAGTTTAGCATTTGTATTGCCGGTTTCGGGCTGTGCTAAAGGAAGGTTGTCCGCGATTTTTTTTACTTTCTCCGCCCTCAGCCGGATCATGGTTTCATGATTAGCCGGTTCGTAACAAACGTTCCCCGTACCATCCTGTTTTTCCAGGCCGCCTATACGATGAACAAGCCCTTTGGTGCCGGGTTTGATCCAGGGACGCACCAGGTTTTCATTTCGTTTATATGGCTGCAACGATCCATCTTCTCCGTTGGGCCTATCCAAAAACGAAACCATGATATTTCTCACTTCAGAAGCTTTAGGAAATTTCCATGGTTCTGAGCCATTGGCTATATAGCCATCACTTAAAAATATAACTGGCGTCATATGTTCCACTGAGAGCTTACATGCTTCGAACACAGTCTCAAAACAATCAGAAGGCGATGATGCAGCCATCACTATTACAGGTGCTTCGCCATGACGGCCATGCATAGCCATTAATAGATCAGCTTGCTCTGTTTTAGTAGGCAAACCCGTGGAAGGCCCTCCGCGCTGAACATCTATTACTACCAAAGGCTGCTCTAACATGGTGGCGAGACCCAAGGCTTCTGTTTTTAAAGACATTCCCGGACCAGAAGTGGTGGTGACGGCAAGATGGCCTGCGTATGATGCTCCAATGGCCGAACAGATACCTGCAATTTCATCCTCGGCCTGGAACGTTTTTACACCGTCGGCTTTGTATTTTGAAAGCTCCTGCAAAATATCCGTTGCAGGAGTAATGGGATAAGAACCCAAAAACAACGGCAATCCTGATTTTTCAGATGCTGCTATCAAGCCTATGGCTGTGGCATGATTGCCTGTTATGTTACGATACGTACCCGCAGGCAACTTTGCCGCAGCCACCTTGTATTGTGTAACAAAAATCTCTGTATTCTCACCGTAGTTCCATCCCGCTTGTAACGCTTTGGCGTTGGCGTTTGCTATCTCAGGCTTTTTACCAAACTTTTCTTTGATGAAACTCAAGGTATAGTCCAGCGGTTTATCAAACATCCAGAATAGTAGACCGAGTACAAACATATTTTTGGAACGCTCTACTTCCTTAACACCCAGCCCCTGATCTGCCAAACATTCTTTGGTGAGTCTTGTAATATCTACCTTGTGTACTATATAATTATCTGTTATGCTACCTTCCAGCGGATCGATACCCTCCGGATATTTGGCAAGCGATAAATTTTTATGATCGAACCCTTGTATGTTGGCAATGATAACGCCGCCTTTTTTTAAACGGGGCAAATCAACTTTTAATGCAGCAGCATTCATTGCCACAAGTACATCATATTTGTCGCCGGGTGTATAGATCTCAGTACTTCCAAAATTAATCTGAAAGCCTGAAACACCTGCCACTGTGCCTATTGGGGCACGTATTTCGGATGGAAAATCAGGAAAGGTACTCAGATCATTTCCAAACCATGCGGCAGTATCTGTAAACTGCATGCCGGTTAGCTGCATACCATCGCCGGAGTCTCCGGCAAAGCGGACAACAACTTGATCCATCTCTTTTATCGAAACACTTTTCTTTATTCCTCTTTCTGAAGCTTCCATATGAAGAAATCGTTTGGATTATTTGGATTTTTATGATTACCATCAGCTTCGATCAAAAACAAATGGAGTGATTGTTCTTAATGAAAAGGTGTCATAAAATTTTGCAGCAGGCACAAAAAGTATTCAATTGAAAAGGTTTTCAGGCGTGCAGTAATTCTTTTTTAGCTAGCAATTGTTCCACCGTTTCGGCGTAGTTTTCATCCGATACACAACAATCTACCGGACAAACGGAAGCGCACTGGGGCTCTTCATGAAATCCCTGGCATTCAGTACATTTGTCGAACACAATATAATAGGTGTCTGTTGAAATTGGTGCTTGTCGCTCATCTACCTGTATTGTTGTTCCGTTTTTACGTGTGATGCTGCCTTTTATCGTTGTGCCGTCGGCGATGGTCCATTCAGCACCTGCTTCATAAATCGCATTATTAGGACATTCTGGTTCGCAGGCACCACAATTGATACAATCTTCGGTTATTTTAATAGCCATGAGTGATAAATGTTTAGGAATGATTATTTTTTGTTTTGATAAAGGAACCCTGATTTTTGGAAGTAGTATATGATAAAAGTTATGTTTATCGCTGACATTCATCAGTTTTTAAAATTCCAGCTCTAAATAGCTTGCCTAAAATTCAAATCACAAATCATTATGCATCCTATTTTAGATTCGCAGGGGGTTGATACTTTATCAACAAAAAAGAAACTATCCATAATGGATGGCAATGAAGCTGCTGCTTATGTTGCGTATAAGTGCAGTGAAGTATGTGCTATTTATCCTATTACCCCATCATCCGCTATGGGTGAATGGAGCGATGAATGGAGCAGTAATGGCAGAACCAATATTTACGGACAGATACCCAAAGTAATTGAAATGCAAAGCGAGGCCGGAGCAGCCGGCGCTCTCCATGGCGCGCTGCAAGGTGGCGTTTTAGCTACAACATTTACCTGCTCACAAGGATTGTTGTTAATGATTCCCAACATGTATAAAATTGCAGGTGAGTTAACGCCTACAGTTTTTCATATAGCGGCAAGAGCATTGGCCACGCATGCCTTGTCCATTTTTGGCGATCACAGCGATGTGATGGCAGTTCGTTCTACTGGCTTCGCACAACTGTTTGGCGCAAATCCGCAGCAGGCGCATGATATGGCCATGATTGCCACAACAGCTTCTTTGCGTTCAAGCGTTCCCTTTTTAAATATATTTGACGGCTTCCGCACTTCTCATGAAATTAATGAAGTGGACATTCTGCCTGATGATATCATCAGGCAAATGATAAATGAAGAAGATGTTATAAGACACAGAAACCGTTCGCTTAATCCTTCTAACCCCTTTATCAGGGGTACGGCACAAAATCCTGATGTGTTTTTCCAGGGCAGGGAAGCTGCAAACCAATACTACCAGAATGTTCCCGGCATTGTAGAAGATACGATGAAGCAATTTGCTTCGCTTACGGGCCGCTCTTATAAATTATTTGAATATTACGGCGACCCTCAGGCAGAAAGTGTTATTATCATTATGGGTTCAGGCGGCGGCGCTGTAGAAGAAACCGTAAACTATCTGAATAATCGCGGTAAAAAAACAGGTTGCCTGCAAATACATCTTTACCGTCCTTTCTCGGTGACACATTTTTTAAATGCGCTGCCTGAAACAGTCAAAAAAATTGCAGTGCTGGATCGCTGTAAGGAAAACGGAGCTATTGGTGAGCCGCTGTTCATGGATGTTGTAAATGCTATACATGCACAATGGGAACATGGTACACCTGTGATTATTGGAGGTCGCTATGGACTTGGCTCCAAAGAGTTTAGTCCGGGTATGGTGAAAAGTATTTTTGATGAACTGGATCAACAAAATCCCAAAAAACAATTTACCGTAGGTATTAATGATGATGTGACTTTTACCAGTCTTGATTATGATAAAAGTTTCTCTTTGGAAAATCAGCATCTTTTCCGGGGATTGTTCTTTGGGCTTGGTGCCGATGGCACTGTCAGCGCCAATAAAAATACCATCAAAATTATCGGGGATGTTACTGACAATCATGTGCAGGCCTATTTTGTATATGACTCCAAAAAATCAGGTTCCTTAACAACATCTCACCTTCGTTTTAGCAACAAGCCTATTCACTCCACATACCTGATTAACTCAGCAAATTTCATCGCCTGCCATCACTTTCATTTTCTTGAAAAATTTGATGTACTGAAAGATGCAGAGCATGGCGCTACATTGTTGCTCAATTCGCCTTATGATAAAGAGGAAACATGGAAGCAACTTCCGCAGAAAGTGCAAAAGGAAATTATCGAAAAAGAATTGAAATTCTACATAATCAATGCCTCTAAGGTGGCAAGGGAAACAGGTATGGGATCGCGCATTAATTCCATTTTGCAAACCTGCTTCTTTGCTATCAGCAATATCATGCCTAAGAATGAAGCTATTGCTTACATTAAGAAAAGTATAAGAAAATCGTATAGCCGCAAGGGTGAGGCTGTAGTACAGAAAAATTTTGATGCTATAGATAAAACACTGGCAAATCTTTTTGAAGTTGACTATAACGGTTATAAACCAGGCAATAAAGAAATAGAAGGCCTTGCCGTAGAAAATGCTTCTGATTTTGTAAAGAACATACTCACAAAAGTTATTGCAGGAATGGGTGACGAACTGCCGGTGAGTGCATTTCCGGCTGATGGTACTTATCCCTCAGCTACTACCAAGATTGAAAAAAGAAATATTGCGGACCAGGTTCCCGTTTGGGATCCATCGCTTTGCTCCCAATGCGGCAAATGTTTTTTTGTATGCCCTCATGCAGCTATTCGTCCTAAAGTTTATAATAAAGAGTTGCTGAACAATGCTCCTGATGCTTTTAAACATGTCGCACCAATAGGTAAAGAGTTTTTAAAAGACCAGGAAGCTTATACATTGCAGGTTTCTGTTGAAGACTGTACCGGTTGCAACTTATGCTACGAAGCGTGCCCGGTAGAAAGTAAAACACAACCGGGGCATAAGGCTGTAAATATGCAAGACGTAATTCCGTTGAAAGAGACAGAAAAGCAAAACTGGGAATTCTTCCTTTCAATACCGGATATTGACCGCACCAGGGTTAATCGTAATACGGTAAAAGGATCACAACTATTGGAACCATTATTTGAATTTTCCGGAGCCTGCAGCGGATGCGGTGAAACACCTTACCTTAAACTACTTACGCAGTTGTTCGGTGATCGCATGTTGGTAGCAAATGCTACAGGATGCTCTTCAATTTACGGAGGAAATCTGCCTACTACACCCTGGGCTAAAAACCATGAAGGCTGTGGGCCGGCCTGGGCTAACTCCTTGTTTGAAGACAATGCTGAATTTGGATTAGGCATTAAACTGGCAGCTGACCAAAAAAGAGATTTCGCTAAGAACTTGCTGACTCAATTAGCCGCGGAAGTGGGTGAAGAACTGGCAAACGCCATTTTAAATAATCATGAGAATGAGGAAACCCAGCTGATACAGCAACGCCAGGATGTAAACAAATTAAAAGACCGTTTAAGAACACTTACAAATCCTTTGGCCAGTCAATTGCTGCACATTGCCGACTTCCTGCAACGCAAATCCCTATGGATCGTAGGCGGTGACGGATGGGCGTATGACATCGGTTTCAGCGGCCTGGACCATGTATTATCCACTGGCGAAAATGTGAATATTCTTGTATTAGATACTGAAGTATATTCCAATACCGGCGGGCAGAAGTCAAAGTCAACACCTACTGGAGCAAGTGCCAAATTTTCCATAAAAGGAAAAACAACAGGTAAAAAGGATCTTGCCATGCAGGCAATAGCACATGGTACGGCCTACGTTGCCGAAATTGCTATGGGCGCAAATGATGTACATGCATTAAAAACCATACTGGAAGCAGAAGCTTTTCCGGGACCTTCTATTATTATTGCATATAGCCATTGCATTGCGCATGGTTATGATATGGCCCACGGCATTGAGCAACAAAACCTGGCTGTTAAATCCGGTTACTGGCCTTTGTTCCGCTACAATCCTTTGAAGGAAAAGGGACAAAGATTTATGCTGGACAATAAAGAGCCGAGTGTTGCTTTGGATAACTTCCTGTATAACGAAAACCGCTTCTCGTTTGTCAAGAACAGTTCTCCCGAAAAAGCAGAAGAAGCACTTGATGCTTCCAAGGCAGCTGTACAAAGCCGTTGGGAAAGACTTGATGCATTAAAAGGTTTGTAAAATAAAATGCAAAACATAAAAGGTCGGGCAGAGTAATATTTGCCTGACCTTTTATTTTATCGGCATTTTATATTAATCGAAAACCTCAATCCGGATTCAATGCCGTTTCCTTAATAAACACTAACATTTATCAAGTACGATTTACGAAGTACGAAGTACCTGATTCAGGCTTGCATTGCTTTTTGTAACCTCTTAAGGAAACAACAATGAATCCGGATTGATCATTCTTCTGTTTCTGTAGACAAATATTGAATTATCTTCATTTTTTTGATAATAGATAAACCATCCAAAGTGAACTAACTGTGATTTTTTCTTACATTACTCTGGTTTTAACTGTTAGCATACCCGCAAAAAAACCTATGAAAATAAAAATAAGCGTTGCCCTGATTGGCTTAGCCTGCATTGCATTGATAACTACTGTGGTTAAATTAGGATCTTTAACCGGGACAGAAATTACGGTCATATTGGCTACGATATGTGTCTCACTAATCGGAGGCTTCCATTTGTTGGACGAAAATGGCGACACAAAAGGCCCGACTAACTAAGCAGGATCATTTGTGCCAGCAGGAGCAAACATTTTAACTGCGTTGTGCGAAATAAAGCATACCTTGTTGTCTAATCTACAATAGCAAATCCAGTTCATTTTAAAATCGTTGCAAGTCGGGAGTAACAATACCTGTTCTCTATTTACCATTTTAGATTATTTCCATAACCTTAAAATGTTAGATTATGACTCCGCAACTGCCATTATCAATGCTTCCGTCTTTTGAGCAGCTTGAATTATCAATTAATGATCTTAAAGTAATTTCTGAAACAATAAATTTTTTATCGAAGCGTGTTGAAAAATGTATCGACAGAATCAATGTGCGCCTGGCGAATATTAAAGGAAAGGCTGAAATTGGCAAACATACAAACAAACAGCTTTACCAGGACTGACGAGACGTTTCGATCCCAACTCCTTCTAATTCGAACATGTATGCTAAAAACAGCATGCCAATTTTAACACATACGTTGATGTGGCGTTAAATGTGCATAAGAATGCTGACCATGGCATAACGTTTGAAGAATTAGCAAAAATCCGTTCCAATGAGAAGTGTATCTTTTGATGTCCCCACCAAAAAAGGCAAATTATCTGTATTTTTTACTACATCGCTCAATTTTAAAAACATAAAAAGAGTCCTGATAACAGGAGATAGAAGATACAGGGGCTATCTTTCTGTAGAGAAGATAGAGGAAACATACAGGCTCGCAAAAGTTAAGTTCAGACGTGTTAACTCTATCGTGGAAAGCCGGTTATCATTTTTAAACGACGAAACCAGCAATCGTATCGCCAAGATCATTGGAGAGACAGTTGTGTGGACCACTTAAAACGATGGATAGATTCATGTTAAGTGAGGAGACTTCACTTTGTTGTTGGTGTGCTTTCGCTCTTTTACCTGCCCGACACACACAACAACGGCAGCAGCGTGAGTGTGCAACATCAATGGGAGGGAAACATGCAGATGTAAAACGAAAAAATCACAGCCAATACCACACGGTTTGTAGAGGCCTAAGGCATTTTGTTTGCTATTCACATTGCATAGAAAAAACGAATTTCAACTATTTTATTAGCCCGTTTATTGGTCTTCATTAAATAACTTGATTAAATCAATTAGGCTTGCAGACATGTTAATTTGAGTTTTTAAGTTGTTGATGCTACCAAAATATTCGATCATAAAGCTGCCACTGGGCTTTTTACAATTTTTTCCTGAAGAACATTTTTTATATCCTCCAAGGTTGACACGCAACTTTTTTCAATATCAAATTCGATTTTGATTATTCTATGCCGATATAAAAGATGGTAACCCCATAAAAAAGTCCCCCATCCTATTTTGTTAGCCTTCTTAATAAGAAAAATTGTCGAGTTCGAATCAATAATTATTGAGTTGTTATATTTTATGAGTTCATTCTCAAAACATGTATATAAAGATTTTTTATCAGGGATGCATCGGACGTTATTATCCTTATTCCATAAAAGTAGACACGGAGTTTTCATTTTTTCCAGCTGGTGTTGGTGTTATGGAATAAAAATAAGAAACTTGATGCTCAATTTATTTAAATCTAAAAATAGTCTCGGACTCTGTTTGGCCTGGTTGCACTCTACGCAGACCGCCATTGTTGGTATGCAGCAAAGGAAATGTGTGAAAGCATACCAACAACACAAGTAAGGTGTGGATGAAACAAGAAAAAAAATACAACAGCGCACAAATATCGACGCAAAACCAAACAAGCCACTCGACAAAAGGCTTATTTGGTTTTACTATTGGTATCGACCTGCACAGTTTGTTGTTAGTGTGCTTTAGCTCATTTACCTGCCCGACAAACAACAATGCCAGCAGCGTGGGCTTGCAACACCAACAGTTGAAAAAACACTGCTATGCTACCAGACCGAATGATACCTAGCATCTGAGAAGAAGAAAAAACTTTTTGCCCTCTTTACTCCCCAAATACAATCGGAGTTGATTTCTTAGACATAAGAGCCTTGCGGAACTCATGTCAAAGGGGTTTCACAAAATGTCTTCTTGAAATGAGTAGAAGGATTATTCAGCATATCTTAATGTTTTGATGATTTCTAAGATTTCCTGTTGTTGAGCATCATTGGTTGTCTTAGCATACATGCAAAAGCTTTGTCCATTTTTTAATTTTGGAATATATACACCAGTAATTCCAGTCCCAATCCTTTTAGGTTTTACCAACTTAACAACCAATCCATTTATCGTATCGTACATATAGTATTGTTTTGAAAAAATCCGAAGCTCTTGATCTATTTCTGCTTCATTCGAAAAAAGGAACAACGTCGAATCTGATTTTCGTTTCAAATTCTTTAATAATGACGGCTTAGATGCCATATCAAAAACAGGAAGGTTTGGTTCATAGAGTGTAGCTGGTCCAATACCAATCTCTCCTTCTAGAGAAACTTCAGAATTTAAATTTATTATTTCAAATGAGTATGTATCAAACCCCTGTTTTGTAATCAATCTAGCCTTCTTTGGAACTTGGACAGTAAGGATATTGTCCAAATTTATTGTTTGCATCTTTAGTTTTCTGTCGCATGAAAAAATCACTAGCATGCAAACGAATATCAATACTACTTTAATTTGCATTTTTTCTTTCCATTAATTTGTGTAATCCTAATCTCCGATTGTTTTTCAGCCGTTGTTGGTGTTACGGAATAAAAATAGGAAACCTTGATCGTCAATTTATTTAAATCTAAAATTAGTTTCGCACACACTTAGGAGCGATCCTGTTGCACATCTACACAGACCGCTGTTGTTGGTATGCAGCAAAGGAAATGTGTGAAAGCGTACCAACAACACAAGTAAGACGACGAAATATTCATCTCATTTTAGATAATCGAACAGTCAATGAAAGGCATGTTATTTTCTAAATAAACGAATTCCCGTTTTCTTCTCCGCAAAGTCTTTGAACATAAATCTCAGTTATTAGAAACTTCTTCGCAAAGTCTCCATTATGGCCTTTGTGCACATGCCTGGGACTTTGCGTTTAGGAGAATAAGTAAATTCGCCAGACGTAACCCGACAACTAGAATGCTATGTTAGCGCCTTTGAAATTAATTAGATGCCGCTGGCAAAAATGAGTTTCCTCACATGTCGCAAAGTCCCTGCCCATCACGCATGACCTGGGAGGAGACTTTGCGGAGAAGTTCTTGCTGCGAAGACTGTGCGGAAAAGTAAGCCGCTCTACGAACGGCTTATTTGATTTTGCTATTAGTGTGTATCTGCACACTTTGTTATTGGTCTGTGCTTTCGCTCGCTTACCTGTCCGGCACAGTCGAGTAGACCCGGGCATTTCAGCCCGAGTCGCTCACAGAACTGGACGTGAATCTCTCAATTCATCCAGCTCTTGTTATCCAATCATTGTACTATTCGCAGTTTCCAGTGATAAAACAATTCAGGACTTGCTTTAACTAGCGCTTTGTACCTATCATACACTTTGACCATACTTCTTAATTTGTATGTGTTACTTATCCATTTTCGAATAAGTTCATTCAAATACAAGAATACCCTTAATGCCTTATCTCTGTTGTATTTCGTGTAGTAATTGATCCAGCCCCTTATCTTGGGATTTAATGTCATGGCCGTCCATTCCAGCGATTGCATTCGATTTCGGGGATAGATAACTTCTCTTATCCTCTTTCTGATATGTGTTTTCGCTTCTAAACGCTTGAGAAACAGTGGTTAAGTCACTTTGATTGTTGCTTACTTTCCATTGTGCATACAAATTCATTTTCCTGATCAAATAGCTCTATTTTGTCTTCAGACAAAATCTTAAAATAGTTATTATTTATTACGTACAAAAAATAGTCAATAATGAAGGGCGTATTAATTTGGATCGACACCTCGTTACCTTTTATTTGGCGTTGACTTATTCTCTGAGTCAAAAATCGATCCTTTACTTCTACAGAAAAAGAACTGAAGTTTTTGTTGACCAAAGCGCCGTCTTCACCATGAACATAGATTTTGTGCAATGTATCATCATCAATAACAAGAAAAGCAGAATATTCAACGCTAGAGTCATTGTAAAATATTGGCCTTACCCAAATCTTCGCCGTATCTACACAGTGGTTAGTTACAGATTTTAATGTTACCGGAAAATCAGAAAGCTGACTTCTTAATATATACTTGTCATCTATCTCCAAAATTTTGCCAAATGCAAAAGAATCCCCCAGTCCATGGCCCTTGTAAATACTATATTCAAAGATACTGTCATCCAATATACTTAAATGAAACATACCATGAATATCCTTCGAACTATAATAATAGTCCCTTCTTTTTTGTCCAAAAGCTACCTTAGAAAAAAAAAGAAGGTTTACAAAAAGTATCAAAAAGATATAACGCATAATTAGTCCAAATTATTTATTTCCAAAAGAAGTTAAATTAAACGGTGGATGTCCTTTCCCATGCGAATATTTATTATTCATGTCCTGCATAACATTTAGCATAGTGTAATTCACGTTATTCCTGTTTTGAAGCGCAAAATTCTTTTCTTCACCTTGCAAAAAATTTATTACTAAGTAAGCAGGAGTATTTATGTTTATCGCCATTTCTTTTCCCAAAAGCGAGGAATACGCTTTATACCAATCTTTATTGGTAGAAATTTGATTCTTAAACCATGAAATTCCATATTTCCCTTCAGCTACTCCTCTTACTTTTCAGCCGTTGTTGGTGTTGCGGAATAAAAATAACAAACCCTTATCGTCAATTTATTTAAATCTAAAAATTAGTTTCGAACACAGTTAGGATCGATCCTGTTGCACATCTACGCAGACCGCCGTTGTTGGTATGCAGCAAAGGAAATGTGTGAAAGCGTACCAACAACACAAGTAAGACGACGAAATATTCATCTCATTTTAGACAATCGAGCAGTCAATGACAGGCATGTTATTTTCTAAATAAACGAATTCCCGTTTCGTAAATATTACAAGGCCGCTTGAGGTGTTTAAATGGCTTTTGTCATTAGTGCTTTTGCCATCATTTCCTCCTACCTCACGAAGTTCTTGCACTTGTATTAGGATAAAAACCCTCACTTATCCGCCGGGCGAGACGCGTTGCGCCGGCAATGGATGAAACAAGAAAAAAATCCAACAGCAGCGCATATGTCGATGCAAAACCAAACGAGCCCCTCGACAAACGGATTATTTGGTTTTACTATTAGTGTGTACCTGTTCACTTTGTTGTTGGTGTGCTTTTGCTCCTTTACCTGCCCGACACACACAACAACGGCGGCAGCGTGACTGTGCAACAACAACAGAGGCGAAAATCCCATTTATAGAATCATCTTCGCAAAGTTTCCGTGAAGAGCTTTCTGATTATGCCTGGGACTTTGCGTTTAGGAGAATAAAGAAATTCAGGAGAAACTATCAAATAACACGAATTAGTACACATTGCCCCATATAAGCAGATACAATATGTTGTTATGTTTTTAAGGACTATAAGACCCATTAGATGCCTCTTTCGATATGATCCTTCCTCTAATTTCTCTAAATCGATGTCCACGGGGCAAGGCTTGCGAGGAGACTTTGGCGGAGAAAGTGAAACAAACGAATATCCCATTTTTAGGTTTGCAGGATTTAAAATCCTCTCTTATCTTTTGTTCGACATGCCCTTCGGAACATATCGAACAGCAAGTTTGCTAAAATATTTTTTCTTTAAAACCCTTTACAGCAAAGCCTTCCGGCGATTGTGCAAACTAATTTTTCAGATTTTTTTGGAAGATCAAATCCAGCGCCCTTATTTTGCACCCGGAGAGATGGCAGAGCGGTCGAATGCGGCGGTCTTGAAAACCGTTGACTGTAACAGGTCCGGGGGTTCGAATCCCTCTCTCTCCGCTCAAATAAAAAGCACTGATTTTTCGGTGCTTTTTTGTTTTGTGAAATCTTCAGTACAAAAGACTCCAATCCCTCAAGAATCCAACTTGATCCCGCTATTTACTATTTTTGCTAAAATTTTATGGATTGAAACATCTTGCGGCGCTTAATAAATA
Source organism: Danxiaibacter flavus (assembly GCF_041060425.1). Taxonomy (NCBI): domain Bacteria; kingdom Pseudomonadati; phylum Bacteroidota; class Chitinophagia; order Chitinophagales; family Chitinophagaceae; genus Danxiaibacter; species Danxiaibacter flavus. The sequence goes on from NZ_JAULBC010000003.1 coordinate 578,316, forward strand.
CTTCTGGAAATACCGTAACAGGTTCTTTATTGGTATCTTCTTCGTAATCACATCCAACTATTTTGCAGTACTTGCACCTGAGGTTACTGGTTTTATAGTCGGCAAAGTGCAACAACATCTGCCTGGAGCCAAACCTGTTGCGCATCCAAAACAATACGATGCCTTTTTAACGGTTTTCATCAACTGGGTTAACTCGTTAACCTTTGCGCAGATCGTAACTGTCTGCAGTATTACTATTCTCATACTGGCGCTTATAAGGGGTATTCTCATGTTTTTCATGCGGCAGACGATCATCGTAATGAGCCGTTATATTGAGTTCGATCAGAAGAACGAAGTGTACCAGCATTATCAAAAGCTGGATGCATCTTTCTTTAAAACGCATAACACCGGCGATTTGATGAACAGGATAACGGAAGATGTAAGCCGTGTAAGAATGTACACCGGCCCTGCAATAATGTATCTTGTTAACCTTGTTGCGCTGATCATTTTTTGTCTTGTAAACATGTTGCGCACGGATAAACAACTAACATTGCTTGTTCTTGCTCCTCTCCCATTGCTCGCGCTTACTATCTATATCGCGAATACCATTATCAACCGCAAGAGCGAGAAAGTGCAGGCGTTGTTGTCCGATCTCACCACCAATGCCCAGGAATCCTATTCGGGTATCAGGGTGATCAAATCTTTCGTACAGGAAAAAGCAATGCTCGGCTTTTTTTCTAAAAACAGTGAAGACTACAGAAAGAATGCAGTTGGCCTGGCAAAGGTTGAAGCTGTATATTTTCCGAGCATGACGCTGATGATCGGTTTGAGTACCTTGCTTACCGTTTTCATCGGTGGCAAAATGGCGATTGCCGATCCCTCTAAAATCTCCGTTATTGTAGAGTTTGTCATCTACATTAATATGCTTACGTTTCCTGTCAGTGCTATCGGCTGGACGGCGAGCATGATTCAGCGCGCTGCTGCTTCTCAAAAAAGATTAAATGAATTTCTACAGATCGAGCCTGGCATACAGGACGCCCCGCACGCTGTTGATGCGCCTGTTAAAGGAGATATTGTTTTCGATAAAGTATCCTTTACTTATGACAATACCGGAATTAAGGCATTAAAGGATTTTTCTCTGACCATTAAAGAAGGACAGCGCATTTTAATTATGGGCAGAACAGGCAGTGGTAAATCAACCCTAGCCCAGTTATTGCTGCGTTTTTATGATGTTGACAATGGCAATATTTCTATTGGCGGAAGAAATGTTGAAGCATACACTTTGCAAAGTCTTCGAACCCAGGTAAGCTACGTACCACAAGATGTGTTTTTGTTTAGTGATTCGGTCAGCAATAATATCAGGTTTGGATTAAATGAACATGCTGATATGCCACGGGTGCAGCAGGCCGCAGCCAATGCAAGTGTTGACAAGGAAATTCAGGGATTGCAAAATGGCTACGACACCATTTTGGGCGAACGCGGCGTTACTTTAAGCGGCGGACAAAAACAACGCGTGTCTATTGCACGGGCGCTGATTAAAGATCCGCAAATAATGGTATTTGATGATTGTCTTAGTGCTGTAGATGCAAAAACAGAAAATGAGATTGTTGGTAACCTGTACAGGGTTTTACAGAACAAAACTGCCATCATTATCACTCACAGGATCTTTACAGGTTTTAAGTTTGATAACATCATTATTCTTGAGGAAGGAAAAATACTGGAACAGGGAACACATGAGCAATTGTTGTTATTAGACGGATATTACGCTGAATTGTACAGAATACAAACAAGCACTGGCCAATCTGCCGCATAAAAAAAATCTGCATAAATTTTTATGAAAATTTTGGTAAATTCAAAACAATGCTATATTTGTACATCTCAACGAAATCATTAAACTAAAACCAATCACAAGTGGCGTACGAAAACAACGACAAGAAACTGGAAAGTGTCTACAGCAAGAGAATCAGGGCTGGTAAAAGAAGGACTTATTTCTTTGATGTTAGAGCAACTCGTGGAAACGACTACTACCTAACTATTACAGAAAGCAGAAAACGCTTTAACGATGATGGTTATGACAGACATAAAATTTTCTTGTATAAAGAAGATTTTAACAAGTTTATCAAAGCATTGAACGAGGCTGTTGATTATGTGAAAACTGAATTAATGCCTGATTTTGATTTCGATGCATTTAACCACGAATATAGCGAAGCAACTGAAGGTGAAGAAGTTGGTGCAGAGGTTGAAGCTTCTGTAGTACCAGCTCCCGTAGCTGAAGTAACAAGCGTTGTTTCTACTAACAATCATTCTTCTGAAGAAGTTGACAAATGGTAATAGCCATTGAGCAAATAAAAAAGCCGTCTTACATAAGACGGCTTTTTTATTTGCTCAATGGAGTCCAAAGCTTAAAGCCCAAAGCCTAAAACCTTTGTTATCCGGAAGGTTATCACAACTATCTATGTTTATCGTAACCTCTCGAGGCAAGAGTAGCTTAAAGCCCAAAGCCTAAAGCTTAGAACTTAAAATTTCCCTCACCGCGAACGGTTGTCCCAACTATCAGATTTAGCATTTGCCTTAAGTAAAGATCTTTGTTATCAGGACGGTCATCACAAACATTTGCGCTACTATTATCATATAAGGCAAAACAAGCTTTAGGCTTTGGGCTTTGAGCTTTGGGCTTGAGCTTTAAGCTTTTACTTTAAACTTTAAGCTTTAAATTTGCATTCTAATTATTAATCTATGGAAATGATCGTTTCAACACCGGTGACTTTTACTGAATCTGCGGTGAATGAATTAAAGCGACTGATGGGCGAAGAGGATTTTAATACTACACATAAATTGCGCGTAGGTGTAAAAGGTGGCGGCTGCAGTGGCTTAAGCTATGTTCTGGGTTTTGATGAAAAGCTGGAAAACGATGAAGAATTTGATTTTGAAGGCGTGCCTTGCATTATGAATAAATCACATGAATTATATTTATATGGCATGCAGATCGACTGGCAGGATGGATTGAACAGTCGTGGTTTTACGTTTAGCAATCCAAATGCATCCGGCACTTGCGGTTGCGGTTCGTCTTTTTCTGTATAAAGACTTTTAATTGCCTTGTGGTTAAATAAAAAAAGTCCTGCACCTTCCGGTACAGGACTTTTAGTTTATCTGGGACGATGATTGCCGTTATTTCCGCCGCCTCCGCCTGATTGTGCAGGTCTGCTATGCGATTGTTGCGGTGCTGGCGAATACTGTTGTTGTTGTGGCTGCACGCGCTGTTGATTGCTGTTGTTGTTATTCATGCGTCGTTGATTCTCCTGCATGATATAATCGTTTCTTCTCCTTTCATAGTATTGATTCATTCTCTGATCATTCAGTCTTTGCTGCTCAGCCTGGTAATTATTACTCTGTTGCTGTCTCGGCGGAGTTACAGGACTTGCATTGTAAGCTGGTCTTCTGTTGTTATCAGTATTATTTGGCTGATTCACACGTGGAAGATTATTCCTGTTTTCATCCGTTGCAGGTTCAAAAGATCGTGAAGGATTAATTGATCCCGGTCTTGTTGTTCCTGAAGGCCTGCTGTTATTATTATTGTTGGCAGGTGGATTATTATTTCCCGGTGTTACCCTGTTACCAGGATTTGCAGGACTAACACGGTTATTGTTTTCAGGTGCAACCCTGTTGCTGTTATTGTCCGGCCTGTTGGCATTGTTATAACGTGATCCTGAATTATAATTCCTGTTGCCTGAAGGTCTGTAGATCTCAACATTATTTCCGTTTACAATTGATCTGCCCGGCCTGTTTGAATTTGTTACACGCATTTCAGTCACCCTGTTCCCTGTATATCTTTCCACATCACCTCTTGCAGGTCCGCTAACATAACGTGTATTTCTGTAAACGTTGGTATTATTGATAATGGTTGTGTTATTAATGATCGTCACATTTCTTCCTCTGTCGTATGCATAGTTCCTGAAGTTGGAATAATTCATGTATCTGTGAGGCAAGAACACCCATCTGTCATATGGAATCGTGCTACCGAAAGAAACTCCAACGCCAATGCTTATACCCGGCGAAAGTGGTGCCCATCCGTAAACATCAGCACCTGTACGCCATGAAACCCAGGCTGGTCCCCATTCATAGCCTGGTACCCAAAGCCATCCATAGCCAGGATCAAAAGCCCAGCGCCCATAGTGAAACGGTGCCCAACCCCAATTGTAATCACTCACCCAGGTCCAGCCGAAGTTGGTAAACGCCCAGTGGCCGCCTGTATAATATGGCCTGAAGGAAGCATCATTACAGATCCATACCCTACCATAAGAAGGATAATCTACCCATCTTCCATAGGGTGATAATTGTGAGTAGAACATATCAAAATTTACCTGGTCCTGTGGCTGCTGATAAGAATTATCATAACTGTTGTCATAAACATCATCATAACCAGTCTGTGCCATCGCCGGCCTCGAAGTTGTACATGAGACGGACGTCAATATTACCATCACGATGATTGACCAATATGAGTATAACTTTTTCATTGTTATGTTGTTTTGTATGATAAACGAATGTTTGTTATTTAATTGCAAGTTTGCTACCAAACTTCATTTATAGAACGTTTTTTATTGAAAAAGTTTGTTAAGCAGAAGTGAAGATTGGGAGGTTAAATCCGGGGATTGGGATTTATCTGAACCGGGATTAAGGGGGATTAAAATGTGCGAATGAGTGAATATGCGGATGTGCAAATGCAGACCAGGATTAATGGATTTAAGGATTGACGGGATGTTTAATGTGCGAATGAGAGAATATCTAAATGTGCAAATAAAGACCGGGATTAATGGATTTAACGATTGACGGGATGTTTAATGTGCGAATGAGAGAATGCAAATGTGCAAATAAAGACCGGGATTAATGGATTTAAGGATTGACGGGATGTTTAATGTGCGAATGAGAGAATATGCAAATGTGCAAATACAGACCGGGATTAATGGATTTAACGATTGACGGGATGTTTAATGTGCGAATGAGAGAATATGCAAATGTGCAAATGCAGACCGGGATTAAAAGATTAAGGGGATTTACGGAATTTGATTCTGCAAATGAATACGCAGGAAGATGTGCGAATGCAGACCAGGATTAATGGACTTAAGGATTGACGGGATGTTTAATGTGCGAATGAGAGAATATGCAAATGTGCAAATACAGACCGGGATTAATGGATTTAAGGATTGACGGGATGTTTAATGTGCGAATGAGAGAATATGCAAATGTGCAAATACAGACCGGGATTAAAAGATTAAGGGGATTTACGGAATTTGATTCTGCAAATGAATACGCAGGAAGATGTGCGAACACATACTAGTAACGGCATATGAAGAAGATAATACCGTTGCGTTGCTGCTCCTTTGCGTTCGCTGCGTGAAACCCTTATTGATTTAAGGAATGGAACGAAACATTAATGGAACCAGTAACGACATACGAAGAAGATAATACCGTCGCGTCGCTGCTTTGCGTTCGCTGCGTGAAACCCTTATTGATTTAAGGGATGGAGGAAACATTAATGAAACTAGTAACGACATACGAAGAAGATAATACCGTTGCGTCGCTGCTTCTTTGCGTTCGCTGCGTGAAACCCTTATAGATTTAAGGGATGGAGCGAACATTAATGAAACTAGTAACGACATACGAAGAAGATAATACCGTTGCGTCGCTGCTCCTTTGCGCTCGTTGCGTGAAACCCTCAAACATCTTATGAAAGTATTGTAAACATCAAGTTTGAAGATACAAGTTTAATGGTGTGATCAAACTTTTTAATTTACATTGCGCACTTGCTATTAAAACATTAAAAATATTCTTCCGGCCCCCTGCGTATGCTAAATATTGTTCGCAAATACATAATTTATGTGTCAGCCACTATCCTGTTGGGAATGATCGTGGGCTGCGGTTTTCCGTCTGCATCTGTTAAGTCATCAGAAAAAAAACTGGGAAGAATACTTGACAGTGTAATGTCCCAGCCGGGTTTTAGCGAACAATCCCTGCAACTAATCGAGCCACTTTACATCAGTAGCCAACCACTTGACTTCAAAACCCAGGACAAGTATTATGATTTTATGTGTGGCTACCATCATATTACTACACATAACCAGGATAGCGCCCTTATATATGCGGACAGTCTTATTTACCTCGTGAACCAGCAAGAGGACGGTGAGGATATTTTACGGGAAAAGATAATGGCGCATATTTCAGCCGGCGATATTTACCAGTCGCAGAACAAATACACGCAGGCCTACTACCAGTATTATCTCGCCAAAATGGTTGATGAAGACAATACCGATCGCTGCGCCTACAGCGAATACAGCTACAGACTTGGCATGGTGTTATATAAAAAGAACCAGTTTGAGGAAGCTGCGACTTATTTTAAAAGTGCTTTTGAAAATTCCGTTGCATGTAACAATGATTTTGCAATATTCTACAGGAGGCAGGAAGTTTTAGGTAACACCGGCCTTAGTTATACCAGGCTGAACAATGCAGACAGCGCACTTTATTATTACAACCAGGCCTCCAAATTCCTTGACTCAAATGAGAAATCCTTTCCGGGTCAATCCCATTATTTCGCAGTAGCCCGCGCGGTGCTTGATGGAAATACGGCGCAGGTCTACGCAAAATTTGATTTTGAGCGGGCAAAATCATTGTATAAAAAAAGCATTTCAGGAACGCGTAATCCCGGAGAAGATGTTGGGTTTGCACTAGATATGCAGACCAGTCTCGCTGAGCTTTATGCGGCAAATAATAAATTCGATTCCTCCCTTATGCTGCAGCAGGAAGTAGCAAAGGGCCTGGATACTATCCCTGATACAAACACGAGGCTTCGATTCAATAAACTGATGTGGCAAATACAGGATCACAAAGGAAATACTGCTGAAGCTTATCGCTGGCTGGTACTGTACAACAAACTATACGACAGCCTTTCAATCGTAAACCGTTCACTGAACGAGGCTGATATTATCAGCGAAATTAAAAGACGTGAGTCCGACTACAAAATTGGCGTGCTTACCAAGCAAAGCACCATAAACAATCTTTATGTAGCTATAGCCTGCATCCTGCTGATAGCTGTTACAATGATTCTTTTCACACTGCTTAACAACTGGAAACGTTCAAAACGTTATGCAAAAAGCCTGGAATCGCTTAATCATAAAATAAACAGCCAGAATGCTGATCTGCAGGCAGCATATAAGGATCTCGAACAAAAGGGGAAAGACAAGGACCGTCTCTTGCAGATAATTGCCCACGATTTGCGAAACCCGGTTGCCGGACTGGCATCTATGACTTACCTGCTAAAAGAAGAGTACGGCAATGATAAGAACCTGATGAAAATGCTGGATGTTATGGAAACAGGTTGTCATGATGCGCTCGAACTCATCAATAATATCCTGATCACAAATACCAATTCAAACGGCGAAGGAAAATATAACGAAAAGATGGTGAATGTGACCCAGGTACTCACCAACTGTAATATGATGATGCAGGGGCAGGCACATCAAAAGAAAATACACTTTCGGACTATTACTTTAGGACCAGATCTAATTGCTGTTGGAGACACGGCTGGCCTTGCCAGAGTAATGAATAATCTTGTTTCCAACGCAATAAAGTTCACGCCACCGGAAAAAAATATTGCTGTTGTTGCAAGCGATGCTGAAGACTGTATTCGTATAGAAGTTCGCGATGAGGGCATAGGCATACCCGAAAATCTAAAAGAAAAAATATTCACATCTGACCACGACACCAGAAGACAAGGTACTAACGGCGAAATTTCTTTTGGCTACGGTTTATCTATTTGTAAGGAAATAATTGAAGGCTATGGCGGTGATATCTGGCTCGATTCTGTAGTAGGAGAAGGTACTTCCTTTTACATTGACCTGAAGAAGCCACAAAGCGGAAACGGCCACATGATGACCAAAGGATCAAATTAGTGAAATGCATCTAATACTTCAACTCAATTAATATGCAGGAGGTGTTCTGCTGTTCACAGCAGCAAGCAGTGACAAAACATCTTCATCGCTAACCTGTCTGAAATCTTCATAAAATCTGCCAACACCCTGAAATGAAAAAGGAGCATGCAGGTAAACAACTTCATCAACCTGTTCCTGCAGTAGCTTTAGCGCCCTGGGCGAAATAACCGGAACTGCAATAATCAACCTACCCGGATGCCTGCGTTTGATCATCGGCAGCGTGCCTAAGATAGTTCTGCCGGTGGCTATTCCGTCGTCCGCAATAATAACGATCCTGTCTTCTAACGGAGCAGGCTTGTTGTTGCCCATAAAACGCAGGTATTGCTGACGCAACTCCTCTCTTATGTAAGCGATAATTCCGGCCAGATCTTCAGAAGACAGCCCGGCATCTTCATGGATAATGCTATCTTCAAGACCTACAGCACCGATAGCATATTCGGGATAACGCGGGTGGCCTATTTTTTTTGTCATTAGAAGATCCAGCGTAAAATGCAATTGTTTTGCTATTTCAAAAGCAACAGGAACACCGCCACGCGGGATGGCGAGCACCACTCCATCCTGGTTTGTGTAGGTTACCAGTTTTGCCGCCAGTCTGTGGGCCGCGTCATTTCGATCTCTGAAGTGCATGACATTTTTTTAAATGCCACTATAATGGCTTTTCATAACAAGATATTTTTTAAACCAGTCCACGGCCAGGTGCGCCACCTGGTGCAATGTACCGGGCTCTTCAAACAAATGAGAGGCACCTTTGATAACTTCCAGTTTTTTATCGCAAGTAAGATGGCGAAACACATTTTGATTTAATTCCAGCACCTGCATGTCCAGTGATCCCACAATCAATAAGGTTGGAGATTTGACACCGGCTAATGTTCTTGCCATGTCCGGGCGACCTCCCCTGCTAACAATGGCACTGATGCTTTCCGGAAGAACCGTCGCTGCCTGTAATGCAGAGGCCGCACCTGTACTGGCGCCAAAATAACCAACGGGTAATGCCTTTAGTACAATCTGCTGCAAAGCCCATTCCGTTATTCTTACCAGTCGCCTGCTCAGCAATGCGATGTTGAACCTGTTTTTATATAATAAATCTTCGGCCGGCGTTAAAAGATCAGTAAGTAAAGTAGCAAAACCATTGTCTTCAAGAATACCGGCTACAAACCGGTTGCGCGAGCTTTTGCGACTGCTGCCACTACCATGAGCAAAAATCACGAGCCCTTTGGAATCATCCGGAATTGACAGATTGGCAAAAAGAAATTGCCCTTCCAATAAATTAATCTTTACTTCACTGGTTTGCATACTGACAATTTTTATACCCCAAATGGAAATGTTTCCGGCACTGTTTCTTCTTCCAGTTTCACGCACAAGGGATGCAGCGCCCGCGTTTCATCCAGGTATATAAGCGTGTCGTAGCGCATGGCCAACAATGAAGGCACATAGTTGCCTAACCGTTCATTTTCGGGGTTGTACACAACTCCTATTGCCCTGTGATTAATTTTCTGAATATAGATGTCGTCTTTTTCTTCGCTAAAAAGAAGGTACAAATTTGAACCGTGTTCTTTGTGAAGCTTTGCTTCTATGCTGTCACCTCGTGCTTCCGGCACATCCATTTCCTGCATCGGCGCTCCCCACTGGCTTCCTGCAATAACGGATCCTGCATAACTTGCGAATCCAACAAGAAACACGTCGTCATCTCCGTATTGTTCTCTCGCAAGCTGACCGATATTTACCATACCGGCGCGGCTCATATTTGTTGCGCGGGCATCGCCCACATGCGTGTTGTGCGCCCATACAATTCCCTTTGATCCTTCTCCATGAAATTGCATTAATCTTGTAAGCGTATCCATCATGTGCGTGTCGCGAATGTTCCAGCTATCATGATCAAATCCTATCATGCTGCTGTAATATTTTTCTGCATTAACTGCAATCCATGCATTTTGTTCAGTGTTGAAACCCGCTTCACGGTCACCATCCAGGAATTGAGCCTTCTTTCTTATTTCTCTTAACATTGTAACCACTTCATCACGGCAGCCATTGTCACGAAGGGAATAACGGGCATACATTTGCTCATTTTCATTAAAAGGTTCAAAGCATAACAGCGCTTTCTTTACTGATTCTGCAGCCTGTGGATCTTCATTTTGCAGGTATTCAATCATTGCTTTCATTGAGTCCCACAGGCTGTAAACATCAAGCCCATAAAAACCAACGCGTTTTTCAATTGGTAATGCCAGGTTATACTGACGCAACCATTCCGCGAGAGCCGCAATTTCCCAGTTTGCCCACATCCAGGCAGGCCACCGGTCAAACCTGTTCAAAACATCCGTAATACTTTCCCCCGCATCTTTATAGCCCTTTACGTAACGGTTAATCAGGTAACAATCCGGCCAGTCACCTTCTACCGCAATAAAATTAAATCCCTGTTCCTGTATCAACTTTTCTGAGATAGATGTTCTCCATGTATAATATTCGTGTGTTCCATGCGATGCTTCACCGAGCATCACAAGGTGTCGTCCTTCAATCTCTTTGAACATGGCATCCAGACTTTTTATATCCAGTAAGGAATGCATAGCCTTATTTTTTGAGTTATTCTGTAGTTTACAGGTGTCACAATTAACATACCTTAACCGTCCATCGATCGTTGCAAACATGCTAAACCTTTACATCTTATTGATAATTAATCCGTTCTGATCGAGGTATGAAGAAGAAAAAACAATCGTTTAACAAATACAAAATTAGCTTGTTGATTCCATTATGCATGCAATAGCAGACCATTAAATATCCGACTCATTCGGCCCCTTACAATGTCGCATATACACCTTTCCCAACTCGATTTCTAAGTGTAGGTTTACATCGTCATCCGGACAACTGATTGCTTTGTTCAAAATTTAAAATGAAATTATATGCGAAAAATAACTCCATTCTTTTGGTACGACGGCCAGGCGGAAGAAGCTGCCAATCTGTATTTATCTCTCTTTAAGAACTCAAAGTTACTAACTAAAGAGTATGCACCGGAAGGCGGTCCGTGGCCCAAGGGAGCGGTAATGTCCGTTACCATACAAATAGAAGAACAGGTGCTGATCTGTTTTAATGGTGGCCCACATTTTAAATTTACACCCGCCGTTTCACTAATGGTGAATTGCCAAACCCAGGAAGAAGTTGATGTGTTGTGGGAAAAACTTTCAGAAGGTGGCCATAAGGATCGCTGTGGCTGGGTGAATGACAAGTATGGATTATCATGGCAAATTGTGCCTGATATTTTATTGAAATATTTGCAGGACAAAGATCCGGTTAAAGCGAAAAGAGTAATGGACGCGATGATGAAAATGGATAAACTGATCATTGCAGATCTTGAAGCTGCTTATGCGGGGGAAGTTGAGGTGTGAGGGGTGAGGCGTGAGGCTTGAGGTGTAAGTGTGAGGTATCAGGCATCAGGTATAAGTTTTACGTTATACGTTATACGTTGTACGTTTATTGACGCGCAGTGGGACTTATCAGAATGCAAAACAGAAAGTTTAAGACTGAGCTGGACATAACGATTTATGCCTAGGTTGAAGACAAAACCGTAATAGCATAAACATGAAAAAATGCTGTTGCTTTTTGAAAATAACAAGGCTTAAAGTGTGCGAACAAAGTAAAATGTTTTTACTTTTTGTTGTTCACAGCTTTAAGCCTTTGTTTTATTTATGTTACCAGATCTATTTTTTCAGATTCTGTGTTACTTCTGTAAAGTCTTCTCCTTGTACCCATTTTTGATAGATAACAAGAGAATTTTTGGTGAGTGTTTTGATTTGAGCCGTATCTGAAGCAGAGGGGTCCTCCTCATCCAGGAATACGATCCTTGAGTTGTCCAACAATTTGTAGGATGTAGTGTCATACAGGCCTTTTTGATAAGAATACGCTTTACCGTCACTGCGAACGTCAACATATTCTCCAGGCGTTCCCAGAATCGTAGTGTCAAAGAGCTCCCCTCCAGAAATTCCTTTGGAATGAGTTGACTCAATTGTCCATTTACCTGTAATTCCGCTTTGAGAAGGTGTAGTAGGGTTGTCATCCTTTTTGCATGATGCATAAAGAGCCACACTTGCAGAAAGAATTAAGATTGCTTTTTTCATTTTGATTTTACGTTTTGTTTTTAAAAAAGTATTGATTTAGTATTATAAACAATTACATGGTCGTCTATGTCTGAACACACTTCTCCCCTTTCGCCCATCATACATTGTTATTGGCAAAGCACATCCTCTGGCTATTTTACATAACCTCAGTGTGTGACAAAAAACATATTGAATGATTGCTGAAAATTATTCCTGATTTAAACAAGGGTTTACTTTAAGCCGGTTAGTTAGTTAAGCACTTATACAAAGGGTTTCAGGACTTAACATCTTGCTTTGAAGTAACGCGGAACAAAAGTAATTTAAGCTTGCAAACAATCAATTGAGAATTGATAAAAGGCTTATATAATAAGATGGGCGAGGTGTTATAAATGATGAATGGCGAACAGTAGAAGACTATGAACAACTGACCGGACACCGCATTTTTGCAGTGGCTGAGACTCATACATTATTGTGTTATGGCTTGTTATAATAATAATCAAGCGGACAATGTGCATTATCACATTATGTTAGTGTGATGGTGCATTGATATATGAAAACAAAATAAAACTTAGTGCCGCGTCCAGTTCAAATTTGTCACGCAAATGAAAACACACTGTTACACAGAGAGCCACAGAGATCGCAGTAGAGTAGAGAGTAGGCAAAATAGTAGTCTCTTTGCCTCTCTCCCTCGTCAGTCCGTACGTGCGGTTTTCCCGCATACGGCTTTCCTAAAAACTTCGTCTCGGCTTAAGAGGTTGTCTCGGCAATTTGTATTTCGTAGTATCTATTGAGTGATAGTTTTTACTATTACTTCGAATGCTTGTTGTCCATATAAGCTACTTTGCTTTGACTTCTTTTTTCTCTTTAGCCTTCTGATATAGGCTTGTCTGCAGGGTTTATAACATTTCTGCATCGGGTATTTCGCCACTATGTCTTTTGAACATTTCTGCTTATTCCAATGCTCCGCCTTTTTAATGATCTTTCATCAATTCTGACTGTTAACCTTGTTTACATTCCTTGTTTTTAGCAGAACCCCTTCGCTACGACCGCTTTTACCTTTTCGGTCATCTGACACTACTATGGGTTCATCCGACTCCCTCGCCCTCACGCTGTGACTCGCGCTCGTCGTTAGGGGATCCCACGTTCATGCGCTACCTTTGAGTTGCACGCAACATGATCTTACTCCGGACAGTCCTGCTGGTTTTGCCATTTATGGGTACTTCAGTTCGCCATTTCTTTCCAGCAGGTGGCAGGTTTCATCGTCTCCGGCTGATTGACCACTGTCATTAGTGTAACGAAGCCTTACTCATGCAGCTTACAGCTCTCGCAACATCATGAGCTTTACTGTTTGCGTTTCCTTCAACAGTATCATGACTGCTTCAACCTGAACGGCAAATTGGGTCGCTTGTAACTTTCATACAAGTAGGTATTTAATCTTTCTAAAAAAAACGCACGCCTCGTGGCGCACCGGAGTTACACAGAGATTTGCACATTTGCATATTTGCACATTTGCATATTCTCCCATTTGCACATTCAACTCGTTTTCTTATAATTCCATATTGCCCAGCCATTGAGCACAGCGCCAAAACAGAGTAAATAGAAGAATTCGGTTTTTACATCATTCCACCCACTGCCTTTCAAAATAATCATCCTGTCCACTTTCACAAAATGGGTAACAGGCGTAAATTCTGAAAGCACTCTTGCCCAATGCGGCATACTATCTGTAGAAGTGAAGAAACCACTCATCAACATAAAGATCACCATAAAAAAGAATGCGATGAACATGGCCTGCACCTGGTTGTTGCTATAAGTGGAGATGAGCAGCCCAAAACCGAGTAACGCAACCAGGTAAGCAATCGCAAACAAATACAGTAAGAGGATATTCCCTTTAGGAAAAATACCATACACCACAAAACAGACACAAAGCCCAACAGTAAAAACAATTAAACCGATAACCCAGAAAGGAATGAGCTTACCCAGAATAAATTCCCATTTTTTGATAGGCGTTACGTTGATCTGTTCGATTGTCCCAATCTCTTTTTCCCGTACAATATTCAGCGCGGTCATAAATCCGCCAATCAATGTCAGCAGCAGTACAAGCACGGCGGGAACCACATTGTATTTGTACATAGCAAGCGGATTAAACCAATTGCTAAAGGTTACTTCAATTTTCTGACTGGCTGTATTTCTGTTTTTAAGATTCACATCGAGGCCGGCATTAAAGTCCGCAATAACTGCATTCAGGTAGTAACCGCCAATACTTGCTTTTGAACCATTGATGGCATCTACAGAAAGCCCCAGTTTTTGACTTCCCTCTCTTACAAGATTCCGTTCAAAACCAGCCGGAATTTCCAATACGACATCAGATTTTCCGCTTTCTATCGACTTCAAAGCTTCTTTGTAGGAAGATGCGCTGCTGATCATTTTAAAAAAACCGGATGACCCGATTTTTGATATCAGCGACCTTGAATAGGTGCTATGATCATTGTCTACAACAGATACATTCACACTCTTTACGTCAAAATCCATTGCCAGCGGAAAGATGATCAACTGCACGGTAGGCATCACAAACATCATAGCAAGGATCGTCTTATCCCGTAAGATCTGGCGAAACTCTTTGCGTAATATAAATCCAAGTACTCTCATTGCAACCTGATTTTAAATTTCTTCAACGCAATTGATAACAGCACAACCGTCATACTTATTAACACCAGCGTTTCTTTCCAGACAAACTCAAAGCCGAGTCCCTTCAGCATTACGGATTTTATGATCAGGTAATACCATCTCGCAGGAACAATATTGGAAATAACCTGGAACGGAACCGGCATATTTTCCAGTGGCATTAAGAAGCCGGTAAAAATGAGTGTCGGGAGCATCATACCCATTAGTGAAAGTAACAACGCGGCTTGCTGTGAATTGGTCGCATTGGAGATTAGCAATCCCAACGACAAGCAGGTAATAATAAATAATGTGCTTTCCACAAAAAGCAAAAATATACTTCCCTTAATTTCAACATCAAGCACATACACAGACAAGAACAAGATCAAAGTAAAGTTGGCCAATGACAAAATTAAATAGGGCACCGCTTTTGAAATTAATACAAGCACTGGTTTAAATGGTGATACCAGTAAAACTTCCATTGTACCAAGTTCCTTTTCTTTTACGATGGAAACCGATGTTAATGCAGTGCACACAATCATTAAGATCAGCGCCATAACGCCGGGGATGAAATTGAGTGAGCCATTCTGCTCTTCATTATACAGCATTCGCATTTCCGGATTGATCTTGTACTGCATTTGTCCTGCCGGATTGATCTCCTGTTGATAATCCGATACTATCGCAGTTATATAATTCACTACGGTTTTCGCAATGTTCGGATCTGATCCGTCTGCAATGATCTGCACCTGCGCCTTACCCGTTGCTACAAGATCACTACCAAAATTGGCCGGAAAAACCAGGGCGCATTTTGCATCGCCTTTCTTGAATTCCTTTTCAATATCACTGTAAGTTGTTACCTCCTTATCCATGATAAAATAAGAAGAGGCTTTTATCTTATTGATGATCTGTGTCGAGTTAACGTCCTTCGCGTTGTCGTAGATAATTATATCGATATTTTTAACTTCACTGGACAACGCAAAGCCAAACAGCACGATCTGAACGACAGGCAGGCCGAACATGATCAGTAATGTCCTTCTGTCGCGAAACACGTGAAAAAACTCTTTTCTTATAAACACCAATAACTGCTTCATAAAAAGCCTTTAAAAGTCAATTCTAAAAATTCTGCACAACAAATCTTCGCTCTAATCAACGTACAACGTATAACCTACAACTTACAACTCACTCGCCTCTTTTCGCCCCTCTTGCCAGTTTATAAAACACTTCATCCATTGAATCTGCCGAAAAACGCTCCTTTAATTTACCCGGAGAATCCAGTGCCTCAACCCTGCCATCCACCATTATTGAAATACGGTTACAATATTCCGCCTCATCCATATAGTGTGTGGTAACAAAAACGGTAATGCCCTCATCTGCGGCTTTGTAGATCATATCCCAAAATTGTCTTCGCGTTAAAGGATCAACACCTCCGGTGGGTTCATCCAGGAACACAATCTTAGGTTTGTGAAATATAGCTACTGAAAAAGCCAGCTTCTGCTTCCAGCCCAGTGGCAGCTCTCCTACCAGTTTCTTTGTTTCATTTTGCAGACCAAGTGTTTGAATCAGTTCTTCACTCCGCTCTTTAATTTCCTTTTTGCGAACACCATAAACACCACCGAAAAAAGATATATTCTCCAACACTGTAAGATTCTCGTAAAGTGAGAACTTCTGGCTCATATAACCTATATTCTTCTTAATAGAATCTTGCTGCTTATACACGTTGAAACCGGCAACGGTAGCCTCTCCTGAAGTTGGAAAAGAAAGACCGCACAACATACGCATGGCTGTTGTTTTACCGGCACCATTGGCACCGAGAAAACCAAAAATTTCACCTTTGTTTACATCAAAGGAAATTTTGTTGACTGCATAAAAATCTCCAAAAGATTTTGTCAGCTCTTTACATATAATCACCTTCTCTTCCATCTGTTATCAAATTAAGTTGATGACGCATCAGCAAAAAAATACTAGCTTTTTGTAGCATCACGAACACTCATCAAACGAATAAAGCTGTCTTCAATACCTGGCTCTATTTTATTTGCAACCACATGCTGGTGTCCTTTTCCCGAAGCATATTTTTCTATTTGTTCCGCACCCGAACCTTCTTTCATTGTAACGTGCAGGAATTCTCCAAATGCATAACAACTTGCCACCTCACCGTAAGCTCGCAGATCAACCAGCAGCTTATAAATATTCTCCGACTTCACCGCATATAAATCAACCGGGTAGGACCCAATAATTTTATCAGGTGTATCTACGGACATGATCTTTCCATTTTGAATCAACGCTATCCGTTCACATAAGCTGGCTTCGTCCATATAAGGGGTTGAGACAAGAATGGTAATGCCCTGCATTTTCAACTTCTTCAACATTTCCCAAAACTCCCTCCGCGATACAACATCCACACCCGTAGTCGGTTCATCCAATAGCAAAACATTCGGCTTATGGATTAGCGCACAACACAATGCCAGCTTCTGCTTCATGCCACCGGATAACTTTCCTGCGCGCCTGTTATTAAAAGGTTTTATCTGCTCATAAATATCTTTTATCAGGTCGTAATTTGCTTCAACAGTTGTTCCAAATACTGTTGCAAAAAACTGCAGGTTCTCCCTGATTGTAAGATCCTGGTAGAGCGAGAACTTTCCCGGCATGTATCCCACGCTATTCCTTATCGCACGATAATCTTTTACCACATCAAATCCCGCAACACTTGCACTGCCACTATCTGCAAGCAATAGAGTGGTAAGAATGCGGAATATCGACGTTTTCCCGGCACCATCCGGACCTATCAATCCAAACAATTCACCTTCCTTTACTTCAAAAGAAACATCGTCAACGGCGAGGACGTTACCCTTGTCGTAAGTCTTTTTGATATTTTGTAGCGTTACAGAGTTCATCGTGAATAGTGAATGGTGAATAGTGAAAGGTGCGACAGCTTAATTATTTTCTATCAGCTCAACTGGTCAATAGTGAATAGTCAATAGTGAAAGGTGCGAATACTTGAAATTTGTTATGCTTCTTAATTTTCCAAAAGAAAAAGACCAAAAATTGAACTGACAAGTGTAATTAAAAGGCTACACCTTTCACTATTGACCATTCACTATTGACTTTTGATCATTGACTATTGCCGCCCTTAATGATCATCTCCCCATACATGCCTATCTTCAACCGGCTGTCATTTTTCACCTTGACCTTTACGGCGTAGACAAGATTTGCTCTTTCATTTTTTGTCTGTATGGTCTTTGGCGTAAACTCTGATTTATCGGCTATCCAGGAAATCTTTCCGGGATAAGTTCTATAATTCTTTTTGCCCTCATCTATTCTAACAGTAACAACTTGCCCCCTCTTTATGTCACTCAATTTGTCGCCGGTTATATAAGCTTTTAACGTAAGCGTATCCAGGTTGGCAATCTTGTATAATGGCTTACCCACAGCGGTCATTTCTCCTGCTAAAGCATATTTTGTAAGAACTATTCCAGTTAAAGGATTTATAATCTGTCCACGGTTAATTTGCTCCTGGTATTGTTTGGCCATAACTTCCAACGGACCTTTTTCACTTAGCACACTCCGGTTTTGGTTAGAAGTATTGGATTCATACACAGCAATTTGTTGTCTTGTCGCTGCAATCTGCTTTTGTAGCTGATCTATTGCAGCATTCATATCATCCAGTTGCTTGCGTGTAGCAGCGTCTGCTTTTACAAGGTTCTCTGTGCGCTGCCGTTCTCTCAGCTGCTGTTCAAGCTGGGCTTGCTGTACAGCCAATTGTTTTTTTACGCCTTCAATTTGTTCGTTAGAGGTAGTTGTTTTTTGTCTAAGTGCAGCTATCGATGCCTCGGCCTGTTGCTTTTGCAGCTGAGGAATTACCACATCAACCTGCCCGACAACATCACCCGCTTTTAAAGCGTTTCCTTCTTCTACCGAAAAAGATAAAAGCTGCCCATTCTGCTGAGAAGAAACAATTACCTCATCAGCTTCAAAACTGCCCGCTCCGTCATAGTCAATCTTGTCTGAGCAGGCTGCCAATAAAATAAACCCTGACAGCGTGATTAATACATTCAATTTGCTCCTTATCATAATGCGTTCTGTTTTAATTGCCTGAAGTATAGTTAATCTTGTATTGGGCCTGCAGCAATTGCACCTGGTGCAGTATGAGCAACTGGCGGGACTGATCCTCTGCATTTACCTGGGCTATGTAATCATGCGTCGTAATAACACCATTCGCCAGTTGTGCCTCCGCCGATTTTCTTACTGACGTTCTTAATTCAACAGCACCTATATCTTTTTTCAACAGTTGCTGATATTTGATCACTTCTCCATCCTGCTGTTGCAGCGATATCTTTGTGTTGTACAAAAATGTTTCTCTTTCAGCCTCTATTGTCTGCCGGTTGATATCCAGGTTAAGCTTATTGTTCTTTAGTGTATAAAAACTGCCAATGTTCCAGGTAAACTTTGCACCAACCATGTACCATGTTCCAAAGCTATTATCGACAAAATTGAGTGTCGGTCTGCCATAACCGCCCTGCGCAAATGCACTGAATTTGGGTGTATGATCGGTCTTTAATCTTCGCTCTTCCACATCTAACGCATTTCTTTGCAGGTCATATAATTTCAATTCCGGTCTGTTAATTTCAGGGCCTGTTGTTTTTAATTCCGGCATTACCAGTTTTGTGCTGTCATCTAATTCCTTACCGATTAATATGCCCAGCATTTTTACGTAAGCTGTACGTGTAGAAACAAAATCTATACTCGTCATATCTGCACTGATAACTTCTGCTTTCAGTTCATCTACATTGCTGCGAAAAGCTGTACCATATTCAAAGGCTGCCGCGGCTTTATCAGCGGAATTTTGCAGATTGGATTTCCTGATCTCGTTCTGTCGCAATTGCTGATCCATTAAAAGAATGGCAAAAAAGATCTGGTTAACACGTTCCTTTATTGAGTACAGGGCTACTTCAACACTCTGCTGTTGAGAGGCCGTGTTCGCCCTGATAAGTTCCTTTTGATTACTAATATTCCCCCCGTCATAAATCAACTGGCTTACATCAGCAGTTACTTTATACTGATCTTTACTTAACTGTGGCAGAACATGCCCCGGAACACCGGGCAGAATATCCGGGAACGTAACTGTGGGCGATTGGTAACTAGCCTGGCCATTCACGCTTACCTGCGGCAAATACAATTTGGAAGCATTCTCCAGGGAATAATTACTGCTCTTACTAATAAGATCAAGCTTTTTTATCTGCGGGAAATTATTTCGCGCAAGTGTATAGCACTCTTCAATAGTAATTGAATTTGACTGAGCCCTGGCAAACATGCCCGGCAAACAACAAGTAAGCATCATCACATATCTGCGTATCGTACTCATTCCTGCAATATTTTAAAACTGATTAAACATAGAATTCTATTTCGCTTTGAGCATTGCTTTTACCCAAACGGGAATCAATCTTTTTCGGTCTTCCATTGCAGCTGCAAATTCTTTTTCATCAAATACTTTTGCAGCCAGCCATATTGGCCGTGATACAAATGGAAATACACATAATGCAAGTACATTAAGAAGAAACTGGACGGGATGGATATCAGGCCGTCTTTCTTTCAGCTGTTCTATCAAAGATGAGTTTTCCAATATCTTGTCCAAAGGCACACGATTCTTAAACTGAACAGGATTATTTCTGATCTCACTCAACACAAAGAGTGGCAGGTCAGGGTTTTGACGGATCAGATCGATATAGGCTGAGGCGATCAACTCAATCTTCACATCGAGCTTTGTTGTTGCATCTGTCACTAACGGGAGAATTATCCCAAAGAGCTTTTGAATATTTTCACTCATTACCTGCTGAAATAATTTTTCCTTGCTTCTGAAGTAATAGTTCAACAAGGCAAGATTAATACCCGCTTCTTCTGCAATATCTCTTGTACGCGTAGCCGCATATCCTTTTTTTGTAAAGACTGTCCTTGCTGCCTCTTTTATTTTCTCTTCTGTAGAAAGATCCTCTGTAAGTTCTTCTTCTTGTTGTTTTCTTGCTTTAGCCATAACAGAAACAAATTCTGACTACAAAGGAAAAATGTTTTTTTGATTTAAACAAGTAATTTAATCATTTGATTAAATCCATTTTTTAATGCCTCGAACGTTACATGCTGCCCCCTAATTGTAATCGAATCATATACAATATTTTATGGAAAATCAAAAATCATGTGACAGAATTAATTTGAAAGTCTCTGTGCAACTCCGTGCCTACTTCTGCCTTTCATCTGTGAAACAAGAAAATACAGTTACATAGGAGAAACACTGAGCAGACACTGAGGTTCATGGAGATTATGCCATGCAGATCTGTCATCTATTCACCACTCACCATTGACTGTTTGCATGCCCGCATCCTTCACCATTCACTATTGACAATTCACTATTCTCTTTCACTACTGGTATATAATTTGAGGTATTCATCCAACCTGTCAAATGCCAATAAAGCAAACAGTGATAATAGTTTAATGCGCGGGACTTGACAGGCTTTAATAAAACCGCTATTTTACATAGACTTATTGCCGGAGAACAAGTATGCTGCGATTATTCCCCGGTAGATTGATTGTTTTTAAACGTATTAATCATTTTTCCATGAGTGACAATTTAACCGACTTATGCATCAACACGGTGCGGATACTTTCTGCTGACGCTGTTCAAAAAGCTAACTCCGGGCATCCCGGCACACCGATGGCTATCGCACCGATCGGCCACGTTTTATGGTCCGGAATGATGCGTTATAATCCTGCTAACCCGGACTGGCCCAATCGTGATCGCTTTGTTTTGTCAGCCGGCCATGCATGTATGTTTCAGTATAGCTACTTATACCTTACCGGCTATGATATTACCATGGAAGACATAAAAAGTTTCAGGCAACTCGGCAGTAAAACAGCGGGACACCCTGAATATGGCCTATTGAGCGGTATAGAAGTAACTACCGGTCCGCTGGGACAGGGATTTGCAAATGGCGTAGGCATGGCTATAGCGCAAAAGCACCTTGCAGCACGCTATAATAAAGAAGGTTTTCCCGTATTTGACTATAAGATCTTTGCCGTTTGCAGCGACGGGGATATGATGGAGGGCGTAAGCAGTGAAGCCGCTTCTGTTGCAGGGCATTTGAAATTGGGCAACATTATTTACATCTATGATGATAACCACATTTCTATTGAAGGAAATACAGCCCTGGCTTTTGATGAAGACGTTGCTAAACGTTTTGAAGCATATGGGTGGCATGTTCAGGAAGTGGCCGATGGGAATGATGTAGAGGCAATAAAAAAAGCAGTTGAAGCAGCAAAGGCAGAAACCGGACGTCCGTCACTCATTAAAGTACGTACACATATTGCTTATGGCAGTCCCAATAAGGTGGACACGGCAGAAGCACATGGGGCTGCGCTCGGTGAAGAGGAAGTGAAACTGGTAAAAAAGAATTTTGGATTTGACCCT
Organism: Danxiaibacter flavus; assembly: GCF_041060425.1. Lineage (NCBI taxonomy): Bacteria > Pseudomonadati > Bacteroidota > Chitinophagia > Chitinophagales > Chitinophagaceae > Danxiaibacter > Danxiaibacter flavus. The sequence continues at coordinate 600,473 of NZ_JAULBC010000003.1, forward strand.
GACAAAAGCTTTGTAGTTCCTGATGAGGTGCTTAAATATTACAGACAGGAAGGCGAAAAAGGTGCACAGCTTGAAAAGGAATGGAATGATCTGTATGCTGGCTATAAAGAACAACATCCCGGGCTGGCTGCAGAATACGAATTATTCAGCAGCGGAAAATTACCTGAAGGCTGGCAAGCCAGGCTTCCGGTTTTTGAAGAAAGCGAAAAAATGGCCACGCGCTCCGCTTCAGGCAAAACATTGAATGCGATAGCCGGCATGCTGCCCGCATTGATTGGCGGATCTGCGGATCTGGCTCCTTCAACCGATACATTACTGAAAGATTACGAATCTTTTTCGGCCGGCCACTACAAAGGCAGAAACTTCCATTTTGGCGTGAGAGAACATTCTATGGGAAGTATTCTGAATGGAATGGCCCTTACCAAAGGCATTATTCCATACGGCGCAACATTCCTCATATTTTCGGAATACATGCGTCCGCCTATCCGTCTTGCCGCTATTATGAAGATCAGGCCGATATTTGTTTACACCCATGATAGCATTGGCCTTGGTGAAGATGGCACTACACACCAGCCGGTTGAGCAATTAATCTCGTTAAGATCCATTCCGAATATCACCCTGATAAGACCCGCGGATGCAAACGAAACCGCCCAGGCATGGAGAGTTGCACTTGAACACAAAGACGGCCCCGTTGTATTGGTGCTCACAAGACAAAAGCTCCCGATCATCGACCAGCAAAAACATACAAAAGCAACAGAACTTGAAAGAGGTGCCTACATTTTAGCCGAACCAGAAACAGCTCCCCAGGTAATTCTAATCGCAACAGGGTCTGAGGTGCAGCTGGCATTAAAAGCCTCATTGGCGCTGGCGCAGGAATCAATTGCAGCGAGGGTTGTGAGCATGCCTTCATGGGAGTTGTTTGACAAACAAGATATTGCATATAAGGAAAAGATATTTCCTCCCACTTTAAAGAAAAGACTTGCAATTGAAGCCGGCTCTCCGTTAGGCTGGCACAAATATGTAACCGATGAAGGCAGCATACTGGGCATTACAAAATTCGGCGAATCTGCTCCGGGCGACGAAGTAATGAAGGCATATGGCTTTACCATCGAAAATGTGGTAGTGAAAGTGGGGGCACTGCTGAAGAGTAAAAAATAAATCGAACATTTTTTTAGCTACCTGGTTTCAAATAACTAAGAGAAGATCTTTCTGTTTCATGAGTGAACAAATCACTTATTGAACCTGTTGATCTATTGGACCAAACAAAAGCTCAGCAACCGGAATTTCAGGTTTTTCTTTGCCTGCTGTAGTACGCTACTCAACTTTTGTTGTGTCACTCACTTGTACTGATTGCTCGCTATTGAGCTTCAGCTTGCCGGATCAATGGCGTGCAACAAACGCAATCGATTAAATGCAAATTTGGAATAACCCTGCATAATTAGTCACGCTAAATTTTAAACCTATGTTATCCAGACTCCCACTACGCAAAACTGCATGGCTTGTTCTCTTTTTATTGTTTCTTTCATTTAAGCCTAAAGCACAACAGCAGGCTGTCGATAAACTTTCGCAGGCCATGACGGACAGCCTCGCCTATCTTCAACTCACGGACCAACAAAAAACTGAAGCGCTTGGCCTGAACAAGACTGCAGCAACCTCTCTTCTTCAGCTGGCACAGAAAGCGAAGGCAGATACAACGCTAAAGGGCAAAGCACTCGCTCAACAAGTAATGGGCATTATGAAACAGCGAAATGCCTCTCTACAAAAAATGCTTACTCCCGATCAGATGAAATTATTCAATCAGCACAAAATGGAACAAGCTGCAGAGCTAAAAACAAAGATGATGACAACGCAGCTTGATCTAACAGATCAACAAGTTCCGCAAGTCTACCAACTCAATCTGAAACAATTGACAGAGCTGATGCAGGGAAAGGAAAAAGTTGAAGAATCAAAAAGAAAATTGCAAAAAGCGAGAGCTGCCAAATCAATGAAATCCGATATGGGCGATATAGACAAAGAGTTTAAACAAGTACTAAGCCCCGAACAATACGAAAAATACGAAAAGAACAAAGAGGCAATGCAGGCTGCGATGAAGGAGGCGAAAAATAAAGATTAATTAATTGACAATTGAAAAGTGACAATTGAAAATGAAGGAAAACTCTGACAAACTACAATAGAATAGTTACAATATCGACTGCCAAATTAAGGGTGAAGCTCGAGCTGTTCTGGGATTTTTAAAACCACAGGTTGCACAGAGCTTTTTTCACAGAAATCCACAGTTAAATCCTTCTTTATATTTTCTGTGCTTCTGCGCCTCCTATGTTTGCCATATACAAAAAACAGGATTTTCAAAGTTGTTTAATATACCAATAGATTTGATGCCCAAAAGTGAAAAAGGGTGAGAGTAAATTGTGCCTAAGTAGCTAAAGCATACTGTCACTGAGATATTACCTCACTCTTTTTTACCCTTTAGAGTTTGAACAGAATGTAAGGAATACCGCAAAATGCGTAGTATATCCAGGATATCCAACCAGGAGACAAAACGAAGGGGGTAATCACTTTTTATTAAAAAAAAATATTGGTAATGAGCGACAAACAAATTTTAAAACAGGTAGTAGGTATTGACGTAGCCCAAAAAGAACTGGTAGTTAGCCTGGGCAGAATAGATAATCAGTTGAGCACGGAAATATATGCAGGCAAAACGTTTCCAAACAATGAAAAAGGTTTTGTTGACCTGGTTGCCTGGGTAAAAAAGCTGATCAAAGAAGATGCCCCTGTTTTATTTGTAATGGAAGCTACAGGGGTATACCATGAATCTCTGGCTTATTTCCTCGACGATAAGAGCTGGAAGGTAAGTATAGTGTTGCCTAATAAAATCAGCCATTATGCTAAAACACTTGACATCAAGACGGTTACAGACAAAACTGCTTCACAAGCTATTGCACGTTTTGGGCTGGAAAGACAATTAGAAACCTGGAAGCGCCCTAAGAAGTCCTATAAAAATTTGCGCCAGCTCACCCGTGAAAGAAATCAAATCGTAGAGCAACGAACAATGGCAAAAAATCACCTGCATGCAGAAGAAAGTGAAGCTTTTCCCAACAAAACCACTTTAAAGCGGATTAGGAAGACAATTGATTTTTTTGATAAACAGGAGAATGAAATAAAACAGGAGATTGATGTGCTGGTAAAAAAAGATCAGGAAGTAAGTGAAGCTGTTGCT
>NZ_JAULBC010000004.1:0-243904 GCF_041060425.1 Danxiaibacter flavus
ATCATAAGGCCGAATAGAAGATTCGATCGAAAAAAGCGGCTTAAAAGGCCGCCTTCCATGAATTATAAACAACTTTAGTTCTTATTTCAACGACATTGATTCACCATTCGCTATTGACGACATCTCGCCCATTTCACTATTGACCATTCGCTATTGACCATTCTGCGCTGCCAGCCCAGAACATTGCATGCCTCACATTTCACTATTCACTATTGACCATTGACGATCTGCACTGTTGCCCATCGACCCCAATCCGCCATCAATCATATTCTGCCTGTCCATTTTGTCCTACATTCGCGACAGTTTAGCATCACTTAAATACTACTCTAATGAAAAAGAAATTGTTATTGAGCTGTTGCCTGCTGCAGGGCGTTCTATCCTTTCCCCAGTCCGTTACAAAATACGTGGATCCTTTTATTGGAACGGCGGCCCATGGGCACACCTATCCGGGTGCAACCGTTCCTTTTGGAATGGTGCAGCTAAGTCCGGATAATGGCACGCAGGGATGGGACTGGTGCAGCGGTTATAACTATTCAGATTCAGTAATTGTAGGATTTAGTCACACACACCTGAGTGGTACAGGCATTGGAGACCTGGCCGATATTTCTGTGTTGCCGGTAGTTGGAGAGGATCCCAACGCGGGAAAATTGTCCAGCAATTTTTCACATGGATCTGAAACAGCTTCCCCGGGATACTATAAAGTAGATCTCAAAAAATACAACATACAGGCGGAGCTTACAGCCGGATTGAGATATGGCGTTCATCGATACACATTCCCGGCCTCAGAAAAAGCAATGATCCGTTTTGATCTTGGTTTCGCCATCAACTGGGATAAGGCCACCGAAACCAATTTCACCCGCATCGACGACAGCACTTTTGCCGGCTACCGTTTTTCAACAGGATGGGCAAATGATCAAAAAGTGTACTTTGTTGTACGGCTGAGCAAACCAGTACAAAAACTGGTTTTGTTTAAAGACGGACAAGAAGCGGGCGGAACTGCGGCCACATCAAAGAAAACTGTTGCGTGCCTTATGTTCAGCACCAAACAGGGTGAGCAAATAGAAATGAAAGTGGCGTTAAGCTCTGCCAATATTGAAGGTGCAATGGCCGTAATCGACAATACTAACGGGATTAATTTTGATCGCACATTAGAATTGGCTCAGCAGTCATGGGAAAAAGAACTTAGCAAGATTGCCATTGAAACAAATGACCAACAAAAGAAAATATTCTATACAGCATTGTATCACTCCTTTGTAGCGCCTACCATTTTTAATGATGAAAAAGGCAACTACAAAACGGCAACTGGAAGTATTGAAAATAGTACTGAACCAATTTACAGTACACATTCTATCTGGGATGTATTTCGTGCGCAAAGTCCCTTGTTTACATTGATACAGACTGATCGTGTTACTGATATCATTAACTCATTTCTTAAATTTTACAAACAGCATGGTTTACTGCCTGTGTGGGACCTTGCCTTTAACGAAACAAATTGCATGACGGGCTATCACGCTGTTCCTGTTATAACCGGTGCAATCCTTAAAAACATTAAAGGATTTGACGTAAATCTTGCATATGAAGCAATGAAAAAAAGTGCCATGCAAGACATTCGCGGCACCGATGTTTACAGAAAATATGGTTATGTGCCGCAAGACAAATATGGCAGCAGCGTTACCATCACACTTGAATATGCTTTTGACGACTGGTGCATTGCACAGGTAGCAAAAAAACTGGGTAAAACAGATGAATACAACACGTTTATGAAACGTTCTTCATCGTGGAAGCATCTCTTCGATACCTCAATTGGCTTTGCCAGGGCTAAAAACAGCGATGGTAAATGGGTAGTGCCTTTCGATCCGTATTATTCTGAACATGATGCTGACAAGGCCATGTTCACAGAAGGTAACTCATGGCAGCATAGCTGGTTTGTACCTCAGGATGTGAAGGGATTAATTGAGGCACATGGTGGTGATAAAAAATTCATTTCTAAACTGGATTCTCTATTTAGTGTATCATCTGCAATGACCGGAGCCAACGTATCTCCTGATATCAGCGGAATGGTCGGTCAGTATGCACAGGGCAACGAGCCTGGACATCACACTGCATATTTGTATAACTATGCAGGTGCGCCTTACAAAACGGCTGAGAAAATAAATCAGATCACTTCAGAATTGTATACAGATAAACCAGACGGATTATGTGGCAATGAAGATTGCGGACAAATGAGTGCCTGGTATGTTTTAAGCTCGCTCGGTTTTTACCCTGTAAATGCAGCAGATGGCCGTTATGTTTTCGGACGTCCGTTGTTTGATAAAGCAACTTTATCATTGGCTGAAGGAAAGAAGTTCACAGTTCGTACAATCAATAATTCTGCGAAGAATATGTATATACAGAGCATGGTGCTGAATGGAAAACCATATACTAAAAGTTATATCACGCACCAGGATATTATTAAAGGCGGAGAGCTGGTTATAACAATGGGCGATAAACCATCGATGAGTTTTGGAAAGGAAATTAAAGACAGACCATAAAGCTGTTAGCTATCAGCAATGAGCTTTTAGCTTTGGTAAAGATTTTTGCCACTGAAACACAGAAGCTCAGAATTTTTACCACGGATTACACAGAGTTTTTTTTCACAGAGGGCCACAGAGATTTTTTAACTCTGTGGCCCTTTGTGCAGCTATCAGCTATGGGCTTTTAGCTTTGGCAAACGGAGAAAGATTTTTTTGCCACTGAAACACAGAAGCACAGAGTTTTTTACCACAGAGTAAAAAGAGTTTTTTCACAGAGGGCCACAGAGATTTTTTAACTCTGTGGCCCTCTGTGCATCCTCCGTGAAACTCTGTGTAATTTTTATGGCAACAAAGGACTTGAAACACGCAGTTAACATCGTTTTTTGTATTACAATCGTGCAGCACCTCCCTTCTTAAGCAGACTTCTTTGTTGAGTCACGCACAACTAATGCTGACTTTAGTATAAAGGTCTCGTCGGGCAACGTGTAATTCTTTTTCTCCAGGGATTTAAACAGAATAGATACTGCTTCTTTACCAATATCAAAAGCCGGCTGTGTGATTGTTGTTAATGATGGATGTAACAAGGGCGCCACTTCCAGGTTACTGAAGCTTACAATCTTTATATCGTTAGGGATATTCAATCCAATATCGGCGCAAACATTATACGTTGAAACAGCCATCTTTTCTACTGCAGAAAAAATCCCGTCCGGCCTTTGCTTGCTACTTAGCAGCTTTTTTATCAGTTTGTAATTTTCAGTGTCATTGGTCGTTCCACTTACTATTAAATGAGGTTTTAGAGGAATGCCATATTTCTTCAGCGCATCTTCGTAACCAGCCATTCGCTTGCTGTTGATGGACTGCCTTGAAAAAGAGAAATAAGCCACATTTTTACAACCCTGCTTAATCAAATGTTCAGTAGCCAGGTAGCCACAATTATAGTCGTCTGTTGTAACCTTGGCCGTTGGAATGGATTCACATACTCTATCAAAAAAAACAATCGGTAAGCCCTTATCCTGCAGGTCCATCAAATGATCCACATTCACGGTTTCGCTTGAAACCGACATCAGGATACCGTCCACTCTTCCATTCTGTAAATGCTGTACAATGTACTTTTCACGCTCATAATCTTCATGCGTAAGATAAATAAGCACATGGTAATTCTTTTCGCGGGCAATTGCCTCTATCCCATTAATTACCAGGATGAAAAAATTATTGGCTATTTCAGGTATAATAACACCGATGGTCTTGCTCTTTTGCTTCCGCAGGCTGCTGGCATAAGGGTTAGGCTCATAATTCAGTTTCTTTGCCATTGCCATTACACGCTGCTTGGTCTCATCACTTATCTCGTGGCTGTTACGCAATGCCCGCGACACAGTAGATGTTGCCAATCCCAGCTCCTTTGCCAGATATTTCAAATTAACAGGTTCCATAGCTTATATGCCGGTGAATAATTATCCGCTACAAATCAGATTTACACTTTTGTATGATGTCAGTCATACAACCTCTTGGACGCGAAATTTACACTCTTTATCCAACAAATTTGCGGAATCGTTTGCGTAAAAAAACATATTATGCCTGCTATTTTACCTAAAATTGTGAGAACTTAGAATCCATAACTTTTGCTTTGCTGTAATAGCTGCAACACAGGTTCACGTTTACAGAATAAAACTTATTAACTAATCAACATGTCCTCAAGAAGAAATTTTATCCGCACTACTGCTGTAGGAATGGCCGGCACGCTGTCCTTTCCTGCAATATCAAAAGCCTCGGCATTCTATGCCGGTGATTCATCAAAAGCAACCACATTTTCTATTGGGATGGCAGGTTACACTTTCCTGAATTTTGATGTAGCTGCATCCATTGAAATGATGAAAAAGCTGGATGTACACAACATTTCGGTAAAAGATTTTCACTTGCCACTAAACAGCTCTGATGAAAAGATAAAGCAGGTATTGCAGCAGTTTAAAGATGGCGGCATAAATGTATACACCGTAGGCGTGATATACATGAAATCAAAAGAAGCCGTTGACCAGGCTTTTGATTATGCAAAACGTGTTGGAGTGAACATGATTGTGGGTGTACCCAATTACGACCTGCTGGATTACACAGAGGAAAAAGTTAAACAAACCAATATTAAGATCGCCATTCACAACCACGGTCCCGAGGATAAATTATATCCCGGTCCTAAACAGGTATGGGATCAGATCAAAGATCGCGATGCGCGTATGGGTCTGTGTCTTGATGTGGGACATGCATTGAGAGCAGGCACAGAACCGGACGAAGCGGTAAAATTGTACAGCAAACGACTGTTCGACATGCACATTAAGGATGTTGTTGCCCGCGAAAAAAATGCATCAGTTACAGAGATCGGTCGCGGTGTTATAAACTACCCGGCGTTGATCAAGGCACTGGAGAAAGTAAAATACAATGGGATGATCAGCGTAGAATATGAAAAGAATATGAAGGATCCTTTGGTAGGGATAGCTGAATCGGTGGGATATGTGAGAGGCGTGATGAAAACGGTGTGAGGTATCAGGTATCAGGTTTCAGGTATCAGGTTTCAGGTATTAGGTATTAGGTTTTGAGCTTTAGGCTTTAGGCTCTAAGCTTTATTTTTAATCAGCAAACAAATTTCAATGTATAAGAAATTATTATTCGCAGCAGGAATCAGCCTGTTGCTGTCATCACAGACAATCGCAGCGGAAAAGAAATCGCTGTTTAATGGCCGCGATCTTTCCGGCTGGAAACAACTTAACGGCAAAGCCAAATATGAAGTAAAAGATGGCGAGATCATCGGTACTACAACCGTGAATGAGCCGAACTCTTTCCTGGTAACAGAAAAAGAGTATGGCGATTTCATTCTCGAGCTTGAGTTTAAATTTGAAGGAGAGTTTAATTCAGGAATACAGGTAAGAAGCGAAAGCACACCTTCGTATCAAAATGGCCGCGTGCATGGCTACCAGATTGAAATTGATCCAAGCGAACGTGCATGGAGCGGTGGCATTTATGACGAAGCAAGAAGAGGCTGGCTGTATCCGCTGACTTATAATCCTGCCGCGCAAAAGGCATACAAAAAAGACGGCTGGAACAAATACAGGGTAGAATGCATCGGCAGCAGTATCCGCACATGGGTAAATGGCGTTCCCGCTGCTAACCTTGTTGACGATCTTACACTGAAAGGTTTTATCGCCCTTCAAGTTCATGGAATTGGAAGCAAGACAGAAGATGCCGGCAAAAAAATCCACTGGAAAAATATCTCTATCGAAACTGCCAATCTTAAACCATCGCCTAACGATGACGTATATGTTGTAAATCTTCTTCCTAATAATGTTTCTGCACAGGAAAAACAAAATGGCGTGAAACTTTTGTGGGATGGGAAAACATCTGCAGGCTGGAGAAGAGCTTTCAAAACTGAGTTCCCTGCAAGCGGATGGAAAATGGACAATGGCGTATTAACCGTGCAGCCTTCTAACGGTCATGAAGCTGGTGGCGGTGGAGATATTGTTACTGAAAAAGAATATAGTGCTTTTGATCTTCAGTTTGAATTTAAGCTGACTGACGGCGCCAACAGCGGTGTAAAATATTTTGTGAAGGAAGAAAATGATTCAAAAGGACTTTCTGCGATCGGTCTTGAATACCAGGTGCTGGATGATGAAAAACATCCTGATGCAAAGCTGGGACGTGACGGCGACAGAACTTTAAGTTCTTTGTATGATCTTATTCCCCGTAAAAATATTCCTGCAGCACTGAAAAAGATTGGCGAATGGAACAGGGGCCGCATTATTGTTTATCCAAATAACCACGTAGAGCATTGGTTAAATGGCTACAAAATGGTAGAGTATGAAAGAGGTTCCAAAGAGTATGAAGCACTTGTTGCGATAAGCAAATACAAGGTTTGGAAGAATTTCGGCACGGCACCTGCAGGACATATCCTGTTACAGGACCATGGCAATGAAGTTTCTTACAGAAGCATAAAAATTAAAGAGCTGAAATAGCTGTCAGCTTTTAGCTATCAGCTATCAGCTATCAGCTTAGTGAAAAACGCGCGACATTGTTTGTCGCGCTTTTTTATTGTATAATTCAATGAAATCCCGAAGGCCGCCTGACCGGTACTCTTTTGTCTGTAGCCCGCAGGGCTTAAAGTTCAATAGAAGTCCTAACATACAAGGCCCTTATTGTCCGTAGGACATTAACCTCCTTATTTCGATTAATGCCCTACGGGCAATGCTCTTCATCTCTTGATTAATTCTATTGAGCTCAATCCCCTAGGGGAAAATTGCAACTGATATGAGCTTTGTCAGCAGCACGACAGTACAGGTCTCTCAAATGTTGATCTGATATTAAAATATTTAAACGCTTAATATTGGCAACTCTTAATTAAATGGCATAGAACTATCAATTTTCAATTAGGGCTATCATCTCAAAAGAAAAGCGCGACAAAATTGCCGCGCTTTTTATCTATTTTTTATTGTGCTCCGCTTATCATTCGCTCCGATCCATTTTCAATTTTCACCTCTCAATTTTCAATTATCTCTCCAATCCATTGTCAATTTTCACCTTTCAATTTTCAATTATTTCACACTATCAACACCTGGAGCGGTAGTGCTATCCGGAGCCTGACCATTCATATCCATGTCAACACTTTCCTTGTGAGGAATGTTTTTTGCAGCTTCAGCTAAAAATTCTGCCAGTGACGCAAGACTGTTTTTCTTTCCATCAACCATTCTCAGCTGCATCGAGCTTTTGATCAGTTTACCGTCAAAATTTTCAGTAGAGCCAACGAGATCTTTAAAGGTGGTTTTAGCCTTATTCATTGTAGCAACCTGGTCCGCTGTTGAACTGGAGTCAAGCGGAAATGCCTGTAAGATCTTATTGATATCAACATACGCTCCAAATGGTTTACCACTTACTTTGCCGTCTACATCAGACGTGAAAGTAGCCTTAGCAGATCCGGCTGAATACTGACCAACCATCGCGCTATCACTTGCAACAATAATGTCCTTGCTGTTGATCAGGTAGCTTGTTCCGGGAAAGTTTTGCGGAAGCAGATACTGATCGCCGTTTTTGGTAAGCATGCCTTTTGAAACCAATGTATTCATAACCTTTTCAAAAGAAGCTTTATCTCCGACTTTTGCGTTGAAAAGATATTTCATATCCGGCTTGGTCATGGTCATCTGAGGATAGTACGGATTAGGTTGTTTAACCACTGCAAGATCAGAAACAACAAAGGAGAATTCTCCTTTAAATGCTTTAGCAACATCATCCAGTGTAAAGCCCATTTCATTCAAATACTGATTTGCCTGTACATCAAAGCCAGAGTATTTAATAATATCAATCAGTATTTGTGGATTAAATGACAACAAAATAAAACCATCAACATTGGATGATGGATATTTATTGATCATATCCATATTGATCTTTTGTCCCGGATATTTTTTCAGGATATCTTTTAAAGCGGGACTGCTATAGCCTTTTGAAGAAGCAACGATTTCGCCATCTTCGAAATTAATTGTCGTTGCAGAATATGCGTTATTGAGAAGATCACTCGCCTTAGTCATGCTGAGCATCGGTACATTGTTCAACAATCCCGAAGAATTAGTGAACACTGTGGCATCAGATTTTTCTTTAGCAAGCTCTACAAACTCAGGAATTGAAGCTATAGATTCCGCTTCTTTTTGCTCGTACAGTGTATTCAACAATAAATGTCCGTCGTCTGGTTGACCGCTTGAGGCTGTATTCCTGTTATATTCTTTATTACCTGCAACAATAATTACATCGCTGTTCCAACCTACCGTAACATCGTTATCTATCACCGCATATGAATATTTGCTTTCTTTCTTGATTGCAGCTTCAGGTTTCTGTTTTTTCAAATACGCCTCAAACTTTCCGGCATCCTTTATCAATGCAATTGCAGCAAATGCATTTTGCTGACCGGTCATTATTGAGCCTTTGTTTTTCAGGAAGAAATAAACATCGGAAGACCAGTCTATCCCTGCATTTTTAAGATCGCCAACAGCAGATTTCATTTTCGCTACCTCAGACTTAGCGGAGTCTTTAAATATGGTATTGAAAAGAGAATCGAGGTTCACACTGCTCTTAGACAGTTTTTCGGTAACACTCTTTGCGTTAACCGAAAACACCATGGTTGCATCTTTGGGAATAAATGTCACCTGCTTGGGAACGGACTTTTTACACGATGTTGCAATCAGCGCAACAGCCATGCAAAACAGGAGGCATCGGGTTACAAAATTTCTTGTCATAAATGTTTTTTAATAGAAAGCTAAATTAGTTTTTATGGTAATATTTAGCGTTTTATTTTTTATAACCGGTTTCCTGGTGGCCAAAAGAGCTATAGATGATTTCCTGGATGTTCGAGCGCACATTCAGATGGCTGAGCCTCAGATTGTCGCCTCCGGTCGGGCATACGCGGTTGGAGAGAAATATGTATACCAGGTTATATTTGGGGTCAACCCACACACATGTTCCCGTAAAACCGGTATGGCCGAAGGTTTGCGGCGAAACACTTCTCGATGGGTAAGGATCTTTGGAGTTGGCGAGATCCTTTTCAGGTTTGTCAAATCCAAGTCCCCTCCTGCTGATATTACTTTGATAAGCGGTAAAATAGTCGATCGTTTCTTTTTTAAGAAAACGCTGTCCGTTCATTTCTCCTCCGTTCGCCAGCATCTGGTACAACTGCGCCAGGTCATAAGCGTTGCTGAACAAGCCTGCATGACCAGCCACTCCTCCAAACATTGCAGCACCGGGATCATGAACGTATCCCCGGATCTGCTGCATGCGGAAATATTTCTCCTTTTCTGTCGGCGCAATTGCTGTCAGTGTTGTATGCTGTAATGGTTTAAAAGTTGTGCTGGTCATATTCAGCGGCTGATAGAATGTGGCTTTTGCATATTCATCCAATGGCTTTCCGGTTACCTGCTCCACAATCTTTCCCAGGAAAATAAAGTCATTATCGCTATAAATGTACTTTGGTTCTTTTCCAACAGGGCTTTCCAGTATCCGTTTGTAGATCGTATCCTCGTAGTCACTGCGCATAAACATATTCCGCGCGACTGGTATTGTGTAATGATCTTCATCTAAAGAATCGTAATAGCCGGGTTTGGGAACACCGCTTTTTTCGATTGTTGCTGTATAAAAAGGAATAAAAGCTACCAGTCCTGCCTGGTGCAACAATATGTTCCGCAAGGTCAACCCTTCTTTATTACTGCCTTTTACCCAGGGCAGATAATCTCCCAATGTTTTATCGATGCTGATCTTTCCTTCTTCGTACAATTTCATTATGCTTACTGTAGTCGCACTTGTTTTGGTAACAGATGCCAGGTCATACATGCTGGATGTACTAACGGACTCTGTACTGTCGTACGTCATGTAGCCATATGCTTTTTGAAACACCACTTTTCCATCTTTAGCAACCAGTACAACACAACCAGGTGTGGCCCTGTTGACAATTGCATCGTTGGCAATACTATCTATCAGCGACAGTTTTTTGCTATCCATCCCTACCGATTCAGGTTGCACCTGGGGGAAATAATAGTTGGTGGTAATGCCCTTGCCAAACTTCAGCTCCGGAGAAATGGTTACAGGCAACGATCCCTTAGCGATGAGTTTACCTGACAAAATATCAAAAGCAGCCTTTTGCGTGATAGAGTCATCCTCGTAACAAGCAAAAAGATTGCTGGAACGGCTGAAGTTCTTTATTGCATATGGATTGCCAAAAGCAAGAACAACGGCTTTACTCTTTTGTTGAATATCATTAACCAATGCTACTGCCTTATCGGGTATTCCAAAATTATTGGCAGGCCGGCGGCTATAGGCATGAACACCAACAATAACCAGATCGTATCTATTTGCGAGCGCAGATTTTATTTTTTCTATCCCGCCAGTGCTGTCTTTAAAGGAGTAATAGTATACATCAGCTTTGTACTGATCCTGCAACAGCGATGAAAATGTATTGCCGCCATCCAATCCTACACCAACGTAAGCCAGCTTTAGATTCTTCTGCAAAGGCAGCAGTTGTGGCTGTTCGTTTTTCAGTAAAGTGATTGCATTTTGCGCCAGCGTGGTTTTCAATGCGTTTGTACCGGCATTCAGATCTGCAGCAAGGTTATTAAGATCGATGGGGTGGATATTATTTAAACCGAGGGCATACTTATACAGCAAAACTTTTTTCACGCGGGCGTTAATGTCGTCCCATTGCAGCACTCCTTTTTTCAACGCTTTTCGGATTTTTTTAATGCTGCCGGGGATATCCTGTGGCAGGCATAACATGTCATTACCTGCGATAAGCGATTGTAAAGAAATTTCTCCGCCGGGGAAAAATTTAGTTACCCCCTTCATTTCCAGGGCATCAGTAAAAGTCAGTCCTTTAAAACCCAGTTCATTTTTAAGCAGTCCGTTTACATTTTTTGCAGAAATGGAAGTTGCCAGGTTGGGTGTTGTATCAATCGCGGCGACTGATAAATGCGCGCTCATTACGGCGCCAACCCCATTTTTAATCAACTCGCGGAAAGGATAGAGTTCCAGTGAATCCAACTGCGCTCTTGTTTTCTTAATTATGGGGAGATCAAAATGAGAATCCACCGCAACATCGCCATGACCCGGAAAATGCTTTGCGCAGGCAAGAACACCTTCATCCTGCATACCCGTTGTATACTCCGTTCCGAACAGTGCCACTTTGTATTTATCCTCGCCAAAACTTCTGTCATTAATTACCGGGTTAGCCGGATTGTTGTTAATGTCAACATCGGGAGCAAAGTTCACCTGTATTCCCAGGCGTTTGCACTGGCGGCCAACTTCCCGTCCAAAAGCATAGATCAACTGTGCATCCGGAACAGCGCCCATCATTAACTGACGTGGATAATTAATCACACTGTCAAGACGCATTCCGAGTCCCCACTCACCATCAATTGACACGAGCAAAGGGACTTCCGTTATGCTCTGATAATAATTTGTGAGATTGGCCTGGCGAACAGGACCGCCCTGAAAAAAACACAATCCACCTACATGATATTTTTTTACCAATCCGGTTACCTGTTTTACATGATCTGGTCCCAGGTTGCTGTGGGCCCGCACGATCATCAGCTGGGCAATTTTTTCATTTTTACTTAGTTTTCTGAATACACTATCCACCCATTTCGTGGCTTCCGGTGTAATTTTCACAAATGGCTGTGCATATAATAAAGATGTGACAGAGAGTAAAACAACAAGTGTCAGTACTTTTTTCATGTAAGGTCGCTGTTAGATGCACAAGATACTGCATTAGAATGTGCGAATGTGCAAATGGGTGAATGTGCGAATAGGAGAATATGAGTTGAGGGACTTTAAAATATTGTAAAAAATACCAATTTGTTGGACGGGCCAAATCTGATCAATTATTGTTTCGTTATTACCCCAATAATGGGCTGGCCGCCTCGTGGGGTTTCGCTTTCTTTTCCTACTTTTACCGGCTAAATTAAGAGGAACTGTGGCGGACATTATTCAATTATTACCTGACAATATAGCAAACCAAATAGCAGCGGGAGAAGTGATTCAACGTCCGGCAAGTGCGGTAAAGGAACTCCTTGAAAATGCCGTAGATGCTGGTGCAACAGAGATAAAGCTGATTATTACAGATGCTGGCAAAAGTTTAATACAGGTTATTGATAACGGAAAGGGCATGAGCGAAACCGATGCGCGTATGTGCTTCGAAAGACATGCTACCAGCAAAATAAAAAACGTAAACGATCTTTTCCATATACGAACAATGGGTTTTCGTGGTGAAGCGCTTGCCTCCATCGCCGCTGTGGCCCAGGTAGAATTAAAAACGCGGAAGGCGGATGAGGAATTGGGCTGCTACATTGAAATTGAAAACAGTGTGGTTATAAAGCAGGAACCTTGTGCTTGCCCTGTTGGTACCAGCATCGCCATGAAGAATTTGTTCTTCAGTGTGCCGGCGCGTAGAAATTTCCTTAAAAGCAATGCTGCTGAAATGCGCCATATAGTTGACGAATTTATTCATGTGGCCATGGCATTTCCACAAATTTTCTTTTCACTTACGGCCAACGGCGAGCAAATGTTCCACCTTGAAGCGGGAAACCTTAAACAACGTGTAGTACAGGTTTTGGGTAACCAATATGCTTCGAAGCTGGTGAGTGTTAAAGAGGAAACAGATTATATGAACGTTTACGGTTTTGTAGGCAAGCCGGATGCGGCCCGCAAGACCCGTGGCGAACAGTACTTTTTTGTAAACAACCGGTATATCAAAAGCGGATACCTGAACCATGCCGTGATGAGCGCATTTGATAACCTGATCAATAAAGACAGTTTTCCTTTATACGCATTATATATCGATCTTGATCCTACCCGTGTGGACATCAACGTTCATCCCACCAAACAAGAGATCAAGTTTGAGGATGAAAAGATCATTTATGCGTTTGTTCAGGCAGCAGTAAAGCATGCACTGGCACAGTTCAGCGTGGCACCGTCTCTTGATTTTACTTTAAATGCGGAGATCCAGCAGCTCGATGCCGTTAGTAAACCGTATACTGAAGGGACAAAAGAAGATGTCAGCGGTTCTCAGTTGTTTAAAACCTTCACTCAAAGACATCAGGCTCACAAAGTCGATCCAAGTGAAAAAAGTGAACTGAAGCACTGGAAAGATTTTTTTACAAGTCCCCAGCAACCGGCATCTGCTTCTCAGCCGGAAACCATTGGAGAGTATTCACTGGATATAAGTGCCGGTTACGCGGCGCCTCAGAAACAATCCAGCCTCTATCAGCAATCTGATAAACTGATTGCAACGGATGCGCATTTGTTGCAATTGCATACAACATATATCATTGCACCCACACAGAGCGGCTTTTTGCTGGTTCATCAGCAGCTTGCACACGAACGCATTTTGTATGAGCGCTTTAGCGTTGCTGCTCACGGCAGACAGATGGTGACACAAAAACTGTTGTTTCCCTCAACCTTAACTGTTTCCCCTTCTGACGCTGTTTTGCTCACAGATTTATTGCCCGAGTTAAAAATGCTGGGCTACGACGTTGAGCCGTTCGGCAAAGACAGTTTTGTTATACAAGGCGTACCGGCCGATGTTAGCCAGGGAAATGAAAAGCATTCTATCGAGTTGCTAATAGAACAGTTTAAACATTTTAGCAGCGATATCAAGTTCAGTAAGCGCGAAAAACTGATCCGATGCCTTAGCCGTCAGCAAGCTATTAAGGCAGGACAGCATCTTACCCAAACTGAAATGCGCACGCTTGTTGAAGAATTATTTTCATGCAACACAGCCAATGTAACGCCAACCGGAAGCCCGACTTATATCGAGTTTAAAGAGGATTACCTGGACAGGATGTTTGGACGATGATTCGATGTACGGTGATGCCATGTACGATGTTAGATGTACGATGTACGTTGTGGGTGTGAGCTGTATGATGTTTTAAGTACGAAGTTAGAAGTACGAAGTACGGGCGCCGCATAGAATTGTCGCAACGGTGTATTTTACGGCAATCCGGCGCCTTCGATTTGATAAACGTAGAACGTAAAACCTACAACGTACAACACTCATCTTCAGCTTTAAGCTTTGGGCTTTAGGCTTTGAGCTTAATACATCTCCGCCACTCCTGTCAAAAATGCTTCCACATCTTTCCTGATGGCGCGGACATTCCCCATGTGATTATTGATGAGGACAGAAAAAATCAGCAGTTTATTCTTATGTGTAATGAGATAGCCACTCAATGCAAGGTTATTACTTAACGAACCTGTCTTTGCGTAGATCTTTCCGTTAAGCGTCTTGTAGTAAGTGCCAAGCGTACCTGATCCCCCGGTAGGCAGAATAGCTGTGATCCGTTTCCAGTCAACTTCGTTATGCATCTTCCTAAGCAGCACAACAAAATCTTCCGGAGAAACGAGGGTAAAACGGCTCAGGCCGCTTCCATCAACCCATTGTGGCGGCTGGGGCAGATTTTTCAGATCTGAATGCAGCAACGTATCAACAATTGCCTCCTGGTTCATTATACCAAGTCGCTTGTTCGCAACCATCAGTAATGTCTGGTCGGCGTAGAAATTATCACTGCGGTACATCATATTTTTCAGCAATGAATCCACTGGCTGGGAGTAAATAACGTGGCCCGCATTTGTGTTGAGTTGAGCGGAAGAAGAACTTACATTCAATTGATAATTGGTCCGCAGAATATTGACTGCAGTGTTAATTCCGTTTACAACGAATGGCACATCTACTTTTTTTGATCTTCCGGGCGATACATAAAAAGTATTTGCGGTTCGGTCCCTTTTTATGCTGAAGCTATCTTGCAACAACGAAGCGTTACGAATGATATTGTTGTCCGGCAAAACCGGCTGCGCAGCCAATTGATTACCCTGAATGCTAAAAGTGACAAAGTTGCCGTGCAATGGAAATGCCGACCGCTCAACCATATAGTCGTCGCTATAATCGTCCCAGGACCATCCTGCACCCAAAACAATCTCGTTCCATTTGGCGGTGTTGATCACGATCTTTTTATTCGCGGACTTCAGTACTTCTAATAAAGGATGCGTTTTAAAATCAGGATGAAGAAAGGTAGGATCACCGGCCGCTTCAACAAGCAAAGCGGTGTCAGTGTCTATAACTTTTGCAGCTTCAATGCTGTCACCCAGATATTTCATTGCGGCATAACAGGTCAGCAATTTGGTATTGCTTGCCGGAATAAAATATTTGTCGCTGTTATGTTTGTAGAGAAATTTACCGGATTGCACATCGTACAAAGCAATTCCCACATGTGCTGTAGTAAGTTCCTGCTTGTCCACAACTTTTTGCTCTGCCTGTTTGCCTATTTTCTTGCTAACAGAACAGGACGTCAAATGCATTACTGACAAAGCCTGTAAACCAAACAGAAATAGTCGCGCGAATGATTTCCCGGTAAATAGCATAGTTGGATGTACGGCCCAAATTGTAGCAGCATAACAATTTGGGCCTTTGTTTTAAGGTTTGAAAAGCTGTCAGCTATCAGCTATCAGCTTTTAGCTATTAGCTTACTGCAATCGATTTCATCACGCAGTCCGATTGATACTGCAGCTCCATTTCAATTTTCCACTTTCAATTATCAATTTCCTCTCATCCGCACATTTGCAAATTTGCACATTTACTAATTCCTCTCCACCGCTCTCATCCATCTTTCCGGAATGTCGTTGTTAGCTGCAGTCATATAATCCCTGTAGCTGCAAGCTATAAACTTACCATCCGGCAATTGTACCCACCAGCGGCCGGTACGTTTGCTTTGAAGGAAGATCGTGTCCATCTCTGCGAATGCAAGGTGAAATTCGTTATAATCATCTTTATGATCAAAAGGAGCTTCGTATTTTCCTTTATAAAGACCGTCCATCAGGTACCACAACATATGGCTGATCTGTTTAGCGGTCAGATCATGCACATCCCTGTCCGGGCGATAGCCGTAAATTCCAAACGAATCAATGTTCGGACTCATTCCTGCATATTGCATCAATGTGCAGGCTTCTTCACCATTAAAGCCATTAGGCGTGAGATAATTACAAGGTGCATGACTATGCTGAATAGCGGCTATATCAAAAGAAAAAAGATTTGCGTTGCGGATCACCGGCTCCATTTCCTCCATGCGTTCCTTCACAACCCCCACCCTAAAGCAGTCAAAACGCAGTTTATCGATGGTTTCCAGCATATGCGGATGAACCAGGTAGCTTTGAAAACCAATATGGTTGTAATGCCTGACAAAATTTGGTTCCCCTGTCAGCATTTCAAATAAGAAGGTATCAGCTGGCAATACGCTGTCCGTGTTCAGATCTATTGCAGCATCTACACACGTGGCTTCAATAATTTTCTCCTGGGCGGCATATGCCTGGTATTGAGCCAGCGTAACATCATGAGAGCCTCCTAAAATCGCCACTTTCTTTCCCTGTTGTGTCAATTCGGAAACCACAGCGCGAAGTGCGGCATAGGTATCCTGCAGGGTTGCACCAATCTTTACGTTGCCCACGTCGGCAACAGTCACATCCTTATGCCAGTGAAAAAGGCTATAATAAGCTGAACGGATTTTGTCAGGTGCATTAAATTTTGTCACAGGCATGCCAATACCGCGGTATTCATTGCAGCCAACCAGCACCAGGTCCGCATTCTCAAGGGAAGGGAAGTATTCTTCGTATGCTTCAATATGATTGCCCAGCTGTGTTTCCCTGTACCCTTCGTCGTTTGATAACTCATCTTTATTTACCGGATCTAAAAAATCTATAATTGTGTGTAGCGACTCCAATGACATGTAATTTATTTGGCGGCAAACTTAAGGTTTTTGGTTTTGCCACAAAGGCACTAAGGCGGAAAGAAACACAAAGAGTACTGACAAGCGTCAATTTTCTCATTTTTGCCATAAAGACGCGAAGGCGCTAAGAAACACAGAGGGAAAAACTGATTTTTCAAATACTGCCAGATCCATGACTTTTGTCTTTTACGATGACACTAGAGGTAATAAACGTTTGCTGTTTAAAACCTTTCTTGGTGCAC
The DNA here is from genome assembly GCF_041060425.1 of Danxiaibacter flavus. Lineage (NCBI taxonomy): Bacteria > Pseudomonadati > Bacteroidota > Chitinophagia > Chitinophagales > Chitinophagaceae > Danxiaibacter > Danxiaibacter flavus. Next base: position 17,035 of record NZ_JAULBC010000004.1, read on the forward strand.
CTTTCTGCCTTGGCGTCTTTGTGGCACCTACCTTAAAAAGAGCTTAATTCTCCAAAAGCGGCGAACCATATATAAATATTATTTTACTTTCATTCCGTGCTCAGGAAAACATCTGCCATACTGTTGCTAACCATTTTTTGCTTTAACCTGTTTGGATACAGGGTGGTGTTTGAGTATTTTCAGCACAAAGCAGATCGCCAATTGGTTGATCAGTTAGACAGAAACGAGTACAGCGAAGAAGATCTTATTACACTTTCCGTTCCGCTTTCACTGCCATATCAAACCAACTGGAAGGAGTTTGAAAGGGTGGACGGAGAAATTGAAGTGAACGGTAAGATCTATAAATATGTAAAGCGCAAGGTGGCGAATGGAGAAATGGTATTAAAATGCCTGCCCGATCACCAGAAAATGCGCCTTGAATCAGCAAGGGACGACTTTTTTAAATATGCCAATGATTTTGTTCAGAGTAATTCGAAAAAATCTGGCGACTCCAAACCAACTACTTTCAAATTGGTTATTCCGGATTATGATGCTTTTCAGCAAGTATTCTTCACAAGCATTCCGGCAGAACTAACTGCTTATTTGATTTCCCGAGACACCTTTTTCGCGCCGCAACCAACTAGCAAGTTGCATGGACAACCTCCAGAGTGGGCTTAAATTCCCGCGAGGACAGCATTGTATCATGCAAATCAAACTAACGGTAACACCATTATGTATATAGTGTTATAGAAAATTGCATCTGCAGATAATGACTGTACAGGCTTAATTCAATCAGCCCTGTACGGTCTGCCTGCAAGAAGACCCGCAGGTCAAAATGCTTCTGCTCCTCACCGGGAAAAATTGATCATTTCCTTTTACTCATCGCTGTGTGTATTTGTTTCATTCATCAGAATGACGCATGCAGTTTTAATTGAACAAACCGAGTCAAAACCGGAATACACAGTATTTAATACATGCTATCAATTGCTTTCCGGATCGTTTTGCTAAAAGGATCGACTTTAGCCAAACAATAAATACATACCCAGGAATGAAAAAAGTACTCTTTGTTATTGTATCTGTAGCATTACTTACAGCTTGTACCCAAAATGAGAATTACAAGAAAGTAATGCACGACCCTTTGCTGTATTCACAAACCGTGCATGAACTAAACAGCGTGGTGATGGGCAATAATTTTACACCCGTTGTTGCGTCCAGGAATTATACTTATGCAAATATTGCCGCATACGAGGTTGTTGCCGCCGGTGACTCGGCATACACATCTCTCGCAGGCCAGATCACAGGTTTTGATGCAACGCCAAAAGCGCCTGCCGACAAGCAGCCGGATTATCCTTTCGCGGCATTGCTGGCTTATTGTAAAGTAGGTAATGCAGTAACTTTTCCCGAGGGGAGTATGGATGATTATATCGCTTCCCTAAAGAAAAAAGCTACAGATGAAGGCATGCCCTCTTCTCTGATGAAAAATAGCATCGATTATGCAAATGTTGTTGCCGATCATGTGCTTGCCTGGGCAAAAAAAGATAATTATGCGCAAACCAGGAGTGCCAGCAAATATACCGTTACCGAAGAAGAAGGCCGCTGGGTACCAACGCCTCCAATGTATGCCCAGGCTGTTGAGCCGCATTGGAATGAAATAAGACCAATTGTCTTAACCAATCTGAATGACGTTAAAGTGCCGAAGCCGTTGCCTTTTAATGTGAAGGACACTGCCAGCGCTTATTACAAGGAAGTAATGAGTATAAAAAAAGCAGTGGACAGTCTTACACCTGAGCAACAACACATAGCCGAATTCTGGGATGACAACCCTTTTAAGCTGAATGTATCCGGACACGTTCAATTCAGCACCAAGAAATTTTCACCCACGGGTCACTGGATGAGCATTGTAGGCATCGCATCTGAAAAAGCCAATGCAGATTTTGCAACAACAGTATACGCTTACACAAAAACATCTATTGCTATGTTTGATGCCTTTATAGAGTGCTGGGATGCAAAGTACACTTACAACACCTGCAGGCCGGAGACAGTAATCAATAAGTATTTTGATCCTGCATGGAGACCATACTTGCAAACGCCATCGTTCCCGGAATATACCTGTGGTCACTCAACAATTTCATCTGCTGCGGCAGAGGCACTAACCAGTGTATACGGCGACAATTTCAATTATACAGATTCTACCGAGCTTGAATTCGGTATTAAGAGCAGGTTATTCAAATCTTTCCGTGATGCGGCAATGGAAAACAATTGGGCCAGATTTTACGGAGGGATCCATTTTCATCAGTCTTGCCTTGTTTCAACCGAATATGGCCGCAAGGTTGGCGATATAGTCGTGCAAAAACTGAAAATGAAAAAACAGGACTCACTTGCTGCAAATAAATAAACACTAACTAACCGGGATTTACCAAAACTAGCCGCATGTAGTGCGGCACTACAAAAAAACTGTTATGAAAAATACCCTTCAAGGTTTCAGCATTTTTATACTGCTTGTTTGCTGTAACCTCATTTACAAAAAAGCATCAGCCCAAACGGATATAGATGCTATTATGATGACCAAAAAGAATTTTTGCACTGGCTTGCAATACAGCCATAGCAGCTGGAAAAACTATTGGGAAGGAACGTTGAAAAGAGACAACGAAAACCTCGGAAAGGTAACTACTCAATCTGTTAGCATTATGGGCAACTATGGGATAAGTGATAAGTTGAACGTATTGTTTAGCCTTCCTTACATACAAACCAAAGCATCAGGTGGTACACTGCATGGGATGAAAGGCGCACAGGATCTTGGTTTATGGGTTAAATACATGCCTGTTGAAACAGAGCTTGGTAAAGGTCTTTTTTCGCTGTATGGCCTTGCCGGTGTTTCGTTTCCTGTAAGCAATTACGTTGCGGATTTTCTGCCACTGTCAATCGGCATGCGCAGCACCAATATTTCAGGAAGACTGATGGCTGATTATCAACTGGGCAGTTTCTTTGCCACAGCATCAGGAACGTACAGCTATCGTTCCAATATAAAGATTGACAGAACTGCATACTACACCGATGTAATGCATCTTACCAATGAAGTTGAAATGCCTGATGTGTTGTCTTTTAACGTTAGAACAGGTTACAGAAGCAATTACCTGATTGCAGAAGCTGTAGTCAATAACCAGTCAACATTAGGCGGTTTTGATATTCGCAGAAATGACATGCCGTTCCCCAGCAATAAAATGAATGCAACTACTGCCGGCGTGAATATTAAGTACACTTTAAAAAGTCTTCCGGCATTGTCCATCATCGGCGGCGGAAACTATGTTGTTGCAGGTAGAAATGTGGGCCAGGCAACTACTTTATACGGCGGTGTTTTTTATATCATTGATTTTACAGGAAAAGGGAAACACGGCGATAACCAGGTGAAGAGAAAACCATAAAAGATCTGTACCACAACAAACTACTGCGAACTACTTAAACTTATTACTCATGAAGAAATTATTATACATAATACCTATACTGGCAATAACCTCAGCGTCCATTGTTGTTTCATGTTCAAAAAATGCGGAAGGCAGAACGGATAATCTTCCTCCGTTGCAGGCATCTGACCAGGACCTGAATGCCGGCACCTGGAAAACAGTATTAATAGCAGCCCCCGATGTAGTAAATGTACCTGTACCCGCACCAATTACAACCCCAAATTATATTGCTGAATTGAATGAAATAAAAAGCTATCAAAAAAATTTAACCGGGGCTCAGGATGCATCCATGAAATACTGGAATGCCGGAGGGGTTTTAAGATGGAATGAAATAATGCGTACACTTGTTGCAAAGTATAATCTTCCGCCTTATCAGAAGGCTGATGGAACATATCCAATACCAAGCGCAGCCAATCCTTTTGCATATCCATTGTTTCCTTTTGCAAACCCGCCTTATGCAGCACGGGCTTATGCATATGTGAGTGCCGCACAATATGATGCGCTGGTTGCATGCTGGCATTATAAACAATTGTACAAAAGGGCTGCACCTTATAAAACCGATAGTACGATTGAAGCGAAAGCAGGAAAATCCGACCTGCCTTCGTACCCATCTGAAGCAGCTGTTTTAGCAGGTGTTACGGCAGAAATGATGAAGCTTTTATTCCCTACTGAAATCGGCTTTGTTGAACAGAAAGCTGTTGAACAGGAAACTGCCGCAATCATGAGCGGAAATGCTACACGTAGCGACGTGCAGGCTGGCGATGCTTTAGGACGTGCCATTGCTCAGCAGTTTTTAGCCAGAGGCAGAACAGATAATGCCGGCAAAGCTGTTGGCACACCTGAACAATGGAAGGCATTTGAAACTATGTGCGAGAGCAGGGGAGAAACTCCGTGGTACAGCCTTGAAACGCCCAAGCGTAATCCAATGCTCCCCTTCTTTGGTAATGTAAAAGCTTTTCTGTTTGATTCTGCTACAAAAGTATCGCTACTTCCGGCTCCTCCACCATCAACCAAAGGCGACCAGATGAAGAAGGAAACTGCCGAAGTATATTCTTATGTAACCCATCCAACAAGGGAAAATATACGTATTGTACATTTCTGGGCTGATGGTGCGGGAACTTATACTCCTCCCGGCCATTGGGATGCCATTGCTGCCGAAGACTTCCTGGAAAAGAATTTCAGCGAAGTACGCTGGGCAAGAAATATGGCACTGCTGAATATGTCTGTTATGGATGCCGGTATAGTATGCTGGTACACCAAATATTACTATTTCAATCCGCGTCCAACACAGATGAATCCATCTATCAAAACGCTTACCGGCATACCTAATTTCCCATCATATATTTCAGGACATTCCACGTTTAGCGGAGCAGCAGCAGCAATACTGGCGCACATCGTTCCTGAAAAGGCGGAAAAATATATGTCTATGGCGCAGGAAGCATCCATGTCAAGATTGTACGGCGGCATTCACTATCGCAGTGATTGTGATGCCGGATTGGCTGTTGGTAAAAAAGTAGGCGACTACGCGGTTGCAAGAGCAAAAACTGATGGAGCAGAATAAACAAAAAACAACTAACTAAGAGGAAGAACTTTTAACAGAAATGGCAAAGCATCGGTTAATAATATCAGGACTTTGTTTGTTATGCATGACCGGTTTGGCGCAGGAGGTTAAGCGTGATACATTATTATACAATGAACTTGACAGCGTAACAGTGCGGTCAAAATTAATGGGTGTAGGACGACTAAACGAAATTGAAGGCACACGTATTTACGCAGGTAAAAAAAATGAAGTGTTATACGTGCAGAACATGGATGCAAACATTGCTGAAAAAACACCGAGACAGATATTTGCAAAAGTACCAGGAGTTTTCGTGTATGATATGGATGGATCCGGAAACCAGGTAAATATTGCGGTGCGCGGATTAGACCCGCATCGTGGCTGGGAGTTCAACATCCGCAAGAACAGCATCATTACCAACTCCGATATGTATGGTTACCCTGCAAGCCACTATAACATGCCAATGGAAGCAGTTGATCATATAGAAATAGTAAGAGGAACAGCTTCGCTGCAATATGGCGCACAATTCGGCGGCATGATGAACTATGTTACCAAACAGGCCGATACCACCAAAAAAATAAGTTTTGAAACAGTGAATTCTGCAGGTTCATACGGCTTACTAAGTACATACAACGCGATCAGCGGACGTATAGGAAAACTGGATTACTATGCTTATTACAGCAACCGGACTTCTTCTGGTTACCGCGATAACAGTAAGACTACTTCCAATGCCGAAGCAATTGCACTTGTATATCATGTAAGTTCCAGGGTAGATCTGAAAGCCGAGTTGGGCAGATCAACTTATACTTACCAGATTCCCGGCCCATTGACTGACAGTATGTTTTATGCCAGCCCAAGGCAGTCAACAAGAGCCCGGAATTATTTTAATCCGGACATCTATGTACCATCGCTTACACTGGACTGGAAAATAAGCGACAGAACACGATTGACATGGGTTGTTTCTGGTGTTTTGGGAGCACGTAACAGTGTTCAATACGATAAGCCGGCAAATGTTCCTGACAGCATAAATCCGGTTACGTTACAGTATAACAACAGGCAGGTAGATATTGATCATTTCAACAGTTATACAACCGAGTTGCGGTTATTGCACAGCTACAGAATCGGCAATATTTCAGGCGTATTCACCAGTGGCGTGCAGGCGATAAACAACGATCTCCATCGCCAGCAATTAGGTAAAGGCACAACAGGCAGCGATTTTGATCTGACAATTGTTGACGGCAAATGGGGACGCGATCTTCATTTTAAAACAAAGAATATAGCTGCTTTTATTGAAAACAAATTCAACCTGACTTCCAAATGGTCCGTTAGTCCTGGCCTTCGTTGGGAACATGGTCAGTCGGATATGACGGGAACAATTGTTTACTATGATCCCGGAGATCTTCCCAACCGCATTAAACATGATTTTGCATTGTTCGGACTTAATACGCAATACACATTCAGCAAAAACAGCAATGTGTATGCGGGATTTTCGCAGGCTTACAGACCGGTAGTGTTTAAGGATATTATACCTGCCAGTACTTACGAGCGCGTGGATAAAAATCTGAAAGACGCACATGGATATACATTGGAAGCAGGCTACAGAGGATCTTACGGTTTCTTCAAATGGGATGTGAGCGTATTTCATATGATTTACAACAACAGGCTGGGCATGTTAAGTGGACAGGATGATGCCGGTTCTCTGTACTTATACAGAACCAATATCGGTAATTCCCGCACGAACGGTTTGGAAGGATTTGCTGAATATAGTCTGCAAACGGGGAATAGAACATTCCTGAATTTGTTTACTTCTACCGCTTTAATGAAAGCAACTTATTTTGATGCAAACGTCCGGTCCGGCGACAAAAATGTAAGCGTAAATGGTAACGACGTGGAAAGTACCCCTAACGTAATTACCAGAAACGGCGTATCACTAAAATGTCATCGAGCCAGCGTTACGCTTTTGTACAGCTATACAGCAAAAAGCTATGCTGACGCGTTAAATACAGTGCAGCCTTCGGCCCCGGGTTCTGTTGGACTTGTTCCGGCCTATGGCTTGCTTGATATCAATACATCATACCATTTTTCAGAAATGGTTATGATCCGTCTGAATGTTAACAACGTAACCAATAAACAATATTTCACCAAACGTCCAACATTCTATCCGGGCCCCGGAGTCTGGTCGTCCGACGGACGTTCGGCGAATGTGAGTATCGGTGTTAAAATTTAAGAAGATAATGATGTTAATTTTTAATCAACAAAAATTACCTTAATGCACGAATAAAAAGTTTTAGCAGTCTTGAAATACATAAATGCACGTCTGTGCAATTATCCGCAGTGGCTCACCTAAAGGCAAACAGGGTGGGCTACTTTTTTTTGAAGACAGTAAGAAAGTAAGACCGTAAGATCGTAAGACAGTAGGACCGTAAGAGGGAATGTCGATAGATATTTGTAAATTTCAGGCAGGAAACCCTCATGTATGAAAAAAACAACATTCTGCACTATCCTGCAACTATTAACCTTAACTACTTTCTCACAGATGCCAGCTACACCTGACAAGATTTACGGCGAATTATTTGTGGATGTGCAAATGGGCCGGGTATTTCCGGATAACAAGACCTTTGTTGACTGCGTTCCCAAAAAAGATCCTGCGACAATTGTCGCCGAATACAAAAAGATCAGGAGCAACCCCGCCATCCGCTTTTCGCTTCAGAAATTTGTAGAGGGTAATTTTGAACTGCCAGCCAATCCGGCGGATAAATATCAAAGTGATAAGAATGCAGATGTGCAAACACATATCAAACAGCTATGGCAGGTCTTATCCAGGAATCCGGATACTGAAGTAAAAGGAAGCAGTCTTCTCCCCCTTCCTAATCCATACATTGTTCCCGGGGGGCGTTTCCGTGAAGTGTATTATTGGGATTCCTACTTCACCATGCTGGGGTTGCAGGAAAGCGGAGAAACAGCAATGATTGAAAATATCATCAATAATTTTTCTTATCTCATCAGCCAGTACGGACATATTCCCAATGGCAACCGTACTTACTACCTCAGCCGCTCGCAGCCGCCCTATTTTTCATTAATGCTTGGGTTGCTCGCAGAAAAAAAAGGTGATATGGTATATGCTCAGTACCTGCGGGCATTGCAGGCCGAGTATGACTATTACATGGATAAGACGGCAAAGACAAAACATGTTGTAAAAATGCCGGATGGGAGCATGCTCAACAGATATTATGACCAGGACGGTATTCCGCGCCAGGAGGCTTATAAAGAAGATGTGGAAGTTGCTGATAGTGCACTTAAATTATTGTCTCCGGCAATTCAACAAGACGCTGAAAGAAAAAACGTTTACCGCCATTTACGTTCTACTGCAGAAAGCGGATGGGACTTCAGCAGCCGCTGGTTTGCAGATGGACAAAGCATGTACACCATTCAAACCACGAACCTCATTCCTGTCGATTTAAACAGCTTATTATACACGCTTGAATTAACATTGTCGAAGGCTTATAAAGCCAGCGGCAATCTGTTACAGGCAAACCTATACAGCCAGCTTGCAACTAAAAGAAAAAATGCCATCAATAAATATTTATACAATAGTGAGGACGGTTGGTACTATGATTATAACATTACAGAAAAGAAGCAGCAAAATGAAATGACAATAGCAGCCATGTCTGCTTTTTTCTCCGAAGTGGCACCCAAAGAATATGCAGCCAAAGCAGCAGCTATTGTAGAATCAAAATTTTTGAAAGATGGTGGCGTTTTAACCACTTTGAAAAATACGGGTCAACAATGGGATGCTCCTAACGGATGGGCACCACTGCAATGGGTAACTATAAAAGGTTTGGAAAACTACGGCCAGGATAAACTGGCAAAGGAAATTTCTTCGCGGTGGATCGCCTTAAATACCAAAGTCTACAAAGCCACCGGCAAGCTCATGGAAAAGTACAATGTAGAAGATACCCAAAAAGAAGCAGGCGGCGGAGAATATCCCTCGCAAGATGGCTTCGGCTGGACGAATGGGGTGCTGTTGAAGCTTTTGAGTAGACAGTAAGATAGTAAGACAGTAAGACGTGTAAGACCGTAAGATAGTAAGACGTGTAAGACCGTAAGATAGTAAGAATGGGAGAATTGAGATGTGCGTAAGATGAATACAAGATTGACCGAACACATCTTTCCCACAATACGACACTTACTCCTCAAACCTTATACCTCATGCCTTACACCTGATACCTGACACCTGATACCTGATAGCTAATAGCTAAAAGCTGATAGCTCACAGCTATTAAACCGCCAAATGCCTGAACGCCTCCATGGCGCCGATATGTTCGCTGGTTGTGGCTCCGGCTTTGTTGGCATTGTACACGATGGACTTCCATTCTTCAGCAGAAAGGTTTTGGATCTCTTCTGTCGATTTACGATGCAACTGAAATAAAATTGAACCTACGAATGCATCGCCGGCACCAGTAGTATCTACTGCGATGGCAGGCACTCCGTGAACTATTACAATTTTCCCCTGGTGGGCAAGTAACGCACCTTTTTTCCCGAGTGTTATAGCGAATGAAGCATCAGAAAGTTTTTCCAGTACCTGCACAGCTTCTTCAAGTGTTGTTGTATTTGTTATCAGCAATGCTTCTTCATCACTCATTTTAAAGAAGTTGCAGCACTCAATAAAATGAAGGCTTTGCTCAATAAAACGCTGCTGATCATCTTTAAACAATAAATGGCGGTAATTGGGATCAAAGCTGATGAACTTTTTTTCAGCTATTGCTTTTTGCAGCAATACCGTATAGGCCTTCTGCAAAAGACCAGGCAAAAAAGCAGTGGCAGAACCAAAATGAACAACAGAAATATCTGAAAGATCAATTTTTTCAATGTCATCTACAGAAAGCCATCCGTCAGCTCCGCGGTTAAAATAGAAATCCCGCTCTCCTTCATCAACCAGCGATACAAAAGCTAATGTGGTAAAATGCCCATCATCTTTTAACATCCATTGAGTGGAGACGCCAAACGACTCCAGGGTATCAATCAAATATTTGCCAAATGGATCGCTGCCAACTTTCGCCGTAAGCGCAACATCTCCACCTAGTGCAGCTATTACTGCCGCTACATTCGCGGGAGCACCTCCCGCTTTCTTCAGAAAATTATTTGCATCGCTGAGAGAAGTGTTGGTGTCTGTGCAGATCATATCAATCAGGGCTTCTCCAATACACAGTACTTTCATATGGAAGTTTTATTCGTTAGTAAATTTTATAAGATTGAGGCACGTAGTCATTCTGTGATCCGGGCATTACAAAAGTTCCGCCAATAACTGATCGCTGTTCTCCATTTCCACACGCTGCGATTACATGCTCACACAACACGAATATAGTTCAATAAAGTGCTTTTTACCAACACCTATAGCAGAAGTTTCGCAAGCTTCTGAACATACCCTCCATATGATTAGATAAAGTACGAAAGGCATCAGTCAAACAATTACAGCTAGCATCATTTGGCCGTTACCTTTTCGTATCATTAAAAATAAATATCTCAAAAATGCCCTCAGTTTTGCTATATTGCTTTAATTATGCGTTTCTATTTTGGAGACGATGCCGCGTTAAACAGCTTAATCTCTTTACTTTTTAAATCAGATGTATGCTTTTATCAATGACAGGATTCGGGAGAGCGGAACAATCAGTTGCGGACAAAACCTTTTTGGTTGAGATGCGCTCACTTAATGGTAAACAATTTGATTTACGCTTGTTAATCCCTGCATTATTAAAGCCCTATGAATTTGACATCAGGAATATCATCAGCGAAAGACTGGAGCGCGGAAGTGTGGAGTGCGTTATAACCCTTAAACAAAGCGGGGCATCAAAACCCGTAACGATCAATACAGAGCTTGCCAAAACATATTATCAGCCTGTGTATGATCTCGCTACTGAACTGAACCTTAATACGGGAGATATATTAAGTACTTTACTTAAGCTTCCTGAAGTTATTACACCTTCTTCAGAAACACTTAAAGATAACGAGTGGGAAGAATTTAAAAAGGTTCTTTCCGCAGCGGTTTCAGACCTGACTGATCATCGTAAAGATGAAGGAGAAATGCTGGAAAAAGACCTGATCTTACGTATTAACAATATAGAGTCGCAACAGGATGCGATTTCTGAAATTGAGCCGCAACGAAGGATTAAAATAAAAGATGGTCTTAAAAAGATCCTGGAAGATAATGTTGGAGCTGATAGTTACGATGCCAACCGTCTTGAACAGGAACTGATCTATTACATCGAAAAAATTGATATCAGTGAAGAGCAGATCCGTCTGAAAAACCATTGCGATTATTTCAAAACGGTATTGAAGGAATCGGATAATGCCAAAGGCAAAAAACTTTCATTCATCCTGCAGGAAATTGGCCGCGAAATAAATACCACCGGTTCAAAAGCCTACAATTCTGACATCCAAAAGTGCGTGGTTCTAATGAAAGACGAACTGGAAAAGGCTAAAGAACAAGTATTGAACGTGCTTTAAAAGCTATCAGCTATCAGCCCCGATCAGCACCCGAGGCTTGGAACTTACTTAATGGATGGTTTAAACGTAAAACGTATAACACATAACGTTCAACTCAGCGCTACTTCCCTATTTTTGTAAAAAAGTATTACTTGAACAAGTTTAAGCTTCTAATCGCAGGTAGATTGATACGCGTCTTTATCGTATTATTAATTATTTCCATTTTTGCTTCCTGCACAAAAATCGATTTTTTTGAAAAGACCGTTTCGTTCAACAAGCACGAATGGAGCTCTGCTAATAAACCTTCCATTAATTTTTCCGTTTCCGACACATCTGCTTATTACAACCTTTTTGTAGTATTGAGGCATTCGGATGCATATGGATATAATAATATCTGGTTAAACCTTACTGTTATTCCCCCCGGCGATACTGCCCAATCTGAACTAAAAGAATTTCAGCTTGCTGACAACAAGAAAGGATGGCTCGGCAGCGGCATGGATGATATTTTCGAACACCGCATCCAGGTAAACAAGCAACCAATAAAATACAAGGCGGGCAACTATACTTTTATTCTGCAACAAATGATGCGCGAAGATCCACTGGAACATATACTAAACGCGGGGATAAGGATTGAGAAAGCAAAATGAGATCGCTGATCGCTGATTTTTGATCGCTGATTTAGGACGATGCTGATCGATCAGAACGCGTTTTATGCGTCACCTTCAATGTAAAAAGTGATATGATCTCAAGGCCGCTGATCGCTGATTTTTTGATCGCTGATTTAGGACGATGCTGACCGATCGGAAAACTTCTTATGCGTAATATTCGATTCAGCAAGCTGTCAAAGATCAATTGCCAGGCCACACTTGCAGAAATCAGACATCAGAAAATCAGAGATCCTCAGATCGATCTATTACGAACTCGCAGGTAAACAGACCAGACATCAACAAATCAGACATCAGAAATCCACATCTATTTTGTCAACCCAAATCCAATCACGAACTTGCATCCAGACAAATCAGACATCAACAAATCAGACATCAGCGATCAAATGAAGTCTTTCTATAAAAAACAACGGCTCAGGATTATCACACTTGCTTACTGGTTTCTGCTGGTCTACATACTGTCTGGTTTTGTTTGGTGGTTCATTTCTCTTGAAAACCAAAACAACCAGACTTTTGCATACAAAGTTGAAGAACTAAAAAAAGACGATCCGAAATTTCCGCAAAGGCTTTCTGAACTTGAGGACGCCCGCAAAAGGAAACATTACGGCTATATTGGCGAAGGCATCACGTTTTTGCTTGTAACACTGGTTGGAGCCGTGTTTGTTTACCGTGCAACAAAAAGACAGCTCAACCTTAACCATCAACAGCAGAATTTTATGATGGCCGTAACGCATGAATTAAAAACACCCATTGCGATTACGCGCCTGAATCTTGAAACGCTGCAAAAAAGAAAATTGGAAGAAGCCCAACAACAAAAGCTTATTTCAAATACACTGAATGAAGTTAACCGTCTGAATGTGCTCTGTAACAATATACTCGTCGCCTCACAGCTCGACGCAGGATCTTACAGCATTAACAAGCAGGATATTGATCTGAGTAAACTGGTTGATGAATGCATAACGGATTATCGCCAACGTTATCCGCAGAGAGCCATAACGGGCAATGTGCAGGAAAATTTGTATTTTGAAGGAGAACCTTTGCTGTTGCAAATGCTGGCGAGCAATCTCGTGGACAACGCTTTGAAATATTCTCCCAAAACGTCTGAAATAGCGGTGACGTTGCGTACAGATAATAATTCAATTCTTTTTTCGGTAGCTGATGAAGGCGAAGGCATTCCGGATACTGAAAAAAAAATGATATTTGAAAAGTTTTACCGCGTGGGAGATGAAGCAACCCGCAAAGCGAAGGGGACCGGCCTGGGCCTGTATCTCTGCAAGCGGATTGTAAAAGATCACGGAGGGCACATTGCTGTTACGGATAATCATCCGAAAGGCAGTGTATTTACAGTGAGATTCTGAAATACTTGAACATAACTTGAAACACTAATTGTCTCCAAACCTCTTTTATATTGTTAACAATGGAAGGTAGTAAAGGAAATATCCTGTTGGTTGAAGACGAAGAAAATCTTCATGAGGCTTTAAAACTGAACCTGGAAATGGATGGCTATACCGTTACCTCTGCATATGATGGCAGTGCAGCGGTTAAAGCCACGCAGAATGAATATTTTGACCTGTTGATTGTTGACATTATGCTTCCGGAACTGGATGGCATTGCAGTTACTGAAACAGTAAGGGTGCACAACAACGAAGTGCCGATTCTTATTTTAAGCGCCAAGAATACGAGTGCGGACAGGGTGCTGGGACTAAAAAAAGGTGCAGATGATTACCTCACCAAGCCTTTTAACCTGGAAGAGTTGTTGTTAAGGGTTGAGAAGCTGATCATGAAGAATAAGAAACTGCAGGACAAAACATCTGTTGGAGATACATACGAATTCAATGGCAACAAGGTTGATTTTAAAAGCCTTACTGCCACTACTTATGATCAGAAGGAAATTGAATTGAGCAAGAAAGAAGCTATGCTGTTAAAGCTTCTGATAGAAAATAAAGAAGAGGTTGTTACCCGCGAAAAAATACTGCAGGTAGTTTGGGGCTACAATGTTTATCCCACAACAAGAACCATCGATAACTTTATTTTGAACTTCCGCAAATATTTTGAAAAAGACAGCCGCAATCCGCAGCATTTTCACTCGGTGAGAGGAATGGGATATAAATACACGGATTGAATGATAATGGAGAATTGACAATTGACAATTGACAATGGCTTATATTAATTGAAAATTGATAGTTGACAATGGTTTACACTTTGGGCTTCATTTTCAATTATCAATTTTCAATTGTCAATTACCGGAGCATTTATGAATCACCTCCTCCAACTCGCCGATCAGCACCTCCTTAATATTATCTTCCTTAATACCTGAGTATAACGCATATTCGCAGGTTTGATAGATATGATTGCATTTGTCCACGAGTAATTTTGCGCCATCCTTCTTTTCAAGCAGTGCTATTAATTCAGGATATGAGGCATCTGAGTTGAGGCATTCTTTTAAAGCCTGTACCACTAACTTCTTTGTTGAATTAAAGAACAGCACATCTTCATCCATTTGCCGAAGCATATCTATGGCCGTCACGAAGTCTGTTTTCTTTTTTACCGGCGCAGGTGGTTCATTTTCTGCGACTGCCGGTTGTACAGGAATCGTTGTTCCATCAGCTTTAGGCTGTGGAGGTGTTGACGGCTTGTTTTTTTTCAAGGTTAAATAAAGCAGAAGGGCAGCTGCTATGGCAATTCCAAATACAATCCACAAATACTTTTTATTGGAAAGATCTTTGTGTTGATTTTGAGCATCCAGAGCCACATTACTTTTTACCGCCTTTGTAAACACAAGTTGAAGGCTATCGGTCTTTAAAGTTTTGTAGGTTGAAGTAGACGGATCAAAATAGCTCCATTCCAGCGAAGGCAGTTTTTGCGTTCCTTCTGCAGTGCCCATAAAAGGCATTTCGAAAACAATGCTGCCCTGCATGGGATAGACAGTCTTGTCGATATGCTCTCGCCTGTTAACATCAAAATGCTCGGTGTTCGCGGGCCATTTAACAGAAGGCGCATTTATGCTTTGTAAATCGCCGGAGCCACTTATCGTCACGATCAGATTATCACTCTCGCCAACGGGGATTGAACCCTGGTTAACTTCAGCTTTTATCTCAAACTGGCCAACTGCACCGGTGAATGTCGCCGGCTTTTTTTGTGCGGGCAGGGCGTTTACCGTTAATGTCGCCGGCTCACTACTGATTATGGAAGAATATCGCTTTGAATTGTTGGGGTCTGATGCAGGCGCAATCTCCACAAAGCTTTCAACCGCCGCGTTATCCAATGTTAATTTACTTTCCTGTAGTGGAATTAAAATAACTCTTCTTACTATATCAACGCGGTAGTCTTTACCATTCAATGTTTCCTTCTGCGGCCTTTCATCCGGCATTAGGTCAATCACGCTGCAACCGCTGAATGTTGGCTGCTTGGTTACCCGTGCTTCCGTATGAATGGCAGTATACAATTTATAAGTTACCAATACCGGCTCACCAACATAACAAGAGCTCTTGCTAACGATTGCTTTTACGAAAATGTTTTTCCTGATAAAATCCTGGGGATCTTCATTGGCCTTAAGTACAGGGTCACGTTTGAGCATCTGGTAAAAATCCGGATCATCGAGCAGCGATTGTAAACCCTGGGCAGGAGCTTGTTGAGGAACCACAACATTTGCCTGTGAAGAAACATCTATGTTCACACTACGGCAGGAGACTTTTTTACCATCCACAAGCACACTCGCGCCTGGAACCGTTGCAGTTCCTGTTTTGCGGGGAGACAGCACAAAAACATAGCTGAAAGTTCTCGTTGTCTGCCCGTTATAAGAAACTACACTTTGCGAAGTTGAAGGACCGGCCACTACGTTCCATTGCTCAAAAGGTGGCTGGGAAAAACCGGTAATATCATTGCCGTCCTTAATTTCATATTCCACTTGTAGCACATCGTTTTTGCCAATGGTTTTACTGCTAACCTTAAGGCTTAATGACTGCGCCTGTGTAATTTGGTAACCACACAGCAGTAAAATCAATATTAAAATCCGTTGTACAAGCATGTAACAAATATAATTTGCATAGGGTTAAAGAGAATAAAAAATCTGCCTGGCTACGTGTCCTACATCTTACAGCAATAAATGCCTTCGAAGAAAGTACTCAAAGGTGTAGGACACGTAGCCAGGTTTGGAGAATGAGCAAAAACACGTACATGTGTCCTACACCTTGCAGCCATAAAGGCGTTTGGGAGAAAGTACGCAAAGGTGTAGGACACGTAGCCAGGTTTGGAGAATGAGCAAAAACGCGTACATGTGTCCTACACCTTGCAGCCATAAACGCATTTGGGAGAAAGTACGCAAAGGTGTAGGACACGTGGCCAGGTTTGGAGAATGAGCAAAAACGCGTACATGTGTCCTACACCTTGCAGCTATAAACGCATTTGGGAAAAAGTACGCAAAGGTGTAGGACACATAGCCAGGTTTGGAGAATGAGCAAAAACGCGTACATGTGTCCTACACCTTGCAGCCATAAACGCATTTGGGAGAAAGTACGCAAAGGTGTAGGACACATACAGAGGTTTGCCGAAAGCGCAATGCTATTGTTTCTTTTTGTAATAACCGTTTCAACAAGTACATTAGCAATTTGTTGATTACGCGCTAAAAATAAGGTTGCATGAAAAAATGGTTAATAAGCTTTGCTGTTGTGATAGTATTGATGTTGATCGCTTTTTATTTTATAATTCCTTCAAGGCTGGTTATCACCAATCAGTTAACCATACAATGTACCGAAGCGGCTACCAAAAGATTTCTTTTCGATAATACGCAATGGAACAAATGGTGGCCCGGAGAAAAGAAAGATTCGTCTTTTACATATAGGAATGATTCTTACGCCTTAAGAGCAGGTTATTATAACAGCGCGGCAATTGTAATTCAACATAACGGAAAATTTATCAGCAGCGTTGTAAACGTTCTTTCTTCCGGAAAAAATGCAGCTACGGTAACCTGGCAGAGTGAAACCGGTGAATACAAAAATCCGTTCAGCAGAATAATACATTATTTAAAAGCCAACGAGCTAAAGCAAAGTATAGATGACATTCTGAGTAACCTTAAAACATTCCTGGAAAAGCCGGAAAATGTTTATGGCATGAAGATCGAACAGATCATTGTCCGGGATACATTTCTGGTTTCTACACAAAAAACATTGCCTGCCTACCCCGCCACCGCTGATGTATATGCACTTATCAGCCAGCTTCAGACGTATATAAAGCAGCAAGCCGGCAAAGAAACCAACCCTCCTATGCTACATGTGCTTCATGAAGACTCAGCGACCTACACAGTTAAAGTGGCGATACCCGTAGACAAAGAAATTAAGGGCAACGGCACAATATTTTTTAAAGAAATGGTAAAGGGCAACATACTCGTTGCTGAAATTAAAGGTGGCCGGTATACCGTCAGCCATGCAATGGACATGCTGAAAACCTATGTGCTGGACAATCAAAAAACTTCACCGGCTATTCCATTTGAGTCGCTTGTCACAGACCGAAGCGCGGTGAGTGATACGAGTAAATGGGTTACGAAGATTTACTATCCGGTACTGTAAAGGGAAGTCAAAATTTAAAAGTAAAAAGTAAAAACTTCCTCTTTGATCTATGATCAACATTGGGAACACACTGCACGTCCGAAATCTTTTTGAATTTTGATTTTTTAATTTTGACTTATTTGACTTTCCCACCCCTGGTCAGCATTGGAAACACATGGCGCGTCGAAACTTTTTTGACTTTTGAATTTTTAATTTTGACTTTTTAACACCATCGCACTATCATTATTTCTCACCAGAACCATCGCCTGTTTACCGGCAATATTGATTTGTCTTATTTTTCTAACCTGTCCTTTAATGTTTAAGCCGTTTACGCTTTGGCATTCAAATGCGCCATTGCCTTTGTTTACAAGAATAGTTCCATAATCTGCATCGTAACGGCCCATTTCTATATTGTTTTCGTAGAAGTTTCCTGCAATAAAAATATCAGGCAGGGTGTCATTGTTGGCATTTACTACAATGGCATCTTTATAAGGTGACAACTGGGCCTGCCAGGGAAGTGCCTTCGTTTCAAAAACGCCGTTTCCTTTGTTAAGGAGTACTGCATTTGAAAAGTAGTCGGCAGTAAGTTTGTCAGCGTCATCTAACTTTTCCTTGTCGAATAATTCGGCAAGCGTGGCTTTTGCAAAATCTTCTGCGTACAAGAATTTCTTTTTGAGAACCGGCATCTGCCTTTGTAATTCGTCCTTTGTTGCAAACGGAATTTCTTTACCGTTGAGATAGTAAGTAAGCACCTGCTCTTTTTTTCCGTTGCCATCAAAGTCGTTGTAGTATAATCTTACCGGCTGCTCCGGCGATGCTTTCAGCCTGCTGTTGAGGCCTAGATTTCCGGCTATAAAATCAAGATCTCCATCGTTATCTATGTCGCACGGCAAAACAAAATTCCACCACCCTTTTTTTGTAGTCAATTCTTGTTTAGTAAAACTGCCTTTATTGTTCATGAAAGCAACGATCTCTCCCCATTCCTGTGTAACAACAAGATCTTTACTACCATTTTTGTCAATATCAATCCAAAGCGCACTGGTTACCAAACCGGCATTTTGAATAGATTCCCCATAAGTCTTTGTTACATCTTTAAACCGCCCGGTACCATCGTTCTTCAACAGATATGAAACAGGACTTTGACCGTATTCCCACGGAACACATCTTGCACCAATAAACAGATCCATTTTGCCATCTCCATCAAAATCGTAAGGAGCCACGCAAGATGCAGTAAGATAAATGCCATCAAAAGCATGTTGCTCTTTTGTAAGATTTCCTTTACCATCATTCAGGTACACGCGTGGTTGCATGCGTTCATCTTTTCCATAATATTCATTGCCACCACTCGCTACAACAAGGTCCGGATGATGATCGTTGTTTACATCCACCCAACACGCATCCACATCTTCATACATACTATCCTGCTCAATTGCAGGCTGCACTTGTTGAATAAATTTCCCTTCTTTTGTCTGCAGGAATATTGCACTCTTAAAACGTTTTGCAGAGCCGATAAACACATCATCCAAACCGTCATGATTAATATCTGCGATAGCCAGCGCGGGCCCTTCTTTGGATACCATATGCGGAATCAGCGGCTCGCGATCAAACTCTACAAAATTGTTTTCCTGGTGCTTGTATAAGAGCCCAGTACTTTGTGTTATATCATCAATAGAATTCAGTTGACTGGGCCATCTCTTTGTGAGTACCTGAAAATCAAATTTTGGCAGGCCTTTCTTATAAATTACTGCTTGTTTTGGCTGCTGAAGGTTAATTTGCTGAAAACTGTTGTCTGGCCAGATAAGCACTGCGGAATCAACAACCGTATTACTTAGTCCAATGTGAACAGGAATATCCATGCTCGATAAAAAACCACGTGCAGGATATTTCTCATAAGTCCTCACCTGTTTGTTTTTTGTGAAAACAACAACCCTTGCTCCTACTGCATGAATATTTGTCGAATCACCTTTGAGTGTTATCTCCGCATAATTATTTTTTGCAGTATCATTGCTCGCATTGCGGTACACCATGGCCGCATCATCAACATTGTTTACCACTACGTCAAGGTCTCCATCGTTATCCAGATCAGCATAGATAGCACCATTGGAAAATGTGGGCAGATCCCTGGCAATATTCTCGCCCATGTCTTTGAACTGCATATCACCCATGTTCTTGTAAAAACGGTTGGGCAATTTGATTTCAGGAAATTTGTTTACCAGCGCCATTTCTTTTTGGTCGATGCGATTGGCCTTAATCTTTTCCTGCACCTCACCGTTAGATACATAATTCACATAATCTATATCATTCAATCTCTTTGGAATACCATTGCTTATAAAAAGATCTTTCAAACCATCGTTGTCAAAATCCATCCACAGTGGCGCCCAACTCCAGTCTGTGGCAGATACTCCGGAGTACAGGCCTGTTTCGCTGAACATTCCGTTGCGCCTGTTCCATTGCAGGTTATTCCGCGTATACTGATAATTGTAGCCCGCATTTATTTTCATGTTGAATACATTGTATTCATCTTCTCCCAATGAGCGTTTAAGGATATAGGGATCTGAAGGCAACATGTCCATTGAAATAATTTCAGGATAGGCATCATTATCAGCATCCGCCACATCTACGCCCATTGAGAACTGGCTGGTATGCATTATGTGATCATTCAGTTCTTCTTTGAATGTTCCGTTGTGTTGATTGATGTAGAGATAATCATTTTCATGAAAGTCGTTGCCAATGTACAGATCCGGATAACCATCCAGGTTTATATCAGCTACACAAATGCCCAGTCCGTAACCTATTGCAGAACTGTTGATGCCAACTGTTTTTGTAACATCGGTAAACTTGCCTTTATCATTTCTGTACAACCTGTCGCCAGAAAGTTCATTGTATGTACCCAGGAAAAGTTTTCTTTCAGCAAATGTTCCATTCTGATGAACCGAGTGGTTCAGCAAAAACATGTCAAGATCTCCATCCATATCGTAATCAAAGAAAGCAGCCTGCGTGCTAAAGCCGGAGAAATTAAGACCATATGCGACAGCTTCATCTTTATAAAGCGGCACACCATTTTTTATTCCCTGGCATATCAACAGTTGATTGGCTCCATGCAGGTTTTCAAAATTTCCTACACGACAAACATATAAATCCATCAGGCCATCGTTGTTAATGTCAACAACAGATACGCCAGTACTCCATTGTTTATCATCCGGAATTCCGGCTTCTTTGGTAACATCCTTAAAATGCATGCCGCCCGTGTTGAGGTACAATTTATTTTGCTGCTGATTGGAGGCAAAGAACAGATCGATCAAGCCATCATTATTAAAATCAGCAGCGCCAATGCCTGCACCGTTATAAAAGTACATGTACTTAAACATGTTAAAACTATCCGTTGGTGTAAGCTTGTTCACAAAATTTAACCCGGTGCTGTCGACCGTTAACAAGGTGAACATCACCGGATGCTTCTCTGACCGGCTGCAAGCTGTAGCCACAAGCACAACCAGAACACACGCAGTTATATATTTTTTTAACGGACTCATCATATTGGTATGCTGCTGGGTTAATCTTTCGTTCTGGTATCTTTCTTAACAATATCTTTTTTAAGGCCGTTGCTTTTATACAACAACGGATATTCATTGTTTTGTAAAACAAGAATACCGGTTCCTGTTCCGCTTTTTATCAGGCGAATATCTCTTACCTGGCCTCTTGTTTCAAGGCCACTTTTATCTTTACCAATGGCAGTAAAATTGCCCTTACCATCATTTAGCAATACACTTCCAAAGCTTGCATCAAGCCTGCAGAGTTGCGGAGGGAAATCGAAGATATTACCGCCTGCTATAATATCAATATATCCGTCATTGTTGAGATCTGTACAGGCAATTGCATTCACGCTTGAGAATTGCACCTCATCAGGCATTCTCTTTATAGAGAATTTTCCATTGCCTTCATTAACAGCAATAATTGATGGCGTATAATTAAATGTTTTCACAAGGCTTTTTTCGACAAGGTTAGAAGGAAACAACTCTTGTATCGATTTGCTGGCGAATGTTTCATGTTTAAGATTCTCCTTCTTGAGTGAAGGCAGCTGATCAACGATTTCTCTTTTGAGAAATACCGGCATATCCTTGCCGTTCACGGTGTGAGTGATGATCTTATCTAACGCCCCATTGAGATCATAATCATTCATCCAAAGCTTAACAGGCTTGTTTGCATTGGGACGCAGATAAAAATTGTCACCCATGTTTCCAAGGATCAGATCCTCGTCTCCATCGCCATCAATATCAGCAGTACTAATGCTTTGCCACCAACCGTATAAGCTGTCGAGATTTGTTTTTATTTCATTGAATTTGCCATTGGCAAAAGAAAATATTCTTGGTGTCATCCATTCACCCACAATAATCAGGTCCTTTTGTTTATCGCCGTTTACATCGGACCATACAGCGCCGGTAACCATTCCAATCCTGGCAATATCGGGATTTTTGGAAGCGGCAATATCAGTAAATCTTCCCTTACCATCATTTACATACAAATAGCTTGCAGGTGAAATACCATAGTTCATAGGTTCACTTCTACCGCCGACAAATAAATCAAGATCACCGTCGTTATCAAAATCACTGGCAACTACTACGGCTGTATTTGAGCGGCTGGCCGGTATTGCATTTACATCAACTTCAAAATTTCCCTTGCCATCGTTCCTGTATAAATGGCTTTGCATTTTGCCACTGCTTCCTGGTGCATTGTTTCCGCCAGCCCCAACAAACAAATCAAGGTCACCATCATTATCGCAATCAAAGAAAAGTGCAGCAACGTCCTCCATATCTGCGTACTTCTCAAAGGCAGGCTGCTTCTTCAGCACAAAGCCACCATCGTTAGTTTGCAGATACAACTGTCCAGCCTGTCCGGCTGCACCACATATATACACATCCTCACGTCCGTCGCCGTTCACATCGCCAACTGCAGCCTTCGGCCCTTCCTGGGATAGCATTCGGGGTATATTTCTTTCGTTGTAATAGTCTATATAATCATCTTCCTTGTGTTTCTCAAAATGTTGCGAGGAAGTGGCAAGTAGCGGCGATTCCTGCGTAACTGTTTTAACAGCTATCATCTGCGCAGAGACAGTCTTTTGATCAACAACAAGTACTTTATTTATCTCAGGATGTGCGATTGTAGTTGCGGTAAGATCCGGCCAGCGTATAACCACTGAGTCAACCTTATCAACTGCGCCCAGGCCAGCAATCATTTTATAATCTACTGAAGACTGAAAGCCCCTGCTTGGTATCAGCTCTCTCGACATGATCTGCCCTCCTGCATAGATCTTTACCTTGCTGCCTACCGCATAAGTATTGGTTCCCTTGCCTTTCAAACTCACCCCGATATAATTATTCTTACTCTGCTGACGAGCCTTATTCTGATATATAAACGCTTTCTGATTTACATTATTGATGACGATGTCAAGATCGCCGTCATTATCCAGATCTCCATACGCAGCTCCATTGGAAAATGAAGGTTCAGTAAAGCCCCATTGTTTGGCCGCATCTGTAAATTTCAGATTACCGTTGTTTCTAAATGCTTTATTAACGAGCGGATGACTTGGCATTTTACTGATAATATCGTCCACATCTTCTTTCTCTCCTGTCATTACCATTCGCTGAACCACATTGTTCGCAAAAAAATCAATAAAGTCCTGATCTGTCAGATCACGATTAATGCCGTTGCACACATATATATCATTATTGCCATCGTTATCTGCATCAAACATTAAACCGCCCCAACTCCAGTCAGATGCGGCAACGCCACTATAAAAGCCAATTTCAGAAAACTTGCCATTCTTGTTGTTCAGTTGCAACGTGTTCTGCTGAAACTGTTCGTAAAAACCTGATTTTTCTTTCAGGCGATAAACATCAATATTCTCAAAAGAGGTAGTTGTTTTAAGCCTGTATTCATCATCGGGCAGCATATCCGTAACAAAAATGTCGGGATATCCATCGTTATTAATATCGCCCATGTCGGCGCCCATGGATGCAAGACTAGTATGTTGTACCCATTGTTCCAGCTCATCCTTAAAGGTTCCGTTCTTTTGGTTGATATAGAGATAATCCCGCTCAAAAAAATCATTAGAAACATACACATCCGGATATCCATCGCCATTTACATCACCCACTGTTACCCCCAAACCAAAGCTGATAAGGCTTCCATAAATGCCAGCCTCTTTGCTTACATCTGTAAACTTGCCATTATCGTTACGAAGCAACTTGTCACCACCTCCTTTTAAAAAATCTGCGACAGGCCAGTCTGCGGCACGCAAATCTCTTTTATTGGCATAGTTTAATGTGTTAACAGGAATAAAGCTATTGTTGATGATAAAGCAATCAAGATCGCCATCGAGATCATAATCAAAAAAGGCCGCGTGCGTGGCATACCCGCCATGATTTGTTAATCCATAAGCTGCGGCGCTCTCAGTAAATGTGAGATTGTGGTTATTGATGTATAATTTGTTTTCAGGAGCCTTTCCGTTCAGGTAACCGGCATTACAAACATAAATATCCAGCCAGCCATCATTGTTTACATCGGCCAATACAACGCCTGTGCTCCACTTTTCAGATCCGCCCAGGCCCGCTTTATCTGTAATATCGTCAAACTGCCAGTTGCCCTTATTCAGATACAATTTATTGCTGCCCATGTTGGCTGTAAAAAATACATCTGCAAGGCCATCATTATTAATATCACCAATTGCAGCACCGCCGCCGTTATAGAAGTTGCGATAGCTGAAAATATTGAAGTCTTTGGTGTTGTGAATATCGTTGGAGAAATTAATACCGGTAGTCTTCATCAGCTCAAACAAAGCAGGCTCCTCCTTTTTTGTGCTGCAGGATATGAACAGCAGAAAACACAAAGGCACACACAATGCAATCTTGTAAAACTTCATACACAGCAATATAAAAAGGCCATTTGATAAATGGCCTTTTTACTTTATTAAAATTTAAAAATATTAGTAGCCCGGGTTCTGTTCCAGGTTTGGATTTACCGCCAATTGCCTGTTTGGAATTGGATAGATCAGGTATTTTGGATCATCTGTGCCATCTTTTTCCTGCCATGGATCAAGGAACTTGCCGAAACGGATCAGATCAGTTCTGCGGTGGCACTCAAAGTAAAATTCACGTCCTAATTCATCCAGCAGATTGTCCAAAGTTAATGATGCAAAAGGCGTAACATTTCTGGCAGCTCTAACCTGGTTTACAAGTGTGAGACCACCTGCTGCATTTCCAGATCTTAACATTGCTTCAGCTTTCATCAGCAATACATCGGAATAACGATAAAATACGTAGTCGTTGTTTGCAAATGTACCATCGCTTGACGCATAGTCTATCGTATATTTCATTACCCGAATACCTGTAAATTCCAACGTATTAGGATCCGTTTCTTTAATTTTTACTGCTGCTGTAAAAGCAAGCGGGTGTCCTTTTCTATCTGTAAGCGCCTTACCTGTCTGATCATATTGCTGACCAATCAAAAATCCAGCTTTAATACCAGATTTATCAGTCATACCTGGGTAGCTTTCACCTCTGCGTTTATCAGCAGCATCAAATTTGTTATAAAAATCAGATAGTGTGGTAAAGCCATTCCATCCACTTGGATTTTGATTATAGTGTAAACCCATATACCAACGGGAACGAACGTCGCCACCTTCAGCACCACCTACGTTGTTTGCAGTAAAGATATTTTCGGTAGACTTAGTGTCGTTATCAGGTGCAAAGTTGTCAAAGTAATCAGTGCTGAACTTGTACCTGCCACTGGTTATGATTTGATCAGCCAAAGTGATTACCTGGGCCATATCTGCGTTATCAAAAGTTGGCGCTGCTCTATTAGCAATTACGCCTTTATTCAAATAACATTTCATTAATAACACACGTGCAGCATCCTTATTTGCCTGGTTAGCAGGAGGCCCATCTGGCAAATCTTTAATAATAGCATTTAACTCACTCATTATATAATCCAGCGCCTCCGAGCCTTTACGTACGCGTGATGCCCCAACGGTACTTTCACCAGGATCACGGTAAGGAACCTGGTTCCAAATATCCAATATATCGAACATGGCAAAAGCTCTAAGGAAACGAGCCTGAGCCGCCTGGCTTGCCGACGGGCTGTATTGCAACAAATCGGTAGACGAAAATACAACGCCACCTAAGTTATTAAAAGTGTTATTAACATAAGCGTGATCGGCCGTCCATTTGTGCGCATGAAGCACGCGCCAGATACCGTTATCATCCCAGTCGCCACCGCGTGTTGGTCCAAGACACTCGTCTGTAGAGTGTTCCTGTAATGCCCAAACACCGTCTTGTTGCTGATATGGAACCCGCATCGCATTATATGCGCCTTTCAAAAGAGCATCAACATTGTTGCTGCCTATACCACCAGTTGATACCGTTGAGTGAAGTGTTTCATCCAGCTTCGTGCACGAAGAAATACAACAGGTTGACGCAAGTATATATGTAAGAACTTTCAGTTTCATTTTTCAAAATTTATTATTGAAGAGAAAAATTTATACCCACATTAAACGTCCTTGATGAAGGATACGGCGTGTATTCTATACCCGCAGAAGGCACGTTGTTGTAGGTTTTATCTGTGTTAACTTCCGGATCAAATCCTTTGTACTTTGTAAACACCGCCAAATTTTGTCCGGTTACATATATTGTAGCGTTTTTAAGAGATTTTCCGAGATTGCCCAGGTTATAAGAAAGTGTAACGTTGGCTAACTTCATGTAGTTACCGTCTTCAATATATCTTGAAGACGAAGTAATCGGGTTGGACAATGATTCTTTAGGAGTTGTCGTAATTATCGATTTCTCTATATTTCTTGATCCCAGGTTTGGCGCCGGTAAATATGCGTTGATAGTATTGTTATAGATCTTATGACCAAACGCACCGTTCATATTTACGATAAGCGCAAACTTCTTGTAGTTAACTGATGTGCTGAGACCCAAAATTGTAGTTGGAATTGGACTACCTACGTAATAAAATGTGTTACCATTGTCTTCATACATTGCCTGGCCGTCTTTATCCAATCCAAGATAATGTCTTGTATAGAAAACATTCATTGGGTGGCCGTTAGCCATTTGCTCTACCCTTGTCTCGGACAAGCCCTGACCGCTTAAGCTACCGGTACTGATTGGTGCAGCAAGACCGTTTACTACATTCTTTATAAATGTTGCATTAACACCCAATGTCCAAAGTAAATTTTTATTGCTGATAATGTCTCCATTTACAGTCGCCTCTACACCTTTATTGGAAACGTTTCCGTCAATGTTTCTCCAGGTAACAACTGTTCCGGGAGGTGCTGGCTGAACCGCGTCAGTTGGAAATAACAGGTCAGTTGTAAGCTTATCAAAGTAATCAACGGTACCATATATTCTATTCTTAAGCAACCCGAAATCAACACCAATATTGGTTTGTCTGTCTGACTGCCATTTTAGACTTGAGTTAGCATTTTGTGCTTGTGACAAACCACCAGAGGTAATATTGTACGTTTTTTGCGAAGCACCTGATGGAAATTCCTGGTTACCGGTTTTACCCCAACCAACTCTTAATTTTAAAAGGTTAACAAAACTGTTTCCTTTTAAGAAATCTTCATTGGTAATATTCCATGCTCCGGCAAATGATGGAAAATATCCCGTTTTATTATCGCCACCAAATTTTGTTGATCCATCTGAACGAAGTGTTCCGGTAACAATGAAACGATCTTTCCAATTCAAAGTCACTCTTCCGAAGTACGATTTCAATTCAGTTACAGGATCATTAAATGAACTTATATTTCTGTTTCCAGGATTTGAACCTTGCAGATAATCGGTGTAATCTAAACCTGGATAACTCTGGAAGCCTGACGCTGTAATGCTGGCGCCTTTATTGGAAAAGCTTTGGTATTCATAACCGATCACAGCATTAAGATTAAACGAAGAACTAATCTTTTTATTATAGCTCAGTGTTTGTGTAAATTGCTTGGTAAGCAATTCATTGTTTGCATATCCTGCCCAGCCTTTGCCTTTCACATCATTCAAATTTATCCAGGATTGAATGGATGTTCTTCTTACACCTGAACTGTAGTTAGCGCTCGCCAGGATACGATATTCTAAATCGTTGGTGATTTTGTAATAAGGAGAAATACTTGCCAGCACCGTGTTTACAACTGAGTGATCATTATAAGCTTCAGACATACCCAGCGGATTGACGATATCGCCAGCAAGAATGTTTAAAGAATCTCCGATTTTTAACGCCTGGGTAGGATTCCATTGTAAGGCATGGCCGATGAGGCTACCGGTGGCACCTGCATCATTTGAAACAGGGGCGATGGTTTCATTAATTTGGTTAACCAATATATTTATGTCAACACCGAGTCTTTTGTTATTCAGAAATTTAAATCCGCTGTTAAGATTTGCGGAATATTTTTTAAGTCCAGACTTTCTTAAAATACCGTCCTGATTTTGATAGCCCAGGGTTACACGATAACGGGCGTTTTCATTGCCTCCACTTGCTCCTACCGTGAAATTCTGATTCCACGCAGTTCGTGTGATCGCGTCCATGGCGTCTACACTTGAACCATAGTCACCATAGTTCAGACCGTAGGATTTTAATGCTCCGCGATATTCATCTGCATTCAGCACGTCAATTTTCTTCAGCAACTTGCTAAAGCCGGTGCTTGCAGAAACATATAATTTGGGAGGACCTGATTCACCCTTTTTTGTGGTAACCATTACCACACCATAGGCAGCACGCGAACCGTATATCGCTGTGGCAGATGCATCTTTTAAAACGTCGATGGATGCGATGTCATTTGTGTTGATGAAGTTAAGCGGGTTTGTAACGGGTGTGTTACCTATATTCTGTGCGTTAACAGCGGGACGGGCGGACCTTCCATCCAAAGGAACGCCGTCAATAACATAAAGCGGCTGGCCGGTTCCGGTAACTGCAGAGTTACCGCGAATGCGTACTGTTGTAGCCGCGCCAGGCTGACCACTGTTACCAAGTACCTGTACACCGGCAACCTTGCCTTGAATTAACTGGTCGGGAGCTGTAAAAACACCCTTATTAAAGTTCTTTTCAGTAACCGATCCAACAGATCCTGTAAGATCTTTTTTACGGGCGGTACCATATCCCACAACAACCACATCGGTTAACGTAGTGTTGTCAGGCGCAAGGGAAACTGTAATGTCTCCCGTTGCTGGAATGCTGACAGTTTGAGCAGCAAAACCAACGAATGAAATTTCCACAGAAGACGCGGATGCAGGCGCTGAGAGTTTGAAGCTCCCCTGAGCGTCTGTTGTTGTACCCACCTTGGTTCCCTTAACAAGAACAGATGCACCAACAACGGGCGCGCCCTTGTCATCTGTTACTTTTCCGGTTACCGTTTTTGATTGGGCTAAAACAACCTGCGTCATGAGTACGAAGCAGTAAAGCAGTAAGGCTTTAAGTTGTAATTTGGCAAACATAGATGCAGTTTTAGTCTTGAAGTATCACACAAAAAACATGTGTAATTAGTACACAAATAACACTTTTTTTTCCTGAATAACTAATTAAAAAACACTTAAACGGGGTGAATTTCAGGCGAAAATTATTGAGTTTTTTATGCAATCCTTTGCATAGCGGGCACAAAAAAACCACCCACTAAAACTGGTGGATGGCTTCTTGTAAAAAATTGATGCAGGTCGTTATTTCAAAGCTGCAACATGATCATTATAAAACTTAACTGTTTCGATAACATCAGGCAGATTATGCTCCCAGTTTGACTCATGTTCAATAGACATCATTCCATTGAAATTCTGGCGTTTTAATTCCTGGAAAACCGGGTCGAACTTAATAACACCTTTTCCAACTACTGTGTCTGCTGCATCAGTTTTATCAAATGCAACGATGTCTTTCAGGTGCACGCCATAAATGTGACCATCTAATTTCTTTAAGCAATCAACCGGATCCAGGCCATTGCGGGACCAGTGACCGATATCAGCACAAGATCCAATATTTGGATGTCCCTGGATAGCAGCCAGCACAGAATCAGGATGCCAGTAAGCATTTGGTTTTGGATGATCATGAATGGCTACTTTAATACCGTAAGCACCAGCCAGGCTGTCAACTGCACCCCATTGGTCCTTTTTAGGTTCAGCAGTAATATAGCTTAGCCCGAAATATTTAGCGAGGTCGAAAGCTTTTTTCCATTCAGCAACATCTTTTGGTGAAATAACACCCATTGCAACAATGTTGATTCCTTTTGAATCCAACCAACCTTTTACTTTGGCTTTATCAGCATCTGTCATGTCCCAACCAAATTTGGCGCTTCCACCTTTTACAAGCGGCATACCCACAAAAGCTTCAATATGTTTAACACCGGCGCTGTCAACTTTAGCCAGCGCTTCTTCAAATGAGAACAATCTGAATGTCCACATCTGGATCCCAATCTTAAAACCTGCAGTTGAACCGGAAGAAGCTGTAGTACTGTCTTTTGAAGTTGCTGTAGAATCGCTTCCGCCAGTTTGAGAAGAAGGATTGTTACACTGCGTTAGCATCATCGCACAAACGATGCCGAGGCATGCACAAGCAATTTTTTTCATGATGTTAGATGTTTGAGTAATTAAATAGGAAGCAATTTAATGGAAATGTGCGAATGTGCGGGTGTGCAAATGTGCGGGTGTGCAAATGTGCGAATGTGCGAATGCCTAAGAATTGAGAATTGACAATTGAAAATTGAAAATGAACGGAGCGAGTCTTATTTCACTCATTATCTCGTTTAAATACCCACATTCTATCAGATATCTGCACATTTGCCATTTGCACACCTGCACATTTACTCATCTGCACATTCACGCATTCTCCCTCATTTTCAATTTTCAATTTTCAATTTCACCCATCTGCACATTCGCACATTTACTCATTCGCACATTCACCCATTCACCCTCATTTTCAATTGTCCCCGCCTGAATGACGTCAGTCGGGCAGGAATTTTCAATTTTCAATTGTTGAAGTTTAAGGGTACGCTTACCTTAAAAGTAAAATTGCGGCCCATATTAAATACGCCTGTGCGGCCTGTTACATTGTTTTCTGCGGTGTATTTCAATCTGCTGAGATGGTTTTGATAAGCTATATCTCCAAGGTTGTTGCCTGCAATGTTTATCGAGAATAGCGTCCTGCCCTTGCTCGCAATATCAGCTCCGATGCCTGCATTTATCAACCAGTAATCGCTTGTAGCAGTTTCCGTATTATACCCTGTAAAGGGATGGCTTTGCTTAAAATTGTAATCGCTTTGCAGGCTTACATAAAAGTTTTTGATGGATTTTCCCTTGGTAAGAAAATTACCTCTAAGCTCGGAAAATAATCTTGCGGCAGGAATCATTGGCACGTTGGAAGATCCGTCAAGTGCCTCTTTAAATTGTGCCCTCGTATAAGAAAAGCTGTTTTCAAAATGGAGCCAGTCCAACGGGTGCGGATGGATATCGATGGTTGCTTCTCCACCATATAAATATGCATCATGCTGAGAAAAACGAAATACATTTAATAAGGCACCTGTTTCGCTATCAACAATGATTGAATCCTGGCCTGCGCCATTCAATACTTTCTGATAAAAGATGTAATTGCTGATGTTATTGTAGAATAAGCTTGCATTAATGGAAACGTGTTCCGTATTAATATCAACTCCGCCATCAACCTGGAAACTAACTTCAGAAGAAAGATTCTTCTCGCCAACTTCATAACGATTGGTGCCTTCGTGCGCACCGTTGCTGGCTAATTCTGCAAAATTGGGAGCACGGAAACCACGAGCCACATTCAGCTTCAACGTAACTAGTTTGGATACTTCATAGCTCAGGCCGGCACTTCCAGAAACGTTGGCAAAATTCTTTTCAAACGGAGCAAATTTCTGTTCATTGTCAACCAGCATTTGTTTCCCTTCTGCATGCCTGTTATCTACACGCAGACCACCACTTAACTGCAATCCATTCTTATAATATTGTGTATAGATAAACCCTCCAATATCAAACAATGAATAATCAGGTATTATTACTTCTTCTGCCCTGTTGGTGTTGGTTTGCGACATTCCCGTTATACCAAAGCTTGTCTTCCATTCTTTTTTACCGGTTAAATGATAGCGCGCGGCATAAGTAATTGTTTTCAGATCAAAATAGGCATTTGGCACATCCACCGCATCTATGTTGCCAAACTCGCGGCGTTGATTGCGCTGGTAGCCCAGTGTTACGTCCAGTTTATTTTTGCCGATGTTAAAACTATTGTCAGCCGTTACTTTGAAATGCCCGATGTGCTGGTAAGGAATTAAGGGGGTAATGCTTTTAAAATCATTGTCAGTTGCAATTTCTTCTCCTCCGCTTACTGCTTTAATAAACTTTCCGGTAGCGGAGTCCCGATCACCTTCCACCATTCCTGCCTTTAAATTAAAGTCGCTGACATACAACCTCGTAAAGCCCCACCTTCCGGCATAGCCAGCCATCGCACCAAAATTATGTTCGGCAAATTTTGAATTGAATACATAACCGTCATATTGGTTTTTGTAGTCGTGAGAAGCTTTATATGTGCCATAAGCATTCCAGCTAAAGCCATTTTTTGTACCGCCAATGTTACCGTTAAATCCACGCAGGGCACTATTGGTTTGATATTCGGCCAAAACGTTTCCTTTTATTGTTCCTTCGGGCGCCGGCACCTGGCTTTGAATGTTAATTACGCCTGCAATAGCATCGCTTCCGTACATCATAGAAGCCGGCCCTTTGAGCACTTCTATTTTCTGAACATTGTAATCATCTATTTCAATACCATGCTCATCACCCCATTGTTGGCCTTCCTGTCTTACGCCATCATTTATTACTACAACTCTGTTATACCCAAGGCCGCGGATAAAGGGCTTGGCAATAGCCGGACCGGTAGTTACCACAGAAACGCCCGGAACGGCCTTACTTAAACCTTCCATTACATTTGTAGATGATACATGCAATAAATCATTTTGCCTTAACACGCTTACCGGCTGCGGAGATAACCGTAAACGGATGGCAGAGGCCACGCCGGTTACCGTTACAGCCTCCTGCTCAACAATTGCCGGCTTTAGCGTATAATTTTTTTCCGTATTGCCTTTAATAATTACCGTTTCCAATATACTCGTATAGCCCTGGTAAGATATCTCTACAAGGTATTTGCCTTCTTTAACACCTGTTGTTTTAAACTCACCGTTATTGTTGGCAATAGCACCGGCGTTTGCATCATGAATAATAATACTTGCCTGAGGTAAAGGCTTGCCTGAAGTTTCATCCCTTACAGTACCCGATAAATAAGATTTTTCAGTGGTTGCAGTAGAGCGGTTAGCCTTTTGCGCCGTTGCATATACTCCTAAAAGCAACGTGGCAAAAAAGATTGAAAGTCGTAGCATATTCATTTTTTGTTACAATGTTGCAAATATAGGGGTTTATTATTTTTTTCAACAATGTTGCAAAAATTAATTCATTGTAAACATTTGTCGATTCATGCAGCATTGCATTAATTTTTTTGTCTAAATTTATGGGTACTTCAAATACCTTATGACCGAAGAAGCACTCATTTACGGTTGTCTCCAGAACGATCCCACAGCACAAAGGGAGCTGTACAACAGGTACAGTCCTAAAATGCTATCGGTTTGTTACAGGTACGCGCAGAACCGGGAAGACGCCGAAGACATGCTTCAGGAGGGTTTCATTAAGGTTTTTACCCAAATAAATACATTTCAGAATAAAGGAGCTTTTGAGGGTTGGGTTAGGAAAGTCATCGTTCATACTTGTATCAATTTTTTAAAAAAATACAAGAAATTTAATGAGAACGTTGATCTGGCTTACGCCACCTATCTGCAGGTAAAGGAAGAAACCATTCCTTCACTAATGCAGGCGAAGCAGGTGGTTGAATGCATAAGACTTTTACCCGTTGGATATAAAACAGTCTTAAACCTTTATGCTATTGAAGGGTACAGTCACAAAGAAATCGCAGAAATGTTGGAAATAGAAGAAAGTACAAGCAGAAGCCAATATACCAGGGCAAAAGCCATGCTGGAAGCCATTCTGATAAAGAAGAAAATATTGGAAAAGCCGGAAGCAGATCTGGCACTGCATGTTGTGTTTAAAAAATAACCAGGACTAAACGTAATGAGGAGCCCATTACATAATGATGATTTTGAAAGTTTTCTTCAAAAGCAGGTGAATCAGCATCGGATGTATGCTGCCGACCAGATTTGGAGGAACATTCAGGAAGAACTGCATGGCAAAAGCCGGTGGCCCGCTCTTACATTTACTGCTATTGCTGTTATTGCTCTTCTCGTTGCCGGAACACTTCTTGTAAAGCCTGAAAAAAGACTTCAAAACGTCGAACTATATGCCCGGACGCATGCAAAAGCGCAACAACCGGCGCCTGAAAAATCAGGCGATGGCTACCAAACTATCGAAGAACGCATTTTACCCAATACTGTAACTGAAAAGACAATAGCTGCGGTAAAAAACAAGCTGAACGGTCAGCAGGTTCAACAGGAAAACCCTGCCGGCGACCTGGTTGCGAAAGTGGATGAAGCAAACCTTTCAGCCGTTTCAGATAAAAAGACAGTTGCAAAACCTGATTTAAAAAATGACGAAGTAACACTCGCCAAACTGAATAACGTTGATGTTACAGAATTATCTCAGGCTATTATCATAAATAACCCGGCAAATTTGCTGGCGTTAACATCGCCTTTAACCAATCAGGCTATAGCAGATGAACAACTTTCCAATCATGCTCCGCTTCCGATAGAATTTACATTGTCAAAACCCAAGGCGTCCAGCATGAAGCAATATTCATTCTTACAGCGCCTGGCTTTACAATTTTATATAACACCTTCTTCAAGCTACCGCACTTTAATTGATGATAAATCACAGAGAATCAATTCAAGTTACCTTAACAACACGCCATTGGCAAATACGTCACTTGACGCGAACAGCGCGGTAAAACAAAAACCGGCCATGGGTATAGAAATAGGCCTTGGCGTTGGTTACAATCTGAGCAAAAGGTTTATGATCAAATCCGGGCTTCAGTTTAACGCCAGACAATATAATATTGAAGCATATAATGTTCCGACTCAGCAAACTTCAGTCGGCCTGGGATACGACAATGTGTACAGAACAACCTCTTCCTACAGCACTACTCCTGCCGGAAGTACTTCAGTTACAACCATACAGAATAAAACTTACGAGTTGTCGTTGCCAATTGGCGCTGATTACAGGATCCTTCGTTCAGGTTCTGGTAAAGTAGCATGGAACGTGGCGGCTTCCATTCAACCAACTTATACTTTTGACAAAGAACCATTCCTTCTCAGCACCGATCTGAAAAATTATGCGGACGGAACCGACCTGATGAGAAAATGGAATTTCAATTCCTCTATAGAAACTTATGTAAGTTTCCAATCAGGAAAATACAGGTGGCAAATAGGCCCGCAGTTCCGTTACCAGGTACTGCCAACTTACATCAAGAATTACCCGATCAAGGAACACTTGTTTGATTACGGCATCAAGGTTGGATTTAGCAAGAGGCTGAAGTAGGTAAGGTATCAGGCATTAGGTGTCAGGTATCAGGTTTGGTGTGTGCAATAAGGCGTTAGCAGCCACAATTTTCAATTCTCCATTTTCAATTGTCAATTACCTAATTTCGTTTGATGAAAAAAATTGTTGCCGTCGCGACACTATTGGTTTTATTTTCCTGCAATTCAAAAAACACTCCGGAAGAGGGCGCTAAAATTATC
Source organism: Danxiaibacter flavus (assembly GCF_041060425.1). Lineage (NCBI taxonomy): Bacteria > Pseudomonadati > Bacteroidota > Chitinophagia > Chitinophagales > Chitinophagaceae > Danxiaibacter > Danxiaibacter flavus. Next base: position 52,485 of record NZ_JAULBC010000004.1, read on the forward strand.
AACAACGATTCAACTGTTTTTTATCCCATCCGCCAGTTTTTTACAGAAGACAAAAAGGATGTAGACAGTACGCCTTATTTTCTTTACAGGATTGCAGAGAAAGATGGCAGGCGTGATTCCACACCCATTTCAAAACGGACTTTTGATAGCCTGGCAAGCATGTTCACCGCCTTTGATATAAATGATACTTCGGTAAAGAAATATTACGAGGAAAATGTCTTTAACGATCTTACAACAAACAGCATTACGTTAAGTTACAGGAGCATAAATAAGCGATTGCCGGTTCAGAGTATTGACGTGCTGCTAAACAACGAGAGCCAAAGGGTAAAGCGAATATTTGTAAGCAAATTGAGCAATAAAGGCGACACCGTGATAATAGATAAAATGGGATGGAAAGCAAATGAAAGCTTTTACATAAACAGGCTGATCCAGCTTCCGGGAGGAAAGGAACAATCTGAAAAAAATACCGTAATATGGAATAAAAAAAATTGAAAATTGAAAGTTGAAAATTGACAATTAAGAACTCCGCCGCCGGCTTCATTTTCAATTATCAATTTTCAATTGTCAATTAGTGTAATTATGACATCTGCAGAATTTCAACAAATAGCACATAAAATTCCGGTACAGCCGGGTATTTACAAATATTTTGATTCAAAAGGGGATCTTATATACGTTGGGAAGGCCAAAAGCCTTCGCAAACGGGTAAGCTCGTACTTCAATAAAACTTTCTCAGGTTATAAGACGCATGAACTGGTTCAGCGCGTTCATCATATCGAATTTACCATTGTAGGTTCAGAGCAGGATGCTTTCCTTTTGGAAAATTCACTCATCAAACAATTTCAACCCAAATACAACATCAACCTGAAAGACGATAAATCTTATCCCTTTATCGTCATCAAAAAAGAACCTTTTCCACGGATCTTTCTCACCAGGAGAAAGATCAATGATGGCTCCGAGTACCTGGGGCCGTTTACTTCCGCAGGAAAAGTGCGCGAATTGATCGGCTTCATCCGCCAGTTTATTCCGTTAAGAACCTGCAAATTGAATTTAACCAAAGAAGCCATACAAAGAGGTAAGTTCAAAGTTTGCCTGGAGTATCATTTGGGAAATTGCAAAGGCCCGTGTGAGGGTTTACAGTCGGAGGAGGATTACGCAGAAGCATTGCAAGAGGTTCGACAGATGTTGAAAGGAAACCTCTCACCCGTATTTGAAAAGCTCAAGGCGCAAATGCAGGAACATGCGATGAATCTTCAGTTTGAAAAAGCAGAGCAAGTAAGAAAAAAGATCGATTACCTGGAAAGCTACCAGGCAAAATCAATCATTGTAAGCAGGCATATTGGAACGCTGGATGTTTTTTCTATTTTGAAGGAAGATGAAACGGCATATGTAAACTACCTGATGGTAGAAAACGGAACGATTGTCCAAACTCATACCATTGAACTGGAAACAAAGCTGGAAGAAACGGAGAACGAAGTATTGGAGTTTGCAGTCGGCAACCTGCGCGAGACATTTAATAGCCTTGCAAGAGAAATTGTACTGCCATTCGAAATAGATTACCCCGAAGAAACGGTTACCGTAACAGTTCCCAAAGGTGGCGATAAAAAGAAGCTGCTCGAGCTGTCCCAAAAGAATGTAAACTACTTTAAAGAAGAACTGCGCAAGAAGAAAATACTCGCGCTGGAAGGCAAGAGTGATATGGAAAAGAAAAAAGTGCTTTACCAGCTACAGGAAGCATTGCATCTTAGAGAAGCGCCTGTTCATATTGAGTGCTTTGATAATTCCAACTTCCAGGGCAGTTTTCCCGTTTCAGCAATGGTTTGCTTCAGAGATGGAGTTCCGAGTAAAAAGGACTACAGACATTATAATGTAAAGACCGTTGAGGGCATCAATGACTTCGCTACCATGAAGGAAGTTGTTTACCGCAGGTATAAGCGTTTAAAGGACGAAGAAACGTCACTTCCGCAACTGGTCATTATAGATGGAGGGAAGGGACAATTAGGTGCTGCAATGGAAAGCATAAGAGAACTGGACCTGGTGGGCAAGATGACCGTTGTTGGGCTGGCGAAAAATGAAGAGGAAATATTTTTTCCGGGTGATCAACAATCTATTAAGTTGCCCTGGGACAGTGAGAGCCTGAAGCTGGTGCGGAGAATAAGGGATGAAGTGCACCGCTTTGGCATTACGTTCCATCGCCAGAAACGATCAAAAGGCACGTTTGTAAACGAGTTGGAAAGCATTAAAGGAATAGGCCAGCAAACAGCGACGCAATTGCTACAGCATTTTAAGTCTGTAGGCAATATAAAAACAAAATCCGCTGATGAAATCGCCCAGGTAATAGGCAAATCAAAAGCGGATATTGTGGTGAATTATTTTGCAGAAAAACAGAAATAGCCATGTAAGATGTACGATTTTAGATGTACGATGTGTAATGTACTTTATCAAAATCAACCTGCACCTAAGTACGAAGTACGATTTACGAAGTACTCGACTGCAACAGGCTTATGAAACTCAAGCCGGCCTGTATTTATCAGCTCACAGCTGATAGCTAATAGCTGATAGCTCCTTAGTTTCTGTTTCTGTTTCCCAGGAAAATGAAAATATACTGTACCAGGGTAACCAGGCTGGCCAATGCGGCAACAACATAGGTCATGGCGGCCCATTTCAGGGCGTCTTTTGCTTTATCATGCTCTTGCCCGCGGGTTATATTGGTGCTGTTTAACCAAACCAGGGCCCTGTTGCTGGCATCAAATTCTACAGGCAACGTAATCAGCGAGAAAATGGTTGTCATTGCAAAAAGGAAAATTCCAATTAATAACAAGGCAGGAAATACTTTAATCATCAAAATCCCGCCCAGCAAAACCCACTGCACAATATTACTGCTGAACTGAACAATAGGTACCAGTTTGCTACGCATTGTCAACCAACGGTAAGCGGTTGCGTGTTGAACCGCATGCCCGCACTCATGGGCTGCAACAGCAGCTGCCGCAATACTGCTTCCCTGGTAAACTTCAGGGCTAAGATTAACGGTCTTGTCCAGCGGATTATAATGGTCTGTAAGATGTCCCTCAACAGAGGTTACTGTTACATCATAAATGTTGTTATCCCGAAGCATTTTTTCAGCCACTTGCCGCCCTGTCAAACCGCTCGAAAGTGGCTCCTGACTGTAGTGCGCAAACTTGCTTTTGAGCACCATCGAAACCAGCATACTAATACCCACAAAAAGAAGGGAAACAAGGAAAATTGAGTTCATTTTTTCTTATTTAAAAGATAGTCTACAAATAATTAACCAACTCAGAAACAATGACTTATTGTACCTCGCGTACGCTTCCAAAGGTCATAATGACATAATAAATTTATGAAATATTACAATTTGGGCAAAATGTCAGTATTAACCGGCTATTTTAGGGGTTGAAAGTTATCAACAAGGGTAAAAATTAATTTTGAAATGTGCCTCATTATTGTAATTTAGTGGCAGAATTTAATGGGTTAGTAAGTAAAAGGTCGGTAGCCATACCGGCCTTTTTACTGTCCGGAAGTTTCTCTTTTAACTACCACAAAACTCACTTAAAAAATCAGGTACTTTCATCAAAACTGTCAACAAATCTCACCTCGTTATTGTTCTTCGCGAAGATTTATTCGCACTAAAAATGGAACTGATCTTTTGCATAAAATTTCAACGCATAACTCTTCTATCTTTACCGCATGAGTAAAGTAAAAAAAGCTTTCTTCTGTAGCAATTGTGGTTACGAAAGTCCTAAGTGGCTCGGTAAGTGTCCCTCGTGTAATCAATGGAACACATTTGTGGAAGAAGTGCTTGAAAAAAGCAATGGCAAAGCACCAAATGAATGGAAAGAATATAGCACCAATCCAACCAAACCACGCATCGTTTCATTACATGACATTGCAACTACCGAAGAAAACCGGCTGATTACCGGCGATGCTGAATTAAACCGTGTGCTTGGTGGCGGTATAGTTCCAGGAAGCATTGTACTGGTAGGCGGTGAGCCCGGTATTGGTAAGAGTACATTGTTTCTACAGAATGCACTTCAACTAAAGAACGTAACCACCCTTTATGTAAGCGGCGAAGAAAGCGAGCAGCAGATTAAAATGCGTGCGGACAGATTAAGAATTCAAAATGAAAATTTTTATCTGCTTACCGAGGCACAAACCAATATCATTTTTAAAGAGATTAAAAAGCTAAAACCGGATCTTGTAATCATCGACTCTATACAAACGCTACAATCAGAATTTATAGAATCATCACCCGGCAGTGTTTCGCAGATAAGGGAGTGTGCAGCAGAGTTGCAGCGGTTTGCAAAGGAAACAAACACGCCGGTATTCCTGATCGGCCATATTACTAAAGACGGCAGTATAGCAGGACCAAAGATTCTGGAGCACATGGTTGACACTGTACTTCAGTTTGAAGGCGACAGGCATTACACGTATAGAATACTCCGGACGTTGAAGAACCGTTTCGGAAGCACATCTGAACTTGGCATTTATGAAATGACAGGCGACGGAATGCGACCGGTATTAAATCCTTCAGAGATACTACTCACACAAAAGGAAGAACAACTGAGTGGTAGCGCCATCGCTGCAACTATGGAAGGTTTAAGACCTTTGCTGATAGAAATACAGGCACTGGTAACGCAAAGCGTTTATGGAACACCGCAACGCACCGTAAATGGTTTTGATCTTCGCAGACTGCAACTGCTGCTCGCTGTGCTGGAAAAAAGGGGAGGCTTTCATTTCGGTATGAAGGATGTGTTCCTGAACATTGCCGGAGGCATAAAAGTGGAAGACCCGAGCATTGATCTTGCCGTTATTTGCGCATTGCTTTCTTCTTATGAGGATGTGCCATTACCAGCACATATTTGCTTTGCCGGAGAGGTTGGACTTAACGGAGAAATCCGCGCCGTTAATCGCATAGAACAACGCATTGCAGAAGCAGAGAAACTGGGCTTCGAAAAAATCATCGTCTCACGTTATAACAAGAAAGGACTTGACCATGCCAAGCTTAAAATTGAAGTGCTTGCGCTGGGACGTGTGGATGAAGTGTACCGGTATTTGTTTTAGTGAATAGTGAATGGTCAATAGTGAAAGGTGCTGGCTGGCTAAAATTAAAAAAACAGTACCTTACATAGTTACTTTAGCAGCTGATAGCTGATAGCTGATAGCTGATAGCTGATAGCTGATACCTAAACCCCAGACCCATGACTCTACTCAACAGCCTTTTACATTTATTCTTTCCGCACATTTGTGAAGGTTGCGGATCAGATGAGCTGGATGAAAGCAGCCTACTCTGTGCCAGATGTTTTTCTGATCTTCCTGAAACAGGTTTTACCGGAAAGAAAGATAACATTGTAGAAAAAATATTCTTCGGCAGGATAAAAGTTGAAAAAGCCACAAGCGCATTTTATTTTACCAAGGATTCGTTAATACAGCGAATGATGATTCAGCTGAAGTACAAGGATAACAAAGCTGCAGGTCATTATCTCGGCAAATTGCTTGGCATGCAATTGCAAGCTTGTCCTGACTATGATGGTATTGACATGATCATCCCTCTCCCACTCAATCCTAAAAAGCAAAAAAAAAGAGGCTACAACCAGGCCGAGGAAATTTCGAAAGGCATGTTTACGGTTTGGCCCAAACCCGTTGTTACAAATATTGCTTACAGACAGTATTTTACCCAAACCCAAACCCACAAGAACCGCATAAGCCGGTGGCAAACGATGGACGGCGTTTTTGCTGTAAGGAATGAAGATCAATTGGCCGGCAAACATGTACTGCTCGTAGATGATGTTATTACGACAGGCGCAACATTGGAAGCTTGCGGGCAGGCAATTCTAGCTATTCCGGGAACGAGGCTGAGTATTGCTTCGGTGGCGTATACGATGATTTGAGAGTAGGTATCAGGTGCCAGGTTTCAGGCATGAGGCATAAGGTATGAGGCGTGAGGTGGAAAGAGTCAGGCATGAGGTATAGGGCAGAGAAGATATTAACTCAGAGGGTTATAAATTACCTAGGGGAAAAAAGGAAATGTGGGAAACCGATCGATCACTAACCTTAAGCCTGATACACTTATACCCGATACCTTAAGCCTCACTCCTTCCACCTTCCACCTCACACCTCATACCTTACTCCTGCCTCCTGATACCTGATACCTGAAACCTGACACCTGATCGAAACCTTAATCCTAAGCAGTTCCTTTTTTACATATTTTTACAAGGACAATTTTTTTTATTGCTAACTATAAAAAGCATTTATGAAATATTTACTGTTAATAGCAATTGCGGTTATTGCATGCACGGCAGCATACAGCAAAACAAAAGCTAAGAAAAAAACTCCTGAAGCAACAGCATCAAAAAGTATCTATGATTTTAAGATCGCCAGCTTAGATGGTGGAGTGATCGACTTTTCAAAGTACAAGGGAAAAAAGATCTTAATTGTTAATACTGCATCCAAATGCGGCTTTACACCCCAGTATGAAGGATTGGAAAAATTATATGAATCACATAAAGATAAACTGGTGATCGTTGGTTTTCCTTCAGACAATTTTGGCGGACAAGAATACCAGGATAACAATGAAATAAAAGAATTCTGCAAGAAAAATTATGGTGTAACATTCCCGCTTACCACACGTGTTGATGTAAAAGGTGACAAAACAACGCCTGTTTATAACTATTTATGCCATAAAAGCGAAAACGGTGTATTGGATGCAACAATCAGTTGGAACTTTAATAAGTTCCTCATTGATGAAAATGGTAAACTTCTGGCTCATTTTGACAGCAAGGTTAAACCAGATGATCCTGAGTTGCTGAAATATCTGAATTAGTGAAGAAAGTGAAGAGTGAATGGTGAATAGTCAATGGTGAATAGCGAAAGGTGCGACATCTTCACTGGCATATTCAGACATAAGAGATCAGACATCAGCGATCTTCACATCAGGCATTGGAGATCTTTCAATCAGAGACCAAATAACTTCGTTTATTTGCAGCCAAAGGAGGATACAAGCGCATATGTTATTTAAGAATGTTGTAGGGCAACAGGAAACGAAACTGCATTTGGTGGAAATGGTTAATCAAAACCGCTTAAGCCATGCATTATTGTTCCTGGGTAAGGAAGGAAGTGGGGCATTGCCGCTTGCTATTGCATTTGCAAATTATATAAGCCTTAATCCCGCCGGCGCAAAGAAGGCTGAAGTTTCTGCAGGCGCATCTTTATTCGGGGAAGAGCCGGCAAAAGCTGCTGTTGTTCCATCTACATCTGACGAAGCGGATGCCTGGATGCAGCAACAACCAGCTTATTCCAAAGCTTCGGGGCTGATTCATCCCGATATACATTTTTCCTATCCCGCCATTCCTAAAAAAAGCGGTGATAAACCTGTAAGCACGGACTATATCAGCGAATGGAGAGAATTTGTGAAACAAACGCCTTATGGTAATGCTTTTGATTGGTTGCAGTTTATAGGAGCTGAAAACAAACAGGGGAACATAACGGCTGAAGAATGTAACGAAATTATCAGGAAGCTAAGCCTCAAAAGTTTTGAAAGCGAATACAAAGTGCTGGTGATGTGGATGCCTGAATATCTTGGCAAAGAGGGCAACAAACTATTAAAACTAATAGAGGAACCACCACCAAATACGCTGTTTGTCCTGGTCGCGGAAAATGAAGAGCAAATTTTGGCAACTATATTGAGCCGTTGCCAGCTTGTAAAAATTCCATTGCCTGATGCAAATGATATTTCGCATGCATTAATTACCGACTATAATGTTGCACCGGATACCGCCAGGCAAATTGCGGGCATTGCTGAAGGCAACTTCAGGGACGCGCTGCAATTGACACAGCATGCTGAGGAAGACTGGCAAGCTTTGTTACGGGACTGGTTGAATGCAACTTTGAAAGGAGGCCCGGTGGCTCAGGTAAAATGGATTGACGATGTTAGCAAACTGGGACGTGAAAAGCAGAAGCAATTCCTGAGATATTTTAATCACTTGTTGGAACAGAGCATCAGGATCAGGGTGATGGGTGCCGATAAAATCCAACTTGCCGAAAAGGAGAAAGATTTTGCCCAACGTCTCAACAAAATTGCATCTGTAAGTCAGCAACAAGTGATGATCGAAGAATTGGATAAGGCAGCTTATTACATTGAAAGAAATGCTAATGGGAAGATGTTGTTTCACGCGTTGACCATTAAACTTTACCATATAATTCAGGATAAAGCACTAATTTTGGTCGATTAGGGTGTTTCATACTTTATAAATAAAGATGAAATTCACCATTTATGTGGATGTTAGAAAAAGTGAATGTGCGAGGCTTAGGCCGTCAAAAAATACCTTGACCGCACTGTTGAACTGCGATTTATTTATATATATTATTGATTGTGAATAAAATGCTTGCCCTTAATTTATTTGGCTTTTAGTCTGTGGCATGGCTATTTACACAATCCTGTAGTTCTGCACTTATTTACTCTTCTAACACATCCACAATTGTTAACCAATTACTCATTGTAAAATAAAATGATATGGGTTGTGGATCTTGTGGCGGAGGTAAGCCCAATGGATGCAAAAGCAATGGAGGATGCAGCACCGGAAGCTGTAACAGGCTAAACGTGCATGACTGGCTAAGGAACCTTCCGATAGATGATGCAGATTCAAGTTGCAAAATAATTGAAGTAAGTTTTAGCCAGGGTAGCAGAAAAGAATTTTATAGAAACCCTACCCTACAATATTTTGAGAAAGGTGAATATATCACCGTGGAAGGAGTAAGTGGATTTGATGTGGGCGAGGTTTCTCTTACAGGTGAACTGGTTCGCCTGCAGATGAAGAAAAAGAATGTTGACGAATTCAATGCGGAAATAAAAAAGGTTCTTAGAAAGAGCGGGGAAAAGGATATTGAATTATTCAGACACAATAAGGACCGCGAGCGGGAAGCTTTGGCGAGAAGCAGGGCTATAGCAAAACAACTGAACCTGCAGATGAAACTGATACAGGTTGAATTTCAGGCTGACGGTAAAAAAGCTACCTTTTTCTACACCGCTGAAGACAGGGTTGATTTTCGTGAGCTGATCAAAATCTACGCTTCTGAATTCAAGGTAAAGGTGGAAATGAAGCAGATTGGCATCAGGCAGGAAGCAGCAAAGGTGGGTGGTATTGGAAGTTGTGGACGTGAACTTTGTTGCAGCACCTGGTTGAGCGATTTCAAAAGCGTTACTACAACAGCTGCACGATATCAGAATTTATCTATCAATCAGACCAAGCTGAGCGGACAATGCGGAAGGCTGAAATGTTGTCTCAACTATGAGTTAGATACTTATCTTGACGCCTTGCAACATTTTCCCGATAATGCAGAAACATTGGAAACCACAAGAGGGACAGCAACGCTGATTAAAAAAGATATTTTCAAAAACCTGATGTGGTACATTTTACCCGAAAGCAGTAAACAGTACCCTCTTTCAATTACACGGGTTAGAGAAATCAGGCGCATGAACGCTACCGGTCAAAAGGCGGATGAACTTCAGCCGGTGGAATTGTTAAGCAACAAACCCAAGGAAGTTGAGCATCAGTTTGTGGATGTGGTTGGACAAATAAGCCTTAAGAGCCTGGAACGCAACAGTAAAAAGAGGAAGGAGAAAGAAAGAGAGAACCGTCCTGATCCGCGCGATAAAAGAAATGCGGGCAATCAGCAACAGTCTCAACAACGTCCGCCTCAACAAAAGCCGCCGCAGCAAAAACCACCACAGCAGCAACAGCAAAGGCAACAACAGCAGAAGCCGCCTCAACAGCAGCAGCAGCAAAAGCCACCTCAGCAAAAACCGCCTTTTAACAGGCAACCTAAACCGCCTCAAGACAAAAAGAAATAATCAACAATACGAAGGTTTAGTTCAAAAGACTAAACCTTTTTTATTTATATTCAGCCAATATCCAAAAAACCGAAAAGAACCGAAGCCACCATGAAAAAAACCTGCTTTCTCCCGATCCTTATCATGATCACCTGCGCATGCAATAAGACAACCAAAAAATTAATTGCCGGACGATGGAACATATCTCAGATGTACACATCTGAATCACTTGAACCATCCTTAAAAAAATTGACAACGGAAGAAGAAAATAACACCGTTTTTTATAGCAACAGATTCATCTTTCATAAAGACGGTACTTTTGATATCAATCTATTGCAGGCTTACCTGCATGGTAACTGGGAATATAATGACCGGGAGCAATCGTTGAAGCTAACCGCGGATAGCAGCGGACAAACTTTTGAATGTCATGTAGACTCACTTAGTTTATTCGCCATGATTATCACCCCTGAAAAGAAATTCTTTCAAAAGATTGGTGAACTTTCGGATACGGCGTTACTCAACAACGTTGACATCAATACCAATATATCGCATACACTGGTTTTATCGTTTAACAGAGAGACTTACAACAACAAAGAAAAAGATCCGTATGATATTGCAAACAACCAATGGCGTATGCAACCGCTGCAACCGCTAAATGACAGGCAAATACATGCACGTGTTACCAATCATCTCAACTTTTTAAGATTGATCTTTAAAGACGCCCTGGACAAGGAACACGATGCGGTTTTATATAACTGGTTCAACACACCTTTTAAACTCGCAAACAACGGTGTGGCTCTTAAATTCTACGAAGAAATAAAACCAAATTGGGATAAAAACTTTTATGATTCTACTGAAGCGAAAGAAGGATATGAACTACTACGCAAATGCTTTAGCAGAAAGATAAATTTCATGCAGACCGATAATAAATTTTTGAAAAAAGTTGACATGCTCGATCAAATGATCAACAATATGAATCGTAATTAATTACGCTCTTCAAGATGCGTAGTCAGGGTTACATTACAGCGCCATACATTTTATTTTAAGGCTAATCGCTATGAAAAGTTAAAAGCGTTTTTTATTTTTATTACAAACGCGCTAATATGAAGTATACCCTCATAGCAGTGGCTGTAGCTACTACAGTCACGGTATGGAGTTATGCTCCGGGCACCAATGCATCCTCAAAAACAAGAGCGATTTTTAGTTTAAAACACAAATCCCGGTCCGTTATGTTCATTACAGAAATGTGCTGAAGCAAGTATTATGTGCAATGCTCAACACGCCGGTATTTGCCAGGCTGTTTCAGGTGCCTGTACGATAACTTTTAATAAAATGCGCTAATATGAAATATACCCTCATTGCAGTGGCTGTGCTCGCCGCAGCTTCACTGTCATGCTATGCACAAGACATAGACGCACCAAAGTCAAACGCAAGTAGCTTCTATATTTTAGGAGGCTACAACAACGCCGGCATTACTACGCCCAACAATAGTCTTGTTGAGTCTGCCCAACACATAAACACCTTCAACACGGGGGTTCTTGCGGACATACGTCTTAGCGACAGACTTTCGTTAATGACTGGCTTAATGATATGTGGTAACGGCGCCAAAACAAGCTCAACAAGAACATTTGCCGACTCAACCACCATTCAGCAGGATGATAAATTCAACCCGATCTTTCTTCAGGTTCCTTTAATGCTGGCATATAAAGTTCCCATCCGTGAAGACATTTGGTTTTATTTATCGGCGGGTCCTTACGTAGCAAGAGGAATTGCAGGCAAGTCAGAAGGAGAAATTACGGTAAACGGCAAAACAACCACGACTAAAAAGAAAAAAATAAAGTTCGACGATACACCCACCCGAACTCCCAGGTCAGATGACGGCTTACTTTTTTCACAAGTGGATCAGATCTATTATGGCATTAACGGACAGGTGGGAGTTCAATTCAACAAAGTGATGATTGGATTAAACTATGCACATGCGTTGACGGAAATTGCAAACGTAGCTCCTGTTGCTGCACAAAAGAATACTAACAGATATACTACATTGAGCCTGACGTTTGGATTAAAATTGTAGTCAAATAAATCATATAAATTATGTAACCACTTATACACTTGAGAATAAAAATATCTGCAACAATATTGTCCTGCCAACAAAGTTCCAATTTGGCACGGTGTTGGAAATTGAGCTAAAGTAAATGAGTTATTATGAAGAACAGATTAATTTTATTGCTTGCTGTATCAGCGATCACAGCAGGCAGCGCACAGGCCCAGACAACAACGACAACAAGCACCCATGATGCAAATCCTGGTGGTATTTATATCAAGGGCGGCTATAACCTGGCAAACATATCTAAATATAACGATGGATCAGTGGACGCAGCAAAAGGATTAAGCACATTTCATGCAGGTGGTGTTGTAGACATCCCAATTGCTCCGGTACTATCGTTGCAACCTGGTTTATTATTGACCGGTAAAGGTGCAAAGGCGAATTATTATGTGGATCCCAACAATCATTCAGACAACTATGTCAAATCATCGTTCAACCCTTTATATCTAGAATTACCCGTAAACCTTTTGTTGAAATTTCCAATAGGTAATGACGCAAGGATATTTGCCGGTGCAGGTCCTTATGCCGCAATGGGAATAGGCGGTAAATCAAAGACTGAAGTATCTACCGGAGGCGTAGTAACCAGCACCAGTCATGATATTAAATTTAACAACGATAATCCCCTGACTCCGGAAGAAGAAGGCGCAAGATATGACAGGCTTAAAAAGTTTGACTTCGGTATAAATGCACTTGCAGGCGTAGAGTTTAACAGATTTCTTGTGGGTGTAAACTATGGTTGGGGATTGGAAAAAATTAATTCAACACAAACGAACAACACCCAAAATGGTAATAATAAATACAGAACACTAAGCGTAAGTCTGGGTGTAAGATTGAATTAGTTTTTACAAGGTATATTCTATAAAAAGGTCGTCTGTAATCAGCAGATGGCCTTTTGCGTTTTAGCCAGGGAGCGTGTCGCTTTTATCATGCGGTTGGTTCTCCGTATCGTCCAACGGTTTTTTATTTTCCATCTCTACCTGGTGGATCCATACCGCGTAATCGTTAGGATATATATGCCGACCCGTGAATTGGGCATACGCTCTGGTGAATGCGGCCCCAATGTATAATATGGTTGCAGAATAATATACCCACAACAGGATAATCACCACAGATCCGGCTGCACCATAAGAACTCGTCACCTTTGTTCTGCCAAGATAATAGCCGATAACAAACTTACCGATCATGAAAAGAAGTGCGGTAGTAAAAGCCCCCATGCGGACATCCTTCCACTTTATCCTGGCATCGGGCAACACCTTGAAAATAACGCCGAATAAAAAGCTGATGATAGCAAAAGTAAGCAGCATATTAATGACATATGTAACATAGAAAGTTCCTTCAGGAACCAGCCGCATTATTTGCTTGACCAATGCATCAAGCAACGCGTTAACAACAAGCGATACCATTAAAATAAATCCGAGCGCTACTACCATTGAGAAGCTCAGCAACCTGTTCACCAACATTTTCACCCAGCCCTTTTTTGGTTTGGCCTTTAAATGCCATATCAGGTTGATGGAATCCTGAATTTCGGCAAACACACCTGTGGCTGCAAAAATCAATGCGACAATGCCGACTACAGAAGCCCAGGAAATATCCCGTGAAATGGTGGCATTCCTTATCAGTTGCTGAATCTGCAAAGCAGCTTGCTCTCCAACAAACGATTTTATCTGCACATAAATAGTTCCTTCAATTGCATTTCGCCCGTAGAATATATCGCACAAAGTAATTACCACAATCATCATGGGTGCAATTGAAAATACAGTGTAGTAGGCAAGAGCCGCACTCATCCGCGCGATCTTGATATCAGCGTAATCACTGATCGTTTGCTTTAAGATTGTTCCGGTATTTTTTAAAAACGTTCTCATACACGACGTTTTTTACTGACGGTAGATTAGTTTTCCTAAGGCTGGAGCTTATCATTATTTAAGTGCCTTTCCTTGTCTCTCTGTGTTTTCTTATCAAAGTTCTTTTGCAGTGCCTCAGTTAAGTTAACGCCCGTCTGATTGGCAAGACATATCAACACCCATAAAACATCAGCCATCTCATCTGAAATTGACTTTCCCTTATCACTTTCTTTGAATGATTGTTCGCCATACGTCCTTACCATTAAGCGGGAAAGTTCACCCACTTCTTCCATCAGAATACCAAGATTGGTTAACTCATTAAAGTATCTGACACCAACTGTTTTTATCCATTCATCAATTTGTTGCTGTGCTTGTTCTATAGTCATACATTTTATTTTGAAATTCCCCCATAAACTAGTTTTACTTTCATGATCATAGCGATAGACATCGCCCGTTGCTTAATTCTTTCTGCATTATCTCCTTCAAATAAATCGTCAACCTTTTCACCGAACACCATAACCCATCTGTCAAAATGCTCAGATTTAAATGGAGAAAGATGATGTATATGTTTGTGCACCGCCATCGGATTGCCGGAATAATTGTTTGTACCAAACAACACGTTCTCCCAGAAATCAACAATAACAGGCAAATGCACGACAAGGTCCAGCTGAATTACCTCATTAAAGTAATGACCGATCAATTCATCCTTCATCACATGATCATAAAACACGTGCATCAATTTGTTCAAATCTTTTCTATCAACTATATCATGTTTCATTACAACCGTTTTAAGTACGAGTTACGAAGTACGAAGTACTTTGTTCGAAAAGGTAAATTGCACTCAGTCTTCACTCATCTCAAGTACGAATTACGAAGTACTAAGTACCTTGTCCGAAAATGTCGATTCCTTCGCTCTTCCCTCTTCTAAAGCAATCCCAACATCTTACTATCTTACTGTCTTACTGTCTTACGATCTTACTGTCTTACGATCTTACACGTCTTACACGTCTACTCTTTGTTCTTCGTATCAATAACAATCGTAACCGGTCCATCGTTCAATAAGGCTACTTTCATGTCTGCGCCAAAAATGCCCGTTTGAATTTCTTTTCCAAGATCAATACCCATCCGTTGAATCATCTTCTCATACATTGGAATAGCAATATCAGGTTTGCTTGCCTTTATGTACGAAGGTCTGTTTCCCTTTTTAGTAGCAGCATGTAAAGTAAACTGACTCACCAGTAAAATATCACCGTTTACCTCTTTAATACTTAAGTTCATTACACCCTGCTCATCATTAAAAATACGAAGGTTCACAATTTTATTGCTGAGCCATTCCAGGTCTTCGGAAGTATCTGCATCTTCAATTCCTATCAACACTAAAAGCCCGGCTTTGACAGCTCCGGTAATTTCTCCATCAACCATAACACTTGCTTCACTTACCCTTTGAATAACAGCTCTCATATCTTTTCCTAATTTTACATAAAGACTCAAATTTCAGTTTTATACAGCATAAGATGAAAATTAATATCACGCGGGAGATTGTTTTTTCAACGGCGAGAAGCGGTGGAAAAGGTGGCCAGAATGTAAACAAGGTAGAAACAATGGTTGAAGGCAGATGGAACGTTGCGGAATCAACTATCGCTACCGAAGATCAAAAGAAGATGATCAGCGAAAAACTGTCAGGAAAAATAACGGATGATGGCTTTCTGCTGGTAAAATCACAATCAGAAAGAACTCAGTTGGGCAATAAAGACCAGGTGATAAAAAAGATGCATCAATTGATTGAACAGGCTTTGCATAAAAAGAAAGCAAGACTGGCAACAAAGCCGACAAAAGCTTCGCAGGAAAAAAGGATCAGGAGTAAGAAGCAGCAGTCGGAGATAAAATTGGGAAGAAGGAGACCAAACCGTAACCAGGATTCATGGGATTAGTGGATTTACGGGATTAACTACTCGATCTTTAAACCAAATAATGTCTTTACAGATTACATCGAAAAGAAGTGAATCACGATGTTTAGATGATTTAGAATCCAATAAATCCCGCAAATCTATTAATCCCGGTTAAGCGTGGCGTGATATAACAACTTAACATCCGGATCCAGCACGATAGCTTGCGGAGCTTTATCAACTATAACCTCTTTTGATGTGTTGCGTTCGCTTATATCATATACAACCTTTTTATCTCCTACCTGAATTTCCAGAGGAAACTTAAATGGAATTGCCTGTGATTGCACAATGTTTATAGACACCGCTTTTTTAGCCGTATCATAATTCCATTTTACCTGCAATTCTGGTTGACCGGTTGTATATAGCCATTGCTCAAAAAAATCGTTCAGGTTTTGTCCGCTTACCTTTTCAAAGATTTTTTGAAGGTCTTCTGTTGTAGCATTTTTACCCGAATAAGTAGCATAATATTTTCTGATGCTTTGCCAGAACAAAGAATCACCCAGTTTATTTCTTAACATGTGCAATATCCATCCGCCTTTTTGATAGCTGTTGGCATTCAGTAAATTCATCGGCGCCTTGCTGCCGGTTGTATCAACAACAGGTGTAAATTTCTTCTTGCTTAATTTGATAACATCGGCTCTGTCTGCTATCATTCTTTTCTTCAGGCTGTCTGTCCCATAATTATCTTCCAGATATAAGTGCGTCATATAAGTGGCAAAGCCCTCGCTAAGCCAAAGATGTGGCCAGTCCGTTTCAGAAGCCGCATCACCAAACCATTGGTGCGCTATTTCGTGCGCGAGCAAGGACTCAATTCCCTTGTCTCCTACTGAGTTTTCAAAATAAAAAATAGTCCCGGCGTTTTCTACACCACCAAATATTGTTTTGGACTGAATGTTTGCCAGCTTTTTGTACTCATAAGGACCAACGCGTTTTATATACCAGGGCAGTATTTTTTGCGCGAGTGAATAGTCCTTGAAACCTCGCTCCTTTTGTTGTGGGTACACCCAGCTATATACCGGAATACACTCAACATTGCCAACATAATTAACAGCAAAGTCGGCAATACCCAGTGCATATATCTTTGTTGATATCGCTATATCTTCTTTCCAATGCGTCAGTTTTAAATGATCAGGGAGATTGGTTTCTTCTACCTGTAATCCACTTGCTACCACCTGGTAGTGATCAGGAGCTGTCACGATAAACTCAACCGATGATTTATCTGAAGGATAATCATTACATGGAATCCAGTTATGGGCGCGATTGGGCCAGTTGTCGGAGAAAAAAGTGCGCTTCCCGAATTTGTTTGTACTGATGATCAAACCATCAGCCGGAACACCTTCATATGCGATGTTAATAACATATTGTTCATTGTCACGGACAGGCATGTTTAACACAACATGATCGCTATCCTGCATAAACTGGACCGGCTGATTGTTTCTCGTAACACCACTAACCAGCATTCCTTTCCCCGAAGCATCCTTTTTTACCAGGTTAAGCATAACGGTTGTCGCATTTGCGCGGCTTACAAAAGTTATCAGAGCCTTTCCTTTAACTAAGTTATTACTGTCGCTGACGGCAAGGTTGTATTGATAATGTTGTACATCAATCAATGAAAATGGTATTTGCGCATAAGAAATAAAACAGGTAACAGCTAAAAACAGAGAAAGTAGTACGCGTTTCTTCATAAGGGCAAAGTAAAGAAATTTCGGTTGGGTTTTACGCGGCGCGCGCAAAGGAGCAGCGGCACAGTGACATAATGATATCTGTACGAGAAATTTCTTGCTTTCGCCCTTCCGGCTTGATCCATATTCGCTATTTTAATCATAGGGCGTCGGCCCATGCTAAGGCTTCAAGTTCTTCAGCCTTGGACTTACAGAGCTAAGCGTCGAAGATTTTCGTGCCCCTTTGTGCTCCTTTGCGCCTTTTTGTCTTTGTGGCAAAGAAATCATAGCTTTTCCAGCATATTTACAACGCCTTCACGCTTTAAGATCAGGTAACCAAGCCGGTCGTTACTAATACCTTCTTTCAGATGATAACTAAATACGAGCTGATCATCATTGACCTCCGTTTCAAAATAGCGAAATATAATATTTGGGTATTGCTTCAATGAATCGCCGATTTCATAAAGATGTGTTGAAAGAATAAACTGCGCATTTTTCATTTTTCGCAGTCCTTCTATTACTGTAGTGCTGCACTTCATCGCATCCTGAACGTTTGTTCCTTTAAATAATTCATCAATCAGGATGAGCCATTTTTTGCCATCGCTTATTTTGTCGATTGTTTTTCTGATTCGCTGCACTTCGTTAAAGAAAAAGCTTTCCCCTTTTATAATATTGTCCTCCACCTGTATATTGCTCAGCAAGCCATCAAAAAGTGACAGCTTCATATAATTTGCGGGAACGCCCATGCCCAGATGCGCCAGAAAAACACTTACCCCTACGGCTTTAATGAAAGTACTTTTCCCTGCCATGTTTGCCCCTGTTAAAAACAGGAAATTCTGTTCCGGGGATAATGCGATATCATACGCAACCGGCGTTGAAAGTAACGGATGATACAATTCTTTCACCTCAAAAGCGGGTTGAGCACTTTCTATAAATTCAGGAAATGCTAATTGGTACTGCATATGTGCCGTCGCCATACTGTAATAGGCATCCAATTGAGAATACAGGTCCACAAGATCCAGCATTTCATGCCGGAAATGTCTTTTAACAAACTGGCCGAAATGAAGCACGTCTGCAATGCTCAGCTTTTTATCCGCCGGCCATTCAGCCATTTTTACTGCAACAGGCTTACCAAGGAGAAGCTCTATCTTCTGTAACATAGTTACCAACGGTTTTGGATTGTCGTTGGCCTTTAACAATGTTACAAGCTGATGCATCGTTCTTACAAAGTCAAGGAAGTGTTTTACTGAATAGCGGATCAGCGAATAGTCAGGACCGTTAGATAACTTATATAACGCAGCTGTAACAGCATTTGCATTAACGGGAATATCGGCAACCTGGTTTTCAAAGAATTTCTCAACGACCATTATAGTGCCGTTAGTGATTCCTTCGGGCCATTGTTTATGGCAGGCAATGATGCGCTTTATTATGCGTTGTGTGTCATTGATGTCTGTAAGTGTATCCAGCGGAGTGCTGAATAAAGACCTCAGCCAATCCTTCCCTCCTATTGTTCGCGCAAAATTAAAATGATGAAAAACAGAAAGTTCTTCATCACGCTGAAAAATGGAAAGGTCGTTGATGGTTGTTTTATCTGCCTGCATATATGGCCCGTTTGATTAATGTAATGTCCGCTCTCCCGCTCCACACAAAATTCAACGCTTAAAACAGCACGAGGAAATACGGTCAAAACAAAACTGAATTTACTGTATTTCCTCTCAATGATCCGGGTCCACCCCGTCTATCTGTCAAATTTTAATCGTTGTCCTTTCTTAGATTCATCAAACACGCCATTTCCATAAACCAAATGGCCATTTACAAAAGTATTTGTTACAGATGCCGGAAATGTAAAGCCCTCGAGTGGGCTCCATCCGCATTTGTAAAGTAAATTTTCTTTAGAAACGGTGAAAGGCTTGTTCATATCTACCATAACCAAATCTGCAAAATAACCTTCACGTATAAAGCCCCTGTTTTTAATTTGGAAACATCTTGCCACTGCGTGACTCATTTTTTCGGCTACCTTCTCAATAGAGATCTTACCCTCCTTCACATAATGCAGCATCAGTAACAGCGAATGCTGAACCAATGGAAGGCCAGCATGCGCTTTCTCATACGGCTCGTCTTTTTCTGCCCAGGTGTGAGGCGCGTGATCTGTAGCAATAACATCCAGCCTGTCATCCAACAATGCATTCCATAATGCAGGCTTATGATGTGCATCTTTTATCGCAGGATTGCATTTAATCTGGTTGCCAAGTCTCGCGTAATCATCTGCTGTAAAGTGTAAGTGGTGCACACATACCTCAGCCGTAATCCTTTTATCCTCCAATGGAATCATGTTAGTGAATAGCTGAAGTTCTTTTTCTGTGGATATATGCAAAATGTGCAGGCGTGTGCCGTATTTTTTTGCGAATTGAATCGCTTTAAGAGAAGATTCAAAACAGGCTTCTTCATTACGGATGATCGGGTGATCAGCAGGCTCTAAAACAGCTTTCTCACTTTTGAGTTTTGCAAGATTGGCTTTAATAATAGGTTCCTCTTCACAATGTGTGGCAATCAGCAATTCAACGCCACCAAACACTTTATCTAACATCAGCGGACTATCCACCAACAAATTGCCAGTTGATGAACCCATGAACATTTTTACACCGCACACATCATTTTTCTTGTCATTCGTCCTCAATACTTCATCAATATTATCATTTGACGTTCCCATGTAAAAGGAATAGTTGGCCAGGGAAGTTTGTGAAGCTATATTGTATTTTTCTTCGAGTAATTCATGCGTAAAAGTGGGCGGAACAGTGTTAGGCATTTCCATAAAACTGGTAACACCGCCTGCTACAGCAGCTTTCGCTTCTGTATAAATATTGGCTTTATGAGTTAATCCCGGTTCGCGGAAATGCACCTGGTCATCAATGGCACCAGGCATCAGGTATTGGCCTTCACCATCTATCTCCCGCAATTTTTCCACATTTTCTATGATTGGCGCGATCTTTTCAATTATTCCATTCTTTATACAAACATCACCATGAATAATTTTACCTTCGCCGACAATATTAATGTTCTTAATTATATAACTCATATTAATCCTTATTATAGTAATTTATGCAAGTTAGGAAATCATGGACGATTCTTTCTTTAATCATCATTAGCAGTGTGAAGATTTTTGCACAATCGGATTATATAGATCTTAATAACAAGCAATATCAATTGCTGGACAGACTGGACATTAAGCTTAGAAATGATTCTGTTCTCGGTTTCACCACTTTTAAACCTTACAATAGAAAAAGTGTAACCAAGCGCGTATTAGAGCTGGATTCTCTTGACAAAGCGGGTGCACTTGCTGTTCCATTATCCGAAATAGACAGATACAACATGCAGCGGTTGTTAATGAATAATGCTGAATGGGCAGAGAATTACTACGATTCTTTCAAATTGAAAAAACCTGTTCTCAAGACTTTCTATAAAACACCCGCAGCGCTTTTTGCGGTAAATACGAAAGATTTCAAGCTAATGGTGAATCCACTGCTTAACCTGCAATATGGCAATGCAAATGATGGAACCGGCAGCATTTTTACCAATACACGCGGGCTTGTAATAAGAGGTAATATTGATGATAGAATTGGCTTCTGGACCACCATTGCAGATAACCAGGAGCGGGACCCTGCTTACGTTAGAGACTTTGAAAAGAAATTTTCAGCGTTACCCGGCGTTGGTTACTACAAATACTACAACACGAACGGTTATGATTACCTGAATGCAACCGGCGGCATTACTTTCAATGCAGGTAAGTATTTTGATTTTGTTTTTGGGTATGATAAGCCTTTTATTGGTGATGGCTACCGTAGTTTGTTCTTAAGTGATTTCAGCAGCAATTATCTTTTCCTGCGCATTAAAACCCGGGTTTGGAAACTGGAATACGAAAACCTCTTCACCCAATTGATATCTGCTTACCCACGCGGAACCGACCAGGTTTTACCAGTTAAATACATGACATTACATCATCTGAGCTTTCAGGCCTTTAAATGGTTGAATTTCGGCTTGTATGAAAATATCATGTTTGGAAGATCTAACGGATATGAATTAAGCTA
Source organism: Danxiaibacter flavus (assembly GCF_041060425.1). Taxonomy (NCBI): domain Bacteria; kingdom Pseudomonadati; phylum Bacteroidota; class Chitinophagia; order Chitinophagales; family Chitinophagaceae; genus Danxiaibacter; species Danxiaibacter flavus. The sequence continues at coordinate 73,966 of NZ_JAULBC010000004.1, forward strand.
TCTGAACCCCGTAATATTCCTGCGATCTGCTGAACAACAGGCAGGTAGCCCGGACAAAGCTTCCATTGGTTTTAACTTTAAAGTGAACGCACCAAGAAATGTTCAGTTCTACGGGCAATTATTGATCAATGAGTTTGTTGCCAAAGAGGTTGTTAATTATAAAGATGGTGATTGGCGCAACAAACAGGCCTTACAGCTGGGTGCTAAATACATTGATGCATTGGGCGTGAAGAACCTGGATTTACAGGGAGAAGTTAATTTTATACGTCCATATGTTTATACGCATTATGACAGTGTTGGAAGCTTTTCTAACTACAATCAGCCATTGGCGCATCCATTAGGCGCAAACGCAAGAGAACTTGTATTTCTTGCGAAATATCAGCCAATACCGAAATTGTATTTACAGGGAAAACTGATCACTTACTTACAGGGCCTTGATTCAGCGGGCTTAAACTTTGGAAGCAACATCTTCCTTGATTACAACACACGTCCGCGCGACAAAGGCTTTTTCATCGGAACAGGCACACCTGTTTACAGCACAACAGCTACGCTGAATGCGTCGTACGAAATATTTGAAAACATGTTCATCGATTTTAACGGAACATATAGGACATATAATGTAAAGGATATGCCGAAGTCTAACGTATTCTTCTACTCATTTGGTTTCAGGGTAAATATGGCGCGACGGGAATTTAATTTTTAGCTGTGAGCTATTAGCTATCAGCTTTGAGCCCGGCACTTCAAATTCATAAATTGGTTATTAAAATCAATTCTCGTAAATAAAAAACCTACAACAAAAATTGTAGGTTTTTTATTTATAACGCGGATCGAATGATTATTCATTTGCCTGATTTCAGATGCTTCGACTAACTGCTGACAGCTGAAAGCGGATAGCTCACAGCTTCCTACTCTTCCAGGTTAATCGTAAATATCAGCTTTGAACCTGGCATTTCGAATTCATAAATTGGCTATTAAAACCAATTCTGTTATAAAAAAAACCTACAATTTTTGTTGTAGGTTTTTTATTTATAAAGCGATCGGATTATTATCCTTATTCATTTGCCAGATCTCACGAAGCTTCGATTAACTGCTGATAGCTGATAGCTGATAGCTCACAGCTTCTTAATCCTCCAGGTTAATCGTAAACACTATCATCCTCGATTGAAGCTTATCCAAAACATTTGAATACTTCAGCGATGGATCCCGGCTGTGAATATTTGATAAACCGTTGCTGAACTTAATTTCAGGAGACAGTGTAACAAAGCGTAGAAAGAAATTAAATCCTATACCCGCCTCAATACCGAAATCTGATTTCTTTAGTTTAACCAGGTCTTCTGCATTACGCGCGGCGGAATTACTCGCCAGGTCAATATCATATTTAACACCAGCCATCACATATACACGAAAGTTTTGAATACGATCGCTGTTAAACTTGAATTGCAGCGGCATGCTTACGATAGTGGATGGTAGTATTTTAGTTGTAACGGAGTCTTCGCCCGGCAGTCGGTTCTTTAACCAGTAAGTAAAATATTTGGAGCCTCCGATGATCAATTGAGGATTGGCGCGCATTTCAAATCGCTTATTAAGCTTTAAAGTAGCCAGCAGACCAAGCCCAATGCCGCCGCTTGCTCCGGGCTCAACACGCATTATACTATCGTTTTGAAGAAAGGTAGTAGACTTTGAAGTATGCAGAGATGACCTGTTATAGGCAATACTCATCCCAAAATAATACCTGGCATAGTCGTGATTGGGTCTGTTCAATTCGGGTTGCGCAAACGCAGAAAGCACAATAGTGCACCCTAACAACATCAAAACTATTTGCTTCCGCAATAAATACAACATATTCCTAAACTAAGCGGCTTGAAGTATGTGTCGGTATAGCCCAGGCTGCTCATGATGCGAATAAAATCTTCTCTTTCAGGAAAAGCCTGAACAGAATCATTCAGGTATTGGTAGGCGTCCTTGTTTTTAGAAAAGAACTTACCAACACCCGGAGCAACAATATTCATGTATAGCTTGTAAATACTTTTAAACCCGGTTTGTTTAGGTCTAGAAAATTCCAGTACAACCAACTTTCCACCCGGCTTTAACACCCTTAACATTTCCTTCAAACCTTTTTCAAGATTTTCAAAATTTCGAACGCCAAACGCAACGGTTATGGCATCAAACGAATTATCAGGATAGTTTATTGTTTCGCTGTCACCGTTGTGGAGTGTTATAAACTTCGAAAGTCCCAGTTTCTCAACCTTTTGTCTCCCAACTTCCAGCATTCCGTCGGAAATATCTATCCCTGTTATTTTTTCCGGATGAAGACGTTTATACGTCATAATAGCCACATCCCCGGTCCCTGTTGCCACATCAAGCACTCTTTTGGGTTGAAGACTTTTTAGCTGGTCGATGGCATTTTTGCGCCACGAAACGTCAATTCCAACACTCAGAAAGCGGTTGAGGAAATCATATTTGAAGGCTATGCTGTCAAACATTTTGGCAACCTGCTGCTTTTTATCCAGTCCACTGTCACGGTTGGGAACTATCTCGTCATGTGCATATTTAACCATAGGGTGGCAAAGATAGTGAAGGGCGGGCAAAGCTTGAAGCGAAAACCCTGGAGTGAGGTGTAAGAAAACAAGCCTAAAGCCCAAAGCTTAAAGCCTACGTAGGGAGTGAGGTGTAAGGCGTGAGGAGTAAGGCATAAAGGGATGTGAGCTTAAAGCCTAAAGCTCAAAGCTTAAAACTATTACTGGCTAACCCGAAAAGCTGTCACCAATATTTTGACTAAAAATTAAATCCATCAATCCCCTAATCCCAAAAATCCCGGTCCAGACAAAAAATCCCAATTCCAATAATCCTAAGGGTGCCGCATAAGACATGTCAGCTTAAAGCCCAAAGCCTAAAGCGTAAAACTATTACTGGCTAACCTAAAAGAGCCGTCGCAAATTTTTTGTACTAAAATTAAAATCCATCAATCCCCTAATCCCAAAAATCGCGGTCCAGACAAAAATCCCGGTCCGAAATCCCTCGATTCCTAGTTACCTTTGCCCCGCATGGAAATAATCTTAGACAACGCGGGCAAACGATTTAACCGGGACTGGATCTTCCGCAACCTAACCATCACATTCAAAGAAGGACAACGATATGCGATAACCGGACCGAATGGCAGCGGAAAAAGTACATTATTACAGGTGCTTTCGGGCAGTATGTCCCCCAGCAGCGGTAAGATAAACTGGCAGCAGCATGCTGCGTTACCTCATGAGGAAGTTCACAAATATGTTTCCATTGCTGCACCGTATCTTGAGATAATAGAAGAAATGACTGCGTCTGAATTTCTTCATTTCCATCAGACATTCAAGCCACTAAATGGTACAAGCATAAAAGACATTCTTGAAATTATTGGCCTGTCGCATGCAGCAGACAAACAGATCCGCTTCTATAGCAGCGGTATGAAACAACGCGTGAAACTGGCCCAGGCCATTTTTGCAAGCGCGCCTATATTACTTCTGGATGAACCCTGCACCAACCTGGATACGATGGGTTACGAGCTGTATCACAACCTTATTAAAGAATATTGTCAAAATAAGCTCGTGGTAGTTAGTAGTAATGATATCAACGAATATAATTTCTGCGAAAAAGTGATTTCAATAATGGAGCATAAATAGCTGTGAGCTATCAGCTTTCAGCTATCAGCTCGGCTCAATTTTGAAACTGTTGACAAATGATTAGCAGGTTTTTCAGCAATTTCTTTTAATGATATTTTTCAAGCGGGCTAGTGCAATGACTGCCATGACTTTCAATCGTCTTCAATTTTAGAACAATTGACAAATTAACGACGGTGTTATCACAGATTAGCGAACAAAATATCGAGGCAGAATATTCTTCACTAGCCGAAAGCTGATAGCTAACAGCTGACAGCTCCTCACCTCCTGCTCGCTATCAGTAAATTCAAATCTGTAAACTTCAGATCAAAGCGCTGACTGATGTAAAAATTGGTAAGATATCCTTTGTAGAGGTATACACCATTACGCATATTGAAATTGTGCCAGACCATTTCATCAAAACCGCCGGTGCTACTTGCATCCAGCAGCAAAGGCATTAGTACATTGCTGATGGCGTGGCTGGCCGTACGCGCAAAACCACTTGGAATATTGGGAACGCAATAATGAATTACACCATGTTTTTCAAATGTGGGATGTTCATGCGTAGTTATCTCGCTTGTTTCAAAACATCCGCCACGATCAATGCTTACATCGATAATCACACTTCCGGAACGCATTGCCATTACCATTTCCTCTGTAACAACAATCGGGCTACGACCATTTTCATTACTCAATGCTCCCACAGCTACTTCACAGGTCTTTAGCTGTTTCGCCAGAATCTTTGGTTCGATTACACTAGTCCAGACACGTACACCCAAATTATTTTGAAGGCGTTTCAGCCGATACACGTTGTTATCAAACACTTTAACAGATGCACCAAGGGCCAATGCTGTTCTCGTTGCAAATTCGCCTACAACACCAGCACCGATAATGATGACTTTAGTTGGCGGAATACCGCTAATACCTCCCAGCAACACGCCTTTTCCGTTATTCGGGCTGCCCAGGTACTGACCAGCTATTAGCATAACGGCGCTACCTGCAATTTCACTCATACTTCTAACGATGGGATAGGTACCACTGTCATCTTTCAGGTTTTCAAACCCAATTGCAGTAATACGTTTCTCCATCATCTTCTCAATAAAATTCTTCTTTAAAACAGAGATATGTATGGGAGAAATGATGGTTTGATTCATCTGCAGGTGTGGCAGATCCTCATCCAGCACCGGCGCACTTTTTATTAAAATAGGTGCTTTAAACACCGCTGATTTGTCGGAAACAATTCTGGCCCCGGCTTCGCTAAAATCCTTATCAGTATATTTACTTCCGTCGCCGGCTTTCGTTTCAACTATTACCTCGTGACCATTATTAACCAGCACACTTACAGCTTCGGGGATCAACGCTACACGGTTTTCATTAAATGCTGTTTCTTTGGGCAATCCTATATGTAGTCTCGCTCCCTGTGGCTTAATATCTAGTTTTTCTTCTAAAGTCTCGTAACTGAAAGAGGAACTGATGATTGGTTTCGACGTAGCCATTAGAATTATAAATAATTGATATATTGCATTAACGGTTAAAATTAATCAATTAAACCGAACATCGAAACGAATTAGGCATTCACTGTCAGCAACCTGTTTTCATGGTCGGTCGCTTTCAGGTAAACATTGAATACTTTTTCAGGTAGAATATTTTCTGCTTTTTCCGGCCATTCAACAAAACAATAATTCCCGCTCAACAAACAGTCTTCAATACCTGCCTGGATAGCTTCTTCTTCGTCGCGCATGCGATACCAATCCATATGATAAATGGCACCCGCTATGGGACTATTATATTCATTGATGATGGCAAACGTAGGACTGCTAATAGCTTGCTTAACACCAAGCTGCTCACAAAGCGCATGAATAACCGTTGTTTTACCAGCTCCCATTTCGCCATGAAAAACCCATACTTTGGTGTCCTTGCCTGCGTTCCACAAGCTTTGTACTGCTTCTTTGATTGTTGATAGGTTGAACTGTATGTCCATTTGGCAAACGTACGATTTGGACGGGGATTTTTTTGTTGGACCAGGATTTTGTCTGGACCAGGATTTTGTCTGGACCGGGATTTTTGGGATTAGGGGATTGGCAGGATTGCATTTATTGAGAAAGAAAAAGATGATCGGGATTTAACAAGAGTGTGAAGATAAACGCTCTCGCCTCTTTCACTATTGACTATTCACTATTGACTTCATTTTATTCACCAATCACGATTTACGAAATTTTGTCGGGACCGGGATTTTTGGGATTAGGGGATTGGCAGGATTGTATTTTGAGAAAGTAAAAGATGATCCGGATTTAGAGAGTCTGTGAAAAAAAACGCTCTCGCCTCTTTCACTATTGACCATTCACTATTGACTTCATTTTATTCACTGTTGACCAATCACGATTTACTTTTTGTTACCATGCTGCATTAATCTTCCAAATTTTGTCGGGACCGGGATTTTTGGGATTAGGGGATTAGCGGGATTGGATTTATTGAGAAATGAAAAAAATGATCGGGATTTAACAAGAGTGTGAAGATAAACGCTCTAGCCTCTTTCACTATTGACTATTCACTATTGACTTCATTTTATTCACGTTTTACTTTTTGTCACCATGCCGCATTAATCTTCCAAATTTTGTCTGGACCGGGATTTTTGGGATTAGGGGATTGGCAGGATTGTATTTTGAGAAAGTAAAAGATGATCCGGATTTAGAGAGTCTATGAAAAAAAACGCTCTCGCCTCTTTCACTATTGACCATTCACTATTGACCTTTTTTGCTACCATGCTGCATTAATCCCTAAAAAAATAATTGTTTTGCAACGACGTAATAAAGATATTCCGTGTATAGGTCCATAGCTTTTTTGGAGTGATTTAATTTCGCAATTGGAATTAAACCACATTTTATGGAAAAAGTTAGCTGGAAGGTTGAAGGGATGAGCTGCACAAATTGCGCATTGACGGTTCATAAATACCTGGAGGAAAAAGGCGCCAATAATGTGAAAGTGAATTTTATTGGCGGTGATGTGAGTTTTGATCTGAACGGAAAATCTACAAAAAAAGATATAGCTACAGGAATTGAAGGACTGGGATACCACGTGGTTTCGGACGAAAAACTGGCAATACCACGAAAAAAGAGATTATTTAAAAACCACTTTCAGCGTTTTGTATTTTGCCTGATTTTTACCATCCCCTTATTCCTCAACCATATTTTGCCGTTTCATATTCATTTTCTAATGAACCCGTATGTACAACTGGCTTTAACAATTCCAGTGTATATAGTTGGAATGGATTTCTTTGGGCGGAGTGCGATAAGGAGCCTTTGGAAAGGTATTCCGAATATGAACGTGCTTATTGCGCTGGGTGCCACTGCAGCGTTTGGTTACAGTCTTTACGGATTGATCATCGGACAATCAGAAAAATACATGTTTTTTGAAACTGCAGCAACGATTCTTACGCTGGTATTCCTGGGTAACTGGCTTGAGGATAAATCTGTGGAAACCACGCAGGCGGCATTAAGAAAATTAGCCGTGTCACAAAAGATCATGGCTAATATGATTGCATACGACGATCAGCACAATGAACATATTTTTCCGGTTGAAAGTACCAGCCTCAAAGTTGGGGATCTTATTCTGGTAAAAACCGGGGAACACGTGCCGATGGATTGCAAGATTTTATGGGGTGATGCAAGTATGAATGAATCAATCATAACAGGAGAAAGTGCTCCCGTTGACAAAAAAATGAACGACCGCCTGATCGGTGGAAGTATATTGGAAAGCGGAACGATTAAAGCGTATGTTACCGCAGTTGGTGAGGATACTGTAATGAGCAACATTTTAAAAATGGTAAAGGAAGCGCAGGCAGAAAAACCTCCCGTACAGCAGCTTGCTGACCAGATAAGTGCGGTATTTGTTCCGAGTGTTCTGATTATTTCGCTTATCACTTTCACATTAAATTTATCATACGGGCACCACGATTTTGCAACAAGTCTGATGCGCGCGATAGCAGTGCTGGTTATTGCCTGTCCCTGCGCGATGGGATTGGCAACCCCTGCCGCGATAGCTGTTGGTTTGGGCAGAGCGGCAAAAAATGGCGTATTGTTCAAGAATGCAAAAAGCCTGGAAATATTTAAAAATATTAAACAAGTTGTCTTCGATAAGACGGGTACGTTAACAACCGGTCAATTTACGATTACTGAATATAAATTGCTTAGCAGTGATATTGACGATAATGCTTTTAAACGCATCGCTTATTCACTTGAACGTTATTCAAATCACCCCGTCGGAAAAGCAATAGCCAAAGAATGGAAGGTAAAGGACGAGATCAGCTGGGCTTCCATTGAAGAAGTCAAAGGACTTGGCATGAAAGCGACTGATAAAGAAGGGAACAACTACGTTGCAGGTTCATTTAAAGTCGCTGAAAATTACCTCAACGATCACCAACGAAGTGTATATATTATAAAAAATAACGAGCTGATTGGCTGGATAGATGTGGCTGATGAATTGAGACCTGAAGCTAAACAAGTGGTTAGCGCATTACATGCAAGAAATATTACAACCATTTTACTGAGCGGCGATAAAAAAGAAAAATGTGATGCTGTGGCAAAACAGCTAGGCATAGATGAAGTAATTGCAGAACAAACGCCTGCACAAAAATTAGAAAAGGTTGCGGCATTTAATGCGGAAGCCCCTACTGCTATGGTTGGCGATGGCATTAACGATGCACCGGCGCTTGCTAAAGCAACTGTAGGAATTTCTTTGAGTGATGCAACACAGGTTGCCATGCAAAGTGCACAGGTGGTGTTGATGAATCACGGATTAAAAAATCTGCCGTTATCACTTGGTTTAGGTAAACACACTTACGTCACAATCAAACAAAACCTGTTCTGGGCATTCGCTTATAATATTGTCGCTATTCCTGTAGCGGCGCTCGGTTTCCTTAGCCCAACTTTCGGTGCATTGGTTATGGGTATGAGTGATGTTGTGTTGGCTGTTAATTCAGTCAGATTAAACTGGAAAAAAGTTTAATAAATGTGCAAATGAGGAAATGTGCGAATATGCGAATGAAGGGCCGCAAATTACTCCGTTTGCTAATTGATACATTCGCGCCTTTTTAAACAGATGCCGTTACGCAAATGTGCAAATGAGGAAATGTGCGAATATGCGAATGAAGGAACAATAAATTACCGGGCTTCCCAATTGATACATTCGCGCCTTTTTAAACATATGCCGTCAGGCATTTGCACATCCTCTCAGTTGCACATTTGCACATTCGCACATCCGCCCATTTGCACATTCACAAATTCTCGCATTCCCCCATTCTCATTTACCTTTGCCCTTCATGCATCCTGAAGAAATACTGCAACAATATTGGGGTTACAATGCGTTTCGTGGCCGGCAAAAGGACATTATAGAAAATGTTCTGCTAGGAAACGATACACTTGCGCTGTTGCCAACAGGCGGGGGCAAATCTATTTGCTACCAGGTTCCTGCATTAATGATGGATGGCGTTTGCCTGGTGATCAGCCCATTAATTGCTTTAATGAAGGATCAGGTAGCTAATTTATTGAGCCGCGATATTACTGCTGCAGCGATCTACAGCGGCATGACTTTTTATGAAGTACAAAAGACGCTGGAAGATGCCGTTGACGAAAACATTCGCTTTTTATATGTCTCGCCGGAACGTCTTGAAACCGCTGTTTTTAAAGAATACCTTGCCGATATGTCTGTCAACCTCATTGCTGTTGACGAAGCGCATTGCATCTCGCAATGGGGATATGATTTTCGGCCACCTTATCTGCGAATTGCAGCCTTAAGGCACGAGCTGCCCAACGTACCTATCCTTGCCGTTACGGCTTCTGCGACGCCCCTGGTTGAAAAAGACATTATTGATAAACTTCTGCTGAAAGAGGTTTCTACTTTTAGGCAGTCTTTTATTCGTCCGAATATCTCTTACAGTGTTTTTAAAGTTGACAGTAAGATCAATAAACTACAGGAGATCTTAACGAATGTAGGCGGTTCGTCAATTGTGTATTGCAAGAGCAGGAAGTTAACACGGGATGTTGCACTGTTACTTCAAATGGCCAGCATTTCCGCAGATCATTATCATGCCGGTCTTACACAAGAAGAACGGGCTACAAAACAAGATGCATGGCAGCGGAATAAAACACGGGTGATGGTTTGTACAAATGCCTTTGGTATGGGCATTGACAAACCAGATGTTCGTACTGTAATACATTATGATTCCCCTGATTGCCTTGAAAACTATTACCAGGAAGCAGGGCGTGCAGGAAGAGATGGTAAGAGGTCTTATGCTGTTTTACTTTACCAGTCTGAAGATATAACAACACTAGAGGCCATGCCCGATGTGAAGTATCCTGACATCTATTCCATCAAGAAAGTTTACCAGGCGCTGGCAGATTTTTTACAGGTACCGGTTGGTATTGGAGAAGGCAATTTTTACGATTTCGATCTGAATGAGTTTATCCGGAACTTCAAGCTGGAGCCCCAACTCGTTATCAATGTTTTGAAAGTATTGGAACAGGAAGGTTATGTGTCTTTTAATGAGACGATTTTTTTACCATCCAAAGTGGTATTCACTGCTCCAAAAGCTCTGCTTGAAGATTTTGAAAACGCTCACCCGGATCTTGAACCTGTGATGAAATGCCTGCTGCGAACATACCAGGGCATTTATGACAACCGCGTATCAGTGTTCGAAAAACAAATAGCCAAACTTGCAAGACTTCCACTAGAGAGGGTTTTTAAAGATTTAAAACAACTGCAGGCATTTGGCATTATTGAATACTTGCCGCAAAAAGATACTCCTCAATTAAATTTCATTACCAATCGCGCGCCTGCTGAATTTCTCTACATAGATCAAAGAAACTATCTTCTACGCAAAAAGCAATATGAAGAGAGAGTTCAGGCAATGCTTTCTTACATCAGGTTAAGAAAAGATTGCCGGAGTACATACATCGCCCGGTATTTCGGCGACACTGATATCAGTGATTGTGGGGTTTGTGATAATTGCCTGCACAAAAAAAATACGGAACTCATATCAACCGAAATGAAGAACATAGCGGATCGCATATTTATGCACTTAGATGCAAATGAAATGCCGGTCAACACATTAATTGCCCAATTCCGTGATGTCTCAAAAGATAAAATATGGCAGGTACTTAATTTTCTTCAATCCGAAAGCAAAATCAAGATAAGTGATGTGGGAATAGTGAGGAAGCTGTGAGCTATCGGCTGTCAGCTACTAGCTATTAGCTATCAGCTTTCAGCCGTCAGCATTCTCACCAAGGCAATCGACTACAGGCTTGATGCTTTATGCTACCCAATAGAAATCTCTTTTAAAATTCAATGTTCATAGATCATCAACTTCCTTTTATGACCAATCTAGTATCTCCACATAAAAAATCCAATCAATCCCCTAATCCCACAAATCCTGGTCAAGAATCCCTATCCAAATTAAAAAGCCCGAAGAAATCGCTTCCTCCGGACCTTTTTATTCATCATGCAGAAACTCCTTGTAGCTATGAGCTATCAGCTATTAGCTTTCAGCTTCCTAACTCAGCAATGTAAATCCCACAAATCCAATAAATCATCTAAATCCTTGGTATTACTGGATTCCGCCTCCACCACCTGAATTACCACCACCCACACGTTTGCCTTCATCATCTGCGGCAGTTTTACGTTGTCTTGCAGCTTTAACCTGGTTGTTTCCAAAACGGTAAGTCAGGTTAATGCGGAGCTGCCTGCTCTCCCAATTTCCGTTTGCCTTAATATACTGTCCCGCAAAGTTGCTTGTTCCTCCCCATTTCATTGTATGGAAGATGTCCGTAACAGTCGCTTTCGCTACTACTTTTCCTTTGAATAGCTGCTGAGAAACGCCGCCATCTATACTCCACATTGCCTTGCTTTTAAATGTTCCCTGGTAGATAGAGGGAGATGCATAAAAGCCCGACAATTCCATTGTTGTTTTTTTGCTCACTTTGAATGTTTGCTGAGAATACAGGTTTACAGCAAATGCATCCAGGTTAATGGTTCTGCCTTCTCCAAAATTTGCGGCATAATGTGTATAGTAAGTATTTACGTTTGTAAACATGCTATACCATTTGTATTGGAAAGGCATACTGATATTCAAACTAACAATATCCTGATCAGCAAGATTCTTCTTGCTGATGAACGCTTTTGATTTTTCAGCCGTGTCTATTATTTGTGAAAATACATCGCTTACATGGCTATAGTTCAACGTAGTGGTTAAAAAGTACTTAAACGTGTTTGTAACAGCGATACTGTTTGTGTACTGTGGCCTAAGCTGTGTATTACCTTTCTGGAAAGTATATTCATCCAGTTTAAATTCAAATGGATTTAAGTCCTGGTAAGCAGGCCTGTCTATTCTTCTGCTATAAGAAACGCTCCACTGGTTCATTGGATTTTTGTTGAATGTAACCGCGGCACTCGGAAAGAAATCTGTATAATTTCTGTTGAATGCAGAATCATATCTTACATATTCGTTCTCCCATTTGTAGCCGTTGGAACGACCTTCGGATACAGTATTTTCAACACGCAAACCAGCCTGGATCATAAATCCTTTGAACTGCCTGTTATAGTTGGCATACAGTGCATTTATATTTTCTGTATATCTGAATGCATTGCTACGTAAAGTATCCATTATTTTAGAAGAAGAGTACACATCATAACGCTGAAAATCGTTATCGCTATTCACATAAGACACTTTACCTCCTAACCCTAAACGGCCCTTCTTCAGGTTCTGTTCATAGTCAGCCTTCAATGAATAAATGTTAATATCCGTTGGAGCAATCATGTTATATACGTACTGATTTATAATTGTTGTTCCATCCGGCTTATAATAAGTGTTTGGTTGCAGCTGATTGCTTTTGATATGGTAAAAACCATAATCACCATCAACGTTTAATTCATGGCCGCTGGTATCTGCAAAACGGTAGTTAGCATTAAAGTTCACATTATCGCGTTTGCTTGAACTGGTGTTATTGGCCACCAATATTCTGTCAACGACACCTGTAGGAATATAAGAGATAGGCGTTGTGCTAACATTATCAAAACTGTAGTTGCCCAGGTTACCGTTAACCATTACACCCACTGTGTTTTTGCTGTCCAGGAAATAATCAGCGCCGGCTTTAAATCCGTGTGTCTTATTTTTATTCGTCATTACGGTATGTCCGTTAAACAAAGTGTCCAACTGCTCACGATGCATATACATGTTATTCTCATAAGTACCATCGTTATAGTTGTAATTGCCAAACAGGTTAATTTTCTTGTTGCGGTGATTTAATGAAACACCTGCATTATACTTTGGATAAGTACCGAGATTATATCCTGCATTGATAGAACCATTGGTTCCGAACGACTTGTTCTTTTTCAATTTGATATTGATGATACCACCATTACCTGCTGCTTCATATTTAGCTGAAGGATTGGTAATGAGCTCTATCGCTTCAATTTGAGAAGACTGTAAAGATTTAAGATAATTAGCCAGATCACTCCCGGTTAACGGTGATGGCTTGCCGTCGATAAAAATCTGAACACCATTTTTTCCGCTAAGGCTGATGTTATCGTCTTTATCGACAAGTACACCCGGGGATTTCTTTAATAATTCAAGCGCATCGTTACCTACTGCATTAATGTTATTTTCAACATTCAAAATGGTTTTGTCTGCTTTTACTTCAATCATCGGCTTGCGGGCCGTAATAGTTACAGTTGCAAGATCGGCCGCCGCTTTTTCAAGCACGATTGCAGGAACGGTAACATTTTCCTTACCGGCAGTCTCTTTCACAGAAGTATATTTCGGTTTATAACCAACAAACGAAACATTCAATAAATAAGAAGCTGTTTTAATTGATTTAAACTGATAATGTCCTTCCTTGTCAGTTACTGCGAGTTTTATTACAGAAGAATCTTTTGCGTTAAGTAATGATACACTCGCATTAGTAATGGGTTTTCCGTCTGCATCTTTCACAGTTCCCGTCAGGTCCTGTGCAAACGACACAATCGAAATTATAAGGCAGGTTAAAAGGATGAATAATTTTCTCATAGTTGTATAAATAAGCGGGCAAAGGTGCAGTTATTATGGTTACAAAAAGAAATGATTTGTAGAGGAACGGCAAATAGGAAGGAAAGAAGGCGACCAGTTAATGGAGAATTGAAAATTGAGAATTGATAATGTGTGCAGATGTGCAAATGGGAAAATGTGCGGATGTGCGAATGAGAAAATGTGCGAATGAAAAACCGGAGATATGTTGAAGAACATGACCTCCGGTTAAAATGATTATTTAATTGACTTACAGTAGCTTAAAACAGTGTAGGTGATTCTACAAATTTGGGCTTGATTAAATGCAAGCCGCAAGCTTTGTTCAATTTATCTACGATATCTATGGTAAGCTCGGGAGAAGTCGCTTCGTCATGCATGTGCATGAAGAAATACACTTCATGCAGACCATGATCCAGCCAGTATTTAATCCGGTTTGTCCATTCGGTCATACGTGTATAATCGGTATCATGAAGGCTGTTTCCGACATAGCGGATAAAAGCTTTGGATATTGGTAAATGCATGTGCGCACAATCACGACGGCCTGCAGTGTCGGTAATAACGGCCCCCATGTTTATGCTGCGCAATGTTTCAAACAATTCATCGCGAACTTCCTCTTTTTCAAACCAATCCGGGTGACGCACTTCTAGAAAAAACTGGACATCTGTTGGTAATGACCGCAAAAACTCAAACAATTCATCCTTTCTCTTCGGGCTGAAAGTATCACTTACCTGCACAAAAACCGGCCCCAGGTGCTCGCCGAAAGCCACGATACCACGTAGAAATTCGGTCGTTACAAAGTCCTTTCCCTTCAGACTTCCACGATGTGTAACGCCCTGGTACATCTTCGGACAAAAAACAAAATCTTTTCCCTTAGCCTTTTCAGCCCACTTGGCTATTCCTGCAGGACCATATATTTTATAGTGAGTTGCGTTAAGCTCAATACTGTTGTAGTGCTGAACATAATGCTCCAGAAAATCTTTTTCCTTCGTGCCCTTTGGATATATTTTACCCACCCATTCAAGCCGTCCCCATTTTGCACAGCCGAGGTAAACTTTGGGATTTTTCAACGGCTTTCCTTTCAGTACTTTTTTGTTGAAAGCAGGTTCTGCCGGCAATGAAAAATCTATGCTGTTTAATTCGTTTTCGTCAACTCTACCAAATTCCATAACCCATATTTTATAGTCTACAAGTAAATATAAAAGTAGATTTTTTTAGTATCTTTTCCGTTGCAATTGTTGCAGTTAGCATATTTAAAGAGGTTTGTTTTAACTATAAACACGCCCAGGAATAATATGCTCCATAGATTTTAAATGAAATACAATTATACGTATGCGCAAATCATTGTTTTTCCAACCTGCTGATTTTAAACTCCTGACTTTAAGTGTGGGCATAGCCTTATTATCTTCCTGCCAGCCAAAAAACGCTGCTAACGAAGAAACAGCCTTGTCAGCCTTTAGTAAAGACAGCCTTGCTCAACACATCAAGACTTTGGCGTCTGATGAGTTTATGGGTAGAAAACCATTTACTACCGGGGAAACAAAAACAATTGACTATCTGCAAAAAGAATTTGCATCCCTCGGCCTTGAGCCTGGAAATGGAAATAGTTTTCTGCAGGAAGTCCCGATGGTGAATATCACTACCAAAGCTGCTCCAACAATGGAAGTGCAGTCACCCAAGGGAAAATTCCAGTTAAAAGGATTTGACGACTATGTAATGTGGACCGACAAAACAGATTCCCTGATTACACTAAACAGCAATGAAGTTGTTTTTGCAGGATACGGCGTTGTGGCCCCTGAATACAACTGGAATGATTATGCGGGGTTAGACGTAAAAGGAAAGATAGTGCTGGTTCTGGTGAACGACCCCGGATTTGCCTCCGGCGATTCCACTTTATTTAAAGGAAAGACGATGACCTACTATGGCCGCTGGACATACAAATTCGAAGAGGCCGGCCGCCAGGGAGCTAAAGGATGCCTGATCGTGCACAACACAGTTGGCGCAAGCTATCCGTTCAGTGTTGTTCAGAATAATTGGAACACATCAAGATTGCGCCTGGACAACCGTGGCAAAACTGAAAAATTGTGTGATGTTATAGGATGGGTTTCCGGCGATGCGGCAAAAAAACTGTTGACAGCTTCCGGTCAGGATTCCAGCTTACTGGCAAAAGCGGATGTACGCGGATTTAAGCCCGTTCCATTGCCAGTTAAGTTGTCAACCAGCATGCAGGTTAAAACGGTTTACAACAAATCCCACAATGTAATTGGCAAGATCACCGGTTCTAAACATCCTGATGAATATATTATCTATACCGCTCACTGGGATCACCTGGGCGTTGACAGACCTGACGAAAAGGGTGATTCTATTTACAACGGCGCTTTGGACAACGCGAGCGCAACTGCCGGTTTACTTGAACTTGGCCGCGCGTTTAAGAAATTGCAACCGGAACGCACGATCGTATTCCTCGCTGTAACAGCCGAGGAACAAGGACTTTGGGGTTCCGCCTGGTATGCACAAAACCCGGTTTATCCGCTGAATAAAACGCTTGCGAATATTAATATGGACGGATTGAATTCATACGGTAAAACAAAAGATATCATTGTCGTTGGCCAGGGCCAATCTGATCTTGAAGATATTTTGAAAGATGAAGCCCAAAAAGTTGACAGGTATATCTCCTATGAAACGCATCCCGAAGCCGGCTATTATTACCGTAGTGATCATTTCAACTTTGCAAAAGTGGGCGTTCCGGCTCTCTATCTTGAAAGCGGCATTGACGTAGTCGGTAAAGGAAAAGAATATGGCCAGAAGATGAACGATGAATACACCGAAAAACGTTACCATCGTCCCTCAGATGAATACAATCCTTCATGGAATTTGGAAGGAGCAATTGATGACCTACAGCTGTTGTTTAAAGTGGGAGTGAAAATTGATTCAGATAGCAAATTTCCGGAGTGGAAAAAGGGAAGTGAGTTTAGGAAGTTGAGGGAGGAGATGATGGGGAAATAGCTATTAGCTTTCAGCTATGAGCTTTGAGCCAAGATTTGTCTAAAAACGAATGTCCGCACACATTTGGAATGTTTATAAAACAAAAAGTCCATTCAATTTTGGAAATTGAATGGACTTTTTTATTAACTATTACTGTTTACTTTATTCTTTTCAAGTATTCGCCGTAACCACTTTTCTCATACAATTTAGCTTGCTGCATTAGTTGTTCGTGATTAATGAAACCCATTCTGTAGGCCACTTCTTCAATGCAACCAATTTTTTGTCCCTGGCGCTTTTCTATAACACGCACAAATTCGCAGGCGTCACTTAAAGAATCAAATGTGCCAGTATCTAACCAGGCGACACCACGATTCATTACACCTACATTAAGTTTTCCTTGTTGCAGGTAAACACGGTTTACATCGGTGATTTCATATTCACCTCGCGGAGAGGGTTGGATATTTTTGGCGATTTCCACTACTGAATTATCGTAAAAATACAGACCGGGGACAGCGTAGCTGCTTTTGGGCTGAGCTGGTTTCTCTTCGATAGATAATGCCTTGAAATCCTTATCAAACTCAACAACACCGTACCTCTCTGGATCGAGAACTTCATATGCGAAGATGGCAGCCCCATTAACATCGTTAAATGATTGGACTAACTTGCTAAAACCTGAGCCGTAGAAGATGTTATCGCCGAGTATTAGTGCTACTTTATCTTTCCCGATAAACTCCTCTCCTATAACAAATGCCTGAGCGAGGCCATTGGGTTTTTCCTGTACCGCATAAGAAAAAGAACATCCTATTGCCGAACCATTGCCAAGAAGCCTTTGAAACTGATCAGAATCTTCGGGAGTCGTGATTATCAGAACATCTTTTATGCCAGCCAACATTAGAATAGACAACGGGTAATATATCATCGGCTTATCATAGATCGGCATAAGCTGTTTACTAATTCCCTTTGTAATTGGATAGAGTCTTGTGCCTGATCCTCCCGCAAGAATAATTCCTTTCATGTTAATGTAAGGGTTTTAAGTTAGTTAAATAAGATTGTTGGCAAAATCAAGAATTGATGATGTGGTTTCTACAAAAGAAGGCAACTGCAAATCTTTTTCAGATAAGATCAGTTCGTTGTCAGCGATACTCCAATCAATATTTAAATCTTTGTCGTTGTATATAATACCTCCTTCTGAAGCCTTGTTATAATAGTTATCGCACTTATAGAAGAAGGTAGCCTGAGCACTCAATACAACAAATCCGTGAGCGAACCCGCGTGGAACAAAAAATTGCGTCCCGGAAGTTTCAGAAAGCTCGACTGCCACATACTGACCGAAAGTTTTAGAATCAGGTCTTATATCAACTGCCACATCTAAAACCTTACCAGAGAGAACTCGCACCAGTTTGGCCTGAGCATAATTTCCCTTCTGGAAATGCAAACCTCTTAAAGTTCCTCTGGTGGAATGTGATTGATTATCTTGTACGAAATCAATTTCTTGTCCTGTTAATTCTTCAAACTTCTTTTTATTAAAACTTTCGAAGAAGTAGCCCCTGTTATCCTTAAAGATCGTGTCGTGGATAATAAAGCATCCTTCAAGTATCGTTTTTTCAATTCTCATTTTTGACAATATCTATTCTTTATTACAATCCTGTTTACGTATTCTTTACCCAGCATACTGTTTCGCATAGTATTGCTGATAATCGCCACTGGTAACATGTTCCAGCCAATCTTTATTATCAAGATACCAATCTATTGTTTTACTCAAACCCTCTTCAAAAGTTACTGAAGGCTTCCAGCCCAACTCGCGGTTTATTTTCGTTGCATCAATTGCATAGCGTAAATCGTGACCTGGCCGATCTTTAACATAGGTTATCAACGAATCACTTGTACCGGCCGGGCGGCCTAGTTTCTCGTCCATCAGCTTGCAAAGCAACTTCACCAAGTCAAGATTCTTCCATTCATTGAATCCACCAATGTTGTAGGTTTCATGATTTTTCCCGTTATGAAACACTGTATCAATAGCGCGCGCATGATCGATCACATACAACCAATCGCGCGTGTTTTCACCTTTTCCATAAACAGGTAAAGGTTTATTATTGATAATATTATTAATGAAAAGCGGGATCAATTTTTCAGGGAAATGATTTGGACCATAGTTGTTGGAGCAATTGGTAATAACGAAAGGCAATCCATATGTCTCGCCATAAGCTCTTACAAAATGATCTGAAGATGCTTTACTTGCAGAATAGGGCGAGTTGGGTGAATAAGAAGTTGCCTCAGTAAACATACCCGTATCACCCAGTGTTCCATAAACTTCGTCCGTTGATATATGGTAAAACCGATGCTTCGAAAAATCACCCTTCCATGCATCTTTCGCTATGTTTAATAAATTAACCGTACCTATAATGTTGGTATATATAAAATCAAGAGGAGACAAGATCGACCTGTCTACATGCGATTCTGCAGCAAGGTGAATAATATCTGTGATATTATGCTTTTCTATAACGGCTTTTAAAGCATCAGCATCCAGAAGGTTTACCTTTTCGAAGGTATAGGTATCTGCCTGCTCTATGTCTTTTAAGTTTTCGAGGTTTCCAGCGTAGGTCAGCGCATCAAGATTCACTAGTTTGTAGTCTGGGTACTTGTTTACAAACAAACGAACTACGTGTGAACCGATAAATCCGGCGCCGCCAGTAATCAAAATATTTTTGCTCATTGGTCTTTTTTACGAATTGCGAATATACAAAGAGGAAAATTAGGCCCCTAAAAACGAATTAATAATAAGAAGGCTTAGTTATCTTATAATAAGTTCTGTACCATTTTACGAATTTGCGGACACCATCTTCAATTGATGTTGTAGGTTTATAATCAATGCGTTGTATTAAATCAGCTACGTCGGCATAGGTAGCAGTTAGGTCACCCGCTTGCATTGGCAAAAATTCAACTATTGCCTTTTTTCCAATTTCATTTTCCAGTGCGGCTATAAAATCCATCAAACTAATTGGAGCATTTTTGCCGATATTATAGATTTTGTATGGAGCTGTTGACGAGGAAATATCGGAGTTGCTTGATTTCCATTCAGGATCGGGGTTAGGTGGAAAATTCATGATTCGCGCTACTCCTTCAACTATATCATCGACGTAAGTAAAGTCACGCTTCATTTCGCCGTAATTAAACACTTTGAGTGGTTTTCCATCTATAATCGCCTTTGTGAAAAGAAAAGGAGCCATGTCTGGTCTTCCCCAAGGTCCATATACTGTAAAAAAACGAAGACCAGTCACAGGTATCTGGAACAAATGACTATAAGAATGCGCCATTAGTTCGTTGCTCTTTTTTGTAGCTGCATACAGGGATATCGGATGATCCGTATTTTGATCTGTAGTGAATGGTGCTTCATCATTCAGACCATATACGCTGGAGCTGCTGGCGAAAACCAAATGCCTTACGCCATAATTTCTGCAGCACTCCAAGACGTTTACAAATCCAACAATATTACTGCTGATGTACGCATCAGGATGTGTTAAACTGTATCTGACACCAGCTTGGGCTGCTAAGTGAATCACCAAGTCGAATTGAGCTTTTTCAAAAGCTTTGTTGAGCCCATCTTTGTCTTCAAGATTCAACTGACCAAAAATAAAACCCGGATAAATATCACTATCTATCCGGGTTTTGTATGCGATGTTATTTCTGTCAATGCCTAGCTCCTGAAGCCGGTCCACTTTCAAATGTAAATCGTAATAATGATTAAGGCTATCTATACCAACGACTGTATGACCATCTTTTAATAATCTGTTAGCTACATGGAAACCGATAAAACCGGCTGCACCTGTAAGTAGAATTTTCATTTTTTTAATTCTTTGAACAACAATTTGTTTCTTTGCCCAGAATCACAAATTTGAGCGACGTAAACATGGTACAAAACAATCATAAATCACGCCTTTATTCCCTTGATTATTTGCGCGGACTTGCTGCTTTATTTATAATGATTTATCATTATTGTAGCTGGACGTTTGGAGCCTATAAAGATAGTACGTTTCTTGGGCGAATCGGAATTTATGGAGTTTCAATATTTTATGTACTAAGTGGCCTTACCTTGTACCATGTATATTTTTTAAAGATGAAGCCATCAACGTCGCAAATCATTGACTTTTTCATCAAACGTCTTTTCCGAATTTTCCCATTATTATGGTTGGTGACAATTCTGACCTGCTTTGTAAAAGAGTCTTTTCCAATAAAGGCGTTAATTTTAAATTTGTCGGGTGCGTTTTCAGTTTTAAGCTGGGACGGTTATATAGGAACGGGGGTTTGGTCAATTGGAAACGAGTTAGTATTCTACTTATTTTTTCCTGTTTTTATTTTTTTAAGCAAGCAAAATAGAAAATTTTTTTTGCTGCTTGGGGTGTCGATTTTTTTTGTACAGCTATATTTTTGTTTTTTTAAAATAAAACCTACGATCTCACTAGCTGACCAACTTCAGTGGCACAATTACACCAATCCCCTTAACCAAATTTTTTTATTTCTGGGAGGTTATTTGATCGGATATTTTTTTCATTCTTTGAATCCCCAAAAAGGGCTATGTGTAATAATTGGCTTAGTTTCAGTTATTTTATTTGCATTCATACCGACCAATACAAATACTGTGTTTGGCATTAACCGTTTAATATTCACTGCCCTAGCATTCGGAATTTGCTTTGCATTTTATAAAGGCACGTTTTTATTACCAGGGGTAGTTGACAAAGCGCTACGCCTTCTAGGAGAGTTCAGTTATTCGATGTACCTGCTTCATCCTTTGGTATGGTTTGTAACAAACAAACTTTTTAAGTCCGACAATACAGAATTAATTTGGGCTAAACTCTGCCTGTCGATTTTCCTCACATTGATCATAAGCTACCTAGTTTACGTTTCTTTCGAAAAATATTTTATGAAACAAGGTCGTAAATTATCGAATAAACTTCTTTACGACAATGAGCAAGTAATGCAACCAACTCTGTAACAATTCGTTTTCTAGTGAATGACGTTCTCCCATTCTTGAGCCAAAATCTCAACTCCAAGTGCTGAAGGATGAAAACCGTCGACTGAAAACTTTGTATAATCAGCATTTTGAATATGTGAAATAAGTGCATTATAGCACGGAATAAAGGCTGCGCCGTATTCTTTTGCCACCATCCTTACAGCAATACGGTACTCTCGGAAGTTGTCGATAAAAGATCCGTACGAGTTAATGTTAGGCAAAATAAATGGCTCCGCCAAGATCAATCGCAGATTTGGATTTGCCGTGAAAGCCTGATCGACAAGCTGTTTTAAATTATGGTAATATTCGGCAGGAGTAACATGATAACGCAAATCATTAACTCCTATCAAAACGCTTAATACATTTGGATTAAGACTAATACAATCGACTGACCATCTAGCTAACAAATCGCCAGAAGTATTTCCAGCGATCCCTCGATTAAATATAGCTATATTTTTACCGGTGTTATTTTTTAGAATTGCCTCAGAGACATATCTTACATAACCCATTCCGAGCCCTTCGCTTGTATTGCTTCCAGAAATAGTTCGGTTTCTCGAAGAATCGGTAATTGAATCCCCTTGAAAAACGATCCGATCACTTTCGCGTATAGATATATTTTTAGAAAAATTGTAATCCAAGACCGACTCATCGGGATAAAATGAATACCTATTTTTTTTTGTACAACTGGAAATAGAAAAAAGACTAGCCGATATAAAAGTTCTTTTAAGAAATTCGAGACGGGTATACATATTCAGACATTCAAAGCCTAAAATACGCATTCAAATGAAGATACCAATTTAAACATCAAAAAAAACTATATTAAAAAATTTTGAAGAAAATTCTGAAGGGTGACACGTTACTTTTTAAAAGGTATTCGGTTAAAAAAAATGCTTTTTTAATCCATGGACAAAGTAGCATAAGAAATGATACAAAGATGTTAAGGGGTTAAGTTTTTCAATTTGTCGGTAAACGAGCCATTGATATTTTGCAGCATTCAATTTGTTTGAAGAAATTCCACCAGTCCTTTTTCTGTAGTTGGCGAGAGGTAAACTAACACCGGCCATGACATCATCAGAAGTGCTGTGTAGCATTCTCGCTATTGTTAACCATAATACATAGTCTTCTTTTCCCCATCTTTTTAATATCGCAGGGGCGACAGAAGTGTCAGTGTTTTCGCTGTCCAAAAAATACAGTTTGCCAAATCTTTCAACATCATAGACAACTGTTAAACATCCTATACTGCAGCCATTAAGCAATCCTCTATAATTTATAGTATTTCTTACTTTTATTTGTTTCAAAAATTCACCGTTTTCATTAACTACATTATATGAACTGAAACAGAATGATACATTTTCTTTCTGCATAAAGTCAAGTTGAATTGCCAACTTCGTTTTGCTCCAGGTATCGTCGCTGTCTAGGAAAGCTATGTACTTTCCACTTGCATTTTTTATTGCCATATTTCTTGCAGCCGCAGCCCCACCGTTTCGCGGCATCAGTAGTACTTTAATCCTCGAATCTCTCTCAGCGAACATTTTAGCTACAGTTACACCGTTATCCGAGGAACAATCATCTACCAATAGTAATTCCCAATTGGTGAATGTTTGATTTATAACAGACTCGATTGTCTCCTTCAAATAAAGCTCGGCATTATAAATAGGAGTGACGATCGAAACAAGGTTGCTCATTTACTTTTTACGAGTTAATTATTGATTGTTAATCAGATATGTGTTGGAAATTGTGCTCTTAGAATTGATAAAGTTTAAAACTACCCCTTTTTCGCTGAAGACCTTGCCGCCTCCATTAAAAACGCAGTCTTTAACAGTGACGTATCTAGGAGTGTTGCCTTCTTTGAAAAAAGACTTATTAGTGCCCCCAAAATTATTAAATGTACATTTATTAAATTCCACGCGCGGACCTACGGCAAAAAAGATGTTGCTGTTAAACGCGTTGAAAATGCAATTATCAAATAACTGAACCTGCGCGATACTTTGATAGAGTCCACATTTGTCAAAATTAACTGTTGTGCCATACACATTAATAGCTGCATTACTTGAGTAATTTAATCCCAAAGCTGCCGCCCCTATAGCTTCTTCATTATTATTTTGACCAATAGTAATTCGGCTATCTCTAATATTGCACACAGCCCCCTTATTCCGGACATTAGCAATAGCATAATTGAAATCGCTTAAATTACAATTCGAGATCTCGGTTGTAGATACTGCATTTTCCTCAATGTGGACACATTTTGCATAGTTCTGTATATCACAATTTTTAATTGAAATATTATAGTGAACATTTGGATCTTCGGAAAAATTGAACGTGATGCCGATTCTACTTCTACGCTGGCCCAATTTAAGGCCACTCAACTTACAATCGGCAATTTCAACTTTTCCACGGTCTTTCACAGCACTTATGTTTATAGCATCCCCGAAGTGATCATTATCGACTTTATAAAGGCGTGGAGTTTTACCACGACCGCCGACGTCAATAAAATTGCAGTTTGAGACTATGAGGTTCTTCGGGCCCAGGGCCATGAACCCATCACCAAAAACATTTACAAATTTGCAGTCGCTTATCGAAATTGTTTCTGCAGCGATCTGTAGTCCGATATTAATATGTTCATTGAATCCATCAGGAACTTCTTTCTGTGGCATAGCTTTACCATCAATTACCAGCCCTTTGATATTTACAGTGATATTTAAATTGTTATCAAAAATATTGCTTATCGTCCTTGCATTCTTTATACTCGCCGGACCAATTGACAAAATTGCATCTTCGCGAAATGCGGTCATATTAGCGAGCTTATTACTATCAGGAAGCAATGGATACGCTGACTTTATGACTGCCCCTTCCGATGAAATATCTAGCCTATTTCCCGAACTCAGAGGTACTCGAATAGATTTCTTTACAAAGTAGAATGACTTTGTTTTAGGGATAACACATGTTTTATTATTTTCGACACAATACATCAATGCTTTTTGTAAAGCGGGCTGGTCATCTGTTTGACCATCACCCTTGGCTCCGAAAGTTGTGACACTTACTGAATTCGTTTGACCTGAGATCGTTTGTATCTCCACAAAACACACGGCAGCAGTAAAAATAAAAACCACTAGAAGTTTCTTGTAACACATAATAAAAAAATTAATTATGAGAACAATCGCGGTATACTTGGATAAGAGAATCCCTATACCTGCTCATGTTAAGATTTTTAGTTATTTTTTCCTTTGCAGCCACGATTACTGATTTTTGACTTGCATAACAAAGTACGCTATTAATGATTTTTTCAACGAGTTCTTCTTGATTTACCTCATCAAAAACTTCGCCACATCCCAACCATTCGATGGCTTCTTTTAACGCTCCATAATTACCTGCTATGGGAATCATGTCTGCTAACACGCTCTCATATAAGACCAAGCTGAAAGTTTCAAATAGCTTTGAAGGAAGAACAAAAACTTTCGCATCGCCAATTAGCTCAGAAAGCTTGGTTGGTGGCATAAAAGGCGAAAACTGCACATGGTTTTGCAAGTTTTTTAAAACAACGACATTTTTTAACTCTAAAAGCATGGGACCATCCCCGATCAGCTTTAACTTAATATCAGGAATAAGACGAATCAAGGAAGGCATGATATTAAGAAGAAGTTGTAAATTTTTTTCCTCTGAAAACCGCCCAAAATAGGTAATAACGTTTTTCTTTTCTACGACAGATTGACCAATGTGACTTATCGAATTTTTTAAAACGCTTACAGAATGTTCTCCATAACGATCACTCAATAAAGCTCCTAAAAATTCCGATGGAGTAATCCATTTATCAACTAAACCGTTGTTAAAAAATAAATCTCCTATCAAACTAGTAATTCCTTTGCCAAACGAATGTAAAGCTCCCTTTCGACTACATCTTCTCTTAAAAATTTTTATTTTGTATTTGTCAGCCTTACAATCTAAACACCGGCGCTCCAGCCGATAGTCATACGCAGCATGATGCGAGCAAACGTGCTCATATGTGTGGACTGTTTGCAAAATCTTGCATTTCGGCGCCTTTTTTTTATACAAAAAAATTGCATGTAAAACAGACGGAGACAGATTTCCTACTAAATGGAAGTGGATAACATCGGGTCTCAATTTAAACAAGTACCGTCTTAATAGTAAGAAATTTTTGACGGAATAAATTGAATTAAAAAAGTTCGCTTTTCCAATGCTTGGAAAAGAGAGGTCAATGGGAAAATCTGTATTGTCATTTTCGCGAGCAGCAACATAATGAGCAAAATCTCCAACACCATACTCTTTAAGTGCTTTTACCGTTTGCGAAAATACATTTTCGGCTCCTCCCCCTTTAGTTGATTCAGCGATGTGTAACACCTTCATAAATCAATTATTTTCGAATAAATGAATTATTCCCCTTAACTCAACCTGCTTTCTAAGCGATTTTGCAACGCCCGGTATACTAAAAAATTGATAAAGTTTGTCAATATTACTTCCAAAAGTATCCTTTGCTCCATTGCTACAATTTGTAATTTCCTTTTCTATGCATTCGCACATATCAGCAATTGAATCACACATATAACCAATCTGGCCTGCCTTGTTAAAGTATGTTTCAAAAAAATTGTTTTTAAGAACGATAACAGGCTTTTTATGTGAAACTGCATCAAGAAAGGCGCCGCTAGGAGTTAACCTGTATGTAGCATCTGGATAAAAGAATAAGATGAAATCTTGCTGGCTAATTTTCTTGTCGTACGTACCCTGATCTAGAAAATATTTACCATCGGGGTAATTTATTTTTTTACCATTTAATTCGGAAGTAAAGTCAGCTACTTTTCCAATTATTTCTAATTGAACCTTATCCAAAATTCCTTTTGTCTTTAGTCGATCATGAATTTCAATTATAAGATCGGCTCTTTTCATTCTTGTTGCTAATCCCACGGTAGCGAGTCTTAGCTTATTATTTGGAAGAGATTTAGTATTAGATTCCGTCGGTTGAAGACAATATGGATGCTCAATTACTAAAAAATTCTTCGTAAAATCACCGTTATAATAACGCTTCAATTCAGCAACGATATTCTCGCCAAGAACAATTAAATAGATACGTGATTTTTTAATAAGAAGGGGAAAAGCTCTCTTGAACATGATAGCGATTAATTTGTAGTGTCCGTTCAAAAGACGATATGTATCTTTTTCGATGAAAGCCAGTTCACCATGACAAACAAAAATTATTTTACGCCTAAAAAAAAAGTTCAATAATAATACCATGGGGTAAGCGAAAGGACTTAAACCGGAAAATATTAACTGTTGACTAAAGGGCGTAAAGAGCAGAAAGCGGATAGTTTGTAAAACGGATATTATATAAAGGAATGGAATAACAATTTTATTGTCAGATCGAACATTAAAAATGCATTTAAAATCTATGGCCGCACCCGAAAACTTTTTTTGTACACAACTCAGATGCGTTTTTTCTCCGTAAAAAACAATTTGCGATGCGGGAAACGCATGGGACAAAACGCCCAGAAATGCGGCGTTGAATGATGAATGTTTTTCCCCGGTCCACAACGGCTCAACTACCTTGATCTTTTTCTTCATTGAAGTCCTTTAATAATCGCGTCTATTAATCTTACTATCAAATATACTGTAGTAGGGAACATATAAGTCCTTATAGCCTGCAAAGCCATAGTAAAACTTAGAAAAAGCGTATAGTATTAAAAAAAAATATATTATAGGTATACTTATTCTCTTGTGCAAATATCCAACTACCATCAGTAACAATAATATTTCATAAAAAGCAAAATATGTAATTACTCTTTGCAACGCAACGAAGCCTGCAGTCAAGAAGAAAAGAATGGTTCCAAGTACCACTAGATTCAAATAGCCATTAAATTCAACCTTTTTTTCACGTTCTATATTGGCCCGAACCCACAGAAATAGCGGTAACAACAACCCCCTTTTAAAAACTCCCAGAATCAGGATGGTAGTCTTACTAACATTCGATCCGAATGTACTTTCTTTTCCTTTTTCAAGATATTCGTTGAGTCTGTTTGCAATAAATTCATTGAATCCAAGTCGGGGCGCTAAGAATTTAAATACGACGGTGTCGAGTCCCATTGCCATATATAAAATGCTCAACAATACGGCAATAACGATAACAGTAGTAGGGATTTTCCATGAATAAACAAAATAGGCTATTATAAATAAAACGGCAGAGGAGTGAAATAATGATGCACCCGCAATAATCAAGGAAAATGGAATAAATTTCCTTTTAACAATATATGTCGTGCTCACTAATGTAAGCGAGATTGCGATTGATTGACGGACAAAAAAAACATCACAGAAAAAATAAGCATAGTATAAAAAAAGCGCCAAAAAGAAGTATTTCGTATTATTTTTCAGGTATGCGCTTTTTGTCAATATTATAAAAAGGCCGGATACCAAAAGAAATACCGTGTAACTATCGGTAATCTTCCTTGCCAAAAAGTTGAAATATCGAAATCCAATCTCAAAAGTTGTTTCGTTTTCAACTGCATTTTCGCTGCCGCTCCTGTTAAACAACGAGTAATAATTATTCCAGTCAGTTCCAGTCTCCCAACGGATACCTCCCAAAAAGACAAAGGATAGAACAAGTAAGTAAAAGAGAAAACTTTTGATACTTTGTCCGTCCTTTACAAAGTCCAGAACTAAAAAGCATATAAGAAAAAGAAAAATGCCTATGTAAAATAGCATTACCTATTGTTAAATTCGTTTACATTTTGCTTTAACACTTCAAGGTATTGATGTCCGAATTTGAGATCAGGCTCAAGATAATTACCCTCGCCCCATTCATTCCAGGATTTTATAAAGGCGATTCTCAGCTCCTCTGGCTTTTGCTTAATTTTTGAGAAGACATCATTAACATGCTTGCCAAAAAGCTCCGGACTTGAATTGTGCATCACCAGCCCCTCCCTTCCACTTCTGGGTGAATGATCCCAGTTCGGGATGATAGTTGGTATACATTTGCTGTTAAAGTCTTCAGCGCCTGTGAAATATGCCGCCATAGCCTCATAATTATATACCAACGGCACTTTTCTGAAAAAACGATTTATTTTATCTGTGACCTTTTTTCCTGGAGACCTGTGGTATTTTAGAAAATCAGTCATTCTTACAATGTTGACTGCATCAAACGATAAATTTAAAATGTCTTGCCATTGGGCGTAATGGTTCGTTTGCCCAATAAAATATATACCCTTTAATCCGTTTTCAATGGCTAAGTCCTGCCAAAGCGAAATAAATCTTTTAACATCGGGAAGCTCGAACGGGCGATATATCAAAAATACCGGCTTACCTTGAGTGGTAATATACCTTTTATCCTTAAAGGCAGGTAAAACCGCATAAAAATGTTGCTTGTAATCCTCTTCTCCAGGATACTGTTGCTCGATTAATACATTCCTATTTTTTAATCCATGATTAAATCCTTTCCAGGATTCATTGGCCCACGCCAAACAAAATGGGAAGTCGGGTTTTCCTGACGCCAACACCTCTTCAAATGGCAGTTGAAGTAAACGCTTTCCATTTCCGAACCAGTAGTGCCAATAGCAGAATCCTTCTATGCCTGCTGCCTGTGCCATTCTAGCTTGTTGTTCTCTTACTTCCGGAATACGGAGATCATAGTATCCCAAATCCGCTGGCACTCTGGGCTGATAATGCCCTTTAAACAAAGTTTTGGCTTTACCAACATTAGTCCATTCGGTAAACCCTTTCCCCCACCATTGATCATTCTCTGGAATTGGATGAAACTGCGGTAAGTAA
The DNA here is from genome assembly GCF_041060425.1 of Danxiaibacter flavus. Classification (NCBI taxonomy): domain Bacteria; kingdom Pseudomonadati; phylum Bacteroidota; class Chitinophagia; order Chitinophagales; family Chitinophagaceae; genus Danxiaibacter; species Danxiaibacter flavus. The sequence goes on from NZ_JAULBC010000004.1 coordinate 103,409, forward strand.
AACGCGAACAATCGAACTTTTGATGACATTCTTATATTTTAGTGCTTTTGGTTAATCTATAATAGGTTGCAACGCCAAACTCCTTTATAATAGGATCAGACAAGAAGTAAACAAAAAATCCGAAAAACAGCACACACACATAAGCTGCGACTGTTACAAACAAAGCGTAAAAACCTTTTTCTAGCGGTAAAACTTTAACGATAACATTTCCAACCAGGACTATTGAAAATAGAGCTAACAGAAATGGTTTGATGTATTTAGAAAAAAACACACGTGCAGATATCTCAAGTTGTTTTAATGAAATGAAAAAAAGCAGTGTCCCATTTACTAAAATTGCGAGTGTTTTAAAAAGTGCATAAGCAACAATGCCCCATTTATGCTGGGTCAATAACACTCCCGTAAGAAAAAAAACAGGCAAAACAGCAGCTGTAATGTATAATTTTTTTAATTCCTCCTTAGCAGTAAGCATAGCACTTGCAGGATAAGTGATATACGACAGAAAATAACTGCATAGAAGTAATTGTACCACTTTTATTGAAGGCTCATATTTAAACCCGACCCAAGACACAATGATAGGCTCCGCAAAGATTTGAAGGCAGACTACAGGAAGTATGACAATGCTTAGTCCTATTTTAAGCAAAGTGTGATAAAGGCTCATTAGACCTTGCTCATTTTTTTCTCCAACCAAGTGATTAAACCTTACTAAAAAAGGGTAGTAAAAAGTTCCAAATAGATCTCTAAAAAATGAAAGTATAGTGAATCCAAGGGCGTAATAAGCGACAGATTCTTTCCCCAAAAAAAAACCGATGTATACCAAATCCAGCTCGTAAAAAACTATCCAAGCCAATGCCAAGAACAATGAATTTATTGCAAGTTTTGATGTTTTTTGATACATTTCACTTGAGAATCTGATATTGTTTAACAGTTTCAGAAAGTCATATGCATATCTTCTTATGGCAATCTTTATTATTACGAATATTGATACTAATGATAATAAATTATAAAATAAAAAATATTCTTCTATTAGGTATTTACCATTTGCAAAAAAATAAAACACTGAAATTACACGCAATATGGACACGCAAATGTTTACCCTTTGCGTATAGTGATCTTCGAGCCGAACCGAAAAAATAATCTGAAGAATTCTTTGAATAATAAGTACTGGTGAAAAAATTGCAAGTGTGAATAACAATTTGTGAGCTAGTGCCCATTCTGCTGTATTCAATGCAAGATCTCGTATAATCATGTTAGGATTATACGATAACCACAACAGACTCAAAAAAAGTGGCACAATAAAAGCCAATAAAATAAAGCTCGAAAACCCTGTAACCTTGATCTCCGATTCAATATCATTTCGGGCGAAATACTCTGATGAATATTTTTGTGCGGCATTTATAAATCCAAGATCGGCATACTGAAAAAAGATATTAAGGGAAATACAAAACGTAAAAATTCCAAATAATGAGGGATTAGCAGCTAGCCTTGGAGTAGCGATAGCCAGAGACGCAAAGCTTGCAAAATAACCGGTCCCCTTCCACAGGTATATATTAAAATAATTTTTTGTATAGCGAACTGGTTTACTCATCCTAGCCAATTAACGATTTAACAAATGAAAGATTTAATGGACTGAGATAATCTTCTAGGAAGGCAGGATTATTTCTTTCTTTTTGTTGCAACATGTGCCGGAGGTCCGTTTCGTTTCTTGCTACAGGTATATTTTTATCTGAACCATCGAACGGCCTGGCGATTGGACCGCCAGCTAAGTCAAGCTTATCCAGATTGGGTTCGTAGACTAAGTAGTTAGTGCCAAACAATTGCGCTTCCAGAAGTAATGTGGATCCCGGCCCTATGACCAATGACGATCGCTTTAATGAGTCTGGAAGTGGGTCAATGTCAAGGACAAAAAAATCTGACCCTAGCAAACTTTCAAACCATAAAGCGTTCATAGTAGGATGGGGCCGAACACGAACTTTTTTGACACCCAATGATACTAAAACATTCTTTATTTGTAACAGATAAAGAATTAAGTTTCCTCTATCCGTAAGGACAGGCGAATAAGTATGCTGATGTAATGATGCAGACTTGCAAACAACTAAGATATCGTCAAAAGCAAATTTGCATTGCAAGGAACGCTTATAATTTGTGTAGGACGGGTGCCCAGACACGTATATTTTTTTAGCATCAACGCCAGCCTCAATATAGTTTTCACGGATTTTATCGCCCCAGACCAGTAAATAATCAGTTCGACTTTCGTCCTCTGGAAGGTAAACTCCCGGCATTCCATGTGACAAGACGAATGATGGCCGACCTAGCCTTTTGAAAACGTTTATTGCAATCTTCGAATAAAACAACTGATTTGTGAAAAGGAATAAGCTTTTAAGTTTTTTTTCCTTGATAAAAGCAAAAGTATCTTCCTCGAAATTTTGAATCGCTTTACTAAATGACTCAGAAAGTAGCTTATTAAAATTTGCAGTTTTGAACTGTTTATTTAAGCGCCACACATGTTTGGTTAAATCTAAATTCCCAATAACATTTTTTCCAACTGGAGTCCATATTGGTGAGTAAGCATTATATCCTTCGCTTTTCAATTCCTCGCTGAAATTTTTAAAATAAACAAGAGATAAAACATTTGCACCACCTAATTTATCAAAGTTCACATTCTTGAAAAAGACTGAATAGTATGTATAAAGTTTATACAACATTTTGTGCAAATCAATTGTACTTGGTTTTCGTCCCTCTTTTGGATTCTTAAAATGGTCTCCATAGCTATAAATGAAGTGGTCAAGTTCAATTTTGAGTAAATCCACCCTGCGATTATATTCGCTGTCATGCTGTCGTATGTACTCCAATAAATACGCCTTTGTCTTCATTAAGAAACTACTTTAATTTATAAGCGCTAAGATAGATGGCCCTAAAATTTGATTCATCAGCAGAATAATAGGAGATATACAGCGAATCGTTGTAAAATGCCAGCCCTGGATATCCCGTATCATAGCCCGAGGGTAAATTTGTGATCTTTTCAAGAGCTCTATTTGAAGTATTCAACTTAAAAATCGCAACCTTGATGTCACTAGGCGGATAAATTCGGCCAGCGACAAAAATTCCATGAGGCGTATTGATCATGCTGGGCGACTGAAGAATCATGTTAAGATTAAACCATTCAATTTTTCTAACTGCCTGATCACTTATTCCAAGCCACGAATTTTTATCTCCGCAATCTCTTCTGGCAATGACGTAAATTGTAGAGTCTTGGAAAGTCATGGCGGTTTCTGAAGGACACCCATCATCTATTATATTGGCGCGCTGAAGCTTGAAGTTAGGAAAACTGCCGGCATCGCTTAAATAATATGAAATTTTAGTCCCAGCGTTCCCATTTCCCGAATATGCGAAAGAATACATTTCCTTTAAATTGTTATTAATGCGCCAAAGCCAATCATCCTTAACTTGCATATTAATCGGATTTCCCCATATAAGGTCGCTTGTGTTCAATACCCAGACAATATTCTGCAAGCTGTTTGGCTTGTGAATAGCCCCTGCATAAATACATAACTCATGTTTAAAGTTGATAACAAACTTTGGATCTCTCAAATCATTTTCAGGAATCTGAAGTACACTCAAAGACCGCCAGTTTCTGGCATTATCAGATACCAAAACCCTTATCGTTCCATTTGTTCCAACATGACTATCCGCTTCACGAAAAACGCAATACCATAAATTATTATATCTAATCAAATCAGTAAAAGCCGAATAATTGTTATTCGACCAAATTTTCCCAAAATTGGTAAGACCAGAAGGGAACGTATCCTTATTACAAGATAAAAGCATTAAAAAAGTACCAAAAACAAACCAAAAAGCATCGACTGGAAATAATCCATGTTTTTTTGTCATTCGTTAAACTGCTTGAAAATTAATTGTCTGTAGAGAACTTTAGCGCGGCAATATTTTATAGGACATCCCGAAATTTAACGGGTGTTCCTTTTTTAAGATCAGAAGAGGCACAGCTCAGTAACAATTGTTCGTAATATCTTGGATGCAATCCGTCGCCAGGACGAATAATTCTTATATTTTTCTCACTAAACTTTTCGCCTGCTGCAATATCCTCTACAACATAGATCGATCTTTTATATTCAACGCTTTTTCGTTCCGCTTCCTGGATCCCATACTGGACCTCCCCCAATGAAAGCCATGCTCTCTCTGTTTCTTCAACAAGGGTTTTAAATTCATGTGGCTCCAAAGAAAAAGCACTATCGACTCCCCCTTCTGCGCGACTTAAACAAAAATGTTTTTCAATAATCGTTGCTCCTAAACTAACTGCCGCAACAGACGCTCCCACTCCCATCGTGTGATCAGAAAGACCTATTTCACATTTGAACATTTCACGCATATGTGGAATAGTTTTAACGTTTGTGTTGGCTGGTGACGCAGGATAATTACTCGTACATTTTAACAACGCTAAATCACGGCACCCATTGTCTCGCAAAACTGTCACAGACTCATCAATACCACCAAGGGTCGATACCCCAGTTGACATGATCACAGGCTTTCCCGTTTTAGCTATTTTTTTCAACAGAGGATGATGGTTGTTTTCGAATGAAGCAATTTTATGACAAGGAGCCCCCAATTTTTCTAATAAGTCAACAGCAAAATCATCGAATGGAGTCGAAAAGCAAATTAACCCCAGCTCGGCAGCATATGAAAATATTGCTTCGTGCCATTCATATGGTGTCATAGCCTCAGAATACAAATCATACAAATTTCTACCTGTCCATAGAGAGTTTTTGTCTTGGATGTCAAACAACCCGCCGTGCTGATTTATTGTAATAGAGTCAGGAGTATATGTCTGTAATTTTATTGCATCTGCTTTTGAATCTGCGGCTGCCTTTACGATTGATAAAGCTCTGTCAAGGGATTGATTATGATTTCCCGACATTTCTGCAATTATAAAGGGTTTTGCACCTAAACCGACACTAATATTTGCTATTTTCATTAATCTAGATTTAATTACCTAATACGCACGCGGCCCAAGAATACCCAACACCAAAGCCAGCTAAAACGACCTTACTATTGCTTGTCATTTTGTTTTGAATCATGGCTTCTTTCAAAGCTATTGGAATTGTTGAGGAAGTTGTGTTGCCGCTCCTTTCTAAATGATAGAAAAACTTACTTGGTTCAATACCGATCTTTTTGCGTACAAAGTCAAGCATATATTTGTTTGCCTGATGAAAAACAAATAAATCTACTTCGTCCCTGCTAAGCATGTTTTGTTCTAAAACCCTCTTGATAAGAGGCGGCACGTTGGACGCTGTAAATTTAAAAATTTCAGTTCCGTCCATGTACAAATTGTTGTCATTTCGAACAAACTCATTTTCATTGTCGTAAATATCAATCCCATCCATTGGTTTGTGCTTGTTCGCACCATTTTTGACAATGAGATTATTTGCCCCCTCTCCATCTGAACCGTATACACAATTTCCAATCTTTATTCCTTTTTGTTCGCAGGAAACCAATGTCGCAGTTGCAGCATCTCCAAAGAGTGGGATGCTTGATTTGTCATCTTTATGAAGCAATTTTGTAAGCGTGTCAGCGGTAATTAAGAGCACATTTCTTGCAGATCCGGATTGAACAAGTCCCTTGGCCAACCCCAGACAATAGACATAGCCTGAACAGCCTAGCCCTACATCAAGAGCACCGCAAGATTTTTTTAGCCCCAGTCTATTTTGTAAAATACATGCCGTCGTGGGAAGAAAAAAATCAGGAGTTTGTGTGCAGAGTAAAACAAAATCAATTAAATCGGGAGCTATTTTATGTTCATTAAATAGCTGAACAGCAGCCATGTAAGCGAGATCGCCCGTCGATTGTTCTCCTGCAACTCTTCTTTCTCGTATCCCTGTCTTAATAGAAGTCTTTTCAATCTCCCATGTAGGATGATTGCGATTGATTTCTTCATTAGTTAAAACCTGCTCAGGTAACCAATATGATATGGCACTAATTTGTACATCCATTTTAATCAATTTCAACAAATAAAATCTTTATTCGAGAATACAACCAGCCCAGGAATACCCTACTCCAAAACCAGCTAACAGAATTTTGCTCTTATTAGATACTTTCCGCTGCGCGAAAGCCTCCGATAAGCTAATGGGGATTGTTGAAGAAACTGTGTTTCCGCAAGTTTCCAGGAAGTAAAAAAATTTGCTCTCAGGAATGTGCATCTTTTTCCGGATAAAATCAAGCATGTATTTATTTGCTTGATGAAAGATATACATATCCACTTCTTCGTCAGACGTGTTGTTAGCCTTAAGCACACTATCCACGAGTTCCGGAACGTTTTGAGAAGTAAACTTAAATATCTCAGCTCCGTTCATATATAAATAATCGTCACTACTAAATTGATCATTTTCCAAGCTTGTTGACCTATTCGGAAAAATATGCTTATTTCCAAACCCGCCATTTTTGACTATCAAATTATCTGCGCCCTTACCATCTGTACCATATACAAAATTACCAATCGAAAGTCCTTCCAGCATTTCGTCTGAAGAAATAAGCGTAGCGGCAGCAGCGTCTCCAAAAATTGTTTTATTAGACTTATCGTCCGGGTGAATTAATTTGGAGTATGTTTCAGAGGTCACCAATAGTACGTTTTTTGCTGAACCCGAAGCAATCAATCCCTTTGCCAGTCCGAGTCCATATACGTACCCTGAACAACCAAGATTAAAATCGAGCGCGCCAACTGAAGTTGACAGGCCTAAACGGTTTTGCAAAACGCACGCTGAGCTTGGTAGAAAGTAATCGGGACTCTGGGTACAAAGCAAAATAAAGTCGACAACGGACTTATCAATATTATTCTCAGAAAACATTCTTTCTACTGCATAGTAAGCCATGTCAACAGTCGAAATATTTTCATTAGCGATCCTTCGTTCGTAAATACCCGTTTTGGATGCAATTTTTTCTACTGACCACTCGGGATGCAGTTTGTTTATTTCCTCATTGGTCAATTTTTGATCGGGTAGCCAATAGGAAATAGCTACTATTTTCGCATTCACTATTCAACAATTTTTGAAGATACGTGGTTGTATATATCTTCCACAGTAACGAATGTTTTAAAGGTTTCCGCGTTAATTCCGACTTTATATTCGTCTTCTATCATGGTGATCACGGCCATCGCAGTCAAGGAATCCCAAGAGCTAAGCTGTCTGAATTTTGTTTGCCCAGAAATCTTACTCAGGTCATCCTCCATTAATTGCTCATTAAACTTGGGAAGAAAAGATGCAAAGTCCATAACATTTTTTTTAAGATTAATAAAAAATCATCTGAACAACATTTTTTTTAATTTGTCTTTATTGTTGTTCCAAACATCCTTGAAGATAGCTAACAAATGCAAGTCTAAATCTACATTGTCTTTTACATATTGTTTTCTTAATATCCCTTCTTCTATGAAGCCAAACTTTCTGATCATCTGAATTACCTTAGGGTTATTACTCAATATTTCGCAGTTGATTTTACGAATATTTTGCAAATTGTTAAAGACGTAATCTATCACAAGAAATTCGATCATCGCGCCTAGTCCAGATCCCTCATTGCCAGCCTCGCCGAGATATAAGTTGGCAAATTCGCAAGTTAAATTGGTATAATCAATTTTTCTAACCGATGCAAAGCCAACTGGTTTTGCATCATTCATCACTATCCAAAAAAGTCCATTTTTTTCGTCTTTGATTTTATTAAACCAGTTTACCTGCATTTCAGTTGTAATATACTCATTTGAAATTGACACGGTCCTGATATTTTCAGAATTGCGCCATTGGCGTAACTGTTCAATGTCAGCTAATTCCACGGGTCTTAAAAAAACATTCATTTTAAAGAATTAAATATCTCCAAATATCTGCTTTTTTGTTTTCCGTCAAAAAGAGATCTTCGGAATTCAAGATCGACATGAACCTGTTCCCTTAAATTATCAAATGGAAATCCTAGCTTTTCGGATAACAGATAATTATAAAAATCTCGTTGATTGTCCGCTATTACGATCAAAAAGAGCTTGCCATCTGAAACCGCCAAATATTCCAATGCAACCGAGCTAGGTGAACAGATCGCGATTGAACATTTAGTCATTAAATGCGACATAGATGACGCGTTTAGGTTTTTATGCAGCTTGTACCTCCAATTTTTGTTTGCCAGAAAGCCAATAAGCTCTTCTTCATATCGATATGCACCTCCTATGACTATATTAATTGTCATACTAGTCATCCATTCCGGAAGACGAGACAAAGCGATCAGTAAGTCATTTTTTGGATCAGCTCCCCCAAAACAAATGAAAGCATCCCGCTCATTTGGCATCGTATGCCCATAGGCAGACTTCAAAAAAGGGGAGCGCAACATTGCATATTTTAATCCCAAATACAAACGAGTATACGGTTCAATGCTGTAAGCTTCCCGATCAATACCACCTGCATGATTGATGACTACGTCCGAAACAAAATGGAAAGAATAAATATCATCGATACAAACCAATTTATTACCCCGTTGTTTGATTGTGATCTGATAATCAGTATTAAAGCTATAACCGTCCAGCACAACGATTACATTTGAATCAATTGAATTCGCAAAAGCTTCACGTTCTTCTACGAGGGTAATCCCGCTATCCATGATATGGAGTATTGCGCCGGCTTCTACAACATTATTTTTTGTTATTTCCAAATAATCCCGAACAAAAAAATGGCATTCAAAACGCTCGCGTAACATGTTTGCCAAAGCACAACTACGAACTATGTGTCCCAATCCTATCTCCGTATTACCATCAACTCGAAAATAAACTTTCTTCATTGGGTACGCTCTAATGACCGAAAAAATTAAACATCTTATACTTAACTTCAGCTGCAAGCCAATCCTCAGGAGTATCTATGTCCTGAATTTCAATAGGATTAAGCTCTATAAATCCACAATTTGCATTGATTACGCTAGTCGTCTCTAAAAAAGTCTGTGGTTTAAAGATATAGAACTGACCAGCATCGAAGTATCTGTCCAAAAGGTCTTGTGTTCTTGTGTTTGCAAACTCCTGGTGTTCATAATTTATTCTATCCTTATACCCGACAATCAATGCACGTTCGATTGGATGGGGATACTTAACGACTGTTAAGAGACCATCTAAAGACTCATTTAAAAACTTTTCAACTCCAGCTACAATATGATTTTTTGAGCATAAAATTGAAGTTGGGTACAAACAGCAAACTAAATCGAAGACTTTCCCAGCATTTTGATAGTTTTTAATAACCTCCGTTATTACATCTGCAGTTGTGGCGAAGTCATTTGCATTTTCCTTTGACCTTAAGAATGGCACTTTAGCTCCGTAACTTCTGCAAAGCAAAGCGGCGTCTTCATCATCTGTTGAAACCATAACTTCATCAAAAAGGTTAGAAGCCAACGCCTTTTCAATTGCATATGAGATTAAAGGCTTTCCTAAAAAATCTCTGAAGTTTTTGTTGGGAATTCTCTTGCTGCCTGTTCGCGCAGGAATTATAAGTAGTTTTTTCATGTTTCAATAGGTTATCAAGAACATGCATACTACTTATAATTCGAGTTATCAATCGAACATTAGTAATATGCAGTTTAAAGAATCTTTCGGAAAACAGGCTTTGCAGCTTCGCCTATGAGATATTTCTCGTATCCTACTTCCAGAGCTTTTTTATACACCGACAATGATGCTTCAAAAGCATCCAAAAAGAAATTAACTTCTGTATTAGTGTGGCTGAAAGAAGGCACAAGCACACCCTGGAACAATACATCGTTTTTAATCATTTCCTGCATCATCAGCGTCCTAAATCCGGCATCCATCTGGCGTTCCCTATTCCTAAATACGAACGCTGGCATCCAGGAACTGCAACTAAGTGAAACAAAATCACTCAGACATTGCCTTTGAATGATGCCATTGCATTCACTGATCGCTTTCGCACCCATTTGCTGACTATGGCCAATTACATCATTATTTTCAAAGAAATCAATTGTCGCAAGGCCTGCTGCTATAGCGTGTGTTTCGCCACCGTGTGTTGTTGATATAAGAAATACCTTTTCTTCACCCTTACGATTAATTCCCCCTAATTCCATTACTTCTTTCTTGCCGGTTAATGCACAGAATGAGAAGCCGTTTGCAATGCCCTTTCCCCACGTAGTCATGTCTGGTTCCAGAGAATATTTTCTTATGCTGCCGGGAAAATTCGTTTTAAACCCGGTAATCATTTCGTCAATAATGAAAAGCGCCCCATTCTTGTGAGCCAAATCAATCGCTTTTTGCAAAAAGCCACCAGGTTCTCCGCCACATGCACAAGTACCATCGCAGAAATTTTTTTCCGGTTCGGTAATCACACAGGCAATCTGCCCGGGGAACTTCTCAAACAGTGCTTCGAGTGATGCAGCGTCGCAAGCCTTAAACGTGACGGATAAATTATTGGTGTCATTTGGCACTCCTTTATTACAAGCAGTGCTTCCTATAAACCAGTCATCATAACTATAGAAAGGATGTTCCGCTGGAAATGCCACCAACTTCCTTTTCGTAAAAGCCCGGGCTAACTTGACAGCTGCAGTTGTAACAGTTGATCCATTCTTGGCAAATTTGATCATGTCATGCTGAGGAACCAGGCTTAAAAACTTTTCGGCCATTTCCATTTCAATAACCGAGGGTCGTTGAAAATTGACGCCTTTCAGTAGTTCTTGTCGAACGCGTTCCAGTACTGGTTCAAAGGCATGTCCGAGACTTACCGAGGTAAGCCCCATGCTGCAATCCAGAAATTTATTGCCGTCGATATCCCATATCCATGCGCCTTTTCCGTGACTGATTGCGGCTGGTGATAATAAAGGAAATTGATCGTCTCCTTTAGAATATGTATGCGCACCGCCAGGAATTAACTGATGAATTTTTTGCCTGTAAATATTTGATTTTTCAAAGTTTAGGATCATTTTTTTAGAGTTAAAGGTTAAAAGAATGTATATAATCAGGTTATGTCTTTTGCCAAAGATTTTACATAACCTTCATTACATTTAAAATGACTATTTAAAGCTGCAATAGCTGGATTCTGGATTAACAAATCTACATAGGCCATCCAATTCTTATCCGTCCCCAGCTCGACTATTAGTTTTTGCACAACCAACAAATCCGGGTACTCGTCAACAGTAAGTCGCATTTCCCCGAAGCTGTTTTCGCAACTAACGTTAGCAGACTTAAAAAGACTTCCATTCCTAAAGGATGAATTGCGCCAAATAAAGGGCGTAACATGCTCGCGATCCGAATTCAGATGAGCCTCTTTCCAGGCTAATTCTAGTGCTTTAAAGGTAAAGGCCTCCACATCCAATCCGTCGGGATAAGTTCGCTCTAACGTATTTGAAACATAATCCAGTTCATTAGCCAGCAAATGACCAACTACAAGATCAATAATTGATCCATCGATAAGCGGACAATCAGATGTAACTCTTACTATATATTCAGGCTGAAATAAAAATGCTGTTTTGTAAAATCGATCCAGAACATCGTGAGTGTCGCCCCGATACGCCTCAATTCCATTTTGAAAAGCGATGTCGATGATTCTTGAAGCTTTCTTTTCATGGGTGGTTGCTACAACTGCCTTATCAATTCTTTTTGAGGTAAGTATTCGTTTTAAATGAACATCCAGTAAGGTCTGTTTATTTAAAACCTCCATCAACACTTTGCCAGGCAGCCTTGTCGAACCATATCTGGCCTGAGTAATTAGCAATACTTTCATAAAGTTCTACCAATTAACAGGGCTTAATAAATCGGTTCTGTCAGTCCGAAGAAAATCAATCTTTGCAAAAAGAAAATCACGATTCATTTTTTTAAAGATTGAAATGTTTTTCTTCAATTGGTCAAGGTTATCCACTCCAATTAATATTGCATCGATGTAATCTTTAGAGTAAACATACTCCAAAGCCATCTGATCTATACTAAAGCAATATTCATCAGCCAGCTCCTCGATTATGTCTAGTTCTCTTTTAAGCGGAGATAACTTGCTGGAAGGTTTAGCAACAAAAAAAAGCCCCTGCAAAAAAACCGATCTTACGTGTATTTCTTTTCCTACAGACTTTGCTCTTAACAATAGCTCACCTCGTTGGGAATGATTGTCTAATAGATTGAAAGGAACCTGAATAATATCAATGTCGGACTCAATTGCGGTAAGCAGCTCTTCATTTGAATATATCGATACACCGGTTTTCCTGACAGCTCCCCGCTTTTGCAGCGACTTTATAATTTGCTGAAAGTGCCCAGCTAAAAAATCTTTAAACGCGTGATACATGAGCACTTCGTAAGTATCTACGTCCAGGACCTCGAGCGACTGTAGAACACAAGTCTGCATTTCAGCAGGGCTCCTATAGGAAGCCGCCTTAAATTTATTGACTATCCGGAATTTTCGCCCGGTTGCGCGATGGTAAGCACCTACACGTTGGATCGCATCTCCGTACAATTCAGCCGTATCTAAATCACGTACTGAATTTTCAAATGCGTAGTCAAGAATTTCTTTTGTCTTTTGAAGGTCGGGTTGTCCGGCATGGTTGTTAATACCATAATCCAGCCCAAGTTGGGCCGTGCCTAAAATAATTTTTTTCATTATTAAGTCTGAGCATAGTTAATAATAGCCCAAAATAGCCTCAATAACATATGCTTGTTCAGCATCTGTAAGCGTAGGATACATGGGAATGCTTAGACATTTTTCATAGTATGATTCAGCAACTGGAAAACGGGCATCTTTATAGCCGCTGTTCCTGTAATAAGGCAACATGTGTACAGGAATGTAATGAACCTGTGCGTATATATTTTTTGCTCTTAAATTTTCATATAAACCTTTACGATCGGACACCTGTATAACGTACAAATGATACGCATTTTCACCGCTGGTTTGCACAGCCAGGGGTTTTACAACCGAATTGGCAAATGCGGCATCGTATTTTGATGCAATTTCACGCCTACGCTTAAGGCCTTCATCGGCTCTCTTCAATTGAGAAGTTCCCAGGGCCGCCTGAAAATCAGTAAGCCTGTAGTTATATCCAAGTTCCTGCATTTCATAGTACCATCCGCCATGATTTTCATGCATCAAAGCAGGATCTTTTGTAATACCATGCGTCCGCAAAAGCAATAGCTTTTCGTAAAGAGTCTTATTGTTTGTTGTTATCATTCCTCCCTCACCACATGCAATGTGTTTAACAGGATGAAAAGAGAATATCGCAAGATCAGCATAAGTACCATTTCCGCAAAATTGTTTAACACCTTTGCTGTCTACGAAATATCCACCGGGTGCGTGACAGGCATCTTCAAGAATCCAAAGTCCATATTTATCAGCCAGGGTTCTCAATTTTTCAGTATCAACTGCATAGCCCGCAAAATCAACCGGAACAATTCCCGTAAATGTTCCTGCGGGAGCTGAACTTAACAATTTTTCAACCGCATCCAGATCAATTGTCGCTGTCTCCGCATTAACATCAACTAATGTCACCGTTCCTCCGCAATACTTAATGCAGTTTGCCGAGGCGGCAAAAGTTATATCAGGAACAATCACATTCGACTTTTCATCAACACCAAGCGCTAAGGCTGCGAGGTGAAGGGCGGCCGTTCCATTTGACACAGCTACTGCGTATTTGGCATTTACATAGGTAGCAAATGCCTTCTCAAAGGATAAAATTGCAGGCCCCTGAGTCAAAAAATCAGACTGAAGTGCCTGTGTTACTTCTTTAATATCTTCTTCTGTGATGTGCTGTCTGCCGTAAGGAATGCTATTCATGATATTATGCTACGAAATTAGGATCTATGTGCTGTTTGATAAGGCCTCTCAATGATTCAACAGTCTCCCACTCAGTATTTGTTCCCGAGTTATACTTAAAGCCGATTTCTACAGGCTGAGCTTTGAAATGATTAAGATACTCATCACGTGACCATCCGGGCACCTGTGGCAAAATAACATAGTATTTGCCAACGTCTACGGTTGTAAATGAATCGGCCTCTGTAATCATTTCTTCGTGAATCTTTTCTCCGGGTCTAATCCCTACTATCGGTTTCTCTGCGTTAGGAGCTACAGCTTCTGCTACGTCTAAAATCTTGTATGATGGAATTTTGGGTACAAAGATCTCACCACCCCAGTGATGCTGTAATGCAAAAAGTACCATGTTAACGCCATCTTCCAACGAAATATTGAACCTTGTCATTCTTTCGTCAGTAATAGGAAGGATGCCACTCTTTTTCTTTTCTAAAAAGAATGGTATAACGGAGCCCCGTGAGCCCATCACGTTCCCATAGCGAACAACAGAAAAACGTAGGTTTCTTTTCCCTTTGATATTATTTGCTGCAACAAATAACTTGTCAGAGCAGAGTTTAGTTGCTCCGTACAAATTGATCGGAGCAGCAGCTTTATCAGTCGATAACGCCACAACGTCCTGCACGCCGCAGTCTAATGCTGCGTTAATCACATTCTCAGCACCCATGACATTAGTTAGAATACATTCCATTGGGTTATATTCCGCAGTTGGCACCTGCTTAAGCGCTGCTGCATGGATTATAATATCAATACCTTCACAAGCACGTTTTAATCGTTCCGCACTACGTACATCTCCAATAAAAAAACGGATGTTTGGATATTTTGAAGAAGGGAAGGAAGCCGCCATTTCAAACTGCTTCAATTCGTCTCGTGAAAAAACAACCATCCGCTTGATATCAGGATATTTTGCCAGCACTTCGGCTACAAATTTTTTTCCGAATGAGCCCGTTCCTCCGGTTATTAATATCGATTTACCATTTAAATCAAGCATAATGTAAATTCTTACTATGAAAGTAACTGTTTATATATTTTTCTGAAAAATATTAAGATTGTTGCAAGAACTCCTAGCACAAATGCACCAATAACCGTCCATTTGAGCAAACTGGCTTTTTCCTTTACCAAGGGCTGGCTTGGTTCGTCTATTATTTGATAAAGCGGCATTTCTTTTTGCAGAGTCATTTTTGCAATCTCAAGGTTTTTAACAACCTCACCGTAAGCGGTTCCTGCCGCCTGAGCCTGTAACTGATTCCATTGAACATCGGTTCTCTTTGATTGAAGCGCGGGATTAAGGTTAAATGTTCGATCAGTTACGTTTGCTGCAGAAATTATAGAAGATCCCAAGAGTCTTTTTAAACTGTCTGCCTCATTTTGTAACATTTCCAGATTGTTTTGAGCTGTCTTCGTTTTAGTGTCAATGTAAAACTTCGAGGCTTCTTGAACTACATTCCTGGCAAGATGAATAGATACTAATTCGAACGAGCTTTTGGTCGACACAGAGTAAAAACTTAATTTTTTGTCAGGCTTGCTAACATCTAAAACACCCTTAACCAACATGTCGCGAATTGCATTAATAAGACTGTCCTGAACTGGAGTTACCGAATTAATGTCATTAGGAAAAGGCAACTGCGCTTTTACATAAGCATTTTCTTTCCAGCCCTGCAACCCCGGAAAACTATCGCAGATGTAATTAATTAGCAGATCATTCCTGGCAGGAATTTTTTTGAACAACGCTCCCTTAATAATTCTTGTTGTTTTAAGAAGTTCAATGATGTTTTCGCCCTCAAAAACATCACTGGTCACGTTTCCAGATAAGTCCAATCCGAATTGGCCTACCAATCCCATTAAACCGCCACCCCTAGAATCATTGTTCGATAATACAAAAGTGACTGTCCCCGTATAAGTTGGCTTTTTCCTTATTGCATATATGGATCCCAATACGCCACCAACAAGTACACATATTGAAATAGTAAGCCATTTAGATCGCAAATACGCAAGCCATTCCTTGATCTTGCCAACTAATTCTTTCAGCGTAATTTGTTGCTCTTGCTCAGGCATATATTGATGAGAATTATAATTATTTGGTCAAATTAATAATTGCAACAACTACTGCGGCCAAGGAGGCCAACGCGCTTGATACACCTATTATTTCCCCAGTCGAAAAGGCTTTTCGTTCAGGCTTTTCGGGCACGACAATTTCTGATCCAGGTTTAACTGTGGGATAGTTTTTAAAAAACAAAAAATGTCTGGTCGCCTTCGCTTTTCCATTAGCATAAAGAATATATGATTTGCTTTTTCTTCCTCTTTCCGAAACACCGCCCGCAGCCGACAAATAGTTTTTAAAACTGTAGGATTTGTCATACGGAATTTGCGTTGGGAATAACACGCTTCCGCTCACCCTAACCTGGGCATTGAATCGAGGAACAAAAAGCTCGTCGCGTCCTTTTAAAACGACATCCTCGGGAGATCCGGGGTTACGCAGTATTTTCTCTAGGTCTATGGGGATTTGGTCAAATTCTTTTATAAGATCTTCCGTAATGTTCGTACTTGAGGTGTCTTTCAACTGGGACTGAATTTTTTCAATCTTTTGTTTACGAAGGGCGGTCATTTCATTATCATCATTGTATCTTTTAACATACGCGCCCTGAATGTACGCCTCCGGAGTAAATCCTCCTGCTCTCTTTACCAAATCACTTACGCGTTCCTCTCTTTTTGATAAAACATATGGTCCCGGGTATTGGAACTGACCAGCTACTGTCACCGTTTGTAACTCCTGGTAACCTGGCTTTTTGCGTACTGTAACAACATCAAAGGGCTGTAGTTTAATGTTGTTAGATCCTGAAGAAAGATCTCCAATATCATTTATTTCAACAATATCACTGGCTCTAATGTCTTGTGAAGTAAGCGTATCTCGTTTTATGAGCCTTGCCACTTCAATTCTCCTGGTATATGCTCCTTCCGCTAACCCCCCGGCCTGAATAACAAGATCTTTCAAACTAATGTTATTTCCATAACTATAAAATCCGGGATTTCTTACTTCTCCTTGTACTGACACATAGTATTCATCCCTTAAATCGAAAATTGATTTAATCACAACCGAATCTTCTCTTTTCAAATTAATCTGCTCACTCCCATTGAGAACATTTTTTACATTGAATGAAAGAATTTCTTTGGTAAGATCTGGCTGCAAACGAATAATTTGCCCCCTGTCGGTATATGCATCCTCTCTAATGCCATCAGCTTTCTTTATCAGATCGCTCAACGTCATTCCTTGTGTTAACTCAAAACCTCCGCCTCTGAACACAGCCCCGGTTATTGTAACTCTATTTACATATCGCCCCAATAGTTTATCTACAGCGTAAAAATCGCCGCCTTTAGGTTGATAAGTCTCGTACTCCTTTGCAAATATGTCTTTTACCTGCAATTCCTTATCCGTGAACTGCGTAACTTTTACGGATGCTCTATATGCACTATCAGAAAAGCCTGACGAAAATTTCAACAAATCACTAAAACTCTCGCCCGGTAATATTTCAAAAATTCCTGGTCTCTTTACATAACCGGAAATTTCCACACGATCTTTATATGCTGGAATGCGGATAACATCATTATCCCTTAAGTTAACATTGTCAGACTGATCACCATTTACAAGAAAACGATACAGGTCAATTTTCTTAAATAGCTTATTACTTCGGATTAGTTCAATTTCCCTAAAGCTACCGAACTGGGAAGGGCCGCCGCAAACAAACAGCGCATTAAAAGCAGTTGATAGGGATGGCAGTGTATAGTTTCCTGGTTTGTTGCTTCCAATAATAGTCACCCGGATGCTACGTATGTTTCCAAGCGTAACGGATAATTTTGACCCGCCGTTACCCAATGTCGGATACGCAGAACGCTGCATATACCCCTTAATTCTGTCGGTTGCGGCTTCTATCGTCATTCCCCCTACCTTAATTTGGCCTACATTAGGTATATATATCGCACCCTCTGATGAAACTGTCAAAGAATGAGCGACCTCCTGTATGCCATATACTGATATTTCAAGCTGATCGTCAGGCCCTATTTGATAATTAAGAGGTGTAGCTATGCGCAAGTTGGGTTCAAATGTAAGGGATTGATTGTTAAATAATTCAGATCCGAATATCTTGGGATCGATCAACGGCTGTGGCTTTCTATTTGTATCGATAGACGATGAATCTTCGAAGCGATTGGGTTGAACAGTAAGCGTGTCGGAGTTTTGTTTAGAGCCAGTCAAACTCTTATTGGCATTTAACATGGCAATCCGCTGCTTCAGCTTATTGATCTCGTCAGGCAACATTCCTTTAGATGCAGCCATTTGTTCTGCCTGCTCCACTGTCATTCCTGACGCTCTTAGCTGTTGCTGATATTTGTAGATTTGTGCATCAGTCAACTGATCTACTTTGATTTTGCTTAAATCACCTCCCCTCAGAAGATCCTGCGAATAGACCGTTGCAACAGAAACAATTATCGCTATAGCTGAAAAATAGAATTTAAGGTACCGTTTCATCCTGACTTTTTTTACATGGCTCCGCCACCTGAGTCACATACCATCAAAAAAATATCGATCAGAAAGAACGACCGATAGTATTCTTGCTTTTTCGGCTGGATGGCATATGAATCCCCCTTTGAAATTATTAACCGGCCGCAAATATAGGATTTTTATAATGCTCTCAAAAAGCCTTAAAAATGCCCAAACCGGCCTAGTTTTGAACTTATTACGTAAAATGATGCCAGTCTTCTGGCGAAATCTGACATGGCACCCTGGTTTGAGCAATGCCCTTATTATTAGTGATACTAATGTTTTTCTAACTTTTTCCCCCAAACCAAAACTTATTTTATCTTCCCCTCTTAATCTTCCATATGTCCCAACGTTATTATTCACTGGATGTGTTTAGAGGAGCAACTGTTGCATTTATGATCATGGTGAACAACCAGGCCGGCCCGGCTTATGAATTGCTTGACCATGCACCATGGCACGGATATACGCCGACTGACCTTGTGTTTCCATTTTTCCTTTTTGCTGTTGGCAACGCGATGGCTTTTGTGATGCCGAGGTTTGAGCAGGCTGGGACAAATGTGTTTCTCAAAAAAGTGATTAAGAGAAGTTTATTGATATTTCTGATCGGCCTCTTTTTGAACTGGTGCCCGTTTTTGAGATGGAGCCATGATCACCTTGTGTTCAAGGGATGGACCTGGGTTAATGATAGTGGCAAAATTCAGGGCGTGCGCGTTATGGGCGTGCTGCAACGCATAGCATTGTGTTATCTGTTTGCTTCGCTTATCGTTTACTTTTTTAAAACAAAGGGCGCATATTATATCAGTATAATTATTCTGCTTGCCTATTGGGTGCTGTGTGCAATGCTTGGCGATCCTAATGATCCTTACAGCTTGCAGGGTTATTTTGGAACAATGCTGGATGTGCGTTTATTTGGAGAGCCACATGTATATCATGGTGAAGGCGTGCCTTTTGATCCGGAAGGACTGGCGAGTACTTTGCCTGCAATTGTACAGGTTGTGTTTGGTTACCTGGTTGGACAATACATTCAACAAAAAGGAAAGAATTATGAAATGCTGTCTAATCTTTTTGTGGCTGGATTTATTCTCTTTATTGCCGGTGTATGCTGGGGCGAAGTGTTTCCGATCAACAAGAAAATATGGACAAGCAGTTATGTGTTACTCACCTCTGGCCTGGCTGCACTTATTCTTGGTGTATGCATCTATTTGCTTGAATTTAAAGAAGTTAAAGGATGGTGGAGCAGGTTTTTTGATGTGTTTGGAAAGAACCCGTTATTCATATTTGTTTTGAGTGGTTTTTTGCCACGTGTATTGGGATTGATCAGAATCGAAAATGGCATCAACAGTGATGGATCAGTTAGCTATCTTTCGCCGTTTAGCTGGTTGTATGAGCATGTATGCAAACCGGTATCTGACAATCTGAAAAATGGATCTTTATTCTATTCAATTATACTCATTTTAATATACTGGTTGATAGTTTATGTAATGGATAAAAGGAAGATTTACATGAAGGTATAGTACGCAAACCTTTGCGCTATTTTTTGAATGTCCCAATCGCGCAAAACGCCATTACCGATTGCATTACAGCGATTAGAGATATCTCTATCACTATCGTACATTTTTTAAATAAATCTTGTCAGATCACTTGCATTTGGTGTTGTGGTTGTTTAATTTTATAAAGACACCTTTAAACAGTCACATTATGCAAGCACCAGAATTCAATCAAATTCTGTTAAGCAATGCGGAGTTCTTAAAACCCTTTGCTATAACATTAACCCGGGACACAGAAGCTGCCAAAGACTTGTTTCAAGAGACTTTATACAAGGCGTTAGCCAACAAAGACAAGTACAATATTGGCACTAATATTAAAGCATGGTTGTATACCATCATGCGTAATATTTTTATCAACAATTATCGCAGACGATTCAGACAAAACACCATTTTTGATGCAACGCCTAATGATGCTTTTTTAAATTATGTTCAAATTACCGCCGCAAATATTGCAACAAGTAATATGAACATAAAAGAGATGCAGGACGCTGTTCATCATCTTCCTGAGATCTTCAAAAAGCCATTTTTGCTGTATTTCGACGGGTTTAAATACCACGAAATAGCAGACATGCTTGGAGAACCTTTGGGCACTATTAAAAGCCGGATACATTTCGCCAGAAAACTGCTTAAAATTCAAATCGAACGATTCTAGTCCATTTTCTCAGATTCTCCAGGTTCTTTTTCTCTGTCCCCCATGTAATTCAGCCTTAACCGTATCTCTCGTAATTTAATTGCACTCTTTACGTACCGAAAAAAAATTACCATTGTAATAATGGCTAATCCTTACTTTTATTGCATGGAACATGTGATACTAGTTAATGATAAGGACGAAGCCATTGGTGAAATGGAAAAAATGGAAGCGCACGAAAAGGCCTTGCTTCACCGGGCGTTTAGTGTATTTATATTCAACAAAAAAGGCGAGATGCTTCTTCAACAGAGAGCACTTAAAAAGTATCACAGCGGCGGCTTGTGGACCAATGCCTGTTGCAGTCACCCCAAGCCGAATGAAGATACCTCTGCAAGCGCTTTAAGGAGATTGAGAGAAGAACTTGGTTTTGAAACAGATCTGTCGAAAATTTTTGAATTTACTTACCAGGCTTCCTTTCCAAACGGCCTGACTGAAAACGAATTTGATCACGTATTTGTCGGTACATACAACGGACGAATTGAACCCAATCCCGAAGAGGTAAATGACTATTGCTTTAAAACAATGGAAGATATTGCCGCTTCACTTCAGTCTCATCCGCATAAATATACCGTGTGGTTCCATATTGCTTTTGGTAAAGTACATGATTGGTGGAAGCAGCATGTGACCAGCCTCGCGGCTTCTGCTGTTGAAAACATTGTAACTAAACAATCCTAGTTTTTTTCAAACAAATAAAAAAGGGAGCGCATTCACATTCGCTCCCTTTTTTATTGAATAAACTTTTTTATTTCTTAAAATTCTGCACCAACTGATCCTTCGGAACAACCTTTACCTTCATTCCATCTTTCAGCTGTTTACTCACTAAATCATACGGACCAGTTATTACCTGCAATGAATCAGACAAGCCGCTATCAACCTGGATGTAATTCAAATCCTGTATTGATGTGGTTACCTTTTGCTTCTTTACTGTCCCATCTTTTTGCAGCACAAACACAACCTCATCTATTCCTTCATCGCCGGCAACAGGCTGTGGATCAGCATCCGATGATGATTTATCATCTTTCTTATCTTTTTTATCGTCCTTGTCTTTGCTGTTGGTCGGTGCATCATTTTTATCCCGTGTAGTTACTGCATTCAACGGGACAGAGAGCACATTTACATTGGTTTTGGTTTGAATATCAGCACTGGCTGTCATATTCGGACGGAAAGGGAAACCTTTACCGGAAACAATCAGATCTTTATAACTATCCTGCAACAAACGGATATGCACTTTATAGTTTGTTACTGTTGTAGACGATGATGAACTTGCGGAAGTGCTTGTTGTTGTATTCGGATTTGCTATCTTATAAACTATTCCCTTGAATTTTCTGTTGTTATAAGCGTCCACTTCAACCAATGCAGTATCGCCATATTTTACTTTAGGGATATCATTTTCTCCCACATCCACCTGCGCCTCAATGCTGGCAAGGTCTGCAATGCGCATCATTTCTGTTCCGGCCATCTGGGCTGTACCTACTACCCTTTCGCCTTTTTTCACAGCTAACAGGCTTATTACGCCATCCATTGGAGCCACAATTGTCGTACGGCCCACATCTTTCTGCGCCCGGTTAAGACTGGCCTGAGCGCTTTGTACATTTGCCTGGTTTGCCATGATTCCGCTCTGAGCAGCATCATAATTTGCCTTGGCAGAAAGATATGCCTGTTGCGATTGCTCAAATTCTGACTGAGATATAACCTTCTGGTCCAGCAGTGTTTTTTGTCTTTTATACGCTGCTTCAGTCTGATCAAGCGTGGCTTTTAAGGCTCCGAGCTGTTGCTTTGAATTGGACACCTGCGCCTGGGACTGCGCGACTACAGCAGCGGCCTGATCGCGTGTTGAGGCGTAAATATCTGCGTAAATCTTCACCAACACCTGGCCCTTTTTAACGGTATCTCCTTCTTCAACATTCAGCTCCACTATTTCACCTGAAATGTCGGAACTCACTTTTACTTCCACTTCAGGATAGATCTTACCGCTCGCGGTTACCGTCTCAATTATCGTACGTTTTAGCGGTTTTTCTGCAGTTACCTTAGCACCTTCGTCTTTGCCAAAAACGCCGGCTTTACTAAGACCAACAAGCAGTACTACAAGTACTATCAGAATACCGATGATCCATTTTAATTTTTTGCTCATAGATGGATGAATTTATAACTATTTGCCCGCAGGCAGAATATTCATTTATTATGAAGTATAATGATTGTTTACTCAAGCCTTATACCTTGTCCTTTGTAAAATTCCAGCAGTTTCATTTTAAAAACATAATCGTACTGATTATTCAGCTGCTGAAGTTTTGCCCTCAACAAGTTATTCTGATTGGTTATAAGATCGATTGTAGACAATAACCCAACCTCATATCGTTTACTGGCATAATCATACGCTTTTTGCGAAGTTTCCACAGTCTTGAAGCCCATAAAATACTTCTGCATCGAGGCTGTTGCATTTGTATAGGCAGTGTATATATCATTTTTCAATTTAAGATCAGCACCATGCTGTTGAATTTTCAGATTCTGTAAATCGAGTTGGGACCGCTGGTAGTTGATACGATAGCTACCGGTGTTATTAAATATTGGAACCGTCATGGTAAGTCCAATGGCTTGCCTGAAGTTCTGATCCATCTGGCCCCAATAGCCATCCCACAAAGTAAAAAAGGATCGTCGTATTTGATCGTAATGAACTTGTGGCTGAAAAACATTGTAATTTGAACCGTTGACATCAACAAAATAGGATGTGGGTGTTTTCCCAATCACCGTAACGCTATTGTAGTCAACGCTTTTTGTCGGGTTCGAAAAGTTGGACGCCAAATTATAACCCAAATAGAAATTGGGGTACAGTGTAGCCTTACTCGCTTTTATAGCGCTCTCTGCTCCCTTTATCCTCAACGCATAGGCTTTTTGCAATGGCTGATTATTAATTGCCATGCCGAATACAACGTCCGGTGCAAGGTCCGCAATAGGCTCAATCGGGATCTTGTCTACAGGAGGTGTATCTACTTCAAAAGGAACAGCAGCATCTAAATTAAGAACACCTTTCAGCGTAAGAATGCTTAAATCAAAATTAGATTTTGCAGTTACCAAATTACTGCTGTCGGTAGCAAGTTGAGATTCCAGTTCTGCGAGGTTTAATTCCGGCAACGCACCGGCATCAACTTTCTTTTTTGTTATATCATACTGAGATTTTGTCTGCGATACCTGAACCTCTGCGATGTTTATTTGCTCCTTAGCGGAAAGGACCTGCAGATAATAATTTGCCACATTTAGCGATACATCATTTGCATTCTTTTCTACATCTGTAAAAGCGGCCTGCGTGTTATACTCATTTGCGTGGATATTTTGTTTTACCTGTCCGAAACCAAAGATTTGCAATCCACCCTGCAGAGCCATCCCCTGGTAAAGTAGTTGAGTGGTCGTGAACTGGTTTGTTGTAGGATCAATAGAACGGCCAAACTGAAAGCCAATATTAGGCGAAAAACTCATACTCGGGATCTTGGCGTATTTGGCTTGTTTTAGCTGAAGTGCAGTGATTCTTGCCTGGACATCAGCCTGCCTCACAGAAACGTTATTCTTAACCGCATAATCCACACACCGCTTTAAATCCCATTTGTCCTGTGCAATAGAACTTATTGTGACAATAAGTGCAATTAGAGTTAGAGCATAGTTCTTCATATATCAAAAATATAAGAAAGCATTTCCCGTCACGTTAAAATTAGATGAACGGAAAAATAAGTTTACGCACAAGTTAACACGCATTTGCCAAAAATTCTATGCATGTAAATAATTTTTAATAGCTATGGGCTATCAGCTTTCAGCCATCAGCCGGGCACAAGGTTTCAGGTATCAGGTGTAAGGCGTGAGGATTGAGGATTGAGGCATGAGGGTTGCGGTAAAAGCTCGAGGCGTGAAGATTGATGTAAAAGGCCTCGGGCTTAAGGTGCCAACTCTTACGATCTTACTTTCTTACTATCTTACGGTCTTACGGTTTTACACGTCTTCCTTGGTCTTATCTTTGTCTCATGACCACCAGGCAATCCCAAATAGAAAAATTCAAAGAGATTTATAACGGTTTAAATGAGCAGCAACGTCTTGCTGTAAATACCATTGAAGGACCGGTAATGGTAATTGCCGGACCCGGCACGGGAAAAACGCAGATACTTTCCGCGAGGATAGGAAAGATATTGCTGAATACAGATGCATTGCCGGAAAATATTCTTTGCCTTACTTATACTGATGCAGGCGTTGTAGCTATGCGGAAAAGGCTGTTGGGTTTTATTGGTCCTGATGCATACAAAGTAAACATTTACACTTTCCACGCTTTTTGTAACGATGTGATCCAGGATAATCTCTCTTTATTTGAAAAAACAGCGCTTGATCCGATTTCTGACCTGGAGCGTATAGAACTGTTTAAAGAGCTGATAGATAGTTTTCCAAAAAATCACCCGCTAAAAAGATACCGCGGTGATGTTTATTTTGAAATAAAGAACCTGCAATCCCTTTTCAGCACAATGAAAAGGGAGGGATGGACTCCCGCCTTCATTAATGAAAAAATTGACGAATACCTGGCGTCGCTCCCCACGCGCGATGAATTCGTTTACAAACGTGCATACAAGCAATTTAAAGCAGGAGATCTTAAACAGGATAAGTTGGACGAGGCAAACGAGCGCATGGAAAAATTACGTGCCGCGGTTAACGAATTTGACCGTTTCCAGCTAATGATGCGGAAATACAACCGCTATGATTTTGATGACATGATCAACTGGGTAATTAAGGCGTTCGAAGAAAACCCAACACTTTTATCCAATTACCAGGAACAATTCCTGTATATACTTGTGGACGAATACCAGGATACTAGTGGTACGCAAAACCGGTTAGTGCAACTCCTGATCAATTACTGGGATAAGCCAAACATTTTTGTGGTGGGCGACGATGACCAGAGTATTTACCGCTTCCAGGGTGCGAACGTGGAAAATATGCTGGCATTTGCAGATAGTTACAAACAGGATCTGCTCACGATAGTGCTCACAAATAACTACCGTTCTACACAGCCCATTCTGAACGTTTCAAAAACACTTATTGACCGCAACAATGAAAGACTGGTAAACCAGCTGCCCGGACTTAGCAAAGACCTTCTTTCTTCCAATAAAAATATCAATCAGCTTTTACACGCACCAATAGTCCGGGAATACGAGACGCCAAAACAGGAGATGACGGATATTACGCTCAAGGTTCTGCAATTACTGCAACAGGGTGTTACTCCGGGACGCATTGGCATTCTGTATAAAGAGAACAAATATGGCGAGGAACTGAGTCAGTATTTCAAACAAAGAAATATTGCGGTTTACAGCAAAAGAAGCCTGAACGTATTGGAAATTCCGCTGGCAAAAAAGATCATCCTGATCCTGCGCTACCTTGCAGCTGAACATGATATTCCTTACGGGGGAGACGAAATGCTGTTTGAAATACTGCATTTCAATTGGTTTAATATTCCTCCCATAGAGATAGCGAAGATCACTGTTGAAGTGTCGGATCAGCAATTTAAAAATAACCGAACCTCTTTGCGGAAAATACTGGTGGATAAAAGCAACCAGCCGCCAAAAGATCTTTTCTCGCAAGGCCTTCTGCCATCTTTGAAAAAAGCCTCTGAAGTTTTTGAACAGCTGATCGCAGATGTTCCTAATGTTACATTACAGGTTTTATTTGAACATATCATCAGAGAAGCAGGCATCATCAAATACATTATGCAAAGTGAAGAAAAACTCTGGCACTTGCATGTTCTAACCAACCTGTTTGACTTTATTAAAGAGGAAACGCGCCGCAATCCGTCTCTCACATTGCAGCAATTGGTGGATATATTCGATCTGATGGAAAAGGAAGGCCTTAGTCTGCCGCTGGTACAGGTAAGCGGAAGTGATAAAGGTGTAAACCTGTTAACGGCGCATGGCTCAAAAGGACTGGAGTTTGAGTATGTATTCTTTGCTGGTTGCAATGCGGCATTCTGGGAAAGCAAACGTAGACCAGGCGGAGGCTATTCTTTACCTGACACCATTTTTACATCTGCATCCAACCAGGATGAAGAAGAAGAAATGCGCAGGTTATTTTATGTAGCACTCACCAGGGCCGAACAACATCTATTCATTTCTTACAGCCGGTTTAGAAACGATGGCAAAGAGTTGGAACCCTCTATGTTTATTGCAGAAATACAGGAACAGCATCAACTGCCCGTGGAAAAGATCTTCCTGGATCCGGAGGTATTGGCGGAATTCCAGTTGCTGGATCTTTCTGGCGGAGATGCTCCGGAGATAGAAAAGATCGAGGAAGATTTTATAAGCCGTTTGCTTGAGAAATTTGTGATGAACGTAACTGCGCTTAACAACTATCTCAAATGTCCGCTGGAGTTTTACTTCAAAAATCTTATCCGCATACCATCGCCAAAAAATGAGGCAACAGAATTTGGCTCTTCCGTACACTATGCGTTGGAGCAATTATTCAAAAACATGCGGGAAACCGAGCAGTTCTCAGACAAAGAATCCTTTATCAGTGACTTCAAATGGTATATGCGCCGCCACCGGGAAAGTTTTACCAAAGAACAGTTTAACCGGCGCATGGAGTATGGAGAAATGGTCCTCTCCAATTATTATGACAACTATATCAACACGTGGAATAAGGTTGTCGCCATCGAACGGAATATCAAAAACGTGCACGTGAATGGCGTTCCATTAAAAGGTAAGCTGGACAAACTGGAATTTAATGGCAAAGAAGTAAATGTCGTAGATTACAAAACAGGCGACCCCGATAAAGCAAGGGAAAAATTGGTGCCGCCAAGCGAAAAAGTCCCCAACGGAGGCGATTACTGGCGCCAGGCAATCTTTTACAAAATTTTGATTGACAACTACGAAAGCAAGCAGTGGAACGTTGTGAGTACTGAATTTGATTTTGTTGAGCCCGACAAAAAGAAAGTTTACCGCAAAGCCAAAGTAGTCATCAGACCTGAAGATATAACCACAGTAAAACAGCAGATCACTACTGTTTGGCAGAAAATCCAGGACCGGGACTTTTATACCGGTTGCGGCAAAGAAGACTGCCATTGGTGCAACTTTGTAAAAAATAATGAACTTACGGTGGAGATGGAGGCGGAAGAAGAGGATGAGGCGTGAGGGTTGGGGTGTGAGGCGTAAGGTTTCAGGTGTGAGGTATCAGGTTTGAGGTTTAAGGTTTGACGTCGGGATAATTGTCTGTATGTATAATGTAGTTTATGCTTTACATCTTTTAAACCGACGATAGGGGCTGAAAGTGCAAAACCAAAGCCCAAAACCGGAGGCGGGTCTAGGCTAGAGGTTAAAAAAAGTGACAGCGTCCGGTATCAACTAAAAAAATATCGGCCAGAGACTAAGTCGCATGTCACACCCGATACCTTACACCTGATACCGGATACCGGATACCTCACGCCTTACACCCTACACCTCTCACCTCTTAGCTGACAGCTGAAAGCTAATAGCTGATAGCTCTTTTAACTTTTACCCACACCTACCATTCGCAAAAAGCCTTTATTTTGTAGCCTTTATGAAGCGATTATTTTTCTCAACTGCATTTATTCTCGTTGTTACCAGCATATTTATTAGCCTTTTAGGAGTTGGCTGCGCCGTTATTGTACCACCAGGCGGAGGTCCGAAAGATACTTTGCCTCCCGTTTTGGTTAAGGCGGTGCCTAATGATACATCCACCCATTTCAACACTAACAAGATTGTCCTGACTTTTGATGAATATGTCCAACTGGATAATAATCTGAATGACAACCTGATCGTCTCCCCTATTCCCAACACAATGCCGTTCGTTGAAAGCAAACTGCACAATGTGACCGTGAGACTTAAAGATTCTTTAGAGGCGAATACGACCTATTCTATCAATTTCGGTAAAGCGATAAAAGATGTAAATGAAGGCTTGCCGTACAAAGATTTCACTTATGTGTTTTCGACCGGCAGTCATATTGATCAGAATACATTTTCAGGAACGGTGACGCTTGCTGAAACTGGAAAAGTAGACAGCACACTGATCGTTATCTTACACAGCAATCTTTCAGATACTGCGGTCGAAAAAGTAAAACCCCGCTATTTTGCCAAACTGGATGGAAAAGGGCATTTTACTTTTCGATTCTTACCGCCGGGAAAATTCAACGCTTTTGTTTTGCCTAATGATTACACTAAAAAATATGATGATTCAACGAAATTGTTTGCATTTCTGAATGCGCCGGTCAATATAAGCGATACAGCGAGTGCAGAAAGTGTGCAGTTCTATGCATACCAGCAGGCAAAGGAAAAGCCCAAACCTGCCACAACAAGCACTTCAAATAACGGGACATCTGAAAACAAATCAAAAAAAGAAAAGGACAAGGAAAAACAGGAAGATAAAAGACTGAAAATCGCTCCCGGTGCAGCAGATCAGGGTTTGTTGGAAGATTACGAATTCAGCTTCAACCGTAAATTAAAAATATTCGACTCGACAGCAATTTTGCTTACTGATACAAATTATAAAGCAATTTCCAACTATAAAGTATCGCTGGACACAGGCAGAACCAAAGTAAGGATTAAATATACCTGGCCGGAAAACACCGAATACAAACTGATCATCACGAAAAGCGCGGCTACAGACAGCGCAGATATTGCCCTGACAAAAAATGATACACTTGCTTTCAGTACAAAAAGTGAAAGCGACTATGGAAGTATAAGACTGCGGTTTAATGATGTAGATCTTTCAAAAAATCCGGTACTGTTAATGATGAAAGGCGAGGACATTTACCAGGTAATTCCGCTTGCAACAAGAGAGTGGTATCAGAAACTGTACGAACCGGGCGATTATGAAATGCGCATTTTGTACGATGACAACAAAAATGGCGTTTGGGATCCGGGAAATTACAAGGAAAAAAAACAGCCTGAAATTGTTGAAGCCGTTAAGCGGAAATTGAATATAAAGGCTAATTGGGATAATGAGGTGGAAATTGTATTGCGAAGCTCGCAATAACAATTTTAAACGCTTCTTTTACCTGTTACACATCGTACCTTTGTTGTTTACAGCTTTCAACAGGTTGAGAGTATTTCAATATAAAATAGCTTAATGCAATTACCTTCTTCTCTTTTGGAAAATGCGGTGAACGAGTTTGCGAAGCTGCCGGGCATTGGAAAAAAAACGGCCCTGCGGCTGGTATTGCATTTACTAAAACAGGATGTTACCGATGTAACAACATTCAGTGATACTATTGCAAAAATGCGCAATGAGATTAAGTTTTGCCAGCGCTGTTTTAATGTAAGCGACGGCGACATTTGTGCCATTTGCGCCAACTCATTCAGAAATCAACGCCTTATTTGCGTGGTTGAAACAATTCGTGATGTTATAGCCATTGAAGCTACTCAACAATTCAGTGGAACATACCATGTGCTGGGCGGCGTTATTTCTCCTTTAGATGGCATAGGTCCGGATCAGTTGAATATTGAATCACTTACACACCGCATTCAACAGGAACAAACTGAAGAGATTATTTTCGCTTTAAGCCCAAACATTCAGGGCGACACAACCATCTACTACATTCAAAAAAAGATTCAGCATTTACCCTGCAGGGTTACCACGATCGCAAGAGGAATTGCTTTTGGTGGTGAACTTGAATATGCCGATGAAATGACGTTGGCACGTAGTCTTGCAAACAGGCTACCGGTGCAGCAATATGTGAAGTCGTGAGAGGGAGGCGTGAGGTTTGAGGTGGAAGGTGTGAGGCGTAAGTATTTATAAGTACGAACTACGAGGTACGAAGTACGTTAGGTGAAACAGGCTGTGTTTATGTAATCTCCAATTTGATCGAAGAAAATAAAAAAGAAAAAGCCATCCGGTGGATGGCTTTTTCTTTTTGAATCGCAACAATATTAATTTCTATTGTTGGCGAACCTTGATAATAATTTCAGTATTTCGATATAAAGCCAGATGATCGTTACCATCAGACCAAATGCTCCGTACCACTCCATGTATTTGGGTGCGCCCATGTTTGCACCTTGCTCAATCATATCAAAATCAAGAATAAGGTTTAACGCAGCAATTGCCACTACAAACAAAGACAAACCAATTCCCAACCAGCTGGAATCGTACATAAAGGGAATATTGATGTGGAACAACCTCAATACCATGGCTATCAAATAAAACAGCGCGATACCGGCTGTAGACATAAACACAACTGATTTGAATTTTTCTGTTGGCTTGATAATCCTGAAGGTGTAAAGCAGGAACATCGCAATAGCAACACCAAAGGTTAATCCAACGGCCTGAATAACCAATCCCGGATAATTTTTGGCAAACATCTCGTTGAATATTGCAGATATCGCCCCAAGGAACAGTCCTTCCAATAATCCGTAGGCAGGTGAAATATAGCCAGCCCAGGTTGGTTTAAAAATAATCGCGAAGCTTGTTATCAAACCGCCTATCAACCCAACCCACATCATAGTCATCATGGTTTGTTGCTGAAAGCTGTAATATAAGTGCCATGTATAAGCTGCGCCGGCAAGTACCATCAGCAATAAAAAGCCAAACTTGTACATTGCCCCGCGAACGGTCATTGTTCGTGAATCAGCTGTTCCTATCGTTTTGCTGAAAATCTTTTCAGACAAAGTAGGATTACCAGATTGAAATAGTGCCATAATTCATTGTTTTGAAGAGTAAAAATACAATTAAAGATAGCCAGATATTGTTAATAATTATCAGGTTAGCGGGCAATGTTGGCCGCTGTATGTATTATATACCTGATAACAGCAGCAACGGCTATCAGGTTTTGTTACGCTTTATGCCCGGATATTGATCTATTGTCCGGAAAACATAACGGCGGTTTTTTCTAAGCTCACCAATAAATTTATACAAAGAGTCTGAAGCAGCGGTAGGCGCGAACATCCTGTCGTGTGTCAGAATAACAATATGATTTCTTGTTTTCAGATGTTTGGAATCAGCGTAAGCGTCGATCATTTTTACCATTTGTTCTGCGCTTTGAACCGGAGCACTTTCTTTACCCTTAAAATTCCATTCAACATCCCAGCCAATCAGGTCGTAACCAGCGGAATCCAGCAGTCTTGCAGTCCGTAACGTATTGTGCGGGCCGGTAAGGCGTTCTCGCACGCTCCACGTGCTGTTGCCGGGTAAGCGAAGGATCTTGTAAGGAATTCTTAAGCTGTCCTGCGCACGGTAAAAATCAAACTGAGCCGCAGCAGGCGCAGCATAAAATTTTTTATAATGATTGTGCGCGTGGGAGTAACTATGGTTAACCAAAACCATTTCAGGATAGCTGTCCCTTATGGTATCGACAATATATCTCAAATGCCTGTCTGCATGCTGGCCAACCATAAAAAACGAAGCCTTTACACCCAGCTCTTTACAAATGCGGTAACAGTTCATTGTGCCGGTTTGCGGGCCATCGTCAAACGTAAGGTAAATGTACCTTGTATTGCTGTCCGGC
This sequence comes from Danxiaibacter flavus, assembly GCF_041060425.1. Classification (NCBI taxonomy): domain Bacteria; kingdom Pseudomonadati; phylum Bacteroidota; class Chitinophagia; order Chitinophagales; family Chitinophagaceae; genus Danxiaibacter; species Danxiaibacter flavus. The sequence goes on from NZ_JAULBC010000004.1 coordinate 135,447, forward strand.
AGATCTTCTACCATATCCTGCGGAGGCTGCGGAACGGGCTTTACATATTTGTTATCGTCCTGCTCATCTGCATCTTCATGTTCGCCTTTATCCCCGTTTACTTTAACTTCCTTTATTTTTTCTTTTTCGGGAAGATGAGCAACAGATTTTTTAATCCTTGTTTGGGTTCCAGGATTATCACAGCCAAATGAGAAAATTCCAATTTGCAACAGAACCATCCATATCAACGTCCTGCCATTCCACCCTGATTTCATCAGCATTTAAAAGTTTGTGTTTAGAATTGAGTGCGCAATTTAATCAGTATTTTTTTACCACTTTTTTCGTACAATAAACTTTAGCGAATATTTCTCTATGAGCTTAAAGCTCAAAGCCTAAAGCTTAAAACTTCTATCGGTCCAATCTTTTTGCATTACGTTCATTAAAATGTTTTGTATCGTTCAACATTAACTTATTTAAAGTTGTCTTAAAAAGATTGACAAAACACGGCTTTAGGCTTTGAACTTCAGGCTTTAAGCTTGCATTTCCTTACTACTTGCGAAAAATCAAAATTTGCCATCCATACTTATCGTAATTTTGCAGTCTTATATTAAGGTTATTTATATCTCAGAGGATTATTTAGCCCGAAAAAACGAATGAAATGGAAAGGAAAGAAGCTTTACTACAAGATGTAGTGATAAAATTTGCGGGAGATAGCGGAGACGGAATGCAGCTAACCGGCCTACAATTCACCAACAATACAGCCCTGCTTGGAATAGACCTGGCAACATTCCCGGACTTTCCGGCTGAAATCCGTGCTCCACAAGGTACTTTACCGGGCGTGAGCGGATACCAGATCCGTTTTTCTTCTGACAGGGTTTATACACCCGGCGACCTGTGTGACGTGCTTGTAGCAATGAATGCCGCCGCCTTAAAAGCAAATCTGAAAAGTCTTAAGCCGGCAGGCAAAATCATTGTAAACATTGATGGCTTTGATGCTAAAAACCTTCGCCTGGCAAATTATGCGGATGGAGTAAATCCGCTGGAAGATGGTAGCCTGGACAGTTACGAGGTGATTAAGATAGACGTGACCAAAATGACCAGGGAATCGCTTAAGGAGTTTACTGACCTTGGTATGAAAGAAAAGGACAGGGCAAAAAACATGTTTGTGCTGGGCTTTTTATACTGGATGTACAACCGTAGCCTGGATAACACCATCACCTTCCTTACGGAGAAATTTGGCAAAAAAGAAACCATACTTCAAAGCAATATTAAAGTGTTGCAAGCCGGTTTTAACTATGGCGATACAACCGAAACTTTCACTACACGCTATCGTGTTGAAAAAGCTAAGTTGCCTCCTGGTTCTTACCGCAGCATTATGGGTAATCAGTCACTTGCGTACGGCTTGATTGCCGCTTCAGAAAAAAGCGGTCTTCCGTTATTCCTGGGCACATATCCCATTACGCCTGCTTCTGATATATTGCATGAATTAAGCAAGCACAAAAACTTTGGCATAAGAACATTCCAGGCTGAAGATGAAATTGCGGGTATCACCTCTGCTATTGGCGCTGCGTATGGCGGAAGTCTTGGTGTTACTACGACTTCCGGTCCTGGTATGGCCTTAAAGGGCGAAGCGATGGGCCTGGCTGTAATGCTTGAAATTCCGTTGCTTATTGTTGATATTCAGCGCGGCGGCCCTTCAACCGGCTTGCCGACAAAAACAGAACAAAGCGACCTGTTGCAAGCGTATTACGGACGCAATGGCGAATGTCCGATGCCGGTAATTTCTGCAAGCACACCAAGCGATTGCTTTAGTGCCGTGTATGAAGCTGTGAGGATTGCTGTACAACACATGACGCCGGTAATTTTTCTTAGCGATGGTTATATTGCGAATGGTGCCGAGCCATGGAAATTTCCTCAAAGCAGCGACCTGGCTCCTATTGAAGTAAAATTCAAGACAGAACTTGGTTTTGACGAAGAGAAGTTTATGCCTTACCTGCGTGATGAAAAGCTGGTACGTCCATGGGCCGTTCCCGGAACACCTGGCTTGGAGCACCGCATTGGTGGTATAGAAAAACAAAACATCACCGGTAACGTTAGCTACGATCCGGAGAATCACCAGTTAATGGTAAAAATAAGGCAGGAAAAAGTTGACAAAATCGCTGACTATATTCCTGAACAAAAGCTTGATAGCGGAGCTGAAAAAGGCAAAGTACTCGTATTGGGCTGGGGAAGTACTTACGGCGCCATTAAAAGTGCTGCAATGGAGTTACAGGAAGAAGGATATGCTGTAAGCCATGCACACTTACGCTATATAAGACCTTTCCCCAAAAACCTTGGCGACATACTCAGGAATTTTGACCACGTGCTTATTCCTGAGATCAACAATGGCCAGCTTGTTAAGATCATACGCGATCAATATTTGATTGATGCGAAAGGATACAACAAAATAATGGGTATCCCTATCACAAAAACAGAGTTGGTAACAGAAATAAAGAAATACTTCACTGAATAAAATAAAGCCGCAATGATCTTGCGGCTTTTCTTTTTGTACTTTTTTACACGCTTATTGCATCCCACAAAAAACAAAAAAGAAGAGGTGGCTTTTCATCCCCCAATGAAATCAACCATGCCTCTTCCAAGATTGACAAATATTGACCGGAAATTCCGGTCGCGTTATGTATTGACAACAGAACAGCGATTCTTGTTGCACTTTGATCGTGATTTTTTTGTTAACGGCACAGCAAAATAAAAACAATGCGATGTAAATAAGGTTCGGAAAGCAGCAGAAAAAAAATGTCAGAAACCGCACTGGCCGGGAGTTACACAAATAATTTGTTTCCGAATAAGAGCAGGATGTATACGCTTTATGACGCTTGTTTTCACAAAAGGTTTAATGAGATAAAATAAAAAGGGGTGGCTCATCCCTATGGAAGAACCAACCCCTTTTCCCCGATTAACATATTATTTATGCAATATGGTTGTTTCCAGTTTTGCTGATTGACCAACACCTACTGAAATATTATTGATAGTTGTGTCTGTATAACCGTTAGAACCATTCACAAATAAAGTATAGCTACCTTCCTGTAAACCGTGTATGCTAAAACGTCCTTCGCGGTCAGGCAGCGCATAAACTGTATCTGCATTGTTCCATGCACTTATTACTGAGTAGGCTTCACGCGGCTGAACCCGGCCTTCAATAGCGCCTGTTTTTACCCTGGTAAAGCAGTGAATAACCGGTATTAAATGAAATTCATTATTGCGTACTTGCACAATTGATCTCGCTATGTCAAAATCAAGCCACAGTCTTTTCTTTTTAGGCTCGAACTCATCCCATTCATGACCTTTAAGAACAATAGTTATAGAAGCATTTGCCGCAACATTTATAGGATATGTTATGCTATCTTTCACAAGACTGTTATTTGTTCCCAATGTAATCCTGATCTTTTTTACAGAACCAATTGAAATGTTGCCTTGCGCCATCAGCGTATCTACACCATTTCTCAGCGTAAGCAGGTCATATACACCCGCCTTAACATTCAGGTCTTCCCATACAGCACAAGAACCATTTCCTGAGTTATCATCCCATCCATGGCCATCACCGTTGTCACCGCCATGATCGTCACTGCCTGAATCTGATTTATCGCAGGTATCAACCAATGCCTGCACCGATCTTATGTCTATAAATACGTTATCAAAAAAACCAGGACCATCAGTCATATAAAGACTTACATTCTGTTTATTGGCAGGCACATCAGAAGAAGAAGACTGATCATTTTTGGTACATGATACAACAATTAAAGATGTTGCAATTACACCAAGCAATAGAAAGCCATACAGGCGTTTTGTTTTCATCATAAGAAAAAAATTAGTGTAGATGTGCGACCTATAGCTTTCTGTTAGTTGTATAAATTTTCGTTTTTATCTGGCAACCATATATAACGCAGCCGGGCTTTTGCCGGTTGCCTGGCAACCTTTTGATTTTTGCAGCGGATTATTAAGACACAGATTTTTTAATTTCTGCGTGCTGAGATATTTACAACTCTTGTACCAAAGAAAATCGAACGAAAAAGGATTTTTTTTATTATGCTGTAAGTAATTTTTAATGAGCAACAATTGAACAGATTAAAATAAAGATGGAGGGCTCATTACATTTAAAACTTCATTTAGCTTCTTTGTGCGTTCAATATTGGGCAAAAAAAATCAGCGCCCGCAGAAGCAGAACGCTGATCAAAATTTTATTGAACTACCATTACACTAAAACCAGTTCTTCCTCATGTTCTTCAGGCATGTCATCCAAATCAAGAACAATTTCAGAAAAATGATATTTAAGACAATCAAGGAAATTTTGGATCGCTATGTTATGCTTACACGTAGCTGCATACCAGGTGCGCTTTGCAACTTCACGGGGTAACGGACGTGCCACTATGTTGCGGCTTTGTAAGTAAGGTTTTATAATCCAGTTAGCCAGCACACTTACCCCCAGGTTTGAACTAACCATTTCAATAATGGCATCTGTATAATGTATACGATGAAGATTCTTGAGTTTTACCTGTTGCATTTGGATCATCCGTTCTATAACAGGAACATTCCCGGAGTTGGGATCAACAAATGATAAAAACAGTTCCTCATCTTCAAAGTCTTTTATCTCTATCATTTTCTTGTGGGCTAACGGATGTTCTTTTGACATGATCACCATTAACTGATCTTCGAAAATCGGTTCGTAATGAATATTGGGATTATCAATTTTTGTTTTTACAATGCCAACATCCAGATCTCCGCTCAATAAAAATTCAAGTGGCTTATGCGTTGCATTTGAGTGAATATTGATGTTTATATCAGGACACTTCGCCTTGTAATATTTAATAATGCAGGGAAGCCAGTGATATGCGGTGTAACACTGTGTGGTGATATTTAACGTTCCTATTTTTCCTTTCTTAAAATTCACAATATCCCTCTCCAACAATCTTATTTCTGATAATATCTTTTCAGCGCTTTCTAAAAATCTGCCACCTTCTTCGGTAAGCTGAAGTCGTTTTCCCTTGCGGGTAAAAACTGGCGTATTTAATTCTCTTTCAAGCTCTTTCAACTGGTGACTCAACGCAGATTGAGTTAAATGCAAGGCCTCCGCTGCGTTGGTTAGCGTTCCAGCTTTAACGGCGGTTTCAACGAGCCGGAAATGGTGTAATCCAATATTCATCATGAATGATATTAATGAGTTTGATAAAATTAATTCATTTTATTCATAATTAGGTTAAGTGTAGATTTGCACAGTAACTTTTAGGAAAACACTTACTATTACCCCGGGTATATTTTTCGTGCGTTTAAACTCGAACAGCAAAACAGTAATTTCTCCCGATGTTTAAAAAATTTTTTTTCTATTCTCTGTTGTTATTTGCAGCTGGTTTAAAAACAACTGTTGTCTGCAGCCAACAAGCATTAAGCTTAAAAGAAGCAATCGATATTGCTGTAAAGAATTACGGTACAATCAGAGCTAAATCGAATTATGTAAAGGCTTCAGAACAATCTGTGATCCAAAGTCAAAAGGAATATTTGCCTGACCTCAATGTTTCCTTTCAACAGGATTATGGAACCGTTAACGGACAAACAGGCCCGTCTTACGGATACCGTGGCTTAAGTGTTGCATCTTCCGGACCTTCACTTGCTTCACAAAACTGGAACTCTGCCTTTGGCGCGCTTTACCTCGCAAACGTTAACTGGGATTTTTTCGCTTTTGGCAAGGCCAAAGAAAAGATCAAAGTTGCCCAAACTGTTTTGGCCAGAGATGTGAATGACCTGGGCCAGGAAAAGTTTCAGCATACTATCCGCGTTTCTGCGGCATATTTAACTGTGTTGGCGGCGCATCAGGTTAGCAGATCCCAGCAAAATAATCTTGACCGTGCAACTGCTTTAAGAAATGTGGTTGTTGCCAGGGTCAAGAATGGTCTTAACGCTGGTGTAGATTCATCACTGGCCAATGCAGAAGTGTCCAATGCTAAAATATCCCTGACAAGAGCCAAAGACTATGAGCAGGAACAAATGAACCAACTTGCTCAGTTAATGGGCGTTCCTGCTACAGATTTTTTGCTTGACACTTTGTATGTTACTCAAATTCCACCAGGTATTCTTGATACCACACAAGGCGATCAACAGAATCATCCTTTGTTGAAATTTTACCGCGAGCGGATCAATCTTAGCAACGAACAGGCTAAATACTACAACACTTTCAAATATCCAACCTTCTCTGTTTTTGGCGTAATGCAAGGCAAAGGTTCAGGATTTGATTACGACTATGGCGCCTTAAACAAAGGCGGCTTTACACACAGCTATTTTGATGGCGTTAACCCAACCAGGAGCAACTACATACTGGGCGTTGGTATGATCTGGAACCTTACAAGTCCGCTGCGTGTTAACAGGCAGGTAGAAGCACTTAAATATACTTCCAAAGGTTTGCAGGATGAATATGACCAGGTCAATCAGAACCTCCACAATCAACTGGAGCTCTCAGATGTAAAGATCAAAAACGCACTAAGCAACTACCGTGAAGCACCCATCCAGGTAAAATCAGCAGCTGATGCATACCTGCAAAAAAGTGTACTGTACAAAAACGGCCTGAGCAATATAGTGGATGTAACACAGGCTCTTTACGGACTTAACCGTGCAGAAACAGATCGCGACATTGCATTTGCAAATGTCTGGCAGGCACTGTTATTAAAAGCCGCAGCAAGCGGCGATTTCAGCACTGTACTCAACGGCCTGCGATAATAAAACAGCTCACTAATTATATATATTTCCAGATAGATCCCTGCTGTTATTTCAGTTACAACAGAACACCATTATACAACATGAAAAACATCATTAGCAGTCATAAGCCTGTTACATTAAACAACCCTTTTTATAAGGGTGCGGAGGAGGCCGTTATATTATGGGATTAATTAAAAGCGCATTACGAAAACCTATTACCATTCTTGTACTTGTAGCGGGTTTATTCTTTTTTGGAATCAACGCAATACGGAATATTAAGATCGACATCTTCCCGGACCTGAACTTACCGGTTATTTACATGTCGCATCCATACGGAGGTTTTACTCCCAACCAGATGGAAGCTTATTTTGGCAAGCAATATGTAAACCTGTTGCTTTACGTATCTGGTGTAAAAAGCATCGAAACTAAAAACATTCAGGGCCTTTCGTTACTGAAGCTTACATTCTATGAAGGCACCAATATGGCTCAGGCAGCCGCGGAAGTATCCGCATTTAGTAATCGTGCACAAGCCATATTTCCACCTGGCTCGCAGCCGCCATTTATCATTCGTTTTGATGCGTCTACACTTCCTGTAGGGCAATTGGTATTAAGCAGTAACATCCGCTCAAATAATGAATTGATGGATATGGCCAACGTGTATGTCCGTTCATCCTTCACATCCATTCCTGGCCTTATTGCTCCGGCACCATTTGGAGGAAACACCCGTACCGTGGTAATCAAGGCTGATCCTACCTTATTGCGTTCGCACAACATGACGCCTGATCAGCTGGTTGAAGCTATCCGTCTCAACAACCAGGCTACACCATCCGGGAATGTGCGTATTGGGGATTTAAACTATATCACACCGACAAACACAAGCATTAAAGAGATCAAAGACTTTGAAAATATTCCGCTGTTCAAAGGTGGCGTTCAGAATCTAACACTGAAAGATGTAGCTACGGTTGAAGATGGCGCTGACATTACCAGCAGCTATGCACTGGTGAACGGTAAAAGATCTATCTACTTACCCATTACAAAATCTGCCGACGCATCTACCTGGGAAGTTGTGCAGAACCTGAAAAAAGCAATTCCTAAATTTCAAAGCATCTTACCGGAAGATGTTAAACTCTCCTACGAGTTTGACCAATCAGTATACGTGATCAACGCTGTAAAAAGTCTGTTGACAGAAGGCGCCATCGGTGCTGTTCTTACTGGATTAATGGTATTACTTTTCCTTGGAGATACAAGAGGCGCATTGATCGTAATTCTCACGATACCTACATCAATTATTTCAGGCGTACTTTTCTTATCGCTGTTCCATCAAACCATCAATATCATGACCTTGAGCGGCCTTTCGCTTGCGATAGGTATATTAGTGGATGAATCGACGGTAACGATAGAGAACATACACCAGCACCTTGATATGGGCAAGCCAAAATCACTGGCAATATGGGATGCATGTAAGGAGATCGCCTTCCCCAAATTGCTGATCCTTTTCTGTATCCTGGCTGTATTTGCGCCTGCCTTCACCATGAAGGGCATTCCGGGAGCACTCTTCCTTCCGCTGGCCCTGGCTATTGCATTTTCAATGATCACATCTTACCTGCTGGCGCAGACATTTGTGCCCATTATGGCTAACTGGATCATGAAGGGACACAGCAAGAAGAAATATGCCAGTGATGAAGAAGAATATAAAGATTCTGAAATCGGACAGCTTCCACCCGAACTGGACACCTGGGATCAGAAGAAAATACTTACCGAACATGAACATCCTGACAGCAAAGGAAAGATTAGCCTGTTTGAAAGATTCCGCAGCAGGTTTATGCGATTCATTAATCGTATGTTACCTTACCGTAAACCGATAACAATTGCATATATACTGGTGGCTTGCGGCGCTGCATTCTTGCTGTTGAACAGCATTGGCCGAGATGTATTACCGAAAACAAATTCAGGACAATTCCAGGTCAGGCTTCGCGCTCCCGATGGAACAAGACTTGAAAGAACGGAAATGAAAGTTGTTAAGGCATTGGACTTGTTGAATGAAATAGTTGGCAAAGAAAATATTTCTATTACTTCTGCTTTTGTGGGAGCGCATCCTGGCCAGTTCTCCACCAGTCCGATCTACCTGTTCATGAGTGGAACGCAGGAAGCAGTATTACAGGTTGCATTAAAAGAAGACTATAAAGTAAACCTGGATGACCTGAAAGAAAAGTTCAGGAATAAAATGCAGGAAGCAATACCTGATATGAAGGTTTCCTTTGAGCCGATTGAGCTAACGGATAAAATATTAAGCCAGGGATCACCCACTCCTATCGAAGTTAAGATAAGCGGCAAAAACAAGAAGCTTAATGAAGAGTATGCTTATAAGGTGATTGATAAATTAAAACAGATCAGTTACCTGCGGGATGTACAGTTAGGACAGCCAATTAAATATCCGGCAATTAATGTGGATATAGACAGAACGAGAGCTGCGCAATTGGGTGTTGATGTGTCCGATGTTTCGCGGTCACTTATCGCGTCAACATCATCATCACGTTTTACTGAAAAGAACGTGTGGCTGGATCAAAAGGTAGGATTGAGCTATAGTGTGCAGGTGGAAGTTCCGGAAAACCAGATGAACAGTATTGAAGAGATGAATGAGATCCCCGTGTCTAAAAACGCAGCAAGACCGGTATTGGGCGATGTTGCATCCGTACACATGGACACCACTTATGGCGAAAACGACAATATAGGTGCGCTGCCTGTACTGTCAGTTACAGCCAATCTGCACAAAACGGACTTGGGAACGGCTGCGAAAGATGTGCAAAAGGCCATTAATTCAATAGGCACTTTGCCGCGCGGTTTAAGCATAGATGTAAAAGGTCTTACGCAGATACTTACGGAAACGCTGGATAGTCTTCAATCAGGATTATTGACAGCTATTATAGTAATCTTTTTAATGTTGGCGGCTAATTTCCAATCATTTAAAGTATCACTTGTGGTATTGTCAACAGTACCTGCAGTTTTAGTCGGATCTTTGCTGTTGCTGAAATTGACAGGCTCTACATTGAACCTGCAGTCATACATGGGAATGATCATGTCTGTGGGTGTATCGATAGCCAACTCGGTGCTGTTGATCACCAATGCAGAACACCTGAGAATGCACAATGGAAATGCACTTGAATCGGCACGTGAATCTGCAGCTTTACGTTTGCGTCCGATCCTGATGACGAGCGTGGCGATGGTAGTGGGTATGATACCGATGGCGAGCGGACTAGGTGAAGGTGGCGACCAGGCTGCGCCGCTGGGCCGCGCCGTAATCGGCGGACTTATTGCATCTACCTTTGCAGCATTGCTTATGTTGCCGTTGATATTTGCATGGGTACAGGGCAAAGCTTCAACAGAATCGGTATCACTTGATCCGGAAGATAAAGAGAGCAAACATTATATTCCATCACTCTACGAGAAGTGAGTTATAAGTTTTACGTGATACGTTATACGTACGAGCAACACAACAACAAGGCTTCGCGTATAACTTAAAACGTAAAACGTAAGACTTACAACGTAAAACGTAGAACGTATAACTTAAAACGTATAACTTATATCGCTGACAATGAAAACACATTACAATAAAAGAGCTCTTGCAACATTATTCATCGGTACGGCATTTACAACTGCCGTGCTTTCCGGCTGTTCATCCTCAGCAGGAAAAACCGAGGCAGAAAATGCAAAGCCAAAAGAAGAAGCCCCTGCAATAGAATCATTCCCGTTACAAAAAGGAACACTTTCTTCAAATCTTAAAGTACCGGGAGAGTTAATCGCTTTTCAGCAGGTTGACTTGTACGCAAAAGTGAGCAGCTTTGTGCAAAAACTATATGTGGACGTTGGTTCACAGGTTGCAACCGGTCAACTACTGGCGGTGATGGAAGCTCCGGAAATCACCTCTCAGTTGGCGGGAGCTGAATCAAGACTAAAAGCGCAGGAAGCAATCTATCTTGCCAGCAAGGCCAACTACGACCGTTTATATGAAACCAGCCAGACACCGGGAACCATTTCTCAAAATGATCTTGACCAGGCGATGGCCAAAAAGAATGCTGACTATGCACAACTGGAGGCTGCGAAGGCTACCTACAAAGAAATAGCACAAACAAGAAATTATCTTGAAATACGCGCGCCATTTAGCGGCGTTATAAGCGCGCGTAATGTAAATACAGGCGCCTATGTAGGACCGGCAGGAAAAGGCTCGGAATTGCCCATGTTTACGCTTCAGCAGCAAACCAAATTGCGTCTCGTGGTATCTGTGCCGGAAGCATATACCGGATTTTTGAAGAATCAGCACGATGTGTCCTTTAGCGTAAAGGCTTTGCCAAATGAAAAGTTCCACGCCAAAGTAAACAGGCTGGCGGGAGCCCTGGATACCCGCCTGCGCTCCGAAAGGGTTGAAATGGATGTTATGAACGACAACAAAAGGCTGCTGCCGGGAATGGTTGCGGAAGTAAATGTTCCTCTACCAGCAAACGACAGCAGCTTTATTGTTCCTAAATCAGCGGTAGTTAACTCCACCGAAAAAATATTTGTGGTAAAAGTTGCAGACAACAAAGCGCAATGGATTGATGTGAAGAAAGGCCGTGAGGCAGACGGAAAAGTGGAAGTATTTGGCGCGCTAACACCCGGTGATCAGATTATTAAAACTGCCACAGATGAAATCAGAGACGGCTCTGAATTGAAAAACGTAAAGTTGGTAGAACAAGCAGACAGCACAAAGCCGAAGGCGAAGGCTTAGGCGGTTTTAAGCTTAAAGCCCAAAGCCTAAAGCTTAAAACTGGATTACTGTCGCGAATAAGACAACGAGACTCACTTGTAAGTATTAATCCAAATAAAAAATATTCTTTATAAAACCGAGCCAAAAGGAGCCTGATTATCAGGTTTTAGGCTTTGAGCTTTAGGCTTTAAGCTTTCTTCCTAAAAAAAATTAAAAGAATATTTTGTTGAATCAAACCCGCCCCTTACTTTTGCACCCCCTCTACAACAGTAAGGGCCCCGGGAAGTAGCGCAGGCCGGTAGCGCACCTGGTTTGGGACCAGGGGGTCGCAGGTTCGAATCCTGTCTTCCCGACTTTTAAAGCCCCTGATAAAGAATCTTTTATCAGGGGCTTTTTGCTTTTATAGAGTGTCACACTCCTTGTGAACCTGAATTATGGACCAAGCCGAAAAGTTTCAGAAAAGATAATTTCCTTAAATATTGAAGAGGCAACTCAGTTCCCGAACAATACTTCCGTCAGATTCCAATATGAGCTCAATATTATTTCAAAGAAAATTTATGTCTGGCAACCCTTAAAAGTGGAATATGAACTTACCGCCTGGAAAAATCAATCATACCTGTTATTGAGTAAACGGTACTTTGGGGAGAAGAACACAGGGAGATTTTGGAAAAGCAATACAGCCTGACTAAGAGATGTATGGATTGATTCATCAACCTTGTTAGAAAAATATGCGCAACTTAAAACTGAACTAAATCTCATAATTATTGGCCTGATCCATAAAATCTTTCTCTTTTATGAAGTGCAATTTTGCATTGTCAATAATGACAGTAAAACGTAAAAAATAAAAAATGAAACGTACAGCAAAAGCACATTGGTCAGGTAGTATAAAAGAAGGCAAGGGCGAATTAACTACGCAAAGCGAAATTTTAAACCACACAAATTACAGTTTTAAAACTCGTTTCACAGGTGAAGAAAAAGGTACAAATCCTGAAGAACTATTAGCAGCAGCACATGCCGGATGTTTTACAATGGCAGTCAGCTTTGCATTAACGGGAAAAGGATTGGATCCAACGTCATTGGATACTGAAGCTACTGTATCAATGGATGGTGCAGGGATTACAGGTGTACATCTTTCTATCACGGGAAATGTACCAGGCATTAGTGCCGAGGAATTTGAAGCAGTTACAAAGGAAGCCGAAAAGAACTGTTTAATTTCCAAAGTATTGGCTCTGCCCATCAGTTCAGAAGCGCATCTTGTATCCTGATCACAGGATCAGATCAATACTTTTTCCAACAGGAAGTTTACAACATTGCCTCATTCAACATTTTGCTACATTTGGCATAGTGTTGAATGAGGATTGCGCATTCAGTTAAAAGCATATTGAGATAAATGGTTATTGACTATAAAAAATTTGATTTGTTTGGAAAGCAATTCCTGCAAAAAATAGTATTGACACCTCCTTTCGAATATACCTTTCCCGAAGCAGAACAAGCCTGCTTTCTATATATGTTAGGTGGCGAGATGCAATATCAGTCTGGAGATCATCAAATAGATATTCCTACACATCAGGCATTATTGCTAAACTGCATCAACTCAGGGAAACAAATACATGAAACAAGTGCTAAGGGCAAGGGTGAAGTTGTGATCGTTACTTTTCATCCGGATATACTAAAGAAAGTTTATGAAAGAGAATTGCCTTTGGTTTTTCAGCCGAGCAATAAAGTGACCAATCAGTCAAGCGGAAAAATAAATAATGATTTTTTAATTCAAAAATATATTGAAGGTCTACTCTTTTATTTTGAAAACCCTTCTTTGGTAAATGATGAAATTTTGATTTTAAAATTAAAAGAAATCATCCTTTTGTTAGCTCAGACACAAGATGCTGAAACCATACAAGTGATATTATCCCAACTTTTTTCACCAACTATTTATACATTCAAACAAATTGTAGAAGCAAACCTTTTTCTGCAAATAAATATTGACGAACTGGCACAAAAAACCAACTTAAGCGTTTCTTCCTTTAAAAGAGAGTTTAAAAAATTATATGATGATTCCCCGGCCAATTATATTAAAAACAAAAGGCTGGAAAAAGCTACCGAACTGCTTGCGATTTCTAATGAACGCATAACCGATATTGCCTTTGAATGCGGATTTAACGACCTCGCCAATTTCACCAAAAGCTTTCATGATAAATATAAAATTACTCCCACCAATTACCGCTTAAGGCTTAAAAAATAAGTACTAGTATACAGATTGAGATGTTTGTGCTGTACTTGAACCAAATTACCAAATCATTGATCTGATTTATAAAACAGTCCTGTTTTTTGCGTTGCAATTTTGCGTTGTTAACATGAACAATCAAATCTAAAATTTATAAAAATGGGACTTTCCAAATTAGGGATCTTTCACACAGCCATTGGTGTTATTGCGATTATTGCGGCAGTTATTGCTTTTATCAGGAGCGGTAAAATAGACTTGAACAAACTGCCGGGCAAAATCTATTTTTATTTTACGCTTATCACTTCACTGACAGCCCTTGGATTATCAAGTATTAAGGGTGTTAATCCGGGACATATTCTTGCGCTATTAATCGTGGTTTTGATATCGGTGGCATATTTTTTACATGCAAAAAAGCCAGGAAACAACCGGGCACGTTATATCGAAACGTTTTTTCTGTCATTCAGTTTCTTCTTATCGATAATTCCTACCGTAAATGAAACATTTAACCGTATTCCTGCAGGACATCCTTTGGCTCATGGACCTAAAGATCCATTAATTGCAAAAACACTGCTGTTACTTTTAATTTTGCTTATCGTTGGTTCTGTTTTGCAATTTAGGCAACAGCGTAAAATGAATAAGCTGGCCTGATTTAAGGCGTTTATTACTTTTGTAAAGCTGTAGTTTACATAACCAAAATTCCGGCTGCGTAATTCACAGCCGGCAATACAATTGGTGTTTGCGAATAGTTATTTTATTTCAATAGTCCGGGAAGTCATCCTGCCATAACCATTAAGAACTATTTTGGCTGGATGCAGTTCTATAACTCCGTATGAATTTTGTGCTTCCGTCTCTACCATTCCTTCCGCAACGATACAGGGTATTCCATTGATTTCACAAAAAGCGCCGGCATGGTGGTGTCCGGCTATAACTGCTTTTACACATTTGAAACTAGAGATCAGATTTATTATTTGTTGGTCATTCAATGCAGTGAGCCCTTCTGCGCAGCCCAGCGGATGATGCGAGAATATCAACACCTCCTCACCTTTCTGTTGTGAAAGATCAAGAAGGTTTTCAAGCCAGAGCAACTGCTTGCTGCTGATACCCCCATTGTATTCCTCGGCATTTTTCCCATTTCTTTCTTTGATTGTCCTGGTCATCTCTTCATACTCCTTTTGTTTCCAGGTCCCTGAAATATTTGAATAAGAAGCCACTTCATTAGTATTTAGCATGATAAAACGCCAATTCCCCTTTCTAAATGAATAATATTCGTCCGGCATGTTCAGCTTCTTATACAAAGCCTGATTATTGGCAATGTCACTATAGTCATGATTTCCCGGCGTTGTATATACCTGATTTTTAAATCCGTTCAACTCACTTAGTACAGTATCCAGATCTTTCGGGTTGCGGTCAGTAACATCGCCGAGGTTCAGCATGAAAGGGAGATGTTGCTGATTAAAAAAGGAAATGCTCTCTTTGAGTTTTGCTAATGAGTTCCTATAAAACCGGCTCCCCCTGCTGTCTGCATCTGCATATTGTATATCTGTCACTAACCCAAACCGGATAGCAGATTTTGTTTGTGCGTTGAGGTTTTGTGTAAAATGCATCAACAGGGTTAATGTGAAAAGAATCCAGATTTTTTTCATGTACTTATTTTTTATTTTGGTTGCCATTTAATTGAGTCAGCATTATCTGGTATCGCTTTTATGACATCCATTTTTGCACTTTTTCATATCAACTGCTATGCACTGATAAAGCAAGAACATTTGTTCTTGTAAACTTGCGGCAGATCGCGACGGTTTTGGAGACAAAACATTATTTTCTTTTCTATCGAATTTCTTTTTCCAATGAGCTTGCCCATTCGCTTATTTCGTCCTGTTGCGGCTTTGACAACTTTGCGTTCGTATGAACAAGCGTATACGACGATAACGGCATTTCTCCTTCCTTGACCGTTTTGGCTATCTCGTGGAGTTTTTTCTTTTTCTTCTCTACTGTATAAAGGTTAAACTCATCAAAATTCAGCTCCTCTTTGCCTTCATTTACATGACTTGATAACCACCACGCAATTGGCTGCATATTGTTATACCAGGGATAGCTGGTATTGTTGGAGTGACAATCGTAGCACGCAGTCTTTAAGAGTGTACTTACATGCTGAGGAACGGTGTAATGCCGCTCAATAGCATTAGCCTGCACTTGAGCCGAAATGTTTTTTTGTGGACGAAAAAATTGAATAATAATCAGTACCGCCGCAATCGGCATAATTACTTTTTTCATTGTGTTTATTTTTTTAATTTTTATTATCCGGATTCTTCAGCAGCATGCAAGCTTCACGGCAATCACCAGGTACGTCCTCATGTGGTAGAAGATCGTAATTGGAAAGATATCCAATTACTCAAATATTACTATGAAAAACCATACATTTTGCCGCTTTTTAATGATCAAATGATACGGCGAGTCAGCCACTGTCTTATCACTCTTACCGGTAATCACAAGAAAACTTTACTTATGTAACTGCTGTCATAAGGATTCGGCTTACACCAAAATAGTTTTGCCTTTGAAAACAATCTCCAGATGGACAATGGCGACGGATCGAACATAAAAAATACATTATTCAATAATAAATATTACCGGCAACATCAATTACATCAACCAATCATTTAGCTTACGATCTTTTCGGTTGTAAATGTCTATTTATGAAATTCAGCTTAATCGCTTTTATATCGGCAGCTCTACTATATGGAACCACAGGCCAGGCTCAGGACACCATTCGCATAACAGATTACGGGTATACGGCCGGCTCCAGGCAAAATGCAGTGCCTTATGTTTTAAAAGCATTGAATGATTGCAAAACAAAGAAAGACCCGGTACTGATATTTCCCGCAGGCCGGTACGATTTCTGGCCACAATATGTAACTGAGAAGTTATATTATGAAAGCAATACAGATGTTATCCCGCTCAGAAGATGCCCTATACTGATAGAAGGCTTCAATAAGCTTGAAATAAACTGCAACAAGGCCGATTTTATTTTTCATGACAGGATGCAGCCTTTTACTATCGACAGCAGTAAAAACATCACTATCCGTAATGTAAATATTGATTGGGAAATTCCTTTAACAGCCCAGGCTCAAATAGCTGAAGCTACAGATGATTATATAGACCTCGTCATTAATGCGTTTGAATCTCCTTATGTCATAGAAAACAACAAACTGGTGTTTGTTGGCGAAGGATGGAAAAGCGAATGGTGGGGATCAATGGAGTTTGACAACAATACAAAACAGGTAACATCGCAAACCGGGGATGCAGGCTGCATGGGCGATAACTTCAAAAATTATAAAGCCATAGAATTAAAACAAGGCTATGTGCGTCTGCAGTATACTGGCAAACACAAACCACTTAAGGGTAACTGGCTGGTGTTGCGGCACAGTGCAAGAGATCATGCTGGAACATTTATCATTAACAGCCGCAATGTTGTTATTGAGAATATGAATTTATATCACTGCGCAGGCCTGGGTATATTATCACAGTATTCGGGTGATCTTTATTTTAAGCGGGTGAATGTTGTTCCCAATGCAGTCAAAAACAGGATACTTTCAGGACATGATGACGGTATGCATTTTTCAAATTGCAACGGCCAGTTAACCATTGACAGCTGTCGTTTTTTATCACTGATGGATGACCCGGTAAATGTGCATGGTACTTCCGTACGCATCATGAAAAAATTGAGTGATACAAAGCTTCTTTGTCGATTTGTGCATGAGCAAAGTATCGGTTTTACCTGGGCAAGAGAAGGAGAAACAATTGGTTTTATTGAAAATGAAGCAATGAACACAATTGATACCGGCAAGGTTGAATCTTTTCATTTAAATAGTCCGGAAGAATTTGAGATAAGTTTTTCAAAACCTGTTCCCGCAACTATTATAGAAGGCGATGCATTGGAAAACCTGACCTGCACACCTGATGTTTTGATAAAAAACAGTTTTTTTGGAAGCAATCGGGCAAGAGGTATTTTGATTTCGACACCTGGTAAAGTAATCATAGAAAATAATGTATTTGAATCAAGCGGTTCCGCCATTTTGATTCCGGGTGATGCAAACGGCTGGTACGAATCAGGCGCTGTAAAAGATGTAACCATACGTAACAATGTTTTCAATGATCTATGTCTTACTTCATTGTACCAGTTTTGTGAAGGCATCATAAGTATTGACCCTGAAATACCCAGGCCTGACGCAAACAAACCTTTTCACAGGAACATACGCATCGAAAACAATACATTCCATCCTTTTGATTACCCCGTGCTTTATGCAAAATCAGCAGCAGGTTTACATTTTAATAATAACACCATCATCCGCTCAACGCGTTTCCAGCCATTTCATTACAGAAAGCATATGCTGACATTTGAATATTGCAAAACAATAGAAGTTGCAAACAATCAGCTACAAGGAGATGTACCCGGAAAAAACATCAAGCTTATCGCAACACCAAAAAAAGAATTACAACTGCAAAAACACCAGGGGATCGTATTGACTGAATAAGAAATTATTGCACCATTTATGTTTCCGACAAACAAAAGGACAAAGCTGAAATATTCACTTTGTCCTTTTTGTTTATCAAATTGCATCGTATCAGAAAAAGTATTTGCCTTACTAAATGTTGAAGATCCTCAAAGTAGCCTGTTAGTCTAAACGGGCATTGCTTCAAAATAGCTTGTCGAAATTTCAGATTCATTCAAAAGATCTATCATCCCAATTTGGGCCGTAGGACAACCAGATTCTTAAACTTACGAAAGATGGTGTTTTGGGGTTATTTAAAAGAACTTTTGGAACACCCATATAAACTTTATCGTTCTAACTTCATGCTTGCGGGAAAACAACCTTGCACGAACTGATCAATCAATAAATATCCACCTTATTAGGTAAATCATATTTGGTAGCTACAAATTGCGGGAATTTTCCTTGATTGACCCCAAAGAAAAAATAAATAAGGACGCTGAATCTCCAAACCTTAGCGTAGGGCTGGCGGAGATTGCGGGCTATATAACCTTGCCCGCAATTTTCGATTATAAATAGGTTATTAAAATTAAAATCATGAAACAATGAATTTTAGAACTTTAGATGTTCAGGAGATGGAAAAAATTATCGGTGGATTAACAAGAACGAACCGAAACACAGGATGCATGGCGATGGGCTTTGCCGCTGGAATTGCAGCTGGATTTAATCCGTTTGTTGGTGGATTGACAACATTTGGTTGTATGCTATTAACTCCCGCGGACTAGAGCAGCGTTTGTAAAATCAACATCATATCTCAGCGGCTAATAATATTATGAGCCTGCGTTATGCAAAGAGCAATTATAATACTATGGTAATATTATTGTTAGAAAAAAAGTTTCTTGCGTAGAAAGAGATATGATGTTGAATATCTAAACACCTGGGTCGAAATATTTATTAATAGACAATTCTAATGAGCTGATTTTTTTTAAATATCACCTGATTTTCAGGATAAAAAAAATAATAATGACTAGTAACGCCGGATTATTTATGGGACTCTTTGTGGTTCTGATTGCTCTACTTGGAAGATATTCTAAAAAAAGAAAGTCTAAAAAGTAAACCTATTTTATTGCCTTACTAAACTGCCCCTTTTTATGCACATAACGTTACGAGATATTTCAAAAAAATTCAAATCAAATATTGTATTTAAGAATCTAAATATTGATATTCAGTCAGACAGCATTTATTGTTTGCTTGGAAGTAACGGTGCGGGTAAAAGCACAATCATCAACTTACTTGCAAACCTTACAGAACCTGAAGAAGGCGCCATCTTGATAGACGGCAAAACTTTTGCAAAACACGAATTATCATTAAAAAAGACGATAGGCCTGCAAAGTCAATATAATCAATTAATCGAAGAGCTAAATGCTTACGATTACTTGCATTTCGTTGGATTGCTTTATGGCATGCGCGAAACAGAATTACATTCACAAATACAAAACCTTTTTGATTATTTTTTTGACGACAAAGAAAAACTCAAGAAAAGTATCAAAACTTTTTCTTCAGGGATGAAGAAAAAAATTTCAATATGTGCGGCGCTTGTAAATAAGCCGCAGCTTTTGTTACTAGACGAGCCCTTCGCAAATCTTGATCCCAGTGCGTGTGCAAGGCTTTGCTCTCTAATTAAAAAATATCGCACAAATAACAGAATAATTCTTATTTCTTCTCACGACCTTTTATATGTTGACCAGATCGCTACAAACATAGGTATTTTGGAACAGGGGGAACTTGTATTTAATGACACGCTCGATATATTTAAAAACAATTCAAAGAACGATCTTGGTACTAGTCTTTTGAAGTATTTAAGCCCCAAAGCTGAAAATAATATTGCCCTTGATAAAATAATCTAGCTGATGAAAATATTTCTATTTATATGGCAGTGGAAAATGCGGGAATATTATTCTCCTCAAAACTGGAAAAGACTGTTAATTA
This sequence comes from Danxiaibacter flavus, assembly GCF_041060425.1. Lineage (NCBI taxonomy): Bacteria > Pseudomonadati > Bacteroidota > Chitinophagia > Chitinophagales > Chitinophagaceae > Danxiaibacter > Danxiaibacter flavus. Next base: position 155,602 of record NZ_JAULBC010000004.1, read on the forward strand.
TATTTTTCACTGTTTTATTTGTTGGTTTATATGCATACCTCACTGCAATTTTATTTGACGAGGCACATCTTGGCAAGATAGATCTAAATCCGGATAGATTGCTACAAATCAATCAATGGGCAATATTAGTCATACCTATTTTACTGAAATTCTTTCCATTTTATGTCATAAAACAAGCTCCAATTAGCTGTCACTATCCAATACCAAAAAATAAAATTGCACTAATTGATCTTGTTGCATTCAGTTTGACAAGGCCAGTAGTCGCAGCGTTGACAATATATGTTCTTTTGTTTTGTTCTTTAAGCCAGTATTCAACATTAGAAATTTCATTTAATCATTTCCTTTTTCTTTCATTTGGATTTTTAGTCGCGGAAAACTTAGGCAATGCGATTAGTTGGGGGAACAAAGTTTATAAAATGTTATTACTGTCTATATTTGCTTGCCTTCTAATTGGCATTTTTCTCTCATCGTCTTTTCCAGCAGTCTTTTTCTTGTTTTTAGGATTAGATCTACTTTTATTAGCGCTTTGGTTTTGCTTTTACTCCGCAAAGTTATATCAACTTGAAAATGTAGATGTAACGATCCCATTACTTAACAAATGTTCATACGTGAAGATAAGTATGACAAATTTTTTATTTAGGCGGTTATTTTTTCTTGCAATTACAGCAAAAACAGTATTCATGTTTTTTATAGCACCCAAAGTGCCTGAATTTACCAAGATAACTGTCCTCTTTCTTGTCGGATGTCCATTGTACTTATTCACTTATATTTTTAATAATCTATGGGGCATACTAAAAACAACTGCAATTACTATATCCATAACTAATAATTCATTTGAAAAATATGTGGACAGCTATTTTAAGCTTATAATACCAGCACTTTTGATTGACTTTATTATTACACTATTTTCAATGCATTTATTAAAAAACTTGAACCTAAAATTTTTACTTTGTTGGTTAAATATCTCCGTTGCTCTTGTTAGCCTTGGCATATTGATTTCTTTTTTGCAATTTTTCGAAGTAAAGCTTTCTTTATTCAATCTGAAGGGCACCACTTCACAAGTTTTTATCGCTGTCTTTTTTCCATTTGCAATAGCTATTGGCTACTGTTTTAATGAAAACATGTATTTGATCATAGGACATGTAGGATTGAGTCTTATTTCAATTGGGGCCTGGCTTTATATGAAAGCAAATAAAAAAAGCATTTGCAGACGATTTAAATCTAAACTTTTTTGGCTTGGCGATATGCGTTGAATAACAATGTCAGAACCAAAATGATTTTAAACAACCGAGTTGGTATGTATAGAGATCTATTGAACATGAATAAATTATTATTCTTTTTTGTGCTTGCTACAATAACTGTTGCTTTTGCCTATTTAATTCAGTCAATTTTTTTCACGCAGGATTTGTTTATTAGTACCTATGCAAACATATTAGATCAGGAAAGAATCACCGACTCCTTTAGACAAACAACAAATTGGATATGGCTCGGTTATGCTTCTATTCCTTTTTTATTATTGGCTAAAATTTTATATAATTCATGTTCTATAACCGTCGGCTGTTTGATTGGTATTGAAAAAAATAGCCTTAGAAGTAATTTTAATATTTGTTTAAAAGCAGAGCTGGTTTTTATTCCAGTTCTGTTCATACGTTTTATGTGGCTCAACATAAACGGGCCAACCGTAATAACCGACTTGAATTTCATACCGTTGTCCCTGATGAATTTAAGCAATACTGAAACTCCAAGGTCGTTATTCTATCCTTTGCAAACTCTAAACCTTTGGGAATTATTGTATTGTTATTTAGGAAGCGCCCCTCCTGTCTATTACCTACGGGATATCTATTAAAAAAGCGTGTCGAATATTTTGTTGCTCCTACCTTACCGGTCTGTTATTATTGATGTTAATAGCAGTGTTTTTAACAATTTCCTACTCTTAATTCTTAATGAAATGACAAATGGTAAAACCGTATTTTTTTATGCAATAATCACCGGCGTATTCTTGTTACTACTCGTTTTTGGCTATAAGGTTTACCAAATCAAAACTATTAAGGCCAGAGTGTGGCAGGAAACGAAAAGCCTACCGGACTTGCCCTTCTACTTTCCCTATGGTGGCAACGTTTTTACAAACAAACCCATCATTATAAACTATTTTTCGCCGGAATGCGAACATTGTCAGTATATGGCGACACAGATTGTTTCTCATAGCACCACATTGACGAGTGCGCATTTATTATTAATTACAGCTGCTAACTTGACAGATGCCGCGGGCTTTATGTCAACATTTAAATTAGATAGCCTGCCCTTTGTTACTCTGGGATTAGACACAAACAACGTATTCTTTAGAAAATTTGGTTCAAATACGGTCCCTTCATTTTACATATACAACGCACAGCATAATTTAGTTAGGAAGATAATGGGAGAAACTAAAATTGAAAACATTATAGACGCGATCAATGCTAAATAAATATCAAATCGTTCTTCAACAAGAACAATCCGACTGTGGCGTTGCCTGTCTACTATCAATTATTAAATATTATGGAGGCTCTAACACTTTGGAAAATATCCGTAAGCTCAGTGGTACTTACATTAAAGGCACGACACTGCTGGGATTATATCAGGCTGCCAAACAACTAGGTTTTGACGTTCAAGGATGCGAAATATCATTGGATAGACTGCTAAATACCGATGAACCTTGTATCCTACATGTCCAGCCAGATGAAAACTCGTACCATTATGTTGTTTATTATGGCACGGTAACCGAAAAAAGTCAGCATTATTTTATAATTGGAGATCCCGCTCGCGGAATGGCACATATTAGCCTGCCAGAACTGGAAAAAATTTGGACCACACACGTGTGCTTGTTTCTTTTTCCAAATGACCAATTCAAAAAATCAGCAGACGTTAAAACCGCTAAGCGTCAATGGTTGAAGCTGTTATTAAAAGATGATGTCCCCCTCTTGCTTGCTGCCACTGCATTAGGTATTGCCATATCCCTTTTATCACTAACCTTAGCAATTTTTTCGCAGCGGCTTGTTGATAATATCCTTCCGAAAAGAGACCTCCTTACGTTAACTGTGAGTATTACATTGGTATGTGTATTGCTTTTACTTAAAGAAGCATTTTCTGTTTTGCGTCAATATTTTTTCCTAAAACATAGCAGGGACTTCAATACGAGAGTCATTGATCTTTTTTATTCCCATCTCTTGAAACTACCAAAGCTATTTTTTGATACACGCAAGATTGGAGAACTAGTTGCACGCTTGAATGACACTTCGCGTATTCAACAAGCAATAAATCAATTAGCTAGTAATGCTATTATCGATGTTCTGGTTTCTATAACATCGATTGCCTTTATGTGCATTTACTCATGGAAAGTTGGTGTAGCCAGCCTTTTATCAATGCCTGTATTCTTTTCTATTATTTACGCTTTTAATAAAAAGATAAATGAAAAACAAAAAACTATAATGCATAATTATGCCAGTGTAGAAGCCAATTATATATCTACATTACAAGGTATAGATTCAATCAAAAGCTACAACAAACAGACCCTATTTGCTAACAAAAACAAAGCTGTTTACCGGGATTACCAAAATGTACAGCTTGATCTCGGAAAAATAAAAATTCGTCTTTCATTTTCTGCTAACGGATTTGGTATCCTATTTCTAACCGGTGTTCTTTTGTTTTCAACATCTCAGGTTTTAAACGAGCATCTCAAAACAGGTGAGCTTTTAGCTATTCTAGGCATGTGCGGTACATTGTTACCCGCCGTTGCAAATCTAGCATTAATGAGTATATCGATAAACGAGGCTGTGGTTGCATTTGACCGAATGTTTGAATTTGCTGCTTCGGAGCCTGAAAAAAAGGATATGTCAAAATCTGATTTAAGTTTATTTCACTCGTTATCTGTGGCAAATTTAAATTTTCGCTTTGCAGGAAGCCCTCCCATATTAAAAAATGTTTCATTTTTAGTGAGAAAAGGTGAAATTATTTCCATCATGGGTGACAACGGTTCTGGTAAATCAACACTTACCCAAATCATTCAAAGGCATTATCTGGCAGAAAGTGGGGAATTTATGGTTAATGGTAAGTTACCCCTTGAAGACGTTCAGTTGTCTAGTTGGCGAAGTTCTTGTTTAGTAGTTCCGCAAATCATTCACATTTTTAATGGAACAGTTTTAGAAAACATTGCCTTTGACGAGGCTATTAACAATACAGAGGCTGTTATTACGTTCTTACAACAACATGGATTTAGTCCTTTTTTTGACATTCTGCCCCAATCTGTTTTTACCCTGGTTGGAGAGGAGGGCTTAAATTTATCTGGAGGCCAAAGACAACTGATAGCATTTGCCAGAGCTTTATATAAAAAACCTCAACTTCTAATCCTTGATGAAGCGACCGCCGGAATGGACAGACATTGTGAGAGGTTTGTTTTAAACTTACTAGCGAAACTCAAAAATGATATGGGAATTATTTTTATTACCCACCGTTTGAATGTTCTAAAATTTCTTTGTGATAGAATTTATGTTTTAGAAAATAATACTATAACAACGGTTGGAGACCATGATACTTTATTGAGAACATCCAATCTTTATAGCAGATATTGGAACGATTTAACATCTTAATTCATTGATTGCACTAGCGGTAGCAAACATGTTTATAAAAACCGCTGCTTAAATAAAGTACACAACGGTCTTCAATCTAATGATTTTTTAACTCAAAGCCAGCCTCGATATTCAATTGAATTCCCTAAACAAACTCTTTTGGCGCAAACGAATAAAAGGACAACCACAGGAAATAAACCCGCTATCTACTCACAAAGCACCGTATAACTTTTTGATCAGCAAATTTCTGGGCATTTCTGATCTTAGACGCAATGTTTATCAGCGCACACCATTTGTATCAAAAACGAACAATTTAAAATCTTGGATAGCCCCAACCATCTGCGTGTCAATAACTTACAAAAACGGCACCAATATGGATTGCTTTACTGCGGCAATCAAATACTTGTCTCTATGTTTGGCACTTACTTTAAAACCGCGTGGCGCAATCTTACCAAGAACAGGTTAAACGCCTTCATCAATACAGCTGGCCTTTCTGTTGCTTTTATTTGCTGTATACTGCTTTCATTAACTGTGTACTACGAGTTCTCGTACGACAAATTTCATAAGAACGCTCCGCAGCTATACAAAGTTTATGCTTTAAGCCACACAGCAACGGGCGATGAAAAAAACGGCACAATGTCCTATCCCGCAGCACCGTCGATGAAAGCAAATGTGCCCGGTATTATTAAATCAACAGGTGTTATTTATGGCGGCACGGGTATTATGTACAAGGAAAAGGAAGTGGATAAAAACATTCTGCTGGTTGACAACGACTTCTTCAGCATGTTTACTTTTCCTGTGATAAATGGTAACGCGAACGCACCACTTGCAGGAATTGGCGACGTGGCAATCAGTCAAACAGCTGCGCGCGCAGTATTTGGTAACGAGAATCCGGTTGGCAAACTGGTCAGGGTAAAAATATCAGGCGAATGGAAGGAGCTCGCAGTTTCTTCGGTATTAGCAGATTTTCCGGACAATTCAACGCTTCGTTACGATATACTTGCCCGCATGGAGTTGAGCGGCGATTATGCAAGTAATAAAAACAACTGGAACAACCAGAATCATCCCGTATATGTGCAGATCAATCCAAATACAACACAACAGCAGGTAGAAAATGGCCTTCGCAATATGGTTAAGCAATTTCATCTGGCAGATGAAAAAGATCTGACAAAACGTGGTTTCCGCAAAGATGAAAATGGCGACATGTTTGCGTTCAAACTAGCACCTTTTACCAGCCTGCATTTCGACCAGGAAATCGGTTCAGGAGGCACAGTAAGCAAACCATACCTGTATACGCTTGTACTTATAGCTATTCTCGTACTTGTGATTGCGTGCTTTAATTTTATTAATCTCAACGTGGCTCGTGCATTTACACGTGCGCGCGAAGTAGGCGTGCGCAAAACAATCGGTGCCGGCAAAAAACAGATCTTTCTACAATTATGGGTGGAAAGTTTTATGCTTTGCCTGATAGCGCTTGTTATCGCGCTTGCGGTATCATATCCTTTACTTACTCCATTTAATGCCTTGTTTGTTGAAAAGCTAAAACTTACAACACTCATCCAGCCTGCCGTTATTGTAAGCGTTATGGCTGGCGTGGTGCTGGTATCATTCCTGGCCGGAGGCTATCCTGCATGGATGGTATCGAGGTTCAAAACAGTGGAAGTGCTAAAAGGCAAAGTGTCAGTGAACCGCTCAGTATATCTGCGCAACAGCCTGATTACTTTTCAGTTTGTCATGGCCAGCCTGCTGATATGCGGCACTTTTATTATTTACAGGCAGTTTGACCACCTGCGCGCAGCACCGCTTGGGTTTGAACAGGAAAATATAATAAGCATCCCTATAAAAAATAAAGAAAACAGTTCTGCTTATATCAGGCAACTAAGGGCAAGCCTCGCATCAAATCCCGAAGTAGTCAGCATTTCAGGCAGCTCCGGAAATATAGGCATTGGCCTGGATCATAGTCAAAGCACAATGGCTATGGGTTTTGACTATGAAGGCAGACAGATATTCACCAACCTGCTTACGGTCGATTACGATTTCGTGAAAACACTTGGAGTTAAACTTATTTCCGGCAGGGAATTTACACCCGAATTTACTTCAGACACTTCGACTGCAACAGATGGAAATGTAGTTGTTACTGAAAGCATGGCCAAACAATTCGGCAAGTCTGACGCACTCGGCATAACAATGACAGACACCTCCGGTCCGCACTGGACGATCGTTGGTATTATACCCGATTTTCACTTATTCAGCATGAATGAAAAAATGATGCCCTTAACATTAACGATGAATAAGCACAACCAGATTGGCTATATGCTGGTTAAAGTAAAAACCGGCAATCCGGCACGAACCATGGAAACCATCAGGGCAACGTACAAAACCATTGAACCCGATAATACCTTAACACCATCCTATGTTAATGAAAATACGGAAAGGTGGTACGAAAAGGAACAACGGCTTAGCAAGATCTTTTTTACATCTGCTGCGATTGCTGTACTATTGAGTTGTTTAGGCTTGTTTGCCATAGTTACACTTGTCATGCAACAACGCCGTAAAGAGATCGGTGTACGAAAAGTATTGGGTGCATCGATAGCACAAATAACATCTCTATTGTCAAAAGAATTTTTGTTCCTTGTACTGCTCGCATTTGCAATAGCAACCCCGATCGCCTGGTATTTCTTAAATCAATGGCTTCAAAATTTTCCATACCGGATTAATATCAGCTGGTGGATCTTTCCGGTTGCCTGCATTGTGGTGCTGTTGATCGCTTTCATTACCATAAGTGTTCAAACGATAAGAGCGTCCCTGGCTAACCCGGTTAAGAGCCTGAGAACCGAATAACATCTTGTATAATTGTCAATTCAATGTGGTTTAGTTAGGCAGGCATCGTCAATTTTGGAAGATGTCTCCTATCGTCGACATGACGATCCGGGCTTATCAGAAAAAGTAATCACAACAGCTCTGGCAACAAGTACATGATAATGTTCAGGTCTTGAACCGCATCGTCACCTCGACGACAGGAGAGGTCTCCCGAATATTGATCTGATCGTGATACTTTATGCGTGTTAAATACTACAAACTCTTAACTAAACGACATTGAATTGACAATTAAAAAGCTGTTTTCTCTCATCGCCGGAAACGGCTTTTTAAGGCCCGCTATTCCTGATATTCTGCAGTGCATGAAGAGCCGCTTTGAACCTATTGAATAACTTTCACTAAAAAATAATTTTATTCAATCTGTCATTTTCCTTTTTCAGGCGTGCAGCTAAAATATTTGTCTGCAGTAATTATTCTATGCTGATACAACCTCCGGCCATCAAAACGGAATCGACCTTCAACGCTTTAAAATTTCATGGCAGCAATGCCAAGCAAACGTCTGTACAAACCTAACTGCCCAAGAAAATACGATTCATGATCTATGGTGAAAACTATGGAATCGAACAATTTAAAATCACCTCCTGGCATCTCGAAAGGATCCTTTCCGTTTAATTGCTCTTCGGTCAATTTTTGCAAACCTTCTTTTAAAGCTGGCGAAACCTTATCCCATGCTTTGCGGCATTCTTCCAGCGAAGGATAGACTACACCATCCTGAATGCCTTTAAAACCCTGGAATTCTTTCGTTGTATCCAGTTGAATGTTTACCTGTATACCTTTAGCAAGCGCTTCTCTTTCATAGACCATTCGACCCGCAATATAGGCTACATGATTGGCCTGTGTATTAAGACGGTCGTGTGTTTTTTCTTCCGGAATATTCTCCAATGCATGGTGATATTGACTGGTGTGAAAATCATACAACGAAATAAAAAATTCCAACGCGTTCTTTTTTTGTGTTTCCATGTTTGTAATTTTTATAAATAAGGAATTTATAAATGCTAACAGTATTCACATTACAAACTTACCACGATTAATAGGCTCTAACGGTTGTGAATGCGTCAATTTCCGGGCCAATTGCGAAAGCCATTCGTTAGTTACCCGGAGAATAAAGCGTATTTCCCTATAAGACAATTCCATTTATATCAGTCGTCAGCACCTCGCTCATGTAATCAAAAAATGGTCGCATGTTCTTATAGGTTTGATTTGCCTGCTCTAAAAAATCTGCGCTCAGCACTTCGTCATCAGAAAACGGGCGAATAAGCAAATATTGCTTGTAGCGTAGCAGATCAACAGCTTCATGTTTTGCATCAAAACCTTTAGGAGCAGACTTTAATTGCTCGCCTTTAAGCGCTCCGAATGTCTTTATAAATGATTTGCTGCCGAGAATTTTTCTTAATGGTGCAGGGTCAAATGCAATATCATCCCTTACCCGTTTCAGATCTTCATTGTTTGGTCCCCAGAAACCACCGGCAACAAAGTTGTTGCCCGGCTCAATATGGAAATAATAACCACCGCGGCGGAATTTGGTGGCGCGTTTAAAATTGCCGCTCCAGCCGGTTTTATAAGGCGTTTTATCTTTCGAAAAACGGCTATCCCTGTAAATACGATGCAATGCTTTTTTGCCTGAGAGCGTTTCTATCGCATCGTGCACGCTTAGCGCCTGTAGCAATGCATCAGCAAAAGCTTCCAGCTTTTCCGATTCCCGAATAAAAATGTTTTTATGCTGGTTGAACCATTCCCTGTTGTTATTTTTCTTCAGATCAGCTAAAAAGTCAAAGGAAGAATGGGCAATTTTTACTTCATTTTGTTTGGTCATAAACGATGCATTAAAGGCAAAAGCCGGGGGCAAATATAAAGGCTCAGTTAGCGTTTCTCCTGTGCAAAATTTTTTGAAAATAATATCATGATCACCTGATATTGGCCGGACTTTCTTACAGGAAACAATTAATACGATAAACTTTCTTATATTAATAATCGTAACGCAAGTACAAAATCTTCATCATCAACAAAAATTTATTCCAAAAAATTTGCGAAACCGAATGGTTGCTCATATATTTGCAACCGAACAGTTTCACATAAATGATGCGCAAATGAGAAGAGATGTTTTTCAAGCCATTGCCGATCCGACCCGAAGGGCCATCATTGCTTTAATCGCATTACAGGCAATGACCCCTAATGCTATCGCAGAGCATTTTGACACAACACGCCAGGCGATTTCAAAACACCTGAGAGTGTTGACCGAATGTGAATTGGTGAAACAGGAACATCAGGGGAGGGAAATATATTATCAACTTGAACTTGATAAAATGAAAGAAATAGATAAATGGTTGGAACAATTCAGGAAGATTTGGGAAAACCGCTTCCAGCAGCTCGACCAACTTTTAGCCACTATAAAAAAGCAAAAAAAATGACGCAAAATTTGCAATTCGACTTCCTTGCAGACAAGAAAAAAAATACACTCACCATCAGGCGTGAGTTTTTAGCAGGTCGACAATTGGTTTGGGACTGCTACACCAAAAGTGAGCTTCTTGACCAATGGTTTGCACCAAAGCCTTTAACCACAAAAACCAAATCAATGGATTTTCGTGAAGGCGGGCATTGGCATTATGCAATGGTAGAACCAAACGGCACTGAATATTGGGGCCTGACAGAATATCAGAAAATCAAACCGATCGACTACTATACAGCACTTGATGCGTTCTCCAACGCAGAAGGTGAAATAAATGAAGATCTGCCCCGCGCTGAATGGCTCGTAACTTTCACTGATAAGAATGAGAATGCTTTAGTAGAAACTATTGTAACCTACAAATCACTTTCCGATTTGGAACAGGTTATTCAAATGGGTATGGAACAAGGAATGAAGGCAACGCTGGAAAAACTCGACGAATTATTATTAACTATCAACAAATAAAAAATGAGCAACAAAATAACAATTTCTGCCACCGTAAATGCAGATATCAAAAAAGCCTGGGACTATTATACAAATCCGGAACACATTACAAAATGGAATTTCGCGGATCCTTCCTGGCACTGCCCTTCAGCATCCAATGATATGAAAGTGGGCGGAAAATATGCAGCAAGAATGGAAGCAAAAGATGGAAGTTTTGGCTTTGACTTTGAAGCTACTTACAACGAGATTGTTAACGGTGAAAATTTCACCTACACAATGCCAAATGGCAGAAAGGTGAATGTTGCCTTTAAAGAAGATGGCAACCAAACTGATGTTGATGTAACATTTGATCCGGAAGATCAACATCCTCTGGAGTTCCAAAAAAATGGCTGGCAGGCGATATTGAACAACTATAAACAATATACAGAAACGAACTAAGGAACGAAGACAATCTGCCATTGTTTCGAAAACACTTTTTGCGGCTAATTGATTTAGTTGTGCAATACAAAACGGACAAACTGATTATTTCAGTGTTGTCCGTTTTGCTATCTGAGATCCTTTCCGTCATTTCGTTTTACCGTTAAATATCAATGTGAAGCCCTCAACACCTGTTGCGAATTACGAAAAACTGGTTTAATTTTACTATGCAACCGGAAATAGCATCGACATTTTAAAAGATGATTGTAATACTCCGAAGCACTACCTCGCCTGCCGGGTCAAAATTCAGGGCGATACTCCCGAAAAACAAAAGCACGAAAAAATAAGCATCATAAACGTCTTACCCCACTAGCCGACACGGCTGATCCGCACCTTGTCGATAAAACTGCATTGCTGTAATTATAACACATAAAGTCTATTGTATGACTCCCAATGAAAAATGCAACCGCCGGAGGTTCATTAAAACAACACTAATTGCAGGTGCCACTGCAGGTATTGCTGCTCCGCTCCTCCCCGGCCCGGAACAGACCAGTGCATCACAAATAACGATGCTCACATCTGACGGGAAACTGGTAACTGTCAACAAATCGGTTCTCGAACAAACAACCGGTCAAAAAAAAGCGACAGAAAGAGAAGTTTTTGAATGGATGAACAACAAACATAAAACCTGATTTTCATTGCACCTCCCTTACTAATTTCTTCACATTCAAACCCAAGGTAATGAAACTTACGACCAAACTTTCACTGCTAAGTGTTGCACTGGTAATAGCAATGCTGGGCTACATAATTTCCTGCACACACAAAGATACTGTTCCACCCAGTGGCGGATCCAACGGGTCTGATATAACACGCGGAACAGACCATATCGGCCTTAGTGATGGCAAAACCAGCTTCGACAAGGCACACTCAAATGTCAACTGGTCAACTGCCTACCTTGGCCAGGTATCTATATTAACCGGTAGATTCAACACTTTTGGATTCAACTCGTTCAACTTTTATGAGGATAAGGCCGACAGCATTTATTTCGAAGCGTACGTTTACCTGAACAGCGTTAACACAAGCGAACCTGCAAGAGACGGCGGCTGTCTGCTCTCTACGTTTGGAACCTCAGCCGGTGCGGGTTATGTAGATAGCAACCTCGCTATTATTAAAAGCAAAAAAGTAGAATTAAGCACAACTGATAAAGGCTATATCGTCACAGCCGACTTTACCTTTCATGGTGTAACTAAAGAAGTGACCGCCAAAATGGATTATGCAGGCAAAGCCAATCAGGGCACATCCGACACTTATGGTTTTAACCTGGCGTTCTCCATTTTAGCCATTACTGATTTCGGAATTCAATCGACCAGCATTGGTGATAACGTCAATATTGCGTGCGGCGCCGCATTCAAACATACGCCTTAATCCTGCTAAAGTCGCGTGATTGCTCACAAGCAAATTATCAGTTATGAAATCAAGAAAAATTTATTTAATATGGATTCTTGCATTGGCTACAGGATGTTACTATGACGTAATTAAACCTGCAGACCCCAACGCGCCACCACAAAGTGTTAGCTTCAGTGGAGATCTACAACCCATTTTTGATGCTAATTGTACCAGTTCGGGCTGCCATGGCGGCGCTCACGAACCTACGTTAACGGCAGACAAATCATACAATTCTCTTATGTCTGGCGGTTTCGTAAACGTCCTTATTCCAACAGAAAGCATACTGTACCAGGAAGTAAATTCCGGCTCAATGCCTCCAACAGGCAAACTGGCACCTGTTCAGATTCAACAGATCCTTGACTGGATTAAGAATGGCGCACCTAATAACTAACTAAAAAAAGCACAAATGAAAGCATACACAAATACATACTGCAGCATTTATAAAGTTGCGTTGCTGGTGCTGCTGTGCTTTACAGGACTGGTGAAAAACGGATACGGACAAGATAGTACAGCTACTACCCAGGATACAACAGCGCACGAAGCAGAAGAGCAAACTCCAACACCCAAAAAAAGTAAACCTGTAAAAGAAACATTCGCCAGCATTTGGATATTGGACAATCAAACTGTTGTGGTTCCCGTTAAGGGCACAATGGAACTTGATTTCATGCATCGCTTTGGAACGATTGAAAATGGCTACCAGGATTTCTTTGGCTTGTTTGCAGGAACCAATATCAGGCTTGCGGGAAACTATGTTCCTATAGATAAATTAATGGTAGGATTATCTTTTACTGAATACAATTTAACATGGGAAGGATATGCAAAATACGCTTTGCTGCAACAAACACAGGACAACAAAATACCCGTGAGCGTAACCTACTATGGAGATGTCTCTATCGATACAAAAGCCGACCCAACAGGAACACTTTACCCGCACTTTTCCGACAGAATGATGTTTTTCAACCAGCTGATCTTCGCAAGAAAAATATCTGACAGATTTTCAATACAGGTAGCACCAAGCATTACGCATGTTAATACTGTACAAGGCTTTTATCCCGGTGATACAACCGCAGATGGCAAAAGCGTGCTGGAAAAAGAAATGCATCACGATCACTTCGCAATCGCCTTTTCAGGAAAGATAAAACTATCCAATACACTTAATCTCTTATTGAATTATGATCAGCCAATAACAAAACACATGACCAATAATCCAAATCCGAATTTATCGGCAGGTTTAGAGATCGTAACCAGTGCACATGCGTTCCAGGTGCTTATTGGCAATTACCGCTACATCACACCATCACGCAACAACTATTATAATAACAATAACTACCAGGATGGACAGTGGCTTATCGGATTTAATATAACGCGTCTGTGGAATTTTTAATCAACAAACAAAATATTCTTCCTCAAATACCAAATACAATTTTATGAAATCAAAAATGACAAGGACCATTTTGCTGATCACAATCCTGGTTGCCGTTGCAAGTCTTGCATTCACAAAAAAACAACAAAAACCATGGGCCGTACCCGACAAGGCCAGCAAAACAGCCAACCCCGTGAAAGCTGATGCTGCATCTATTAACACCGGCAAAGCAGAATGGGCAAAACATTGCCAATCATGCCATGGCAAAACAGGCAAAGGAGACGGCACAAAATCAGGTGGATTAAAGACACATCCGGGTGACTTTTCTGCAGCAGCAACTCAAAGCCAATCCGACGGAGCATTATTCTATAAAATAAGCGAAGGCAGGGATGAGATGCCGGCATTCAAAAAGAAAATACCGGATGCTGACGATATTTGGAGCGTAGTTAATTACATGCGGACATTCAAGAAATAAGACAGGCCTTCCAAATTAAAAAAAATGAAAGATATGGATGAGGAACAAAGCAACTCACGACGATCCTTCATAAAAACCGGCCTTATAACCGGTGCCATTGCGGCGGGCGGCCTGGGCATAATGGAAGTTGCATCCCAGGACACGAGCAAGAAAAAAGGCGACACGGTAAAGCTGTTATCGCCTGATGGAAAAATAGTTGAAGTAGATTCTTCCGAGATCAATCCCCAGATCCCGGATTCGCTTATTTCAACACACAATGTTCGTGAAGGTGTGCCCGGTAAAAAATTCGTGATGGTAATTGATCTTGCCAAATGCAAAAATGCCGGCCGTTGCAAGAGTGCATGCTCAAAAATGCACTATCTGCCGGAAACGCGCAGCTACATCAAGATCAATAAAATGCAGGATTCGGATAAGGCGTCACCTTACTGGATGCCAACGCCATGCTTTCATTGCGACAATCCGCCCTGTGTTAAAGTGTGCCCCGTAGGGGCAACCTTTAAACTTACAGACGGTATAGTGGGCATTGACAACGACCGTTGTATCGGATGCCGGTTTTGCATGGTAGCCTGCCCTTATTCCGCCAGGGTATTTAACTGGGATACAGAATACCAGATAAACGTGGTGCGTTTTAAAGAGATAAAAGAGCACGCCGCATGCAGCACGCATGTAACAGGCACAGTTGAAAAATGTGACTTCTGCCCTACCAAAGCAGCAAAGAATGAATTACCTGATTGTGTGCAGGCCTGTCCTAACGGTGTGTTCTATTTTGGCGATGAAAATGAAGACGTGGTAAGCAATGGTGATGAAACTGTACGATTGAGCCAGTTGCTGAAAGACAAATCTGGCTACCGTTTTTTAGAAGATCTGGGAACAAAGCCAAGAGTGTATTACTTACCGCCGGTTGACAGGCAGTTTCCTTTTAAGGATGTAGAACCCGGTACCACTTAATCTTTTTTAAAAACCAAATAATGGAACCCATAAAAATAAAGCTGGACAAATCGAATGAATTACTAACGGATTTGATGCCAAGAAAATTCGGGCCTCAGGGACGATTGTGGGTTGGCTTTTTGTTGCTGGTTATTATCATTGGTGCAGTTGCATACTATCGCCAGTTGAAACATGGCCTGGTTGTAACAGACATGCGCGATTTCACTTCGTGGGGAATCTATATTTCCAACTTCGTGTTTTTCGTTGCCATCAGCCTGGTTGGCTCGCTTGTAAGCGCCATTTTAAAACTTACAAATGTTGCATGGCGAACGCCGCTGGTAAGGATCTCTGAAATAATAGCAGTAGCAGCAATTACATTTGCTGCGATCATCATTATTGTTGATATGGGCCGGCCAGACCGCTTCTGGCACTTGTTTGTATATGGCAGGATACAGTCTCCGATTCTTTGGGACGTAATTGTTATTACGACTTATTTTGTTGTAAGCTGCCTGCTTTTATATATCCCGCTGTTGCCAGACATAGCAGTTTGTCGTGATACCGCACCAGCATCACCCAGGTGGAAAAAAAGATTCTACACTTTTCTTGCACTCAACTGGAAAGGCACATCAAAACAATACGCCATCATCCATAAATCCATTAATGTACTGGCTGTGCTTGTTGTTCCGCTCGCATTGGGCATACACACTGTTACTTCATGGTTGTTCGCGACTACATACAGAGCGGGATGGGACAGTTCCAATTTTGGGCCTTATTTTGTTGCGGGCGCATTTCAGGCCGGATGCGCAGGCGTAATTGCGGTAACATTTGTTTTACGAAATCACTACAACTTACGCAAGTATATCACCAACAAGCATTTCGACAATTTGGGAAAATTGCTGGTATTGCTTTCCCTGATCTACCTGTATTTCAACATCAACGAATACCTGGTTCCCGGCTACAAAATGAAAACGGTAGATGGCGAACACTTGCATTCGCTTTTCCGCGGCAGCTATGCACCTTTGTTCTGGAGCGTGCAGATCTTTGGCATGATATTGCCAATTATTGTACTGCTCTTTAAAAAAGGAAGAAAACCACTGCCAATTTTTATCGTTTCAATACTGGTCGTTGTTGGAGCCTGGTTCAAAAGATTTTTAATTGTTATCCCAACACTGCTACACCCATTTATTCCCATACAGAACGTTCCCGAATCATGGCATCACTATGTGCCAACCTGGGAAGAATGGGCCATTACATCTGCTTCGCTGGCAGGGGCGCTTTTGATTATCACGATCTTTGTGCGATTATTTCCCATCATCTCCATTTGGGAAACCACCGAAGAAAAGATGAACGCAACAGCAACGCAAACCGGAGATCAAACTCAATTTTATGGCGCGTAACCTCATTCATATAAAATGCTGCATGGCAATTCTTGGCTCGTTTTTTATGTTGAATATCCACAATGCGATAGCGCAAGACAGTACACATAACAGCAGCGCAAAAATCGCCCTGGACTTCGTGACACAGGACAGCATCAACCAGGTTAAAGCAACCGTTACCAACCCGGATGCAAATGGAAAAGATACTGCCGTAAAAGGGGCAGACGTACATTTTTTTATAAAAAAGAGCTTTGGCTTGTTACCGATAGGAGATGCTGTATCAACAGATGACAACGGTGAAGCGCTGGCTGAATTTCCGATGGATATTCCGGGAGATCAATCAGGCAATGTAACCGTGATCGCAAAGATTGAAGACAATGAGCAAGTGGGTAATCTTGAAACATCGAAAGTTACTAACTGGGCAGTTCCAACAAAAACGGACCACGGAGATCCTAAAAGAGCTTTATGGGCTTCTGCAGACAATGCGCCAATACCGCTGGTAGTTACTGTAACATCCATAGTCGCGCTTGTATGGGGAACGATCTTCTACATTTTATTCCAGCTTGCAGCAATAAAAAAAGCAGGCAAACTTGAAAATGCTTAATGACAGCTTCTGTCGCTCAGGCAAGACAAGAGCGTCGATAACACAAATCTTAATACGTCTCACTCACCAGATTATATAGGTGTTGAATAGCACAACAATTCAACCCTAAACTCCTTTCTGTCACCCAATGGAAAATACACTAGATACTCAGCCTGATCCTAATCTGTAAGGAAAATATCCAACCCACTTCGGCATATAAAGAGCGAAAAAAAGGGCAAAATTCAATTCTAAAAAACAGTGTCGCTTCTCGCCAAACAAAAGAATTTACTATTTTACCGCATTATTCGCGTTACCTTAAACTTGATTATTACCAACAATGAAAAAGAACTGTTTATTGTTCATATTACTGCTGGGCTTTACGCATCTTCATGCACAAACCATAGAACAGTACTTTGAACGGATAAGAAACAACACGGCTGAGCTCACTGCATTTTTCGCGCAAATGCCTAAAGGCGGCGACCTGCACCACCATTACAGCGGATCTGTATACGCAGAAACATACATAGATTACATTGTTTCGAAGGATTATTATCTATCGCTCAATACGCTGAAGGTTGACAGTACTGCGAGTCTTGACAATGCCAAAATATCAACACTCATAAAGGCTGGCCAATGGCCCATGTATAAGGCAAAACTTCTTGAAAAATGGTCAGTAAAAGATTATGACGGAGTAAGTTATCCCAGTGACAAACAATTCTTTGATACATTCGGCTATTTTGATATTGCAAGCAGCCAGCAGTTGGATGTAGGTCTTCTCGAATTGAAGAACAGGGCCAAAGCTGAAAACGTAAGTTATATCGAAACTATGCTTAAAACTATACCACTTACGTCTGCGCTGAAAAACATCAATCGTTCTTACAATGAAAAATTGAGGCAGGCAGACTCATTGCAGGATGAAGTTCTATTAACAAAAATATTGGATTCATTGTACGCTACAATAATCGATAGCGGTGCAGTGGCCTGTGCCGACACTTTTAATCAAACAATCGAAGCATTGCACAAAAAAGCACTGATTGATGACGGTAGCTTTAAAATGCGTTACATGAACTATGCAACAAGGATAAAGCAACCACTGGACGTTTTTCGCAGCCTGGTATTATCATTTATTTCAGCAAGCCGAAGCAAATTGATCGTCGGAGTAAATATTGTCGCCCCCGAAAACGATAATGTTTCAATGCGGGATTACCGGTTGCATATGCTTATGTTCAAATATTGCCATAAGAAATATGATTCGGTGAAATATTCCATGCATGCAGGAGAACTGGTATTAGGCATGGTAAAGCCAGAAGAATTAAACTGGCACATCGATGCAGCGGTTCGTATGGCCGGAGCCAGTCGCATCGGGCATGGTGTTGACCTGCCTTATGAGCGGAATGCTTATGATCTGCTGCGATACATGGCTAGTAACAAAATTGCCGTTGAAATCAATTTATACAGCAATGAATTTATCCTGAAAGTAAAAGATGATCAACACCCTATCAGACTTTATTACACATCCAAAGTACCAATTGTGATTAGTACGGACGATGCAGGTGTGCTACGAACCAATCTGACCGAGCAGTTTGTCCTGCTTGCGAAGCGCTATCCTTATATCTCTTACCGAGATATAAAAAGTTTTGTTTACAACAGCATCGACTACAGCTTCATCAAAGAAGATGAAGTTAAAGAGCAGTTGAAGAAACAGCTGCAAAATTCCTTTACCGCCTTTGAGCGAAAAGTATTGGCAAACAAATAAACACTGCGTGCAGAGGGAACAGGTTCTACACATTGCTAAACAGCATCTACACTCTGGCAGCCTTTAAATGGCTGCCTGCCAGCGAAAAGCCGGAGGAGATGTTTTTAACATTTACCCGCCTTACTTATGTTGTTTTACCATTCGCATATTTTATTAAACAAATCAGGCTTATACCCCGCGTCAAAGAAGCACCGTGACGCAATCAGCGCCTTTATGTAGTATAATTTTCAGGAAGGGCGATTGCTATCCGTTAATATTTGGTCCTTTAGTTGCCAAATTAAGCAAGGTTTCCTGATACTATTTTGCATAATAACAATAGTATCTGCCGGGGCCGGACTTCTATGTCCGGCTCTTTTTTAGCCCAACGCAGCCAGTTGAAGTTCCAATTGTCGCAAATCCTCAGCAACATTAGTATGTTGAATATGTTGAATGATCGATTTGTAGTATGCAATTCCCTTATTCAGATTGGCTATAAATTTCCGGTAATAACGCGCGGAGCTCTCATTCAACAGATCTGCATCGTCTGCAATCTTTCTTTTGATATAGTCAATATACATTTTAAGCTCATTGATAAACATGTGCGGCCGGTATAGTGAATTGAGAATGTTTATACGACCGTAAATATGACCAACCATTTCTTTGAGTGAAAAAATACCCGAGAAATAGGCCAGGTTGGGCCCCGGACAAATTGCAACGGCTGTTAACTTATGCGGAAGCGATACTTCATTTTTTAGGCGGGCAGACGCTGTTAATCCCTCACATAAACAGTCCCGTTCTTTCATCCGGTCAAGTCTTGCCTGAAGAACGCTTTCAGAAAGTCCTGCTTCGCGTAGTTGCTTTTCTTTCAGGTGCTGGTATTGGCGGGATGCTGTACAAATCGGTATTTCGGTGAATTCTGTATCACTGCAAAGATATTTCAGGTAGCAAGGGCTACCGGCTCTGTTGTTTTCAATGCGGGTTTTACGCTGTGTTTCTGAACTACTGATTCTAAAATTATTGAATGGTACACCCAAAGGAGACGCATTACTCAGAAAATAATCATCCAGCTTTGCAGTAGCCATCTGTTGCAATGTACCTTTATCAACATTTGTTGCTTCAGGTACCAGCAGGAACGGGCTGCCCCAGCCAACACTGTCAAGTTGAAAATACTCGAGCAGAAAACCTTGCTCCTCTGTTGTGCCCACGCCGCCCTGAACTGATATTTTTTGAGACGGTAAGCTTGAAAAGACTGTTTTTCCTTTTGATTGAAGCGCATTGTTACAAAGCGCCAACAATTCCGCTGCAAGAACGGCCCTGTTAGTCTTAAACTCTTCCAATATCGGACCAAGCAACAGACCTTCGGTTGGGAAGGCATGCCCACCGCAATTTAATCCCGATTCTATTCTGAACTCGGATACCCAAAGACCTTTCTTTGCAAATATTTTTCCCTGAACCAAAGCCGAACGGTAATCGCTCACTTTCAGTATAATCTTCTTTTTAAGATCGCCTTGTCCATCAGGATAGAAATCATCAAAATGTTCTACATAGTTATATAATCGTGGATTATAGCCTGCAGAGAAAACTACGGATGCGGATAATTTGCTCTGCGCAAAACCGCGGAGTGCCGACAATGCATCAGAATATTCATCCGGCATTTTTTCACCGCTTGCTTTATACCGGTTATTATCAACCTTGGCCATAATATTTACATCAATAGAACCTGCGTGTACAAGTTCCCGCAGGCTGTTCTGTATTTGAATCTTTTCGTTCCCTTCTTCCATTGCACACATTTGCCGGAACAACATTTTTGCCCCGGATGTTTCGGGGAGCAGCTCAAAATATTTGTAAAGATCAGAACCGGGCGAAAAATGCATTCCCTTTAAGCCGGCCACCTGTTGCGCAACCAGGTAATGCAGAAGATTAAGATATGCTGTAATGCGCTTCGCGCGGAAGTCAGGTTCTTTTTCTGTGATAGCAACCCAGGACAAGTTGTTTTGCTTTGAATGAAGCACCCGCATATCTTCAATTAGCTCATCTTCCACAATAGAAACCACAGATGATATACCATACCGTGCTACTTTTAAAGGAGTATCAATACTAAACCCAAGCCCAAGTACAGGAATATGAAAAGAATGAACAGCTGAATGTTTTTCAGTATACATAGCAAATTATTAATGAGAAATGGGCAAAGGTGCGCTCATGCAAATCATCAAAACATGATGTTGATCATAAAAAAAATGCAGGATGTATATAAGACGTAGTATTTCAGGCTAACGATTGAGAAAAATCAACAGGATTGCGGAAACAGCTCCATCATTATCAAACAATTAACTCAGGCAACCGTCTGTTTAGCTTCTTCTTTCGCAAAAGCAATCATGCGTTAGTATTCCTATTATAAACTTCTCCCAAAAATTTGCACGACCTATTTCATTCAAACAATCAGGATAAAGCAATACATTTACAACTTATATATGTTCAGACATATGAACAATATAAATAAATAAAAACATTTTCTTCGCTGGTTTAATTAGCCCGGCGATTCTCTATTTAAATTTTCACTAAAAAGAAAGCTACGCCGCATGAATAAAAAGAAAGGCTTCACCCACTGCATAATTGCCTTACTAATCAGCACGAACTTATTTGCACAGGAAAATAATGGGATAGACACATCTGTTCAGGAAATTGTTGTTGTGTTCAAGTCACATTTTGATATTGGATATACCCACCTTGCAAGTGAAGTTGTACATGGATACCAGACAACTACCATTGACAATGCGCTGAAAGTTGTGGATGCAAACAAAAATCTTCCCAGGGAACAACAATTTGTATGGACGATACCCGGGTGGCCAATGAAAAAGATTATGGAAGACTGGCCAGGCCAAAATGCAGAAAGGAAATCAAAAATAGAACAGGCATTCCTCGACGGAAGATTTGCCGTACATGCACTGCCATTTACCATGCAGACAGAAATGCAGGCACCTGAGGCGCTGGTAAGAGGACTTGAATTTTCATCCGCCATCGCCCGCAAGGCAAACAAGCCAATACCAACCAGCGCAAAAATGACTGACGTACCAGAGCATTCGTGGATTATGCCCACACTGCTCAAACAAGCAGGCGTCAGATTTTTGCACCTTGGCTGTAATCCGGGCAGTACGCCTCCTGACGTTCCCGTTCTTTTCTGGTGGCAAGGTCCGGACGGATCGCGTGTTCTCACAATGTATTCGCGCTTGTATGGTTCAGCTATCTTCCCTCCTGCTGACTGGCATCACAAAACATGGTTGGCAATGATGATGCGTGGCGATAATGCAGGACCTCCTTCTCCTGAGGAAGTTAAAAATATCATGACCGAAATACGAAAGAAGCTGCCTAATGTAAAAATTACTGTAGGGCAACTGGATGACTTCGCGGACAGAATATTAAAAGAAGACTTGTCTTTGCCTGTTGTTGCAAGTGACATGCCTGATACATGGATCCACGGCATTATGTGCGACCCTGCAGGTGTGAAACTTTCACGCCAAACATTACCAGCCTTGTTTATGACAGAAGCTTTGAATACAACGCTTCAACACAATGGAGTTGCTGTCAAAAATATTTCTCAACCTATAGCTGACAGTTACGAAAATTCATTGCTTTATTACGAACATACCTGGGGTGGATCTATGGGATGGATCGCAGACTACCTGCAAACCAAAGATTATATGGGCCAGGTGTCTGACTGGAATTATGGTAAAAAATGGAAGCAGGATCTGGATGCCGGCCGTTTTAAAAGAAGTATCGCCTCATGGGAAGAGCACTCTGGTTATGCAAGAACCGCAAATAGCCTGGCATTGCCGTTACTCGGGGAACAGATGCAGCTTTTGGCCAATTCCGTTAATGCAAGCGGCAAAAGAACTGTTATTTATAACCCCCTACCGTGGCCACGCAATGGAATTCCTTCTATGGGTTACAAAACTTTCTCAGGCAACCAATTACCTTCCTCAGGTAAGGCTCCTGTGATCAATGCAGAAAAATATACGCTTGAAAACAAATACTTTAAAATCACGGCAGATCCTTCCAAAGGTTGTATAAGCTCAATTGTAGACAAAACCACCGGAAAAGAATTAGTAGATAATAAAGCAGCACAGGGTTTTGGACAATTCCTATACGAGCGGATGAGTGCAAATGAAGTACGTGAATATGACAGCAGCTATGTTCGCAAAGGCTCAGACAATTGGGCCTACATTGAAATAGGAAAACCCAACATGCCATCCGCATCTGAATTTCCATATAAAAGTTTCATGAACGGAAAAAGCACCGTTAGAGTGGCTAAGGATGGAAATAATGCATCACTGATACTGGACTACCTGCCACAAAGTGGAAAACTGAATTTCCCGGTTTCATTAAAGATCGGCCTGGATGGAGATTCCAAATACATCAATATGGATATAACGGTTGACAAGCCGGCAGATCCATGGCCAGAGGATGGATGGATCTGTTTCCCGTTCAACATACAGCAACCGCAATATCGTATTGGACGTAATGGCTCCGTAATAGATCCGGTGAAAGACATAAATGTGAGCGGCGTTAATCGTTATATGTATGCAGTGGAATCCGGTGTTGCCATATTCGGACAGGACCAGGAAGGCGCAGGTATTTGCAGTATGGATGCACCCCTGGTAAGCGTTGGCGTGCCAGGCGATTGGAAATTTGATAACACTTACGTTCCCACTAAACCAGTTTTCTATTTTAATTTATTCAACAATCACTGGAGCACAAACTACCGTTTTTGGAATGACGGCAAATGGAACTACCGCTTTAAAATCTGGGGCTTCTCAAAATACAACACGGCAGAAAGCCTTACAGAGCCGGCATTTGAGTCAAGATATCCGTTGCAGAGAGCAACAGCCGATGGCGCCGCAGGAAATCTTCCGCTCGAAAAAACGGGCATTCAGCTATCAAGAAAAGGAATTCTTGTAACTGCATTCGGCAAAGATCCTGATGGCAACGCAGGAACACTTCTAAGACTGTGGGAGCAATCAGGAACGTCAGGAAAACTGACCGTGACAATACCATCGGAACTAAATGCTAAAACTGCGACGCCAGTAAATTTAAGAGGAGAAAAAACAGGGAACGCAATTCCTGTATCATCAAATAAATTTGAATGTACGCTGAATGGCTTTGCGCCGGCAAGCTTTATTTTGGAATAGTACTCTTTTGGAATGTGTAGTATTTACTACGCATGTTTGTTTCTTTTCAGATATAGCAGTGAACCTGAAACAAAAGGCTGCCTCATCACATTTTGAGGTGGCCTTTTTGCATAGTAAAAATTGCCAACCGTATATTCATACATATCAACAAATTAAAAATCAATTAAATCCAATCAGTGTTCATTTTGTGGTATTAAACGACATTTTTCAGGTATTCAGCGCCAACCCCTCCCCAATATCTTTGGCCGCTATTTTTTCTTAAAACCAAAATTTTAATTGCATGAGATTACAAGCCAGAATTGTAATGGCTATGTGCTTGCTATTGCTACAAAGTGCAATATTGCTTGCTCAAGACAAAAGAACCGTATCCGGAAACGTAAAGGGGGCAGGAGACGCACCCCTTGAAGGGGTAAGTGTTACTGAAAAAGGCACTTCCAACAGAACTATCACGAATAACAAGGGAGCATTTGAGATCAGGGTTTCTCCCAAGGCAACAATCGTTTTTTCCTACATTGGTTATGCAAACCAGGAAGTAAGTGCAAACGCACCGGCTGAAGCATTTGAAATTTCTTTAAAAGAAGGCAATGCCGGCCTTAACGAAGTCGTAGTAACCGCGCTAGGCATTTCAAAGGATGCAAAAAAACTGGGTTACCAGGTTCAAAAAGTAAATGCTACAGATTTAATGAAAACCGCGCCACCAAACCTTTCGCAAGGTTTAATGGGTAAGGTGGCGGGTTTAAATGTAACCGTACCAAACGGTGTTGAAGGAAGTTCACAAAGAGTGGTTATCAGAGGTAACAACGTATTGTTTGGCAACAACCAGCCACTGTTTGTTGTTGATGGTGTTCAGCTTTCTGATGGACAAATGGGTACAAAACAAAGCAATGGCTCGGGCTTTGATGTAAAGACTGCTTCGTTTGGAACGCCTGATCTTGGCGGCACTCAAACAGATTGGGGCAGCCCGCTCAACTTCATCAACAGCGAAGACATTGAAGAGATTAACGTATTAAAAGGACCTACAGCCGCAGCTTTATATGGTGCCCGTGGTGCCAACGGTGTAGTATTAATCACTACTAAAAAAGGCAGCAAAAAAGGCGGCCTGGGCATTGAATACTCTTTGTCCAGTCGCTATACAACACCATACCTGTTCCAGAAATACCAGGATCAATACGGCAGCGGCGGAGCGATTGCCCTTTGGACAGCAGACGAAAGTCAAAAGCTTCCAAAAGATGCAGATGGCAATCTCCGTTATCCTGCAGAAGCACCATGGTCTGGTGCCGGCGTATCTGATAAATTTACGCAATTCGGTCCCTTACCAGGTGGTAAAAACTACTGGGATTATTTCAGCTGGCCAGGCGCAGGTTTATCATGGGGAGCTAAGATGACAGGACAGCCTGTTGTTTGGTGGGATGGCGTTACACGCCCATACAAAGCAGATCCCAGTGCTGCAAAATCATTCTTCAATACCGGTAATACCACTTCGCAGAACCTGGCATTTTCGACCGGAGGTGATTTCGGAAGTATGAGAGCTTCACTTAATCGCACAACCAACTCATCTATTATTCCAAACTCAGGTTTCAACCAGACTTCAGTAAATATTGGTTCTAACCTGAACATTAGTAAAAAGCTAAAAGCAGAAACGGTTGTAACCTACACTAAGTACAACCGCAAAAACACGCCGAGCCTTGGCGACAACAATAGCATCAGCAAATTTCTTACTTATGGATTCCCTGCGGACTATACACAAATTGAAAAGAATGTGTACAAGAATGCTGACGGATCTAAAAACAAGTTTGACAATGCTATGTATCCGCTTAGCTATCCTTACAGTAGCTACTCTAATATGTGGTGGCATATTTATGAGGAAAACACAACACTTGACAGAGATCAGTTAATCGGATCACTAAAACTAAGTGCAGATGTAACTCCATGGTTGAATGTAATGGGCAGAGCCGGACTTGATTATGCCGACAACAAGTTTGAAACAAAGAACACACCTATTGATGCGCAGGGTTACCAGGGAAGCTATGGTCTGGAAATGAACAAAAACAATACTTTCACAGGTGAGTTTCTGGCAACTGCACACAAGAGCAAATTATTCTCCGTGCTGGATGCAGGCCTTAGCGTAGGTACAAGTACATGGTACAACAAATTTGAAGGCTCTACAGCTACCAATAAAGGACCATTTGCTAACCCATACCTGTATTACCTGAACAACACAACTGCTACTGTTAACAACAGCTGGTTGCCAGAATATTACAGGCTGGAAAGCAAAATAAACTCAGTATACGGATTGATGAACCTTTCATACAAAAACTACTTGTTCCTTGAGTTAACAGGCCGTAATGACTGGTCTTCTACCCTCCCAATCAGCAACGCTTCTTATTTCTATCCTGCTGCAAGCTTAAGCTATGTATTTACAGAACATCTGAATTTGGGTAGCGCTGCAAGCTGGCTGGACTTTGGCAAAGTTAGATTTGCTTATGCAGGTAGTGCTAATGGTACAACGCCTTACAATACCACTGCCTTATATAACTCAGGAACTTTTGGCGGAGTTGTAACAAGATATCTCGAATCCAACCTGCGTCCAATTAACCTGGAACCGCAGCGCTCTAAATCAATTGAATTCGGAACGCAGCTTTCTTTCCTGCAAAACAGATTGTCCGTAGACTTTACTTATTACAAGATCAAGTCTACCAGCCAGATCCTGAGTGCTCCACTTGCGGTATCCTCAGGTTTTTCAAACAAAACGTTTAATACAGGGGCACTTGAGAACAACGGTATCGAATTTATCGTGAAAGGAACACCAATCAGAACAAAAGATTTTGAGTGGAACATTTCACTGAATGGTGCTCACAACTCAAACAAAGTATTGGCGTTATCTGAAGGTATTGACAAATACTATCTGGGTACAGTATTCGGTTCACGCACAGGTGCTGTGATGTATGCTAAAGTTGGCGACCAGTTTGGTACCATCTACGGTTTGGATTACCAATACAAGAACGGACAAAAAGTAGTAAGAAGATTAATGGACAATACAGGTACACAGGTAGTGGGCACACAATATGTAACCACTCCGGATGTAGTAGCTATCGGTAATGCAACTCCCTGGTTAACCGGTGGCCTTGGCAATGTATTCAAGTACAGAAACTTAAGTCTGTTCGTATTGACAGACTTTAAACTGGGTGGTGATATCTACTCATTTGACTATGCCAGCGCAATGGGTGAAGGTAAAGCACCTGAAACTGTTGTTGAACGTAACGGAGGCGGATTGCCGTACGTTTATCCTGATGGCAGCAAAGCTAATCATGGCGTAATACTGGATGGTGTGTTTGAAGATGGAACTAAAAACACAGATGTGGTAAACTATATGTTTAAATATGCGGGCCAATATGCAGCATGGTCAAATGTTGATATGCCACGCAGCAATGCTGTATTCGAAAACTCATGGATCAAATGCCGCGAAGTTTCTTTAACCTATGATCTTCCTGCAAAAATTACAAGAGGCTCTAAGTTTTTACAAGGCATGAGTGTCTCTATCATCGGAAGAGACCTCTTTTACTTCTACAAAACATTACCAGACAATCTGAATCCTGAAGGCGTATCCGGAACAGGTAACATACAAGGCTTTCAATGGGCATCTCTGCCAGGTACAAGATCCGTAGGATTTTCTGTAAGAGTGAAGCTATAAAATCCTGAGAACCAAGCCTCAGAAAGGCTTAGAAGTTCTATTCAATCAATTGCATTGTAAAACAAGAACAAATGAACAAAAGAATATTCGCAATATATATTTTAATCGCGCTGGCAGGAGGAATATTTATTTCTTCCTGCACCAAGGGGTTTGAAGACATGAACAAACCCTATAACAAACCAGGTTCCGCATCAATAGGAGACTTGTTCAACTATATGATCTCAACCTGCCAGAATACTTACCAGGAGCAGGCTACTTATCACTCCTTCGTTTATGAGATAACACAACAGGGTACACAATATGCCAGCTCCGGTTACAGGATGGAGAACGCATCTAATGAAATGTGGAGCTCCTATTATGCCATGCTTGTAAACTCAAGACAAATAGACACTTTAATTGCCACCGATGCCAATAAGGATAAAATGACCAACATTTTGGCGATGAATAAAGTGATCAGGGCATTCAGGACAATTAAAATGACTGAGAACTTTGGAAACATCCCTTATTTTGAAGCAGGCAGAGGTAAACAAGGCGCGGGCAATTATAAACCGGCCTATGACAAGCAGGAAGCCATCTACAAATCAAGCATTGCTGATCTTAAATGGGCAATAGACAATTTTTCAACAAGTGCCGACCAGGTTAGTCTGGGAAGCAGTGAAACATTGTTTAAAAACAACATTGCTTTATGGATAAAGTTTGCTAACTCCATTCGTCTGCGTGCAGCCATCACCATGTTTGATAAGGATAATGCATTTGCTGGTGCCCAGATTTCAGAAGCGCTCTCTCATCCATTAATCGCTGAAGGCGAAGATGTTGGCTTATGGCCAGCACAAATTCCCGGGCTTGTATTTGATATGCACGCATGGTCTTTTTCAGCTAACCAATACATCCGCTTAGGCACTACCATGTGGAGACAATTATCAGATAGCAACAGTGATGATGGCAGCGGAATTTTTGATCCTCGCTGCAAAATATTCTTTGAACCAAATAACGCCGGCAAATGGGCTGCATATCCGCAGAATCCAACTTCATCCACTCCGTCAGAAGGTGGCGATCCGTATAACCAGAACCGTTTCACAAGCTGGTCAGAAAAAGGTGCAGGTTGCATATATTCTCCTTTCAATTTCTATCATGAAGACAAAGTGTATATCCCTGAATTGTGGATGACGGCTGCACAGGTGCATTTCTACCTTGCAGAGGTTTACAACAGAGGACTTGGTGCTACAAAAGATGCAGCAAAAGCCAAAACACAATATGAAGCCGGCGTAAAAGCATCATGCAAATTCTGGGTTTCTATTGCGATGAACTGCAGCTCATGGACAAATAACAAACCTGCTCAATTACCGACGGATGCAGTATTAGATGCATTAATTGCAAATCCTAAAGTTGTATATAACACTGCGGATGAAGCAGGTGCTTTAAAACACATCTATACGCAGCTTTGGGTTGATGGATTGCGTCAGCCAAATGACATCTGGACCTTATTCAGAAGAACAGGTGGCAATCTTCCAAACGATCCAAGCAATGCTGCATACTGGCAAAACACTTATGGAATTTATCACCGCTATACTTATCCAACTTCAGAGCAGGATTACAACTTTGAAAGCTGGAGAACAGAAACGGGTGGAACAGATTCTTATGCTACTAAAACCTGGTTAGAGAAATAATAGCCGGATTGAAGTGCATAGAATATAGCGTAATAGTACAGATAGGAAAGCCGGGCTTCTGCCCGGTTTTTCTATTACAGCACATCAGGAATTGGGAAAAGGCCAACAAGATCCTTAAAAATTACACTTTGTAAGGATTCTTTAATTTTAAAATAAAAACACATGAGTACGCTTACAATTGGAATGCTGCTATTTCCTGAACTTACTATACAGGACTTTGTGGGGCCTTATGAAGTATTTACACGTGTTGAAAAATTCAGGGTATTGGTCGTTTCTGAAACTACCGGATTAATCAAAGCCGAGGGCGGTCTATCTGTACAAGCGGATTATAGTTTTGAAAACTGTCCGCAGATCGACATACTTTTTGTACCCGGTGGAAAGGGCATTACGCCATTGTTAGCAAATGATACGTATCTCGGTTTTCTGAACATGCAGGGAAAAAGCGCAAGCTATATAACTGCAGTATGCACTGGGTCAGTTTTACTTGGCGCGGCAGGCTTGTTAAACGGTTATAAAGCAACCACACACTGGCGATCACTTGACTTATTAAGAATGATGAATATTGAAGTGATTGAAGAGCGTGTTGTGATTGACAGAAACAGAGTTACCGGAGGTGGCATTACGGCAGGGATTGACTTTGGCTTAACACTTACGGCTTTGCTTGCCGGCGAAGATGTGGCAAAAGTGATTCAGTTAATGCTGGAATATGCACCGGAACCACCCTTTAATTCCGGATCTGCAAAAACAGCAGAGCCACATATCTTACAGAAAGCAAGAAATATAACACAACCGATGTTTGATGCAAGAGTAAAACAACTGCAAAGCCGTGGCTACCCAGCAAAGCCTTAAGAAAGGATTGAACATCCGCGAGTGTAATTTTGAACAGATTATTAAAACATCTTAGCCAGGTAATTGTCCAAACTTTTAATTAGCAGTGTGGATTGTCTGTCATTACTTTTTTGATTACATTGGTAATCCTTATCCATACGTAATGCTAACACGCAGAAAATTCATCCAACAAAGCGCCATCGCTACATTGACAGCCGGCATTGCTCCGTCACTTGCATCTACTAAAGAAGAAAACATTGTCATGACGGTGAACGGGCCCATACAACCCACACAGATGAAGTTCACTTTAACACATGAACACATCCTTGCAGATTTTATCGGAGCAGAACAATACAGTAAGGATCGCTACAATGCAGATGAAGTTTTTAATACTGCTTTACCCTTCTTGCTTGAAGTAAAAAAATTAGGCTGCACGACATTCATTGATTGCTCTCCGGCGTATTTGGGAAGAGATGTGCAACTGTTCAAAAGATTATCTAAAGCCAGTGGCTTAAACATCATCACCAATACGGGTTATTATGGCGCAGTAAATGAAAAATTCCTGCCCAAACATGTATACACAGAAACATCAGAGCAAATAGCCGCAAGGTGGATCAGTGAGTGGAAGAACGGCATTGACGGAACAGACATCAGACCAGGCTTTATGAAGACCAGTGTTGATAAAGCACCACTAACGCCGGCACAGCGTAAAATAATTGATGCAGCAGCGATCACACACCTGGCTACAGGACTAACCATTGGTGTACACACGGGCAACGGCGACGCAGCAAACGAACAACTGGAAATTTTGAAAGCGCGAAATGTGGCTCCTTCCGCACGTATCTGGATTCATGCGCAAAGTGAACCATCGGAAACCTATTACATAGAAACAGCAAAAAAAGGTGGCTGGGTTTCTTTTGATGGCGTCAATCCGGGTACGTTACAAGCAAATTTGAAGTACCTGCAACTGATGAAAAAGAACAACTTTCTCGATCTTGTTCTTGTATCACAGGATTCAGGCTGGTATCATGTAGGTGAACCCAAAGGCGGCGAGTACAAGAATTACAATTGCATCTTCACTGAATTCATCCCCCTGTTAAAACAAAATGGATTTACACAAAGTGAAATAGATAAGATCTTTATTACAAATCCGGCGAAAGCGTTTGAGATAAAAATAAGAACCCTGTGATGTACGATGTACGGTGTTAGATGTACGATGTTAGATGTACGATGTGATTTTGCCGTCAACGATCGTCAAGTACGGGTTACGAAGTACCCATGTTTAACAGCATTATTAATTGTTGAGTTCTTAAAAATCATAGACATCTATTCCAACTTCGAAAAACATGACAGATCTACATCGCAAACCTCTGTGTAGCTCTGTGTCTTCTCCTGCATTTCTCCGTGTAACAATAACTGCTGTTAAGTACCTGCAACAATTAGTTACACAGAGCTGCAGCAAAATATCCGAAGTATAACAGCCAAAGCTGACAGCTAGTATACAGACCCCGGCGGCACCTCGTCCGCCTCTGAAAACGAACGCATATAAAGTGGCTTCAACTGTTCCGCTTCTTTTGATTTATTTTGCGCACTGAGACTTTGGGCCAGCCCAAGCAATGACCATCCGTTACCCGGATTCCACACAAGATCTTCACGATACACTTTTTCAGCGTCGGCAGGCTTATCCATTTTTAACAGAAAAGCACCGAGGTATTGCCTTGCGGGCATCATCCAGTCCTTTGGCTCAACGTAGATCAAACTTTCTTCGGCGGAAATAGCTTTTTGTAAAGAGGTAACTGCGGGATCATATTCCTTCTTCATAAAATGAATAGTGGCTTCAAGTATATGCTCAGGAATGCGTGCTATGTCGACGGGACGATTGAATGGGATATTACGTTTGGACAATATACTGTCCTGCGCTTTTTGCTGCAGTTGTTCCAGGTAATTTTCGGCAATGGTTAGTTCTCCGGTGTGTGCATAAGCCATTCCCTTTGCAAAATAAAACAACACGAGCGCGTAAGGCCATTTACTATCCGGGGTTACCTTGTCGTTAATAATATCCTGCCACTTACCAAGTCGCACCCTTGCTATATCCGGCAACATGAACAGGTATTGATTGTACGTGTTCTCATAAACCGGTGTTACGCTACCCCTGCATCGAAAGGCAATAGGCATTCCCTTCTTGTACATGCCACCACTGAGTGCGCAATAAGTTTGCACGGCGAAATAATGCAGTGAGTGAGGAACAGGCGACAACCCTTTCACAAGAGAATCATATAACATCAGGTTTTGATCTGCTTTTTCGTTGACATCTACGCCTTTTGCATAAAGACCGTTCCGTTCGTATTCATGACTTGACATATGTACCATGTGCGCTACACCCGGCAAGAGATCTTTCAACACATCTGCGTTCGCAAGTCCTACTTCCGGGTGACGGGAAGCTTCCGTAAGATGGATATAATAATGCAATGCGCCCGGATGCATTTTATTGCTTTTGAGTACTTCTTCACACATAGCTACTACTTCCGGCGTCCATTCTTTAGGTGTTCCATCGTTATGCCAGAAATCCCACGCATGGATGAGCATAACGGCATCTATATAAAGTGTCTTGAGATCCACGTCATCAGGATGTGCCAAAGCAATCTTTCTCATTTGTTGAGCGTAAACTTTATTCAATTCCATCCGGCGACTGTCAGCACTGTCATTAATATCATAACGGACATTCATTGCCGCAATCAACTCCTTTTCTTTTTCTGATGCATTGGCAGCATGCGCATTCATTTCACGCAATGCTTCAGGAACCGGTTTGCGCATGGAGTAAGTATAGGTGAAATTATATCCTGGTCCCAAAGCAAGCGCCTGTCCCCAATAAGACATCGCTGAACTACTGTCAAATCTCGCTGATTCTTTAAAGGACAAAACAGCTTCTTTCCAGTGATAGCTGTAATAAAGCGTTAATCCCTGGTTGAAATAAAACTGTGCGCTGTCATTCTTTGTTGATATTCTATAAGAATAATCTCCCCACCCGGGCATCACCGTAATATTTTTTGCACCGGCCGGCACGTCAAGATCATCATAACTATCCGGACCACAGCCAACGATATTTTCGTGTTTAAGATTTCTTAAACCGGCATCATTGCTTACACCGGAAATAAATAATACCGGTACAAAAAAAGTAAAGGCGAGGTAAAAAGGATATTTTTTCATTTTCGCAGGTTGTTGATAGTTTACAGCATTGTTACTTAATGAAACTTACGGATCAGGCTTTATGCAGTTCTGTTAAGCAATTCCTCTTTTCTGCGGATCACAGTTAATATACCAAAAATTGTTGTTTTTGTAACTTAAAAGACTCTTAACACCTGGTACACCTGTAAATCGTGCTCATTTGCATTCAGTAATAGCCTTTTCCAATGCAAAACGGTCAGGCGGTTTTTAGTGCTATATTTATAGCAACAATCGCAACAATAATAATTATGGAACAGAAAACGCAAGTTCCCACGCTATATGACTGGGTGGGAGGACAGGCTACGCTTGAAAAGCTGACAGAGGTTTTCTATGACAAAGTTCTAAAAGATGAGCTATTATATCCTGTTTTCAAAAACATGGCAAGCGATCACAGCAGGCATGTTGCGCATTTTATTGGAGAAGTATTTGGCGGCCCGAAGGTTTATACTGAAAATGATAATGGTACCCACGCAATAATGGTTGCACATCACCTCGGAAAGATGCTGACTGAAACACAACGCAAAAGATGGATAGCATTGCTATTGGAAAGCGCAGATGAAATTGGTTTAGCAGACGATCCCGAATTCCGCTCTGCACTTGTAGGTTATCTTGAATGGGGAAGCCGCATTGCCGTGATCAACTCTACGACAACGGACAATCCCATTGATGAACATGCACCAATGCCCAAATGGGGCTGGGGAGAACCCGGAGGCCCTTACCAACCATAAACCGCTGTCGTGATGTTAGCTAGCAACAAAAGCGCTGCTTTGAGGAAAATACCTTCCCGTACAAAGCCACCTTGTTGCCATATAGATTAAAAAACCAAAGGGCCCAAGCAGGCATGTGAACACAAGCGCAGGAATAATCTTCCAATGACTAATACCGCGTTTAACTGAATCTCTTTTGATCCATACAGCCACCAGCAGATCGAAACATAAAATATGGCACCATGCCGCAGTGACTATTGGCCTGGATGAGAAAAGCTCCATTACACCATCTAACGATGAGAACTTCTGCATTAATTCAGTACGAAAATTAATTGCGTTAAGCGCGGTATACGAGGCCGCAATGATAACTGCAATAATGCCGCCTACTACTTTGTTATAATGCAGCCAAAAAGGACTTACGAACAGTAATATTATCCAGCCGATACCGGCGATCATTACTACCAGGTTGAAGAACTGATCAATATTCATCGGTTTAATTTAAGCTTGCTTGAATAGGTAGTTTTCCCTGGTACTAGATGGTGGTTAGGTAATTGATAGTTGTGATTGACGGAAAAAAGAAATACGCACCGCCCCTTACTGTTACAAAACTCTTCATGCCTGTTATATATTTATTCACAGGTTTGGCAGGTATTGTAAATGTTTGTTCTGTTCCCGGCGGGCACACTTCTCTTATTCCACTAACAGGATCAGGATCATTGTAGAGTTGCAAAAACTTTGGATAGTTGGCCCATGTATAGGAAATAAATTCAAACTGGCGCCCAATGTCAGCGTTAAAGCAGGTGAACATCAATCCTACTTCAGTTTCCGGCTTGTGATTGGTTGGCGAACCTGCAAAAGGTTGCCCATACAATCTTGCCCTGCGTATAATACGATGTCTCCTGGTAAGTTTGAATGATTTCTCCACGCCATTATCCTCGAACGCATCGCGTGGATTTGTGCGGCGTATATGTGAACCAAAAGGACATTTCAGACCTTCCTTGTCAGAATCCTGGTAGGTAAAATATGCTGTATAGTAATCAACTTCTTTATTGTCACCGGCAGGATCAGCATCAGGATAAAGCGATAATGGCGCGCCGCTTGGCCAGCGTCCCATCATCTTGCTTGCAAGCTTCACACTTTCCTGTACATTCATGCTTCCATCATCATTTTTTGTCTTTTCATTCATGAAGGTCCAGTAGCCGTCCACATCTTCCTGCAGTTGACGCATAACCATGTAGGAGCCATTGCGGCCAATGTCTTTTTTACCTGTGCCCATCGGATCATAGGGCAGGTCGGACATGTTACCCTGATCCTTTGTAAGAATGGGCGTATCAGGAAAGACATTGTATTCATTTTTATACCCCATAATAAACTCACCCGCATTCACATAATCCTGCTCAGGCCCCTTGCGGTCGCTGCCTTTAATAAGCGGCTGGGATATACCGTCCCTGAATCCAAAATGTTCTTTATTAAAAGGAAGCGTTTGACCATCCAGTTCAAAAACATTTTTGAGGCCTGCAGCAAGAAACTGTTGTTCAAGCTGTTTGTAATAATTGATTGCAGTGGCTTCATCAGCGCCAAACACCATTAACAGGATGTGCGCTTCTTCATTATTGGGACCACCCCAGCGCCATTTTTCAGGAGCACTGCTATCGTAGTCTGCCAGAATGCGCTGCCGGTGTGGTGTAGTCATTCCTTCATAAAATTCCCTGCGAAAATTGCTCAGGTTCTCTTCATTCATACCTAACGCCCGCAACCCTTGTGCCGTAAAGGCTATGTTGAGGCAATTGCTTTTGGGAAAATGGGTAACATTGGTTATGCTACCACTAATATCTTTTAAAAAGGTTTTGGCAGCCGCAGCATCTGTTACATGCAGCATAACATAACGCGAATACATCATGTGCTTATAGCCTCTTACTATATAACCCTGGATATCTGCTTCTTCAAGTTTTTCCATAAAATGAAGTTGATTTTTTATTGTACTGGTTTCAGTTGTGTTGAAGCATTTAATTAAAAGCGGTTTAAGAAACGTTGCGCTTCCGCTTCAGTAGTGTTCAGCATAAGTTCATTCCTGATATAGGTATTGTTCATTACATTCTTAATAGAAAGATTGGGATAAGCACAGTACCACACAGCGGTTGGTATTTGATAATAGCGGCTCCATGCAAGAAAATGTTCTTCGTCATACGCGCCGCCTGTAAACAGAAACCGGGTTGGCGGAAAGTTTACCGTATTGCTCCAGATGCCTGTTAATCCCCAACCGGACTTGTCTATAAAATCTCCGAGATACTGTTGCCAGCTTCCATCAAAATTGCTGAAGAAAAGCATACGCTTTTGATCATCCATCAACAACCACCGTGCGAAATGGATTGTTGGAATACCCATCAGCTTACCTTTTACAAACAGGTTTTTAACAAGCGACTTTGCAAACAACATTAAGCCCATCAACGTTATAAGCCGTATTTGCCCGGGCTTCATAATAAGAAGTTGTGTAAACTGGTTCTGATTATGAAAATCTTCATATTCTTCCAGCTTGCGGATATGTGCGCCATCTATCTGGCTGGAGGTAAGTCCCAGCGCTTTATCCTTGCGCTCATACAGAAAATGAATGACCAGTATCCATATAATAATAAACGGCAAAAGCACCAGCAGAATAAGCCCCAGCAATGCCATGCCAAGCCAGTTTTCCTTTGGCAGCTTTACACTCTCCCGCGCCCATTGAAACTCGGTTTTCGAAAGAACATCTGTTTTTATTGCGGCATGAATTTCTTTTGCAGATTGACTGCCCCATTTGCCGTTGCGAATTAAATTAAGGATGTATTCCCGTAGTTCGTTTTCCTTGCGGATCTGGACTAATGTACGTCCGGGGGCACCGGCAAAAAATGCTGACGCCTTTACGCGCCATTTTTCCAGGTATGCTTTTCTTGTTGCAGGATTTCTGTTAGCAGCATCAGGATAACCTTCGCAATTTTCATATAGCTTATCAATAAAATCACCGCAAGTAGTAGCAAGCGCTGTTAGCTGAGCATCTTCATCCCCATCGTAATCCGTACCCAACACGAATTTTGCGGGATAGCTGTTTCCTGATTCATCAGGCGGCTGGGCTTCCAGCAAAACAAGTCGCAGATAATGTATCGTGTCAACATTCTGAAAGGATTGCTGCACGCCGTTATCCAATCCCGATCTTATTTGCTTTAAAACTGTATCCAGGTTGTTGTAGGCCGAAGGAATTACTGGCGTAGCCAGTGTAAGCGGTTGTTGGCGAACCATGATATAATTGTTTACTGATTGTTTAGAAGGAACAGAAGGGTATACTTATAAAATGCGTTTACGAACGCCTTATTCATCGTCATCACTACCATCAAACGCCACAACAAAATTTGTAGGAAAAGGCCCCTGTTGTAAACCGGTCCTCATGCCCGCACGCCCGTCACCTCTTCTAACGTTCTTTAATCTTAAAACTGAAGCTACTAATTCAGAGATAGTGACAGCGTTAATGTATTTGCCATAGCACTCGTGCAAACCATAACCGTAGTTCATGTACACGGACGTTCTTTCCGGGTCAAATTTTTTGGGTTCGGGAAATGCAGCAGGATCGAACATGGCAGCAGCCGTTAACGCAAACACCTTTGTTTTGGCAGGGATGGTGTATGCCTTGTTTCCTTTGCCCCTGAGCTCCTGCTTTGTTTCTGAATAGCGTATAACACCGGGCTGTGCAGGATTAAAACGCAGCGCTTCGGAAACGTAACCATACATTTTCTTCATGTCCTTTGCGCGGGCTACTTCTTCTGCTCCCGGTAAAACGTCGGGACGGTTCAGCAGCTCATCCAGCACCAGCACAACAGCCTTATTTGTTGTTTCCAGAATACCTGTCAACAAGCCGCCAACGTTACGCTGCAATGTATCATCATCAAACCACTCGTTACCCGGTTGCTGCTGCATTAACAGCAGGCGGTTAAGAATATTATCGTCAAGTGTTTTTCCGTCTTTCAGCATTTGCTTGCGATCCTCAATCAGTTCCAGAATCCAGTCACGGCGCTGCAATGCTGCATCTACAGCAAGCTTGTGCTTGGCTGCATTACCCGTAAAATTGAGAAAGAGATCATAGAATAGTGCGCGGTGCCAAAGCTTCATTTTTTCTAAGGTTGGCGCCGGTACACCAAAATAAAAATCCAGCAGTTTAACCAGTACGGGATAGTTTAATGTATTTGGCACATCTATCCTTCCATAATCTTTTACGTTTGCGATTATTTCGTCAGCGGCATTTCTTACAAATCCTCTTATCAGTTCAAGATCATCTTTTTTTGTTGCTGCTCTTACAAAATTCCGTTCGCGATCAAACTGCGGGTTATCTCTATCCCAGCCAAGAAAAAACGCGCCGCGTTGATCGGCCATTTTTTTTGAGTTGATTTCCTCTACCGTAAAGTCAAGATCACGTTCCAGCAATTCTGTAACAAGATCATTCCTGTTTACAGTCATCAATTTCAACGGACCAAGCTTTAGAACGGGATATTTTTTTTGCAGGAAATAAAAGAGATTGGCTTTACTAATGTTCATGGATAGTTTCAGCCTGTCAACAATTGTTGCAAGCAGACCGGGCTCTTTCGGCATATCAGAAGGCAGACGCTTTGGCGGGCGGTCTTCCTGGTAAAGACGAAGCACAAACTGTCCTGCAGCGGTAGCTCTTAATTCATCTATTACAAGCCTGTAAGCATCCGGCACCTGGTTTATTTTAGGTGTAACACTGCCGCATTCTTCAGGCAATATTAATGGAGAAGAAATGGATGCAAAAGCAATATCAGCTAACGTAGGTGTATCGCCTGTAAGATATTTTCTGCCATCGGCCAGTAGTCCATTCACCCGGGCGAATGTTTTACGGATAAAGTCAAGTAACTGATCAGAGGAGCAACCAGACAGGTTATGATCACTCTTTAAAGCGGCGGAGATAGATCCGAATTTAAAACTATAATTCAGCCTTTCACCAATGGGTACATGGCGCGTGAATACAGCTTTTGCAAATGAGGCATTTGGCAGCATTTGCAGATAAACATATTTAGTTACAGCTTCTTCGTATTCGCCATTAAAAAGGTTATAAAGATCCAACACCTCTTTCTTCCTGCCTGTTTCAGCCGGAACCATTTTTTTCGAGCTCAGGCAATTCTGCTCGCAGTATTGTACAACGCTGTTGGTAGTATAAATAAGGCCATCATTCATCACTAAAACGGGATTGTTCCGTATGCCGTTATTATCAGTAAGTTTTTGTATTACCTTCTTATACAATCCTGGCGCATGCACCTCGTCTTTGTAAGGTATTCCGTTAAGATCCAGTATCCAGCGGGCTATTTCGTCCGTTCCCCCAATACTATTGCTTACAAATGTGGGAAATGTCTTGGAATAGTTGAATGACTTCCTGAAATAGATTTGATCAGGATCGTTGTATGGGTTAGTCATAAGTTTATGAACGGGGTGTTTAAATTATGGCAACAGAAGATTATCTTCTGTTGAAATCGTTTCAATATCAAAATAACAAATATTTTCGAGAAAAGAAAATGTGATTTACCGGATTACCGGGCGGATAAATCACAGCATAAAGCCAGCACCGTTGGGTTAACCAACAGCCTGAGCAAATAATCCTGGCAAACATGTTTGGACCATTAAACAAGGCCGCATTTACGATCGTTTTATCCGTTCTCACAGAAAAAAAAAGCAAAACGATTTTTATGACAGACTCCAATACCGATCAAAAGAATCTTGCTAAAGCAAGTGACCATCTGGCTAACGAGCGAACATTCCTGGCGTGGATACGTACCGCAATTGCCGCAATGGGATTTGGATTTGTGGTGGTAAAATTTTCGCTGTTTGTTAAACAGCTTTCGCTTGTGTTTACAGACAAGCCCATTGTTTCCACAAGCAAGGGTTATTCCGGAGCAATCGGTATTTCCCTCGTTTGCCTCGGCGCCCTGATTGCGGTTTTATCTTTCTTACGATATAAGCGAATTGAAAAAAGTCTCAAAAACAATGAGTTCTATCCTTCATCAAGATTGATTGTTATTTTGATGCTTGCGATATTGTTTGGAGGCTTCTTCCTGGTTCTGTATTTAGTGCCGAATATTTAGACACTGCACATCCAATCTCGTTTACTTGAGAAAGTATCTTCAACTTTGAGATGTCTTATCATTCCAATGACAGGTTTTATAACAGCAACAGATTTTCCCGTAGGGAATTAAGTTCAGTAGAAATGTTCGAATCGAGAACCTCATAGCCCGTTAGGGCTTTAACCAAATAAAAGGGATTAATGTCCTACGGACAAGAAAGGCCTTGTATGTTTTGTTTTCTATTGAGCTTAAAGTCCTACGGACTATCGATGAAAAATGTACTGTCGTCTCTTTTTGATTGTGGGCAACCAAATTTACTCCCCGACATGGCTATCCTGGCTTATCCTAAAAAGTAGTCACAGCAACACCAATAACGACTATATAATAATTTGGAAGTTTGCACCCGCATAGTCGCCTCGACTAGAGAATTTGGTCTGAACAGGCAAGACTGCGCAACTTTAGACCTCACAGCAATATTGCATTAAACTTTGAAAAACGCAAAGCCCACAATCGCCACCTGCTTAATTTCAGCTACTTTTAATTTC
Organism: Danxiaibacter flavus; assembly: GCF_041060425.1. NCBI lineage: Bacteria > Pseudomonadati > Bacteroidota > Chitinophagia > Chitinophagales > Chitinophagaceae > Danxiaibacter > Danxiaibacter flavus. Next base: position 196,233 of record NZ_JAULBC010000004.1, read on the forward strand.
TTCACCTTGTCAACATCCTCCCAAACGCTAATCATGCCAATTAGCCGTTCACCCAAAAAGTATTCAGCAAATCAAAGAGCTTTGTAACTTAACAAAGACTTTCGCGACCCAACTGCGGAAAACCAGATCAACAGGCAGGTTTAAAATTCCCCAACAATTTACATTCCCGCCAAATAGCAGACTTACCATAAATTTTTATTGTAGCGCCATTTAATACGCTATGTGACTATTATATACACTTAAAAAATTAAACAGATGAAAAAGCATGCTATCCTCTTTTCTTTGCTGCTGATATGCGGCACAGCCACCTTTGCACAATGCGGTAAAAAACTCCTTCTTAATTCTGTGAAAACAGAATACCTGGATTCTACCAACACACTGCAACGATCTGTAGACGAAAACACATCTATTGAAATCAGCGACTCGGAAATTACTATCAAACCCGCGGACAACACAATAACGGGTGCCGTAAAGTCTCAAACCTGTAGCTGGAGCGTACCTTATAAAGAAGGGAAAAGTGTTATTAAAACATTACTGAAAACGCAAAATGACGAACGAAGCGCTACGCTTACGATTGAAGGCAAAAATGGAGTTGTGACCATGCTTGTGGAAATGGCAGAAGATCCAAACAAGAAAATCAGGGTTACACTTACCAGGTTCGAAGAGTTTCCGGGATAAAAGGGCACTCCATATTTATGAAAGATTCCCTTTCAGCATAAAGCCAACAATCTTCATTCCGGCTTTTATGAGGGTGGCTTTGGATGCTTTATTTTGCAGGTTACATCTTGCCGCCGGCACTTTGCCTGCCTGGTATGTAACTTTTTTCAACTCCTGTATTATATAAGCACCAAAGCCTTTTTTACGGCAGTTTTCTTTAACCTCCATGTACAGGTCTGCAAAAGGCGCGTTATAGTGCATTAGAAAGCCTCCTGTAGCAACTATTTCGTTATTCCATTCCACCACGTATTCGCCCTCGCCTTCAACATGATGCTCAAAAATTCTATCATCCGCTTTTTTTAGCCGGAAACTTGCACCAACGATGGAATGGTCAGTCAACATTCCATCTTCAAACAAAACAACCGTAGTTTTTATTTCGTGCGCAAATTCAAGCAGTGCAGCAGACGTGAAAGGATCATTACTTTGGCTTTCAATATACAGCGGGTGCGCAGTCTCGATAGCCGCCACAAAAAAGCGACTTGAAAAGCGATTATACTCCGGCAATACAAAAAACTCAAAAACAGTATCTTTTATATTCCGGTCATCTCCGCCACACAAAGCGATATAGCCTGCCGGCATATTATCATAGCGAAACATATAAACATCTGCCCAACCACGTTCGTGATATGCATTGTGAATGAACTGGCAATTGATCGCCCTTAAAAACAAATTCCGTAATGAAACTGTTTCGTGTTTGGTAGTTTTAGATACTTGCACTTTCATACTGAGGGACTTTACGTATTGTGGCTATTTTAGAGAATGTGAGTCGCGCTAAAGTACGATTTACGAAGCCTGCCCGTATGAAACATTCAGGCGGGTACGAAGTACTTAATTCCAAGACCCTACGGCTTTTTAACATACAATCGGATGTCATGCTTTCAATAAATATGAGTCCACACTAAGTACGATTTACAAAGGCTTGCTATTCTAACATCTGGTTAAAAGAGTAATATTGGAGATAGCCGGCAATCGCATGTCATGCCTTCAACAGCAATTTCTTAAACTTCTCCAGTTCTTTAACTTCGGTACTATTCAGCGTTTCGTTGTTATCGTATTTTGATTTTAAAAAAAGAACCCGCTTGTGCTGGGGATACTTCGCAAGGATTTCACTGATCAAAGAACCTGCATATTCATCTTTCACAAACATTGGAGCTGCTTCCACTACCTCCGATTTAAAACGGTTGGGCATCTTCAAAATGGTGGCTTCCAACGTGGCCAGCCAGTTCGGCGGCAGATCCTTTACTTTTTGTGCTTTTAAAAAAAGCCCCTGCAATTGCTTTTTACTCAGACTTCCACGTTCCTCGTACTGGTGCCATAGGCTTTGTATAAATATGGCATCCGGAAAAGCTTTATAGCATGCTTCCAGTATTTTATCAATTATGTCCAGGCCGGCCTTTTTCTTCTGCATCCCTTGTATTCGTTTACTTCACCCAAAGGTAAAAGCCCTCACTATCCATTGCAAATTGCAGCCAATAAAGTTTTACTGAATTAAATACAAAGTGAAAAATAGCATCTGCTTAATACCGATTTTTAGTTTAATAGCTTAAATTTATTCATGCCAACTACTTTTGTCATCGGCGATGTACACGGCGGGCTGAGGGCCCTGGAACAGGTGCTTAATATTGTTCCGGTATTCGAAGGAGATCTGTTGATATTCCTTGGCGATTATGTAGATGGATGGTCCCAATCTGCCCAAACAATCGATTATCTTATTCAACTTTCAACCACACACAATTGTGTATTTATTAAAGGTAATCATGATGTCTGGTGCGAAAAATGGCTGCTTGGCGAACCGCCCGATCCCAACTGGATGGCACACAATGGCGGGCTGACGATAAAAAGCTATCTTAATTATAGTAAAACGCAACAACAGGAGCATGCAGCTTTTTTTCAGCAAATGAAGCTTTACTATGTAGATGACAAGAACAGGCTGTTTGTTCATGCAGGATTTACTTCTATGCATGGCCCGGAAAAAGAAAGAGACCAGTCCAATTTTTATTGGGACAGAAGTCTTTGGGAAGTAGCGCTGGCAACCGGCAACTGTGTTCCTGAACAATCGAAGTATTATCCTAAAAGACTGTTGCTGTATGATGAGATCTTTATAGGGCACACACCAACAATTAACTATGATACGGATAAGCCCATCCACGCATCCAATCTCTGGAACATTGATACAGGTGCTGCTTTTTACGGCAAGCTGACAGTGATGGATGTAAATTCAAAAATTTATTGGCAGAGCGACACAGTAAGAGATCTGTATCCGGGTGAAACAGGAAGAAATGTGAGATAACATGCGTGAAACATTAACCAGTTAAACACATCCAAAAAACGATATGCTTATAGACTTCAACAACCAGGCAGGCATTATTACCGGCGCAGCATCTGGCCTGGGAACCGCCATTGCCGAACGACTGGCCACCTACAATATGCGACTCGCTTTGTTTGATAAAGACAAAGGAGCGCTACAGGCTTTGAAGAATGAACTTCCCTCCTGCTGCGAAGCATTTCCATTAGATATTACCAACGAAAAAGAAGTTCAGGAAGCAGTAAACGCTGCGGCCGGAATTTTTGGAAAAATTGATATACTCGTAAACAGTGCAGGCATCACCGGCAAAACAAATGTAAAGAGCCATGAAGTTGATACGGATAATCTTCAGCAAGTGTTCAACGTTAACTTCATGGGGAGCTACTATACGTCTAAATATGTGCTGCCGTGGATGCTGAAAAACAATTATGGCCGTATACTTCATATTGCTTCAATCGCAGGAAAGGAAGGCAATGTCGGCATGCTTGCGTATTCTGCATCTAAGGCTGCGGTTATCGGCATGACCAAAGTGCAGGGCAAAGAGTATGCAGAGACAGGCATTACCATCAACGCAATAGCGCCTGCCGTTATAAACACGCATCTTGTAGAAATGATGCCTGCTGAACAGGTGAAATATATGACGGACAAAATTCCCATGAAACGTTGTGGCACACTGGAAGAACTGGTTGATATGGCTTCTTATATTCTTTCTCCCAATAACAGTTTTACCACGGGCTTTACGTTTGATTTATCCGGAGGAAGAGCGACGTATTAGTGGAAAGTTGAAAATTGAGAATGTGCGAATATGCAAATGTGCAAATGTGCGGATTTGCAAATGAAAGGGCGAAGATTGGGAAGCTGACAAAAAATTAAAGAAATCAGTGATCAAAAAATCAGACATCAGACATAATAAAATCGATATGCAAATATGCGGATGAGAAAATGTGCAAAATGAAAAGCATAGTGTACCCAAAAGCTGACAAAAAATTAAAGAAATCAGAGATCAAAAAATCAGACATCAGACATAAATCGATATGCAAATGTGCGAATGAGAAAATGTGCAAATGAAAAGCACAGTGCACCGGAAAGCTGACAAAAAATTAAAGAAATCAGAGATCAAAAAATCAGACATCAGAGATCTGCTAAATTCTATTGCTATGAGTAACGAAACAAACGAAATAACTGTTGGCGTTGTGGGTTTGGGATTAATGGGTTGCAGTATTACTGCCTGTCTGCTGATGGCAGGGCATAATGTTGTGGCAGTGGCGCCTGTAAGTGCTGATCTTTTACATGCTGAAAACAGGATCAAAGAACATTTAAGAAAATCACAGGAAGAAGGGCTGACAATGAAGTCACCAGATTTCTATTTTAAGCATCTGGTAATAACAGAAGATTATTCAGCACTACACGATTGCAAGCTGGTAATTGAATGTACACTGGAAAATCTTGAGATTAAAAAAAACGTTTACGCAAAGGTCGAGTCCGTTATAAGTCCGCAAGCAATACTCGTAAGCAATACTTCTGCCATACCTATCAGCATATTGCAGCAACAAACAAAACATCCTGACAGATTTTTTGGATTACACTGGGCTGAGCCTTCACATACAACCAGGTTTCTGGAAGTTATTTGTGGCGAACAGAGTGATATTACAAAAGGAGAATACCTGTATGAATTGTCTCACAAATGGGGCAAGGAGCCTACGCTGGTTCGCAAAGACATCAGGGGATTTATTACCAACCGGCTTATGTATGCGTTATACAGAGAAGCCTTCTACCTGGTTGAAAACGGCTATGCAACTGTTGAAGATGTAGACAGGGCCTGCCGCAACAATGCAGGCTACTGGATGACACTCGTTGGTGCATTCAGGTGGATGGATTTAACAGGTGTACAAGCTTATCACAACGTAATGAAAGATCTTTTTCCTACACTTAGCAATTCAACCGATGTTCCAAAATTAATTGATGATATTGTTAAAGATGGAGGCCGCGGCGTGGCAAATGCAAAAGGATTTTACAATTACACGGAAGAAGAAGCCAGGCTTTGGGAACAGACTTTTACCGAATTTAGTTATGAGATAAGAAAACTCGCCTTAAAATATCCGGCGGATGTAGTAAAAAAGAAATTGGCTGAAAAAGAAAAGAGTTAACACGACCAACATCCGTTTACCAAATGAACCACTTTCTACCCGTGTAATTGTTAATGAAGGCAGCGTTTAATTATACTGCCGTATTTTTAATCATTCAATTCTGCGAACATGTCAAATAATTTACAACAAACGCCATTCTCCATTCTAAACAACAAAGAGAATATGCGTTTTGAAATACATGTAGAAGACGAGGTTGCTTACCTTGAATATCGCATGTACAAAAAGGATATCGCCTTTATGCACACTTTTGTTCCTGAAAAACTGGGTGGTAGAGGATTGGCATCTTCATTAGCCATATATGCCTTTGCTTATGCGAAAGAACACAATCTGCCGGTGATGGTTTATTGCCCCTATGTTGCCGGCTTCATAAAAAAATATCCCGAATACAAGGTTCAGTTAGATCCACAATATTATCATTGACCACCTTCGGCATTTTAATAGAGCAACAGCCCCTTTAAACAAAAAGCCAGTAACGGTTGTTTAGTCCTTTAATTGCTGCAATTCACTCATTTAATCACAATTGCACGAGGCTATCAATGGACTGGCTGATTCAAACACTTCGTCATTATCCTGAACTGGCAGTGTTCTTAACACTTGCAGTTGGTTTTGCTGTTGGCAAGCTGAACTTCGGCGGATTTCATCTTGGTCCCGTAACAGGGGTTCTTTTAGCGGGCATTTTGGTGGGTCAGTTAAACATAAAAGTCTCTGCAAATGTGGAGTCTGTTTTCTTTTTGCTTTTTCTATTCTCGGTTGGCTATGGAGTGGGTCCGCAATTTTTCGAGGGCCTTAAGAAAAATGGGCTGTCACAAGCATTGTTTTCTTTGATTTTATGTAGCCTCAGTTTAGCTACGGCTTACGTGCTCTCACTCATCCTGTCCTTCGATGCAGGAACAGGAGCCGGACTGCTTGCCGGCGCAAATACGAGCTCTACGATAATAGGCGTTTCTGTAGATACCATTGATCAGTTGAATTTGGCTGATGATCAAAAACAAATACTACTCAACCACGTACCTGTGGCTTACGCAGTCACTTATATTTTTGGTACAGCCGGAGTGGCCTGGTTTCTTGCTGTAGTAGCTCCTAAAATGCTTGGCGGCAATGTTAAAGAAAGATGTAAGGAGCTTGAAGCAAGCATGGAAGAAAAAGATGAGAATATTAAGTCAGCATACGATCGTGTTGCATTCAGGGCATTTCATGTAGAAAAAGAATGGTTTGCAGGAGGAAAAACAGCAAAAGAGTTGGAGCAATTCATGACTGAACGACACAAATATCTCCATGTGCTGAGCCTTCGACATGAAGGTGCAATTGTCGATGTAAACCCCGGAACAATTATCAAGCCCAATGATATTGTTGCTATGGGCGGCCAACGCAGCTTTATTATTGGAGCAGAAGAATTTATCGGCGATGAAATGGCGGATGCCGAGTTGCTCAATTTCCCGGTTGAATCACGTCGCGTGATCGTTACGAACAGCGCCCGTTCCGGACAAACCTTAATCTCAATAAGGCGGTTGGACTTTATCCATGGAATAAGCATCAGGAACCTGGAAAGAGGCGGGATTGACATGCCGTTGAAAGCTGCATTTCGTATTGAAAAAGGCGACATTCTTGAAATGGTCGGCTCAAAAAAAGAGCTTGATGTTGTTACTGACTATTTAGGTTTTGCAGAAAAAAAAGGAAACGAATCAGACATCATTTTCATAGCACTGGGCATTGTATTGGGCGGACTTCTTGGCGCATTAGCCGTTCGCATAAAGCATGTACCGTTAAGTCTGAGTACAAGTGGTGGCGCATTAATTTCCGGGTTATTACTCGGTTGGTTACGATCAAGAAAAAAACTCTTCGGCTATATACCTACGCCTTCGCAATGGCTCATGCGCACATTGGGACTGAATGTTTTTATCGCAGTTGTTGGTATAAGAGCAAGCCATGGGTTTGTTGAAGGATTAAAAGAACTCGGCCTTTCGTTATTTCTTGCAGGCATTGTTGTGAGTATGGTTCCCATGATCGTTGGCGTATTGCTCGGACGCTATGTGTTCAAATTTCACCCTGCTATTACTTTAGGCGCATGTGCAGGCGCACACAACGAATCTGCTGCATTGGGTGCGGTACAGGATGCTATGGATAGTAAAGTACCTGCTCTTGGTTATACAGTTACCTATGCCGTTGCTTGTATGTTGCTGGCAACATACGGCGTAATAATGGTGGCACTGTTACAATAAAAACGCCCAACGTTTTAACGGACATGGCTTTGCATGCCTCTGTGCAACTCAGTGCCTCTCCGTGAAGCTCTGTGTAATTGTATTTTTTTATTCCATGGACCGAAGACCAGCAGTTAATTATCCTTCACTAAAACTCGTCATTACCGGCATCTCCAAAAACTTACCAAACCGCTTTGATGCGGTTAAAATCTTCTTCTTTACAACTTCACTTGTATCACCGAACATGGCAAAATCAATATTCACTTTTTGCTTTTGAAAAGTCCGTTTCCAAACGCCGGCTACTTTACCATTTACAAGAACTGTATTATTAAAAATGCCGTTGCCCAATCCCATCACAGCTTTTACATGCTGCGGATGCAATACTGCACTTCTATCTTTATAAGCAACGATATATTCGTCAAATCCGGCCAAAAGAAATACTGCGGTTGATGTTTTGGGCAGTGCGGAATGCTCCTTCGGCATCCAATACAATTGTTCTTTTATTTTTACGCTTTGCAATTTTGAACCGCTCATTTCCAGGCCTCGTTTCACATCTGTTAATGTAAGTCCGGACCACCAGGCAAAATCCTGCATCGTGGCCGGACCGTGGCTGCCGAAATACCGCAGCGTCAATTTTTTTAAAGCCTCGTCATATTCCAATAACTCAGCCGGCTTAACCCATTCTTCTAATAACGTATGCGTATACTCTTTTCCCCGTCTTGGTCCAAAACAAATCAATCGCTCATAAGAAGCGTGCAATAACATAAAGGTTATCCGCATATCGTTCGTCGCAATCTTCTTCTTTTGCAAGGCAGTGGCAATTTCTTTTCTTGTCAGTTGCTTACCATCAATCAGCGTTTCTTCAATTATCTTCTTGCTTTTATTCAGGGTTTTCTTATCCAGTTCAAGTTTCCTGAAATGCGTTCCCATAATTCCTTCCAGTCTTGGGGAAAGAAAGCTCAACATCCAGTAAATATCACTTCGAGATAAGAAATGCAGCGTGCCCCGCATCGCCCAGGTTCTTATAATTTCTTTATCCGAAATAGCCTTTTCTATATCGGCATCGGTAGTTCCCGGCAGTCTTGAAGCAACGGACCATTTTGCGCCTGAATAATCCTGCGCCTGAACTGCGCCCAACCATTCAACCACTTCGCGCGGCTGCGTCATTTCAGTACTTGAAATTTGCTGATTATCCAGGCGTACGCTTATCAAGTCGGTTATAGTCATGAAAATTATTTAAGTCATTTGATTGATCATCGAAACAAAATAAACAAGCGATTGTGACAACGTTATGTCAGCAAGAAAAATACTATTTAATGCTGCAAGTCCCCAACAAAAAATATTAACTTGTACAAAACGAACAGGTTTCTAATCATACAAACATTGCTATGGCCGGTTATTCATCAACACCATTAGCCAAAAAGCTGGGCATAAAAGAGCACGATCACATTGCCGTAATTAACCAGCCGGAATATTATTTTTCCTTGTTTTCGGACCTGCCTTCAAGTATAGAACTCGTAACAGACAGCAAGGTCAGGAAGAACCTGATTCATTATTTTACTAATCAGACAAATAGCTATATAAAAGATCTGCCGAAGTTAAAAAAGCAAATCGAGCAGAATGGAATGATCTGGATCTCCTGGCCCAAAAAATCATCTAATATAGAGACTGATCTCAATGAAAATATTATCCGCAATTTTGCCCTGAAAAACGGATTGGTGGACGTAAAAGTTTGTGCAGTGGATGATATCTGGTCAGGACTTAAACTTGTGATTCCCGTAAAAGACAGAATATGATCTCGATAACCAAAGCAAGACAACTGGCACTCGCCTTCGAGGAAGCAGAAGAACTGCCGCACTTTGAGAAAGCTTCTTTCAGGGTTCGTAAAAAGATCTTTGCCACACTCGATGAAAAGAAGAATCAGTTAGTGATCAAACTGTCGCAGGTTGACCAGTCTGTGTTCCATGACTGGAACAGTGAAATAATCTTCCCTGTACCGGGCGGCTGGGGAAGACAGGGTTGGACAATTATTGATCTGAAAAAAGTGCCGGTCTCCGTGTTTAAAGATGCACTTTCTCTTTCCTATTGCCAAACAGCACCTGCCCAACTTGCAGCCAAATATTTAAAATGATTGCTGCCGGGGATTTCGTCTACTCATTAACCTGGTTCATCGGCAATCGGGCGGAATTGCAGGGTTAAAAATTTTTCTTTGCTCATGTTGAGATCCAAGACGTCAACCATAATTATACACCTGGCAGGCTGGCTCATATTTTTAAGCCTGCCGTTCCTGCTTTTTCCGGCACCACTCGGAAATCAAAATGTACTCAATTTACTTTCGTCGTTTAATTACTGGCTGTATTACTTTTTCTATGTCTTTCTGTTTTACTTCAACGCTTATTTTTTAATTCCCGCCATCTACTTTAAAAAGAAATACGCTTTATATGCGCTGGTCATCGCAGCATTATTTATCCTCGTTTACTTTTTAAAACAGCCAACGCATACGGAGCCGCCATTGCGCAGCTTTCGGCCAGAGCCCGGCATGGAAATGCGCGGACCGCCGCCAGGTTTTAACAGGGAAAGAAGGCCTCCGAGACCTTTTAGAGTGAATCTTGTGACAGTATTCCTGTTTACAATGGTATGGGCGTTAAGTACAGCCTTCCGTATTACACAGCAATGGACAGAAACTGAACGCAGGGCAGTGAAAGCCGAGGCTGATAAAGCCAATGCCGAACTCTCTTTTCTAAAGGCACAGATCAATCCTCATTTTCTTTTTAATACGCTGAACAATATTTACTTACTGGCAATTAAAAAGAATGAAAACACCCCTGCCAGCATTATGAAATTGTCCAATCTAATGCGGTACGTGACGGAGGATACCAATCAGCATTTTGTTCCGCTCGACGAAGAAATCAATTGTATAAGGGACTATATTGATTTACAACGATTAAGGCTAAGCAATAAGGTTAATCTGGATTTCCAGGTTGAGGGCAAGACGGAGAACAAAGTCGTTCCACCGCTACTCTTCATCACTTTTATTGAAAATGTTTTTAAATATGGCATCAGCAATCACGAGCTTTCCACTATTAATATTCACATTTATTCGGACGACAAAAGCATTACGTTTTACTGCAGGAATAGAATCTTTCAAACCAAACCTCAGGAACGGACCGGAATTGGAATTGAAAATACAAGAAAGCGCTTAGGCCACCTTTATGCCGGAAAACACGTATTAAATATAACCACGGAAAAAGATTATTTTACAGTAGAATTAATACTGCCCGTTTAAACCTCATTTGTAAAACCTGGAAACATGAGCTTTACGTGTATAGCTATTGATGATGAGCCGCTTGCCCTTGAACTGGTTGAGGAATACGTTGCAGCGTTTCCGCGATTGCAGCTTGCGCATACGTTTGATGATGCCATATCTACCGCGGAATTTTTACGTGTGAACCCCGTTGATATTCTGTTTGTTGATATTAATATGCCGGATATTACCGGGATTGAACTCATAAAATCCCTGGATTACAAACCGGCCGTAATTTTTACCACTGCCTACAAAAAATTTGCATTTGAAGGTTTTGAAGTGGAGGCAGTTGACTACCTGTTAAAGCCATTAAATTTTGATCGTTTTAGCAGAGCTGTAAATAAGGCCATTACACAGATAGAACAGAAGAGAAACAATAACAACGCAAAAGAAGAAAACCTGTTTGTGCGCTCCGAATACAGGTTGATAAAGATTAATATACAGGATATCGAATTCATTGAAAGTCTTGAAGACTATATCAAAATCCACCTCACAAATGAAAAGCCCATTCTTACTCTAATGCCTCTGAAAACCGTTTTGGAAAAATTACCACAGGACAAATTTAAAAGGATACACCGCAGCTATGTTGTTGCACTTAACAAAGTAAGGTCGGTGCTTAACCGTAAGGTTTTGCTGTTGTCTTCAACTGAATTGCCGGTAAGCGACAAATACGCAGGCTTTGTAGATGAATGGAAAAAGGGCTGACGAAAAAGGTGGCGATACATTCGCCCGCCTGAGCGAGAATTTGTGCATGGATGATTGCTTGCTTACTAGTTTTGAAGCAGAAAGTGCAATAATAATGAGGTTATGAAAGTTAGCTGTAGTCCCGGCTAAAGCCGGGGTTACAGCTTTCCCCTATATATCGATTATTGTACACAATGAAAAGACTGATTCCCCTTTTTCTGCTTCTGAGCATGGTTGTGGGCGCCTATGCGCGTCACGGCAAGGGAGGATCGTTAAGTTATACTTACCTCGGCGTCGGCTCATCGCCCAACACATCAAAATACAGTGTGGTTGTTCAGCATTACGTCAACTGTGATCTGATCGGAAATGAACTTTTCAATATTATTCTTGGTGTATATGATGCAGGATCTTCCATTCTTTTAAGAACCATTTCTGTTTCACGTTCCTCGGCGCAAACAATTCAAAAACAGCAGTTCAATGGCTGCATAAACCCGGTGCCCGTTATCTGTTTTTACCTGGCAACTTATTCTACAGTTATTGAATTGCCCGATAATAATGCAGGTTATGTTTTAACAGAACAGGAATGTTGCCGCGCGGCCGTAATCTTAAACATTAGTAATCCTACATCCGTCGGCTTTACTTATATGAATACCATTCCCGGTGTAATTAATGGTGTTGTATACCGCAACAACAGCAGCCCTATTCTTGCGCTAAAAGATACCGCCGTTATTTGCCACAATGCGCCTTTTATGATTGACTTTGGAGCGACAGATAAAGATCATGATTCACTCTCTTATTCTTTTTGCGAAGCCTTTGCTTCCGGTGTTCAACAACAACGCCAGGCAGACCCGCCGTTGCCGCCGCCGTATGCATCAGTGCCTTATAATGCAGGCTTTTCAGGATCATCACCCATGGGAAATAGTGTTCGTATCAATTCAAAAACAGGAATTATCTCCGGCACCGCGCCGGCAACTACAGGAGCTTACGTAATTGCCGTATGTATTGATGAATTCAGAAAGGGCGTGCAAATAGGTTCTACAAAAAAGGAAGTACTGATCACAGTTGCTGATTGCAGCCTTACCGCAGCAGCACTGGATCCACTTTATATAAACTGCAGTAACAGTACTTTCAATTTTGAAAATCAGTCGATGGCCAGCAACATTACTGCCTATTACTGGGATTTTGGCGTAAAAGCCAGCACAAGCGACACGTCCTCTGAACCTACACCAACTTATACTTATAAAGATACCGGCACTTATATATTGAAACTTAGAGTAAGCAGCTCGTCTGGCTGCAGTGACTCAACCACTTCTACCGTAAAAGTGTACCCCGGATTTACACCTGCATTCAGTTTTACGGGCAGTTGTTACCAGGCTCCTTTCAATTTTAGTGACAGGAGCTATGCTGCTTACGGATCTATTAACAGCTGGTTCTGGGATTTTGGAGATGAATCATCTTCGCTTAATACTGCCACCACCCAAAATGCAACGCACCAGTATACAGCGTCTGGCACCAGAACCGCTACACTGCAGGTAACCAGTACAAAAGGTTGCAGCGGGTCAGCCAGCAAAAACATAACGGTGAACGATAAACCGGAGATATTACTTCCTTTTAAAGACACACTGATCTGTGCCGACGACAAATTGCCCATAGTTGTTACAAGCACCGGCAACATTGCGACATGGACTCCCAACTATAACATCATCAATACTTCGTCGCTATCAACAGTAGTATATCCAACTGATACAACTGTTTATACGATAACGGTGAGAGAACTTGGCTGTGTAGACAGTGCATCTCTTAAGGTAAATGTGGTCGATCACATTACCGTTAAACTTTCACCAGACACTTCATTCTGCAAAGGCGATAGTTCATTCCTCCATCCTGTAAGTGACGCATTAGCATATAACTGGCAATCTTCTGATAACGGAGCATCCATTTATGACAGTCATGTAAAACAACCATTGATCTTTCCGTCGGCAACCACTACTTATCATGTCGCTGCCAGTCTTGGACATTGCAAAGACAGCGGCAGTATAACAGTAAATGTTTCGCCGTATCCATCTGTAATCGCGGGTAATGACACTACCATTTGTCATGGAACCGGCGCAGTCTTATCCGCAGTAACCAATGCTGCTTACTTTTCCTGGAACGAAGATCCATACCTGTTGCACAGGACATCTTTGACACCAGATGCGTATCCACAGGTTACAACGGCTTATATAGTCACTGTAAAAGATACTTTCTTTTGCCCAAAGCCTGTTAGTGATACAATGATCGTAACAGTCGTTCCTCCAATAGTTGTGAATGCCGGTAACGATACATCCGTGGTAATTAATCAGCCGCTGCAACTCAATGCAACATCCAGCACCAATTCTGTAAACTTTACCTGGACGCCGTCAGTCTTCTTAAATAATCCTCTCGTGGCAAACCCGGTTGCCGTTATTGGTTCTGACGAAGTTGAATGGGTGGAATATCATGTAACCGCTTCCACCAACGCCGGATGCAAAGGGTCGGACAGCATTCTTGTAAAGATATTTTCAACCCAGCCTGAATTATTTGTTCCTTCTGCATTTACGCCAAACGGCGACGGACGGAATGATCTGATCAAACCGATCCCTGCCGGAATTGCTCATTTTAACTATTTCAGAATTTACAACAGGTGGGGACAATTGATGTTTGCCACTACGCAACCCGGAGCTGGCTGGGACGGTACACTGAACGGCAGCAAACAACCTACTGCCACTTATATTTATGCTGCCGAAGGAACGGACTACAAAGGACGTGTTATTTCACGCAAAGGAACGATTGTACTGATACGTTAGCACACAACGGAACATTTATTAAGTACGATTTACGAGGCCCGCCCGCGCCGAATGCGCATTCGGACGGGTACGAAGTACTTAGAGCGATCAGGTTTTGTTTTATTCAACATCTTAATTAAGCAGTTAGCAAAGGGTTTCACGCAGAGAGCGCCAAGAAGCAGCGGCGCGACGAAAGCATTGTCAACAATTACCTGACTTTTGAATTCAAATAATTTGTTCGTCAACATTTGCTGCACTGAAGCGGAACGACAATATAAAAGTTACAAATAAAATATAAAACAGGCTTGCAATTTTCAATGGAAAAACCAACACTTTTCTAATCACAATCGCGTCTCTCTAGTCGGCCCTGAAGGGCGCTGGCATTAGCACAGGGCATCGCCCTGTGAATCAAAATCACATACAGAAAGCCGAAGGGGCGAAAGCCAACAGCCAAATTAATAGAGTGTGTATTTTCTGTTATAGCCAACACCAAACCAGACCACAAAATTTATCGGTACAAATATTCCAACGATCTATATTTTTTGAGATTGCCCTGGACAATAAGCAGCTTTATTGTACAGATGATTTCATCGTATCCATACTATTTATTACATCATTTAAATCAAGTGCTATAGCTGACTTCTACACATTCTTATTCTACAACAAAAAACTATGAAACACACCAGGGAGAAATTTTTAAAGCACTTGATAGTTGGGGCTTCATCGCTGCCAATATTAATCGAAGCATGTACTAAATCTTCAGATGCGCAGTCAACAAGTACAGATACCACATCATCCACAGGATCTGGCAAAGATTGTATTGTAAGTCCCGAAGAAACAGCAGGTCCATATCCATATGATCTCAGCAAAGATTCCAAGATGTTCCGCGTTGATATTACAGAGGGCAAAACAGGCATTCCGCTTGGACTAACTATCACCGTTGTAAATACCAACGACAACTGCAGTGCCGTTAGCAATGCGCGTGTTGATATATGGCACTGTGATAAGGATGGCTACTATTCTGAATTTGCTGAACCAGGATATCTTGGAACGCAGGATTATAGAGGAAAAACTTTTCTACGGGGTATTCAGCTCACTGATAGCAACGGACAAGTGAAATTCACCACAATTTATCCTGGCTGGTACAGCGGTAGAGTAACACACATACATGCAGAAGTATTCGTAAACAATGTACTTAAGAAAACAACACAGATGGCATTTCCGGATGACATAAACAGTGCTGTATACAAAACAGCTCTCTATTCCGCACATGGCCAAAACTCTTCTGTAGCAAACAATGCAGCAGATAACATATTCGCAGATTCATTGGATGATGAACTACTAACTCTTTCAGGAGATACAACCAGTGGTTTCACCGGCACCTTTACAATTGGTATTGAACCATAGCTAATTAGCTAACTCAAAATCGACGCTGCTATTTTATTGTCCCCTCAGTCAAACAAAAAGCCCTGACCGGCTTTATTAGCTGATCAGCGGCTTTATTGTATGTTTAATGCTGGTGAGCATTTCTTAAACAAGAATTTAAGGAAAATTTGATTCCGGAGGGAATTCATTTAGCGTTAAATTAATTGCCGGAATTTATCTTAAAACCCTTGTTTATCAGTCACTGTATTAGACTAGTGTACTCAAACGCTGCTATAAAACGATTCAGCAAAATTTAAGGTTTGTCATTTTAGCTAAAAATATTTTAGCAGTTTTCTTGAAAAATCCGCGAAATGCTTATCTTGATGCCTGAACCTGCTTTGAAAAAGTTTATAACCAGTGCGCTAAATAAGCCGTAACCTTTACAGTTTGTTTTTACAGCTATTATCGTCATGAAAAGAATTTCTATAAAAGACATTGCAAAAATTGCCGGCACTTCTCCTACCACAGTTTCTTTTGTATTGAATGGCAAAGCCAAAGAAATGCGTATAAGTGATGCCATCACGAAGAAAATATTGTCTACAACAAAAAAGTACGGATACAAGCCCAACCAGATTGCCGTCACATTGCGCACAGGACAATCAAAGATCATTGGGTTAATTGTTGAAAGTGTGGGCGGCGCTTTTTTCGGAGCCCTGGCAAAAGTGATAGAAGCAGAAGCACAGAAATATGGATACAGGGTAGTGTATTGTAGCACAGAGAATGATCCGGAGAAAGGAAAAGAAATGATCAAAATGCTAGCTCATCAGCAGGTTGACGGATACATTATTACGCCTGCAGCCGGAATGAAGGATGATATAGAAGACCTGATAAAGCAGGATAAACCGGTGGTATTAATGGATAGTTTTATTCCTTCTTTAAATGTTCCTTATGTACTTGTTGATAACTATCTCGGAGTAAAAGAAGGGATTGAATCGTTGATAAATGCCGGCTATAAAAACATCGGTTTCGTGACTGTTAATTTGGATTTGATCCAGATAAGCGAGCGTCTTCGCGGTTACAATGAAACGCTGAAGCAGCACAAAATAAAAGTTGACAAAAAAAATATCCTTCAACTCTCCTACCAGGATTCCAAAGAACAGATCGTACAAAAAATTACAGCTTTTCTTGAGAAGAATACACAACTGGATGCGATCTTCTTCGCTACAAACTATCTTGGCACAAGCGGTTTGCAGGCAATAAAGAAATTGCGCATGCGCATCCCCGAAGATATTGCTATGATCAGTTTTGACGAACATGAGATCTTCAGCCTTTATCCTCCCGGCATTTCTACAATACAGCAACCAGTGGAGGAAATAGGTAGTACGGCTATGAATTTACTGCTTACTCAAATGGGCAAGAAAGAAAAATCATCCAACGAGAATAAAATACAGATAGCTCCAACGTTGATAAACAGGGCATCTTCGCAAGCGCATAATTAATTGAAAGTTGATAATTGATAACAGAAAATGAGGAAGTCTTCCGCATCTTGCGATGAAACAAATACAGTTACATAGACCCACTGAGAAGACACTGAGTTTCACAGAGATTTCCAACTCACTATAACTTTATATTTTCTATATAAAAGGCCAGGCGTTTTCTGCGGCCTCTGTGAAAAAAACCCTGTGTTTTCTGTGGTTAAACCAAGCCTCCCCGTGGTAAAAAATCTGTGCTTCTGGGCTTCAGTGGCAATAAAAAAAGGAGGATAAAAATCCCCCCTGTTAACAAACCAAAAACTAAAAACATATTTTACTTGTGCTTAGCACTCATATAGTAGGTTATTTTTCCACCCTGCATAATCTCGTCATGCGTAATGTAATTGCGTTGTAGCGGTTTGCCATTCAACAACACTTTTTGTACATATACATTTTTTTCGCTCTGATTGACAGCTTCCACTTCAAACGTCTTCCCGTTTTCAAGTTTCAAGGTAGCAGCGTTTACTGCAGGACTTCCCAATGCATACTGATCAGAAGCCGGTGCTACAGGATAGAATCCTAATGTGGTGAAAATATACCAGGCACTCATCTGTCCGCAATCATCATTACCACCTAAGCCGTCGGGTCTTGATGCATACATTTTTGGAAGGATCATTCGCACTTTCTCCTGCGTCTTCCATGGCTGATCTGTCCAGTTGTATAAGTAAGCCACATGGTGCGAAGGTTCATTACCATGCACATAGTTTCCGATAATACCATCGCGCGTGATGTCTTCTGTCTCTGCAAAATATTTATCAGGCAGCTCCATATTAAATAACGAATCCAGGCGCTGAACAAATTTTTTCTTTCCACCCATCAACTCAACCAATGACGCTGGGTCTTGCGGAACAAAGAAGCTAAAGTTCCAGGAGTTACCTTCAATGAATCCCTGGTTGTGTGTACTAAGCACATCGAATTCTTTTTTGAAAGAACCGTCACTCAGCCTGGGACGCATGAAATTGATAGAAGGGTCAAATACGTTCTTATAATTCTGCGACCGCTTGATATAGGTATTATACACATCCATTCTTCCAAGCTTTTTTGCAGCCTGGGCAATGGCCCAGTCATCATAAGCATATTCAAGCGTGGTAGACACTGAGGTACCGTTCTTTTCAGCAGGAATAAAGCCCATATCCATATAATATCCCAGTCCATCAAAGCTCCTGTGTGTTGAAGTCGCAAGACAGGCATCCAATGCCTTGTTTGCATCAAAAGGAGCATTCCCTTTTACAATTGCGTCAGCAATAACGGACGCGCTGTGATAACCAGACATACACCAGTTTTCATTCGCGTAATGCGCCCAAACCGGAAGCATATGTTGCACGCTTTGATCGTAATGCGCCATCATTGACTGGATCATATCCGCATTGCGCTTTGGCTGAATCATATTGAACAGCGGGTGCAATGCACGATAAGTATCCCAAAGAGAAAATGTCGTATAATTTGTAAACCCGTTCGCTTTATGGATGTTCTGGTCGAGTCCGCGGTAAGACCCATCCACATCCATAAATGTTGTTGGATTGATAAACGCGTGATACATGGATGTATAGAAATTTTCCTTTTCCTCTTTGCTTTCAGACTGAATAACTATACGGGAAAGTTCTTTCTGCCATGCGTTCTGTGCCTGTTGCTTAACGTCTTCAAAATTCCATCCGGGAGCCTCTGTTCTTAAATTCAACAGCGCGCCCTCTGTACTTACAGGCGACAATGCAAATTTTATCCTGATCTTTTCCGCATCTTCCGTTTTGAAATTGAAATACATTCTGATCTGGCGACCGGCTATTTCAGGAAAATTATGGGCCTGGTCAAACTTGCCCCAGAAACCGCGATAAACCTGCTTTTTTGAAAGATTCGCGGTGCCGTAAGTCGTAATGGGTTTTGAAAAACTCATGGCAAAATAAACAAGACGTGTTCTTCCCCATCCGCTTGTCTGGCGATAACCTGTTACAAGCGTATCGTTTTCAACACGAACGAATGTCCACACGTTTTTATCTTCATAATTGTAGATGCCGTACATCAAATCAAGAATGATGTGTGCGCTATCCGTTTTTGGAAAGGTATACTGATGAAATCCAACCCTGTTTGTAGCGGTAAGCTCCGCCGTTACATTATACTTGTCCAGCTTTACTTTATAATAACCCGCTTCAGCAGTTTCGTTATCGTGTGAGAAAGAAGATCTGAATCCGGTTGATGGATCGCTTGCAACACCGGGATTTAGTTTTAAGGAACCAACGGTCGGCATGATCAAAAAATCTCCCAGATCAGAGTGTCCGGTACCGCTGAAATGTGTGTGGCTGAATCCTACAATCGTTTTGTCATCATACTGATAGCCAGCGCAATATTTATACATGTCTCCGTTGTATTTCCCATCCTTTTCGTATGACAGGGTATCAGTATCGGGGCTAAGCTGCACCATCCCAAACGGATAGGTAGCGCCCGGGTAAACGTGGCCCATGCGTTGTGTACCGATAATAGGTTTTACATATTGCACCAAATTCTCCCCGGATTGCTGAGCTGTAGCTTCAGCGCCGGTAGCAAGCAGTAGCAGTGCGGATAATAATTTTCTCATTAAAAACTAGCATTTATTATCCTTCAAAAGTAAAACGTTTTAGCAATATTGCCATAAGAAAAACATAAGATGCCTAATTTCCGGTATAAAAGGAATAAAAGCGTCATGGACTGTCCTGTGGGGGAAGAAGTGAATAGTGAATGGTCAATAGTGAAAGGTGGAGCGGGTTAAGTGGTTGGGTATCATCGTTTAGGTGCAGGAGTTCCGGCCGTAGATTATATGACCTGCATCTATCTTACAGATTAGGTGGGGAGTGAATAGTGAATGGTCAATAGTGCAGGGAGGAGCGGGTTAAGTGGTTCTGGTCCGGGAGTCCTGGTCGTAGATTATCTGTCCTACATCTTTGAGATGTAGGACAGATAATCTACGAAACGGCACCTGCAAATATTGACTTCCTACATTTCTAAAATGCAGGACACATAATTTTACGAAATGACATCCGGTTAAATTTTGGCTACACCAGGAATATTTTTGCTGCATCCTCCCAGCTGTTCAAGCGTTCATATTCTGTAACGTTCAAATTATGTGGTGTGGTAAAAATGTATGGCTTCCCTTTAAAATGCATTAGATTTTTAACATGATCATCGATCATATAATCGCCATGAATTAATCTTTTGTCGCCACACAACACTACCTGCTTCCATGTAAGGAAGGGAAAATTATCCTGCAGCCATTCCAGTTTTTCTTTTAATGAATTGGGGAATTCAGTTGCCGCTGACACAATAAAAACTTCATAACGATTGTTCAGTTCCCTGATCACATCCACTGCATCTTTCATAACCGGAAGATCCCTGAAAAAACCTGGAGCCAGCAATCTGTTCCAGATCATTTCCTGGTGATGTTCAGGAAAACCTTTTACCCAACCTGTTCCAAGCATGCGATTGTAATCAATAGGAAGCCCATGTTCTTTCTCATACCATTCAATCATTCCTCCCATCGTGTCGGACATCACTTCGTCCATGTCAATAATAATTCTTTCCATATCTTATTTTTTTCGCCACAAAGTCGCAAAGACAAAAAGTGGCACTAAGTTTTTTGAAAGTCGGAGCCTTTTTGATAAGGCAATTTTTGACGTATCTCAAGTACGATTTACGAAGTACGAAGTACGCAGCTTTAACCACGCTCAGAGTTTCAAACACGCAAGAAGCGAACCTGAAATATCAACTGTAGTCACACGTTGTCAACTGTCAATTTTCAATTGTCAATTATTGCTTCCGTTCATCTCTATCTTCAAATACTTCGCAGTATGACTGGTTTTATCTTTGATCATCTCCTCCGGCGTTCCTTCAAACAAAATGGTTCCGCCGCCATCACCGCCTTCAGGACCAAGATCAATGATATGATCAGCCACTTTTATTACATCAAGATTGTGCTCAATCACCAGCACACTATTGCCACGGTCAACAAGCTTATTCAGCACATCAAGCAAATGCTGAATATCCTGGAAATGCAATCCTGTTGTAGGTTCATCCAGGATATAAAATGTTTTGCCGGTGTCCTTCTTCGCCAGCTCTGTCGCCAATTTCACACGCTGTGCTTCACCACCGCTTAAGGTTACTGCAGACTGACCAAGTGTGATATAACCAAGACCAACATCCTGTAACACTTTTATTTTGCGATAGAGAAACGGTACAGGCTGAAAGAACTCGCATGCTTCATCAACAGTCATATCCAGCACATCACTGATTGATTTACCCTTATATCTTATCTCAAGCGTTTCGCGGTTATACCGTTTGCCGTTGCACTTTTCACAATGCACATACACATCCGGCAAAAAATTCATTTCTATAACACGCATGCCTCCGCCTTCACAAAGGTCGCATCTTCCATTCTTTACATTAAAAGAAAAACGGCCAGCATTATAACCACGGATCTTTGCTTCCGGTACTGACGCAAACAAGGTTCTGATTTCGGTAAAGAAACCACAATATGTCGCGGGATTGCTCCGGGGTGTTCTACCAATAGGGGACTGATCAATTTCAATCACTTTATCAATATGCTCCAATCCTTTCACTGTCTTATAATCCATCGGCGTTGTACGCGAATTATAAGCATGTTTGCTCAGTATCGGATAAAGTGTTTCATTGATCAACGTTGATTTACCGCTACCGCTAACGCCGGTAACAACGATCAGTTTGCCCAATGGAAATTTTACAGAAACATCTTTCAGGTTATTCCCTTTCGCACCTTTTAACTCCAATATCTTGCCATTGCCTTTCCTTCTTTCGCCCGGAACAGCAATTGCTTTTTTGCCGCTCAGGTAATGCGCTGTATCAGAATCAATTTTAAGGACTTCATCCGGAGTGCCTGCAGCGACAATCTCGCCACCGTGCTTACCTGCGCGGGGACCAATATCAACCAGGTGATCAGCCGCAAGCATAATATCTTTATCGTGTTCTACAACCAACACACTATTGCCAATGTCGCGCAAATTCTGCAAGGCAGTGATCAACCGATGGTTATCGCGTTGATGCAAACCAATAGAAGGTTCATCCAAAATATAAGTAATACCCTGCAATTGCGATCCTATTTGTGTTGCCAGTCTTATGCGTTGAGACTCGCCACCGCTTAATGTTCTGGAAGGGCGGTTCAGCGTGAGGTATGTTAACCCAACATCCAGCATAAATTGTAGCCGTTCACGAATTTCTTTCAACACATCTTTTGCTATAACATTCTGCTTATTGCTCAATCTCTTTTCAACATCACTGAACCAAACCATTAATTTGTCAAGATTCAAATCGCTCAGTTCAGATATATTTTTCTCATCAACTTTAAACCATAAGCTTTCAGTCTTCAATCTCGCGCCGTTACACGTGGGGCAGGTTTTCAGCTCCATAAATTTCTCCACCCACTCACGCATACTTTCTGTACTTCCCGACCCCGCGAACCATCTCTTCAACATCGGAATAATTCCTTCAAATGCACCTTCATACGGACTGGCATTTGCGTTGTCATCAAAATCTATATCGTCAACACTTCCACCATTTTCATTACCGTATAGCAAAATATTCAATGCTTTTTCAGGAAGATCTTTCAGCGGTTTATCGAGATTGATCTTATGCTTTCTCGCAAGCTGTTCAACACTGCGGTACATATAGGCTTCACGCTCCTCACCCAGTGGCGCAATACCACCTTCCTTAATGCTTTTTGTATTGTCAGGAATTACAGTATCCATGCTTACTGCATACACAACTCCAAGCCCTTTACAGGTAGGACATGCACCGTAAGGCGAGTTAAAAGAAAATGAATTTGGAGAAGGTTCTTCATAACTGATGCCTGTAACATCACACATTAATTGCTTGCTATATTGCACTACTTCCGATTCGCCGTTATCTTTCTTGCTGTTTTTACCCTTTGCATCACCCGCAGATTCAACAAGTAAGAACATCAGGTCCTTACCCATCTTCAATGTTTGCTGAACACTCTGGCTTATGCGTACTTTAAATTCATCTTCAACTTTCAGGCGATCAATCACAACTTCAATATCGTGAATCTTGTAACGGTCAACCTGCATACGTGGCGTTAAATCCAACACTTCACCGTCGACACGAACCTTTACAAAACCTTTTTTGCGAATATCTTCAAACAGCTCACGATAGTGACCTTTACGTCCGCGAACCAAAGGAGCCAGCAGCGTTATTTTTTTCCCATTGTATTTTTTGAAGATGTTGGTCACTATTTCCTCTTCGCTAAATTTCACCATTTTTCTTCCGGTGTTATAGCTGTATGCTTCACCGATACGTGCATATAACAAACGCAGAAAGTCATATATCTCCGTTATTGTACCAACCGTAGAACGGGGATTCTTGTTCGTTGTTTTTTGTTCAATGGAAATTACCGGAGAAAGCCCTGTGATCTTGTCAACATCAGGCCTTTCCATGTCGCCAATAAACTGACGTGCATAAGCACTAAAGCTCTCCATATAACGGCGTTGCCCTTCATTATAGATGGTATCAAATGCCAATGAAGATTTGCCGCTGCCACTAACACCGGTAAAAACAACCAACTTATTTTTTGGAATGGAAATATCGAAATTCTTCAGGTTATGTTCTCTTGCGCCAAAAATCTCTATGCGCTCATTTAAATCCTTTTCTACCAGATCCGTAACTCCGTTTGTTTCACGAATTTTCTTTGCCATAATAATTACTCTTCCTCTGAGTTTTAGCACAAGCCATCAGAACATAAATGAAGTAAGTGGTGCTCCTGTGTCTGCCTGTTTGCGGTGCAGAATTGAGACTAACATTGCACATTTTTGACTGAACAGGTTTGAAGAACAAACACAACCGCTTACGGTGCCGGGCTTATGCAAATTATCTTCAAATGTAACGATAGTTTCGCTTTTTTAAACTAAATATTTTAGTACACAATTAACATCGAAACAATATTCACAATTCACAAATCACTAATATTGCACCCCATTTGGCATAGCTTTTGGCTTTTTACATATTAAGCAATTATAAATTAAAACATAAGATGTATGAAAAAAGGATTATTGATGAGCATCGCAGCAGTAGCAATTATGATAAGCAGTTGCAAAACATGGAACAATACACAGAAAGGTTCTGCAATTGGTGCTGGTAGTGGTGCTGTAGTGGGTGGCGTTGTTGGGAAAATGGCAGGCAATACTGCGCTGGGAGCGATTATCGGTGCAACTGTGGGTGGTGCAACGGGCGCAATCATCGGAAAGAAAATGGACAAACAGGCGGCGGAAATTAAACAGGAAATACCCGGTGCAAAAGTAGAACGTGTGGAAGAAGGCATTGTAGTTGAGTTTAATAACAAAATTTTATTTGGATTTGATAGCTACGCTTTATCAAGTGCTTCCACAACATCATTAAATGATCTGATCACTATTCTAAATAAATATCCGGATACAAATATTGAAGTACAGGGGCATACAGATAATACAGGTACCGATGCGTATAATCAGACCTTGTCTGAAAAAAGAGCTGGTTCAGTAGCTACTTACCTTAAATCACATGGTATTAGTTCTTCAAGAGTTACTACCAAAGGATTTGGCAAAACCGCGCCGAAGTATGATAACAATACAGAGGAAGGACGCTCACAAAACAGACGCGTAGAGTTCCTGATTTCAGCGAACGAAAAAATGAAAGCGGATGCAAAGCAACAGAGCCAGCAGTAACAATAAAACAGGCTGAGTTTTAATAAAAAGCGGATAACAATTGAATTGTTATCCGCTTTTTGTTTGCAATATTTAAACCATATAAGTAAGGAGTTGGCCACGCCAACGTTTCACAGTAAACAACTTATAAGGCTTAAAGCAGACCTAAGCGAAGTTTTTTAAACCATATAAGGCATATAAGAGCACATAAGAATTTTGCCTGCGATAATAATTGCACTTAATGACTTTACATTTACTTAGTCAGACCGGCTCTCACCATTGACTATTGACTATTCACCAGTTGTATAGAAGTAAGGTGTCGGCCGCGCCAACGTTTCTTTGTTAACAACTGATTAAGCTTAAAGCCCAAAGCCTAAAGCCTAAAGCTGACCGAAGCGAAGTTTTTTAAACCATATAAGGCATATAAGAGCAAATAAGAGCTTTTGCCCAGGATAATAGTAACACTTAAACGACAATATATTTACTTAACCAGCTCGGACCTTCACCATTGACCATTCACTATTCACTAGTTGTATAGAAGGCTATAAGGATATTGAAGAGCTTGAAATAAAACTTATATTTTCTTATATGTCTTATATGGTTAAAAACCTGGCTTCACTTATTTATTATTAGCTTTCAACAAATCCAATGTATGCTCTAGAGATGCCTTATTTTTCCAATCATCATGCCCAGGAATAACATAAGCCGGATCAGGAAATGCCTTCTGCAATTTTTTTATGGAAGCCGGCCAGTCGTTTACTTTGGCTTCACCTACATAACCCAGGTCTGTTGCTTCAGTACTTTTAATAAAGCAGCCGCCATACAACACTTTATCTTTAGGGAACCACACAACAATATTATCTACAGTATGTCCGGGGCCGGGATAAAAAGTTTGAAAAGAATATTGACCAATTTTGAATGCAGTGTCTTTCATCATTAAAAATTCAGCGCGCTTTTCATGACTGACCTTGCTGATTTGATCTGTTTGAACGGTACTGTAAGTCTTTACACCATGCTTTGTGTAAAACTCCAGCCCGGCTGTTCTGTCAGCGTGCGAGTGCGTCGCGATATACATTACCACTTTCTTGTGATGTTTTATCCGAATACTGTCCAGCAAAGGCTGAAACTGAGTTGAATCCCACGGACAATCAATCATTACAACCCCTTCGTTCGTCACCAAATAAAGTGCATTAGCCGGAACAGGAGTGCCCTTAAAGAAATTGTAGGTTGTATAAACATAAAAATCACCGGTAAGATGTTTTATTTCAAGAGGCTTTGTTTGTGCTTGCGCAGAATAAATTGCATTAAAAGAAAATGCAAGTAGCAGCATTAAAACTGTTCTCATGTGCTGAATGTATTTCAACAAAAGTATCAATCATTTTTAAATGACAGTCCTTTGCTATGCAAAGCATCTTTCAGCTTTGGAATTGAAGTCTTGCCCATGCCGTGAAGTTGCAAAATTTCTTTCTCACTATGCTTCGACAGATCTTTCAGGGTTTTGATATTGATGCTTTCTAAAGCCCGCCGCGCAGGAGCCGACAACACAGCGAAAAAAGCCGCTGTCGGTTCGCGTTCTCTTTCGCAAACAGGACAGGTAGGACAAACACTGCTTTTATAAAACTTGTGCCCTTTGCTACATGTCTTCAATATCTTTTTTAAAACCGTCATTTGGCTTTCTTTTTTGGAGATTTTTCTTTGGCCTTCTCCAGGTTCTCCCTCACCCTGAACTTTACAATTTTTGTGATCAATGATAACGGCATTGGCTGGTCTAGCGGAAACTGTGCTGAGCCTTTTCCGGACTTATAAACTGACAATTCTTTTTGAAAAGAATCTGTTCCCGAAGGTGTGGGATAAAAACCAATGTGATTTTTAAAAGCGGCAAAGTACACGAGGTTCCCTTCCAGGTAAAACGTGGGCATTTGGTAGCTGATCTTCTCCGTTGCTTTGGGTGCAGCTTTTTGAATGGTTGTTCTTACAGATTGCAAAACTTCCTGAACATCCTGTGGAAAGCCGGCGATGTACTCATCGACGGTAGCGGCAGGGGATTTTTTGTCCATTGTCGTATAGTTGAACTTAGGATTTATTGATGTAACCTAAAAGTATGACTAAAGTTTTATTCTTACAATGGGCTACAGGTTAACACATCGTGCTTAGCCTCTCTTCAAACCAAAATCAAATCGCTCATCCACTACTCTTTTAATCAGCCCGATTTGCCCGCAATGCCACATTGTGTGCTTAATATTCCAGTCCAAGGCTTCGAGCTTATTTTTTGCTATGGGATGTGGCGTGGGCGAAGGCATCAGCTCTTTTGCGAGAACATCTTCCACCAAATTATCAATCACTTCCAGTGACTTCTGCTGCATTATTTGCAGATGTTCAAACAAAACCTTAGGATCAATCTTGGCAACAGTATCCCGCGGCGCAGTGTCTGTAAAAAGTGCATCATATTCACGCAACGGAACTTTTTGCAGGATATCTTTTTGATGTCCTGCAATAACCATAATTGAATGAAAGTAAAAACTCATGATCAGATGGCCTACCTGCCAGCTGATGCTTGATTCTACAATGTCCGGAACAAGATCCCACTTTTCAACAGGAACAGAATTAAGAAGTTTGTTTGTCTAGGAATAAGCATTATCTGTTTGCCAGCGTAAAAGTTCGAGTTGAGTCATATCAATATTGCTTTAAATTCAAATCCTAATTTCAGTAGCTATACCGCAAATGACTGCTTTAATAACAAAACAATTATTACTCCGCCTCCAAGCAACATCATTAATCTACCTAAGCGTCTTGTTTCTTCATCGTACGCGAAATATTCTTTGTTGTCATCGGTTCTGATTTTTGACTGACTGTATACATATCCTGCGTAAATACCCAACAAACCTCCGGCCAGAGCTAATATAAAACAAAAGAAAATGAAAAGCGGGCTGCCTTTTTTACCTTTTTCAAGTTGCCTTAGTTCAACATGGCTTATTGTCTGGCGGACCTGCTTGCTTTTGTCCAAATTTATATTTCGCTTAGTAAGTTCAAGCTCTGCCAGGGCTACAAGGTCGGGATTGTAATCTTTAGGATGGATGAATATTTCCATTAGTTCCTGGTTAGTCTTCTGCCTGACAGTTTCGGTGAAATCAAACTTCATAGTTTAAGTAGTTGAAAAATTTTAAGGATTTCATTTATTGATTAGACGCTCGTTCTAAGACCTAATATTGTGCCCTATAAAATTTGTGATTATCATCAAGTGCAAGCTTGTTCTCGTCAAACCAGTTTATAAATTCCATCCACCTGGCCTTATTTTCATCCTGCCATTTTAGAAAACCAGCTTCATCGCCTTTCATTAATATCCAATGATTGTAAGCATCCAGAAATCCTGCGTTCTTTATCTTTTGCTGATAATCAAATAACACATTCGGATATTTTGAAAATTTGTTACCGTTAAAGTAAAATGTAACAAACCCGGTGCGAATAGAATCGAGCGTATTTAAGTCCACTGACTTAAACCCTGCAACAGCCATTATTGTAACCATCTCATAGCATCCGGTTCCAAATGGAAGTTTAAAATTACCGCTGAGCAAATCACTTGCATTGATAGTGTTGTTTTTGCTGAAGCTAACACTAATAGAAGTGTCAGACTTAAGCACAATTGCCTTTTGATAGGTGTCAAATAACAATTTGCTGATTTCTGCAGTACGTTTCGAGTTTCGCTCCAGGTTCATAAATATCTCGCCGTAAATCATTCCCCAAACTCTTTCTGATGAGCCGCAAAATATTTTAGCTGCCCAATAATAGTTAGAGGGATATGCAGGATCTACTTCAATTCCTTTTTCATAATACGTTAAAGCCTTATTGTAGTCCTGTGCACTAACGTTCATATTACCAAGCTCGAGGTACAGCTCTCCGGCATCGGGAAATTTCTTCAAGCCATCTTCATAAGCCTGCATTGCTTTTTTGGGTTTGCCTGAATAATCATATGCATTACCCAGTGCATGATAAATTTGCGCATACACATCTTTATGTTTCAAAAGCTTTTCCAGGATATCGATTGCTTTCTTGTAGTCCTTTTTCCCCTGGTAAGCGTAGGACAACTCGTATGGATAAGTTATACTTTCAGGATCGAGATTCTGCGCTTCTTGCAATAATTCTATTGCAGCGTCAAAACGTCCTTCTTCATCTTCAATTCGGATAGCTTCTTTAGCTTTTGCTTCAGCCAGCTCCTTATTGCTTTGCGCGTAGGAAATATTGGCAGCAAAAAGGCACAGGATAAAAAACTTGATTGTCTTTTTCATGTTTATGTTATAAGGTGTATAAATTTGGTTGTAAAAAAAATTCGAGGGTTTATTCATTCATTCCGATTGAGGATACTTCTGCGAAATTCTTCTCTTCCGCAAGTTTTTTAGATCGTTTGTCTATCCAATAGATAAGCGCTAATGCTACAATATTTATGGTTACAATATGATTTTCCGGTTCGTTATTTATGCTCAAATCGTATTTTGATATACCCAAACCAAAATTCACTTCAAATGAATCAGAAATATCCAATCCCACAGATAAATATAATCCTGCGACATAGCTAAAAGCAAATCCGGAAAATGCAACACCGATAAGCTGGAGAAACTGGTTAACAAATGAGAGTTTCATTGCTAACCGATGATCTTTTAAACAAAGTATCCCGCATAAAATAGAATACCCGAATAAGGCTGCGATAAAACTTAACAAGGCCAAAGACTGCCAGACCAAATTTGAAATTATAAAAACAGTGTAAAGAATTACTGTAAGTCCGATGACTGCGCCGATAATTTGATATAAACCAAGGTAAAGTAGGTCAGATCGAAATTGTTTCATGGGATTGAGGTGCGTTCAGAGTTTTTTTAAAAAAATTTAGGTTGATTGTTAAGCAAACAAAATTATCAGTTTATTGGTCTCACAAACATAATTAGCAAACTTATGGCAGTTCGCCAAAAACGAAATCAAAAAAAAATTTTGCTCATTTAAATTTCCCGCACCTATCTTTGCGCCAGTTCTTTACATCTTATCAAGAAAGGCAGAGGGATTTGGCCCGATGAAGCCTTGGCAACCTCACCTACGGGTGGAAGGTGCCAACTCCAACTGTACCATAACAGGTGCAGACAGATAAGTCAGCGTAATGGTTTGATTTAAAAGCGATAACATCGCCTAATAATATTCAGCCCGCCTGGCTTACAGGTGGGCTTTTTTATTTTCTGGTTCAGCCGGCGAAACAGAAAAAACAACTTATCTTCTTTCTTCTTATAAGCTGTCAAAAACATTGTCTAATCAAATTTTATCATTCCCGAAAAAGGATGATTGCAGAAAGCAAAAAGTAATCTTCTGTTTAAGTCATCCGGGAAAACAAAAAATGTCTAATCATGAGCACAGCAACTCAAATCATTCACAGCATCCCGGTTGATGCACAAACAGGCTCAATAGCCGTTCCAATTTATCAGACCAGCACTTTTGTTCAGGAAGCACCCGGCGTTAATAAAGGTTATGATTATTCAAGAACCAATAACCCTACAAGAGCAACGCTGGAAAGCATTATTGCAGAACTGGAACAAGGCGCAACAGGCGTAGCTTTTGCCAGCGGTCTTGCAGCTATTGATGCCGTAGTTAAATTACTTGAAAGCGGCGACGAGATACTTGCCGTAGATGATATTTATGGCGGTGCATTTCGCCTTTTCACACATGTCTACCAGAAGTTTGGTATCACTGTCAACTACGTTGATACGACTAATGTTGAAAATGTTTTTAATGCAGTAACGCCTAAAACAAAATTGATCTGGATTGAAACACCAACCAATCCTACATTAAAGATCTCAGACATAGAAGCAATCGCGAAAATTGCCAAAGCGAATAACTGTTTGCTTTGTGTGGACAATACCTTTGCATCACCAGTGTTGCAAAAGCCATTGACGCTTGGTGCTGATATCGTTGTTCATTCAGCGACAAAATATCTTGGTGGTCATAGTGATCTCATTGCAGGTGTTGTTGTAGCTAAAGATGCCGAACTTGGCGCGAAACTGAAATTTATTCAAAACGCCAGCGGTGCTGTACTTGCGCCGTTTGACAGCTGGCTGATCATTCGCGGAATTGAAACTTTACAGCTACGTGTTAAACAGCATAGCATAAATGCACAGACCGTTGCTGAGTTTTTGGAGCAGCATCCACAGGTTGAAAAAGTTTATTATCCTGGTCTTCCATCTCACCCAAATCACCTTATTGCAAAAAAACAGGCAAAAGGCTTTGGCGGAGTGGTGTCCTTCACATTAAAAAATGACACGGAAGAAGTAGCCATTGCTTTTGTAACCAACACCAAATTATTTAAACTGGCGGAAAGCCTGGGCGGCGTTAAAAGTTTATTGTGCCACCCGGCAAATATGACGCATAAATCTATTCCTGCTGAAAAGCGCAGAAGTGCAGGTGTTGCAGACAGCTTAATTCGCCTGTCTGTAGGACTGGAAGACGCAGAAGATTTGATAAATGACCTGAAACAAGTGTTTGATCACCTTAAAAGCATAAAGCCGGCAACGGTTAGCGAGGTGACTGAAAATTAAATTGTTATAAAGAAGTAAAAAAATGCACAACAACAGCAATTGTCTATTAAATTTGTGGAATACCCGGTATGAGTATCATCACACATACATACACATTGCATCTGTTGATTGCCCGTTACACAGGCTGTTGTTGTATGTTGTAAAGCATACTCAACGCATTTCCCATTGCGCAATTTCAAGCGCAGTACTTCTTTCGGCCATTACATTTTTCAACATATTAAATCATTTATCAAACACAATTTTACCATGAGCCTACACTTTGAAACGCTGCAATTACATGCAGGCCAACAAATCGACCCAACTACAAAATCACGCGCCGTACCTATTTACCAGACTACATCTTATGGCTTTGATAGTGCAGAACACGCTGCTAACCTGTTTGGCTTAAAGCAGTTCGGCAACATCTACACAAGAATTATGAACCCCACCACCGACGTTTTCGAACAACGCCTTGCGGCTTTGGAAGGTGGTGTGGCAGCACTTGCAACAAGTAGCGGACAATCCGCTCAATTCCTCGCTATCAGTAATATTCTGCAGGCGGGAGATAATTTTGTAAGTACATCTTACTTATATGGCGGCACTTACAATCAATTTAAAGTGTCTTTTAAAAGATTAGGAATTGATGCAAGATTTGCAGAAGGAGATGATGTGGAAAGCTTCAGATCGCTGATTGATGGTAAAACAAAAGCTATTTACCTTGAAACTATTGGTAACCCAAGGTTGAATATTCCGGATTTTGAAAAATTCGCTGCGCTGGCGAAAGAATTTGATCTGCCTTTGATCGTTGACAATACTTTTGGCGCCGGTGGCTACCTTTGCGCCCCGATTAAATGGGGAGCAAATATCGTAGTTGAATCTGCAACAAAATGGATCGGCGGTCACGGGACCAGCATTGGCGGCGTTATTGTTGACGGCGGTAACTATAACTGGGGCAATGGTAAATTTCCACAGTTTACAGAACCTTCTGAAGGTTATCACGGACTGAAATTCTGGGAAGTTTTTGGTGAAGGTAACCCACTGGGCTTGCCAAACATTGCTTTCATTATCAGAGCACGGGTAGAAGGCCTGAGGGATTTTGGCGCAGCGCTTAGTCCATTTAATTCATTCCTGTTGTTACAGGGCGTTGAAACCTTATCGCTGCGTGCGGAGCGCCATTCACAGAATGCGCTGGCATTAGCACAATGGTTGGAAAAACACCCTTCAGTTGATTTCGTTTGGTATCCGGGATTGGAAAGCAGTCCGTACAATGCTTTGGCTAAAAAATACCTGCCGAACGGATTTGGCGGCGTATTACAGTTTGGCGTTAAAGGCGGAAAAGAAAAAGCAGCTCAATTGATCAATGAATTAAAACTGGCGAGTCACCTGGCGAATGTTGGTGATGCAAAAACACTGGTAATTCATCCGGCATCAACAACACACGAACAGCTAAGTGAAGAAGAACAAATTGCCAGCGGTGTATTACCTAACGTAGTACGCATTAGTGCAGGCATTGAACATATAAACGATATTAAAGCTGATTTTGAACAAGCATTTGAAAAAATAAAATAGAGAGAAGTCAAAATTCAAAAGTCAAAATTCAAAAATGCAGGACGACAAAGAATTCGCGACCTCTCATCTAACCAGAAATATTAGACAGGAAATTACATAAGATAAAAGTCTTAAGAGATGATCGAGCCTTAGCAGGCTTTCGGACATCGAAGTTTTGACTTTTGAATTTTTGACTTTTGAATTTTATTATGCATCCGAAGGTTTTTACATACAACAACACATTTACACTGGAAAGTGGCAGAACACTTTCGCAACTACATCTTGCGTACACAACAATCGGCGAACTAAACGCTGATAAAAGCAATGTAGTCTGGATTTTTCACGCGCTAACCGCAAACAGCAATCCCGTTGAATGGTGGGCAGGGTTAGTAGGCGAAGGAAAACTCTTCAACGAGGAAGAACATTTTGTTATTTGCGTTAACATGCCGGGAAGTTGTTACGGCAGTCTATGCCCGTTAGATAATGATCCCGAGACCGGTAGCCCTTATTATCATAACTTCCCTCTCTTTACCACAAGGGATATGGTTCGCGCCTATCGTCTTCTAAAAAAAGATTTAGGAATTGAAAAAATTTTTATTGGCGTCGGCGGTTCCATGGGTGGCCAGCAACTGCTGGAGTGGGCAATTGAAGAGCCTGAATTATTTGAATATATATTCCCTATTGCAACCAATGCAGAACATTCATCGTGGGGCGTAGCATTTAATGCATCGCAACGCTGGTGTATTGAAAGTGATGCTACATGGAAAGAAAAGCATGCCGAAGCAGGCATCGAGGGTATGAAAGCTGCGAGATCCATTGCACTTATCTCCTACAGGCACTACGAAACCTATTTTAAATCGCAACACGGCTTTACAACTGAAACAGAGGGCGCAAGCATAGATAAGCAGGTATTTAAAGCTGAATCATACCAACGTTACCAGGGCGAAAAGCTGGCCAAACGTTTTAATGCATTCAGCTATTACTTTTTAAGCCAGGGCATGGACAAGCACAATGTGGGACGGGGCAGGGATTCGGTTCGTGCCGCATTGCAGAGCATAAAGGCTAAGACGTTGGTTATAAGTATTTCATCAGATATCCTGTTCCCCACAAGCGAGCAGGAATTGATTGCTGCTTATATTCCTAACGCACAGCTATCTGTAATAGATTCTTACTATGGTCATGATGGTTTTTTACTGGAGTTTGAAACAATTGAAACGCTTGTAAAAGAATTTATTGATCAGCAAAAAAAAGACAACAACAAGGCTTCGCTGGCTAACACTGAAGCTTCAAAATATTAATACACACAATATGAGTACGGATAAAAAACTGGTTATTGGTTTGTTTGGATTTGGCGTGGTTGGAGAAGGTTTATACCATGTATTACACCAGACCCCTTCATTAAAAGCAGAGATAAGAAGAGTTTGTATTAAACATCCCGGGAAAAAAAGAAACGCCCCTGCAGAACTTTTTACAACCGATAAAGATGAATTACTTTTCGACAAAGAGATCAATGTAATCGTTGAAGTAATTGACGATTCTGTTGCTGCTTTCGACATCGTTCACACTGCATTCAAAAACGGAAAAGCTGTTGTTAGTGCGAGCAAGAAAATGATCGCGGAGCACCTGAATGAAATTCTTGCCCTACAAAAAGAAACAAATCTTCCATTCTTGTGCGAAGCTGCAGCGTGTGCATCTATCCCCGTTATCCGCAACCTGGAAGAATATTATGACAACGATTTATTGCACGGAATAAAAGCTATTGTAAACGGTTCTACCAACTTCATCCTCACCAAAATGTTCGAGGAGAAATTAACTTACAGCGAAGCTTTGTTACTTGCACAACAATTAGGCTTTGCTGAAAGTAATCCTGCATTGGATGTAGAAGGTTTTGATGCAGTTAACAAATGGACATTGTTGTTAACGCATGCCTACGGTATTATTGAATCGCCCGAAAATATTGTGTTCACAGGCATTCAAAACATTCAGCTTACCGACGCAAATGTTGCAAAAGAAAAAAGCTACGATATAAAACTGGTTGCCCAGGCGCAGAAGTTAAAGAACGGAAAAGTTGCAGCATTTGTACTACCTCAATTCGTTTCACATGATGACCATTTGAGTTTTGTAAGAAATGAATACAATGGCGTGGTAATAGAAAGCGGTTTTGCGGACAAACAATTTTTCTACGGAAAAGGTGCGGGCAGCTTCCCTACTGCATCAGCTGTATTAAGCGACATCTCTGCATTGCGCTATGATTACAAATACGAATACAAGAAACTTTACTATCACACACCCGGCGAATTATCGCACGATTTTTACGTTCGCGCTTACGTAAGCTTCAATCAATTGGCTGATATTCCGAAAGAGGAATTTGAATGGATTGAAGAGTGGCACGGCGGGCAGGAAAGAAGCTATTTTATTGGCGTAATTCATTTCGACAAACTGGCTAAAGACCAATGGTGGAAACAGCACGGCGTTTCTCTGATCCTCACTCCTGATTCAGTAATTGAAAACATTGAAATCAGGAATTTGAAGAAAAGGAGTCTTGAACTCGCAGGAATCATTTAATTGACAATTGACAATGGAGAATTGATAATGAGGGAATATGCGGATGTGCGAATATGCAAATGTTATGGAAGCACTGACCAGGTAACAGTGATAAAACGAAACAGAAACCTGTGTCACCTTTCACTATTGACCATTGACTTTTCACATTTTTTGGATGTTTTTGTTGTATAAAAAAAGTCCCGATTCACGCGGGACTTTTTTATTATTAAGAAGCGCTCATTCGCGCCAATTCATTTTCAATTTTCAACTTTCGATCTTCAGCATGATTGAAGATTTCACTATTGACTTTTTACTGGCGAGTAACATGACTGAAACAAAACAGGAACCTGCTCCACCTTTCACCATTGACCATTCACTATTCACCTTCTTGGATGTTTTTGTTGTAAAAAAAAGTCCCGTTAACCGGGACTTTTTTACTTAAATTATTTTTATTTTTTCTCGTTAACACACGTTTCATTCGGGCTAAAGCACAGCAGCAATGATTTTAAGCTATTCGCACATCTGCACATTTGCTCATTTACCCGTTTCCTCCACCCTCTTCATCATGCCTTTTAAACATGTTGAAATCACTCTTACCAAACTTATAGCTGAAAGTCAACCGGAATGTACGGATGTCCCAACGGCCATAAGAATCCTGGTAAAATGACTCTGTATCATAAATGTTTCCATATCTGCGTGTATTGAAGATATCGCTGATGCTGAATGAAAGTGCAGCAGCATTATTCTTCAGGAACTCTTTACGCATAGCAAAGTCAGATACAAATACATCTTTTGTTTTTCCTTGTGGAATAACCTGCGGAGATTCATATTGCGCCACCCACTGGAAATTTAAATTATTAAATACGCTCCTGGAGCCAGTGATCTTATAGTTGGCAATGAATTTTGTGTTGTAGTTGAATCCTTCATTATTCAGGCTCTTATCTCCCACCTGTGCATCTGTCTTCCGATACTGCAAGTTCAGGTTGTAGGTAAGATCGAGCTCTCTCAGCATTTTCTGCTGTACGGTAAACTCACCTCCCCACCTGTTCGTATGTCCGGCATTGATAAATGTGTTTACTATTGCATTGGGCGACACGCCTGCATTCGCCAATTGCTGATACAACTGCGAACTGATTGTATCGCTATACTCCGTGATGTCACGCACATTATTCTTATAATAAACACCCGCAGTAACGCTTCCGCCTTTATATCTTGTAAAGTAGTTCAACTCAAAAGAGTTGGTATACTCAGGTGCAAGGCCGGGATTTCCGACTGAGATGTTCATTGGATCGTTAATATCAATAAACGGATTTACTTCCCACCAGCGAGGCCTTCTGATTCGTTTAGAATAGTTAATCTGCAGATCCTGAGATTCATTCAATTGCTTGGTGATAAATACGCTTGGAAACATAGCTTCCAGCAGATCTTTAAAGCTTGAAGGATAACTGTAGCCGAAGCTCTTTGCACTATCGATCATTGTTCCATCCAGTTTGGATGTTTCCATACGCAGGCCTACCTGGTACTTGAAGCTCTTGAACTTGTTGGCATAGTTAAAATAACCTGCGTAAACCGTTTCATCGTATTTGTAATTATTACTCAGCGGCAATTTTGTTTCATTGTTGGCCTGATCAAGAGAGTAGGTGCCAAATGCAGATGTTGTTCTATTGAAATAGGTTCTTCCACCAAATTCAATACGTTTGTCAGCAGTCATCTGATTTGTGTAATCAACCTGAGCCACAATCTGGTTGTCATTACCAGAGCCTCCGTTACGCACTTTATTTACCGGTGCGTGCAAACTACCATCAAGGTTATATTGATTGGTGGTGATAAAAGAACCACTGTTTTTTGTACCACCATTATATGTAATATCTGCTGTTAATTTATGCTCTGGTTTGTCGAAAACCTTGTCATAAGTAAGACGGCTGCTGTATCTGAAGAAACGGAAATTATCATCGGATAATCTGTTTCCCGTATAATCCAGTGTGTTTGTTTTATCAAGATATTGCTGATCCTGGGTTTGATGATTACGAAATTTTCCCTCGGTGAAGCCCTGCGTAAAAGTGACAGTATTTTTATCGTCGATAAAATAATCAGCGCCAAAACGGGTTGACATAAATCTTCTCTTTCTGTCGTTTTCTGAATTTTGATTGAAGTAATCTGTTACTTCGCCACCACTCTTATTTTGCCTGTATGTCTCTTCCTTGCTGTACCCACCGGACTGATTCAAATTTCCATTTACAAAGAGGTTTACTTTTTGCTGTCTGGCGTTTAAGCTAAGGTTACCATTCAGCACATCCGGAGTTCCTCCTCCTATGGAAGCGATACCATTCAATCCTGAACGCTTGTTCTTTTTCAGAATAATGTTGATGATACCTCCCGCACTTGACGCGTCAAATTTGGAGGAGGGATTCGTCATCAGCTCCACCCTTTCGATATCATCTGCCGGAATCTGATCCAGCGTTAATATAGTTGGTCTGCCATCAACAAATATTTGCGGGCTTGTATTGCGCATCTGCACGTTACCATTAATGTCAACGGTAAGTGACGGAATGTTTTTCATCACATCCACAGCCGTTCCACCCTGTGCAGTAATATTCTTTTCTACATTAAATATTTTTCTGTCTATGCCCATTTGCATTGTAGGCTTTGCAGTAGTAGATACTACAACAGCGGAAAGGTTATTTGATTCCTGTTCCAATGCCAGGTTGCCTAAATCACTTGAAGAAGACAAGGTAACAGTTTGCTTAAAAGGTTTGTAGCCCATTGCAGTCACCGTTAAATTGTATTTACCGGCGTTGGGCAGGTTCTCAAACACGAACGAACCATCTGCACCTGAAAGAATACTGCGTTTAACCTCACCAGTCTGCAACTGTATTGTGGCCCCGGCGATACCGTTTTGACCAATCTTATCCGCCAGCTTTCCTGAAAGCTTGAATTTGGTACTATTGTTGGTAATAGTGTTTGTCGCTTTTTTTTGAGCATAAGAAAACTGGAACAAGGGAATGGCGCAAACAAAAAGCAATAATGATCTCTTCATAATTTGTTTTTACGTCAGATGGCAGTTCAATCTACGTTAATTAAAAGCCTGTAAGCTAAACGCTTTTAGCTCATTTTAAGGTTAGTAAGACTATTTTTACTTTTTATTGACATATATGCATGACCGTTATATTTAGGGAATACATTTTGAATGTATTTGATATATAAATAAAACAGTCTGCCAATGGCAGATTGTTGCAATAAGATTAGTATTTCATTAAAACACTAGGCCTCCGTTTTTGCCGGCGGCGCTGCTGCAGCATTTCCTCCGCTGGCTTTCCACGCCCGGTTAACCATTTGCGAATGGCATAAAATGCGGCAATAAGAGCGGCGATAATTATTTTACCAAACTTTGCGATCAAACCATGATCGCTATCAAATCAGACATCAACAAATCAGATATCCGTCACCAAAAGCTGATCTCTGATTTCTTTCTGCTCAATCCAAAAATCAATATTTAAATCTTCTTGGTCAATAAAGAAAAATCTACATCAATCCTTTTCATTTTCGATAATTGCCAGGACCATCATTGCAACCAAATCACATATCAACAAATCAGACATCCGTCATTCAAAGCTGATTTCTTGTGAGAGAATAAATTACCTTTGTGCATCTATTCTCACTATATCCCGTCAAAAACTACATTCCATTTATAGCTTGGGAGGACGGAATAATTAACTATAAAATGCATGGATGAAAGAGTTATCAGTTGTAATTCCCGTAATGAATGAAGAAGACAATGTACGCCCGATGATCAACGCGGTGAGTGAGGCTCTGCAGGATATTGACTATGAAATAATTTTTGTTGATGACGGCTCTACCGACTCAACGCGCCCACGCATAAGGGAAATACTGAATGACAGAATTGTTTTGGTTGAACTGAGAAAAAACTATGGACAAAGCACTGCAATGGCTGCGGGCATTGACTATTCTACAGGGAAGTATATTGCCATGCTGGATGGGGACTTACAAAACGACCCAACGGACATACCCTTTATGCTGAAAAAGTTGATAGATGAAGACTGGGATGTTGTAGCCGGCAACCGGAAAAACAGGAAAGATGGAGCACTATTAAGAAAAATACCCAGCAAGATTGCAAATGCAATGATCAGGCGCATGACGCGTGTTTACATTAAAGACTACGGCTGTACGCTAAAAGTTTTCAAACGGGAAATTGCGGAAGATCTTGGACTGTATGGCGAGTTACACCGCTTTATACCAGTGCTTGCAGCCATGCAGGGTGCAAGAATTGTGCAGGTTGATGTAAAACACCATGCAAGAAAATTCGGCACGTCAAAATATGGCCTGGGAAGAACTTTCCGTGTAATGAGTGATTTGGTGACGATGGTGTTCTTTAGAAAATATAGCCAGAAGCCAATGCATCTTTTTGGAACAATGGGATTCATCAGCTTGTTTATTGGTATTGCCATCAACATCTATCTCCTTATATTAAAATTGATGGGAGATGATATATGGGGTAAACCATTGCTTATTCTTGGCATGATCTTTTTACTCGGAGGTATTCAGTTGATTACAATAGGCATTATTGCTGAAATAAACATGCGCACTTATTTTGAGGGAACAAACAGGAAGACGTATAATGTGAGGCACGTTTTTAAGAAAGATGCTTCAATTGACAGTTGAAAATTGAAAATGCGTGGGTGTGCAAATGAGGAAATGTGCGAGTATGCAAATGTGTATATTAATTAATAATTGAAAGTTGACAATTGAAAATGGTGGGAATGTGCAAATATGCGAATGAGGAAATGTGCGAACTTGTAGATTTTGGAATGCATTCCAAAGAAAGATAAGGTGACAAATTGTAAAGTAGCCCGCACCTTTCACTATTCACCATTCACCATTCACTATTCACTATCCACAATGCCTTTAAGACAACACACAAAATCTGCTCTCAAGCTACTTCTCAAGATAGGAGTAACTGCTGCATGCTTGTGGTATGTGAGCCGAAAGATTGACTGGAGCAAAAGTTGGGAAACGATACAAAGAAGTGACTCGCTTTGGTTGATGGTAGCGGTTATTTTTTTTACGGCATCAAAGGTTGTTTCTTCTTTAAGACTGAATATCTATTTTAAAAATATCGGCTTGTATTTGTCGCAAACGCTTAACCTGAAATTATCGTGGTTAGGCATGTATTACAACCTCTTTCTGCCCGGCGGAATTGGCGGCGATGCATACAAGGTTATTTTACTCAACAGGCACTACAATCAATCCGCGAAGCTGCTAACAGCCGCTGTATTGCTGGACAGGATAAGTGGCCTTGTCGGGCTGGGCATTCTTGCCGTCATTTATTATTGGTTCGTGTTTAATGGCGAGCAATATCCATGGTTACTTGTTGCCGCTATTTTACCGGGAATAATCGTCTATTATTTTGTAGTCAAAAAATTTTTCCCATCATTTATCAGTAGTTTCTGGAGTACGTTCTGGATTGGGCTTCTTGTTCAGGGTTTGCAGGTTGTTTGTGTTTATTGCCTTATGACCGCTTTACATCTGCACGAGCACCATACGCCTTATATCCTGATCTTTTTACTGTCGTCAATCATTGCTGTTCTGCCTTTTACCATTGGTGGATTAGGTGCCCGTGAAGTTGTCTTTTTATGGGGAAGCAACCAGTTTCTTTTGAACCGCGATGAGGCTGTTTGTATCAGTCTTTTATTCTATTTAATTACTGTTCTCGTTTCACTTGCCGGAATAATTTGGGTGTACAAAAAACCATTGAACAAAATTCCTGTAACAGTTGGCCAGGATTAGTAAGCCATGCCGGCATTCCAACAAAAGAAGCGGCATGGCTATTATTCAGACAACAGGGATACAAATCGTTTTTCAAAAAGAAAAACGCGGTCCTTCATTAACGATAGATGATCATGATGTACGTCCGTTATTTTAGAGAATATAAAACTCCAGTACTGGCTGATCTTCCGGTAACTCCTGGTCTTTCAACATCTGCCGCAGGTCTTTTTCTATATTCGTTGCAATGGCTGTTACGGGCGTATCTGTAGGCTTGTTTTCAAACGGATCCTGCAGATGGATCGCCATTTTCTCAATCAACAAAAAGCTTGATGCAATAGCCACTACAAGAGGTATTTCAAAAAATCCAAAATACTGAATAACCCCAAAGGGAAGTAATCCAATAAACAGCAATAATGCAAAGTGAATGTACAGGCTGTATGTAACGGGAAAGATCGTATTCTTAATACGCTCACATTTACCCATTGAGTCGCATAACCGCGTTAATGTACGGTCCAGTTCAACTTGTTGAAACTGATTGATCATTCCCTCGTCGAGCGCGAGTTTTAAATCTCTTGCGTGTAGCTCCAGCAAAGCCGCCGGCACATTGTTATAATGCGATATGAACTCGTATTCCTTTCTGCTGATATATTTTTCCAGTCCATGCAATACATTCATTTTTCGCAGGCTTCGTCCCAGCGCATAACTCCAGGCCATCTGTCTTTTAATCAGTCTTGTTCTTAATTGCTGCACTTCATCTCCTTCATAGGCAACTTCTGTAAAGCAAAGCACCTGTCTCGAAAGCGTTCGTGAATCATTTACAATAGCGCCCCATATATGCCTTGCCTCCCACCAGCGATCATACGCCTGGTTGGATCTGAAACCCAGGAGCAGTGAAATTACGGTACCTAATATTGTGGGCACAGCTATGGGTATGGATATTCGTGTAATATGAAAGCTATTATACAATAAGACTATTACCGTTGCATAAATCGTTACAACAATAAACTCCTTCTTTATTTTCCCGAAAATATATCCGTAGGGAACATTCTCTTTTAGTAACATAACCGGTGTTTTTTAGGTCCACAAAGTTTTTTTTTGCAAGGCCAATTTTCATACGCTGATTTCATCACGCATTTATCGGGCTTTCCATTCCCTTCTTCACATAAATAAAAGTGCTGTTTAGCAACATATCATTTTCGGTTTCAAACTCAGATAGTATTTCAACGCCACAAGTTTTAATCAACCTTTCCGGGTTAATGCTGTGGCGATAGCCAGTGTACATGAGATATTCTTTTGGCCAAACAACCAGGCTGATCGCATTCGCTCTTATAAAATTTTTGAATGCAGGTCTGGTGTTTCCGTAAAAATGTCTGAATGTGATACTTCCGATAACGGAACCATATTTCATTTTCAATCTGCGGCACTCTCTTCTGAAGCTTTCATTCATCAAACCTTCGTATAGTGGATTTCTTTTAAGGAACATCAGGTCCATAATATCCGATGGAGTGTCAAAAGCGTGAAAAAGAACAATATTCAGTTCTTTATCACTTAGTGTTTCAGCAGTGTTTACAACAAGTTGAAGCGATTGAACAGTGAAGTCAGTAGGAATCAATATGTTTTTCATCGTTGCTTTTTTTGTTTACTGCAAAGCTGAAAAACCGGTATTAGACACTCCTAAGAATGAAATTAGAATGCCATAAGAACTACATTAAAATGAGGTTAGAAAGTTTGCCTGTTAATCGGAAGAATAAGACCAACTATTGTTCCTTTGTTGATGATGGAACTTACTTTTATCGTGCCTTTATGCAGGCGAATAATATTTAATGCCAGCGGCAAGCCCAGTCCATAACCTTCATAGGAAAGCGTATTATCAGATCTAAAGAAAGGATCAAATACTTTCCTCACATCATCTTCAGGAATTCCGATGCCTTTATCTTCAGTTATAATGTAAATACTACCAGCAAGCGTACGTATACTAACGGTAACAGGGGCATTGTCAGAATATTTGCAGGCGTTCTGCAATACGTTGCCCAATGCAAGTCGTAGCAAATTAGGATTTCCTTCAACAACAAGGTCCGCATCGTCTTCAGGTAACTCATCCAGCTTTATAGCAATTTTACATCCCGGCACCAGTATCTCTATATCATTTTTCACATCCACAATCAATTCATCAATTCTTATTTTCTGCCAGTTTTGTTTTTTGCCATCGAAGCCGGTTTGAGCAAAATTTAAAAGACTGGTTGTTATGTGTTTTAGTTTTTCTGCTTCAGTAAGTATGATAGAAATTGATTGCAACAACTCTTCATTGGTTCTGCTGCGCGATAGTGCAATATCCGCCTCCCCTATAATTGTTGTAATCGGCGTTCTGAATTCATGTGAGGCATTGCTTACAAAGTTATTCTGTGTTTCAAACGCTGTTCCCAACCTGTCCAGCATATCATTAAATGTATGCGTAAGCTCATACACTTCATCCTGCCCCTTTTTTACCGGCAGTCTTTGAGAAAGATTTTCAGCATTAATGTCTTTAACATTTTTAATTACGTTGCGTATTGGAGCGTATGTATTTCTTGAAAAAAAGATGCTTATGGCAGAGACTATTATAACTGAAACAAGGAATCCTACAATCAGGATGTTTCCCAGTTTAACTATTGTTGCAGTAAGTTGTTCATTCTTTGCAGAAAGCACTATGATGTAATCGCCACCTTTCATCTCATATAAGACACCTGTATAGTAGGTATCTTTTTTCTTAAAATTTGCAGTGCCGTTTTCAGATACTTCTCTGAAGAATTTCTGCGGCAATCCTTCTACGTTGGTATTTGAAACACTGTCTTCTTTTATAAAATATTCTTTTTCATTTTCCAGCCTTTCGAGGTGACGGTTTCTTATTTCGTTATATGCGTCAACAGATGTTTCGTCTTTTTCAAATTTAACCCTTGCTGCAATAAAGGCCCTTATCTCAAGTCGTTTGTAAAAATCGGTAGCAGCTTGCTTGCTGGTAAAGTAA
Organism: Danxiaibacter flavus; assembly: GCF_041060425.1. Lineage (NCBI taxonomy): Bacteria > Pseudomonadati > Bacteroidota > Chitinophagia > Chitinophagales > Chitinophagaceae > Danxiaibacter > Danxiaibacter flavus. The sequence goes on from NZ_JAULBC010000004.1 coordinate 240,405, forward strand.
TACACAAACCAGCTCAACAATAGTATAATGCATGCGGTAATGCAAGTAAAAAGTAACGTAGTTTTTGTCTGAATTTTCATTCGCCTTTTTTAATGCTTACTACCTATATAAATAACGGAGTTATCAGCTACTCTTTATCATATACCCCATGCCAACAACCGTATGAATAAGTTTGTTATCAAAATCCTTGTCAACTTTTTTACGCAGATAGTTAACATACACATCTACTACATTAGTAGCCATATTGAATTCAACACCCCATACTTTTTCCAGCAGTTCCAATCGGGTAAGTACTTTATTTTTGGCGCGCATTAAACATTCAAGAAGCCGGAATTCAGTTGCAGTAAGACTAATCGCAGCCTCTCCTCGTTTCACGCTTTTAGCATCCACATCCAACTCAAGATCATCAATTATTAGTTTTTCAGAAACATCCTCAGTGTGTCTTGTTCTTCTCAGAAGAGATCTTAAACGAGCTTCAAGCTCCGCAAACCGGAAGGGCTTTACCAGGTAATCATCAGCGCCACTGTCAAGGCCAGCTACAATATTTTCAGTGGTGCCCAACGCCGTCAGCATAAGTATGGGACCGTTAACCTTGTTTTTACGCAACTGCTTACACAGTTCCAGACCGTTTATGCCAGGCAGCATAATATCCAGGATATAGAGACTAAATTCATTTTCACTAGCCATTTTTAAAGCTATATTTCCGTCTGAAGCAACTGTAACATTGTAGCCTCTTTCTGTGAGACCCTTATGCATCATCGACGCAACATGTGCCTCGTCTTCCACAACTAAAATCTTCATATCTGCTAAAAACTTATTTATGATTTACGCTAAAATGTAGAAAAAATGCCAAAGAGGCGAGATTGTACGGTTAAAATAACATCTTTTTACAGACTTTCGCCACGCACCTGGCGCCCGAATAAGCCTAAACCTAAATCCGTGCTCTTGCACCTTTAAGTCATCTTTTTTTTCTTTGTTTTAGATTTGCTCAAAAGAATCGCTTTGATCAGTACACATACGTATAAGGAAAATTATTTCTGGCAACTCTTCGCATTGTTGTCAATCATCCTGCTGTTCAGGCTTGGCGCTACTCCTATTTATATACTGGATGAAGCTAAAAATTCACAATGCGCGCGTGAAATGCTAATGAATAGCAACGGCATTATTCCTACGTTCAACGGAGAATTAAGGACAGATAAACCGCCACTACATTATTTTTTTATGATGGCGGCTTATAAAATATTCGGACAAACGCCCTTTGCCGCCAGATTTTTTTCGGCTATAATGGGCTTGTTAACCGTTCTTGTAAGTTACCACTACACCAAAAAATTTTTGAATGCGGCGAGTGGTTTCTGCGTGGCCCTGGTACTCGCATGCAGCACACATTTTCTTTTTGAGTTCAGGCTTGCAGTTCCTGATCCTTACCTTATTTTCTTTATAACATTGGGATTGTTTAGCGGTTTCAGCTGGCTGCAAACGCAAAAGCCATTGGATATGTTACTGACTTCAGTATCTCTTGCTATGGCAACGCTTGCAAAAGGACCAATCGCTATTGCTCTGCCTGGCTTTTGCTTTCTGTTATGGATCGTCTTAAAGAAAAAATGGCCCGTTCTTTTTTCATGGTCGTTTTTATCAGGCATCATTATTTATTTTATCATTGCTATTCCGTGGTACTACGCTGTTTACAAAGCAACCAACGGAGAATGGATAAAAGGATTTTTTGTAGATCATAACCTGAACCGTTTTTCAGATCCGCAGGAAGGTCATGGCGGCTTCTTTCTTGTAACAATTTTATTTGTGCTGATCGGTCTTATCCCTTTTATGAGCTTTTTGGGCGAGGTGATCAAGGCCAGAAAAGAACTATTTAAAAATGATTTCATTCTTTTTTGTGGCATTGTAGTGCTTGCTTTTGTAGTGTTCTTCAGTATCTCAAGCACCAAACTCCCCAACTATCCGATGCCATGCTATCCTTTCGCCGCTGTGATATTGGGTGTATTTATTTACCTGCTTATTAATGGTGCAGTTACTTCGAAAAAATACCCGTTATACATTCTTACTGTGTTTACTTTCATATTGCCTGTTGCAGGATATTTTGCCATAAAACAGGAAGCAGAAGCAGCACACGTTAGTTGGATAGCACTTACCCTTTTTGTTTGCCCGGTAATATTATTTGGTTATTTCTTTATAATAAAAACCGCCGACTGGCAAAAAAGAATTGCAGTGATTGCTTTCGCTTTCAGCCTCTTCAACATCACCGGTCTGCATTATGTTTACCCTGTCTTATACAGCCAGAATCCAGTGACAAAAACGATCACAACAGTTAAAAACTACCAACACATTTATAGCTATGATACATTCAACCCGGCATACCGCTTTTACCTTGATAAAGACGTTCCTGTAACGACCTCCCTTCCGGAGCTGAAACATTGGCTGGATAGTACGCCCAATGCGCTTATTATAACAAGAACTTATTTTGTTGATACATTAAAAGCACTTCCTTTGCAAAACGTGGCCACGCACCACGATCTGTTTGAATTACCAACCACAGTTATTTTTAAAGCTGATGCAAAACCTGAATCATAAGAATTTTACAATAGCCTCGATTATCACTTTTTTGCTGGGAATTACTTTGCTTTCCCTTTCTTTTATCGTTGGAAAAATTGATCTTTTTTTATTGCTGAATACGGATTTAGGAATTGCAGCTGACTGGTTTTTCCGCATTTTCACAAATGCCGGAGACGGAGCAATATGGGTAGCAATCCTGATAATTGTTGTCTGGGGAATGAAACGAAAGGATACATTGCCACTTCTTATCAGCAGCTTTGTACTTAGTACAGTTTTCACACAGATCTGCAAATATGTTATCGTGCCTGATGAGCCGCGCCCTTTTAAAGCTATCGCAGATCACTCTTTGATACATACAGTTGAAGGAGTAGATGTGCATCTGATTTCCAGCTTTCCTTCAGGACATACTGCTACTGCCTTTACCTGTTATATTTTATTCGCGCTGCTAATTCCGCGAAACTGGTGGTTGGTAGTAGGACTAATTTATGGACTTGCAGTTGGTTATTCACGCGTATATCTTGCGCAGCATTTCCCATTAGATGTAAGTGCAGGCATGTTGGTTGCCGTGTTATCTGTTGCTTTATCCATCCCAATTCAAAACGCCTTTGCTAAGAGAAGGGTTTCACGCAAAGCGCAGTAAGAATAGTTTCACGCAACGAACGCTGAGAAGCAGCGGCGCTGCAAATTTTAGAAAAGACGTTTCACGCAGCGAACACAACGGAGCAGCGGCGCAACATAAAACCATTACCGTTATTTTCCTTTTTTTGCGCGCGAAGCACATCTTTAATCTTTGTGCCCCCGTTGAGCTTTCGTGTCTTTGTGGCAAAAATCGTCGTGTTTCACTCTGTCGCCGTGTCTCCGTGGTTCCTGGCGAAACATTTCACGCGCCGAACACTACGAAGCATAAAGCTATCACCGTTATCTTCTTCTCTTTT
>NZ_JAULBC010000004.1:244004-335645 GCF_041060425.1 Danxiaibacter flavus
CTGCGCGAAGCGCACCTTAAATCTTTGTGCCCCTTTGCGCTTTCGTGTCTTTGTGGCAAAAATCGTCGTGTTTCGCCCTGTCGCCGTGTCTCCGTGGTTCCTGGCGAAACATTTCACGCGCCGAACACTACGAAGCATAAAGCTATCACCGTTATCTTCTTCTCTTTTCTGCGCGAAGCGCACCTTAAATCTTTGTGCCCCTTTGCGCTTTCGTGTCTTTGTGGCAAAAATCGTCGTGTTTCGCCCTGTCGCCGTGTCTCCGTGGTTTTTAAAAATCAATTCCCGTCCACCTTCTCTTCGTATTCTCATACTTCGCAAAATCAAACTCGTACAATTTCCCCGGCCTGTGCGGCACGTCATCTTCCATTTCACCGGTATCAATCAATAGATCCATAGAGAAAAATTTCTTTCTGAAATTGCGCCTGTCCAGCTTTACATTTAGAATGGCCTCATACAGGTTCTGCAGTTCACGCAAAGAGAATTTTTTTGGAAGAAGGTTAAAGCCCAGCGGGTGTTCCTGTATCCGCTTTTGCAGCCATCTATAGCATTCCATCATAATTTCCTTATGATCGAAAGCCATGCTTTTTATTTCAGTTACTTTATGCCAATGCAGCTCGTTCTCAATCTTGTCCAGTTTAATATGCTCAATGCTTAGCAAGGAGCAATAGGCAACGGTTAAGACCCGGCCGCCCGGGTGCCGGTCTGGTTTGCTGAAGATCTTTACCTGTTCCAGGTAAACGTCATGCATGCCTGTTCGTTGCTGCAACACCCGTTGTGCCGCTTCATCCAAATCTTCATTATCCGCAGCAAAGTCACCCAAAAGGCTCCATTCGCCCTTAAATATTTCCAGGTCACTTCTTATCAAAAGAATCTTCAGGTCGTTTTCTTCAAACCCGAAAATTACACAATCAACTGTTATGGGCACCCGAGGATAAGAGTCAACAAGCTTACGTGCATCCTTGATCAGACCAGGAGTAAATTGTCGATCATCGTCAGTGGATATTCCAACTTCTTTTCCCATTTTGGCTTAATCTTTTAATTCAGGCATTGTTTAGAAGACTTGAAGCAATTTTGGTATACAGGCCTGGTAAACAACACAATCGAAATGCGCTAAAGGTACTCAAACTGGACATAGCATAAAATGTCCCTACATTAAAAAAGGCTGAAAGGGATGAATATGTTTCATAAGGTAATTTCCTTTAGAGAGCGGGCTTTATCAACCCGATACATTGCTATCTGCCGGAATCAATTGACACTATATTCCCCCCACTAAATACCTACAAAAAATGTACGGGAAATGTTTACCTGAATGTAAATTTTTTATTGTGTAACTCATCTTTTGCATTGAAGTTTTTCAACAAAAAGACGTCAAAATATCTTGCAGGTTTACCGCGTCGCACCTGCACAAATCTCCTCAAAAAAGTTATTTCGGAAAAATAGGGTGAATACACCTCCTTTGCGGTCTGGCCGCAGTTGGTCGGTACCACGGCCAACGCATTTCTTCCCGCGATTATATCGCCCCTAAGCTGGTTAAGCCAGGCATATTGGTGAAGATCTTCCAGATGTCCAACTCCTACAACATGACTATTGCGATGCCTGGCAACATAATAATCAAGATGCGCTGCAGGAAACCATTTTCCACATACCAAAGGGAGGTCTTTTTCGAGTGTGCCTGCGACCACAGCACTGTCCTGCCACTTGTTAAACTGCTGACCAAAAGAATCCCATCCCCAAAGATCTAGCGTGAAATCCGTTTCTCCGTAATTTTCTTCCGAAGTCTTATCACCAACAGTTCCGGGATAAAAATGAACCAGCGTTACACAACCAACTGCCAGTATCAACATGAATATAACAGTAGTTTTAAGAATACCCGGCCAGACTTCCGACTGTCTAAATCTGAATTTCTCATCAAGATAGGCAGCTGCAATAAAACCAAGACTCATAAAACCAGGACCGGTCCAGTGTGGCAATACGTTTCTAAATAAAGAAACTGCCGTCACTACAATGATAATTGGCCAGCCGCAAAGCGATAATAGTCGCTGATACGGGCGCTCCGTTAATCTTCTTCTTCTTAAAGAAATCACTGCCAATATGGTCAGAACAACGTTAATGGGATTGTTATAAAAAATCTGTCCAAAAATTGTCTGCAAAAAACCGTCTTTATCAAGCGTAAATTTTGTTACGGTCACCCGTTCACTATGGTAACGCCATGTAATAAAATTGTTCTGGATATTCCAGAATATGATCGGGCTGAAAATAATAACGGTTATAATAAAAGACAGGTACAGCCAGGGATTGAGCAGCATTTTTCGGTTGTAGAGCAGTATATAAAGCCCCAATCCACCCCACAGGAAAATGCCGTGCACCTTACACATAATACAAAGCCCGTTAAGCACACCGGCCCACAACCAATATTTCGCGGGTATATGGCTTCTCTTTTTGTCCAGTTGTACTATGCGCAACATAACATATAATGCCGCAAGCCAAAATACTACTTGCGGACTATCCGGCAGAATAAAGGTGCCCGCAATTATGGAGCTGTAAATGCTCGTATTATAGAGTACTGCAGCAAACCAACCTGTACGCTCATTGCGCACAAGTTGACCGATCCGGTAAGAAAGTATTGTGCCGATGGCTGCAAAAACAATTGATCCCAACCTGATAAAGACCTCACTTTGAAAATGGAGATTGAACGTAAACAGCTTTATCAGAATACCCACTGCAGGCGGGTGATCAAAATAGTTGTTTTGCAAATGCAATGCATAGGTGTAATAGTACACTTCATCGTTACCCAGCTCCAGCAGAGAGGCAAGCACAATTCTGATAACAGTGGTTATTAAAACCAAATAGAGCACTTTGTTAATCTTCATGAGACACAGTTGGTAACGATGCTTAAGAAGCCGGAAAAATAGTAAATATGTGATCAAATTCAAGTAATTAGGTGGGATATTTTGCGAGAAGCCTGAGGCATAGGGTGTGAGGCATAAGGCAGGGGGGGATAAGTTGTACGTTATACGTTGTACGTTTTTTGAAGCGGAGTTTGAAGACAATGGTTAAGATAAAAGTTTGAAGCTGGGGGAAGCCGTAAGGCATGGGGTGCCAGGAAGAGGGGTGAAGTATAAGGTGTGAGGTGCAATACTTAATTCGAGATGAGCTTTAGCTGGCTAGCCTTCCTTTCGCTCAGATAAACGTACAACGTATAACGTATAACTTACAACTCATGCCTCACACCTCACGCCTCACGCCTCATCCCTCACACCCTACGCCTTAGGCTCTGAGCTCTAAGCTTTCAGCTTTTACATATCTTAGCCGCATAATTTCCTTCGCATGTATAATGAAGAACAATCAAAACAACTCCAGAAACAAACTACGCTTCTTTTAAAAAGCCTGAATGAAACCGGGCCGGAAGAGATAAAGACGTTAAGGGATGTTTTAAGATTTCATGAGCACCGGTATTACGTAATGGACGACCCTTTACTTGCAGATGCAGAGTATGACCAATTATATACGCGCCTGAAAAAAATTGAAGAAGAGAACCCCGCGCTGATCAGTTCTGACTCTCCAACACAACGTGTGGGTAGTTCCCTTAATCAAAGCTTCCCTACCGTTCAACACCTTGTGCCGATGCTGAGTCTTGACAATAGTTATAACGCGGATGATTTGCTCGATTTCGACCGTAAAGCCCGCGAAATAACAGGTTTGAAGGAAATTGAATATTGTATTGAGCCGAAGTTTGATGGTGCGAGTATCTCCCTGATCTACGAAAACGACATGCTGGTGCGTGGCGCAACACGTGGTGATGGTGTTGAAGGAGATGAAATTACCACCAATATAAAGCAGGTCAGGTCAATACCATTATCTGCTCCATTTTCAAAATACGGCATTCAGCAGATCGAGATCCGCGGTGAGGTGATCATGACCAAAAACAGCTTTAAGAAATACAACGATGCACTTGCTGAACTGGGTATTGCGGCTTTAGCCAATCCACGCAATGCAGCCAGCGGTAGTCTTCGTATCAAAGATCCGCGCGAAGTAGCTAAAAGAAATCTTGAAGCATTTCTGTATCACGTGAGCGACTATACCTTGCTTCCAGGCAAGAGCGTTCCGGAAGAATTGACAACGCATAGCGGCTCTCTGAAATTGTTGTGGGATTGTGGCTTCAGATCTCCGCAAAAGGAAAAACAAGTGCGGGAAGGTATTACAGATGTGATAAAACATGTGCATGATTATGAGGAAATGCGCGACACACTTCCTTATGAAATAGACGGGATGGTAATTAAAGTGAACGATTTTGAGTTGCAGGATAAAATGGGGATGACCACCCACCACCCCCGATGGGCAATTGCCTTTAAATTCAAAGCAAGACAGGCAACAACCAAACTCAAAGGCATTGAGTTCCAGGTTGGCAGAACCGGCGCAGTTACGCCCGTTGCGAAACTGGAACCTGTGTTCATAGGCGGCGTTACCGTATCAAGTATTTCTGTTCACAATGAAGAATACATCAAGGAAAAGGACCTTAAAATTGGCGATAGTGTGTTAATTGAGCGAGCAGGAGATGTAATTCCTCAAATTGTAAAATCCTTGCCGGATGTAAGAACAGGACATGAAAAGCAAATTGTATTCCCGAGAAACTGTCCCGTTTGCAACAGCGAACTATACAAAGAAGAAGGCGAGGCTGTCTGGCGTTGCATCAATATCGAATGCCCGGCGCAGGTAGTCGAACGGATCATCCATTTTGTGAGCAAAGATGCTATGGATATCAGAAGCTTTGGTGAGGCCAACGTTCGCAAGTTTTATGAACTGGGCTTATTGAAAGATGTGCCGGGTGTTTACCAGCTTGATTTTTCAAAAATTGGTCAGTTGGAAGGATTTGGTAAAAAATCCATCGATAACCTTCAGACAGCCATCGAAACTTCCAAAAAGCAGCCGCTGAACAGGTTAGTCTACGCACTTGGGATCCGCTATGTTGGAGAAACAACCGCGAAAACACTGGCAAACACTGTTTCCGATTTGATGGATCTGACCAAAATGTCGGAGGAAGATCTGCAGCAATTGGAAGACATCGGAATTAAAGTGGCTCAAAGCGTTTATAAGTTCTTCAGCAATGTTCAGAATATTGAAATGCTCAATCATCTGAAAGAACTGGGAGTAAACTTCAGTAACACAAAAAAACAGGCTGTAACAGGCGAAAACACACTGCACGACCAAACCTTCCTTTTTACGGGCACCATGAACAAACTGAAACGCAGCGAAGCCGAAGCGATGGTGGAAGAACATGGCGGGAAATTACTGTCCGGCGTAAGCAGCAAACTGAATTACCTCGTGGTTGGCGAAGATGCCGGCAGCAAACTGGAAAAGGCCAAGAAAATCAATACGGTGAAGATCATCAGTGAAGACGAGTTTATTAAGCTGATAGGCGGGTAGAGAAGCTGAAAGCTGAAAGCTTAAAACCTACCGAAGCATAAGATAAATTAGTCGCAAATCTGGGTAGACCGATGCTGCCTTGAAAACCTGGTCAGGTTCTACAATCAATGCGGCGCAGAGCGAGGTGTTGGCCCGGCACTCCTGCCTGAACCGACTTGCCGGGACGGGGTTTGACTTGAATTTTCTTTCCAGCCCGACCAAGTCATTCAGGCAGGAGTTGCTTTCTTTTTTCAGGAAAAGGAAAGTGACAAATTTTGAAAGAGAACAAGTTTCTTATCAATCGACAAATCATGCGGCGACTTTTTATAGACGGAGGGTGTGCAGCATCGTATGATTTTTTTTAGGTTGAAAGATGACATTCCTCATTTTAGAAAGGTTTTCAGAAAAATACTTTTTAACTCTACTTCGCTGAAACGACTACTACACCTGCGTTTGAGAAGCAGTCTACGATCTTTTTTCCTCGCTGGAGATTGTCTAAAATCGCTAACCCCCGTTAGCTTTAAATTATGGACATTTTTGTGTGAAACAATGCAGGAGAATTAAAAACATTGTTTCTTTGCATCCTGTTCGATTTTTTGCCGGACAGGATGAACGCACATGTCTGCGACGCCCGTCACACACTTGTGCCAGTAACACCGAAATCAAATAATATTTATAACAGTAAACAAAAAGAAATCATGAGCTACATTGCCGACATTCATGCCCGCCAGATTTTAGACAGTCGCGGAAACCCTACAGTAGAAGTTGATGTACTTACAGAAAATGGCCAGCTGGGCCGTGCCGCTGTTCCTAGTGGCGCTTCAACAGGTATTCATGAAGCAGTTGAACTGCGTGATAACGACAAGTCTGTATACATGGGCAAAGGCGTTCTGAAAGCGGTAAGTAACGTAAACGATATAATTGCTGACCAACTGATCGGTTTTTCTATCAATGACCAGACTGGCATTGATGCTAAACTGCTTGAACTGGATGGCACTGAAAATAAAAGCAAATTAGGCGCTAACGCAACTTTAGCTGTTTCTATGGCTGTTGCAAAAGCTGCTGCACTTGAAAGTAACCTGCCGCTTTACCGCTACCTGGGTGGCGTAAATGCAACAGTGCTTCCAATGCCTTTAATGAACATTTTGAACGGTGGTGTTCACGCTGATAACAAGATCGACTACCAGGAATATATGATCGTTCCCGTTGGCGCAAGCTCTTTCAGCGAAGGTCTCCGTTGGGGCGTTGAGGTTTTCCACAACCTGAAAAGCGTTTTGAAAAAGAAAGGTTACAGCACTAACGTAGGTGACGAAGGTGGTTTTGCTCCTGATATCCAGAGCAACGAAGAAGCTATCGAAACCGTACTGCAGGCTATTGAAGCTGCAGGTTACAAAGTAGGCGAGCAGATCGGTATTGCACTAGATGCTGCAAGCAGCGAAATGTTCAAAGATGGCAAATACAAATTCTACAAGAGCTCAGGCAAAGAAATAAGCAGCGATGAAATGGTTGCTTACTGGACTGAGTGGGTGAACAAATATCCTATTGTTTCTATTGAAGACGGTATGGCCGAAGAAGACTGGGACGGCTGGAAAAAATTAACCGATGCTATCGGCAGCAGATGCCAGTTAGTGGGTGATGACCTGTTTGTTACCAATACCAAAATCTTACAACGCGGCATTGACAGCAAAACTGCAAACAGCATCCTGATCAAAGTAAACCAGATTGGTACTGTTACTGAAACTATCAACGCTGTTCAGTTAGCTCAGACCAACGGCTACACTACCATCATGAGCCACAGAAGCGGTGAAACTGAAGATACAACGATCGCTGACCTGGCTGTTGCATTGAATTGCGGACAGATCAAAACCGGCTCTGCTTCACGTACTGACCGTATGGCGAAGTACAACCAGCTGATCCGTATTGAAGAAATGCTGGGCGAGAATGGCATCTATCCTAAAGGAAAGATCCGCTTTGGGAAATAAGACCGTAAGATGGTAAGATCGTAAGACCGTAAGACCGTAAGATTGTAAGACGTGTAAGAAGGCGGTTAATTGAACGGAGACGTTTTTATTAAATAGAGATTATGGAGAAGACATAGAGACCTGCAGAGATATTCTCGGTAACTTTGTGTCTTCTCTTTTTTTGAAATAAAACCGGGCCGATGACGTTATAGAACCAGTGAGGGCAGCCTTTTTACTTTTGACTTTTGAATTTTGAATTTTTACATTTGCTTATTACATGAAAGCACTCAACATCATATTATCCGTTTTAAAGAACAAATACCTCCTGGCTATCGCGGTATTTGTGGTAATGTTAATATTTGTAGATAAGAATGATGTTTTCGTGCAGGTTTCGAGGAAACAACAGCTCAAAGAGCTAACCGACAGCAGGGATTTTTACCTGAAAGAAATAGAAAAAACCAAAAAAGAACTTGCTGATCTTCAAAACAATCCGGCAGCATTGGAAAAATATGCCCGGGAAAATCTGTACATGAAAAAGAGCAATGAAGATATTTTCATTGTTGAAACACCCGTCGACTCCTTAAAAAAATAGACCGGGCGTATAATAATCCGGCCAAATGATCGTTTTAGAGCTAGAAAAATGATTGATCACCCCAAAATGTTTTTCTACCATGACCAATTTTACCACAGAAGATTTACTTATGTTCTTATATGATGAACTTTCTCCGATGAAGAGAAAACAAATAGAAGAAGCTCTTCAGCAAAATTGGGCTCTGAGAGAAAAACTACAGGTGCTGCGCGAAGCCGCCGCTCGCTTAAGTAAATGCAAACTTAAAAGCCCCACAGATAAAACTGTTGGTTTGCTTTTAAATTATGCTGCTGGGAAAGTGAGTCTATCGAGATAGCTTGGAGCTATTAGCTATCAGCTTTGGGCCTGAAATGCCCGATGCATTCGGATCTCAATGTCTTTATTAGGTCTATCACCTTTTTGTTTCTCCAACTTTATAGTAACATATAGTGTATATGGCACAAGGTAGTTGCGTTTAGTATAATTGTGTTGTCAAATGTTCCATTCGCGCAGCTCACAGTTAATAGCTGATAGCTGAAAGCTGAGGGCTTTTCCCCATCTTTGCCAAACAACCACAGCTATCATGACGCGGAAACAACGTTACCAGTTTGTAATAGACTATTTTCAGGAACATGCACCGGAGGCAGAAACAGAACTTATTTATGATAATCCTTACCAGTTATTGGTAGCAGTGATATTGTCCGCCCAATGCACGGATAAACGGGTAAATATGACTACGCCTGCGATATTTGAAAAATATCCAGATCCGGAGCATCTTGCCATGGCAAGATTTGATGAACTTTTCCCACTGATCAGAAGTATTTCCTATCCCAATAACAAGACAAAGCATCTTATTGGAATGGCCAATATGCTGATCAATGATTTCCATGGCGAAATACCTATGACTGTAAACGAGCTGGTAAAACTGCCCGGCGTTGGGCGTAAAACTGCAAATGTTATTACGTCTGTAGTCGATGAACAACCTAATATGGCTGTTGACACGCACGTTTTCCGCGTCTCTGCCAGAATTGGCCTCACGGAAAAAGCCACTACTCCACTCGCGGTTGAAAAACAACTGCTACAGTTTATTCCGAGGGAACTGGTACACAAGGCGCACCACTGGCTTATCTTACATGGAAGATATATTTGTGTTGCCCGCAATCCCAAGTGCAATATTTGTGGATTGAAACCAGCATGTAAATACTATAATAAGGTTGTGCTAAAAGCTCAAAGCCTAAAGCCCAAAGCTGAAAGCTAGATCTAAAGCGCATCAGCCTGTAGCCTAAATAGAACAGCTTACACCTTTCACTATTCACCATTCACTATTCACTATTTTAATTTCCACTTTTGACTTCTAAATTCTCCCCAATGCGTTCAATTTTTCATTTGTTTTTAGCCTGTGTGTTCTTTGTTTCCTGCAAGAACAAGGAAGCGGCAGATCTTATTGTCCATAACGGCCTGGTTTATACTGTTGACAGTTCCTTTGCCACGGCTCAGGCGTTCGCTGTTAAGGACGGCAAAATACTTGCCGTAGGTACAAATGATGAAATACTGGATCAGTACTCAGCAAAGGAGAATGTAGACGCCCAGGGCAACGCGGTGTATCCTGGCTTTATTGATGCGCATGCACATTTCGTGGGTTATGGCCGTTCTTTATTCGCAGTAGATCTTTTTGGCTGCACCAGTTTTGAAGAAGTGGTAAGCAGGGTGCAAAAATTTGCATCAGAACATCCCGACGAGGCATGGATCATTGGCCGCGGATGGGATCAAAATAAGTTTCCCGGCAAAGCCTACCCCACCAATGACACATTAAACAAATTATTTCCCAACAGACCGGTAATGCTTGAGCGAGTTGACGGGCATGCGGCCATCGCTAACCAAAAAGCACTTGCATTGGCAGGAGTAGTTGCAGGTCAGAAATTGACCGGCGGCGAAATTGAAACGAAGAATAATACTCTTACAGGTGTGCTGATAGATAATGCAGTTGATCTTGTTGGCGCTAAAATTCCGTCTCCATCTAAAGCCGACTATACCAAATGGCTGCTGGCTGCACAAAAGAACTGCTTTGCACAAGGTCTTACCACTATTACCGATTGCGGCCTTAATTACACCGATGTGGACGTAATAGATACTTTGCAAAAAGAGCATAAATTACTGATGCGGATGTACATCATGTTAAGTGATAACCAGGATAATCTTCAACGATACATAAAGCGTGGCCCCTATAAAACAGAAAGAATGTATGTGAGAGGCTTCAAAGTTTATGCAGATGGTGCACTGGGAAGCCGGGGAGCCTGCCTGTTACATCCTTATAACGATAAGCCGGGATGGTCAGGATTTTTGTTGAGCAGCAAAAGCCACTATGATTCCCTGGCTGCAGTATTATCTCAAACCGATTTTCAAATGTGTACCCATGCCATCGGTGATAGTGCCAACCGCGAAATACTCAACATCTACAACAAATATCTCAAAGGCGAAAATGACAAACGCTGGCGCATAGAACATGCACAGCTTGTTAATCCGCTTGATATTAATTTGTTCGGAGCGGCAACGATCATTCCCTCAGTTCAACCAACACACGCAACCAGTGATATGTATTGGGCCGCTGACAGACTCGGTACTGAGCGTCTGAAACAAGAAGGGTATGTTTACAAACAACTGCTGAAACAAAATGGCTGGATACCATTGGGAACGGATTTTCCTGTTGAAGATATAAGTCCTTTTAAAACCTTTCTTGCTGCAGTTTTCAGAAAAGATGCCAAAGGTTATCCGTCCGGAGGTTTTCAAATGGAAAATGCTTTAACAAGAGAGCAAACGATCCGCGGCATGACAATCTGGGCAGCGAAGGCAGGATTTCTGGAAAAAGAAAGCGGCAGCATTGAAAAAGGCAAGAATGCAGACTTCATTATCCTATCACAGGATCTCATGAAGGTCACCGAAAAAAATGTGCTCGATACAAAGGTTACGGCGACTTATGTTGGCGGGAAGAAAATGTAAAGTCACATTCAAAAGTGAAAACCCATGTGTAGCCTTATCTGTATTCTTTGAGGTTAATTTTGACAATAGCAAAAAGCCACAAAGAGAAAATTCTCTGTGGCTTTTTGATATATAAATAGACATCGAAACATCCCAACCAAAACCGCTTCAAAAGAATGAACAAGACCGCCTGAAAAGTTTTGACTTTTGAATTTTTACTTTTGAATTTCTATCTTTTCTTCCCTCCTTCCGGCCCTCTGAACAGCATAATATCTCTGTCAAATAAATAGATCCCACCTTTATCTTCACCCACCAGCACTAATTTATCGTTCAATGTCCGTGCTAAATGCTCTTCTTCTATTTGTTCATTTACATACCATTGTAAAAAGTTGTGGGTCGCATAATCTCTTTCAGTTAGCGCCATCCCCACTATATCATTAATACTGGTTGAAACAATAATTTCATGTTTCAAAAATTCTTCGAATACCCGCTGCAACGATTGAAAAGTGATCATTGGTTGTTCGAGATGAGGAACAATCGCAAATCCTCCGCGTTCATTAATATACCGGATGAGTTTTAACATATGCATTCGCTCCTCATCAGATTGTTTGTAAAAGAAATTCGTAACTCCGTCGAGCCCAGGCTGAATTTCCGCCCAACTTGCCATAGCGAGATATGCCTGGGAACTTTCCGCTTCCAATTGAACCTGCTTGTTTAATGCTTCTTGCATGGGTTTCGATAACATAAGCTTGGTTTTATATTTCTAATATAACTAAAGGAGAAAAGAAAAACAAGCAATGAGCAATCAGCTATCAGTTATCATCTATTGTGAAAATTAACCACAGAGTGGCAGGAGTTCTTTCACAGAGAAAAGGAGTTTTTTAATTTTTAGCGCTTCATTAGTTCATTTACTTCTTGCCCCTTATATAAATTGGAAGAATACAGCTGGTCATGATCAATGCCTTAATAATATACTAAATATCACAGTTCAAAGAAATACGCACCTGCAAATGCAGCTAAAAGCTATCAGCTGTCAGCTTCTCTTACGGTCTTACATGTCTTACTGTCTTACGCGTCTTACATGTCTTCATTTTCCTACCTTTGCAAACTTAAAATAGGATAGAACTGTCAATATGAGCGCTAAATACCAGGAATTTTCAGGGTTAAACCTTCCCGCAATAGAACAGGAAATTCTTGCCAAATGGCATGAAACACAGGCATTTGAACAAAGTGTATCACTGCGCGAAGGCGCAACACCATTCGTGTTTTACGAAGGTCCGCCGAGTGCCAATGGTATGCCAGGCATTCACCACGTTATTTCACGTACGCTGAAAGACCTGGTTTGCCGCTATAAAACCATGCGCGGATACCAGGTAAAACGCAAAGGCGGATGGGATACGCACGGTCTGCCCGTTGAGCTTGGTGTGGAGAAAGAATTGGGTATTACCAAAGAAGATATTGGCAAAAAGATCTCTGTAGAAGAATACAATAAAAAATGCCGCGAAGCAGTGCTTCGTTATAAAGACAAATGGGATGACCTGACCCGTAAAATGGGGTATTGGGTTGATCTGAATGATCCCTACATCACATTTGAAAATAATTATATAGAAACGCTTTGGTGGATGCTAAGCGAATTGTATAAAAAAGGATTGTTGTACGAAAGTGTGAGCATTCAGCCATACTCACCTGCTGCAGGAACGGGTTTAAGCTCACACGAATTAAATCAACCCGGCACTTACAAGGACGTAAAGGATACCAGTGCTGTGGTGATGTTCAAAGCGGTGAAGAATGAAAAGAGCCAGTTTCTTTTCGACGCAGCAGGCAATGACGAAGTTTTCTTCCTGGCCTGGACCACTACTCCATGGACATTACCTTCCAACCTTGGCCTGACTGTCGGTGGCAATATTGATTACGTGCTGGTAAAAACTTTCAATCCATACACGCATCTCCCTGTAAATGTTGTCCTTGCAAAAGCTTTATTGGGCAAATACTTTAAAGAAGACGCAGAGAACGGTGATTTTGAAGCCTATAAAGAAGGTGACAAGGTTATTCCGTGGCAAATACTGACAGAATTTAAAGGGAGAGATATCGAAGAAGCACGTTATGAGCAGTTGTTACCATATGAAGCGAACAGTGCTGATAAAACTGGCGGCGATCCCTTCCGCGTATTGCTTGGCGACTTTGTAACCACTGAAGATGGTACAGGTATCGTTCACACAGCTCCGGCATTTGGTGCAGATGACTTCAGGGTTGGACAGAAATATGGCATCGGCATTCTCGTTATGGTTGATCGCCAGGGAAAATTTGTTGACGGGTTGGGTGAGTTCAGCAACAGGTATGTGAAAGATTATAAGGATGAGCCTAATTATGTGGATGTTAACGTAGACATCTGCGTTAAGCTGAAGAAAGAGAACAGGGCTTTCAAAGTGGAAAAATACGAGCACAGCTACCCGCATTGCTGGCGCACGGATAAACCGGTTCTGTATTATCCGTTAGATGCATGGTTCATTAAGACCACTGCTTTGAAGGACAGAATGGTTGAACTGAACAAAACAGTTAACTGGAAACCAAAAAGTACCGGCGAAGGCCGTTTTGGCAACTGGCTGGAAAACATGGTAGACTGGAACCTTAGCCGCAGCCGCTTCTGGGGAACACCATTGCCGGTTTGGAGAACAGAAGACGGGTCTGAAGAAAAATGCATTGGCAGCATTGCCGAACTGAAAGCGGAAATGGCCAGGGCCGATAAAGTACTTGGCACAGACCAAAGTGCGTCAATCGACGGAGCTTCGCTGGATTTACATAAACCATTTGTTGACGAAGTAACGTTGGTAAGTGAGAAAGGACTGGCTATGAAACGCGTTCCGGATCTGATAGACGTTTGGTTTGATAGCGGAGCAATGCCTTATGCTCAATGGCATTTTCCTTTTGAAAACGCCGACACTTTTGCTCAGAACTATCCGGCTGATTTTATCGCCGAAGGCGTTGATCAAACCAGGGGATGGTTTTATACCCTGCATGCACTTGGCTCCTTAATGAAAGAATCTGTTCAGGAGGAATTGAAAAAGCATGGCATTGAGGCTGATGACAAAAAATATCCCGGTTTAGCTTACAAAACAGTTGTTAGTAACGGTTTGGTTCTGGACAAGAATGGCAACAAAATGAGTAAGCGTCTTGGCAACGTGGTAAATCCTTTCGAAACCATCGAAAAATTCGGAGCCGATGCCACACGCTGGTACCTGATCACCAACGCGTCTCCCTGGGATAACCTGAAATTTGATATAGAAGGCATTAAAGAAGTTCAGCGTAAGTTCTTTGGTACCTTATATAATACCTACCAGTTCTTCGTTCTGTACGCGAATGTGGACGGTTTCTCGTTCGAGGAAGCATATATCCCGCTAGAACAGCGCCCTGAAATTGACAGGTGGATCTTATCTTCTCTTAACACGTTGATTAAGAAGGTAACAGAAGCGATGGATGAGTACGAGCCAACTATCGCCGGCCGTGCAGTTGAGGAATTTGTGGACGAGCACCTGAGTAACTGGTATGTACGTTTGTGCCGTCGCCGTTTCTGGAAAGGAGAATACGAGCATGACAAGATCTGTGCTTACCAGACTTTATATGAGTGTCTGGAGACACTGATCCGGCTGATCGCACCAATTTCTCCGTTCTTTAGTGATGCTGTCTTCCGCAACCTGAATGCTGTAAGTAAGCGTTTCACTGTTGAATCTGTTCATCACGCAGACTTCCCGGTGGTAAAAGAATCCGCTATTGACACGCTTTTGGAAGAAAGGATGCAGTTGGCACAGGATGTTTCATCATTGGTACTGTCTTTGCGTAAAAAAATGAACCTTAAAGTTCGTCAGCCACTCCATAAAGTGCTTATCCCGGTATTAAATCCGCAAATGAAAGTACAATTGGAAAAAGTAGAAGATCTGGTTAAGGCGGAAGTAAACGTTAAAGAAATCGATTATATAACGGAGACTGAAGGATTCATCAGCAAGAAGGTAAAAGCCAACTTTAAGGCGCTGGGAAGCAAGTTAGGACCAAAAATGAAAGCGGTAAGCCAGGCTTTATCCTCATTTAGTCAACATGATATAGCTTCTTTAGAAAAAGATGGGCAATATGCATTGAATATTGGAGGAGAATCCATTACTTTACTCCTTAGTGAAGTTGAGATTGCTGCCGAAGACATCCCCGGATGGAGTGTAGCAGCAAAAGGAAACTTGACGGTTGCTTTGGATATTACCGTTACCCAAGAATTGAAACAGGAAGGCGATGCCCGCGAGTTCGTAAATCGCATCCAAAATATTAGAAAAGACAGTAGTTTTGATTTAACAGATCGTATATTCGTAGAAGTGCTTGAAAACGCTGATATCAAGACATCTATAAATGAATTTAAAAACTATATTTGCGCTGAAATTTTGGCAGACAGTCTGACTTGGGTACCTGAATTACAGGATGGTACTGAGATTGAGGTGAACGACATTCTGTTGAAAGTGAGCGTGAACAAAAAAGGATAACGTTCTATGCCAACAAAAAAGCCTGCACCCAAGAAAGTGGCTAAACCAGCGGCCAAACCGGTTGCTAAAAAAGCAGTGCCTGCAAAAAAGGCGGCACCAGCTAAAAAAGCAGCAGCGCCGGTTAAGCCTGCTAAAAAAGCGGTGGAAAAATCCGTATCAAAGCCTGCAGTAAAAAAAGCTGCACCAAGCAAAAAAGTAGTGCCAGCACCTGTAGCTAAAAAAACAACTCCGGCTCCTGCTCCTAAAAAAGAAGTTGCGGTTAAAGCAGTTGCAAAAAAAGCTCCGGTAAAATCGGCACCGGAAAAAGAAAAACCGGTTAAAGCGGCCCAGGCAGAACACATAAATAAGACGAAACCAGCCTTGGCCACAAAACCAGAACCGGTAGCTCCGGCTCCTGCACCAGTGCCCAAGCCGGCTCCGAAACCTAAACCGGAACCCTTAAAAGAAGTAAAAGTTCCAAAGACATCTGTAAAGACAAGTGTACCTTATCAACCAGAGTACAAATCGCTGGAACAGAGGCAAGAACCATCAAAATCAAACGAACCATTGGTACGATATAACGATGCCGATCTGGCAGAATTCAGAGAGCTGATCAATAAAAAATTGGAAGCAGCGAAAAAAGAACTGGCTTATCTTCAAGGACTTATCACCCGCAAAGACGAACTTGGCGGAGATGAGGCAGAAAGCCGCTACATGACCATGGAAGATGGCAGTATGAGTATGGAACGTGAGCAATTGAGCCAGATGGCCAGCAGGCAGATCACGTACATCGACCACCTGGAAAAGGCACTTATCCGCATTGAAAACAAAACTTACGGAATTTGTCGCGTTACGGGTAAACTGATAGACAAAGCGCGCTTAAGAGCTGTTCCTCACGCTACCTTGAGCCTCGAAGCAAAACTGGGATTGGTTAAGCCAACGAATGAACAATAGTAATTAGTATCTTATTAAAAAAGGCTGTCATGTAGTAATGATGGCCTTTTTTGATGTACTATGTGAGGCGAATGTACGGTGTTAGATGCCCGCCCGTACCGAACGACACGTTCGGGCGGGTACGGTGTACGATGTTGGGCAGCCGGATGGAAAGGCGCTGTAAGTACGATTTACGAAGTACGAAGTACCTCTGTGCAACAACAATGATTGAAGGCGGACAACTTGAATGCGCCTACCTGCTACCTGCTACCTGCTACCTGCTACCTGCTACCTGCTACCTGCTACCTGATACCTGATACCTCACCCAAGCTAATAGCTCATAGCTGACAGCCGATAGCTACTTAACTTCCTGCATCGCAACCAGCTTATAATAAATTCCTTCTTTAGCCAGCAGTTCATCGTGAGAGCCACGTTCTGCGATTTCGCCTTTTTGCAAGACGACAATTTCATCCGCGTGTCTGATAGTTGAAAGACGGTGGGCGATTACAATGCTTGTACGGTTTTGCATCATATTATTAATAGCATCCTGAACCAGGCGTTCACTTTCAGTATCCAGAGAGGATGTCGCTTCGTCTAAAATAAGGATGGGAGGATTTTTGATAACCGCCCTCGCAATGGTTAGGCGTTGTCTTTCGCCACCACTTAATTTGCTTCCCCGGTCACCAATGTTCGTGCGGAATCCGTCTTCTTTATTCAGGATAAAATTGGAGGCATTGGCCACTTTTGCTGCCTGTATAATTTCATCTTCGGATGCATCAGGTTTACCAAGAGAAATGTTGGAGGCAATTGTCTCATTAAATAATACAGGCTCCTGTGTTACTATACTAATATGTTTGCGGATAGAACCCAGCTGATATTCTTTAATATTAACACCATCAATCAACAATTCACCAGAACTAACATCGTGAAAGCGCGGAACGAGATCCGCAAGCGTACTTTTACCAGCACCGGAAGATCCGACCAATGCAACTGTTTTTCCTTTTGGAATGGTAAGATTGATGTTCTTTAAAATCATGTGATCACCATAACCAAAACTTACATTGCGAAACTCAATGGAGCTGTTAAAGCTGTCCAGTTGTTTAGAACCGAAATCGTCAACAACAACAGGTGCATCAAGCAACTCTTCTACCCTGTCGATGGCTGCCGCTCCACGCTGCACGTTAAAAAAAGATGTTGAAAGATTTTTTGCCGGATTGATCAGCAAACCAAAAGTGGCGATATAAACAATGAGATTACCCGCGGCCATGCCGTTATCTCTTAGCGCCAGCCTTGCGCCGAAATATAGAATAGAACACAGTACGGTAATACCAAGTGTTTCCGTTAAAGGAGATGCCAGATCACGACGTGCATTCATTTTATTCCGGATACGAAACAATGTGTTGTTTACGTAGTGAAACCTGTCCAGCATAAGCTTTTCAGCAAGGAACGCTTTAATCACACGCATGCCACCAAGTGTCTCGTCAAGAATTGAAAGAGCCTCTCCCAATTTAACTGAAGCAGCCTGAGATTGTTTTTTTAGAGTCCGGCTGATGCGACCTATAATAAATGCAGTAAGCGGTAATAATATTAAAAGGAATAATGAAAGACCCGGGCTTAAGTAAACAAGATAAGCAAGATAGAAGAGTACAGTCAATGGATCTTTGATGAGCCCTTCAAGCGTACTTACAATCGAACTTTCAATCTCACTAACATCATTCGTCATCCGGGATATGATATCACCTTTTTTCTGTTCGGTAAAATAACCGATGGGTAGCATTAAGGTTTTGTCATACAAATCGCTTCTCAACCTTGTAACGACAGCACTTCTTATCGGCGCAGAAATTAAATTTGAAAAATACAGGAACACATTTTTGAGGATCGTAACAATAACTATAAACACGCAGATAAAGCCTACTGCAACAAGTTTGTCATTATTGTGCTGATGAATTATATCAAGAATAAGACGGTTCACATATCCACCCACCGCATTGGAACTCATTACTGCTTTATCAGCCTGGGAGTCATCAGCATTAAATATTATTTGCATGAAAGGTGCAAGCATCCCTATTGAAAAAATGGAGAAAAATATAGATAATACAGTACACAAAAAATACAGTCCCAGCTTTCCCTTATACTCACCTACATATTTAAAGATCCTGGATAATTTTTTCATCCGTTAATATTTGTTGTTTTGGCCGGACAAATAATCCGCACCGGTTAGCTTCGAAAGTTGTAAATTACCTTAGGTGAATATCTCTATTCACCTAAAAGCGCGAATAAACGTGCAAAGTAACTAATTTTACAAGCTCATTTATTTATTCCGCATGCGGCGGAATGGAAATAGGAAAAAATTAAGTTATGGAGGAAGGTAAAAGACAACGGCAGGTGGCCGGCGTAATTCAACAGGAAATGAACGAAATATTCAGACGACTGGGGCTAAACATGATTGATGGAGGTATGGTTTCCATTTCTTCCGTAAAAGTTACACCAGATCTTTTGGAAGCAAGAATATACCTGAGCTTATTCCAGGTTGCCGACGCAAAGACAACCATGAAAAAAATTGAGGATAGAGCCTGGGAGATCAAAAAAGAACTTTCCGAAAGAGTTAAGCATCAGCTGCGAAGAATTCCCGTTATACATTATTTTCAGGATGATACGCTTGACCATGTATTTAAAATGGAAGAGCTGTTTAAAAAGATACACGAGGAAAAGCAGAAGCCATCATCTGATGAAGCAGATAAGGCTGAATAGTGCATAGATTAACCGATCAAAGCTGAAAATAGATCCATGAAACTTCTGTTTGCCTGGCGTTATTTTAAATCACGGAAGAGTACCAACGCAATCAACATTATTGCCTGGATAAGTGTGCTGGCAATAGCTGTCGGTACCGCTGCACTTATCATCGTGCTTAGTGTTTTCAATGGTTTTGAGGATCTTGTTAAAAGCCTTTATGGTGATTTTTATTCTGACATTAAAATAACTCCCGCTAAAGGAAAATTTATTCAGCTTTCTCCATCTCAGATATTAAGCGTTAAAAAAGTAAATGGTGTGAGGGGCCTTAGTCTTGTAGTTGAAGAGAAAGCCATGCTGGTAAATGGAGACTGTAACTCCATTGTTTTTCTAAAAGGCGTTGACGAAAACTATGACAAGGTAAACGGCATTTCGTCCCAATCACATATTATTCGTGGTGACTATCACCTCGGAGTAGTGGATACTCCGGCACTGGTGCTTGGTGTTGGCATTGAAAATGCAGTTTGTGTTGATCCTGCATTCAGAGGCTCAGAACTTACGATCTATTTACCTAACAGGAAAGCGAGCAACTTTAACAGCCTTGATGCCATGAACGCTTACAATGTTAGTGTGGCAGGCACTTTTATGGTACAGCAGGAGTTTGACAACAAATATGCATTTACCAACCTTTCATTTGTTCAGAACATGCTCAATCTCCCTGCTGATGAATATAGCGGCATTGAGGTAGCTGTTTCAAACCAGGAACAGGTGGACCAGATAAAACAGCAACTGCAAAAAACATTGGGCGACAAGTTTATTGTACAAACACGCTACGAGCAAAACCAGAGTTTGTATAGCATTATGCAGGTAGAAAAATGGGTCATTTATGGTATTCTTTCATTAATACTTGTAGTGGCAGCATTCAACATGATTGGTGCGCTAACAATGCTGGTATTGGAAAAACAAAAAGATATTGCTGTATTAAAAGCAATGGGAGCAACCAGCAACCTGGTTCAGAAGATTTTTTTAAACGAAGGATTACTGCTGGCAGCCATTGGTGGTATTGCAGGAATGATTGTCGCTATTATTATATGCTTTCTACAACTAAAATTTCACCTGGTTAAGTTACAGGGCGGCACATTTATAGTTGACTACTACCCGGTAAAAATGTATCCTTTCGATTTTGTACTTGTAAGTATCACGGTTTTGCTTGTTGCCGTTCTTGCGGCATGGATCCCTTCAAAAAAAGCAAGCACGCGCGAGTTCTCGCTAAAAAGTTAAGATCTTTTTTTCTGAATGGTACATCACCATTTCTCAAACTACATTCCTTTCCATTTCAGAAATAAAAAAGCCGGCATTGCCGGCAATTTTATCAAAAACTACAACAATATTTTAGTGTGTGGAATACAAGCAAGCATCCACGGTGCATTTTAATAGTCGCCTAAAGTCTCTGGTAATTGACCAAGGGCTTTAGATAATTGTTCGTCATTTGGAGCAACACCGTGCCATTCGTGGTGGCCTTCCATAAAGTCAACACCTTTACCCATTACAGTTTTCATCAGGATACATATAGGTTGTCCCTGTCCTGTTAATGATTTTGCTTTGTCCATGGTAGCAATTACATCGTCCATATCATTGCCATCCATTTCAATTACGTTCCATTTAAACGCCTCAAATTTGGCTCTCAGATCACCAAGATCCATAACCTTAGCCGTCGGACCGTCAATTTGCTGACCGTTCCAGTCAATAGTAGCAATCAGGTTGTCTACTTTTTGGTGACCTGCAAACATGATCGCTTCCCAATTCTGTCCTTCATCAAGCTCACCGTCTCCGTGAAGCGAAAATACCAGGTGATTATCTTTATTCAACTTTTTGGCAAGTGCAGCGCCCACAGCCACGCTCATACCCTGACCAAGTGAGCCGCTGGCGATTCTGATACCGGGAAGATGTTCGTGTGTTGCAGGATGCCCTTGTAAACGGGAGTTAAGTTTACGGAAAGTTGCAAGTTCTTTCACTTCAAAGTATCCGCTTCTTGCAAGCGTTGAATAATATACGGGTGAAATATGACCGTTGGATAAAAAGAAAAGGTCTTCGCCTATGCCATCCATCTTAAAATCAGGATCGTGGTGCATCACCTTAAAATATAAGGCCGTAAAAAAGTCTGTGCATCCAAGAGAACCACCCGGATGACCGCTTTGAACAGCATGTACCATTCTTACAATGTCTCTTCTAATTTGCGTAGCAATGTCCTTTAGTTGTGCAACATCTGGCATAAGCATTTAAATTTTAGGCTCACAAAGCTAAGGTAAACGTTATAGAATTCATTCTTTTTAGCAGATTTAAAAAATTGAAATCATGGCTTAAATATTGCACATACATGTATTTTTTTTACACTACGTCTTAATTAACTTTTGTCAATTAAATAAGTTGGATTACTTTTACGCCCAAGATTGACATAGCTTTTAACATAAGTGTATTAACACAAAACCAATTGAGAATGACACAAATTGTCTTAGGTTGCGTATTGTCATTTGTTGTTACGTTTTTTCTTATGCCAATCGTAATAAGGATAGCTCATATAAAAAACTTATATGACCTGCCGGATAAAAGGAAAGCTCATACCAACCCTACCTCTTCGCTTGGAGGCGTCGCAATTTTTGCCGGGATAGTTATCAGCCTCCTTCTTACGATGAACTTTGCTGACAACAACACCGCATTTCAGTCATACGCCGCTTGTTTCTTTATTATTTTTATCCTTGGGGTAATAGATGATATAGTTATTATATCTGCGTGGAAAAAGGTGGTAACCCAGCTCCTTATAAGTGTAGTATTGTCTTTTAAGGCCGGCCTGCTCATTGATAACCTGCATGGTTTTATGGGCATTGACAACCTTGACGTTGTTTCTAGTCATTTATTCACGTTCTTCACAGTGATCGTTATCATAAATGCCTTTAATCTTATTGATGGTATTGACGGATTAGCGGGTTCCCTGGGCGTGTTTTCGTCAATAGCGTTCGGTATTTTTTATCTTATTAATAAAGATTATTCTTATGCATTGCTGGCTTTCAGCGTAGCAAGCAGTTTCCTTGGCTTTCTCATGTATAACTTTCCTCCGGCAAAAATATTCATGGGCGATTGCGGCTCATTATTGCTGGGGTTGATCATGAGTGTAATGGCAATTCACTTTATACAAACTGCGCCTTCTGCACCGGTATTGCCAATTACTGCCTCCCCGGCAATTGCATTTGGAGTATTGCTGGTTCCTTTAATGGACGCTTTGCGTGTATTTATTATCCGTGTATCGAAAGGACTATCTCCTTTTGCGCCAGATAGAAATCACCTGCACCATTTACTAATTGATAAAGGTTTTACTCACAAAAAAGTAACGCTTACCATACTTGGGATTAGCGTTCTTTCAACCGTTATAGTATTTTTTGCACAACTTTCACTTGGTACAACAGCTATTATTAGCAGCCTGGTATTGACTTTCTTTGTCAGTGTGTACCTGTTGAAACGTTATGTCTATGGTAAACGTCGTCTTCTGCACATCGTAAATGAAGCAGACAACGAAGATGACAACGTAAGGGTTGTTCCTATTTTTAATCCCGCAGACAAAGTTGTTACGAAGGAAGAATAGAGTGTGGTGTATTTGCGTTTTTAGTTTATGGCATATTTGATTAGATTTGCCGCCGCTAAACTTTTAATTTATGTCTGAAGAATTGGATCTTATCATGGATGATGTTAACTCTTCCATGAAAAAAGCAATAGATCACCTGGAAGTAGAATTAACTAAGATAAGAGCCGGCAAAGCATCTCCTGCCATGTTAAACGGCATCAATGTAGACTATTACGGTTCGCCCACACCTATAAGCAATGTCGCCAATGTAACCATACTGGATGCAAAAACCGTTAGCATTCAACCGTGGGAAAAAAATATGCTTGCTCCTATTGAAAGAGCAATTATGCAGGCCAACATTGGTATTACTCCTCAAAATGATGGTGTTCAAATTCGCCTGTTTCTTCCTCCTTTAACTGAGGAAAGAAGGAAAGAGCTGTTCAAAAAAGCCAGCGGTGAAGGCGAAAACAGCAAAGTAGCCATCCGCAACCTTAGAAGGGATGCCATGGAGCAAATTAAAAAGCTGCAGAAAGACGGTTTGAGCGAAGATGCGGCAAAAGATGCTGAAAAAGATATTCAGGACCTGACAGATAAATTCATCAGTCTTGTTGATAAACATCTGGCAGCAAAAGAAAAAGAAATGATGTCGATCTAAAATATTGACCAAAGAATAGAAACGAGTGGGTTTTACTCACTCGTTTTTTATTTGCCGTAAATGTCAATCCGTATTACATAGATTTTTCTTCTTTAAGAATCTGAAAACGATTATATTAGTATAGTTGTTTCGAAACAGAGCTTTGTGAGGAGAACGCTATTTCGCTCCTCAGTAAAACCAGCGGCATGGCAAAAATCAGGTTGAAAGACATTAGCACGACTGCTCCATTAAAAACAGATAAGGAAAAAACTAAGGCAGCTACAGAAAAAATTCTCAGCGAGCTTGACGAACTTCAAAACCTTTTGTACGCAGAATCCAAACATTCCGTTCTGGTGGTTATACAAGCGATGGATGCAGGAGGAAAGGACGGCGCTGTTCGTCATGTTTTTGGCAGACTCAATCCTCAGGGTGTCCTGGTTAAATCTTTTAAAGTGCCTACGGCAGAGGAACTGGCTCATGATTTTTTATGGCGCATCCACCAACATACGCCGGCAAAAGGAATGATCCAGGTGTTTAACCGTAGTCACTACGAGGATATCCTGGTTACAAGAGTTCACAAAATGATCGATGACAAAACTGCAAAGAAGAGAATAAACGCAATTAATCAATTTGAGCAGTTACTTGTTGAGCATAATAACACAAGGATACTCAAGTTTTATTTACATGTTTCGAAAGAAGAACAGACAAAACGATTGGAGGAAAGAATCAACGACCGGACAAAACAATGGAAATATAACGAGAATGATCTTCATGAGGCGCAGTTATGGAAGGATTATATGAAAATGTATGAAGATTGTTTTAACCTGTGTAATGATGTTCCCTGGATCATCGTACCGGCGGACCATAGCTGGTACAAAGAATACGTCATAGCTAAAACTTTGCGTGATGAACTTAAGGGGCTGAAGATGCGTTACCCGGGATTAAAAAAGGCCTAAGCCGACAAGCACAAAACGTTTTTTGCAACCTAAAAAAAGACAATATGGGATTTTTTAAAGAATTCAAAGAGTTTGCAGTTAAAGGCAATGTAATGGACCTTGCCGTGGGTGTTATCATTGGTGGTGCATTCGGAAAAATTGTATCATCTCTTGTTGATAATATCCTTATGCCAGTGATTGGACTTGTTACTGGCGGCGTGAATTTTACTGACAAATTTATCTTACTAAACGACAGTAAGGGTACCGGTTTCCCTTCTCTTGCAAAAGCAAAGGAAGCGGGAGCTCCGGTTTTTGCCTATGGCGCTTTTTTGCAAAACGTGCTTGATTTTATCATCGTAGCATTCTGTGTATTCCTTCTTGTGAAATTTATGAATACAATCAACAGGAAAAAAGAAGAACCGGCACCTGCGGGCCCAAGCAGCACAGATCAACTGCTTATGGAAATCAGAGATGAGCTGAAGAAAAAAGCTTAATTATCACTCCTGATTTACAAAGACTTAGTAAGTTATCAACCTGTTTCACTGAGTTTTCCATACCTATGGTACTCAAACGAGTATTTACGGGTAATGCGATACTTTTGTGTATCATGATGAATGTTCTTCATGATCTTGTTTTACCATTAAATGTGATATTTTGCAAATTCCCGGCTACCAGATAAAATTACCCCAGTTTGAAGGCCCTTTCGATCTTCTGTTGTTCTTTATTGAAAGGGACGAACTGGATATCTATAATATTCCTATCAACAAAATAACGCAGGACTTCCTCTCGTACATACACGATCAGGAAAAGCTGAACATTGAGCTGAGCAGCGAATTCATTCTTTTCATTTCCACGCTCATGCGCATCAAGGCAAAAATGTTGTTGCCGCGCAAAGAGATCGATGCCAATGGTGTAGAGATAGATCCGCGCCAGGAACTGGTAGATAAAATTCTTGAATACAAAAAATTCAAGGAAGCCTCCGTTCAAATGGCTGAAATGGAAGCTATTCGCATGTTGATGGTAAAACGCGGTAATTTGGAAAAAGATTTATCGCAAATTGGAGAAGATTCATCTGAAGGAACTGAAATACAAAATATTACCCTTTTTAAATTGATGAAAACTTTTGAAAAGGTAATGCAACGCGTTCAGGTTAGAAATAATAAACCTGTTCATACCGTTGTTCGCTATAACTACACGATGGAGGAAAGCCGCGAACAAATGTTGCACGTTGTTCAGAAAGAGAAAAATGTTTCATTCGCAAAGATTTTTGACCATTGCAACGACAGGATCCAGGCAATCTTTCTTTTCCTTTCCATGCTTGAGCTAATACAGCTTAAATTTATGACCATACTGGTTGGTGAAGGCCGCAATAATTTCATTGTAGAATGGAACAGCGACAGAGAAGAAGACGCTGCCAATATTGATTTCAACAAGGCCTTCGGAGATAATAATGATGAAGTAAATCCTTCATTGAATTAGTATTTTTTGACAGTTCCGCATATCATTGATATCTGACGATACGATGTACAATAAAAAAGCCGCGAGAATTTCACGGCTTTTTTATTACGATTTTTGATATTCCTTTTCAGGGGCTTTTACTGTTACCGGATGATATTTCTTCTTCTTCTTTTTACCCCACCAGATTATTACTCCCGTAACTGGCAAACTGGCTGCAATAAGGCTTGCAAAAAATGCCATCACTTTTCCTGGTAAACCAAGAATTGCTCCCACGTGAACATCATAGTTCATACGTAATACTTTGTCTCCCAGCTTTGCATCCTTAAACCGGCTGTAGATATGCCTTACTGGTATTTCTTTTAAAGTATACTGATCAAAATAGCGATAATCTGATTTCCAATATGTCGAGGCATCGGGATTAGCAACAGCCTCTATCGCTACAGAATCATTTTCAGGATAGTGTACTTCTATCAGTTGAGCATTGCTATGCTCTTTCTTCATTATTTGCCAGATCCTGTCAACGGCAGGCCCTGAACTGCTAAATGAGGCAGGTTTGGGAGCAGAAAAAGTTTCTTCATACAATATCAGTTTTTTGCCGCCGGACAAAGTATAATACATCGATTTTGAGACCCATTGAAAACCCCACACTAGCCCCGTAATAACAATAAAAATAATCACCCATGTTACATAAAACCCGAGTACGTTGTGCACGTCGTAATTCACGCGGCGCCATTTTGCGCTCCATTTGATAGAGAACCGTTGTTTTCGTGCCGCACTGTTTTGGGGCCACCATAAGATGATCCCTGTTACCAGCATTATAAAAAAAATCAATGTAGCGCTTGCCACAATCGGTTGTCCGATGGTTGGTGGAAGCCATAAGTAATAGTGTCCCATGATTACAACACGGAAAAAATCACGGTTCATATTTTTTATCTTCAACACCTCACCACTGTACGGATTGATGAAGACAATGTAATAATATTCAGGATCTGCATTATAAAACGAAGCCTGTATGGCTTTCTTTCCACCTTCATAAGTAACACTATGCAATGACTTTCCCGGCAATGCTGTAGTTGCAATCTCCTTCACTTTTGATGGTGATACCATTGGCCGTTCTTCTTCCTGCACAAACCTGTATGACTGCGTTACGTTTTCAATTTCACGTTCAAAAGCAAGCATGCAACCTGTAATACCAAGAAATAATACGATCAGCCCGGAAGCGAGTCCCAGCCATAAGTGAGCAATAAGAACAAACTTTTTCAAAGTCATATTATGATTTAATCGAATTTCCGTTTTGAATTAGTTTCTGCCGGCAGACGGCATGATGGAATGCCATCTTTCTAATGGCTGCAAAATTGTTCGTCCTTATTTACAACCATTGTTAGAATAGGGAAATGATATTACGAGAAGAGGAAACATTAAAGCAGAATGCGTTATTTCCACTAACTACTGTTCGCAAAATGGCATCAAAACAAAAGGGAGAAACAACGTAAATTCGCAATCGCCTTCAACTGAATCGTGACTATGACAATACAAGACAAGTTGCAACAATTAATTGAAACACTGGATGGGGAATTATATGTTGACGACACCATGCGCATTTTATATTCCACAGACGCTTCTGCATACCGCGAAAAGCCACTGGCTGTGGCAATTCCGAAAAGTACTGACGATTTAAAGAAGCTTATTGCTTTTGCACGTCAAGAAAAAACATCTCTTATTCCCCGTACTGCAGGAACTTCTCTTGCCGGCCAGGTTGTAGGCGATGGGATTATAGTAGATGTTTCGAAACATTTCACACAAATACTTGAATTAAATACCGAAGAAAATTGGGTAAGGGTTCAGCCAGGTGTTATACGCGATGAGCTGAATATGTTCCTGAAACCACACGGGCTTTTGTTCGGCCCGGAAACATCCACTGCCAACCGGGCAATGATAGGAGGCATGGTGGGAAACAACTCGTGCGGCTCTAACTCTGTTGTTTACAGAAGTACACGCGAGCACCTGCTCGAAGTAAAAGCATTGTTAAGCGATGGATCCGAAGCTGAATTTAAAGCCTTGTCATTAGACGACTTCCATGCAAAGTGCGAAGGTGATTCGCTCGAAGCTAACATTTATAAAAAAGTTCGTGGTCTGTTAAGCGACTATAATAATCAACAGGAGATCAGAAAAGAATTTCCGAAGCAAAGCATTGAAAGAAGAAACACCGGCTATGCAGTAGATGTTTTGCTGGAAAGCGCGCCTTTTACTGCAGGTCAACCTGATTTTAACTTTTGCCAGCTAATCGCAGGCTCAGAAGGCACATTGGCTTTTCTTACGGAAATAAAACTTAACGTAGTACCCTTGCCGCCCAAAGAAACCGGCTTGCTTTGCGTTCATTTTAATTCGATAGACGAATCTTTAAGAGCTAATCTTATTGCGCTGAAATACGCCCCAACGGCGAGCGAGTTAATAGATCATTATATTCTTGAATGCACCAAAGACAATATTGAACAAAGCAAGAACCGTTTTTTTGTGAAGGGTGACCCTGGTGCAATACTTGTTATTGAATTCAAAAAAGAAACAAGAGAAGAAATTACCGCCATCGCCCAACAGGTGCAGCATGAAATGGAGCAGGCTGGATTAGGTTACCATTTTCCTTTGCTGTTTGGCGATGACACCAAGAAAATATGGACCTTGCGCAAAGCAGGTCTCGGATTGCTGAGCAATCTTCCCGGCGACGAAAAGGCCGTACCCGTTATTGAAGATACTGCAGTAGATGTAAATGATCTTCCGGACTTTATTCGTGATTTCAATGAAATACTCAAACAGCATAATCTGTATTCAGTTCACTATGCGCATGCAGGATCAGGAGAAATCCATCTTCGCCCGATTATCAACCTGAAAACAGAAGATGGTAACAGATTGTTCCGCACAATTGCTGAAGAGATTGCAACATTGGTTAAGAAATATCACGGATCATTAAGCGGAGAACATGGTGATGGCAGATTGCGTGGCGAGTTTATCAAACAAATGGTCGGCGAAAAGAATTACCAGTTGCTGCGCGAAATAAAATATACCTGGGACCCCAACAATATATTCAATCCAAATAAGATCGTAGACACGCCGTCTATGAACAGTATGCTGCGTTATACACCCGGACAAAAAACGCCTGCATTCAAAACTGTCTTCCGTTATCACGATCAGGATGTGCTGCAGCATGCAGAGCAATGTAACGGATCCGGTGATTGTCGTAAAACACATTTGTCCGGTGGTACTATGTGTCCTTCATTTATGGCAACACGAAATGAAAAGGATACTACAAGGGCAAGAGCAAATATCTTAAGAGAGTTTTTAACCAACTCATCCAAGATCAATCGCTTTGACCACAAAGAGATTTACGATGTAATGGACCTTTGCCTGAGTTGCAAAGGCTGTAAATCAGAATGTCCCTCAAATGTTGACGTCGCTAAATTAAAAGCAGAGTTTCTTCAACAATACTATGATGCTAACGGCGTGCCTTTTAGAAGCAGGTTGATAGCCAACTTTACAAAATCTGCAAAACTGGGGGCCATAGCTCCTGGTTTGTACAATTTTGCGATGACCAATAAAGGCATCAGTAATCTTATTAAAAAGACTTCAGGTTTTGCGCCTGAACGCTCAATGCCTCTTTTGTACAGGACAACACTTGAAAAGTGGTTTGCAAAACACACTAAACAGCAACCGCAGCAAGGCAAACAGGTATACTTGTTTTGCGATGAGTTTACCAATTATAACGATGCTGAAATAGGCATGAAAGCCATTCAGCTTTTAGAAAAACTCGGATATAATGTTGTTATTCCACAACACGAAGAAAGTGGCAGATCCTGGCTTTCCAAAGGTTTGTTACGCGAAGCAAAAAAAATAGCCAACAGAAATATTGCCTTACTAAAGAACATTGTTACAGCAGAAACTCCGCTAATAGGAATTGAACCTTCTGCTATTTTAACTTTCAGGGACGAATATATTGACCTGGCTGATGACGATCAGTTTGAAGCGGCAAAGGCGTTGTCTAAAAACGTTTATACGATAGATGAATTTATTGCTAAAGAAATAGACAAGGGCGCTATTGATAAAAGTAAATTCACCAGGGAAAAACGAAGCATTAAGCTCCACGGCCACTGTCAGCAAAAATCACTTTCATCTGTTGCATCATCTGTTAAACTGCTTTCTGTTCCTGAAAATTATTCTGTGGATACAATCCCATCAGGTTGTTGCGGCATGGCGGGTTCGTTTGGCTATGAAAAAGAGCATTACGAACTTTCAATGAAAATTGGAGAGCTTGTATTATTGCCCACTGTACGCAAGCAGCCTGAAGATGTAATTATTGCTGCACCCGGAACAAGTTGCCGGCATCAGATAAAAGATGGTACCGGCAGAAAAGCCAAACATCCGGTAGAAATATTATACGAAGCCTTGGTATAAACAACACGCGGGTTAGTTACATACAGAACTAACCCGCACTTTTTTTATTGCTTTGCTAACTCTACCCGCTGTTAACATATCTACATTAGTATCTGTCCAATCAAATTGTTATCAGCGTTATCTCTACAAAATTTGATTTAAAATTTTAACATTTGGCTCACTTTTTGGAGCTGCTCTTCTGTTCTGATCAATTCGATACCGTTTCCCCCTACAGATAACATTTTGATAATTCGTACAAGATACGAACGACGCGTTATTGCATTTTTGCAAAGCCTGTAAGGGAGCGTATTGACCTGTAACTAAACAATTCAAATTTTTATTTCAACCGTATGTGTGTTCCGCTATTTTCGAACAACAATAATTCAGGCAAGCAGCTATCCCCTTATATTTCATTTCTATCAAACCGTGCTCATTCCTTCCAATATTCCATGAAACCCGTACACTTACCCGTGACAACATTATTTAATCTTTCTCACTTCGTTCAATCACCGTTCAATAATTACACCTGTTTTTGCACAACAAAAAATTCCTTCCGGGTGTATAATAATTATTCATCTTCAAAAATTCAGACAAAGTATGAAAAGAACTATGTTTCACGTTAACAAGCGTCTTTACGCTGCCCTTCTGGTTTCTCTATCCCTCTTTCTTATCACATCCTGTCAAAAGAGCGGCTTAAAAGACCAGCAGAGCAACAATACAAGTGTGGCTGCTACAGATGAAATTAGTGAAGCTGATGCCACTGCCAGCGCCAACGCCTATGCCAGTCAGGCTTTGCAGGATTATAAAGCTCAAAAAGCTGATATACAAAAAACAATTCAGGCTGCTCTTGCTATGTCTACCGACGCGAAAGCAAATAAGAATACCATATTTATTTTAACCAAAAAGCTTCCGTTCTTTAAATCACTTGCTGCTGCAATACAGGTTACAGGCCTTGGCAAAGCAGCTAATGATGATTCAGCTCATCTCACTTTCTTTGCTCCTAACGATGAAGCATTTGCGAAGCTGCCTGAGCCATTCAATACACCAGAGAACATCCTGGCAATAAAGGATCCCACTCAACTGGATTGGTTAAGAACCACATTACAATACCACGCTGTAAAAGGTGAAATCTCTTTTGATCAGATTCCTCAAAAAAGAAGCAGTCTTAAAACTGTTAAAGCAAAGAAAAGAGATTGGGACAATACAATCTATTTATCCTGGTTCCAGGATATGGTTCAGATCAACGGTACAGCTCAAATCATCATGCCGGATGTATGGGCTACTAATGGAATCATCCAGGTGGTTGACAATGTTTTGATGTATCCTACTCAAAGCGTTGGAGAATATCTTGAGTCAAATCCGAACTTCAAAGTACTCACTGCAGCACTTGTTAAAACCAACCTGCTTGACTCTGCAAAACATGGCAACTTTACCATTTTTGCGCCAACGGACGAAGGTTTCAGAAAATCTCCCAAACCTTATAACAGTGTAGATCAGATAAATGCTATCACTAAACCAAATGTTGTTTATGATCTGTCAAACCTCGTCAAATACCACATATTAGCAGGGCACTATTTTGGCTGGGACCTCGGCTTCTTCTATGCTAAAACAACCTTGTCAAAAAGCGATGTAAACAAGATTATTACTGCCACAGGTGTACCTGTGGGATTTGTAAAAGGAATGGGTAATGTTGGATATGCTAAAATATGGCCGGGCAATATTGTTTGCACCAACGGGGTTATTCATATTATTCCTGCATTGCTTAGAAGAACTCCTGATAAGAAATAATTGCCGGGTCAAACTATAAGTTCAGAAGATATTTAAAAATATTTGGGAAGGACGAATAAATGAAATTTTCTTCTGATTTGTGACATGTGATAAGCGTAAAATAAAAAAGCATTTAAAGCCACTGACAGCATTCGACGTCGGTGGCTTTATTTTTTTGTAATATGCAGGTATGCCTGTAACGATTTTACGTAGTCTTCGAATGCCCTGACTCCCTTAGGTGTTATTTTACAGGTTGTATTCGGATAATTGTCTTTGAACTCTTTGATCACCTCAATATACCCCGCATCTTTAAGCTTTTGAATTTGCACACTAAGATTTCCTGCTGTGGCATTTGTTTGCTCTTTTATGAATGTGAATTCCGCCTCTTTTACACTTATAAGCAAACTCATTGTGGCCAGCCTGAGTTGTGAATGCAATATGGGATCCAGATCTTTAAACATTCGCTTTCTGTTTAAGATATTTTTTACGCAAAATCAACCCCGGTATCAACCAGCACGCAATTGCTGCAATGCAGGAAAATATCATATCATATTTTGTAGTGGTAAAGCACGATGCAACAAACAGGACATAAGTAATAATGGCACCAGTTATCATGGGTCTGTAGTTCCTTATCCTTCCCATAATAATTGTAGGGAAAGCATAGATCAATATGTAAATAGATGTGATGCTCAGCGTGAATGGCTCAAGCACTTCATCTGGCCTGGACTGATCCAGATAATGCTTTGTCAATTGCCATCCTTCATTCTGGATGATATGTTGAAAGGCAGACGGCACAATGCTTTCATAAATTATCAATCCGCAAATAGTAAATGCGTACGTGGACCATACAACATTTATCGCGTATCCATCGTATCCAACAACTTTCCTTCTTCTGTTTTCCCTCATAGTAATAAACACCTGGGGAATAACTGCAAACAAAATGATCAGCCATATATTGAAGCCGATGCTGAAGTTGAACTCCAGCTGCAGATAAGTAACCATTGCGGCAACAGACACGCAAGATCCCCACAGAAGCATGCTTGTTCCACTATCATGAAAACTGTTCTTTGCCTTGTTGATCATTCCTGTTATCAACTGAAGGCTTTCTTCACCGGTAAGCAGTTTTTCTTCTTCCATATAAGGTCTTTAAAATGCTTTGTGCGAATATTAAATTGTTTGAGGATCTTTTCCCGAAACAAATTTTCTTATAAAAAATATAATGATGAACGTTCCAATTAATGCAGGCGCAAGCCATAATATCCACCCTTGGTTTACATGCACGTTTACTACCAGAAAAGCGGTATAGGCTGCAACGAGCGCACCAACCATTCGTATGATATGATTGTAAAGCCACACTTGTTTTATTGCCTTTTTGCCTGCGATAAGCCCCAGGTCGGCCAATGAGAACCAGAGACATAACACTCCGAATACGGAAGGTACCAACCCAAATAAATTTCCTTTAAGAATACCCTTTATGGCAAGTAGGCAGAGAAATAATCCAAACGTCAGACCGAATATAAGTACCGCATAATCCACCCAGCTGAATCCAATATTGTCGCTGATTTGCTTGCGTTTTAATATAATCATTCGATAACCCGAAGAAGCCATATACAACGTAAATCCGGCAATTGCAAAAAGAAATACATTTTCGTGGCCGGGCATGTTGGTAATAATTAATGAAGAGGCGGAAGCGATGAACATTCCGTAGAAAAAAAGCCTGCCGGCAAGCAAATGCCATTTGCGTCCTTTAAGTGCACTTGCGGCAATAGTTCCTGCCAGCAAGCCCAACGAGCCCCCGGCAATGTGCAAAATAAGAAGTGTTTGAAATAATTGCATTTTACTGACTACACTATTTAAAAACCGAAAATAAACCTCAGTTCACTACCACACGCAACTTAATATCCACAAAAGAGGTGTCAGGTGTCAGGTGTGAGGTATCAGGTATTAGATACCAGGAGTGGTATGCAACAAGCCAGCGGTCGCTGAACCTATCTTTAACCTTTAACCTCATGCCTCATACCACAGGCCTTATACCTCATGCTTCATACCTCACGCCTTTGCCTCACACCTTACACCGATACCTGATACCTCATACCTCATACCTCACACCTGATTCTAAGATTACTTACACTTCTCAAGCATGTCCTCAGTTTGTTTTTGTCCCCAATGCGGGTACAACGGCTTAGGTTGCTCAGCCTTGAATAGCTGTTCAGCTTTTTCAAACACAGGCTTTGCAACATCCTTTCCTCCGCCAAATTGCTGCGGCCTGTTAAACAAACTCATACCCTGCAAATAATACAATCTAGGATTGTTTGGATCCAGTTTCATTCCCGCCTGTAAAGCAGACGATGCCTGTTGTCCATATGTCTGCCAACGCTCTTGCGGGTTAACCAGCATCTGTTGTGTTGCCGACATATTTCTGATGGTGTATAACTCTGCGTTCTTTTCAATTGCCTCTGCCTTATCTAATAAAGCCGCTATCTTTTCAGCATTCTTGTCTTTATCAACAGCAGGATCTGCCCATCCCGAATTTGTTAGCGCAAGCGCAGCATAGTAATATGGCAACCACTGTGTTTTTTCCGCATCGCCAATTCTTTCAAAGGCATTAGATACAGTTGTAAGATCCTGGGTTGTTTTAGCAGAATCAAGCATAGCGAGCGATTTTTGCATCGCGGCTGTAAACTTATCGCTCTGGGCATAAGTTGAAAGAAATGTCGCGACCATCGTTACAGTGAGCATGAGTGATTTCATATATCTGATTTTATGTTTGTTGATTAGTTGGTATTACAAATAGCGAAATAATAAACCCACCAGATAAACAATATCTGCATGGGTATTCTTATCCATAAATATGACAATCCTTTACCTGTATAATCCGCTTTTTCATAATTCACCTTTCGCGCTGCTGCATGTATGTTCGCAGGCAGCAGTACAAGAAAGAATGCAATCAACGCAAAGCCGGTAGCCGTTATATAGTCTTTCAAAACAAGCATCACTCCCAACACAATTTCCAGGATACCGGTTATATAAATTATCGCCTTTTTTGCTGGCACTTGCGGAGGAAGCATCATCATCATCCCCTCCGTAAACTTGAAATGGCCAATGGCAGTAAACACCAGCATAACAAACATTGCCACTCTACCACTCAACCCAACATTCAATCCACCGAAAAGCAGCGTTACCAATAACGTTAACCCAAACGTTATCAACAATACAAATAGTGGTTTCATGTATATTCAAGTTTATTTTTCTTCTTCTTCACCTCTTCTTTCTTTCTCACTATCTTACTCTCTTACCATCTTACTGTCTTACGATCTTACGGTCTTACGATCTTCCTCACAGGTTGTTATTTATCGCATCCTGCGTTCTATCCACACCCCAGCTTAAGAACACCCCAACAAAATAGAACCTTTTTGCGGGAGGTATAACCGGTTCTTTATTTAAACCATTGTAAGAATAGTTGTATCCATACACCGCATTGTAACCCAGCACATTTGTAATACTTGCTACCAGCACAATAAATGTTTTTGCGTTAGGCTTACCAACAGATGGCACATAGTTCATGCTAAAACCAAGACTGTTATAATTTTTGGTTGTGCCATGATCTGCCATTACGTACTTGTTATTGCCGCTGTTATACATGAGGTTGTAATAGGGCCTGCCTGTAGCAAAACTGTATGTAAAATTGAAACCTGTTTTAATACTTGTAAAGAAGCGCTTTGTTACAAGTGATGCAGTGTGGTTTGCAGCAAAGTTTGGCGTCATCTCTCCTGGAAAATTTAAATAATTCCTTTTAGTATCAAGATAAGAATAGCTCACCCAGTAGTCAAAGTTTTTAAACGTCTTTTTATCTCTCCAAAAAAGCTCTATACCTTTCGCATAGCCGCTACCGTTGTTATTGTAATAAGCATAGTAATAGTTAACAGGAATGGTTTTAACCAGCGCGTCATACTTTTTGTAATAAGCTTCTACACGCAGGATCCTTTCAGCAACCATTTTTTGGTAGTTAACAATATAGTGTGTTGCCCTGGTATAACCGAGGCTATTTGTAAAGAACAATTGCTGGTTTTCTGCTTTCTGATAAAAGACGCCATATGCAGCGGATACCTGTGCTCCCTTGCCCACTTTATAGGCTAATGAAACTCGCGGCGCAAGGTTCGACTTATTGATCAATGAAGAATATTCAAAACGTGCACCAATATTTGCAGCCAGGTTGTTGGTTACATATATGTCTGTTTCGGCAAATGCAGATACAAGATTATCAGTTAGCTTTCTAAGCGTGTCATTATAAGTGCTTTTGTTAACAGCATACCAGTCTTCTGCGCCAAAACGAAAGTGACTTATACCTCCAAGCTTTTTATCAAATACAGCCTTTAGCTGAGTTAGTTGCTGATTGTTGACTACAGCATAAGATTTTGTGTAATACCATGGCTTTCCTTGTAAGATCACCGGCTGATTATTCTGATCCTGCAATTGCTGGCTGATGTCATCTTTATTGTAGCTGTACCCTGCTCCCAGGTTCATCTTCCAGCCGCGTCCCAGGTTTTCGCGATAGCTTAAATTATTGTACCAGTTGGTATTGGTTAATCCGAAGGCATCTTTCAGGTCGAGACTGTCAATATCCGGCCGTCTTAACCCCAATTTGCTATAGCTAAATGTTGTGTAGTATTTGATGATACCTCCATGCTTTGTCTTAATCCGGAAATTGGCATCACCGTTATGAAATTCCGGCATTTTAAAATAGTCAGGAGTCTGCTTTACTATACTGAAATAAGCAACCAGGTTGGTATACCCATAGTTAACACCCCAGGATGATTGTTTATTCTTTGAGAGTTCCTGCAGTCCTGCACCAAGGAACAACGGTGATATGGCTGCATTTGCTGCAGATTTCTCGGGCAGGTCAATAGATTCCAGGATCAATGCTGAAGAAAGAGCTTCCCCATATTGCGCGGAATATCCGCCGGTACTGAATACAGTTCCTTTAAACAGAAATGGAGAAAAGCGGCCGCGTGTAGAAATATCAGGTACACTTGTATAATATGGATTATTAACAAGTGTGCCATCTATAAATTGTTTGGTTTCATAACCAGCTCCACCTCTAACAAACAAACCTTCCTGCTCACCCACCTGCTGTGCACCGGGCAAGGTTTTTAAAGCTGCAGTAATGTCTGCATTGGCCCCACCGGTCGTAGCAACATCAAGAGAGCTCAACACTGCAGAGCGCTTGGAATCACCTGCAGCAAAAGCGCCCGCTGTAACAGTTACAGCTTTTAATTCATCCAGTTGTTCTTTCAATGAAACGTTATAAACAATCGGCAGTTTATCAATATGCACATTTTGTTCAAATGAGAAATAACCAAGGCTTGTAATAGAGATCAGGAAATTACCTTTTTCAGTAGTAGTAAATTTAAAATTGCCCAGGCTGTCAGATGTAGCGCCGTCGTATGTGTCTTTAAGTGTAATGCTTGCTCCTATAATTGGTTTCCCTCTGTTATCTTTTACCTTTCCGCTAATCGAAACCTGGGCTTTTAAGTATGTAATGGTTAAGAAAAAAGTTATCAATATGGTTAAGGATCTTTTCATATTCAGTTAATTCACAGCAAACATAAACTGGTTTATACTATAAACCAAATTAAAACGATGATTGTTTCCTGGTATTTGATGAATGGCTCAAAACGAAGGTGAATGACATTTTAAAGGCGGTAAAAAAAGATGCATTAGCATGCACATTTCAAGCATCCGATCAATTAACAATTCAATGTCGTTTAGTTAAGCAAGCATCGTCATATTTGGAAGACCTGAATGAATTCTCTGTGTTGCTCTGTGTGTTCTCCGTGTAACTCGGTGTAACTGTATTTTTGTTTCAGGTGTTTGAGAAATGGCGCCTCTTAACTAAACGGCATTGAATTAGCGGATAACGCTGCCCGTATTGCATCCTCTGCCTCTGCAGCAACAGCTTCTCTTTCTTTACCATTTGTCTCGATGGCCGGAAGTACCGTCCAACTGATACGTTCACCAACTGACATCGGAAATTTCCCCCAACGGTTCAGCTTCCAGATATCATTGATAGCAATCGGCACAACCAATGCATCCGGTGCTTTTTTTAATAATGTGGTAATGCCTCCGGCTGCAAAACGTTTTATTGTGCCGTCTTTTGACCTGGTACCTTCAGGAAATATAACCGCACTATAGTTATTTGCATTTATCAGTTTTCCCAGGTTTGAAATTTCAGTGATCGCCTGCCTGGAGTCTTTTCTATTGATCAACGCAGCTCCACTATGACGGAGATTGTAGGAGATGCTGGGAATGCCTTTTATCAACTCAATTTTAGAAACAAACTTTGGATAATTGTTGCGCAGGAACCAGATAATGCCTGGCACATCATACATGCTTTGATGATTAGCAATGAAAATGATTGGTTTATCAACCGGGAGGGTCACCTTATATCTGACACTTATATGCGTTCCCAAAATGCACAGACTGTACAAAAGACAAAAATTCAATACGTCAACAATTTTCTTATGAGCTGTTCTTCCAAATATTCTCAGTGCAATTACCTGCAATACATGGAACACACAGAGCAATAGTCCAAACACAATATAAAATATTGGAGTCAGTATATATCCTAAGATTTTTTTCACAAAAAGGGGTCTTTAAAAGCTTCCGTCAAGTCTAATAATCAACAGCCGGATTATTTTTGATTGATGATTACTAATCCGGGTAGTCCGATTTGTCGGGCATCGAAAATAAAAAACCTGTCCCAGGCCTAACATGAGATTTGTTATAGATTAATAAATAAAAAGTGTTATCAGCCCCGATGTAAAATGAACATGAGATATAGATTACCAACTTTTCCCGCAACGGGAAACAGATACTTCCGGAAAGTCAAAGGTAGTTTCCGAAAAAACAATCATGCGTGGCCATCGACTGATACTTCTTAACTAGTAATAAGTAAGATTAATCTCCTCCGCCTTTTTATAATTGTTTACGTCTTCATTGTTCCGGATGTTAGTAAAAATGGTGATGTTATTTGCATATCCGTCAGCATTGTAGGTATACTTAAATGTATATTCATCATAATAAACGTAGTTATTATCATACACAAGTAAACCAAGGTTATTCCTGGACAGCGTAACATTATCGAATGGAAAATATTGCGGATAGAATTTGCCATTGCCCATCACCTCATACCTGTTCGGGAATACATTATAAGGCTGCACGGAAAGATAATAGAGAATATTATTCTGGAAACTAAACGGATTCGCCTTTGCGTCAAATTCGCTTAATCTTATTTGCATAGTATAATCTCCAATAACTGTAACCGCCGAAATATTCTTGTCCGTTGAATAATCAGTTGTTGTCTGTATTTCAGGAAACTGATCACCTAAGTAATGGAAATCACGTGTCTTTAAAAGGCCGTTCGGATAATAATCGTAACCAAACGTTGATGAACTGTCTCCGCTGTAGTAGCCTGAGATTGGCCTGTATATACTCTTCCGGACAATCACATTACTATCCACCAGGAAACTGGCATCCACTGTTGGCCTTTCATAAGAATTGTCAGTTAAGTATTTGTAACCGCTGGGGATACAACTGTTTTCTGAGTACAGTACCTTTATGGAATAATCGTAAGCCAGCGTTTTTCCTGTTAATTGTTCATGCGAAATGCTATCTAATAACCCATTAGTATAAAAAAGAAAATACTGATTGGTAACGATGTCAGAGTCTTTTACCTGAATGGACTTAATCTTCTTCTCAGAGCTGTATAAGGCCGAACAATCAGAACAGGTTTCGTCGTCTGATCCGTGTTCAATAATTTTTTTGCATGAAGCAAAACCAATCAACAAAAGTACAGGCAACAAATACCTCAGTGATCTGGGATTCATAGTTAAAATTTTAAAGGTTTCAGATTATTGATTAGTGTGAAAAGAGAAGTGGAGCCAAAAAAATCACGAGTAAATTACAGCAGCTAATTTGAAATTGCAAGACAGGCTGGAAATTTTAATCTGATAACTTATTCGAAACTCTTCCCGGACGCTACTTTCGGATGAAGAGGTGCCACAAACAGAGATAACCGGAAGCTTACTTTCAGAAGTCTTCCGGTTAACACAAAAATTACTTCCCAACCTAAACAGGCTTAGTTAAATATCGATGCAACTGCGTTGATCACACTGATCAATACAGAAATGCTTCTATTAAAATTTGTTTATTGCTTTGGCAGATATTCTATCTCTGTTCCGGGAGTCAGATACATCGAACCGATAAATAAATATGGAAGTGTGGTTGAAGATTTCTGCGCATGATTCAGTCCGTATCCCAGGGGTTTTCCAACAATATAGGAACGGTGAAGTAATGCTTTATCAAAACCCGCATTATCATTGGCCTGCCGGCCGCGTGCAAGTGAAGCAGAAACCAACTTTTGGGGTAAGCCCTGTGGAGTATAAACTTCTGCGGTAAATGGATTGTTTTTACTGTAGTCACAAGCAATGAACATCCAGATCTTATTTACACGATGCAGATTTATCATATGATCATAACGGGCTCCCGATATCAGGTTGCCGTTCGCATCATATGGATAAAGTGTTATGTCAGTATGTGAAAAGCCATCGTCATCTTTCCATGTTCGCGCAGTCCTACTCACCCTACCGCTTGCATCATATGTATAATCAATAATATCAACATATATATAATCTATTGGTCCCTGCTTAGTTCTCATTCCAAAAAAGAAAAGAGAATCTCTTGCTATAACACTTCCGATATAAACATATTTATGCCATAGTTCGAATGCGCCGTTATCAAACCCCGTAATATAGTTGAGTAGCTTTGTATCATCGGAATAGGTAAAATATGAATGCGGATATCCTGAGGCACTATTTTTCAATGTTATCTTGGTTGGGTTCCAGGAAGGGTTATAAGCTATAGATGCGCGCTTGTAATAACTACTGTTATCAACAATCGTTTTAATAATATAACCGGCATAACTGCTATCAGCAGAAGCGGTCTTCACCTTCTCATCGGAGTTGTTATGAGAAACTACGTCCATGTTCTTTGAACAAGCGGCAAAAAGAACAATCAGGCTTACTGCAATCACGTGTGGTAAAACTTTTTTCATACGCAGCGATTTAATTAAACAATAAAGGATTTAACGATTAAATAAACGTTCAA
The DNA here is from genome assembly GCF_041060425.1 of Danxiaibacter flavus. Taxonomy (NCBI): domain Bacteria; kingdom Pseudomonadati; phylum Bacteroidota; class Chitinophagia; order Chitinophagales; family Chitinophagaceae; genus Danxiaibacter; species Danxiaibacter flavus. Next base: position 285,072 of record NZ_JAULBC010000004.1, read on the forward strand.
ACAACCGGGTTCATACTACACAAAGAAGCATAGTTTAAGTTGCTATTCAGTCTTAATAGTGCTATATAATGGTGCAAAAAGCCGGCCATTTAAGAACCAGGGAAAATGGGATCAGTTTACCAACAATAGGCACTATCAAAGAGTAATTTGCTGCACACTTCCGGGAGTAATTTTCAACAATTAATATTGGGAAGTTGTAAGAACGATATTAATGTTGCAGCGTTGCGATGAATGTCATTTTTTAGGAGAAACTGCTCATAAGGCAGCAAGGACAAGCGTTTCGGCGTAGCAGAACATCTGCTATCAAGTTAGTACAATTTTCATTACAAAAATCATTTACCGCATAAAAAAAAGCGGCTTTAAAAGCCGCTTTTATATTATGAAAAGTACTTCAGTTATTTGTACTGAGGAATAATGCTTTTCGCCAGCTCAACCATTTTGGCGATACCAGCATCAGGCAAATTACCCTTCTTAAATTCAGCAAGAACATCCGGATATTTGTTCTGCATTTCAGTTAAGAAATGATCTTCGAATGCTTTTACGTTTTTAACCGCAACTTCACGAAGAAGACCCTGAGTACCTAAGTAAATGATCGCTACCTGTTTTTCAACAGCAAATGGAGTGTACTGAGGTTGTTTCAGAATTTCCACGTTACGTGCACCTTTATCCAGTACAAGTTTAGTAGCAGCATCCAGGTCACCACCAAATTTAGAGAAGGCTTCCATTTCACGATAAAGCGCCTGGTCAAGTTTCAATGTACCGGCAACTTTTTTCATTGATTTGATCTGGGCGTTACCACCTACACGGCTTACAGAGATACCCACGTTGATCGCAGGGCGGATACCCGCGTTGAACAGGTTACCTTCAAGGAAGATCTGACCGTCTGTAATAGAGATAACGTTTGTAGGAATATATGCAGATACGTCACCAGCCTGTGTTTCAATCATTGGTAAAGCTGTTAAGCTACCACCTCCTTTTACCAGGTGCTTAATTGAATCAGGAAGATCGTTCATGTTTTTAGCAACAGCATCATTGGCGATTACTTTAGCCGCACGTTCCAGTAAACGGGAGTGCAGATAGAATACGTCACCAGGATAAGCTTCACGTCCCGGAGGTCTTCTTAACAGAAGGGAAACTTCACGGTAAGCTACAGCCTGTTTAGAAAGATCATCATAAATGATCAATGCCGCACGACCGGTATCACGGAAGAATTCACCAATCGCAGCGCCAGCAAATGGAGCGTAGAACTGCTGAGGAGCAGGATCGCTTGCAGAAGCCGCAACGATAGTTGTATAAGCCATAGCGCCGGCATCCTGTAAAGTTTTCATGATACCTGCAATGGTAGAAGCTTTCTGACCAATTGCAACGTATATACAATATACAGGTTTACCTGCATCAAAAAATTCTTTCTGGTTGATGATGGTATCGATAGCGATAGCAGTTTTACCAGTCTGACGGTCACCGATGATCAACTCACGTTGTCCACGTCCAATAGGAATCATTGCATCGATCGCTTTAATACCTGTCTGTAACGGTTCTTTTACCGGCTCACGAAAGATTACACCCGGAGCTTTACGTTCCAGGGGCATTTCGTAAAGATCGCCTGTAATAGGTCCTTTACCGTCAATTGGTGTACCAAGGGTATTAATAACACGTCCCATAAGGCCATCGCCCACTTTGATAGAGGCGATCTCGCCAGTACGGCGAACTGAGTCTCCTTCTTTAATACCTGTACCTTCACCCATTAATACCACACCCACATTGTCTTCTTCAAGGTTAAGAGCAATGGCTTTAACTCCGGTTTCAAATTCAACAAGCTCACCTGCGCGAACATTATTCAATCCGTAAACACGGGCAATACCGTCACCTATCTGGAGAATTGTACCAATCTCTTCCAGGTTTGCGGTGGCATCGTAGCTACTCAGTTGTTGCCTTAATATCGCTGATATTTCATCCGGCTTAATGTCAACCATATTATTTTTTATTATTTGCCCCCGCTCTTGCGGGGAAGTTCACCAATTTATTGTTTCTTATAGATAAAGCCTTTCGGCTGATTTATTACCTGATATTGCTTACAAATGTGTTTTCTGAAAACTGCTTTTTAATATCCTGCAGATCGCGTAAAACAGATGCATCAATCCTGTTATTGTTATAATCGAGTATGAACCCTCCTATCAATTTAGGATCTACAACTGTTTCCAGATCAATATTGGTGTAGCCTGTTTCAGCTTTTACTTTATTTACAATGTCGTTTATAACATTCTCACCAACCGCTGTAGCAGTAGTCAGCTTAACACGATTAATTCCTTTGATCACATTGTACTGATCAATAAAAGCATCTATCATTTCAGGCAGATTGGTCTCACGGCCTTTGTTAACCAGAAGTTTGATAAACTGAGCTGTAACATTCTCAATCCTGCCTTTTGTAACAGCCTCTATTATCGCATTTTTCTTATCGGGATTAACGATAGGGCTACGCAAAACCAGTACAAGATCCCTGTTGGTTTTACGAATTGACGAAAACAGCTGCATGTCTCGATAAACCTCTTCCAGCTTGCCTTGTTCTAAGGCGAGGTCGATGAGGCTCTTTGCATATCTTGCGGCTAAACGTGGATTAGGCATCTTATATTTTTCTTTGAAGACCTGAAGTGAATATAGTGATCAACAATCATTACACCGCTTCAAATCCGCATTTTAATTCAATTTTACTTCTCCGGCTAATTGCTTAATGTAATTTTCCTGCTCTGCTTTATTCGATAATTCTTTTCTCAACACTTTTTCTGCAACTTCAACAACCAGGTTACCTACCTGGTTCTTTACATCAGCCATTGCAGCATTTTTCTGTTGGTCTATGGCCACACGTGCCTCGTCTACGATCTTGTTGTATTCACTCTGAGCCCTGGCTTTCGCCTCAGCAATCATTTTATCAGCAGATTCTTTAGCTTCTTTAATCAGTGTAGCTCTTTCTTCACGGGCTTTAACCAGCAATGCTTCGTTGTCGCTTTGCAACTGAGCCATTTCAGCTTTTACTTTTTTGGCAGTAGCAATTGACTCTGCAATGTTGGTTTCCCTGTCCTTCAAGCTTTTTAAAATCGGCTTCCAGGCAAACTTCTTTAAGATAAGCAATACAATGACGAACGCTACGAGCGTCCAAACCATAATTCCTAAACCAGGTAATAAAAGTTCCATATATGGATTTGATATTTGAAATTTAAGATTTGAAATTCCAGATTTGAAATTTGAGATTTGAGATTTGCTGAAGCAAGATCCAAACTAATCATTTCAAATTTCTAATTTCAAATTTCCAATTAAGAAATACTGCATCCTCCGCCCTGTGCTTTAGATGCAGTAATCATTTTTGCGGACTACTTAGCCAATACCGCCAACAGACCTGCGATAACTGCGAAAAGGGCAACACCCTCAATGAACGCAGCAGTCAGGATCATGTTACCACGGATATCGTTAGCAGCTTCCGGCTGACGAGCGATAGATTCTACCGCACCTTTACCGATCTGACCGATACCGATACCTGCGCCAATTGCAGCCAAACCGGCACCAATCGCACCACCCAACTGAGCAGTACCCGCTTCCAATAAAATGTTCATTAAAGACATACTGTGTGTTTTTGAATTAAAAAAGAGTTCAAAATATGTTTATAAAAAAATTTCTTCATTATGATGTCCATGCTCGTCGTGTGCATGTCCCGCTTCAAACGATTGGCCGATAAATACCGCCGTCAGATTCGTAAATATGAATGCCTGGATAAAGGCAACCAATATTTCGATCAGATAAATGAATACGGAGAAAGCAATAGACACCGGTGTAAAGCCCCAGCCCGCAACAGTTGACATTTGACCGAAGATAAATATCAATGATACGAAGCTCAGAATTACAATGTGGCCCGCGGTCATATTCGCGAAAAGACGTATCATCAACGCTGCAGGCTTAATAAATATACTCAATAATTCAACGGGAATAAGAATCAGCTTTACAAGGAAAGGAACACCGGGAGGCCAGAAGATGTGTCCCCAGAAGTGACCGTTAGTGCTGATTAAGATAATGATCAGTGACACGACAGCCAGAATGCCGGTAAAAGCGATGTTTCCTGTTACGTTCGCTGAACCTGGAATCAAACCGATGATACTGTTAATCAGGATAAAGAAGAATACCGTTAACAGGTAAGGCAAATATTTGTCATGCTTGCCATACAGGTTTGGCTTGGCTACATCATCTCTCACAAAAGTGATCACGGGTTCAATAGCATTCTGAAATCCTGTGGGAGCACTGTCTGCACCGCGTACCTTGTATTTTTTTGCAACGTTCAGCATGATGATCAATAAAAGAATCACGCCTATAAACATCTGAACCACATTTTTGGTCAGGGAGAAATCGTACACTTTAGCTTCTTCATTTACAGATCCGTCTGCATTAACTGCAACGATCTTGTTTTCTTCCAACTTGTAGCCTTCATATGCCGCATGGCCATGCTCAAATTTTGAAGATGAAAAAACAGATAAGCCTCTTTCAGGAGAATAAACAATTATCGGCAAAGGAATAGTCGCATGGAAATCACCCATATCAAAAAAATGGAACTCATGCGAATCTAATACGTGGTGAATAATGGTTTCTCCGGCATTAAACTCAGCCTCAGCGTGCTCGCCTTCTGTGTGTGCAGGATTCTCCTGCGCGTACAGGCTTTTGGTGCCAAAGGTCAAAAATACGCCGAAAGTCAATGCCAGTAAGAGTTTCAAGCTTTTAGAAGCCATATCTTGGTGAAATTTTGCGCAAAGATAAGGGTGACAGCGCTGAATTGCATAGTATAAGCCGGGAAATTCGAAAATATTTAGCCTTAAAAGGAGCTTTATGCGGGAATTTCCAAAATTCGGTGTCATCTGGTCATGATTCGGCAAACCGGAACACCAGATTATTAAATTTTATAATAACCGTAAAGAAACCTATTAATAATAGTAATAAGAAGAAAATCCCGCATTGAGTGGCTGTTTACACCAGATTCAGCGACATTCCCGGCTATTTCGCCAGGATCGATCCTTTCTCTTTTTCGAACTGCATGTTATGCAATTTGCTGTAAAAGCCGCCGAGTGCGAGTAATTCCTCGTGATTGCCAATCTCTTTTATCACGCCCTTATCCAGCACGATAATTTTATCTGCTTTCCGGATCGTAGACAACCGGTGCGCAATTACAATTGATGTCCTGTCTGAAATCAACTTTTCAATAGCTTCCTGGATCAGCATTTCGCTTTCAGTATCTATTGACGAGGTAGCTTCATCCAGAATTAAAATTGATGGATTGTATAGCAATGCACGGATAAAAGAAATAAGCTGACGCTGACCAAGACTTAAGGTATTGCCTCTTTCCATCACATTAAAACTGTAGCCGCCGGGCAGGCTCATGATAAATTCATGAACGCCGATGAGCTTTGCGGCTTCGATCACTTTTTCTTTACTTATCTGTGTATTTCGTAAGGTTATATTATCGAGTATAGAACCTGAAAACAGAAAAACGTCCTGCAGCACCACACCAATGCTGCTTCGTAATACATCCGTGTTATACGTTTCAATGTTTACACCGTCAACCCTGATCTCACCTTTTTGAATATGATATAATCTGTTGAGCAGACTGATGATAGAAGTTTTGCCACTTCCGGTGTGGCCAACCAGCGCCACTACCTCTCCTGGTTTAACCTGGAAGTTGATGTCTTTTAAAACATATTTATCATCAACATAAGCAAAAGAAACATCATCAAACTCAATAGCACCTTTTATAGATGCAGGAGCGTATGTGCCTTGCTTCTGAATATAGTCCTCATTATCCAGTACTTTGAATACTCTTTCAGCCGCAATCATTCCCATTTGAAGCACATTGAATTTATCAGCGATCATCCTGAGGGGCCGGAAAATAAGGTTCAGATACAAAATAAATGCAGTAAGCTTGCCCGCAAGACTCATATCCAGCGGGTAGTTCAGCGCCTTTCCTGCCAGCCACCATACCAGCAAACCGGTGCTGAAAGCCAATACCACTTCCACTACAGGAAAGAAAATTGAATACGCAAAAATGGCTTTGATATTCGCGTTGCGGTGATCGCGGTTGATCTTTTTAAATTTATTGAACTCCCTTTCCTCTGCCGCAAACGCCTGAATAACATGCATTCCGGTCAAATGTTCCTGTACAAAAGCGTTCAGCGCAGCAACTGCATTACGTACTTTAATAAAGCTTTTGTTTACGCTTTCTTTAAAATAATACGTTGCAATAAGCATTAAAGGAAATGGTATAAGGCTGATCAATGTGAGCCTCCAATCGGTGTAAAACATTACCACCAGCGTTACAATGATTGAAAGCATATCTGCAATGATCGGCAATAGCCCGTCAGAAAAAATGTCATTAATACTTTCAATGTCATTGATCGTTCTGGTAGTTAAAGTTCCTATAGGTGTATTATCGAACTGACGCAGATTAAGCCCCAGTATTTTTTTAAACACCGTCACCCGCAAATCTTTTACTACAGATTGCCCAAGCCAGGCTGTTACAAATGAAAAAAGAAAGCGAACAATAGTTTCAATAAGCAGGAAAAAAACCTGGAAAACTGTTACGGCAATGATGAATTGGGTAGCATCACTATAATCGCCTTTTAACAACAGAAAATCAAGCCATGAAGGAATATTAAAATGCTTTCCCGATGCTTTGTCAACCGTTAATTGAATAAGATATGGCCTTACAGGTGTGAAAGCAGCCAGCAGAATTGCCATAGCCACACTGCTGTAAAATGCTAACCGGTAAGGCTTTACAAACTGGAATACTCTTTTAAGTACTGAAAAATCGAAAATCCTCTTTTTTACTTCTCCGCTCATGATGTAGATGCAAAAATAGTGAAAAGCTGAGAGCTTAAAGCTTATAACCGGGTTGATCAGTGTCAAGTCAAAAGTAAAAAGTCAAAATTCAAAAGCTTTAATGCACCACCCAAATATTTCTTAAGGCCCAAAAACGGTGTCTCAGGCTCCATAAAGAGATTTTGATTTTTGACTTTTTACTTTTGAATTTAAAAACATATAACAATATTTCAACTTCTTTCTATTTACGCAAATTGAGGGGAATGGGCAATTTTTTTAAAAAATTCTTTCTTCACAAACCGATGTGCAATAATCCGTGAAAACTTTTCTAAATTGTGTATAAAGCCAGCTTTTTTGTTGAATAACCAGGGACGAATGTGGAAACGGCCTTAACAAAAAGTGCATTAATTGTGAAATGAAATAGCTGAATATTAATTGAGAAAAATTTTCTACAACAAAAAAGTAGCTGTTATATTCGCCGTCCTTTCTCAATGGGATAACATTTCGGAAACGTTGCGGTAATATTTTCTTAACACTGGCAGATGGGTAACCCTGAGAGGATTGGTGAACAAATAAGTTTACTAACCTGTTGAATTTTTTGTGATGGACATTGCGAATTTGAATAAAGATAGGAAGAAGGGACGAAAGCCCTCGATTGATGTTAGCACGATGATGTATGGCAAAATTCCACCCCAGGCCAAAGAACTGGAGGAAGCTGTGCTCGGTGCGATAATGCTGGAAAAAAGTGCGTTTGACACGGTGGTGGAGATTATAAGGCCGGAGTGTTTCTACGTTGATGCCAATCAACGGATTTTTCGCTGCTTTCAATCGCTTGCGCAAAAAAGCATGCCGATTGATATTCTTACTGTAGTAGAAGAACTCAAATCAAAAGAAGAACTGGAAATGGTTGGTGGCCCGTACTATGTAACGCGCCTGACCAACGCAGTTGTTTCTACTGCCAATATTGAAGCGCATGCCAGGATAGTTCTGCAAAAATTTATTCAGCGTGAGCTGATCAGAATAAGCGGAGAAATTATTGGCGATGCTTATGAAGACAGCACCGACGTATTTGACCTGCTGGATGATGCTGAATCAAAAATGTTCAACATCACCAACAACTACCTGAAGAAGGATTACCAGGACATGGGTACTGTTCTGGCTAAAACGTTAAACCGTATTGATGAGCTTCGTAAAAAAACCGAAGATATTTCCGGTGTTCCAAGTGGTTTCCCTACGCTCGACAGAGTTACCTATGGATGGCAGCCAACGGATCTTATTATCCTAGCTGCGAGACCTGCCGTGGGTAAAACAGCCTTTGCATTAAACCTGGCCCGTAATGCTGCAATGAATAGTACAAGACCTACTCCGGTTGGCTTCTTCTCTCTTGAGATGGGTGCGTCACAGCTTGTACAACGTATTCTTTCTGCGGAGAGTGAGATCATGATGGAAAAGATCGCGCGTGGTAAGCTGGAGGAATATGAATATCAGCAATTGCAGAAAAAGGGTATTGCGAGACTTGAAACTGCGCCGCTGTTCATTGATGATACAGCCGCTTTGAACATCTTTGAGTTCCGTGCTAAAGCAAGAAGACTTGTAAATAAACATAACGTAGGCTTCATCATCATCGACTATCTTCAATTGATGAGTGGTAGCGATAAAGCAGGTAGCCGTGAGCAGGAGATCAGTACTATTTCCCGTACGTTAAAACAATTGGCGAAAGAATTAAATATCCCAATCATTGCACTGAGCCAGTTAAGCCGTGCCGTTGAAACACGTAAAGAAAGTAAGATGCCTCAGTTGAGTGACTTACGTGAATCTGGTGCGATTGAGCAGGATGCGGATATGGTTATGTTCATTTACCGCCCTGAGTACTACGAAAACATGAGTAATGAAATGGGTGAAAGTACAAAGGGTGAAACACACGTGCGTATAGCCAAGCACCGTAATGGTTCGCTCGAAACCATCAAACTCCGTGCAATGCTGCACATTCAAAAATTTGAGGAGTGGGATGAAGGCGGCTTACCTGGAATGGGCGGCGGAGGAGCAGGAGGAGGAAGCTGGAAACCAATTGGAAGCGGGCCTGCACTTCCTCCCAGCGGAGGTACCCAGGGAGATGACAATGATGGTGGCGGAAGATTTTTTATTCAGAAAGGCAGCCGCATGAACAGTGGCGATTTTGATGAAGGATTTGAAAGTGATGCACCGTTTTAGCTGTGAGCTTTGAGCTATCAGCTATGAGCTGGCATTCTTAATACGTGCTGCTAACTTTTTAGACTAAGTTTTATATTTCCATAAGAAACCTCTCCATAACCCCGGAGAGGTTTTCTTTTGTCATAAGTACTCAGCTATTTATCTTAAACCTCACACCCCTAATCTTAGCCTTTGAATTTTAACTTTTGAATTTTGATTTTTGACTTTCTTACTTTCTGTAGATATTTTTGCACAGATAATATGAATTACGGCTAAATGGCATTACCCTACTTTTACGAACCATCAATACAAGTCTCCAATCACACATTTACTTTAAGTGAAGAAACCAGTAAGCATTGCATTCAGGTGCTGCGAATGCGGGAACAGGAAGGTTTAAAATTAACAGACGGTAAAGGCAATGCATACACAGCTGTTATAACACATGCCGATAAAAAGCATACTACAGTAGCCATTCAGGAAATGCTTGTAGAACCTCCGCCACAAAAAAAACTATGCGTCGGCATATCTCTTCTTAAAAATGCAAGCCGCTTTGAATGGTTTCTTGAAAAGGCTACCGAAATTGGTGTTACAGAAATTTACCCACTATTGTGTAAGAGAACAGAAAGGCAGCACTTCCGGCACGACAGACTAAACGGCATTCTTATTGCAGCTATGCTTCAAAGCCAGCAGGTTTGGCTTCCGGTAATGCATGAACCATTGAAATATGCAGACGCGTTGAACCAAATGAACCATTCTTCTCAATTAATTGCGCATTGTGAAGAAGGTAAAAAAGAACACATCAGAGATCTTTCATTAAGTGAAGACATGTGTATGCTGATTGGTCCTGAGGGAGATTTCTCCAGTGAAGAAATCGCGCTGGCGCAACAAAGAAATTATATACCTGTAACTTTAGGCAACACAAGGTTAAGGACGGAAACAGCGGCAATAGTAGCCGTAACCCTATTAATAAACAATTAAGAACTACTATGAACGGTAAAAGAATTTTAGCTGCGTTGCTGATATTTACAACGGGTGTTTGGATGGCATGTAGTACACAACCGAAAAAGAAAAAGCCGGTTGTGCAGGATACTACGATCAACATAAGAACGTCCTACAATAACCTCTTTCTTGACAGCAATATTGTTAAAAATTTTTTATTGTCCCATGGCCAGTTTGATTCTTTCCATGCTCAATACCTGGATTTTTATAAGCAACGTAATTATGAGTTCGCATGGTTTGACAGCAGCGGAATTGCTGAACAAACAAGAAACTTTTACAACATGTTGGGTCCTGCGATTGAAACATTGCAGGATAGCGGCCTGTACAATAAATCAATAGAAAAACTATACACGCTTTTTACTGCAGATACAGTTCATCCGAAAACGAAGGCTCAGATGATTGAAGCTGAATTATCCTTCACCGGTCAGTTCTTTACTTATGCAGCCAAAATGTATAAAGGAAGCGATATGGATGTATCTGAATTGGGATGGTTCATTCCCAGGAAAAAGGTTGACCTGACTGCCATACTCGACTCTACAATACTCAACAAAGGCAACCCCGTAAATGTTCCGTTAAATAGTCAGTACAACAAATTGCAAACCTATCTGCAGAAATATTATGATCTAAGAAAAATATATCCGGTAGATACGCTTTCAATGAACGTAAAGAAAATTCAAAAGGGAGACTCATCCTTACTTGTTAAAGAAATTCAGCAACGTCTTTTTTTACTTGGCGATCTGGAAGACCCCGACACTACCGGTGTTTTTGACACAAGCTTCTTGACTGCTGTTAAACGGTTCCAGGAAAGAATGGGTTTAACGATTGATGGTGTTATCGGCCAAAAAGTGATTGATGAACTGAATGTTCCCATAAACACACGCATACAACAAATACTTGTCAATCTTGAAAGGGTCCGCTGGCTGCCTGCAGAAAAAGATTCAATATACATGGTGGTAAATATTCCTGAATACAGGCTGCACGTTTTTCAGGATGGTGAACAAACTTTTAGTATGCGGGTAATTGTGGGTACAGCTGCCAACGGAACGGTGGTGTTCAACGGAAACCTAAAGTATATTGTATTCTCCCCTTACTGGAATGTTCCTACAAGCATTGTGAAAAACGAAATTGTACCCGGTATTCAAAAGAACCCCAACTATATTGCGGAACACAACATGGAAATAACCGGCAATAATGCAGGCTTACCGGTTGTTCGGCAAAAACCCGGAGGAACAAATTCCCTCGGATTAGTCAAATTTCTTTTTCCAAATACATATGATATCTACCTGCATGATACGCCCAACCGCGATCTTTTCAATTCTTCCAACAGAAGTTTTAGTCATGGTTGTATCCGCGTTGGCAACCCCGTAAAACTTGCAGAATTTCTTTTACGTAACGACACGGCCTGGACCAGTCAGAAGATTGACAGCGCCATGCATATGGATAAAGAAAAATGGGTTACGCTGCAACAATCAGTTCCTGTTTTTATTGTTTACCTGACTGCATGGATAGATCAGGAGAACAAACTGAACTTTAGAAAAGACATCTACGGCCACGATGCAAAAATGGCTGACAAGTTGTTTGTGAGGAAGTGGTAGGGAGCTGCGAGCTGTCAGCTATGAGCTTTGGGTGGCAGGTTTCAGGTGTAAGGCGTAAGGTTTGAGGTTTGAGGTAAGGGGTCACTCCGCACTTAAAACATCGTCCACCATACACCGTACATCATACATCGTACATCTAACATTCACTTACGCTGCCGCACCTATGTACTTCGTAACTCGTACTTCGTACTTAAAAATCATCGGGAAGTGCACTAATTTCCGGCTTCAACCCACATCGTACACCGTACATCATACATCTAACATTTAATCGCGCTGTCGCACCTGTGTACTTCGTAACTCGTACTTCGTACTTAAAAATAATCGGGCAGTGTACTAAACTCCCGGCTTCAACCCACATCGTACACCGTACATCATACATCTGACATTTAATCGCCCTGTCGCACCTGCGTACTTCGTAACTCGTACTCCGTACTTAAAAATAATCGGGCAGTGTACTAAATTCCCGGCTTCAACCCACATCGCACACCGTACATCATACATCTGACATTTAATCGCGCTGCCGCACCTGCGTACTTCGTAACTCGTACCTCGTACTTAAAAATAATCGGGCAGTGTACTAATTTCCCGGCTTTAACCACATCGTACATCGTACACCTTACATCTAACATTCACTCACGCTCTTGCACCTGCGTACTTCGTAACTCCTACTTCGTACTTAAAAATCATCGGGCTGGAAACGAAACTTCCGGCCTGGCTCACATCTAAAATCGTACACCGTACATCGTACATTTCCTTATATTCGTAAAATGAGTACAATGCACTTGATTGAAGTAAACAATGCGGCGACGGCAAAAGAGTTCAATAAGGTTAATGTATTGATGAATGCAGGCAACCCCAATTATATTCAACCATTGGATAGTGAAGTAAATGATGCGTTTGATCCTGAAAAAAATAAATCTTATAAATACGGAGAAACAAAACGTTGGATCCTAAAAGATGACAACGGCAAACTTCTTGGCCGTATTGCTGCCTTTACCAATAGTAAATACACAAACAAGGGAACAGAATTTAACACTGGCTGCGTTGGCTTTTTTGACTGTGTGAACGATATAGCTGCTGCTACACTTCTTTTTGATACTGCAAAAGCGTGGCTAAAGAGCAAAGGCATGGAAGCGATGGATGGTCCGGTTAATTATAATGATCGCGATAAGTGGTGGGGATTGATGGTTGAAGGATTTGATGTGGAACCCATTTACGGCATGGCTTTCAATCCGCCTTACTACCAGCAATTGTTTGAGACATATGGCTTCAGGAATTATTACGACCAGTATTACTATGAGATGCAGGTTGACGCGCCGTTGCCGCCGAGATTTCCTGAACGCCATGCAAAGTTTAAAGCAAAACCAGATTACCAGGCAAGACATATTGACCTGAAACAGCTGGAAAAACATGCGCGCGAATTTGCTACAGTTTATAATGCAGCCTGGGCACAACATGGCGAGGCGAAGGAAATAACTGAAGAGCAGGCGATGAAGCTGTTCAAAAAAATGAAGCCGATCATTGACGAACGTGTCATCATGTTTGCCTATTATAAAGAAGAGCCGATTGCCATGTGGATCAATATTCCCGATCTAAACCAATACTTTAAACACTTCAATGGCAAGTTTGGGTTATTACAAAAGCTCCGTTTACTGTGGATGAAAAAGAATGGCGCCTGTAAGGTATTTACCGGCGTGGCTTTTGGCGTTGTTCCCAAATTTCAGGCCCTCGGCATTGATTCATTTATGATATATGAAGGCGCGCTGATACTTCAAAATAAAGGCTGGTACAACAGGTACGAGATGGGCTGGGCCGGCGACTGGAACCCCAAGATGTTGAACATTTACAAAAACCTTGGCGGCACCCAAAGCAGACATATGGTAACATACAGATACATCTTTGATAACAAATATGAATTTGAAAGACATCCGGTGATGGAATACAAGTAGATGTTGGATGTACGGTGTTCGATGTTAGATGTACGATGTGGGACAAACCTGGAGCCTATGTCTGCTGATTTGTGTTTTAAGTACGAAGTACGAGGTACGAAGTACGCGGGTGCGGCAGCGCGATTAAATGTTAGATGTTTGATGTACGGTGTACGATGTGGTTGAAGCCGGAATTTTAGTACGCCGCCCGAGGATAAGTACGAACTACGAGGTACGAAGTACGTTGGTGCAGCAGCGTGAGTGAATGTTAGATGTTTGATGTACGGTGTACGATGTAGGGTAAAGCCGGAAATTTAGTACGCTGCCCGATGATTTTAAGTACGAAGTACGAAGGTGCAGCAGCGTGAGTCAATGTTAGATGTTTGATGTACGGTGTACGATGTGGGGTGAAGCCGGAAATTTAGTACGCCGCCCGAGGATAAGTACGAACTACGAGGTACGAAGTACGTTGGTGCAGCAGCGTGAGTGAATGTTAGATGTTTGATGTACGGTGTACGATGTAGGGTAAAGCCGGAAATTTAGTACGCTGCCTGATGTTTAAGTACGAACTACGAGGTACGAAGTACGCAGGTGAAGCAGCGTAAGTGAATGTTAGATGTTTGATGTAGGGTGTACGATATATTATAAAATATGAAGTTCGATTAACGAATACATAAGTGCAGCTGCGAGAGTAACTGTACGGTCAGCGTGAAATAACCTTTTTCTTAACGCAAAACCTCAATCTTTACGCCTACCTCACGCCTTACGCCTGATACCTGAAACCTGATACCCAAAGCTCATAGCTGATAGCTGACAGCTCACAGCTCATCACTGCCTCAGCGTCCAGATTGCTGTTTCAATAATGCCATTCTTATAAGAAGTTGGTTCGAAGTGAAAGGCGGTATCGAACTTGGTTGAATCGAAAATGTAGGGATATTCGTTTTGATAAAGCATTTCCTGCAATTCCTTGATCGTCCGGTCAAACAGCCCTCCTATCCAAACCAACCAACCGGATAATTTATTGTAGGAACTGTCGGCCTGCATGGCCGTGGCGGCCTGATGAATAAATTCTTCTCCCGTTAAGGGATGCGGAGCCGTGGGCAGGTGCCATGTTTGACCGAATGCATCTTCACTATTTGCCAGCATATACAATGCCCGGGCAGCATCTGGCACGTAGGTGAACGAATGAGGAACATTGGGATTGCCCAACCATTGCGCATGTTTTCTTTTCTTGAAATTCTTAAACACAAGCAAGTTGGCAACGCTTGTACTAAATCCGACAGGACCATAAAAATCAGCGGACCTCGCAATAAGCGCGGTTATGTTTTTATTGGCAATTTCATCAAGTAATTTCGTGGCTATCAGCGCCCTGATCTCCCCTTTACGGCTAACCGGGTTAAAAGGAGTTTGTTCTGTCATCACTCCATCAACTTTGCCATACATGTATACATTATCAAAAAAAATCAACTTTGCACCTGATTCCCTGCATGCGTTTATCACGTTAGTCATAATAACCGGCCATTTTTCTGCCCAAACCCTGACATCATATTTTAACCCTGTGAGCAGATAAACTACTGAAGAATTCTCCACCGCCTGTAATGCTTGTTTGTAATCTGTAATGTCTGCGCGAACCGTTTCAACACCATCCACCGGCTTAACATTTCTTGAGACCAGCCTGATATTTTCATGATGACTGGTCAGCACGGCCAGTAATTCATTCGCCACCGAACCTCCGGCGCCAAGTATTGTATGAAGTTTCATAAATGCTCACCATTTGAATGTGAGAACAGTATTAAATCTAAGCGGAAAAAGATTGCTTTTATAATGCCTGCGCTTAAAAAAAAATTATATCAACCGTCCTCAATGTTTTGCCTGTAAAAACAGTTTATTTCTATTCTACACATTTGGTTTATTTACAATAGCAAAATATCAGCCATGTTTTGCACACAGGCTGTTTGTAAATTTTTGGTAAGATGAACGGCAAACTGCTAACTCATGCTTATCTTGCAAGCCGCTATGGATAAGTTTATTGTTTCCGCAAGAAAGTACCGCCCGCAAACTTTTGATACTGTAGTAGGCCAGTCACATATTACCACAACGTTAAAAAATGCGATTAAAAACAACCAGTTAGCACATGCATTTTTATTCTGTGGTCCAAGAGGTGTTGGTAAAACTACCTGTGCACGTATACTTGCCAAAACCATCAACTGTGAAAATCTTCAGCCTGATGGTGAAGCTTGCAACGAATGCAATTCCTGCAAAAGTTTTAACGACGGCATTTCACTGAATATTCATGAACTGGATGCTGCCAGTAACAACTCCGTGGATGATATACGATCATTAGTTGAGCAGGTTCGCTTTGCACCCCAGGCCGGAAAATACAAAGTGTATATCGTGGATGAGGTTCACATGCTTAGTACCAGTGCCTTCAATGCATTTTTGAAAACACTGGAGGAACCGCCATCCTATGCAATTTTTATCCTGGCTACAACTGAAAAACACAAGATCCTGCCCACGATCCTTTCACGTTGCCAGATCTTCGATTTTAAGAGAATTACCAGCAACGATACGGTCGGTCACCTGCAGCAAATTGTAAACAAAGAACATATTGATGCTGAAAAAGCGGCATTACAGGTTATTGCACAGAAGAGCGAAGGCTGTATGCGCGACGCACTAAGTATACTTGACAAAATAGTAAGTTTTACGAACAGCACGGTTACCTACCACAATACACTGGAGCACCTGAACATTCTTGACCACGACTATTATTTCAGGCTATTGGAATGTTTACAGCAACAGGACATGGCAGGCGCCATGCTGTTGTATGATGAGATCAACCGTAAAGGATTTGAAGGTGATCTTGTATTGAACGGCTTCGCCGAATTCATCCGTAACCTGCTTGTTTGCAAAGATCCCCGTGCCGCAGCGTTGCTGGATGTGGTAGAAGGCATGCAGGAAAAATATACGTCTACTGCCGCCAAAGCAGGCATTGCCTACCTTGTGAGTGCGCTGAATATTTTGAACGAGGCCGAGATCAACTACAAAATGGCCCGGAATAAACGCCTGCATGTGGAATTAACCATCATCAAGCTCAATTTTCTGCAACAGGCAATTGAACTCGCAGCCGAAAATGGTAGCGTTGTTAAAAAAAAACGGCTTGACGGACCGGTAGTTTATAAAACAAAGAACATTCAATCTTTACAAAATAAAACAGCAGGCGCTGCCCCGGCCGTTCCTGCTGCACAACCATCAACTCCAGGACCTGCAAAACTATATATAGAACCTTCAGTTGCACCTCAAACAACTCAGGTTGAACAGCCCAAAACGGTTCAACCATCTGCAGCGCCAAAACCGGCAGCCCCGGCAAGGCCTAACGCTTCCTCCACAGCGACTCAGGGTGTGGGTGGCAGCAAATCCAAAAGAAGTTTGCTGGATGGTCTTCGTGAAAAGTATGGCGATAAATACACCATCGAAGAAATCAAAGAACCTGAAGATCTTGATATAAATAAGCTTACTCAAGTGTGGATGGGTTATGCTGACAAACTTGAAGCGCAGCAGAAACACTCTGCATCCAACACCTTCCGTATTTCAAAGATCCGCATTGATGACCCGGTTTCTTTTTCAGTAACTGTTTATGCGTTAACGCAGCAAAAGTTTATTGAGGGAGAAAAAACCATTCTTATAGACGAAATTCAAACTGCGTTCAACAACAGGGGGATTACCTTTAAAGTGGAAATTGAAGAAGGGGAAAAAGAGGAAGTTCCGGTTCACCTGACGCTTAACAGCCGCCAGAAACTGGAGCGAATGGCAGAAAAAAATCCGTGGGTAATGGAATTGAAGAACAGGCTGGGATTGGAATTGGATTATTAGCGGGGAGCATAAAGCTCAAAGCTGAAAGCCTAAAACCACCTTGATTAGTGGTTTTGGCTGTTTTAAATTGGGTCTGCTTTTTACAATGACACTTCCGGAATGGAAATTTTGGCGTATTTTATAGAAATATTGCCGGAAAAACGAACGTTTTCGCTTGCCGTTTGAGGTTTTAGCCTTGTACATTTATCGCTGAACCTTAAGGATTAAGCGCAAAACATAAGTTTAAATAATAAGATGGGTTGAATTACGCTTTTTACTGTAATTTCACGGCGCAAAAATCCGCTCTCATATTAAAGGAACGGATCATGCGTGCAATAATATTCATATTGCAGGCTTCAACGGAATAACTGACCTTGTTCTATTGTTTGCCACCGAAAAATAAATTCTATCATCATAACTGATTTTGATTTTATGGCTGAAGTGATTTTAATGCCCCGCCTGAGCGATACCATGACTGAAGGTGTTATCGCCGCATGGCATAAAAAAGTGGGTGATTCCGTTAAGAAAGGCGATTTATTAGCTGAAATAGAAACAGATAAAGCCACTATGGAACTGGAGAGCTACCAGGAAGGTACTCTTTTACATGTTGGCGCTGATAAAGGTGGCAAATTGCAGGTAAACGACCTGCTGGCAATTATTGGAAAAGCCGGTGAAGATGTAAGTGCCCTTGTTGCACAACATTCAGGCGGAGGAAGCGGCCAGGCTGCACCTGCTGCTGAAGAGAAAAAAGAAGAAAGCAAACCTGCTGAATCAAAACCAGCTGAAAATAAAGCATCTGAAGCTCCGGCTAAATCTGTGGACGTTTCTTCTATGGAAGAAGTTGTACTGATGCCCAGACTAAGCGACACCATGACTGAAGGCGTTATTGCTGCATGGCACAAAAACGTAGGTGATTCAGTTAAAAAAGGTGAAGTGTTGGCTGAGATCGAGACTGATAAAGCTACCATGGAGCTTGAAAGCTATAAAGAAGGTAAATTATTATACCAGGGTGCTAAGGCCGGCGAAAAAATCAATGTAAACGATCTGCTTTGCATTATTGGCAACGAAGGATTAGACGTTAATGCTATTGTTAGTGCGGTTAAAGGTGGCGGCGCTGCGGCTCCGGCTCCTGCGCAGGAACAAAAAGCACAGGCAGCGGCTCCAACAACTGCTGCTGCAGCTCCTGCTCAAGCTGCGCAGCCCCAGGAACAACAGGTGGTTAATGAAGGAAGGATCATAGCATCTCCTCTTGCTAAAAAAATCGCTGCTGACAAAGGCATCGATCTTAAATATGTAAAAGGAAGTGGCGATAACGGAAGAATTGTTAAGACTGATATTGACTCTTATAAACCATCAGCAGCTCCTGCAGCGGCATCTCAGCCTGCACAAGCAGCGGCTCCTGCTGCAGTCGCAACAAGTGCACCTCTTGGACAGGTTAGCTTTGATGAAGTTCCTGTTTCGCAGATGCGTAAAACAATTGCCCGTCGCCTGAGTGAAAGCCTGTTCACTGCTCCTCACTTCTACCTTACAATGAGCATTGACATGGATGCGTGCGTTGCAGCCCGCGCCAAACTCAATGAAGTAAGCAAAGTGAAGATCAGCTTCAACGACATGGTATTAAAAGCTACAGCAGTTGCGCTGAAACAGCATCCAAAAGTTAACAGCAGCTGGCTTGGTGACAAGATCCGCATTAACCACCACGTTAATATCGGTGTTGCGGTAGCTGTTGAAGAAGGATTGCTGGTACCTGTGGTTCGTTTTGCCGACGGTAAATCTTTGAGCCAGATAGCAGTTGAGGTAAAAGACTTTGCTCAAAAAGCAAAAGATAAAAAATTACAACCTGCAGATTGGGAAGGTAGCACATTTACCATCTCTAACCTGGGTATGTTTGGAATAGATCAGTTTACGGCTATTATCAATCCGCCGGATGCATGTATCCTTGCTATTGGCGGTATCTCTCAGGAGCCTGTAGTTAAGAACAACCAGATTGTTCCGGGTAATGTAATGAAGGTTACCTTAAGTTGCGATCACCGTGTAGTAGATGGTGCAACCGGTGCCGCATTCTTGCAGACATTGAAGAGCCTGTTGGAAGAACCTTTGAGAATGATGATCTAATAGCTGTGAGCTTTGAGCTATTAGCTTTGGGCCTTGATTCGGAAAGGTTTATTAAATCTGAACTTATAATTGATTTAAATAAAAAAATTGCTCCTTTAATGGGAGCAATTTTTTTATTTGGGATGTTTTATCTTGTGTAATTGTTTCTTGCTGCCGCCCTTTCAGGGCTTGTTTGAATGTTTACTCCCTTATTCATAGGGCGTTGCCCTATGCTAATGCTTGTCGCCCTTTCAGGGCTTAGAGAGGGATTATTTCATGCTGTTGCATTGCTGTATTTAATATGATGGTTTCACGCGGCGTACGCAACGAAGTGAGGTTTATAAATTTTGAAAATTATATTGATTCAAATAATAAATCGCTCCCTAAACCGGGAACAATTTTATCTTATGATGTTTTGTCTTGTGTAATTTCTTGCTAATGCCCTTCCAGGGCTTGTTTGGATGTTTACGCCCTTATTCATAGGGCGTTGCCCTATGCTAATGCTTGTCGTCCTTTCAGGGCTTAGAGAGGGATTATTTCATGCTGTTGCATTGCTGTATTTAATATGATGGTTTCACGCGGCGTACGCAAAGAAGCAACGATGCAGCGAGCTCAGATGATTCCCTTTGTGCTCTTATGCGCCCTGGCGCTTCTTTACTTGCTTAGCCGTATATGTCGCCTCACATGGTTCAAAAACTTTGTGCCTCTTGGTGTCATTCACGTCTTCGTGCCCGCCCGTGCCGGATCGGACGAGTTTCAAAAAGTCTCCGTGGGTCTTGGTGCCGCCCTGCCTCCGTGGTTTTTAAACCTTTGTGTTTCTTTGCGCCTTTCTGTCTTCGTGGCAAAAAACGCCGTGTTTCTCCAGTGTCGCCCTGCCTCCGTGGTTTTAAAACCGTCGTGCTTCTTTGCGTCTTTCGCGTCTTCGTGCCCGCCCGTGCCGGATCGAACGGGTTTCAAAAAGTCTCCGTGGTTCTTAGTGCCGCCCTGCCTCTGTGTTTCAAAAAACCGCTGTGTTTCTCAGTGTCGTTCTGTCTCCGTGTTTCATAAATATCTTGCGGCTCGTTCCAAATCTTCCGGTGTATCAATCTCCACGCCCATATAATCAACAATGATCATCTTAATAGGCACACCATTTTCCAGGTAACGAAGACATTCAATCCTCTCTGCTGCTTCAAGCGGTGTCATTGGCCAGCTCGTAAAATTCAATAATGCCTGCTTGCGGAAAGCGTATACACCAATATGCTCGTAATATATAGTTGGTAATTCTTTATTACGTGGATATGGAATAACTGAGCGGCTAAAAAACAAGGCGTTCAAATTCTTATCAACAGCTACCTTAACGTAGTTTGGATCTTCAATATATTGCTGTTCTTTCAGTACCTGCATGAGGCTGGCTACCTGCACCTTCTTCCCTTCCTCTCCTTCGAATACATGCAGTATCTTTTTTAACGGCTCTTTCTTCACAAAAGGTTCATCGCCCTGTACATTCACCACTATATCAACAGCTAAATCTTCAATTGCTTCTGCAATACGGTCGCTACCACTTTCATGCTGCCTTTTACTCATCACAGCCTTCCCGCCATTATTCACGATCTCATTGAAAATAATCTCACTATCTGTCGCAACCATTACATCGTCAAACAAACCTGTAGCAACTGTATTATCATATGTATGCCTGATCACCGTTTTGTCGCCGAGCATTTGCATCAGCTTTGCAGGAAACCTTGTTGCTGCATAGCGGGCAGGAATAAGTGCCATTTTTTTCATGGATCAAAAATAATGGAAATGAGCACATGTAAGGCTTACAATGTTAGATGTACGATGTTAGAATGTACGGTGTACGGTGTACGATGTTAGATGTACGGTGTACCGCGTTAGATGTACAGTATTGGCCTGCTTCGCACAATCTTTTGACCTTTGAATTTTTACTTTTTACCCGGCGGACACAATTGCATGATGGCAACTGCACTGCTTGCTTCATAAGATTGTATTGTACCTGAAGGACATACTACATTGTAATTCCTGTAGGTAAGTCCTCTTGACGGATCCCTGTTTCCCCAGGCTTTGTTTACATTGTGCTGGATCCATGGCAAATACTCCTGCTTGCCTCCATCATTTATCAGCATCATAACATAACGCCCGAATATTGCTTTCAAAACACCTTGTTCGTTCCAATCGCCTTCGGCGGGAAGTATGCCATCCGCATTGCACATTGCGGACTTTGTATAGTCGGCAGCTTTTACCGCGTTTTCCAGGTAACCCAGGTTATTTGTGGCCTTATAAAGCAATACAGATGCACCGATAAAAGTACCTTGATTATAAGTGTAGTTATCCCAGCCCTTCCTACCATTCACATTATTATCAGCAACGCGGCCATTGGTCTTGTCATAAAGACTATCTACAGCCCAGCTATAAATCCTTGTTGCCTTTTGCAGGTAATCTTTCTCGCCAGTGAGATTGTACAAATTAACAGCCGCAATAATTGTAGGAAAGGTGATGCAGGCATTTTTACCGGTACGTTTAAAATCCCAGAATAAACCGCTGTTCACTTCGTCATAAGCGCCTTTGTATACCTTACCATCTTTATCGTAATCAAGAGATCCATCAGACGGGCCAAACAACACGCGGTGAAATCCGGATTTTGCCAGCTCTAAGTATTTATTATCCTTCGTTATCTCAAAAGCCCTTGTTAATGATATGATCCACCACATCATGTCATCATAAATAAACCATTCGGTCTTATTGTTCCAGTTGAACTTGTCATAACGATTGTATGCACCTTCATAAATATCGTCCATCAACTTTTTATACTGACTTTCATTGGTGCGGCGATATGCATCCATAGCCATATCCCAATAAATTGCCTGGCACCAGATAGCGCCGATATTCTTTTTCTCAGTTGAGCCATAATACAGTCTATCATTACTGCTGTAGAAATAATTATTGAAATTGTTATAGGCGGCTGTCGCGTCTTTATCAGTAAATGAAACTTCGTTATTATCAGGATTAGGACCGATTGGAGGTCCGTCTGTTTCACTCTTGCCGCAGTTTGCTACTAAAACTGCAAGCACTGTAATTACAAGATGCTGGTAAAATAAATGTCTCATGTTGTATCGCTTAAAAGTGTCATGGCACATCAGGCAAATAAATTGATGAACCACTTGTGTGTGGCTAAAGATAGATTATCTGACGGTTATCTTACGGATCCGGTTATTGTCCATGTCCAACACATACATATCTCCATTCTTATCAACAACAACACCGGTAGGCCTGTTGAATTTTGCATTATCGCCCATACCTTCCACAAAACCTGCGCTGGCCGCCTGCCCTGCAATTGTTTTTACTTCATTATTGCCGGTTGTGATCATACGGACACAATTACTCTTATCGCCACCTCCCTGACCACTTACATAAAGATTGCGCTTGCTATCGATAGCTATTCCCCATGGCCTGTCGAACGTCGCATTTGTTCCTATCCCATCATCACAACCGCCAACCCTGAGCTTACCGGCTATTATGCTGCCATTATCAAACTTATCCGCAGATGCGTCATAAGTATATTTAAGTACTGCCTGATCATCGTAATGCGTTGCATATATATTGCCTTGTGCGTCTATTGCAATGGTGCAGGGAAGCGAATGATTAATTACACGTTGTACTGTTCCATTCTTTAGCTGATAAACACCATCGCCATAAAAGTCCGACCAGTACACAGCACCGGTATTTTTGTTTATAACGACGGAGGTCAATTCATTGCCACCATTTCCGCTTGGGTAAGCCCATGTTGACACCATCCCATCCGGAGTAATCCTGCGAATACGTCTGCCGTTTCTTTCAGCAACGTAAATGTTGCCAGTTGCATCTACAGCGGTCCCACAGGGATTATTGAATTTTGCACTGCCAGCTTTCCCATCTTCGTATCCGTTTGCTCCGGTTCCGGCTATTGTTGTTACTGTTCCATCAAAACTAACTTTCCTGATTTTTTGATTACCTCCATCAGGCACATATACGTTCAGGCTGTCATCTACGGAAAGCTGTCCTCGTACGCCATTGAAATTGAAAGAGGCGAATGCGCCCTTTCCATCATCTGAACCGCGGTTACCCGACCCTGCTAATGTGCTTACTTCATATGAAAACAGGTAATTGAAATTGTGTTCACTTGAACCGCTCTGTTCACCTATGGTAACTACAACAGGACCATCACCCGTTTTTGCGGGCACCAAAGCCATAATCTGTTTTTCGTTTGATGCTATCACCCTGGCCTGAATGCCGTTGATGCTAACTTTAACCTGGCCGGTATCCGATGAAAAATTGCTTCCTGTAATAAGTAGCTCATTGCCTTCCTGGCCTTGTTCCGGTAAGAATTTTGAAATAGTAATCGCTGCTGAAGGATTATGTGCATATCCTTTGTCTTCTTTTTTACATGCGGTAAAAAGCAGGATAAGAACAGCGCATGAAAGTATATAATAATTGAGTTTGCTAATCATAAATTAAGTTTATGGATCAAATTAATATGTGGAAAATGGACAATAGAATGAGTTTAGTTAAGCAGGCATCTTCAACTTCGGGAGATGTCTCCTTTCGTCGACATGACGATCCTGGCTTATCAGAAAAAGTGATCATAGCAGCACTAATAACCAGCATATAATAATGTGTAAGGCTGCACCCGCATCGTCACCTCGACGACAGGAGAGGTCTCCCGAATATTGAACTGACCACGATATTTTTATGAGCGCCTGACATTAACAATTCCTAACTAAACGACATTGAATTGACATTCATAAATGACCTGGCCTTATCATTGTTTACCAGCCTGTATTTTGTACAAGCTGTTTATCGTTATTTATATCACCTGAGGGAATCGGAAATAAGTAATGCTGTTTATTGAACACACGTGTTTCGAAAACTGTCACTTTCAGAAAATCCGGCAGATCAGAACCTATGGTCAATCCATACATAGGACCGCCTTGCGTTTGTTCTGCAGTCTTCCACCTGCGCACATCAAAGTAGCGATGGTTTTCGAAGGCAAGTTCTACGCGCCTTTCCTTTCGAATTGCCAACCGCATCTCTGCCTGGTTTTCAGGTGCAGGCAGTGAAGCTGATCCATACTCCGGTACTCCGGCACGCACTCTGATCAGGTTCAGGTATTTCAGAATATCCGCGTTGCCAGGATCACTTTCATTAAGACACTCTGCATAACTTAAATACACTTCAGCCAACCGCATTAAAATAAGCGTCCTGTTATTATTATCCCACTTTCCAAAACCCATAGCCTTGCGCACCACATATCCTGTTTTTGAATAATCATTGGACGTTTTAGAACGGCCTGAATTTCCGTTGTAAAACAGTTCGGTTATGATTTCTCCGTTCTGCGTATTAAGCCACAAACTACCGTTATACGTTATGTTTACATAAAACCGCGGTTCTCTGTTTGCCCAGGAATTGTAAGTACTTCTTGATCTTGTATCCATTGGCGCCTGAAAGTTGGAATAGCCAGTTGATTGATACCCTGAAAGCGGGTCATCAATACTTCTTCCATTCGCAGTAAAGAACGCATCAACCATATTCTGTGTAGCATCTATTGCAGTACCTCCTTTTGAATCGCGGTCACCGGGTGCTCCGGAATGAAATGGTGTTAAGGCATATTGCCACGGCGCAATAGAGCAGTCTACACGAATGAATATTGCTTCCTTATTCCAGTCTTTAATAATCGCGTTCTTGCAAGACATGTATGGATCAATAACTCCATTCCTGAGCTCAACATTTAAATCATAAACAGAAGGAACAAACTGGTTGATAAATGCCAGGTAAGCATCAGCAGCTATTTTCCATTTGCTTCCATCATTAGTTTGGCTGATCAACTGCTTACCATCTTTATTTTGCAAAGCGGCATAATCCGCATTGCCGTTAAATAAAGGACTTGCTGCATACATCAGCGCCTGTGCACGTATGGCATAGCAGACTCCTTTTGTAATACGGCCGCCATCCTGTTCGGTACTTGCATAAGTAATGGGAAGATCCTGGGCGGCCTTTTCCAACTCTTCAACCACATAGGCTGTGCATTCATCATACGTGTTGCGGGGGATCTGCAAATTGGCATCCACGGGAACCGGCTTTTCGCCCAACAAAATAACCGGACCATAAATACGCATCAGGTAAAAATAGAAGATTGCCCTTAGCGCTCTGGCCTCCGCTTTATGCATTGAAATCTGTTCAGGTGAAATGCCATTAATCTTGTCTGCGTTCTCCAGAAAGATTCCGGCTGCCCTGATGGCCTGGTAATAGTTTGTCCAATAGTCAGATACCAGTCCGGTTGAAGCATCCCAACTTCCGTTGTTTAGATTATTAGCAACACGGTCTGCCCAGCTAAGCTCTGCTTCATCAGATGCACATGTCCATACGCCGGCATTCTGATTGCCGCCAGCATCCCTTTGACCATATTCGTCCGGCACCCGGCTATAGATATTTGAAAGAAACTTGTTGGCAGTCTCCCAGGATTGAAAAGTACTTTCAAGAGAGATCTTTTCTTCGGGAACCTGGCTGAGGTATTTTTTACATGAAATACAAGCAAGGGAAACTACCAATACTGTATATATTATTCTTTTCATTTGTTGCATTTTGGATTTAAAATTTCAGGTTCACGCCAAGAGATATTACCCGCACATTCGGATAGTGCGTACCATTGTCCGAATTAAGTTCCGGATCCCACAGCTTAAACTTGCTAAAGGTGAGCAGGTTAATGCCCTGTAAGTATATCGCCGAATTTTTTACACCAACTCTTTTCAGCAAGGCTGCAGGGAGGTTATACGATATCATGGCTGATTTAAGACGCATAAAACTTACGTCCTTCACCCACCATGAGCTCGTTTGATAATTGTTGGTGTTGTCTGAACCACCATATGCCAGCCGTGGATAAAAAGGATGAGGGTTTGGATTATCAGGCGTCCATCTGTCTTTGGCGATTTCAAAAACGTTACACAGCTCATCCTTAAACGGTGAAATAGCAGAACCTCCTATATGCCTGTCTGCATTGGCGATTCCCTGAAATAAAACTGCTACATTGAAAGCCTTATAGCCCACATTGAATCCGAAGCCATAAATAGTTGTTGGCACATCTCCCCTGCCGATGTACGCCACATCCTGATAGTCAATTTTGCCATCGCTGTTAAGGTCCTTATACCTGATGTCACCAGGCAGAATTTTAGATTTATCGCCGCCAGGCACAGGATTGTTATCTATGTCTTTCTGGTCCTTAAACAGGCCATCGGCGATGTATCCGAAACGTGCGAGGATATTGTGCCCACGTTTTTCCATCCAAGGATAATCCTGCGGCGGCATATCATTTTCTATCAACTTGTCTTTGTTATAGGTAAAGTTGCCACGCAAACCCAGGTTCACCTTGCCAATAGTTGTATTGTATTCGAGTGTAGCGTCAATCCCCTTATTGTCAACAACACCCAGGTTGCCATACTGCTGCTCTTTTAAGCCCATAAAAGCAACATTTGATTGTCGTTGAAGGAATATGCCTTTGCGATGCTCTTTGAATACATCTACAATAAGTGAAAGCTGATTATTTAGCGTGCGGAACTCGAAGCCAAGATCCTGCTTATTTGATATGGCCCACTGAACATTGGTACCATAACGGGTAATGCTGATGCCGCTTACATTGTTAAACGCACCGTATTTGTAGCCCGCATCATTATCGTTCAGTTTGTCAAGATAAAGGAAGCGAAGATTGGCATCACTTACCGTACCAAGTCCTGAGTTACCATTTGAATAGCGAAGCTTTAAAAAATTCACTACGTTCTTTACAGGATCAAAAAAACTTTCGTTGGATATTACCCAGCCTACACCTACTGCGGGGAAAATACCATAGCGATTATTGGGACTAAATAATTCGGAGCCATTGTAACCGATATTGAATTCTGCGAAGTATCTGTCGTCGAACGAATAGGTCGCCCTTCCTGCCAGCCCTACATACTTTTCGGGAATAGATGTCATATAATCGCCAAAGGCATTTGTTTTGTCACTTGCGTAGAACAAAGCAAGTCCGCTAACCCTATGCCTGTTAAAACTTCTGTCATAGTTAACGGCAGCTTCGCTATAGAGCAGTCGTTCCCCGCTATTACCCCTGTCGTATCCTAAATACGTCTGTTTAGGCGTATAAACGCTTAACAGTTTTAGTGTTCCGCCCGGATTGTATGGATCGCTTTTGCTGACAGTATATGTTTTATTCTCCTTACTTCTTGTTACCGTTTGATTGTTCTTACTATCAAAAGCCATCATCGCGGTTATGTTGAGTCCCTTCGTAATGAAGCCAAGATCCTGTGTGAGTCTTACGTTTGAGTAGATCTTGTTTTCATACTCATTTCGATAGCCTCTTTTTGCCAGATCTGCATAGGGATTTCGTGATCCGCCATTAGGAGAAATACCGGGTACAAAACCGCCGGGATACATTATTGGATAAATAACCGGCGTGGTTGTCATGGCTCCCTGGAAAATATCATGCGTTGCAATAGCCGGATAATTTCCGTTTGAAAAATATCCCTGCACTCCCACATCCAGCTTTGTGGTTCTTGTAATCTTGACATTAAGATTGGAGGTGAAATTGTACCTGTTGTATTTTAATGAAGAGTTGTATTTCTCCAGTTCATCGGTTTTTAAAAAGCTCCCTTCATTGTAATAGGAAAGCGAAACATAAAATTGTGTGTTTTCTACACCACCACTCACATTTATATTGGCCTTTCTAACATGCCCGGTTTTATTGAGTATAGCATCCATCCAGTCAACATTGGGATACACTAAGGGATCGAGCGCCGACACTGTTTTGTCAATGTATTCCTGCGAGTACAGGGGATTTTGGTTACGGGTTGTCAACGCCTCATTAGCCAGATGCATATAAGAAACACCATCCATCATAGCCGGCTTTTTAGTAAACGTGTTAACACCTTCATTGTAATCAAAGTACACCTGCGGCTTTCCCACTTTGCCGCTTTTTGTTTTGATAACTACCACACCGTTGGCCCCGCGTACGCCATATACCGCCGTACCCGATGCATCTTTTAGTATGGTGAACGATTCAATATCTTCAGGATCTACATTGTTTAAATCGCGCTCAACACCGTCAATTAAAATAAGCGGACTTGCACTGTTTCCCTGGCCAAAAGTGGAAATTCCTCTTATCCAAATATCTGCTGCGCTTTTTCCCGGCTCACCGCTTCGTTGTACACCTACAATACCTGCTATTCTTCCCGCCAGCATGGTGGAAATATTGGCCGCCGGCTGGTTAAGCTCTGCCGGCTTTAATGTAGACTGTGCACCTACCAGGCTTATTTTTCTTTGTTTACCAAACGCAACTACGGCTACATCTTCCAACTCCTTATCTATTCCCGGACGCATTTTAATATTGAGCATTGTTTGATTGCCCACGCGAACTTTTTCGGTAGCGTAACCTATAAGGCTAAAAACAATTACTGTTTCCTGTGAAGGCACTATAATTTTAAATTTGCCACTTGTATCTGTTGCGGTTATGGCAAGTTTGCCTTCAGCCTCTACGGTCACACCTTCTATAGGTTTGTTGTTCTCATCAACAACGATACCGGACACTATAATGTCGGCTTTTCGTGCTGCGTTGAACGTGGATGCGGTCTTTAATTCGTCTTTCCTGCTTATGACAATAATTCCGTTCACTTCTTCGAATGTGAGCGGGGTATGCTCCAATAGCTGATTCAGCACTTTATCAAGCCGCTCGTTTACAAAGCGTTGATCAGAAACAGAAAAATTGCTTAAGAGCGGGCTGTCATATGCAAAAACAATTTTGGTATTTTGTTGAAGATGTTTGATGGCGGCGTTAAGTGATCCGCTTTTGATAGCAATGGTTACATTGGTTTTGCTTAGTATTTGGTTTTCTCCAGCTTTTGCGGCAAAGAACAGCAACATACCCGTTAATAAGCAAGCGAGTTTGAGCATAGTCAATCGCGTTGCGCAAACCTTTACTGCCAAGGTTCTTTTCATTCTTTATAGCTTTAGTTTATGGAATAAAAAAAATGTTTGGCGTTATTCAAAAGGCAGCGATCGATTGGTTCTCTTTCAAAGAGTTTATTATAGTTATTTACTCATAAAATAAAATGTGGTTGCTCCCTCCACTTATTTTAAAATGATGAATTGCGGCGAGTACCTCTGCGGCTTCCATGGGTTTCATCTCCGTAGAAAGTTGCGTGGTATATCTGCTTTTTTTTATCTTGTCATGGTTGGTAGTAATAATTACGCCGAAGTTTTTTTCCACAAGAATTGCCATCTCATCAAAAGGAACATCATTGAGAACGAGGTAACCTTTTTGCCAGTCGAGTACACGGTCCTCTGTAGGCTTTACAATGAACGATCTGCTGTTCCTGTTGAAAACAAGTTCTTCATTTTTTTGCAGTTGTTTTAAACAGTGGCCATCATCTGCAACCTGCACGCTGCCACGTACAACTGCAATTGAAAAAGTTTGAATGTTCCTGTAGGCTGAGATATTAAAAGCTGTTCCCAGAACCGTTGTGGTTATCGCCTGATTTTTAATGACAAAAGGAGTTCCCTTCTGTTTGTGCACATCAAAAAATACTTCGCCATCAATTAAATCAACAATTCGTTCTTTTGAAAGATCGTCAGCAATACGGATTGTTGAGCCGGCATTAAGATTCAGCACAGTGCCATCTTTCATCCTTAACATTTTCCGTTCGCCTGTGCCTGTAGTATACGTGGTAAAAGTTTGGACAGCGCTATTCCTATAATATGCTAAATAATAAAGGATGCCCGCACCTAACAGCAGGGGCAGGAGAACCGCAGCAGCCCTCAACCACCAGTTTCGTTTTTGCCTGTAACTTTTATTAAAACTGATGCGTTGCTGAATGTCTCCCCATATTTCTGCTTTTATTTGTTTTTTTTCGGCATCGTTTATATCGAGTACTTCATCATCAAATGACCTGTACCAATAGTTCACCAGGTTCTGTTCCGGGCCATTCGCTCTTCCGTTAATGTACCGTTTAAATAAATGCCTGATCTGTGTTTTATCCAAGATGATAGTTCATTTGCTTAATATACTTATCTCATAAAATGCCGTTTGGTACTATTGCCGGAATAACTTTTTTTAAAAAATAATTTCGTGTGGGATAGCTCAATACAGATTCGCGTAATTGGACAGGAGCAAATAGTTAGGGCATGGCAGTGTTTAGCTGCAAAAATAATAGCAGGAAAGTATAGTAAGGATGAGTAGTTCATTGTCAGTTGCCCCTTTTGAACGGATGGCGCGTCTCAACCTCTTTAGAGCTTCTGTCAATTGGTTCTTCACTGTTTGTTCCGAAATGTGCAATATTTGCGCAATTTGTTTGACCGATAGATCATTCTCCCTGCTAAGCCGAAATACCTGCTGTATACGATCAGGCAACAGATTTATTTCATATTCAATGAATTCTTCCAGCTGTTTTGTTTCCAGTAATTTTTCCTCCACAACATCCGGCATCGCATCAAAGAGTTCAGCTTTTTCTATATGGGCAAATCTGTCTGTGTAGTAACTAATGATCCTGTATTTCAGTGCGGTAAATAAATACCTGCTTAACTCTCCGTTCTCATCGGTAACAATAAACATTCTCCGGAGCCATAATGTTGTCATAACTTCCTGCACCAGGTCCTTTGCATCGTTCACCCCTACGCGTTTAGCAGCACGCATGTATAACGGCTCCCAATATTTATCGTACAAAGCTTTAAAGGCGCCAATATTTTCTTCCCGAAGGGATTGTAGCAGGTTTGCATCACTTTCGTATGACTTTTCGACATGCATGCTAACGTTGGTAGGGTTGAATCTTAAAGGTAAAGTTGATTACGAGGTAAAATTCCTTTTTTTTCTCCTAAAACAAAAAAAGACTATCCGTACTCTATGGCCGGACTTATAAATAAATGCCACTTCCCCTTTAAAACATCCCCGTTCTAAACCAACTGCCCCGGCCAACGTTTTATTTATAACGCTCACTAAAAACCGGTATTATGAAAAATATGTTTTTACTGCTGGCCGCACTGTGTATGTACACTACGGCTCTTACTCAAGTGGCTGATTCACTGCACCTGGATACGACCATAAATAAAGGCAAGGCCATTGTATTCAAAAACGATACGTTGTTTAAAGTATACACGTCCCTGGCCAATATAACTCCGGAAGAAAGGGCTACATTAATACAATACCGTCTCAACCGCATTGCGGCACTTGATCACTTCGACCAGGACAAACTGACCATTGTAAAAGACTCTGCGGGCATGTACAACCTGGCATATGACGGCGCTATTATTATTTATGTGAGTGATAAAGATGCAGCCGCAAACAATATTTCCGCAGAGCGTCTTGCCAAAAACTACCAGGTGATCATCAGGGACAAAATGTTAGCCTATTTTGCCTTTAAGGAACCCGGGAGCATTGCTATATCAGCCGCCGAAGCGATTGGGATAATTGTTGCGCTTATTCTTGTAATATATATTGTTAACAAGCTGGTTAAAGTGCTTACAAGAAAATACATTCTGCAGAAACCACTGCCACCAGTTCAGCTTAATAAATACCAGCTTATTTCGCCTCAAAGATACCGGGCGATTCTTTTACGGCTCATAGGCTTGTTGAGATGGTTATTTATCATATTTGTCGTCTATATTTCCCTGCCGCTAATATTTAGCCTGTTTCCCTGGACGAGAAGTTTTGCGGACAGCCTGCTGGACTTTGTTATTAACCCTATGATCTCGATTGTAAAAAGCTTCGTCAGCTATTTTCCCAACATGATCACTATACTGGTGATTTTTCTTGTAACCCGTTATGCGGTGAAACTCGTCAGGTTTTTCGCGGAAGAAATAACAAAAGGAAGGCTCACTATAGCAGGCTTTTACGCTGATTGGGCCATGCCAACTTTCAATATTATCAAAGCACTGATGTACATCTTTATGTTTGTCGCCATATTTCCTTATCTGCCAGGCGCAAACTCAAAAATATTTCAAGGTGTGTCTGTTTTCCTGGGCATACTTTTCTCTATCGGATCTTCATCAGCAATAGCAAATGTTGTTGCAGGTATAGTGATCACCTACATGCGTCCTTTTAAAATAGGAGACAGAGTTAAAATAGGCGATGTAACTGGAGATGTGCTGGAAAAAAACCTGTTGGTCACCAGGATAATAACGATCAAGAACGAAGAGATAACCATGCCTAATGCCAACATTCTTACAGGAGGAACTACCAATTATTCTTCGCTTGCAAAACAACAAGGGCTCATACTGCATACAACGATAACCATTGGTTATGATGCACCCTGGCAACAAGTGCAGGCATTGCTGATAAAGGCTGCAAAAGCAACCGTTGGTGTTAAGGAAGATCCTTCTCCTTTTGTGCTGCAAACAAGCCTGGATGACTATTATGTTTCTTATCAGCTAAATGCATATACAGAGCAGCCACAAATTATGCAGGATTTATATTCTTTACTGCACCAGAACATCCAGGATTGTTTTAACGAAGCAGGCGTAGAAATTATGTCACCCGCCTATCATTCATTGAGAGATGGTAACACCATTGCAATTCCTCCGGATTATCGTCCCGAAGGTTATGAGCCGGATCATTTCACCATTTCATCTATCAATAATGCTAAAAAGTAAGCGTATAAGTAATTCTCTTCAGCTCAATCTCTGCAGCTTTTGCGGCATAAGCAAGATTGACTAACAAATAACCGGCATTTTCAAAGCTTTTCTGCGCCTCTCTTACTTCGAGTATTGTAGCCTGTCTTAGCTCAAAACGAAGCATGGTGAGATCAAGCAGTTTTTGTGCGAGTTTGTAATTGTCTGTCTGTGATATGTATTGCTGTAATGTATTGATGTAAGCCTGGTACGTTTTAACCGCATTAGCCGAATAATCACGGATTAGGGTCTGCTTTTGCAATGTTGCATTCTTAACATCTATCTCAGCTACTTTTTGCTGACGCTTATAAGCCGATCCGTTATAGATGGGAACCGCCAGCGTAAGGCCTAATGTGGGGCCATAAGTCTGGTTGAGCAAGGTAAAACCCGCACCGCTCTGGCTGCGACTATAACTTAAACCTGTGTTGAAGCGAAGGGCAGGATAGCGCTGCGCGGCAACTTCTTTTACTATATACTGGTTGATCTTGATCTGCTGGTCAGCAGCAATAATGTCTGGATTGGTAGTAAGTTTTGTTAGAACTGAGTCCAGCTGAAGACTGTTATCTACCAATATTGTATCACTGACTGTAATTACAGAATCCGCATTCAATGTAAGCAGGGTAAGCAGATCAGCCTTGGCATTTTCTATCACCAGCTCCTGGGATTGTTTTGCCTGTAATAAAGTATTGAGGTCGATCTGCGCGAGGTAAATATCCGCATTGTTTGCCAACCCCGCAGATTTCCTTACCTGCAATATTTTGAGTTGTTCCTGCGATGCTTCGATGGATTGCTGAATAGTTTTGGTGTAACTCTGTTGCCGTACAATATCAAAATACTTGGTCATTACACCGGCAATGGTGTTCATCACCTGGGAATTAAGTACCTGCTCACTCTGATTTTGCAACTCCTGTAAACGCTTTTTTGTTGAAACTACATGCATGCCGTTGTACAAAAGCATGGTTGCTGTAACGGCTGCGTTGGTGCTATTGGCAGCGACTCCCGTTCGGTCTGTGGTGGTGCCGTTGGATAGCTTCTGGTTTAATGTTGTAATCTGTTCAAGATTTGACGCAGAGCCTGTAACAACAGGCAATCCACCAGCCACACCGTAATTGTTTAATATAGTATTTTGTTCAACCGAATTTTTTGCCAGTTGTATATCAAGACTGTTCTTCAACGCAATGCTGATCGCATCCTGCAGATTCAACTGCTGCTGGGCGCCTGCATGTAAACTGAACAGTAATAGTATACAAAGAATTTTTTTCATGTTTGTGTTTATAAAAGAAAGTTATGCGTTTTACGTTTTACGTTTTTTAGAGCGAAGACTAAATCGGGTAAAGCCTTCTGTTTTTAACTTCATAATTACTTGCTTCGCTGATATCAACGTATAACGTAAAACTTATTACTTAAAAGTTATTCCGTTATATTGGTTTTATGTGCCTTATGTTTTCCTGATAAAAATGTATAGATCGCAGGAATAACAAATAACGTAAGGATAAGCGAAAATATGATGCCGCCAACAACTACAATACCCAACGGAATCCTGCTCGTTGACGCTGCACCAAGGCTCAGTGCGATAGGCAACGCTCCAAGAGATGTTGCAAGACTTGTCATTAAGATCGGCCTTAAACGCTGTTGTGCTGCTTCTACAACCGCTTCCATTTTCGACAATCCCATCTCTCTTTTCTGGTTAGCAAATTCTACAATTAAGATACCATTCTTGGTTACAAGCCCGATCAGCATGATCATTCCAATCTCTGAAAAGATGTTCAGGGTTTGACCAAACAGCCACAAGCTCAATAACGCCCCTGCAAAAGCCAGAGGTACTGTAAACATGATACTCAGTGGATCCACAAAACTTTCGAACTGCGCGGCCAGGATAAGATAAATGAGTATCAGCGCCAATCCAAATGCAAACAGGATGTTTGAAGAGCTTTCCACATAGTCACGCGAAGAACCACTTAAAGCAGTTTGAAAACTGGGATCGAGTAATTTATTGGCTATTCCCTGCATGGCCTGTATACCATCGCCAATGGTATAACCTTCAGATAACGAAGCAGAAATTGTGGCAGCCTTATACCTGTTAAAGTGAAACAATGTAGACGGATTTGTGCTCTCCTGCATATTGACAACTGCATCCAATGGAATATTTTGTCCACTCGCATTTTTTACGTAGAGTTTTTCGATATCTGCCGGTTTGTTACGCACCGGTCTGTCCACCTGGCCTATCACCTGGTATTGATATCCGTTCATGATGAAGTATGCCATTCTTCCTCCGCTAAAGGCTGACTGCATGGTTGCAATAACATCTGCTGTTGAAAGACCAAGATCCTTAATCTTCATCCTGTCCACAGTTATCCGCAGCTCAGGCTTGTTGAACTTCAGGTTAACATCCACGTTGGCAAATGTTTTATCCTTCCTGGCTTCTTCCAAAAATTTTGGAATGATGTCTTTCAGTTTATTTATATCCTGGTTCTGCAATACGAACTGAACAGGTAAGCTTGTTCTGGCACCGGAACCAACAGAGATGGTTTGCTCCTGGATGGCAAAAATTCTTGCCTCATTAAATCGTCCCAGCTTACGTTGAAGATCATTCACGATTTCGTTCTGACTGCGTTTTCTGAGCTTGGGATCTACAAGACCAATACGGGGCTGCGAAGTATTTACCGAACCTCCGGCAGGAGTTCTTGCAAAAACGAAATCCCTTTCAGGAACAGAGTCATATAAGAAATCTGCAAATTTTGAAGTAAGCTTGTCCATCGCGCTGAAACTTGTTCCTTCAGCGCCGGTGGCAGTAAAGCGGATACTGCTTCTGTCCTCAAGCGGGGCGATCTCACTTTTTAGATTTCTAAACACCAGGAATATGCATGCTACACACAAAAGAATAATGACAACTGCAGCCCATCTGACTTTCATGAATTTTTCCAGCAGGCGTCTATAACCGTTTTCCATGCCCTGGAAGAAAGGTTCGGTTTTCATGTAGAACCAACCATGAGAACTATCCTTTCTGGTAAGATATACGTTCAATACAGGGGTAATCGTAAGCGATACAAAGGCCGAGATTAATACCGCGGCAGCAAGTACAACACCAAATTCACGGAACAGCCTTCCGACAAATCCTTCAAGGAAAATTACCGGAAGAAACACGACTGCTAACGTGATAGAGGTTGAGATAACCGCAAAAAAGATTTCTTTACTTCCTTCCAATGCAGCTTTACGGATTGGCAGCCCTTCTTCTAATTTCCGGAAGATGTTTTCCGTTACAACAATACCATCATCCACCACAAGTCCCGTTGCCAACACAATCCCGAGCAACGTTAGGATATTGATGGAGAATCCGGCAATATACATAATGAAGAACGTTGCGATCAGCGAGATGGGGATATCTATCAAAGGTCTTATTGCGATCAACCAGTTTCTGAAGAAGAAGAAGATAACCAACACCACAAGCCCAAATGCTATCAGTAGTGTTTCCTCAACCTCTGCAAGAGAGTGGCGGATGTTGAGCGTGTTATCGATAAGCACGTTAACCTCAACGCCGGATTTGTTAGAAGCTTTTATTTCGTCAAGCCTTTTGTATAATTCGTCTGCAATTGCAATGTTGTTAGCACCGGGCTGAGGAACGATCGCAAGGCCTACTGCGTTAACACCATTGTATCTCCAGCTTTGCTCCATTTGTTCAGGACCAAGTTCTACGCGCGCGATATCATTCAATCTTACAATACCTGCGGAATCCTGTCTGATAATCAGGTCCCGGAACTGCTGTTCAGATGTAAGCCTTCCCAATGTGCGGATGGTTAATTCGGTATTATCACCATATATCTTTCCCGGGGGAAGCTCAACGTTTTCGGTTCTTAAAGCAAGGCTTATATCGGTAAACGCAATATTATAGGCGCTCATTTTGTCCGGGTTAAGCCATAAACGCATTGCGTAACGTTTCTGGCCGAAGATGAATACAGAGCTAACATCATTGATGGTTTGAAGCTGCTGTTGCAATACGTTTTCCGCATAATCGCTCAGCTGCATTAATCCTTTAGTGCGGCTTTGTACTGCGAGGATAACGATGGGATCACTATTGGCATCTGCCTTGGCAACAACGGGGGGCGCATCTATGTCGAGCGGAAGACTTCGCTGAGCCTGGCTCACTTTATCACGTACATCACTCGCTGCAGCTTCAAGATCCACACCCAGGTTAAACTCTACGGTTATCTGGCTGCTTCCTAATGAGCTGGAAGAGGTGATTGTTCTGATACCAGGGATACCGTTGATCTGTTTTTCCAGTGGTTCGGTTATCTGGCTTTCTATAATGTCGGGGTTCGCTCCCGTGTAAGAAGTGGTAACTGTAATGATTGGCGGATCAATTGCCGGATAATCCCTTACAGCCAGAAATGTGTAGCCGACAATTCCAAACAGGATGATCATAAGATTCATCACTGTGGCCAATACAGGGCGTTTCAGCGATAATTCAGAAATATTCATGAGCGATGAATAGGATGTTTAATGGATACAGTGCAGCGGGTGTAACTAATTACTGGGTTTGTGATGCCAGTTGTTCAAGCGTTTTAACGCTCCGTACTTTTAATTCAGCTTTAGGCCTTGCAAATAACACACCAGTAACAACCACCGAATCTCCTTCTTTAACACCGGTAGTTACTTCTACATTATCTGCTTCACGCTCCCCTGTTTGCACCGTCACAAAAGCAGCATGACCGTTCTTAACCAATACAACCTGTTTATTTTTATCGTCCGGAATAATGCAGTTGGTAGGAATCATAATGGCTTTCTTATCAACACCTGCATTTACATACATTTTTACAAATGCTCCCGGATTTGCTGTTCCATTCAAAAGAATAGTCCGCACTTTAAGATTACGCGTTGCCTGGTTAATCTGAGGCTCAATGGCAACTATTTCAGCTTTTTGATTTTTATCCGCAGATACATCCACTTTTACGTCAACAATATTGCCAACCTTAATGATATTACTGTATTGTTCAGGCAAAGTAAAATCAATCTTGATCTTGCTTACCTGTTGCATAGTGGCGATAACCGTTGCTGAAGAAACATACGCGCCTGGGCTTACCTGTCTTAAACCCACAACACCATCAAAAGGTGCTTTCACTACTGCTTTATCAATCAAAGCCTGCGTATATTGTATATCCGCTTTATAACCATTTACCTGGTTTAGAGCTGCATCGTAATCGCTTTGGTTAATTCCTTCTACTGCAAGCAATTGCCTGTAGCGTTGTTCTGTTTTTTCTGCCAGATCCAATAACACTTTGCTTTTTTCCAGTTGTGCACGCAGATCGGCATCATTGACCCTCGCAATAACAGTTCCTTTAGAAACACTCTGACCTTCCGGAACGCTTAGATAAATGAGGCGACCGGCAATTTCCGGGCGAAGTTCTACATACTCATTTGCCACAACTGTTCCGTTGGCTTCAATAATATTGTTTATACTTTGATTGGATGCAACAATAACATCGACAATAGGCGTAGTTTGACCACTTTTAGGCGGATCCTGCTTTTTTCCACTGCAAGAAAGTAAACATAGTGGCAGGGAAAGGCTACATATAGTATTCCTAAACAGAACTTTATATTCCATGATAACTTTTTCTGGGGCCAATAAAGATAGAAAGATTTAAACCGATTTAAGCGGTCTTTAATATTGCTCGGTGAACAGGGGGGAAAATAAGGTGAAGAGAGCTATCAGCTATTAGCTATCAGCTTTCAGCTCTTTGCTGTCTCGTCTTAAAGTACTGACGTCTATAAAAAGTTGTTTGCAGATTTCTGGGCTTACATTATGACTATTTAATATGAAGCTTTCTCTTTGTTTGAATAAAAAAGCTCGCGTAAATCGCGAGCTTAATCTTTTAAAAGAACTGCACTCAAGAGAACTTTTAGCTTCTCAACAGCAGCTGATAGCTGATAGCTAAAAGCTGACAGCTATTCATACACTTGTTCAATGTGTGTGAGCTTACCATCTTTAGTAACACCTTCAACTATAACCCTGTATTTTTCAGTGATATCATTGTTATAGAATGTAAGCCTGATTTTATGGTTTTCCTGGGTAGTAAGCACGTAAGGATTCCAGTATAAGGTGGAGCGCACGTCACTATGTTCATTTCTTTCGTCGAATGTTTCATAGTTAGGCGAATAAAATTCTTTCATTGTTGAATAACCCCAAACAATTTTTGTTGGGAGACCTTTGCCCGGAGCCTGCTTTACATCGCCACCTTTACGGGTGTACACCGCAATTGCACCATTGCTACCCCCACCAAAGCTACCGAAAAAAGGAGGCGTAAATGCCTTAACATAAGCTACGTCGGGCATGGGGATATTTTGCAGTTGCTGAACATCTACTTTCATTTCGTCAAGGTAAACATCAGGCGCGCCGCCCCTCCACATCAGGCTTGTGTTGGAAGGAGCTCCTGTTATTTGTAAACCGGCAACACGTCCCTGCAGATAAGTAAAGATATTCATCTGGCCTTGTGCTGCTATATCGTTCGCAACATCAAAACTTGTGGAATTGCCACCGGAAAATAATCCGGATGTATATTTTTCATCAAGCACCTGTTGTGGTGATTTAGTTCTTGATTTAACGGTAACACCTTCGAGTGTAGTGCCTTGCAATAACTTTTCCAGGCGCGCCTGTTCGTCAGCAAAGTATTTTGCCCTGGCATTGCCGGTAGTATCGTTAAGCATATAAGCAAAAAGGCTTTTATTAAGACTAACCTTGCCCGGGGTTGTAAGCAATCCGCTTGTAAACCTGACCTCAACCGCAGATTCTAATCCTCTTGCCTTACCAAACTGGTAATGGATCTTTAAGGAATCGAAAAATACGAAGCCTGGCTGTTTAAATGATCCATCCTTCGCAATCGGAAATGTAAGCATCTGTGTTGATGAATCTTTACCCTGCACAATAGCAAACAGATCACCGGATTCACGCATTTGCATTGGGGTAGCACCGAAAACTTTACCTCCGAGTTCTGCATACGCTGTGTCTGCAGGATACTTTATCTGAGGCAGAATGCCTTTAGCCAGTTCGCCCCATTTAAACCTGCGCCATCCGTTGGTGAGCATTACATAATCCAGGTTATTTCTAACGGTATCGTTATCTGAAGAAAAATAATACCAGGGATTGTGTATATATCCTTTCAGTTCACTTCCCAGTAACAAATGAGAAACAAGGTTGTTGCTACTGTCTGCAGCAATACCTGCATCTGTAACGGCCACAGAAAGATTAGCAGCAACAGTGTCCGGTAAATCTATTTCTAATGTATTCTTGCCACGTTTGCCAAGATTTAATGAATAAAAATCGACATTCGGTTTAAATATTGCGTCGTTGTTGTTCACAAAACAAATACGTTCTGCCACGGGAGTGTATGAATCATCAAACAATGTAACCTGCAGGATACCGCTTGGCAATTGTGCTGTAGGAATTGAGCCTCCGATAGCGGATGTTTCTTCCAGCCTTACATTGGCCTTATATACCAACTGCTGGTAAGTGGTTGCAATAATATGCAGTTGTTTTAAAGCGGCCGGAACATTTTCACTTCTTTTAATAAGAAAGTTAGCCTTGCCCTGGCTGGGGATGATAGCGACAGTTGCTCCGAAAGTTTTAGCTGCAGGCAACGGTGTTTCATAAGCATTGTTTGCGTCATCTGTCCATTTGGCTTTATAAGTTACTCCTGCCGCAGGTTCCAGCGTAAATACACCCATGCCATCATGTACACTTGCAAATTTGCCAACGGTCTCGCCTTTGCTGCTGACAATGGTACCCTTTGCTTTTACCGGCTCTCCTATCTCGTTCGTAGCCTTAAATGCAACTTTTGAAGAAATGCCTTCAATTAAATCGCCTCCTTCCGGGAAAAACTGAATGAGAGACTTAAACTTAACCGGCTGTGCAGTACCCGCAGAAGCTTTCTTTGGTGCTATTCTTATTGCTTTATTGAAAAGAAATGCAGTGTCGAAGTTCAACATCCATTTAGTATATGCCCTTGCATTGATGATCTTTCCGGTATAGCCGGCCGGTATGTCTAACTGACCACGCGCTGAAGATTCAATAATGGGCGACGATGTATGTTGGATGAGATTGCCGTCAGCATCCGTCCAGTCAATGTAAAAACTTTTACTTATTTCGGAATTTTCAATGCCTGCCATCAGATAGGCTTTAAACCAAATAGTTTCTCCGGGAGAATATAACCCTTTGTCAAATTGTATATATACACGTTCCTGTAAATAATCACTTCCATATCTGGCCATGGCTGTATCCAACGCAGTTTGCGCTTTGGCAAAAGAAAAAAGTCCTGCACAGAAAATGGTAAACAACAGGCCTCTTTTAAAAACTACATGCTTCATATTACGAGATTGCTTAATTCTTATAGAAGGAATAAAAATAAAACGATTCAAATATATTATAACAACCTTAACAATTTGTGTAGAACGTTTTTTGCGGAACCACGGAGGCACAGGCGACACAATGGAACGCGGCTTTTTTGCCACAAAGACTCGAAGACCAAAGAAGTACAAAGTTTTTTTGAAACCGAGGCACGAAGAGCACAAAAAGAATCACGGGATTTTGGAAAGCCACAAATACGTGAAGAGCATCAAACAAGGCAAAGGAATATTAAAATCTATACTTAGTGCTCCTTAGTGTTTTTGTGGCTTAGTGGTTCCCCGAAAAGAAATATCCTGTGTTCTTGGGTCTTCTTCTTTCCATAAAATTGCTAACTTAACATCCATGAGAAAATTGATGACCGCCCTGCTTGCATTAGTATGCGTAACTGCTTATTCACAAAAAACGGACAAAAAGTTAGAAACACAGATCAATGAGATCATTAAAGGATTTAACGGCGATGTTGGTGTTTACGTGCATGATCTCAAACACAACAAGATCGTTGCCATCAATGCTGACACTGTTTTTCCGACCGCAAGTATTGTCAAGATCCCCATTTTGCTAGGCATCATGCGTAAGATTCAGGATGGAGAGCTGAAATACCATCAACGAGTTGTCTATAAAGACTCCTTGTATTATAGCGAAGGGGATGATATTCTTTCAAATTTTAAGGAAGGATCCCAAATTGAACTGAGTAAAGTAATGATGCTGATGCTTACTATTAGTGATAACTGTGCGAGCTTGTGGCTACAAGGCCTTTCGGGTTCCGGAACGCGCATTAACCAGATACTTGACAGCATGGGATTAAAGAGTACGCGCGTGAACAGTCGCACGCCCGGAAGGGAACAAAACAGGTCGGTCTACGGATGGGGGCAAACCTCACCCCGCGAAATTGCATGGGTAATGGAGCAAATAGTTAACGGACGTGTATTTACAAAAGAGGCCAGCGATAAAATGCTTCGCTTGCTCAGCCGTCAATACTGGGATGAAGAAGCAATCTCTCAAATTCCGGCAGGTGTTTTTGTGGCAGATAAAAATGGCGCCGTAGATGCCAGCCGGAATGAAATACTTTACGTAAACGGCAAGAAAGCACCTTACATACTAAGCATCTTTACAAAAAATAATAAGGACAATAGCTGGGAGCCAACAAATGAAGCCTGGGTTATGACAAGGAAGATTTCAGCCTTAGTATGGAAGTATTTGAATGAATAGGCCCGCGCATCAAATGAAACGTGGGCCTTCTGATATCTTCAGAACGAGAATAATTCCTTAAAAAATGTGGAACACCGCGAGACTGGTCACGTAAGCCAGGAATGTCATGTACGCGAGTTGTATGGCGGGCCATTTCCAGCCTCGTGTTTCTCTCTTTACTACGGCCAGCGTGCTCATACACTGCATCGCAAGCACATAAAACACCATCAGCGATAGGGCCGTCGGCAACGTGTACACCTTTGTTCCATCCTCGCGAACGGCATTATGCATTTTCTGTTTAAGAGAAAGATCATCCGTTTCCTCTACACTGTAGAGGGTAGCCATAGTGCCGACAAATACTTCCCGCGCAGCAAATGATGTAATTAGTGCTATGCCAATCTTCCAGTCAAATCCGAGTGGAGCAATTACAGGTTCGATTGATTTTCCAAGGATACCTGCAAAAGAATTCTGTAGCTTCTCAGAATTATATTGCTTGTTTATTTCAGCCAACTGTTCTGTACTTGCATGTTGCTTTATAGCTGCATACTTCTCATCCACATTGTGCATTCTTTGAGAAGGACCATAGGAACTTAATACCCACAACAACAAGCTTATCACCATGATAACCCGTCCTGCATCCATCACAAATATTTTCGCCTTTTCAATCATAGTGATGCCGACATTCTTCCAGCGCGGACCGCGGTACACCGGCAATTCAAGAATGAAAAAGCTTTTCTCTTTCATCTTAACAACAAACTTCAACACGTAGCTTACGATGAGCGCCATAACAACACCCAACAAGTAAAGTCCCATCATTACAAAACCCTGTAAGCTTAAAAATCCCAAATAATATTTCGAAGGAACAACAAGGCTGATAAGGATGGTAAACACAGGAAGTCTCGCACTACAACTCATCAACGGCGTTACCATTATGGTAAGCAGCCGTTCTTTTTTATTTTCAATATTGCGTGTACTCATGATAGCCGGCACTGCACAAGCAAAACCGCTGATCATCGGCATTACACTTTTCCCATTCAGACCAACTTTACGCATTAGCTTATCGCTTAAAAAACTAATACGCGCCATGTAGCCCGTGTCTTCTAGTATTGTAATCAAGCCAAACAGGATCATGATCTGCGGCACAAAAACCAGTATGCCGCTAAGCCCTGCTATAATTCCATTCACCAGCAAATCGCTCCACCATGTTTCGGGCAAAGTATTGTTCAGCCAGCCGCTCACTTCTGCAAAGCCCCAGTCAATAGCATCCATCGGATACTGCGCCAGCCAGAAAATACTTTGAAACAACAAGAACAGAACTGACAACAAAATAATGTACCCCCAGAACCGGTGGAGAAGAACGTTATCAAGTTTTTCTGTGAATAATTTTTTTTGCAAAGGGTCAGGCTCTACCACGTTTTTCTGCATTATTTGTTTTATGCGGCCATAGCGCTGCATAATTTCCTCTGCCTGAGTTTTTGTAGGATTGAATTTGTTGTCTATTTCCGTCTGTTCAATTGCATCCTGTAATTCAGGAGCCAGAGGAAAATTCTCATGATTAATCAGGTAATGAATAGACGCGTATTCACTTAGATGTGGAATCAACTTTTGCATCCCTTCCACTGCAGCGGGCGCAAGTTCCCTGTTCCCGATAAAATCTCTTTGCGGCGGATGATACTGATGCTTACCTGTTTGAACAAGCGCCTTCTTTAATTGTGCAATGCCCTTGTCTTTCCTTGGATTTACCACAACCACCGGAACGCCTAATTCTCTTTCCAAACCAGGAACATCGATTTCAATACCTTTTTTGCGGGCAAGATCCATCATGGTGAGCGCAATTACCACTGGCACTTTCAGGTCTATGATCTGGCTGCAGAATAAAAGATTGCGTTTAAGGTTATTCGCGTCGGCTACAAGTAATATCAGATCAGGTTTTACATTGTCTTCGTCGGCATGCATTAACACGCGGTAAGCAACCCACTCATCTGCCCTTCTTGGGTAAAG
Source organism: Danxiaibacter flavus (assembly GCF_041060425.1). Taxonomy (NCBI): domain Bacteria; kingdom Pseudomonadati; phylum Bacteroidota; class Chitinophagia; order Chitinophagales; family Chitinophagaceae; genus Danxiaibacter; species Danxiaibacter flavus. The sequence continues at coordinate 329,834 of NZ_JAULBC010000004.1, forward strand.
ACTATAAGTTCCCGGCAGGTCTATAATGGAAGCCTGCAGATTATCATCCAGTCTACTCTCGCCTGTCTTCTTATCAACAGTAACCCCCGGAAAATTTCCCACCTTTTGGTTAAGCCCGGTAAGTGCGTTGAACAGAGATGATTTACCGCTGTTGGGGTTGCCGACCAGGGCTATATTAATATTTTGTAAAGCCAAACCTGTCTCTTTTGAATTGCAGGCAGTCGCCAAACCACACTGCTGTTAAAACATTCAATCTAAATGATGCAAAGTAACGTCAATTCCGAGAATAACATTACGAGATTGGGAAAAGGCGGGGAGAGGTGTGAGGGAGCAGGTATCAGGCGTAAGGTATCAGGTTTGAGGCCTAAGGTGTAAGGCATAGGGTTTGGGACGGGAGGGCAAGGTGCGAGGGTATGGCATTGAACAGCTGCAAAAGTTGGTCGTAATGTTTTGGATCTTCACTCCGCTCCACCGATCCTTGTTCATATGTCAATCGCTATGGCTCATTCCTCATACCTCGCCCCTTACACCTGATACCTGACACCTGATACCTGACACCTGAAAGCTGAAACTTCTTCCTACTTTTGCAGCACATAACCAACTCATTGTGATTTATGAAGATTCTATTGGTGGCTATTGTTTTAGTTCCGGTATTAACATTTGGGCAAAGCAGGAAACAGCGCAAGGCGGAAGAAAAAGAAAACAAAACGATTCTCACAAATCTGCAGGCTCACGTAAAATATCTTGCTGATGATGCAAGACAAGGACGCAGAGCTGGCACACAGGGAGAACTGGACGCAATGGATTACATAAGCCGTCAGTTCGGAACCGTTGGACTAGAACCCAAAGGAGACAACAACTTTGTACAGGAGTTTGATATTAATGAAGGCAAACAATACGATCGTCAAACCACAACTTTATCTGTTAACGGCGCTGCCTTAAAACCTGGTATTGAATTTATTCCCATCGCTTTTTCTGCCAACAGTTCTGCGGATGGCACATCTTCAATTGGCGTCAGGGAAAAAGGCGAACCGTGGTTTTATGATTTAAAAGATATACTTGAAGACAATAAAAACAATCCCCATTTTGATGTTGATAATGCAATTCAGAATGAGGCAAAAAAAGTAACAGCAAAAGGTGCAAAGGCTTTACTCGTTATCAATACCTCGACATCTGAAGATAATGTTCAGTTCAATAAATATGATACTACCGAAGTTGCAGGCATTCCTGTAGTTTATATCACAAAAGATGCGTTACAAAAATATTTTCCGGACAACACCGGCATTTATGATCTTAAACTTTCTGTAAGTCTTCAGCCCAGGCAACGCAAAGCCCACAACGTTATAGGATATATTAATAATAGTGCGGGTAATACAATTATCATAGGTGCTCATTACGACCATCTCGGTTTTGGCGAAGATGGCAATGCACTGGATTCGCAGGGACAGGTTCATAATGGTGCGGATGATAACGCAAGCGGAACAGCTGGTCTTATTGAAATAGCAAGGATCCTGAAAGCAAGCAGCGCAAAAAGTAACAACTATCTCTTTATTGCATTTTCTGCGGAAGAGCTTGGATTGTTAGGTTCAAAATACTGGCTTAGTCATCCAACTATCGCCATCACTCCCAATTACATGATTAATATGGACATGATAGGCCGTTACGATACCGCAAAGAAACTTACAATCGGCGGATATGGAACTTCTCCTGTTTGGTCTCAGGTGATTTCAACTGTTAATTCCGGCGGATTTGTGCTCCATTTTGACAGCAGCGGAACGGGACCAAGTGATCATTCCTCATTCTATCACAAGAATATCCCTGTTCTGTTCTTTTTCACAAACACGCACAGTGACTATCATAAATCAACAGACGATTGGGACAAGATTAACTACACCGGCGAAGTTGGTATTTTACGTTATATACAGCATATAATAGAAGCAACGGATAAACAAGGCAAGCTGGCTTTCTTACAAACGCGTGAACAAGAAGTTGGCTCAGTAAACTTACCGGTAACGCTTGGTGTTATGCCCGATTATGCGTTTACAGGAAAAGGCATGAGAATTGATGGAGTAAGCAAAGGCAAAATAGCAGAAAGAGCAGGTTTGCAAGGCGGTGACATTTTAACGCAGCTTGGCGACTACAAATTTATTGACGTTGTTACTTATATGAAAGCACTTCAACATTTCAAAAAAGGAGATAAAACAACACTCTACGTTACAAGAGACAGTAAGGAGATTACATTTAATATAGAATTCTAAACCCGGCTGGAATAATATTTCGAGATGAAACTAACACTTAACATAGATGATATTACAGATGATTTCTTTTCGGATACAAGATTGCTCGGAATTATTGCAGTGACTAAAAACTATCGCTTCTGCTGGCAGCTAAATAGTTTTCTCGGATATAATTTCAGACTGAACAGAGATATAGAAGTGCATTTACGCAAGAAAGAAAGAAATTATTTTTTTCCGGTATATCAGCATAACGTTAACAATACTTTTCTAAATCACTATATCTATCACAATAGTTTTGACGGTGAGTATCTTCTGCCTGAATTTAAACATATTGACTTTTTATGGTTGATGAAAGGAGATGCGGTGTGTGATGATGATTGCAATAATCTTATCCGTTCTGTTAAAACAATACCCGGGGTTCAATTGGTGACCGAACTGACCAATGAAAAAATAAAAAACAAGGGACACCTGATATTTTGAGCATTGGAATCAATGCACAGTGACAATCTGGTAAAAAAAGGAATCACTCCTGAAGGTTAAAGTTCTTTTCAACATATGCCGTAAGCTGTACCACAATTGCGCTATTATTTGAAAAACGCTATAAAGCTCGTAAGTTTATGTAACAATTACTTCAGAGCAACAATAGCCCGATATGATCTGACAACATTGTCAAATAACCTTATAAACAGTTGTATATGAGTAGCAATACCGCTGCAGGCTGGAACGAAGCTGATAATAAACTGTACAAAAAATTTGAATTCAAAAACTTTTCGGAAGCATTTGCCTTTATGACCAGGGTTGCATTAGAAGCCGAAAAGATGAATCATCATCCTGACTGGAGCAACGTGTATAACAAAGTAGAAATTTGGTTAAACACGCACGATGCCGGAAATACCGTTACAGCAAAAGATCATGCGCTGGCAGAAAAGATAAACGCTTTAACGTAATGAAGTCAAAAGTAAAAATTCAAAAATAAAAACGATCGGTGCAGTCACACTGCTTTTTATAATAAGATCTTCCGGCAATAATTTTTGAATTTTTACTTTTTACTTTTGACTTAAAAGACTTGCACTTGCACACCCCCTTTATTTACAATTTAGTTAACTACTATATTTTGAATTTACAATCTCTTATCTTGCGGCAGGCAGTTTAGCGATAATGTTTTTTTATGGCACAGAATGCAATACATGTTACATCTGAAATAGGAACACTGGAGAGATTATTAATCCACAGCCCTGATGGAGGAATTGGCAAAATAGTACCCAGCAAATTCCAGGAATGGTTATATGATGACACTGTTTTCCTGAGCAACATGCGCAGGGAATACAATGAATATATCAAACTACTTCTCTATTTTCTTGATCCCGATAAAATCGGTTACATACGGAGTTTTGAAAAGAGGCAGGACAAACAAAAGCAACCTGACTGTTATAAGCCTGATCATCCTGACTACTTTAACAGTGATAAAGTGTTGGATACAGAACATGTTCTGGCAAAAGTGCTTGAGCAGGATGCTATAAGATCTAAACTTATTTCTGCCGTATGCGCATGGGAAGGTTGCAGTTTTAAAACAGAAAGGAAACTGGATGCTATCGAAAATCCGCATGAGCTGGCTAAAGTACTTATAAGCGGTGTGTTATATAATCCCGATAAAAAGCAACGGCAATTGGCATTTCAGCCATTACCGAATTTCATTTTCACCAGGGACATTGGCATTGTGCTGCATGACCACCTGTTGTTGAGCAACGCTGCATCTCCGGCACGCGAACGAGAATCGATGTTGATGAAGTTTATTTCTTTCTATCATCTTTTTGAAAAAAAACAGGAAAAAATAATTGAGATATCAGAATCGAGCAGCTTCTTCCTGTTAAATGAAGAAGAGAGACGTGACTTTAAGACATCAGTTGAAGGCGGTGACGTTATGATGATCGCTCCGGGACATATGCTTATTGGCATAAGTGAGCGGACGACAGCAAGTGCTGTGAATGAGATCATTCATTCTATTTTTAAAACTCCGGCAGTTGGTATAGAAAAAATTACGGTAATAAAAATTCCGAAACACCGCGCTCAAATGCACATTGATACGGTGTTTACACAGGTGCGAAAAGATACATGGGTACTGTTTGGCAAGTTCTCTGAAATGTTGAACCAGTATAAAAACAGTACAAGATATTCATACTACCACGACCTTGATGACAGTGAGGCAAAACAAACATTTGAACTCGTTGAAATCCGCCGTTACAAAAAATCAACTGAAGAAACTTATGACGCCGGCAAAAACTACGAGATCAATATCAGCCATAAGGTAACAGGTCTTGAATCTCTGTTAAGAAATATAAGTATAGAAGATTTTAATATTCCTGAAAGTGACGTTAGGATCATTTACAGCGGTAACAACATCTTTCCTTATGATGAAAGGGAGCAGTGGACGGATTCCTGTAATTTGTTAGCTTTAAAAGACGGCGTCGTTGTTGGCTACGACAGGAATAAGGAAACTGAAAAAGGATTTATACAGAATGGTTATGATATTATCACTGCGTCAGAACTATTTGACCGCTTTGAAAAGAAAGAAGCTTCACCGGAAACCATTAATAACACTTTAATATTATTGCCATCTGCAGAACTATCCAGGGCACGCGGTGGTGCACATTGTATGAGTATGCCGTTGTCGCGGAAAGATGTGAGGGTTGAGAGGTGAATGGGGATGGTCAATAGTCAATAGTGAATGGTGAATAGTGAAAGGTGCAGCGACGTTTACTATCAATACAATCTGCCTGAAGGTTGAGAAGTGAATGGTGAATAGTCAATAGTGAAAAGCGCGTGAACATTTATTTCCGGGTAAGAATAAAGAGTTAAGAAGTGAATAGTAAAACAACGCACCTTCGTTAAGAGTGTTGACTGTATTTGTTGCGATGATGAGCGTTGAACGTCATGTCGACGACAGGAGACATCTCGCAACATTTAACAGGTTCGTGTTGGGGGAGGCCTCCCCTGTCGTGCCAATGACAGATTTCATAGCAGTAACAATTTTTCCCGTAGGGAATTAAGCTTAATAGAAATGTGCGAATTGAGAACATCATAGTCCGTTAGGACTTTAACCAAATATAAAGGATTAATGTCCTGACGGACAAGAAAGATCCTATATGTTAGGGCTTCTATTAAACTTAAAGTCCTACGGACTATCGATGAAAAAGTATGCTGTCATCTCTGTTTGACTGAGGTTAACCAAATTCTTCAAATCGTGTTTTGAGGATTGGCATTAAATATTGAATGGTGAATAGTGAAAAGTGCGGGAACGTTTATAATAAGTACGAAGTACGAGTTACGAAGTACCTGGCCTTGATCACGCTTACTGTTATCAGGCAGCACATGTAATTTGAAAATTGCGCAAACGGAAATTAGTCAGGCTGATCGAATTGACGAAATCAGACATCATCAAATCAGCGAAGCGAATGGTGAATAGTGAAAGGTGCGGCAACGTTTATAATAAGTACGAAGTACGAGTTACGAAGTACCTGGCCTTGATCACGCTTACTGTTATCAGGCAGCACATGTAATTTGAAAATTGCGCAAAC